>CAMYCF010000020.1 GCA_947254375.1 uncultured Mobilibacterium sp. | reverse complement strand
GAGCAGGGGAGGATCGAGGTCAACGGCAAGGTGTCGAAGCCGGGCACCGAGATAAAGACGGGCGATCTGATAAAAATAACTTTCGGCACGGGGGTGCTGGAGGTGGTCGCGGCGGAGCTCCTCGACCCGTGTAAAAAGGAAGACTCCGAGAGGATGTATACAGTAAAATAAGAGCGTCACAGGCATGGCCCGGGACGCTCTTGCTTTTTTAGGATGTTATTTGTGCCGGGCGGCGTTTGCGGATCTTTACCGCGCGTCGCTCTTTTTACCGGCGATGATGCGCCGGCTCTGCGCTTTTGCTTTTCAGTGAGCCTGCGAGGACTTTAAGATACGCTCGAAAGCCGTTTTTAAAGCCATGATCAGGACGATGTAGATAGGCAGGGTGATGAGCTCTTTTACGATCCTGACCGGCAGAAGGACCATGTATCCCTTGCCGAGAAGTGTCGTGAGCCAGAGCGTGCCGAGCCCGAGATAGACTCCGCCGACTACGACGACGCATGCGATAATGACTCTCGGCAACGTGATCTCGCGTTTATAGAAGAATAGACCGTAGATCAGTCCGACCAGAAAAGCCGAAAGGGTGAAGCCCGGGAAAAACGGTCCCACAGGGAAAAGCGTTCCTCCGATGATGTCTCCTACGGCGTAAGCGGTGCCTGCCCACAGCGGTCCGTACATGATACCGATGATGATGATCGGCAGAAAGCCGAACGATATCCTGAAATACGGCGTCGTTATCGACGCGAACCTCGTGAGCACGATCTCGACGGCCATCAGAAATGCGATGGTGACGATCTGCTGAGTCCTTGATGTGCTGTTTTCCATAATAAAAAACCTCCCTTCGATGCAACCCAAAAAATACTGCAGCATACTATAACCAGGAGGTGTGTTCCCATATATAATATCTTGCAGTAGTGGATGCAATACCAAACCGCGATCCGCGGATCTTCGTTCACGGACAACATCCCATTCCGTGACACTTGACGCTTGATATTTACTCTACCGAGACGGATTTTACCATAAAAGGACTCGTCGTTCAATCTTATGGTTTACATAAAATCTCATTCTTGCGGTTTGCACAAAAGACAGCATAGGCGTATAATGGGGCTTGCAGTTAGATGAAACTAACCAACGGACGTTATTTCCGTATCGATAAAACGAAGGGAGATATGCCTATGAAAAACGGTTTCATAAAACGTATCGTATCTGTAATGACGGGATGCGCGATCATCTTTGCACCCGTCCTTGGGTCACCTGTTTTTGCCGACGGCGGAAACGTAATCAAAGATGACCACATCAAAAAGTATATAAATGAAAGGATGGGGTATAAGCCCGATCGGGACATCACGAAGGAAGCTGTCGCGAAGCTCATATTCAGCGACTTCGAGAGCCTCGGAGCGGAAAATATAGAGGGGCTCGAGTATGCCACTCATTTCACTTCGTTAAAGGTGTCGAAAAACAAAATATCCGACATCACTCCTGTCGCGAAGATGACGAACCTCGAGTTCGCAAATTTCAACGACAATAAAATCAGCGACATCAAGCCGCTTGCGGGCCTGACAAAGCTGTACAGCCTCGGCCTTTATACGAACAACATCAAGGACATTTCGCCGCTGGCGACTCTCGAGAACCTTAATTCTCTCAGCTTGGGCGAAAACGAAATTGAGAACATCGCTCCGCTGAAGGACCTCAAAAATCTCAGGACGCTATATCTCTATGACAATCAGATAAAAGACGTCGCTCCGCTCGCCGGCCTCACCGAACTCACGGATCTCAGGCTCGACACGAACAAACTCAGCGACGTTTCGGCGCTGAGTTCCCTCGGCAAGCTGGAAAAACTTCATCTCGAGGAAAACGAGATATCGGACATCAGCACGATGAAAGGGCTTTCTTCTCTCGAAGAACTCGATCTCGGCAAAAATAAAATAGAAAAGCTCGACGGCGTCGACTTCAGGACGAATTTCCCGGATCTGCAGAAACTCAGACTCAGCGGTAACAGGATAAGCGACCTCGGCGCGTTCGCCGGAATGACCGAGCTGACATCACTGTCGCTCGCGAACAACAGAATAGAAAATGTCGCTCCGCTCAAAGATCTCACGAAGCTGCAGCTCCTTGAGGTCCAAGGAAACAGCATCGCCGACCTGAGCCCGCTCTCCAAAATGGAGCACAAGTACAGCGTAGATGCTACGGACCAGAAGATCACGAGGACGGCGAAGGCCGGAAGGATCGAAAATCCGCTGAAGTCGTTTGACGGAAGCACCGTTATATTGGAAGATAAAAACCTGACCAATCTCAAGGTCGACGGCAAGGATCTCGTGCTCGTGGATCCGTCCAAAGAGGGGACCGCAAAATTTCAGGATGCGAAATACCGCTTCTCGGGAACTATAACCGTAGAACCGGCGCAGAAGTTCTCCGTAAAAGTTGAAAACGGTACAGCCGACAGGACGTCCTGCGAGGCAGGCGAAAAGGTCACGATAAAAGCCGATAAGGCTCCGGAAGGAAAGGCCTTCGACAGGTGGGAAGTCGTTAAGGGCGGCGCCGCTTTGGCGGACGCTTCCAAGGCTGAGACAACGTTCTCGATGCCTGCAGCGGATGTAACGGTAAAAGCTCTGTACAAGTAGAACAAAGATAAAGATAAGGATAAGGATAAAAACAAAGACAACGGCGGTAAAAAAGAAAAAACGGTCGCGCCTTCGACAGGTGACGACACATCGCTTCCTTTTGGAATGCTCCTGGTATCGCTGTCCGCTCTTTCGGCCGTCGCCGTAAGCAGAAAAAGGCAAAACGACCGCTGATCCCCGCGATAAAAAGCGTCAGATCATATATCCGAATGACAGCTTCTAATTAAAGCTTCGAAGGACCGCAGGGAAGGCCCGACATCGTGAAAGATGCGGGCTTTCTTTTTACGCCGCGATGATGGTGCGATAATTAAAAATTTTTATCAAAAAAAGCCTTCAGCAGTGTTGACAAAGGGCGCAGGGCTGGATATAATATACAAGCTGTCTGAGGAGATG
>CAMYCF010000019.1 GCA_947254375.1 uncultured Mobilibacterium sp. | reverse complement strand
CCGCTTTCCCCGCCGCCGATATGACCACGCCGAAGCCGTTCTTCTCCGCGTTTTTCGCAAAATCTATCGCCTCTTCGGGCGTCCTGTGCGCGGAATATACGTGAACTTCCGTCGGCACTTCGTATTTCTTAAGTTCGTTTATACA
This sequence comes from uncultured Mobilibacterium sp., assembly GCA_947254375.1. Lineage (GTDB taxonomy): Bacteria > Bacillota > Clostridia > Peptostreptococcales > Anaerovoracaceae > CAMYCF01. The sequence continues at coordinate 7,533 of CAMYCF010000019.1, read as the reverse complement.
CTTTTCAACGATAGGCAGATCACTGTCGCTGCCCATGATGACCGCTACTTTTTTCATGTTTTCAAGCCTCCGCTTCCGCAAAAAATATTACACATTAAATTTATCACGAGGGTCTTAAAAGTCAATGATATATAAAGCGGTAAAATCGTTTTATCGGTCGTTTCGGGGCTAAAAGGTGCCGATTTCGGGCGTTTCTCCGAACATTTATTTGGAGTGCGCCGATAAAAGTTCGAAAAAAACGCCGCACACAAAATGAGTGTGCGATTTTATAAGCCGGATCGGCTTACGCGCCGCACACTCACTTCGGTAAAATTCGATCTTTTACAGGATCATATCGTCTTATTTTATTCGCTTAATTCTTATATGACCTTCCGCCTCTTTTTTTGCCGTAAAACACATACATGCCTGCAAGGGCGGCAACGGCGAGCACCGAATAGAGACCGATGCTGTTCGCGTCACCTGTAGAAGGTCCGCTTTTTACGACCGCGACTTCGGACTTATTCGCAGACTTTCCTGCGTTGTCGGCCGGCTTCGTCTGGTCGCCCGTGGCCTGATCGTCGCCCGTATTGACTTCTTCCGCCGGGTCTCCCCAAACTATCGCCCACTCCGAAAAATCGGCGGTCTCGAACACGACATATTCGCCGTCTTCCTCGAGTGCGAACTTCTCTTCGGTCCTTTTGCCGTTCACGATGTGGTAAACGTGATCCGGTGCGCCTGAACCTTTCGGTATACGTATGCAAACTTTTACCGGCTTGTTCGGCTTTACTTTGTTCCCCTGAAGATCGCGGAGGAAAATATCGTACGCGAGAACTTTTTCAGTCCCTTTTATCGAAATATCAACTTTCGTAAAATCCGCTCTGACCGACTCCGGCGACGCGAAAGCACCCGGAGCGGCGATGATGCTTTTTTCGCCCACGGCACCCTCGCCGAAGAGCTCGATAAAATCTTCGTACTTAGGCGATTTTATTATCAAATTGCGCAGTTCGGCCTTATCTGTGATGATGTCCATGTAGTGGAAGCCGAAAGGTCCGAGGTCATCGTCGAAGAACGAATTAACAGCGAACTTTACTTTCTCACCGTTGGCGTAGACCTCTTTCACGCTTTCCATCCACTTCTCGGTCGGCTGCCAGTCTTTGCCCTTGAACACCTGGACGAACGGATTTTTATCGGTCGACACGGTCACTGTGTGAAAGTCTCCGAGCGCTTTTTTTACCGCCGGAGTTTCTCCGGGATCGTCGCCCGTGTCGCTGTGACCGTCACTATCCGTGTAATCTTTCGACGGCAGCTCTTTGCCCTGCCAAACGAAGTCGAAATAACCTTTTGCTTTTATTACGTATTTAGCCGTCGGATCGTATGCGCTCGGTATATCGATGTAAGGATCGACTCCGAGATAGCTGAAATCCTCATATGAAAATTTGCTGCTCTCCCCGTTTATCGTGACCGATACGATATTTTTGAGCCACGCCTCGAACTCTTTGGACTTCGACTGATCCGTAAGGAATGTCTGTGTCGATTTTGAATCCGCTTTATCGAGTTTGATCGCCGAAGGCTTCAATATGTTGCTCGGCCCCGACGGTTCTTCCGAAGGAGTGGATCCTGCCTCATCCTTCTGCTCTCCCTGCCAAACAAAATCTTTGTAGCCCTTAGATTTTATTACATATTTCTTAACGGCACCGTAATCCGTATAGATCGCAACAGTCGGCTCATATATGCCGAAATCCTCTTTTTCGTAGCCGCCCGGCTTATCGGAATCCTTTGTAAAAGGGACACCGTCGACCTCTACGGATACGATGTTGTCGAACCAGTTCTGATAGTCGGCGAAATCTCCCGTGCGCTCCACCTTCGTGCTGCCCTTGTTGTACTCGCTCACCGAAACACCCTTCACTTCTTTTGCGGTGTCGGCAAAAGCGGTCATCCCGCAGCAAAGTTGCGAAACGATCATAAGCGCGGCGATAAAAGCCCCCAACAGGCTGCGCCCGCTTTGTTTTGCTGTTTTCCTCATAATGATTTTTTAACGACCTCCCATCCTTTGTTTTCTGTTGGTTAGTTATGTCTAACTTATATCGTGTCTCAATTCTACCACAAAGGATTTTTGATTGAAAGTAAAAAATATTGCTGTTAGACTCATGTTAAGTGATAATAAGCCAAAGGAGTGGTTTAGAATGATTACGGCAAAACTCGAACAATTTATAAAGCTAAAAATCGAAGCTAAAGACATCGACCCAAACGTTCCGGAAAAATATTCTCTTGTTGCTGTTGATCCGGAATCACCCTATACGGTCACAAAAAAAGATGTTATCCATATGGCAGAAGAATACTTAAACGGCAAAATCAACTTCGAAACGATGTATGAATGGGTCGACAATGTGAGATTAAATGACGATGTCTTTGAGCTCGAAGCCATGCCTGATGAACAGCTGGCACTACACCTGGATATCCTGGACTTTTTGGAAAATTCGGATACAGACTTGTTTGGATTCAGCACGGACACGCTAAAAGAAAAATTGGATCATTTAAAGGCGATCTCATAATGTGATCAGTAATATCTGATCTCAAGATTTTAAAAGGTCGGTAGTAGCTATGGACTTTCATAAGCTCCTACCGACTCTTTATCGTTCTATATTCACCTTATATATTTTTCATCTTCAGAGTCTTCAGATACTCCTTCTGCTCAGCCGTGATTCTGTAGCTCTCCCTCGCCTTTTGGATCGCCTTATTGTGCGTCCACATGTCGAGCCGCCCGTCTTCGATATATACGATCGCATCGTCCCACTGCTTTGCGAGAGCGGTCGCGAAGAACCAGGCGATCATCATTTTTACGTAGTATTCGTCCATGCGCACTCGGGCCGGTATCTCGAAATAAGCGGGTTCAAAACCGTCGTCCAGGAAATACGTCATCAGCATCTCAAGACCGAACCTGCACGTATACACGTCGTCGGACTCACTCCAAACTTTTATCCGCCCGAGGAGGAGCTCCCTGTTTTTACCGAGCGCCTTCGGCGATATCACATCGCATACCGCCCAGTTATCGACGTACGGCAGGAACCGCTCGAGTTCCGCGAGGCACTCATCCCGGTCCTTCAGCTCCGAGATGATGATCCCGTGGAGCATGTCCTCATCGTAATATTCATGCGGGAGCTCACCCAGAAATCCGGCGTAAGAGCCGTCTTTTACGCACGCCTTCGCGAGTTTTCGCAGGGCCGGGACGCGCACACCTATTATCTTTTCACGGTCGACATAGGGAACGAGCTTGCTCTGAAAATCGGCATATCCGTCGTCACGAAGCGACAAAAGTTCTTTATGAATGTCCATGTTTTTTCCTTTTTATCACGACGTCCTCATACCCAAAAGATAATATATTTTACCGGAATTGTAAAGGCGGCCTGCCGCGGTAAAAATCGCCACGCACGGAGATCCCTGCGGTCTTGCGCGAGGGTAAATACGACCTTTTACGATTGCACAGGCGGTCTTGCACGAGGGCACCCGCGATGATAAAATCAACGGAGCGCCACGATGCGCGATAATTTTTTGCACGGAGGAAGTAAGATGGCAAATCTCATACTCGTAATAAATCCGGGATCGACCTCGACGAAGGTCGCCCTTTTCGAGGGTGAAAAGGAGCTCTGCTCCGAATCTCTGATGCACACATCGGAGGAACTCTCGGCATTCAAAGATATAAATGACCAGTACGGCTTCAGGCTCGACGCCGTGCGCGCCTTCCTGGAGAAACACGGCAAGACCGTAAAAGACCTCGACGGCATCGCTTCGAGAGGCGGCGCGGTCGCGGAACTCGAGCCGGGCGCATACGAAATCGACGACAAATTCACCGAGCTCGCGCGTAACACCAAAAACCCGCATCCGGCGAACCTCGGAATAATCATCGCACACGAAATGGCACTCGAAGCCGGCATCCCGGTCTACGCGTACGACCTCGTATGCGGCACGGGAAAACCGGACGAAGTATTTACGCTTTCCGGCCTTCCGGAAATAAAACGCCCATTCCTCACCCACGTTCTCAACAGCAGAGCCGTGTGCTTCGAACAGGCGAAACGCGACGGAACGACAGTCTACGAGCAGACATACATCGTCTGCCACCTCGGCGGCGGCTGCTCGACCAACCTCATAGTAAACGGCAGGATCGTCGACATCTGCGGCGACGACGAGAACGGTTTTTCGCCGGAAAGATCGGGAGGCGTCCCTTGCAGACAGTTAGTCCGCCTGTGCTACTCCGGCAAATACACTGAAAAGGAAATGCAGAAAAAGCTCAAAGGTCAGGGCGGCCTCACGGGCTACCTCGGCACGGCCGACATGCGCGAAGTCCTCAAAAAGATCGACGCGGGCGACGCTTTTGCGAAGACTGTCTTCGACGCGATGGTGATCCAGCTCGCCAAAGACATCGGAAGTCTGGCCACCGTAGTGAACGGAAAGGTCGATAAAATCATCCTGACGGGCGGAGTCGCATTCAATTCGAGGTTCACGGACGCCGTCATCGAAAAGGTGAGCTTCATCGCACCTGCGGTCGTCATCCCGGGTGCATTCGAAATGGAAGCCCTCGCTTCCGGCATCGGCAGGGTCCTCCGCGGCGAGGAAAAGGCCCGCAAATACACGAACGAGGCGCCGCTGTAAAAAGAATAGATTTGATCAACTGTGTTTAGATACGCCCTGAGTTCGCAAAGTCTCCGGGCGTTTTTTATCGGCTCTTTCTACCACCATACATCTGATTCTCCTCACGCCGAACCGTTCTTGATAAGAATGAGGAGATTGATTGGAATGATGACAAGAAACGATATGACTAATGATTTTAACGGAGATGAAGAGCATGAATTTTACGGAAAGTGAAACCACGGAACTCAAGTCCAAACTTACAGATGACATAGTCAAAACGGCCATTGCTTTTGCGAATACAGACGGCGGGACGATATACATAGGAGTACACGATGACGGATCCATCGCAGGCATAGAAGATCCCGACGATGTTATACTGAGAATGAACAACATGATCAGAGACTCGGTGAAGCCCGACATTACAATGTTTGTGAGATATTAGCCTGTAATAGAAGATGGTAAGATAATAGTAAAAGTCCGGGTGCAAAGAGGAACCGGGCGTCCTTATTATTTGCAGAGCAAGGGACTCAGGCCTGCCGGTGTCTATGTCAGGCACGGTACTTCCAGCGATCCGGCAACGGATACGGCCATTCGAAAAATGATAAAAGAAACCGACGGCGACTGTTTCGGATCCATGCGCTCCATGGAGCAACAGCTTTCTTTCGAGTACGCCGCCAAAGAATTCGATAGGCGAAAAATCGATTTCGATCGGGCAAAAATGAAAAGTCTCGGTGTCATTTCAAAAGACGACATGTACTCAAATACGGGATTACTGATCTCCGACCAATGCCCTTACACTATCAAGGCGGCGATTTTTTCGGGCACCGATAAAAAACACTTTCAGGGCAGGAAAGAATTTTCCGGTTCCCTTTTCAAGCAACTCGAAGAACTGTATACTTATCTCGATCTGCAAAACCGTACAACCGCCCCCTTCGACGGCTTGTATCGATTCGATTCACGGGATTATCCGAGCGAAGCGCTCAGAGAGGCACTCGTAAATTCTATTGTGCACAGAGATTATTCGCTAAACGCAGACAACCTCGTCGGTATATATGAAGACAGGATCGAGTTCCTATCGGTAGGCGGCCTGCCCGAAGGCATTGCTCGGGACGATATCATGCTGGGCCTATCCGTTTGCAGGAATGAGGATCTTGCAAAGATCTTTTATCGGCTTAAGCTCATCGAAGCGTACGTGACAGGGATACCGAAAATTTTCGACGCATACGCGCAAAGCGAACGAAAACCGGAAATACAGATCAGCAGCAACGCATTCAAGATAACTTTACCTAACATGAATTTTACCCGTGTGATCGGACGAAATGATGACGACCCTAAAAGCAGGATCCTTGACCACCTCGATGAGCACGGCGAGATAACGCGCCCCGAGGCCGACTCCCTACTCGATGTAAGTCAGGCTGCATCGAACCGCCTGCTCAGCAGCATGGTAAAAGAAGGGCTCCTCGTAAAATACGGCAACGGTAAAAGGACAAAATACACCAAATCGAAAGGACTGTAAAATGGCGATCAGCAAGAAACTGGAAATGATTTATTACAACGGCGAGCCGGACGGCCTCCGTTCCGTAAGGCGTCACCTGTCGACGATCACGACCTACATCATACCGAGACCGCTTCTCTCAGAGGCGAAAAAACTTCCCGGAGTGACCCGTCCTGGCATCTATTACCTCATCAGCGAAAACGACGACAACAGGATCGCTCAGATCTATGTCGGACGGCTTGACGACCACAACAGATCCAAAGATTTCTGGAACAAGGCGATACTCTTTCTTGCAGATAACAAAACGTTCACATTGGACATGATAAACGCCCTTGAAAAATATGCGATAATCCAGGCGCAGGAATCAAAGCGTTTTAAGGTCGAAAACTCGGCAATGCCTAAATACGAAATAGACGAATATGACCTTCCTTTGGTCGAAGAGGTCTATGAAGAGATAAAATTCATAATGGCCACTCAAGGCTATAAAATGTACAGCAACAAAGAAGATCTTGACGCCAAGAAGATATTACACACGACACGAAACGGGGTCCGCGGATTGGGTATGTATTACGGCGAAAAATTCGATGTGCTCGAGGGTTCCGAGATCGATCTCGACCATAAATGTATCAGCCCTGCAATCGAACGCCAAAGACAAACAGCTCTTAGGAACGGAGACATAGAGAAAGTCGGAGAAAAATATATTCTCAAGGTTTCCGTATCATTCCAATCTCCGAGCGCTGCAGCAACTTTCGTAATCGGCGGCAGCAACAACGGATGGAGTGAGCGGAAAGGGCCCGACGGTCAAACGCTCGACGAGATGGTGAGAAAATAAGACGAAATCATCAACTTTAAAGACATGACATTAAAACTTAAACATGCGCACCTCCAATGGAGGTGCGATTTTTTCGTTTGCAAGCGTTCCAATAATCAATTTGCTCCAATTCCAGCAAGTGCAAACTGATGCGATAAAGCAAATGACGGGTCGAAATAACGAGTATGTATTTTAACCCACACACCCGCAAGGGAGTGCGAATAGTCGTTCTTCTCCTCATGCCCCTTGCCCTGAATACTTCAATCCACGCACCCACGTGGGGTGCGACATGCGCCGAATTAATCAGGCGCTAAAATTTAACCCATTTCAATCCACGCACCCACGTGGGGTGCGACGTTTTGCTCGTTCAGCTGTGTGATTATCCTTTTGAATTTCAATCCACGCACCCACGTGGGGTGCGACTATTTATCAACCAACTCCTGTGCTTCATCAGTAGATTTCAATCCACGCACCCACGTGGGGTGCGACTTGTTTAAGCGGTCGTTCTTTCATCATTTTTTCATTTCAATCCACGCACCCACGTGGGGTGCGACACGGTGCCGCATATAAACATTTTAAGATCCAACTAATTTCAATCCACGCACCCACGTGGGGTGCGACG
>CAMYCF010000018.1 GCA_947254375.1 uncultured Mobilibacterium sp. | reverse complement strand
GGTGGGACACTCGTCGCGTGCGGAACGCCGGAAGAGGTGGCTGAGGTCGCAGAGTCGTATACGGGGCAATACCTGAAGGAGATATTAGCCGGAGAAACTTCAACTCAAAAGTGAGAAACTTCAACTCAATAAGGAGAAACTTCAACTCAGGAGCAAGAAACTTCAACTTTCAAATCGAGAGAGCTGAAGTTTTTTACTTTAACTTCCAGTACCCCGTCTTCTTCGAGCCGACACGGTAAATGTAGTCGTTTTCCTTCAGAAAACTTATATTGTTTTGTATCGCGGTTTTTCCTATGCCGATTATATCGATGAGTTCCGCCTGGGTTATGCCGGGATTTTTACGGATCTCATCGAGTATTTTTTTGCGGCGCGGATTGAGCGGTACTTTGTAATATTCGCCGTCATTTTCGTCTTGACTTGTATGTCTGTCGGAGCCGGTCGGCCGTACGATCCTGTTGAAAGGTATCGTGACGGCGATAGAGTTTTCCCGAAAATCGAAAACGTCTTTACCGTAAGTCTCGATTATTGTCGGCACTCCGCGGCCCGAACGTTCGCTGATATGCAGCTGAAGGAAAATGTCGGACAGTTTCTGATTTACGGGCACGGATTCTCCTAAGTAGAAACCTTCTACGGTCTGTCCTTTGGCCAGTGCGCCGCGCGAAAGTATCTCGATGCGGTCGCTGTAGACGGTTATCATCGGTGCATTTCCGTCGACCCACTTATTGTGGACGAATGCGTTGACCGCCGCTTCGCGAAAAGCGTCCATATCGAACAGCGGAACATCCTTGCGGGTAAGCATCCTGTCTGTCTCATCGACCTGTATCAGGTTTATGACATCGGCATACTCCAAAACTTTATCAAGTGCGAGGAGTATGCACGTGTTGCCGAATTCCCTTATCGAATACAGAGGCGAAGACTTGGTTTCTCCTGTGAAAACGGATACTCGTATCGGCATATGACAGTCATCTGAAAGAAGTTGAGCGAGGAGGTTGTAGCTGCCGTCCTCGGTCAGAAGGCCGAGATTCTTGCGAAATGTTTTCTCGTTCAGTGAGACTTTCTTTCCTGCATAGTATGTGAACAACCTTTCGAATGTAAGGTCCTGATATTCGGATCTCAATGTTTCCATTGTAACTTTCCCGGAATGAAGAAGAACAAAAAGTTCGGCTTCGCGTTCAGGATATTCGGCGAGATTGACCTTGCTCGAACCTATACGGGCGTATCTGGTGACGTTGAAGGAAGTAGGTATCTTAGTTGCAGCGGGGATCTCGAGTACAACGACTCTTTTACCATTGAGCGTGATCTCGTGAAACGAAAATCTGATCTCCGGTGTAAGCTGCCTTGCCAGATAATGTTCAAGCGGCTCATTTCGGAAGCTTTTATGAAAGTCGAAATGTGTGCCGCAAATCTTGTGATCTTCGTCTCGGACACCCCAGATGACATAACCGAAATCTTCCCCTTTGAGCGCAGCCGCATTCGAAAGAGCGGAGATATATTCGCCGATGATATGAGCATCGGACTGATTCTCTTTGAATTCCAACCACTCTCGTTCGGTTCCGTATTTAAGTGCGTTTTCTACTATGTCTATGTATTTATCCATTTTTATACCCCACTTTATTCACCACATAAATTATAGCATAGGTGGGGTATAAAGTGGCATATAAATCCGGCAAATAGATACTAAAAACCGACCGCTTTCGCCTACACCCTCAAACGGCGCGGGACCACGGTCGGTCGTTTTTATTACATATTATTCGATTTTTTTATCGCGGGAGATCCGCTTTTACCGCATCTTAGTGCTGCCTCTTCGGATCGCTGTGCTGCATGATGATCTCCTGCTTCAGGTTCCAAAGTTTTTTCGAGAGGTCGACGTAGTATGTCTGCGGATTCTCGAAACGGAGCACCTCTTCCCAGAGCGTGTCGACCTGCTCTTTGCAGAACTGTTTTATCTCCGCGAGATCAGGTGAGTCGTAGACGAGGCGGCCGCGATCGAAGATTTTTACGCGAAGCTCTTTTGCGTAGAAATTCTCGAGGCTTTTACGCTTCCACACGGCATTCGGATCGAAGATCTCGTATCCGTCGACTTCCGGTATGCGCTCGCCCTGAAGTGTTATGACGTCGGCCAATGCCTTGCCGCTGTCCTTTGAGTAAAGCCTGAAGAGGTTCTTGAAGCCCGGGTTCGTTATCTTTTCGAGGTTCTCGGACATCTTCATCTTCGGGATCATCACGCCGTCTTTTTCGATTGCGGCGAGTTTGTAGACACCGCCGAAGACCGGCTCCGACTTCGCCGTTATGAGCCTTTCCCCGACGCCGAACGAATCGATCTTCGCACCTTCCATGATGATGTCGCGTATGAGGTACTCGTCGAGTGAGTTCGATATTACGATCTGGCAATCCTGAAGGCCCGCTTCGTCGAGCATCTCACGCGTCTTTTTCGTGAGATAGGCGATGTCTCCGCTGTCTATGCGGACGCCCATCTTTGAAGGTTTGAGCTCTTTGAAAACGCGTATCGCGTTCGGAAGTCCCGACTTCAGGACGTTGTACGTATCGATGAGGAGGACGGCGTTGTTCGGGTAGATGCGCGTGTAAGCCTTGAATGCTTCGTATTCGCTGTCGAACGCCTGTACCCAGCTGTGTGCCATCGTGCCGAGCGCATCGACGCTGTGGTCCCTGTCCGCAATGGCGCATGCCGTTCCCGCGCAGCCTCCGATGTACGCGGCCCTCGCTCCGAAGATCGCAGCAGAAGCCCCGTGCGCGCGCCTCGTCCCGAATTCCATTACCGGACGTCCCTGCGCCGCTCTGACTATCCTGTTCGCCTTCGTGGCGATGAGGCTCTGGTGGTTGATCGTCAGGAGGAGCATCGTTTCGATGAACTGCGCCTGGATCAGCGGACCTTTTACCGTCACTATCGGCTCGTGCGGGAAGATCGGCGTCCCTTCCGGAACCGCCCAGATGTCGCACTCGAATTTCGAATGCCTGATGTACTTGAGGAAATCCTCCGAGAACTGACCCTTCGAGCGAAGGTATTCGATGTCCTCGTCCGTAAAATGCCAGTTCTGCACGTAGTCGATCAGCTGCTCGACCCCCGCCATAATAGCAAAACCGCCGTCATCAGGGACGCGGCGGAAAAACATATCGAAGCACGCTTCGCAATCTTTGATGTCAGATTGGAAGTAGCCGTTAGCCATAGTGATCTCGTAAAAATCGGTCAGCATGGTGAGGTTATACTGATTTATCATAGCGACCTCCTGTTTTTATACTTTTTATACTGAAAATCTATCTTAACTTAAGCGTTACGATTGCGCCGGGAACATTACTTTTATGACGTTCTTCGCGGACGTTCCGGCCTTGAAATCGTATTTACCCGCGTTTATCTGATCCTCGTCGAGCTTGAGATCTTTTACCGCGGCCCTGTACTGCGCGTAGTCCTTGAAAAGCCCCTTGTCGATGAGGTCTTTTACCCCGTTTTCACCGCCGTCGGAAGTGACCGTTACGGTAACGTCCTTGGTGAGCTTGTCTTTACTGAAAGCGGGACCCATCGGGAGATTTTTATCTTTTGCCGATTTCGCCGCCTCTCTCTGCTCGGTAGTGGTAGGATTCTGCTGGGTCATCCGCTCCGGATAGGTAACGATGATGTGCAGTCTCCATATTATCAGCCCGGCAGCCACGATTATGATCACGATCGCCAGCAAGATGTCGTTGGTCGCATGTACAGAGTCTTTGAACCCTTTCATTATGATACGCTCCTTGTCGTTGTTATATGTGCCTTATTATACATTGTTTTTCCGTTCTTTGCAAAGAAGACGCTAAAAATCGGGCGTTTGCGGCAGGCTCTCAAGTTGCCGTAAAAAAATCTTCATGATATAATGTTCGGGGCAATTTTCGGGGAAAAAGAAATGAAAAAAATCACCATATGTCCGAACGATGCGGGCCAAAGGCTCGACAGATTCCTGCGAAAATACATGCGGAACGCGTCGCTCGGCTATATTTATAAATGCATAAGAAAAGACGTAAAAGTCAACGGAAAGCGGAAGGACTCGTCGTACATGCTGTGCGACGGCGACGAGATAACGCTGTACGTCCCGGACGAAGCGCTCGCTGAGATGATCGGCGAGGCCGAGGAGCGGCAGGCGGCGGTAAAACCGCTTTCGATCGTCTACGAAGATGAGAACATCTTGATAGCGAATAAGCCGTTTGGCCTACTGACCCACGGCGATTCCGTCGAGAAAAAGGACCACCTCGCGAACCGCGTCAAGGACTACCTGATCGCGAAGGGCGAATACGATCCGCGTTCCGAGAAGGTCTTTGCGCCGGCTCCGGCGAACAGACTGGACAGGAACACGACGGGACTCGTCGTGTTCGGGAAGAACGCATCTTCGCTCCGCGAGCTGAACCGGCTGATAAGGAGCGGAGAGATAGGAAAGTTCTATCTGACGATAGTTTGCGGAGAACTGAAAGAGGAACTTAGGCTCAGCGGAGGGCTCGTCAAGGATGAGAGTGCGAACAGGGTCACGATAGTTTCAGAGGATCGAGCCGCAAAACACATCGAGACCGTAGCGCGACCGATAAAAGCCCTCAGCGGTGTGACACTCGTCGAAGTCGAACTGCTGACGGGAAGGACGCATCAGATAAGGGCGCACCTCGCGAGCGTGGGATATCCCGTAGCGGGCGATGCGAAATATGCGACCGGAAGGGCGGTGCGCATCAACAGATATATCAAAGATAAATTCGGCGCCGGGACGCAACTTCTCCACAGCACGAGGCTCGTGTTCGGGGAGTGCGGAGAGCCGCTCGGATACCTGTCCGGACGGTCGTTCGAAGAAGGCCCGCCGAAATTTTTTACCGAGGTAGTACACGGATTGGAGGAAAGTGCTCGATGAGCGATTTTACAAAAGAACTGGTCAAAGACGTCATAATAGCGGGAATAATAGCCGCGGGTGTGCTTACTTTTATAAGGCCGACGATAGTGAGACAGCACTCGATGCAGCCGACCCTGAACAACAACGATTACATAATCACCTACAGAAGGGCATATTCGAGCCACTCGCCGAAACGCGGCGATATCATAGTGTTCAAGTCGGACCTTGTCGATGAGAACGGCAAGAACAAGCTCCTCGTAAAAAGGGTCATCGGCCTCCCGGGCGACACGATCAGCATCCATGACGGGCAGGTCTACATCGACGGAAAGATGATTGAAGAGGATTACACAAAAGACGGCACGACGAACGGCGACATAGAAGGCGCCAAGGTGCCGGACAACAAGTATTTCGTAATGGGCGACAACCGCCTCGTGAGCGTCGACAGCAGGTATGCCGAGGTCGGCTTCGTTAAAAAGAGCGACATAAAGGGGAAGGTCGTCATCAGGCTGTTCCCGTTCAAAAATATAAAAACTTTTTAGCCGGAGAGGTAATGGGTAAAAGGAAAGTTTTTCTGGCAGCTGCGAATAAAAAGGCCTATCACGACTATTTTATCGACCAAACGTACGAGGCGGGGATAGTTCTGACGGGCACCGAGATAAAATCCGTGCGCGCGGGCAAGGTGAGCATCAAAGAGAGTTACGCCAAGGTGTCGAACGGCGAGCTTGTCGTGCTCGGGATGCACATTTCGCCTTACGAGCAGGGGAACAGGTACAACGTTGATCCGCTTCGCGACCGTAAGCTTCTGCTCCACAAGAAAGAGATAAGGAAGATCGCCGAGCTGACGCGCGAGAACGGCGTGACGGTGGTACCGCTCAAACTCTATATAAATGAAGACGGTCGTGCAAAAATGGAGATCGGTATCGCACGCGGTAAAAAGTTATACGACAAGCGTGAGGCGATCGCGAAGAAGGACGCGGGCCGCAGGATGGAAAGAATTAAGAAAAAACGGAGCTTTTGATAACGGGACCGTCCGCGTGGGCGGCCCGCTTTTTTTACCCCGTCGTGAAAAAAGTATCAGCCCCTTTACACGGAAAACTTAAGTAGTAAAATGTAGGTGGCGATGTTCCCGGAAGGGCATCGTCTGCTTATTTGAAAAGCTTTTTACGGAGGTGGTCGATTTGGAAAAAATAGCTGTAGTGATTTTTATCGCGGTGATCGGCCTGATCATGAGTGAAAAAGTCCACAGGGCGGCGGCAGCTCTCGCGGGTGCGGTCGCTTTGATGCTTTTTGGCGTGATGTCGTTCGGCAAGGCGATATCATACATAGACTTCAACACGATCGGCGTACTGATGGGAATGATGATCTTCGTCGCTGTCGTCAGGAAATCCGGCATGTTCGAATACATAGCTGTCCGAGCCGCGAAAGCCGTACACGGTGATCCCTGGAAAATAATGGTGGCGTTCGTGGTAATAACCGCGCTCCTCTCGTCGATACTCGACAACGTAACGACCGTATTGCTCGTCGGCCCGATGACGATCGCGATAACGAACATGCTCGATATAGATCCGGTGCCGTTCCTGATGACGCAGATCCTGGCATCGAACATCGGCGGTACCGCGACCCTCATAGGTGACCCGCCTAACATAATGATCGGAAGTGCGGCAAACCTTTCTTTCGTGGACTTCCTGAAGAACACGGGCGGAGTTGCCGTCCTCGTCGTCATCGCTTTGATCCTGATGATGAAGATCATCTATAAAAGGAAGATCGAAGTCGGCGATATCAACACCGAAAAAGTCATGGCCCTCGATCCCGATAAATCGGTCAGCGACAGGGCTCTTATGAACAAGGCAGTGGTCGTGGTTATCCTGGTAATAATAGGTTTTATCTTCCACGATAAAATCGGAGTAAGCTCGGCCGTAGTTTCGCTCAGTGCGGCGGCGCTCATGCTGATCATCGGTAAGCAGGACGTCGACGAGGCAATAATGGGGGTTGAGTGGACGACGATCGTCTTCTTCATGTCTCTCTTTATCGTAGTAGGCGGTTTGACCGAAACGGGCGTCATCAAAAACGTTGCGCATTACGTTATCGGAAAGACGAGCACAGATCCCGTCATGACAATGATGATATTGCTGTGGGCTTCCGCGCTCCTCTCGTCCTTCCTGGACAACATACCGTTCGTAGCGACGCTGATACCTCTCGTCCTCGCGATGAAGTCGAGCGGAGTGGACGTCGAACCGCTCTGGTGGGCGATCTCACTCGGCGCGTGTCTCGGCGGAAACGGTACGATGATCGGAGCTTCCGCGAACGTCGTCCTGTCCGATATAAGTACGAAGCACGGGCATCCGATAACATTCAAGAGTTATCTCAAAGTCGGTATGCCGTTCATGCTCGTTTCGATAGTTATATCTTCCGCATTTTTGCTTTTAAAATACGGTATGTAAAAATATGCACGTAAAGGCGGTGCGACACGTAAAGGTGGTGCGATATGAATAACAAATACACGACGGACAAGGTGTCCAGCGATATGATAACGATGATGGTAAAACAGATGGGCGCGAAGGAGGTAAAATCTGACCCTGCGCACATAAATATTTACCACTTTGAGCTCGTAGAAGGCGTTGAGCTGATCTATAAAATCGATATACGGAGCGGCAAGGGAATGTACCTTCACAGGATCACGCCTTATCCGATCCTGCTCGGAAAATTTTACGGCGAGACCGATATAATCGAGTACATCAAACGCGATCTGGCAAAATTTTCAAAAGCATGCAACAGTAAAAATTTCGACAGGTTCATCGAGACGACCGACAAACTCTCGGAATTCAACCGTCAGATCGAGCAGCTTTTCCTGAACAGGAACGTGCCGTATGAGTTGATGGATAAATTCCTCGAAGATCTCGATCGGGTGCACGAAACGATCGAAGAGATCGCCGCAAAAAGCCCGATGCTCTATGAAGACGAGAGGCCGGTCGGACTCAGCAAAGAAGACCGCGACATGGAAGAACTGTAAAACCGAAGCGGCTCGGCCGGTGACGCCAAAGGTGTGACGGGATTGCTTCGGAGCCCGGCCCGCTTGACACGGTTCGCCGATATTTTATATAATCATAAAGCAAGGGAAACGGTCTTTCGGAACGGTTTTTACATGGGGATGTAAAGGTTTCGACAGGTATGTTGAACAAGGGTAAGCGAGCCGTAGTCGCCGAGTCTACGTTAAAAGCGGCCGTTTAAATATAAACGCTAAAAGAAACAACAATTTCGCACTGGCTGCATAGTTCAGCCCCGCGCGTCTTCCGAGGTTCACCTGCAGGCTTCGGTCAAGGCGTCAAACATGCAGGACCCCTTGCATGAGTTCCCGGTAGTGTAAGGTTATAACGGGATAGCGGGAGCGTAGCCCGCCGTCGGACGGCGGTCCCGCAAAATTTAATCGACGGATGCGCTCGGAGAAAGTCCTTCGGATATGTTCTTGGACGTGAGTTCGACTCTCACCATCTCCACCAAATAAGGAAGCATATTTTGATAGAATAATATGCTTCCTTTTTCATTGCCGAAAGGTCTTGATTGCAAGGGACTTCAGCATTTTTAGGCATAAAACAGCCCGCTTTGCAGTCGTTTCCGGGATGGGTTTTTCTTGTTTTCGGCGGTCTGCGAGGTTAGACTTAAAAGTAAAGGTTTGCTTCGTGGGTATATCGTTTGACTTGCTTTATGGAGGAATCAAATGGCATC
>CAMYCF010000017.1 GCA_947254375.1 uncultured Mobilibacterium sp. | reverse complement strand
ATGGTTCCGATGTTGATATGTGGCTTGTTTCTTTCAAATTTCTGCTTTGCCATTTCTTCCTCCTGTTGATTTAGTTGCTTAATGACTCCTGGAGCTGTTGAGCAGACTCGAACTGCCGAACCTCTTCCTTACCAAGGAAGTGCTCTACCGACTGAGCTACAACAGCACGTCAACACCCGTATGATACAATAAAAAGCCGTTAGTGTCAATGCTTATGCGGTCTTGGGCTTTTGTAAAATAAAGGGCTTTTATAAAAAATTTCGGTGTCAGATCCGGTGTCCGAAATAAAAGTCGATCGCCCGTAAAAAAGTCGCCGCGGGAAACCGCATCCGGTCCCCCGCAGGCTCTCTTATATCCTTTTTTATCGCTTCGGTAAAAACCTCTAAAAGCTTCGCGGCTTTTATTCGCCCTTGAAGTAGTCGACAGCCGACTCGAACATCTTGATCTCGTAGTCGCCGACGACATTTTTATAGAGGCCGTGGCCGATCCTTTCGCTGTGGCCCATTTTACCGAGGATCCTTCCGTCCGTGGAGAGGATGCCTTCGATCGCCATGGTCGAACCGTTCGGATTGTCCCTTACGTCCATCGTCGGATTGCCTTCAGGGTCGACGTACTGCGTGAGTATCTGGCCGTTCTCCATCATGATGTCGATGTCGTCCTCGCCGGCAACGAACTTGCCTTCACCGTGCGAAATAGGGACGTTCACGATTTTACCAACCGCCATTTTGCGCATCCAAGGCGACTTCGTCGAACAGATCCTCGTCCTTACGATCTTGGACTGGTGCCTGTCGATGTCGTTGTGCGCAAGCGTCGGGCTCGCAGCCGTCTGCATCTCGATCTCTCCGTAAGGGAGGAGGCCCATTTTTATCAGCGCCTGGAAACCGTTGCAGATGCCGGCCATGAGGCCGTCTCTTTCTTTGAGGAGCTTCATTATCTCCTCTTCGACGGCGTCGTTTCTGAAGAACGACGTTATGAATTTACCCGAGCCGTCAGGCTCGTCCGCTCCCGAGAATCCTCCCGGAATGAATACGGCCTGCGATTTCGACACCCTGTCCGCGAAGCTCTCGAGCGATCTTTTGAGGCGATCCGAATCGAGGTTGTTCACGATAAAAATGTCCGGCGTGCCGCCCGCCTCTTCGATAGCGATCGCGGCATCGTATTCGCAGTTCGTACCCGGGAATACGGGTATCAGGAAACGAGGTTTCGACTTGCATGGTTTTTCGGCCATCTTGAGCTCGCGGCTCATGAAGCTCATTTCAGGAGCCGGGCCGCCGACACCTTCGACGTTGTTAGGGTAGATAGGCTCGAGCTTACCTTCGTAGATTTTATCGAGGGCGTCGAGGCTTACGTGGTCTCCGATCTTACCGATATGATCCCTGTTTACCGTTTTACCGAGAAGGGTCATGACGTCGGAAAGTTCGACATCCTTTGTAACTTCGAGTATGAAGGAGCCGTACGAATAGCCGAATATCTCGTCGAGAGATATGTCCTTTGAGAACTCGAAGCCGACCCTGTTTCCTATCGACATTTTGTAGACAGCTTCCGCGATGCCGCCGTACCCGACGGTTGAGCAGGCCGCCACGACTCCGGCGCCGATCAGATATTCGACCGTCTTGAAGCACTTTTTGAGGGAGTCTGAGTCAGGCAGGCCGTCCTTGCCTTTTCTCGGTTTTACGAGGATGACCTTGTGGCCTCTCTTCTTGAACTCAGGCGATACGATCCTGTCTATGTCGTCCGTCGTCACGGCGAACGAGATCAGAGTCGGCGGTACGTGGATGTCTTCGAACGTTCCGCTCATGGAGTCTTTACCGCCTATCGCGGCGATGCCGAGATCCATCTGTGCCCTGTATGCACCGAGTACGGCGCTGAGCGCCCTTCCCCAGGCCTGCTCGTTTTCGCCGAGCTTCTCGAAATATTCCTGGAAGCTGAGATAAATGTCTTTATATGTCGCGCCCGTCGCGATGAGCTTCGAGATGCTCTCAACTACGGCGAGATACGCTCCGTGGTAAGGACTTTTCTCGGATATATACGGATTGAAGCCGTACGACATCAGCGAGACTGTCTCGCAGTCGCCCTTCATTATCGGGATCTTGTGGACCATCGCCTGTATCGGCGTCCTCTGTGTCGCGCCGCCGAAAGGCATCAGGACGGTGCGCGCGCCGATCGTCGAATCGAAGCGCTCTGAAAGTCCGCGCTTTGAGCAAACGTTGAGGTCGTCTACGAGTGCGAGCATACCGTCTTTTACCGAGAGCGGGATCTTTTTAGTGAATTTTCTCGAAGACTCAACGACTGCGTTCATCTGTTTTTCCGCGCCGTTCGTGTCGAGAAAATCCCTCGAGATGTCGACGATCTTTTCGCCTTTGTACATCATCGTGAGATATCTTCTGTCGGTAACTTCGGCGACAACGGTCGCTCTGAGGTTCTCCGACTCAGCGAGTTCCGTGAACCTATCGACGTCTTCGGCATCGAGTACGACAGCCATCCTCTCCTGCGACTCGCTGATCGCGAGCTCCATACCGCTGAGCCCGCCGTATTTCTTCGGCACCTTGTCGAGATCGATCTCGAGACCGTCGGCCAATTCGCCGATAGCAACGGCGACTCCGCCCGCTCCGAAGTCGTTGCAGCGTTTTATGAGCATCGAGGCCTGAGGATTCCTAAACAGCCTCTGTATCTTTCTCTCTTCCGGAGCGTTGCCCTTCTGGACCTCAGTTCCGCAGCTCTTGAGCGAGCCTTCGCTGTGGGATTTTGACGAGCCCGTCGCACCGCCGATACCGTCTCTTCCCGTCTTTCCTCCGAGCAGGATGATCTTGTCGCCGGCCTCCGGCCTTTCCCTCCTTATATTATGAGCGGGAGCCGCCGCTATGACCGCACCGACCTCCATCCTCTTCGCCACGTATCCGTCGTGGTATATCTCGTCGACGAGACCCGTAGTAAGTCCGATCTGGTTCCCGTACGAGCTGTATCCCGAAGCGGCCGAAGTCGAGATCTTCCTCTGCGGCAGTTTTCCCTTCCTCGTCTTCGAAATAGGCGTGAGCGGATCGCCGACACCGGTGACCCTCATCGCCGCATATACGTATCCCCTTCCCGACAGCGGATCCCTTATCGCGCCTCCGACGCACGTCGCCGCGCCGCCGAAAGGCTCTATCTCCGTCGGGTGGTTGTGGGTCTCGTTTTTAAAAAGGAGCACCCAATCTTCGTCTTTTCCGTCAACGCGGGCGGTAAAATCGACCGTGCACGCGTTTATCTCCTCCGACTCGACGAGATGCTTGAGGTCGCCGCTCTCCCTGAGGGCTTTCATCGCTATCGTCGCTATGTTCATGAGGCTGACCGGCTTCCTTATCCCGAGCTCTTCGCGCTGCTTGAGATATCTGCCGAACGTCTCGTTTATTTTATCGTCCTTAAAAGTGACGCCGTTTATCGTCGTGTTAAAAGTCGTGTGCCTGCAGTGATCCGACCAATACGTGTCGATCACGCGGAGCTCCGTCCCGCCCGGATCCCTTTTCTCGCCCTTAAAATATTCGCGGCAGAGTTTCAGGTCCTCTACGTCCATTGCCATGCCGTTTTCTTTTATAAAATCGGCCAGCTTTTCGTCGCTGAAATCGCAGAATCCCTCGATGACCGGATCTTTGCCCGGCTCAGGATAATCCTCTTTGAGCGTTACCGGAACGCTGAGCGACGCCTCGCGGCACTCGATAGGATTGATGAGGAAATCTTTTATCTTCTCGAGGTCCTCGTTTTCTATCGGGCCCGATATGACGTAGACCGCGGCGGTTTTTACCGTAGGATGCTCGTCGTGCGCGATGAACTGAAGGCACTCCTCAGCCGAACGCGCCCTCTGGTCGAACTGACCCGGGAGATACTCGACGACCACCGTGTGAAGCTTCCTAAAATCGATATCGCCGTACACGTCGTCCATCGGCGGCTCGGAGAAGATGCACTGCTTCGCCTCTTCGAACGCCTCGTCGGAAAGATCCTCCACAAAATAGCGGTTGATGACGCGCACGCCCTCGACGCGCCCGAGCATGAGCACCTCGCGGAACTCTTTCAGGAGCTCCTTCGCCTTATTTGCAAAAGGCTTCTTCTTTTCAACATAAATAACTTTTACCATATCAGTCTCCCCGCGCGCCTATCTTCCTTCGCGGCCGATCGCCTCCAAAGCCTTGGCGCCTATGTCTTTCCTGTAATAGATGTTATCGAATTTTACTTCTTTGATCGTTTCATATGCCTTTTTTACGGCCTCGCTAAGGTCCGGCGCCGTCTCCGTGACACCGAGGACCCTGCCCCCGCTCGTCACCTGCCTGCCGTCCTCGAGCCTGCTCCCCGCGATGAAAATTTTATCCTTTTTCTCCGGGAGCGTTATCTCAAATCCCTTCTCGTACGAAACGGGATATCCCTTCGACGCCGCAACTATGCAGCACGCCGCATCGTCGCTGAATTTTACCTCGACGTCTTCGAGGCGCTCTTCCGTGACCGCGAGCATTATCTCAAAAAGATCGGATTCGAGGAGCGGAAGCACGACCTGCGCCTCCGGGTCTCCGAACCTGCTGTTATATTCTATCACTTTCGGGCCGTCTTTGGTTATCATAAGTCCGAAATAGAGGCAGCCTTTGAACGGCCTTCCCTCTTTCCTCATCGCCTCGATCGTCGGTTTAAAAATCTTATCTTCGCACTCCTTCGCGATCTCAGGCGTGTAAAAAGGGTTCGGCGCGATGACGCCCATTCCTCCCGTGTTCGGTCCCTCGTCGCCGTCGAAGGCGCGCTTGTGATCCATTGAAGAGATCATCGGTTTTACGACTTTTCCGTCGGTAAAAGAAAGTACGGTCACTTCCGGTCCGAAAAGGAGCTCCTCGATGACGACCCTGTCGCCGCTCGATCCGAACTTCTTTTCTTTCATTATCGTTTCAACGGCCGAGACCGCCTCTTCGCGTGTCATCGCGATAAAAACGCCTTTCCCGAGCGCGAGGCCGTCGGCTTTTACCGCTACCGGAATGTCGCACGTCTCCGCATATCGCAAAGCTTCGTCGGCATCGTCGAACGCCTCGTATTTAGCGGTCGGTATTCCGTATTTCGTCATGAGGTCCTTTGAGAAAGCCTTGCTCCCCTCGATGATCGCGGCTTTTTTGTCCGGACCGAAGCACGGTATGCCCTTTTCTTCGAGCATGTCGACGAGTCCCATCACGAGCGGATCGTCCGGCGCCACGACTGCGTAATCGATCTTTTCGTGCACGGCGAAATCGACGATCTTATCGAGCTCCTTTGCTCCGATCGGCACGCACTCCGCGTCTTCCGCGATGCCGCCGTTGCCGGGCAGGGCGTACAGCTTTTCGATCTTATCGCTCTTTTTGAGAGATTTTATGATGGCGTGCTCACGTCCGCCGCCACCGACTACCGCTACTTTCATTTTATGCTCCTTTTATATTTTCTCCTTGCATATGTCCGCCGCAACCGGCGCTTCGGGCTCCGCTGTTCTCGCATATGTCCGCCGCGACCTTTTCGAGCGCTTCGGGGAGTATCACCCACTCGGCCTCTTCCATGACGCGCCGCTGAAGTGTTTCCGGCGTGTCCCCTTCTCGGACCTCGACCGCTTTCTGCGCGATTATCCTTCCGCCGTCGGTCACCTCGTTCACAAAATGGACCGTGGCTCCCGTGACTTTTACCCCGTACTCGAGCGCGGCTTCGTGCACTTTCAGCCCGTAAAAACCGTCACCGCAAAAAGACGGTATCAGCGACGGGTGGACGTTGATGATCCGGTTCGGGTACCGCTCGGTAAAAGCCGGACTAAGTATCTTGAGGAAGCCCGCAAGCACGATGATGTCGATCTCGTTTTCCTCAAGTAGCGCGATCAGATTTTCTTCGAAGCCGTCTTTCCCGAGGAAAAGGTGCGGGATGCCGGCTTTCTCCGCTCTCGCCAGGCCGCCCGCTTCACGCCTTGAAGATACGACGAGAGACAGCTCGACGTGGGGAAGTTTCCCCGCTTCCCAGCTGTCTATTATCGCCTGAAGATTCGTGCCGCCGCCCGAGATGAGGACCGCGGTTTTCGCTTTATACATTTTCTCTCCGCTCATTATTCTATAATGACGCCCTCGCCGCTTTCGGTGACTTCGCCGATGACCTTCGCCTTTTCGCCGGAAGCATTTATGATGCTCACGGCCCTTTCGGCGTCCTCTGCCGACACGACGACCGTCATTCCCGTTCCCATATTGTAGGTGTTGAACATGTCGTGTTCAGGGATGTCGCCGCGTTCCGCTATCAGTTTGAAGATAGGCGGTATCTCGAGAGCGCTTTTATCTATCTTCGCCGAAAGACCTTCAGGAAGGCTCCTCGGGATGTTCTCGTAAAAGCCGCCGCCCGTTATATGCATTATCGCATGAGGCCTAATCTCATTGCAAAGATTTTTTATCGCTTTGACGTAGATCTTCGTCGGCTCGAGAAGGACTTCTCCGATCGTTTTACCGCCGAGCTCCTCCAGCCTCTCGTCCGCCCCTCCGTTCTCGACGTCGAAGACTTTTCTCGCGAGCGAAAAACCGTTCGAGTGGACGCCCGATGATGCGATGCCGATGATGAGGTCGCCCGCCTTGACGTCGTTTTTGTCTATTACCTTGGTTTTATCGACGATCCCCACCGCAAATCCGGCGAGATCGTACTCGTCTTCAGGGTAAAAACCCGGCATCTCCGCAGTCTCACCGCCGATGAGGCAGCATTCCGACTGAACGCATCCGTCGGCGACGCCTTTTACGATCGTCGCGACCTTCTCCGGGAAATTTTTACCGACTGCGATGTAGTCGAGGAAAAACAGAGGTTTCGCCCCGACGCAGATTATGTCGTTCACGCACATCGCGACGCAGTCGATGCCGACCGTGTCGTGCTTATCGAGCAGGAATGCGAGCTTGAGCTTCGTCCCGACTCCGTCCGTCCCGCTTACGAGGACGGGCTCCTTCATTCCCGTGAGGTCGGGCGTAAAAAGGCCTCCGAATCCGCCGACCGGTGAGGTGTTGCCGAATTTCATCGTTTTTTCGACGTGCTCCTTCATCAGCTCGACCGCCCTGTAGCCGCTCGTTATATCGACTCCCGCTTTTTTGTAGCTTTCGCTTTGACTTTTCATATCGTTGTCCTTTTTATCAATTGTCCTTTATATCAGTTTTCTTTTTTTATCTTCTCGCTGAGCTTACATTCGAATTTGAATTTGCCGCTTTCCGCCGCTCTGCCCGCAGGATAGTTGCTGTCGAAGCAGGCGCTGCAGTATCCTTTGTCGTCCGTCCTGCCGATCATCTCGCGGAGTCTCTCGGTCTTCAGAAATCCGATCGAATCGCAGCCGATGATTTCCCTTATCTCTTCGAGAGTGTGGTTCGCGGCGATGAGGGTCGATCTGTCGGAAACGTCGGTCCCGTAGTAGCAGGCATCGATAAAAGGCGGAGCCGTGAGCCTGAGGTGGACTTCCTTCGCCCCCGCATCGCGAAGCTTCTTGACGATGCGCTTCGAAGTCGTTCCCCTTACCGCCGAGTCGTCGATGAGAACGACCCTTTTACCGGCGACCGTTTCTTTTACGACGTTGAGCTTTATGTTTACGAGCTTCTCACGCTTCGATTGTCCCGGCGCGATAAAAGTCCTGCCGATGTATTTATTTTTTATAAAACCTATGCCGTACGGCAGACCCGATTCACGCGAATAACCGATCGCCGCATCGAGACCCGAATCCGGAACTCCGACAACGACGTCGGCATCTACAGGATAATCCTGCGCGAGCGTCTCGCCGGCATGAACGCGTGCCAAATGGACACTGACCCCGTCGACGACGGAATCCGGTCTCGAGAAATATATGTACTCGAAGATGCAGATCTTCTTTTCCTGCTTTCCGCAGTGGTGATCGATCGTCCTTATGCCGTTGTCGTCGAAAATTACGATTTCTCCAGGCTCGATATCCCTCACTAATTCGGCCGAAACGGTATCGAGCGCGCAGCTCTCCGAAGCCACGACATAGGTGCCGTCCTTCGTCACGCCGTAGCAGAGCGGTCTGAATCCGAACTCGTCCCTCGCCGCAACGAGTTTTGTCGGCGATACGATGACGAGGGAATACGCCCCTTTGATCCTGTTCATCGCCGAGTCGATAGCCTCTTCGATCGAGTTCGTCCTAAGCCTTTCCTTCGTTATCATGTACGCGATAACTTCGGTGTCGCTCGTCGTCTGGAAGATCGACCCCTCGAGCTCGAGTTCGCGCCTCAGCTCGTGTGAATTGACGAGGCTCCCGTTGTGCGCGAGGCCCATGCTGCCCTTTATGTGGTTGACCGTTATCGGCTGCGCATTGATACGGCTGTTGATGCCCATCGTTCCGTACCTCACGTGGCCGATCGCGATCCTGCCTTCGCCGAGCTCCGCGAGCCTGTCAGGCGTAAAAACGTCGTTCACTATGCCGAGGTCCTTGTACGAAGATAAAACTCCGTCGTCGTTGACGACGATGCCACAGCTCTCCTGGCCCCTGTGTTGCAGGGCGAAAAGCCCGTAGTAGACGGTCCTCGCTATATCGTACCTGTCGGGCGAGTATACTCCGAAGACCCCGCATTCCTCTCTAAGTTCGTTCATGTTCTCTCTCTTCTCCGCTTCTCTTTTATCCGCTTCCGCTTGTCCGTTCTTCGCTGCCGTCTTTTTTACAGCTGCTGTCTTACAGATCCGCGCGACCCTTTACGCGAACTGTTTATTTACTTTCTCGTCTTTTGCCAAAACGTCTTCGTGAGCTTTCCTGCGCATTTCCGCGAGTTTGTCCCTGAGCTCCGCGTCGCTGACCGCGAGTATCTCCATAGCGAGTATCGCCGCGTTCTTCGCCCCGTCGATCGCAACCGACGCTACAGGTATCCCCGGAGGCATCTGGACCGTCGAAAGAAGGGCGTCAACGCCTTCCAGCGACGAAGCTTTGATAGGAATCCCGATCACGGGCAAGAGCGTGTTCGCCGCGAGCACACCTCCGAGATGCGCCGCTTTCCCCGCCGCCGATATGACCACGCCGAAGCCGTTCTTCTCCGCGTTTTT
>CAMYCF010000016.1 GCA_947254375.1 uncultured Mobilibacterium sp. | reverse complement strand
TCCCCGCCCTCAGGTCCGAGGTCGATGATCTGGTCGGCACATTTTATGACATCTAAATTGTGCTCTATAACGACGACCGTATTGCCGTCGTCGCAGAGTCGCTGAAGCACGTACATCAGCTTCTCCACGTCGGCGAAATGAAGTCCCGTCGTCGGCTCATCCAGTATGTACAGAGTTTTACCGGTGCTCTTCTTCGAAAGTTCGGTAGCGAGTTTTATCCTCTGCGCCTCGCCGCCCGAAAGTTCCGTCGACGGCTGGCCGAGTTTTATGTATCCGAGACCGACATCGTCGAGCGTCTTAAGGTAACGCTCTATGCTCGTATGGTTTTTGAAAAACGGTATCGCCTCCGTGACCGTCATATCGAGCACGTCGGCAATGTTTTTACCCTTGAATTTTACTTCGAGCGTCTCCCTGTTGTAGCGTGCGCCTCCGCACACCTCGCACGGCACGAAAACGTCAGGCAGAAAGTTCATCTCCACCTTGATTATCCCGTCTCCGCGGCAGCTCTCGCAGCGACCGCCCTTGACGTTGAAGCTGAACCTACCCTTCGAGTATCCGCGCATTTTAGCCTCAGGTAGCTGTTCGAACAGCGTCCTTATATGCGTGAACATCCCAGTGTACGTCGCCGGGTTCGAACGCGGCGTTTTTCCGATCGGCGCCTGGTCTATGTCGATTATCTTGTCGAAATTTTCGGTGCCGATTATCTCCTTATGCGCGCCCGGCTGGACGTGCGAATGGTAGAGCTTTCTGGCCACCGCCTTATAAAGGATCTCGTTTATGAGGGTACTTTTACCCGAGCCTGAAACGCCCGTTACGCAGACGAGTTTTCCCGCATCGATAGTGACATCGATGTTTTTGAGGTTGTGCTCCGAAGCGCCGATTATTTTTAAGCTTTTACCGTTGCCCTTGCGCCGCGTGGCCGGTACATCGATCTTCCTTTTACCCGAAAGGAACTGACCCGTCACCGATCTTTCGCATGCCATTATGTCCTCGATCGTCCCCTGCGCCACGAGCTCACCGCCGTTTATCCCCGCGCCCGGGCCGATGTCTATGATGTGGTCGGCCGCACGCATCGTCTCCTCGTCGTGCTCAACGACGATAAGCGAGTTTCCCATGTCCGTTAGATCGCGGAGCGCCTTGAGCAGCTTGCCGTTGTCGCGCTGATGAAGGCCTATGCTCGGCTCATCGAGTATGTACAGAACGCCGACGAGCCCCGATCCTATCTGGGTCGCGAGCCTTATCCTCTGCGATTCTCCGCCCGAAAGCGTCCCGCTGCTCCTAGACAGCGTCAGGTAGCCGAGGCCGACGGTTTGAAGGAAGCGAAGCCTCTCTTTTATTTCTTTGAGTATCATGCGGGCGATCGTCCTGTCACGTTCGGACAGCTCGAGATGATCGAAGAAATCGAGTGCCTGCACGACGGAAAGGTCGGTCACTTCGATGATGTTTTTACCGCCGACGGTCACAGCGAGCACCTTGTCCTTCAGCCTTTTTCCGTGGCACTCGGAGCACGTCGACTCCGTCATCAGATCGCCGATCTTCTCCTTGATAAATTCCGAATTTGTCTCCATGTACCGCCTCTCGAGGCTCGGTATGACGCCCTCGAACGTGTGGTTCATGTGCGACACCCTGCCCGATTTGCTCGTGTAAGTGTACTTGAGGCGGCGCGTCCCCGTCCCGAAAAGGAGCTCCCGCTTGAACTCTTCCGGCTGGTCTTTGTATGGCTTCGAAAGGTCGGTCCCGTGGTCGATCGCGAGCCTGTTCAGCATCTGCCGGTAAAAACCCATCGCGTCCATGGTGCTGAAAACCTGCCCCATCGCCCCGTCGAGCAGGCTTTTGTTCTCGTCGGAGATCACGCTCTCCGGCTCTATTTTCATGGTAAAACCGAGACCCGTGCATTTTTCGCAGGCACCGTAAGGGCTGTTAAAAGAAAACATCCTCGGTTCGAGCTTTTCGATCCCGACCCCGTGCTCCGGGCAGGCGAAATTCGTGCTGAAGATCTCCTCGCTCTCCCTCGTTTTACCCTCGTCCTCCTTCTCGTAAAAAATCACGTTGACAAGCCCCTCGCCCTCTTTTATCGCGAGCTCGACCGCTTCGGAAAGGCGCTCACGCTCATCTTTTTTTACGACGATCCTATCTATGACTATTTCAATAGTATGCTTGAAATTCTTCTCTAATTTTATCTCTTCCTCGTCGAGGCGCTTCATCTCGCCGTCGATCCTGACGCGGCTGTACCCGTCGCGGACGATCCTCGAAAGGACGCCCTTGTGCTCGCCTTTTCGCCCTCTGACCACGGGCGCGAGCACCGCGAGTTTTGTCCCTTCTCCCCTGTCCTTGATCGCGTCGACTATGCCGTCGACCGAGCTTCCGCTTATCTCCCTGCCGCAGATCGGGCAGTGCGGCACGCCGATCCTCGCGAAGAGCAGCCTGAGATAATCGTAAATCTCCGTGACCGTGCCGACCGTCGAGCGCGGGTTCTTGTTCGTGCTTTTCTGGTCGATCGATATCGCCGGTGAAAGCCCGTCTATCTGCGCGACGTCCGGCTTTTTCATGAGGCCGAGGAATTGGCGCGCGTAAGAGGAAAGGCTTTCGACGTATTTTTTCTGGCCTTCCGCGTATATGGTATCAAAAGCGAGAGACGACTTGCCGGAGCCTGAGAGCCCGGTAAAAACTACGAGCTTGTCTCTCGGTATCGTTACGTCTATGTTCTTGAGATTGTGTTCTTTTACCCCTTTGATTACTATGTTCTTTTCCAATATCTTCTCCGTGTCCCTTTTTAGTAAAAACCGTTCCGGCGGCTCGCCGTTTTGCGAGTCGCTACTTCACGACGATCCAGTTCCCGTCGCGCCTCGAGCCGATCCTTTCCAGCATCTTTTTTTCCTGCAACGAATTGAATGTCCTTTCGATCGTCCTGCCGGTCACACCGATCTGCTTCGCAAGTTCGGAAGACGTGGCGCTCGGATCTTCGATCAGAAGTTTGATGACCTTCTTTTCGGTTTTGTTCAAACCGACATTCATTCCGACATTCAAACCGACATTTCTGCCGTCGGTCTCAGTGAGGACGTCTTTCTCAAAAGGAATGGTGCAGCGTATATAGTTGCTCTGTATTTCAAAGACGCCTGTCCCGTACCTTTCGACTATCGTCGGCACGCCGTGGCCTGTATGTTCTGTTAGTCCCATGTTCAGGAAGATCCGCATCAGGGTGGCGTTCCGCGGCCTGCTTATGCCGTCGAAAAACTGCTGCTCCGTCATTCCGGCCGGAAGACCTCCGTGCGAGAGTATCTCGATCCTGTCCCGGAACATCGAGATCTGCGGCTCCGTTATCGTCCAGTCGTTGTGGACGAGTGCGTTCAGGACCGCCTCGTTGACGCAGTCAAAATCGAATAAAAAAACATCTTTTCGCGGTCTCACCGTCGTGTCGGAGACGCAGATGTTTTCGGCTTCCAATCTGTTTTTGATCTTTCCGTAAGTCGTAAGGATGCAGCCGTGGCCGTAGTCGCTTCGTTCCGATATCGCCGCCTTGTTTTTGCCCTGAAATTTTACGAATATGAACGGGATGTTGTTCCTGTCCGATAAAAGTTCCGCAAGCAGGTTGTATTCTCCGGCATCGTTCCTCAAATTCAGATTTGTTTCAAAGGACCTGTCTTCGAGGTGATATCCTTTTTCGGAATAATATATCCTGAGCTCTCTGAACGACAGGTCAGGCAGGCTCGACCTTTTCTTAAGCATGTATTCCGCATCTATGAATTTTTGCTCGTACCGTATTTTGATCTGATCCGGCGTCATCTCTTTACATGCAGTCCCGACCCTCACGGTGCAGCCGGCAGAAGAAAAGCCGTATTTCTTCCGGCAATATATGTGCTGCTGCCCTTTATTTATATGGATCACGATGATCGTTTTACCGGAATCGAATTTAAGTTCAGAGCTGATCTCGTCCTGCGGGTTCGGCTCTATTTGATCGGTTATGATATCCGATATTTTTCTCAATACTTCATCGATTCGCTCGACACCCGCCACCGAGCCGTCGTCCCTGACGCCGATAATGATCGTTCCGCCGTTTCCGTTGAGAAACGACACGATTTCTTTGGCGATGCTGTCGGTATATTTCTCTTTTAATTCCAGGTCTTCAGATTCAATGTATTTAGTCATCTTAATACACCTCCAAGTGCGATCATTATATCACACTTGCGACATTTTAGGAATATAAACCGACATTCATTCCGACATTTTAATATCTTAAACCGCCGTTTTCATTATCAAATACGACATTTTAGCGACGCCGCCGATGTCTCAGGCGGTCCTATTTTGCCCTCGTACTGCTTCTAAGTTCGAACAGAAAGTCCCTTAGCTCCGCCGCGCGCTCGAACTGAAGCTCTTTTGCCGCGAGCTTCATCGCCTTCTCCGTCTCTTTTATCGCCTCTTTGAGCTCCTTCGCCGTCATCTCTTCCGGTTTCTTGATCTCTCCGCTGCTATCGTATACCTTCGTCGCCTCGATGACCGACCTTATAGGCTTGATTATCGTCTTCGGGACGATGCCGTGCTCCTCGTTGTATTCGCTTTGGATGCGGCGCCTTCGCTCCGTCTCGTCGATCGTTTTTTTCATCGCCGGGCTTATCCTGTCGGCGTACATTATAACGCGGCCGCCCGCGTTTCTAGCCGCCCTTCCGACCGTCTGTATCATCGATGTCTCGTTCCTGAGAAAACCTTCCTTATCGGCGTCGAGTATCACGACGAGCGAAACCTCAGGGAGGTCGAGACCTTCGCGCAGGAGGTTTATGCCGACGAGCGCGTCGAATTTACCGAGCCTGAGATCCCTTATTATCTCCAGCCTTTCGAACGTATCTATTTCGGAGTGGAGGTAGCGGCATCTGATACCGTTTTCGGCAAGATACCGAGAAAGATCCTCCGCCATCCTTTTGGTCAGTGTCGTCACGAGCACGCGCTCGCCCTTATCAGCTACCTTATTTATCTCACCTATGAGGTTATCGATCTGACCTTCCGTCGGTCTCACCTCAATCTTCGGATCGAGAAGCCCCGTCGGTCTTATCAGCTGCTCCGCTGTCACGCCGCCCGAGCTTTTGAGCTCGCACTCTCCCGGTGTCGCGCTGACATACACGGTCTGCCCGACCACCGACTCGAACTCCTCGAATTTGAGCGGCCTGTTGTCGAGAGCCGACGGCAGCCTGAACCCGTACTCCACGAGCGACTCCTTGCGCGAGCGGTCGCCGTGATACATCGCGCGGAGCTGAGGCAGCATCGCGTGTGACTCGTCTATTATCGTCAGAAAATCCCTGCCCTCGAAATAACTCGGCAGAGTGTACGGCATCTCGCCGGGCTCAAGGAAGTTGATATGCCTCGAATAGTTCTCTATCCCCTTGCA
Source organism: uncultured Mobilibacterium sp. (assembly GCA_947254375.1). Classification (GTDB taxonomy): domain Bacteria; phylum Bacillota; class Clostridia; order Peptostreptococcales; family Anaerovoracaceae; genus CAMYCF01. The sequence continues at coordinate 7,093 of CAMYCF010000016.1, read as the reverse complement.
CGTGCCGACTTCGAGCATCATCTCTATGTCGTAATTCGTCCTCTGTTCTAGCCTCTCCGCCTCGAGCGGCTTACCGTTCTCGCGGAACCACCTCACGCGCTCGGCGAGCTCTTTTCTTATAGACGCGACCGCAAGGAGCATGTCCTCCTTCGACGTCACGTAGTGCGACGCCGGGAATATCGAAATGTGACTCCTCACGCCCGTGATCTCACCGCTGACCGGATCTATCTCTTTTATCGACTCTATCTCGTCTCCGAACATCTCGACGCGCACGGCCTCTTCTCCGCCCGCAGGATAGATGTCAACCGTATCTCCCCTCACGCGAAAAGTCCCGCGCGAGAAGTCCATGTCATTTCGGTCATACTGTATGCTGACGAGCTTCTGAAGCAGCTCACGCCGCGATATCTCGAGCCCCGGCCTCAGCGATATCAGCCTGTTCCTGTACGACCTCGGACTTCCGAGTCCGTATATACACGAAACGCTCGCGACGACTATGACGTCGTTCCTCTCGAGTATCGCCGCCGTCGCCGAATGGCGCAGCTTATCGATCTCGTCGTTGATATCCGTATCCTTCTCAATATATGTGTCCGTCGAAGGCACGTACGCCTCCGGCTGGTAAAAATCGTAGTAACTTACGAAATACTCCACCGCGTTATCCGGAAAAAATTCCTTGAACTCGCCGTGGAGCTGGGCTGCCAAAGTCTTGTTGTGCGAAATGACGAGCGTCGGCTTCTGCACCTTCTCTATGATCTTCGCCATGGTAAAAGTCTTGCCGGATCCCGTCACGCCCATAAGCGTCTGGTGCCTGTTCCCACGCAAAATGCTGCCTGCGATCTTCTCGATCGCCTGCGGCTGATCGCCCGTAGGCTCATATCCCGACACTGCTCTAAAAACGTTTCCCGTCTCCACCGTTCGCCTCACATCAAAGGTCGCTTATGTCGCTGTCCATCCTGACCGTGATCTCGTACATCGGATAGATCTTCGCGACCTCATCTTTTATCTCTTCATAGCACGCCGCCTTGTCCGGGCAGGAAAAATCGACGACAATGTCGAACGCCATCCTCTTGGCGGCAACATCGACGTAAAAACCGTGCATCTGCAGAACGTGCTCGTTCGCCATCACCGTTTCATTGACGACCGTCCTTATCTCAGCCGCCTCGTCGTCCCCCGTATTCATCGCATATATCCCGACCGCAGTCAGTATGACGCCGTTCTTTTTGTACACCTCGCGTTGCACATTTTTACAGATCTCGTCCGCACGATCGAGCGTACAGGTGTCAGGCAGCTCCACGCACACCGACCCCATGAACGTATCCGGCCCGTAATTGTGAAGTACCAGGTCGTATGCACCGTTTATCTCCGGAAAACCCATGATCGTATTTTCTATATCGCGGGCGATCCTGCCTTCGACCCTCTCGCCGAGTATGCTGCTGAAAACACCAAGCATCATGTCGAGCCCGGCCTTAAAAATTATGACCGAGATGACCGCGGCGAGGTAAGGCTCGAAACTTTTACCCGTAGCGATAAAAACGAGTGCGCTTATAAGGGTGGCGGCCGCTATCGCTGCGTCGATCATCGCATCAAAGCCGGTCGCCACGAGGGCGTCGGAATTTATCTCCCGCCCCGTCTTCTTCGTATACAGGCTCAGAAATATTTTTATACCGATCGCCGCGACGAGCACGATAAAAGTCGCCTTCGAGTACTGCGGAACGACCGGATGCATGATCTTGCGGACAGATTCTATCGCCGCCGAAACTCCCGCATAGAGGATCAGCGAGGCAATCACCATCGCGCTCAGATATTCGCTCCTGCCGTGGCCGAACGGGTGCTCCTTGTCGGGATCCTTCCGTGACAGCTTCGCACCGATTATCGTGACGAGGGCCGACATCACATCGGTCAGGTTGTTGACCGCATCGACCGTGATCGCGATCGAATGCGAGGCGAGCCCTACGACCGCCTTAAAAGACGCAAGAAAAACATTGGCGACGATGCCCGTGACACCGGCGCGCACTATCTTCGCACTGCGCACATCCATCTCCGTGTTAAAATCCCTGTCCTTCGGATCCATCTTCTATCTCTTGAGCTTTCCGTTCGCCTTCTCCATGAAAGACGTCTTTCTGATTATAAAACGGTCGTGCTCCCCTTCTCCGATCTTCCCGCTTTCATCGAAAGCTTCGATCTCAAAGTGTAGCTTCCTCCCGTCCACCGAAACGAGCTTTGCGGCCGCCCGTACTTCCATTCCGACCGGCGTCGCAGCCGTGTGTTTGACGTCGATAGCCGTGCCGACCGTGCTCTCGTCATCGTCGAGAAAACCTGCCACCGCGCCTGCCGCCGCCTCTTCCATCATCGCTATCATCATCGGCGTGGCAAAAACATCGAGATCCCCGCTCCCGACCGCCTTCGCCGTCACATCAGGGGAGACCGTTTTTACGACTTCGTGTTCCGCGCCTACATTCGATTCCTGTATCATATACACCTCACAGCATCATTGATATCTTCTTCATACGCTTGATTTTAGCATGAGCGTATGCCTTAGTCACCACTAATTATATCCGCAAAAAGGTGCACCATGCAAATGGTGCGGTAAAAACGGATGAACCTACGCATGCGGCACTTCCGCCCATAAAAAAATCCCGCCGCGCACTTCCTCGTACGCAACGGGATTTTTGATTTCCGTTCATTAACCTAATGAACTCACATGTGTTACCCCTATATTTGACTTGATCTTAGTCGTCTTCCCAGTGACCCGGTGCTACTACCGTTTCGGTCCAGGCCGGTTTATCCTCAACGACATTTTCCGCATATATAGGCTCATATGTATCGTGTTGGTTGTTTCAGACCGGCGGTCTATGTGCTTGCCACGCTTTTACATTCGGAAACACCTGTCCGCATTTACAGCGAACACCCGATATATACTGTCCAGTATGAGTTACCGCCGGGTGAGTTACCGTCTTTGTCGTTGCCGGGACCCAATGCTGGCCTTTATGTTTTTTCTTCTCTTTCGCACTGGGCTCTTTGGTTTCCGAACTTTTCGAATCACTCGCTGCTGCTTCGCTTTTATTTTTATCTTTCTTTTTTACTTCTTTTGAAACTTGTTTATGGTTCGAAGAATTATCTGATTTATCCTTATCGGAATTCTTTCCGCATGCAGAAAAGAATACTGATACGCTCAGAACAAGCATAAAAAGCAAAAGCATTTTTACACTACGTCTTTTCATTTGATCTCATCCTTACTTGTGTAATCTTATCGAAACTTAATTACAATCGGATGCACAGATACCGAATCGGTTTTAAAGGTTACAGAAGATCCACTCTGTGTCGCTCCTGTTATCTCATGCGTGTTTCCTGAAGCATCAAGCCAATAAACTTTTTCCTGACGGTATTTCTGTAGTAATCGTAAATTTGTTTCCATTAGTAAGTTGCCATGTCGAACGCTCGATCCTTGCCATATTTACTGCGTGAATATCGAGTACTTCATAATCTCCAGTTAAGTCGTGAACCATGCTTCTATGAAGGATTTTTTCGTTTATAGCGTACCTTACATTTTCATTATGCATTTCTTCAAACGACAGAAGCGTAGGATCGAAATTCCAATCTGAAATTATCGTCTTTCCGCTTACGCTCTTTACTTTTTGATAGTATTGAGAAAGATTGGCGCCAGCGTTAGCGTCCCATATGAATAGCGTATTACGGCTCGCACAGCTAAGGTGATCATACGCATGCTTATCCCCAGGTCTCCTTTCCGAGTGATCTTTAACTGTCAACGGAAACTAAAGCGTCTTTAAATCCGTTCCGTCTACGGAAACAACGTATTGAGTATCTTCAAGAAGTTCTACACTGAAGCTGTACTTATGATCTAATACCGTAACTTGATCAGGTCTTACGGTAACCGTATCATACGGACTTGTAAAAACTATGTTTGAATCAACGTTACTCCAGCTGAACATATCATCTGCATTAGGTACTATTATGTTAAGATTTATCTCTTCCCTTCTCTGCTCAGATGAATCCCTATAAGCACTCTTCATAAGAAACTGTGTTGTATTTACCGGATTTGTAGCAGTTGGGCCATGGTATGGGTCGTTGTAATACCTATCATTTACAGGCACATTACTATTGTCATTCATGAGCAGATATGCATTTCCACCATTAAATGCAAAATTATAATTATTATCAAGAGCATACACTATATAGTGATCTCCCTTGATCAATTGAACATCAGGAACCACCCCGTTCGAAGAAGTTACATCAGCTTCGTACCTTTGAAGCGCGGCATTCCAAAATCTGAATCTTATTGGCGTAGTTATATTGTTGTTTGAGATATCCTTAACTTCTATGCCTGATAAGGTTGCGGTCTCAGTATTATAAATACAACTGAATTGGGACTCCGTATACTGAGGTATATCGGCAAATCCCGACTCGCTTCTTGAGGACATATTTCGAGATTCTGAAGCAAAAACGAATCCCGGCATCATCGCAACAACCATTATTATCGCCATAATAGGAATACCGGCCTTTTTAAATAAAACTTTCATAGTCTATCTCCTTTCCGTTTATATAAATATTGTCCTTATATAAAGTCTCTTTTGCGGAGCGAGTATAAAGATAATGTTGAAAATGCAAACAGCACCAGCGATATAGGCAGATTCGACTCATCTCCAGTCGCAGGATATGACGATTTCAGTTGTCCGCTCGCTTCCGTTGAAGGAAGATTTTCATACTCAGCCGTGATTTCTACACCAGTTGTCGGCATCGTGAATGTCGCATTCTGAGAGGAAGGATCATCGAGTTTAGCATCACTCGATACCACCATCCACCTTACAAATTTTTTCCCTTTAGGAACACTCGCACTTATCTTTACGATTTCACCTTCTGCATAAGCATCCTTATCGGATGTTCCGCCTTTCAAAGCCAGAGGGCTTGAGTGTTTTACATACATACGCCCTTGGAAAAAGTCAGTGTATTCGAATCCCCACGCAAGGAGCCCGTCTTTGGTCTTATCTTTAAGCCTTATTGTATGTCCGTCATCCTCAAGCACACAATTCGTAAGCTGTAAAGGTTCTTGGAACCAGTGAAATATTCCTTCTGTCTTTATATCGGCAGGTATCTTCCCGTCTCGACCGCGCAACGGATTCGTTAGCTTCCCGTTTTTATCTGCAATAAATGTAAGTGTCTGATGATCCAGCGATGCTATCACATCAAAAATATCAGGGTTAAGGACACTTGCATCATATATATTGTTTTTTCGAAAACTGAGTCTTTCTAATGTAATGAGTTTCTTCAGCGGAGAAAGATCCGAAATCTGATTATTATTTAAGTATATTTCCTTTAATGAGAACATATTAGCAAGCGGTTCAAGATTCTTGATTTTATTAAACCCAAGTTCCAACACCTCAAGTTTTTTATAGTTCTCTACACCCGAAAGATCCAATATATCACCGTATATAATTTCATTTTTCCCTCTTCTCGAATTGTATATAGAAAGCTTCCGAAGATCCTTCAATTCAGTGAATGTTTTAATATCGTTAACATGGCTTACCTGTATGCCTTGTAGCCATGTCATCTTTAGAAGAGGCGACCAGTCCGTTATTTCATTCTCACTCAAATTTATTTCTTTAATGCCCGTAAGATACTGAATCACTTCTATGTTCTTTATGCCCTGCTTGTATAAATCCAGTGCATATACATCATCTGGGCCACCTACATGGTATATATGTGGTCTTCCGCAGATATATCCTGATCATAAGGAGCAGGTCTAAGCATTATCTTATTAAGTGCGACCTTTAAATTCAGATCAGGAATAACGTTTGCCGATTTACTGTCCCGTGTTTCAACTGTGTTAGCATTATTTTGCAAATCGATTTTCCCAGTGTTATTAACACTTTCCGGGTTGTTTGTAACGGCTTCTTTAGACGATTCTGTAGCAACCGGCTCCGTTTTTTCGGTTGCAGCCGCCGGCGCTGAATCCGCTTTCTCTTCCGCCATCGCTGCGACAGGGAACAGCGGCGTCATCATGAGTGCGAACGCCAGCGCAAGCGTCGCTATTCTGCTGTATAATTTATGCTTTTTCATTTAAATCCTCCGTTCGTTTATTACTTAACTAAACATCCTGTTTATATTCTACTGTTATCACCCCCCCATGTGAAATAAGTAATTTTTATAGATGTCACATGTTTTACATGCTTTCATCAATAATTACATTTCGGCAACAAAAAAGCGGCTCGCAGAGTCTTTTCGCGAACCGCCGTATGTTTTTATCTTCAAAATCAGCTTATATCTATACTATTCGTATACGACATTTTTATTGTCTTTGAATCCCGTATCGAGGCCCTTATATTCCTTGTCGATTATGACCTTGCTCTTCCAATACTTCATTCCGTTGAATTCATATATATTGGTATATCCTTCGGATGCCAGTTTTTTTGCGACGTTCTTGCTGAGGACTCCTCTTTCGCAGTAAAGGATGATCGGCTGATCTTTATCAGAAAGTTCTTTCAGCTGTTTATCGCCCATGAGATCGTCATACTCAAGTCCCATGGAATTAGGTGTATGCCCCATCTTCCACGCCTGTTTTCCCCTTACGTCGATGACGAGGGCGTTATTCTTCTTCGCGTTGTCGATTAATTTCTGTGCCTCTTTCTCCGATATATGTGTATAGCCGTCGCTGTTTTTCTTTCCCTCCGGCAATTTGGAACCGCACGCCATAAGCATTGATGCAGCTGTGATCACCATGAGCGCAACGATCAGGAGTCTGAACTTGTTTTTCTTCATATTGCTGTCTCTCTTTCCGATTTTTTTGCATTAACATCCGCCTGTACATTGTACTTTTATTTGTGCCTCATGTTAAATAGATATTATCTATAGATATACAAGGACGGGGATGTTTTATCTATATATCTATAGCCTGCAGCCGATACCTCGACGGTCGGGCGGCATGAAAACGAAATAAAATAAGCCTCAAGACACATCGTCTCAAGGCTTTCCTTGTTGGAAAGGAAATCATATATTGATAGAATTTCAGCCTATGGGTGCAAATGAGGGTGCGTGGGTGCAATTCAAGGGGTATGGGTGCAGCTCCATTTTACAACTAACT
>CAMYCF010000015.1 GCA_947254375.1 uncultured Mobilibacterium sp. | reverse complement strand
AGTTGGTTAGAATGCCAGCCTGTCACGCTGGAGGTCGTCGGTTCGAGCCCGATCCCGGTCGCCAATTTAATTAATACGGTGGGTATCGTCAAGTGGTTAAGACCCAGGGTTGTGGCTCCTGTATACGTGGGTTCGAATCCCACTACCCACCCCAACATGATGGGGTATAGCCAAGCGGTAAGGCAACGGATTCTGATTCCGTCATTCGCAGGTTCGAATCCTGCTACCCTAGCCATGGCGACATAGCCAAGTGGTAAGGCAGAGGTCTGCAAAACCTTCACCCCCGGTTCAAATCCGGGTGTCGCCTCCAGGTAAAAGAAAACGAAGGCATCGGCCTTCGCTTTTTTTATGCTTTTTATCATCTTTCTCGAAAACGCGGCTGTCCCGTCGCTCCGTGCCCGGCGTATCCGCCGCTCAGCATTGAAACCGGCGCATCCGCAGCTCCGAACTGAAAATTGCCCGCTTTTAGAGGGCGACGGCTTTTATCGCTTTTTTTACCTTCCTTACCCTGTAAGGGCTGAAGATCAGGCCGAGCGCCGCGTTGTAGATCATGAAGGCGTACACGGAATAAAAGGCGTGCGCCTGCGACGACTTGAAGGTTTTACCTCGGACGATACCGCCGTGCTGTATCGTCGTTTCACCGAGAGCGGCCGCTTTTACCGCTGCGATGAGATCGTTGTTGCATTTTATATCGGCATCTATGTCCGTGAATCCCATGCCCACGTATTTATAGTCGTGCGAGTCGGAGCCTCCGAACATCGGCTTGTCGAATTCTTCGCCGAGGAGTTCCGCGAGCTCGTTCGAACGTTCGCTCTCACACGTGTTGAACCCTTCGATGAAGTCGAACTCGGATATGAGGTGGCGGTTGTGTTCCATGGTCCTGAAAAACATCGCGCTCGAGCACCTTACGCCGAAAGGGTGGGCAGGGCCGACGATGCCGCCGTATCTGTGGACGAGTTTTACGAGAGCTTTTACGCTCATGCCCCTTATCGACAGCGCTTTTATATGCACCCCGTCGGGAAGGACAACTATAAAATGCCCGGCGTCCCTGGTATCGTATTCGATACCTCTCAGAACGACGAAGTCCGTCTCTTTGCTTTCCGGCGACTGCCTCCACAGGTCGTATCCTCTGTACGAATCGTGATCCGTGACGAGCATGCCGTCATAGCCCTTGGCTTTGAGCATTTTTACATAATCGGAGATACGTACTTTGGCGTCTATGGAACCGTATCTGGTGTGGCAGTGCATATCGAATCTCATATAGGCAGTTCTCCTTCCTGCGCCTTCGCGCAGTTCATCGGGTAAAAATCAAACTTAACAAGTTGATTATATCTAATAAAAGTGTGCTTTTATCAACATTATTGTGTGTTATGTGTAAAAAGTTCCCTGTTCGGGGAAACTGAGACTTTTTTGTTGTCGAATTCGTTTATCTCGTCGAGATAGAGGAGGGGGGTGTACTCGGAAATCTTCTTTTTTGCCGGCATCCTCGATGCGATCGCGACGCCCGCAGCGACTGTCGTGATGTCGAATTCCAGCAGTATCTCCGTGAGACCCTTGAGGCTTCCGCCGGCCCTCATGAAGTCGTCGATTATTATCGCCTTTTTTCCCTGCTCGACTGCGCGGCGGGAGAGTGAGAGTCTCTGTATTCTTTCGTTCGAATCCGAGAAATAGTGGATGCTTATCGTAGAGCCTTCGCTGTGCTTCGCTTCTCTTCTTGCTACGACGAGCGGGATGTTGAGGAAGTGCGATACGGCGAGTGCGAGCGGGACTCCCTTGGTCTCGACCGTGACGATGTAGTCGGCTTCGACATCCTTGAACACTTCTGCGAATATCAGAGCCATGTCGCGAACATCGTGGCTCTCGAACATTATGTCGGACGTATAGAGGAACTCGCCGACGAGGACCCTCGACGGGTTTGAGAGCCTGATGCAGAGCTTATCGAGCACGGCTTCCGCAGCATCCTCGGTGATCCCGGCGACGAAGCGAACTCCGCCTCCGGCTCCCGGCACCGTTTCAAGCCTTCCGCGGCCGCTTTCGGTCAGGATCTCGGACGCCGATTTTATGTCCTCGCTGATGCTCGACTTGGCGGCTCCGAATTTTTCGCAAAAATACGATATTCTGTATAGCCTGCGCGGGTTCGCCGTAAGTTCCGATATCAGCGCCGCGACTCTTCTGTTCTTTTTCATTCCGGGCCCCTCCGTTTACCCTTTAATTTTAACGGCACCGCATAAAATGTCAATTAAAAGAAAGCCATTTTCTTGTAAACTCAAGGAAGCTAGCATATAATAGCCATGTATGAAAATCGATCGGAGGTTTCCCGTGACAGACATTTCTAAGTATAAAAAGATACACTGTATAGGCATCGGGGGCATAGGTCTTTCCGCCGTTGCCGAGATATTGGAGGATAACGGGCATATAGTATCGGGTTCCGACATGAAGGAGTCGGAAGTCACCGATCATCTGGAGAAAAAGGGGATAAAAGTATTCTATGAGCATCGCGCCGAAAATGTTGACGGTTGCGATCTTTTAGTTTACTCTGCCGCCGTTTCTTCGGAGAACCCGGAGATGGTGAGGGCCCGCGAGCTCGGAATACCGACGATAACGCGTGCGGAAGCGCTCGGTATGATAATGGAGCAGTACCGTAACAGCATCGCGGTTTGCGGCACCCACGGTAAAACGACGACGACGGGCATGATCTCGCTCATCCTTAGGAACGCGAAGTATCAGCCGACGATACTCGTAGGCGGAAATCTGCCGGAGATCAACGGCAACGTCGAGATCGGAAGCAACGAATATTTCGTTACCGAAGCATGCGAGTACATGGACAGCTTCCTGAGCCTTCATCCGACGGTCGGCGTCATCCTGAACATCGATTCGGACCACCTCGACTACTTCAAGGATATAGATCACATAACGAGGTCGTTCATGCAGTTCGCTCATCAGATCCCTAAGGGCGGGATACTCGTTGCGTACAACGGCAATCCTTTCGTGCAGGAGGTCCTGAAGAGCGTCAGCAATTATGTGACGTACGGATATTCGAAGGACGGAGATTTTTACGCGGAGAACACCGTGTTCGACGAAAACGGGTATCCGATATTCGATATCTGCTCTAAGGGAAAGAAGATATGCACGATACATCTGAGCGTACCGGGCGAGCACAACATCCTGAACGCCATGGCCGCGTTCGCCGTTTGCTTTAAGCTCGGCGTGGAACCGGAAGTGATAGCGGAAACGCTGCACTCTTTTACCGGGACACACAGGCGCTTTGATTACACCGGCACGACTAAGAACGGGGTCGTCGTGATAGACGATTACGCGCATCACCCGACGGAGATAAAAGCGACGCTTTCGGCGGCGGCAAAAGTCAAGCACAACAAGCTCTGGTGCGTTTTCCAGCCGCACACATATACGAGGACGAAGGCGCTTTTCAAAGAGTTTACGGAGGCATTTGACAACGTGGATGTGTTGATCCTCACGGATATTTACGCCGCGAGAGAGAAGGACATATACGGCATCTCCTCGTTCAAGCTCATGAGGAGCATGAGAGAAAAATATCCCGACCGCGAGATCTACTATGTCAGCGATTTCGAGGACATCGCGAAGTATCTCAATAAAAAGGCTGAGGCGGGGGACATCATAATGACGATGGGCGCCGGCGACGTTTACAAGGTCGGCGAGCTCGTTCTCGGTAAAAATCCAGATAAATAGTTCTCGGTAAAAACGCCGAGGAACAGCTCTCGGTAAAAATGCCGAGAAACAGAAAGATATAAATTCATTCGGAGGTAAAAAGAAGTATGGAAGACAGAGTAATGGAGTACATGGAAAAAGAAAAACAGAAGATGCTCGCGAACAGGAAGCGCCTCGAAGAGGGCGTCGAGTTCGTGGATATAAATACGGCATACATCGATGACAGCGTAGTTATCGAGCCGGGCGCCGTCATCGCTAACAACGTTACGATTAAAGGTAAAAGCGTTATAAAAAGCGGAGCCTACATCGGCCAGTCCTCCTACATCGAGGATTCCGAGATCGGATCGGGAACGGTCGTAAAAACGGCGTACATCTACGAGAGCGTCGTCGGAGAAAACACGAGCGTCGGTCCGTTCGCATACCTGAGACCGGGCAGCAGGATCGGAAACAACTGCAAGATCGGCGACTTCGTCGAAGTCAAGAATTCGAATTTCGGAGATGGCAGCAAGTCCTCGCACCTCACGTACATCGGAGATGCGGATGTCGGTAAAAATGTAAACCTCGGCTGCGGCGTCGTATTCGTCAACTACGACGGAGCGAAGAAGTACAGGTCGACGGTGGGAGACGATGCTTTTATCGGATGCAATTCGAACCTCGTTTCGCCTGTTGAAGTCGGCGAAGGCGCATATGTCGCTGCCGGTACGACGATCACGAAGGACGTACCGAGCGATGCTCTCTGCATCGGCAGGGTAAGGGCCGAAAACAAGGAAAACTGGGTAAAACAGAGGAAGATCCTGAAGAAGGATATCAAGAAAGATTAACAAGCGGGGCGGCTTCCGCCGCCGAGCAACAGAAACTTTTACGCAAAATTTTTAAAGATTCAGACTCAGGGGGTAATCAGATGGAAAACAGCGTCTTTCCTACGTTCAAACTGTTCACTTGTAACTCGCATCCGGAGCTCGCGAAAGAGATCGCGGATATGATGGGCATCGAGCTCGGCAAATCGACCGTAAGCAAGTTCAGCGACGGCGAGATACAGGTCAGCATATGGGAATCCGTTCGCGGCGCGGACATCTTCATCATTCAGTCGACCGGAGCACCGGTAAACGACAATCTCATGGAGCTTTTGATCATGGTGGACGCCATGAAGAGGGCATCCGCGGGAAGGATAAATGCGGTAATACCTTATTACGGGTATGCAAGGCAGGACAGGAAAGCGAAGGCGAGGGATCCGATCACCTCGAAACTCGTGGCGGACCTTCTCGTTGCGGCGGGCGTTGACCGCGTAATAACGATGGACCTTCACGCGAACCAGATCCAGGGATATTTCGACATCCCGGTCGATCATCTCGTAGGACTCCCGATACTGTCGAAATATTTCCTCGAGAACAAGGATACGAGCAACGTAGTCGTCGTTTCGCCGGACCACGGAAGCGTAGTAAGGGCGAGGAACATGGCGGAAAAGCTCGACTGTCCGATCGCTATCGTCGATAAAAGGCGCCCTGAGCCTAACAAGAGCGAGATAATGAACATCATCGGTGATATCTACGGGAAGGACTGCATCCTCCTCGACGATATGATCGATACGGCGGGCACGATATGCAACGCGGCCGAAGCGCTGAAGAAGCTCGGCGGAAGGCGCATATATGCGTGCGCTACACACGCGGTCCTCTCGGGACCTGCGATAGAAAGGCTCAAAAACAGCGTTATAGAGGAGCTCGTAGTCCTTAATACGCTTCCGATACCAGAAGAGAAGAAGCTGGATAACATGAAGGCGCTTTCGGTAGCGCCGATATTCTCGGAGGTGATCTCGAGGGTATATACGAGCGCTTCCGTCAGTGAGCTTTTTGCGAAATAAAATCAATCAGATATGAAGTTTGGCAGCGGGTCCGACGGCGGATCCGCTGAGAGCGGGAGAGTGCGATAGATATATGTACATGATCGTGGGCCTGGGCAATCCGGGTAAAAGATACGAAAAGACGAGACATAACATGGGGTTCGCAGCACTCGACCGCGTCGCCGAGAAGATCGGCGTGAGCGTTTCGCGCTCGAGGTTCAACGCGCTTGTCGGAGAGGGGAGGATCGGTGACGAGAAGGTCGTCCTGCTCAAGCCGATGACGTACATGAACCTCAGCGGATCCGCAGTTTCCGAAGCAGTTTCCTATTACAAGATCCCTTCGGAAAACCTCATCCTAATATACGACGACGTGGACATCGAGCCAGGCGCCATAAGGATAAGAAAATCGGGAGGACCGGGGACGCACAACGGAATGAAGTCGGTGGTGTCATCGATAGGGACGAAGGATTTTCCGCGGGTCAGGATCGGCATCGGTCAGGACAGGGAGATGCTCCTCACCGACTACGTGATCAAAAAAGTCCCGAAGGCGGAAAGGGTCGTTCTCGACGAAGCCGCGGTATGCGCGGCGGACGCGGCCATCGATATAGTTAAGTCCGGGATAGATATGGCGATGAACATACACAACACCGGAAAGAAGACGGACAGCGATGAAGACTGACATAACCGGGGTAAGCGGCAGCAGGGCCGCGTATTATGCGGCGAAGATCGCGATGCGGTCGGATAAAATGCTTTTGATAGTATCTTCTGCTGACGTGGCGACGCGTCTTAAAGAAGATATATCTTTTTTTATGCCTAAAAGTCACGCAGTCATCGCGCTTCCGGAAAAAGAACCTTTTAGGATCCTTTACGAAGCCAAAAACAGGGACGACCAGATCGAGAGGATAAAAGCCCTGGACGCCCTGTGCGGAGACGGGAAGGCTCTTGTGATCGCGCCCGTGACGGCGGCAATGCACAGCCTGCCCGTCCCTTCGAGGTTCGCTTCTCTTGAAATAAACCTCAAAACCGGCGACGAGTACTCGATATCCGATCTCAGGGAACTCCTATTCGCGGCGGGATATGAGAATTCTCCTGTCACGGAAGCGGAGGGCGAGTTCAGCGTAAGGGGAGGCATCGTCGATGTTTTTTCCGCCGGGGCGGACGAGCCGGTCAGGATAGAGTTTTTCGGCGACGAGATAGAATCGATAAGGACGTATGATCCCGATTCCCAGCGCGTGACCGGGACGACCGATGAGACGCGTATCTGCGCCGCGGCTGAGTTTGTGCCGACGGACGAAGAGATAGCGGCAGCCGTTCCGAACATAGCGAAGGACTTCGACGGCAGGATAGATGCGATAAAAGCCGAGTACGCCGGTGAGGACGTAAAAGACGGCAGAACAGAGCGCCTGTCCGAGATAAAAAGGGACATCATCGCTTCTCTTGAAGAAAAGACGGGCAAGGAGATCTTTTCCGACTACATAAAATATTTCGACATCGAGAAAGCACGCCTGTGGGACTACCTCGGAGAAAAGGGGCTTTGTTGCGTGCTCGACCCTGCGAGGGTGGAGGACTCGATACCCGAAAGCGAGGACGTGGAAAATTTTAGGGCGGTATACGAAAGGAACGTGGTATTTTTTACCCCTCTCCCTACGACCGTCGAAGGTGCGGGAAAGATCGATAAATCTTTTTCGCCGCGGATAAGGCAGACCGTCCGATTCGGCGGGCACATGGAGCTTTTTGCGAATGAGCTCAAAAGCCTACTGAAAGGCGGCTATGAGGTCACGATCGTATGCTCGTCGGAAGAGCGGACAGACGGGATAAGGGAATACATCGAAGAGCACGAGATCTTCGGGAAGATAAAATACGCGGAGGGCGACCTCAGCAGCGGCTTCGTTTCGGAAGATGAGAAGATCTGCTATATAACCGAGCGGGACATTTTTCCGCGGGTCAAGAATCGCGCGAAGAAGAGCCGCAAAAAGAAAACGACGATCGACTTTTCGGACATCAAAAACGGCGATTACGTCGTCCACGAGGAGTACGGTATCGGGCGTTTTGAAGGCATCCACACGGAGACGGTGTGCGGCGAGAAGAGGGATTACCTGAGGATACAGTACGCCGACACGGACGTCCTGCTGATACCCGTCGATCAGATCGACATGATCCAGAAGTACATCGGCGGCGGAAAGGATCCGAAGCTTTCGAGCTTTGCGGGCAGCGCATGGAAGAACACGCGAGAGCGGGCGAAGAAGGCGATAATGAAGATCGCGAAGTACCTCGTCGACCTCTATGCGGAGCGCGAAGAGAAGGGCGGATACGCTTTTTCTAAGGACACGGTGTGGCAGCGCGAGTTCGAGGATTCGTTCCCGTACGAGGAGACGGACGACCAGCTGAAGGCAATCGAAGAGATAAAAGCCGACATGGAGAAGCCGATAACGATGGACAGGCTCCTCTGCGGAGACGTCGGCTACGGAAAGACGGAGGTCGCGGCGAGGGCGATATTCAAGTGCCTGGCCGAAGGGCGTCAGGCCGTTATGCTCGCGCCTACGACTTTGCTCGTGAACCAGCACTACCACACGCTGAAAGAGCGATTCGCGGACTTCCCTTTTTACATGGACATGCTTTCGCGGTTCAGGACGGATGCCGAGCAGAAGGAGACGGTAAAAAAACTCGCTTCGGGCGAGATCGATTTTGTCGTCGGCACGCACAGGCTCCTTTCGGATGACGTAAAATTCAAGGATCTCGGCCTTCTCGTCGTTGACGAGGAGCAGAGGTTCGGCGTTCATCACAAGGAAAAGATAAAAATGATGAGGAAGGACGTCGACGTCCTTACACTCTCCGCGACGCCGATCCCGAGGACCCTCAATATGTCGCTTTCCGGGATAAAAGACGTCAGCATGATCGAGGAAGCCCCGGGCGAAAGGCATCCCGTCCAGACGTTCGTCACGCCCGAAGACGAAGATCTCATCGCCGAGGTCATAAGGCGGGAGCTCTCACGCGGCGGACAGGTTTTCGTCACACACAATAAAATCAGGGGAATAAGGGACGTGGAAGCCATGATATCGAGACTCGTTCCGGAGGCCCGCGTGGCGGTCGGCCACGGCAGGATGGACGAGCGGGAGCTCGAAGAGATGATGATGGATTTTATCGCCGGCGATACCGACGTCCTCGTTGCCACGACGATCATAGAGAACGGCATAGATATACCGAATGCGAACACGATGATAATACTCGATTCCGACAGGCTAGGTCTCGCGCAGTTGCATCAGCTCCGCGGCCGCGTCGGGCGTTCGTCAAGGATAGCTTACGCGTATCTGATGTATAAGCCGCAGAAGACGCTGACGGAGACGGCGAAGCAGAGGCTCGCGGCGATAAGGGCTTTTACCGAGTTCGGTGCCGGATTTAAGATCGCGCTCAGAGACCTCGAGATAAGGGGATCGGGGAACGTCCTCGGAGAGGCGCAGCACGGTCACATCGAAGGCATCGGTTACGAGCTTTACTGCAAAGAAGTGGGCCGCGCGGTGGAACGCTTAAGGGGCATAGAAAACAGGCTCGAAGAGATCGACGTAAAGATCGATATAGATATACCGGCGCACATACCGGAAGTATACATATCCGAGGAAACGCTCAAACTCAGGGCGTATAAGCGGATCGCTCAGATCGATTCCGAGGAGAACGCAAAGGACGTCATCGCCGAGCTCGTCGAGCGCTACGGGGAGATACCGGAAACTACTTACAACCTCATCAAGGTCGCGCTCATCAAGGTGCACGCGGCACGGGTCGGCATCCCGCAGATGTCGGAGAGGGGTAAGAGGATATTCCTCGAGTTCGATAAGGACATCCACCCGAGTATGTACGCGATAGCGCTGGCGCAGGAGGCCTTCGAAGATGCGGTGTCCGTCTCGGTGTCCGATACGGTCGAGATAAGGTTTGCATATCCGGGAACAAAGAAGACGGATCCTCTGCTGAAGCTCCTCAGGGCTATGGATCTCGAGGACGGAACGGGGCTCGGGCAGAAGAGCGGATCAGCGGGTAAGCCGGACGGATCGGCAGGGCAACCGGACGGGCAGCCGGACGGTGAGGAACCCGTCGATAAAACGGATGCGAAAGAGCCGGGAGATAAAACGGGACAGAGCAACCGAGTCCCGAAGATGTGGATCGCTCCGCGCAGCAAAGGCAAATGATGATTTGCCATAGGATAGCTCATTTAATATAATTTCAATAATATATGTCGATTGACGCGTATCGATCGCAGGCAACTTTATCGATTGAAGGCAGCTGTATCGATCGCGGACGGAACGGCGGCGCGGCGTGAAACGCGCTTTTACGGAGGAGAAAGATGCTTTTCAGTAAAATTAGGATGATTGATGAAAACTTCGAAGTGCTCGACGACATGTACGTGGGAGTGGAAAGAGATAAGATCACGTATATAAGCAAAGAAGAGCCTTCGTACGAGGATAAAAAGAAATACGGAGAGATCTTTGACGGGCGCAAAAAGATCCTGATGCCGGGCTTTTACAACACCCATGCCCATTCCCCGATGTCGCTCCTTCGCGGCTACGGCGAAAACCTGCCGCTGAACAGGTGGCTCACCGAGAAGATCTTTCCTTTCGAAGCGAATCTCGACGGCTACTCCGTTTTCTGGGGGACGATGCTCTCAATGGCAGAGTCGATCAGGTGCGGGATCGTTTCGACGACGGATATGTACTATTTTATCGACGACATGGTAAAAGCCATATCGATCAGCGGAACGAAGAACAACATCTGCAGGGCGATAGCAAACGTTTTCGGCGATGACCCGAAGACGCTGCCCGCTTTTAAGGAGATGAGCGATGCAATAATCATGTACGACGGCTTCAACAACGGAAGGATCATCACCGAGGCCGGACTGCACGCTGAATATACGAACGACGACAGGACGGTCAGGGCCGTCGTCGAATGCGCGAAAGAGCTCGAGGTGGGCATACACGTCCACATCGCAGAGACGGAACTCGAGACACGCGAGTGCAAAGAGAGAAGGAACGGCATGACGCCGGTCGAATACTTCGATTCATTCGGAATGTTCGACTGCAAGACGAATGCCGCCCACTGCGTATGGCTCACGGACAACGACCGCGACATACTTGCGAGAAACAACGTCACGGTGGCGAGCAACCCGGTCAGCAACATGAAGCTGGCGAGCGGCATATGCAACGTGCCGGAGCTTTATAAGAAGGGAATAAACGTTTCGATAGGAACGGACGGTCCTGCGAGCAACAACAGCCTCGACTTCTTCGAGGAGATGAAGATATTCGCGCTCTGTGGTAAGGCGCTTTCAAAGGACGCCGCCGCGATGAACACCAAAGACGTTCTCTACAGCGCGACGAGAGGTGGCGCGCTCGCACAGGGACGCGAAGACTGCGGTTTTATAAAAGAAGGCTTCAAAGCCGACCTCATCGTCATAGACACGGACGTCCCGAACATGATGCCTGAGTACGACCTCCTGAACAACCTCGTGTTCTCGGCATGCGGCAAGGACGTATGCCTGACCATGGTCGACGGCCACACGCTCTATCAGAACGGCGAGTTCCTGACGATTGACCTCGAGCAGGCCGAAAGAGAATCGAAGAACTGCATCAAAAGGATACTCTCTAAGTTATAAAAGCAGAATCATTTCCCCGTAAAAACGCGCAGGGAATTTACGCGATGATCGGAGATAAAAATGACCGAAAACAACGGTTCGATGAAAGAAAATAAAAGGACGGTCCCCGTCGCTTCGCACGCGAGCGAGGGCGGAGGCAAGTTCATAAAAGGGGCAACGATACTTGCCGTGGCCGGTATCGTGGGTAAATTGCTCGGCGCTGTATTTCGCATACCTCTGACCAATCTCATAGGTCCGGTCGGTATGTCGTACTACGGCGTCGCTTATTCGGTGTACTCATTTTTCCTCATAGTCGCAACGGCGGGACTTCCCGTAGCGATCTCGAGGATGGTATCCGAGAGGATAGCCTTGGGAGACTATAAAAACGCTCACAAAGCTTACAGGGTATCTATCTGGGTAATGACCGTTCTCGGTACTGCCGGTTTTGCGATCTGTTTCTTCGGCGCCGGAGCTCTCGCAAGGGCGATGGGGAACCCGGGCGCCGAGATGTCGCTCAAAGCCGTATCCCCGGTGCTCCTCCTTTCGCCGCTCCTCTCGTCCTTCAGAGGATATTTCCAGGGCGAGCAGAACATGATGCCGACGGCGGTCTCGGAGGTGGTGGAGCAGCTGTTCCGCGTCATCGCGGGACTAAGCCTTTCGTTCTTCCTCTTCAGCAGAGGACTTAAGCTCGCTTCTGCCGGAGCCACTTTCGGCGCATCGGCAGGTGCCGCCGTAGCTCTGATACTGATGATCTTCGTATATGTAAAAACGGGCAACAGAAGGCACGAGCTAATCAGGAACTGCGACACCGAATATGAGACCGGTAAAAGCATGTTCGTCGAAATGATGAACATAGCTATCCCGATCACGATAGGATCGACCATACTGCCGATCATGATGCTGATCGACACCGTCATCATAATGAACAGACTTCAGGCGACGGGCTGGTCCGCTCACATGTCAAAGACGCTGTTCGGACTGATAAGCGGTTTCTGCGATCCTCTGATCGGATTCCCGCAGGTCTTCACGATCGCGGTCGCGACGAGCCTTGTGCCGGCGGTAACGGAAGCTTTTACCAAAAAGAACGAAGAGAACCTGCACAAAAATATAAGGCTCGGTATCAAAGTGATGATGATCGTCAGCTTCCCGTGCATGATCGGACTGATCGTGCTTGCAAAGCCGATACTGTTCATGCTCTATCCGTATCAAAAAGCGGGTGCCGCTCTGGCGACGGGTACGCTCCGTATCCTCGCGATCGGTGTAGTCGGATTGTCGATACTGAGGACTTTCTCGAGCGCGCTCCAGGGCGTCGGCAAAATGGTCATTCCTGTCGTCAATCTGGCGATCGGCGCCGTTGCGAAGGTGATCATCACATATATATTCGTCGGTATACCGATCTTCAACGTCAAGGGTGCGGCGCTCGGCAACGTCGTGGCGTATTTTACCGCGGCATACCTGAATTACAGGGCGGTGCGCAAATATACGCAGACTAAGATCGATTTCAGAGACACGTTCCTCAAGCCTTTTATCGCCGCAGCGATCATGGGAGGCGCGGCTCTCGCCGTATACTTCGGCGCATCGAAGGCCGTTTCAAACGGAGTTGCGACGCTGATCGCCATACTGATCGCCATGATCGTGTACTTCGTCACCGTCCTGCTCATGAAGTGTATAGATAAGGAAGAACTTTCAAAACTCCCTAAGGGCAAAAAAGTCGTCAGAATCGCGGAAAGGTTGAAATTGATGTAGTCCGCCGTTTTTATGGGGACGCGGTAAAAAAACATTTGTTTTACGAGTTTTTAACATAAAAGTTACGAATATCGTTGCGGCTCGGCACAAAAATACGCTGAAAATATTGAAAAATAGGCATTAAATGGACTTTTTATATTGACACTCACGGGGTCGGCCTATATAATGGTCATAGTTATGATTCTGAAGGAGGATTGTTATGAACAAGGCTGAATTAGTAAGCAAAGTTGCAGATAAGACAGGCTTCAAGAAGAAAGATGCTGAAGCCGCACTCGATGCAGTACTCGGAACGATCGAAGAGGCTCTCGTAGCCGGTGACAGCGTAAGGCTGATCGGATTCGGTACTTTTGAAGCCAGACAGAGAAAGGCAAGAAAGGGCAGAAACCCTCAGAAGCCTGATAAGGTTATCGATATTCCGGCTTCGAAGGCTCCTGTATTCAAAGCAGGAAAGTCCCTCAAGGATGCTATCAACAAATAGTTAACGACGGGCAAAGGATAGAGGGTTCGCCTTCTATCCTTATTTTTTTATTTTGATTTGAAGAGGCGTAAATGAGACTTGATAAATTTCTGAAAAATTCGAGGATAATAAAGCGGCGCACGGTCGCAAAGGAGGCCTGCGAGCAGG
>CAMYCF010000014.1 GCA_947254375.1 uncultured Mobilibacterium sp. | reverse complement strand
ACACCTGCATTCGGAAAAGATCCTGAAAGAGCAGGATATACCTTCAAGGGCTGGACTCCTGAAGTTGCCGATAAGGTAACGGGCAATGCCGTTTACACGGCCAAATGGGAACAGAACAAATACACTGTAACCTACAAGGACGGAGCGGACGGCAAAGTCTTCGCTGACAAGATCACGAAGGATCTCGTATATGGCGACAAGACACCTGCATTCGGAAAAGATCCTGAAAGAGCAGGATATACCTTCAAGGGCTGGAAGCCTGAGGTCGCCGACAAAGTAACGGACAACGCCGTTTACGTAGCTCAGTGGAAGGTCAAACCGGCTGTTCCTGCCGACCCTGACACTGGAGACAATGCGGATCTCGGACTGTGGATGTCGCTCATGGCATTGAGCCTCGCAGGCGTCACTGTTTGCGGCAGAAAGAAATACCAGAAATAGCGAAAGCGTTTTCGGGTAAAAGGGCCCGGCTGTACATGCAGTGTTTATAAGCGGGTCATAAAAATGTTTGAAACGGGCAAACGATCAAAATAGGTCGTTTGCCTGTTTTCGTAAAAAACGCACACGTTAGAGCGATACTCAAAAGCGCACACAACAAAAGCCCCTTTTTCAAGGGGCTTCGTCGCATTTTTGTCATAACCTGTCGTATCTTTAAGGAAATGACGGCTAGGCTAAAAGCGTATCGACCGCAGCGTCGATCGCGGCGAACGCGTCGTCATCAGGCTCCTGCAGGCAAACAACGGGGTCCGCTGCCATGACCGCGCCCTTCGAGGTGAGTTTTTCCGACCAGTCCTCCATGTATGCGCCGTCCCCCCAGCCGAACGAGCCGAAAAGAACGACTTTTTTGCCCGAAAGCTCGGAGCCGATGCTCTCCGTGAAGTCCAGCATGTCCTCAGCGATCTCCTCGGTACCCTGAGCAGGTCCGCCGATCATGAACGCGTCGGCTGCGAAAAATGCATCTCTGTCGATGCCGTCGATATCCGAAAAAACAACTTCGGCACCTTTTGCGGCTGCGGTCTCCTTTGCTCTCTCCGCCAGCTTCTCCGTGTTTCCGGTGCCCGACCAATATACTATACCAAGTTTCATATACCCTCCTAAAAAAATCGATTTGCTATACGTTACAACCGCTTATTAAGCGGTTAGATATCTCTTACTGCATTATAAATTATAACGTGCAATTAAACAATACCGATTCCGGCATATATTTCGAAATGTGCGGCCGGGGCAGGCGCATTGCAGTGCCGCGTGAATCGTGATAACATTTAGACACGTTGAAAAAGCGGCATTTTTACCGATGAAACATATGGAGGCATTTTTACCGATAAACATAGGGAGAGATGACATGGCTGAGAGCGAACCGAAAAAACTTGCCCTGATCCGCATCTGGCAGATTTTACAGAAACACAGCGACCGTGACCACCTTCTGACGCAGGATAAGATCAGAGAATATTTGGAAGATGAATACTCCATCGCGCTGGAGCGAAAAGCGGTTTCACGCAACCTCAATCTTCTTCGTGAGGCAGAGATAGATATCAAATCCGGAACCGGCGGAATTTACCTTGACGAGAGACTGCTCGAGGAGTCAGAGATCCGCATGCTCATCGACGGCATCCTGTTGAGCCGTCACATTGCGCCGCACCAATCTAAAGATATGATCGAAAAGCTCTGTCAGATACCGAGCGAAAATTTCGAGTCGCGTATTCGGAGCATACGTTCGGTCGACGCGTGGAACAAAACGGACAACCAGCAGACTTTCCTGAACATCGACCTGATAGACGAAGCGATCGCCAAGAAAATAAAAATACAGTACGACTATTATAAACACGGGATCGACCGTCAGCTCCATAAGAGTTCGACCCATACGGTGACCCCGTACGAGATGCTGCTGCACAATCAGCGCTACTATTTGATGGCTTTCAGCGACAGGTGGGAGCATATGATCTTTCATCGGCTCGACCACATCCAGAACATCAAGCTGCTTAAAGAGCAGGAGGGGCGGAAGCTCGAAGATATACCGGGATATGAAGACGGGATAGACTACAAGGCGTTGTCCACCAAGCTGCCGTACATGTATACTGACAAGCCGGAGCAGATAACTTTTGTAGCCGACGCCGTCATCATGGATCAGATCATCGATTGGTTCGGCAAGGATATCGTGTGCAATAAAATGAAAGGCGATGAAGATAAAGTGCAGGTCAGCATCGTCGCGAGCCCGATGGCGATGGAGCACTGGGCGATGCAGTACGTGAACCATGTGGAGATAAAAACTCCGGTCGCGCTTCGTGACCGCATAAAAGAGATCCTGGCCGACGCCGTGGAAAAATACGAGTAAGGTTTATAAAAAGTTTTATCCCCTCCGAAGTTTACGGAGGGGATCTTTGCGTGCGGCGGACGCAGGCGGCGAGAGGGGTTGCTTGTGTATAGCGGGATGCGCGCCTTTTATGGGACGCGTTTGCGTTTATTTTGGAAGGCAAAATTTTATAATCAGCCCATAAAGATGACGTTTTTATTAAGAGAAATGACACGGAGGCAAACTATGAAATTTTTGAAAATCGAATGTATAATGTATTACGAATGAAATCCGTGAGACGGAGAACAGACATGACTACGCCGCACAGGTCAAAGAAATCGCAGAGAAGAGTGCCTCTTTCAACAGCGAATTTGAGGATAAGCTGTATTGTTTCGTCGAGCATGAGGGCGACGGGAGAGCAGTGATGGGCGCAATAGTAAACGGCCTTGGGGATTACGGGAACGCTGTACGGGATTTTATCGAAAAGAACTACCCGAAGGCGACGGACGTTACCGTCTCGGAAATCAAATTCAGCAGCATCCAAAAGATGCTGGTTCGGGCAGGACGGGCGCATTATGTTTTCGAAGACGACGATATCCTCGAGCAATTAGACATTTCCGTGCTCGACACGCGCTCGTCTTGGCGCTCATACGACGCTACGGAAAAAATCATCGAAGAGAGCGACAGGGAGACGATTTACCAAAAGGCGGGCCAAAACATGGCAAAAGACGCTTTTATCGCGGAACTCGACCGCATATACGCGGGCAGAGAGGTCGGCAATGCGAGCGGTCACCCCGTGCACTATATCATCAGGACGGAAGATAAAAGGCTCAAAAGAGAGACGACGAAACTCCTGTCGCAGGCTCTTTACGATGCCGGCAGGATAAGCAACAAGAGATGTGTGTACCTGCGTATAAGGTCGGGCCGCGACTGCGGCATGCACTGTCTCGACAGTCTTTACAGGAGCTGCGAGGGCGGTGCGGTATTCATCGACTGCATATCACCCGGCGATGCAGAAGACGAGGAGGTATACGGCGACGATGATACGCTTGAAAAGATTTGCGACGTGATGAAAAGGTACCGCAATCAGGTGCTCACCGCTTTTTGCCTGCCGAACGCCGCGAACCGAATCAAGGCTGCGTTGTACTCCTATTCCGATACGATATGTTTCGTTGAAATAAATGAAAAGTTCGCCGCCTACGATGAAGCGAAAGAGTATCTGAAGCTTCTGGCAGAGGAGCGCGATGCGGCCGCCAACGAAGCCCTTTTCAGAAGGCTGGAGAAGCAGGAGACCTACCTCGCCGCGGACCTTCAGGCCATATTCGAAGAATGGTACAATGAGAACCTGCGCGCAACGGTATATCCGCAGTACAGGGAGCTCGCCACCGTAAAAAAAGAACTCGAAATGAAGAAACCGGAAGGAACGGCTTACGAAGAGCTGATGAACATGGTCGGGCTCGACGATGTGAAGGCGCTCATAAACGAAGCAATCAATTTCGAGAAGAGCCGAAAGCTGTTCGCGGACAGGGGGCTCGCGGATAAGCAGATAAGCAGGCACATGGTTTTTACCGGGGAACAGGGGACGGCCAAAACGACGGTCGCCAGGCTCTATGCCCGTATAATGAAAGAGAACGGGATACTGTCAAAGGGGAGGCTCATAGAAGTCGGCCGCGGCGACCTCGTCGGTAAATTCGTCGGCTGGACGGCTCCGATAATAAAAGAGAAGTTCAAGCTGGCAGAGGGCAGCGTGCTTTTTATCGATGAAGCGTACTCACTGCTGAACGGGAGAACCGGCTCATTCGGCGATGAAGCGATAAATACGATAGTTCAGGAGATGGAAAACCACCGCGACGACGTAATCGTGATTTCGCCGGCTACCCGGACCTGATGGAGAGCTTCCTGCAGCGGAACCCTGGGCTCAGGTCGCGTATAGCATTTCATATACCGTTTAAAAATTACAGCGTGCCGGAGCTCTGCGATATAGCGAAACTCATGGTGGACAAGAACGGAATGAGAATCAGCGACGATGCGGTCGATAAGCTTGAGACGATATTCGGGGTCGCAAAGGAGCAGAAGGAGTTCGGGAACGGGCGATATGTGCGCAATATCATAGAGCAGGCGCGTATGGCACACGGCTCAAGGCTCGTCAAGAAGGGCTCTGATTCACTGAGCGATTCGGAAATCCTCACGCTCACGGCGGAGGACATCCTGAAACCGGCAGAGCAGTCGGTGAGGAAGGATAAAAAGATAGGCTTCCAAGGGTAGGATAAAAAATAAGGCACCCGCATCTTCAAGGTGCGGGTGCCGTCTCTGCGGAGTCTTGCAACCATCTGCGGCTTTTTATCCATATAGGATATTTCGAGATAGTTGTTGAAGTCGCTGACGGTTTCTCCTTTGTGACCCTCGATGAGTTCGCCGGCGGCGTAAAGGAAAGGGTCACAGACGATTTGTGAGAGTGCCTCGACTATGCGGAATGACGGCGCGTTGACCGACTCCCAGGAGAGTAAGTACAGGAAGTCCGAAGACAGATCTTCATCATCCTGCACATCTGAATCTTCAGGCTCATCGAACTGCAGTGACGCGACAGGCGTCGACTCGGAAGTCGTTCCCCAATACTCAAGCGCCCATTCGTCGTATCCGTACGCTCCGTATTTGAGATATCTGTCCATGAGGATGCGGCCGCATTCTTCGAAAGAAGGAAGGTCGCGCCAGAACGCCTCGTCTTCGTGTTTCTCGCATGCACGGTCGACGTCGATATCTTCGAAACTTCGGAATGCCGACACAAAAGCGCGCATGTCGTCGGCGGCGATTTCGTCCCCCCTGTCGAAGGAGTCGTCGATTCTTCTGAAGCGCGATTTGCGCAGAGGGCCGTGGCCCGCGTATCTGCTGCCGCTCAGGAACACGATGTCGTGCCCGAAATGCTCTTTCAGCGCGTCCGCAAAATCCAAGGTGTTCTTCGGCCGCCCCAAATATTCATAGATGTACATCTTCGGGTCGAACGAAAAACTTTCGTCCTTTGCGGCGGCGATTTCACTCGGCATCTTCACGAGCTTATTGTGGATGAGGTCGCACCTGCATTCGGCATTTTCCGTCCTCTCAAGCATCGCCTCCTCTATCTTTTTGAGGGTGTCCGTCTCGCGGAAGTACAAATCATTTTGAATTTTCATGGTTATCGCCCCTTTCTCGTTTTGCCTGGATTTTATCAGATCTTCGGGGGATAAAAAACGCGCGCGTGGTGCAGTTAAGGTGCGCGCGGTGCTTTTAATGTAATAAAAAACACATAGGACCGCGATCCGTATGTTACAATAGTCGTATCTTTGTAAATCCAGATAAATTTCGGAGGGTATCGGATGATAGAAATAAAAGATCTCAACAAATCTTACGGAGGCGCAGCGAAGGCGGTAAACGACCTCAGCCTCGATATAAAAGACGGAGAAATCTTCGGCCTGCTCGGCCCGAACGGAGCCGGAAAGAGCACCCTGATAAAAATGCTGGTCGGGATCCTCGCGCCGGATTCGGGCGAGATAAAACTTAACGGCGTCGAGATGCGAAACAGCAACGTCGAAGCGAAGAAAACTTTCGGCTACGTAAGCGACACGCCGGACCACATGCTGCGCCTCAAAGGACACGAGTTCCTGCGTTTTATGGCGGACATCTACGGCGTCCCTGACGATGTGAGAACCGAGAGGGTCGCGCGCCTTGCGGCCGAATTTGAAATGGAAAATCAGCTCGATAACCAGATAATGTCGTACTCGCACGGAATGCGCCAGAAGATGATGGTCATGGGGGCCCTCCTTCACGACCCGTCGATCTGGATATTGGACGAGCCGATGACGGGTCTCGACCCTCGCGCTTCGTACATACTTAAGCAGCGAATGCGCAGGCACGCCGACGAGGGAAAGACGGTCCTCTTCTCCACTCACGTCCTCGACGTTGCGGAGAAAGTCGTCGACAGGGTCGGCGTCATATCGAAGGGAAAACTTCTGTTTGTCGGCACCGTTTCCGAACTTCGGGAGCACTTCTCTCAGACAAGCTCTCTCGAGGAGATGTTCCTCGAGCTCACGGGAGAAATGCCGGCCGCAGAAGAGGCGGTAGCAGCCGAAGCGCCGGCACCCGCGGCAGCGGAGTCAGAAGCGGAAGTGCCCGCCGCAGATCCGGAGGTAAAATAGATGATCTCCATGTATAAAAGAGAAGGAAAAGCGATGAGGACTTTTATCAAAGTCCTCCTGAAAGGCGAGTTCCACGAGGGCATCCGAAACCCGGGTGACTCGAAGGGAAAGAAAAAGGGCGGAGGTTCGCTCGCGGGGAAGGTGATCGCCATTATTCTGCTGGCGCTGGTCATGGGCCAGTGGGGCTTCGTACTGGGACTGAGGCTGAAGGATCCGGTAGCGATCGTATTCCTTTTCTGCATGCTCCTGCTTCTGTCGAATATACTCTTCGGCATATTTAACGTGGTGAACATCCTCTATTACGTTAAGGACATAGACTTTTATATGAGCCTGCCGCTTTCGCCGGAGGCCGTGATGACGTGCAAGATAATACAGGCGCTCATCACATCGTCTTTGACCAACCTGATATTTCTTCCGCTCGGCATATTCGGGCTGATAGCGGCAAATGCACCGGGGCGCATGTATCCGGCGATAATATTTCTGTTCGTGATCGTTTCTGTATCGCTTGAACTTGCGGTGGCGGCTTTTACGACGATAATAATGAGATTTTCGTCCTTCGCGAGAAACAAGGACAGATTTACGATGGTCTTCGGACTGATCGTAATGGTCTTCAGTATAGCGATCGGTATCGGCTCGCAGTTTTTCTTCAATCCGAATTCCGGCATTTCATTCGATATGACGGGCGGCGCAGCGGGAAAGGCGTTCAACATAGTGATGGGCATACTGTGCCTGCCTATGTTTTTTACAAACGGACTCTTCTCGGGGGCGGCGGTCAGGGTGTTTTTATCGGTGATCGCGATGATCGCGACGACTGTCTTTTACGGGGCGATACTGTATAAGGTCGCGAAGAAATGGTATTTTACCTCGGTCTCGTCGGTGCAGTCGGGGGCAAAGAAGAGCAACAAAAAATATGTGAACAACGAGCTTTTATCGGTGCTGTCAAGGCGCTCTGAGTACAAGGCGCACAAGAGCAGGGACTGGACGTCGGTAAAGCGGACGCCCACATTTTTCAACCAATTTATAGTGAGCACGCTCGTAATGCCGATCTATCTCATCGCGATACTCGCATGCTCCTGGTATCTGAACATGAAGCATTCGCCGATACACGGGCTCGCCGGCGTGAGGGAGATTTTTGCCGGAGCAACTTTCGATAAGCCGATGATCATGTACATAACGTGGGGGCTCCTGGGCGTGGTCGCATTCTGCGGGATGTCCGCGACTATGGGATATCAGTTCGCCGTGAGCAGGGACGGTGCGGATTTCTTCTTCATCAAGAGCCTGCCGGTGGATTGGAGGAAATATATCGGAGCGAAGCTGGTGCCGCAGACGGAGCTGAACGCACTTCCTACCTTGGCTGTGCTGATCGTGCTATACATCGTGTTCCGCGTGCCGGCCGCGCTCGGCGTATATTTTACGGCGGTATTCCTGCTCGATACGCTTTTGATAGGAACGATAATAATGTGCATCGGCGTGTATTATACGAAATTGGACTGGGAAAACGAGGTCGAGATGATGAAGGGCGGTAAAAACGTCCTGCTCGTATACGCGGGCCTCCTCTGGGGTCTTCTCGCGGTCGCACCGCAGTTCATCATGATGATCACGATAAAAAACCAGGGCGGAGGTCTCGTCGGCGCGCACGTTGCCGGTTTCATCGTTCTCCTCGCGGAAACGGCGGGCGCTTTGACATTTCTGTTTATAAAAGGCCCGAAGCGGCTTGCTGAGACGTAATAGAAAAATCAGCGTAAAAACCTCATAAAATCTAACATACGGGGCTGACTTTATGGTAATATACACCCAACGGAAGCCCCTTTTATATTGCACGGCAACACCCATTTTTATAGTACACGCCAGACATGACAGAGAGAACCATGGGAAACATCATAGAGATCAAACATTTGGATAAATCGTTCGGCGACATCAGGGCCGTCCGCGACCTCAGCTTCAGGGTCAGGGAGGGAGAGCTTTTCGCCTTCCTCGGTGTGAACGGAGCCGGAAAATCGACCACGATAAATATCATCTGCGGTCAGCTCCGTGCCGACGGCGGATCGGTCACGATAGACGGCCGCGAACTTTCCAAAGACATCAGTAGCATCAAGAATGAAATAGGCGTCGTCTTCCAGGAGTCGGCACTTGACAAACAGCTCTCGGTATACGACAACCTTGCGAGCAGGGCGGCCCTTTACGGGATCCACGGCACCGCGTTCAGACAAAGGCTGGATGAGCTCACGGAGCTGCTCGATTTCGGCGACATACTCAAAAGACCCCTCAAAAAACTTTCCGGCGGCCAGAGACGGCGGATCGATATAGCGCGTGCGATCCTGCATTCGCCGAAGATACTTATCCTCGACGAGCCGACGACGGGACTCGACCCGCAGACGCGAAAGATGATATGGAAGGTCATCGGCGACCTACGCAGGAACGAGAACATGACAGTCCTTCTGACCACGCACTACATGGAAGAGGCGGCGGACGCCGATTATGTCGTAATAATAGACAGCGGCAGGATCGTGGCGGAAGGGACGCCGCTCGATCTCAAGAATTCGTACACCGGCGATTTTATAACCCTCTACGGGGTGACCGAAGATGTTGTCAGGAATTTCAGCGATGATTTCGAAAAGCTTCGCGACGCGTACAGGTTCGCGGTAAAAGGTACGGAGGAGGCCACCGAGCTTATCGTCAGAAACCCGGAAGTATTCAAAGACTACGAAGTCACGAAGGGTAAAATGGACGATGTATTTCTGGCCGTCACGGGAAAAGCCCCGGAGGAGGATGCCGCCGATGAATAAGCTCAGCGCACTCATAAAAAGAAATGTAAAGCTTTTCTTTAAAGACAGGGGGATGTTCTTCGCATCCATGATCACCCCCGCAATATTGCTTTTGCTGTACTCGACGTTTTTATGGAAGTCGTACAAAGACGGTTTTACCTCAACGGTCCTTCAGGGCGTGGGGTTATCCGACTCCGTGATCGACGGTTTTATAGGAGGCCAGCTCGCCTCATCCGTGCTCGCGGTCTCGTGCGTCACGGTCGCGTTTTGCTCAAACATGGTCATGGTGCAGGACAAGGCGCTCGGGAACGTCAGAGACCTCAATGTAGCACCTGTCAGGCCGGCGCTCCTCGCCCTCGGGTATTACATATCGGCGCTCATTTCAACATTGATAGTGTGCTTTGCCGCAACGGGCCTGTGCCTGGCGTATGTACATCATGTCGGCTGGTACATGAGCGGCGGTGACATAGCTTACCTGCTGCTGGACGTGGTGTTGCTGTCGATGTTCGGCACGGCGCTTTCGAGCGGGGTGAACTTTTTCCTGAGCTCGCAGGGGCAGATCTCCGCGGTCGGAACGATCGTGAGTGCCGGCTATGGTTTCATCTGCGGCGCCTACATGCCGATATCGCAGTTCTCAAAAAATCTGCAACGGGTGGTTTCGTATTTCCCGGGATATTACGGTACGTCGATAATGCGCGTCCACGCCATGCGCGGTGCGTGTGAGCAGATGGCTTCGGACGGAGCCCCGGATAAGGCGCTGGACTGGATAAAAGACTTCGTCGACTGGAACGTTTACTTCGACGACAAATTGGTCTCCATGCGATCCAAATATATGATATTGGGACTGACCGTGGCGGCTCTCGTCGCCGTCTATATAGTCATGAATGTCATAAGGAACAGGAAGTCGGTATAAGTTCCGCGCGCAGTGTCAGAATGTAAGGCCCGAGCGTAGGGGGCGGAGCGGCGGAAACGCGGGGCTCTGAATACACAAAAATCAATAAGTTTTACGGTGCGGGAGCGCGGTGCGAAGGGGTGCCGGCTCCCTCTTTTTATCACGTAACAATTTTGTAATTTGTAACAGTTTTTACGATAAAAGTATTGACTGAAAGCTAAAGATAGTATATATTTTATAAATCTTAAAACTTATCTGCGGATCGCAGGAAGAGGACCATCTGAAAAAATTTTTATCGAAAAATTTATCATCAACTACTTTTTAAACGGGCAATTTTTAGCAGGCAAAAAACTTAAGAACACGAACAAAAGACAATCAGGGGGAGAGAATGAAGAAGAAAGCTACAGGACTTCTTTTGAGTCTGATGTTGGTAGTGACTCTGCTCGGCAGCGGTATCCCGGCCTATGCGGAAGCGAACACATCACCGTCAGCATCGCCGAAAGAAGTGACAACCACACGCGGTCAGGTTACGGTAAGTAATTTTGACGAACTGAAGGTTGCTGTCGATCAGAACCAAACGAACATCGTTTTGGGCGGCGGAGAGTATGTTTTTACCTCGGCGTTGAACATCTCGGGTTCCGTGACGATCACATCAGCGGCGAAATCGGTATTTGTCAGAGGCGGCAGTTTCAGCGGCGACTATATGATCAATGTCGCTTCCTCAGGATCGCTCAAGCTGGGCGAAAAAGGAAAAGCTATCGATCTGACATTCGACGGTAAAAACGAAACTTCAAAGGGAGCTATTCTCTCGGAAGGCTATTTGGAGTTCAACGGAGCGAAGGTAACGAATCAGAAGACGGAAGGTTCTTTCAGCCCGGTCAGGCTCCAAGGGGACAAGTCGCAGACGGTCCTGAACGAAGGTGAGATCTCCGGCAACGCTTCCGGAGAATCGGCGGTACAGATGTCCGACGGAGCCTCCCTCGTTATGAACGGCGGAAAGATCTCGAAGAACGCGACCTCCAATTATTACGACGCCGGCGGCGTGAGCCTCAAGAGCGGAGCCAAGATGAAGATGACCGGCGGCGAGATCAGCGGAAATTCAGGCGGTATCGGAGGCGTTACGGTCGGAAGGATCCTGATGTACGATCTTTTCGATTACAACAACAATATGTATCGCAGGCCGAATCTGACGGAACAGGATCTGCTCAATATCGCCGGCAGGAAATCATCGTTCGAAATGACGGGCGGCACGATATCGGGAAACAAAGGAAGCTATTTCTGCGGCGGCCTTATGGTCAACGGGAATGCGGGCTTTACGATGGACGGCGGCTTGATCGACGGAAATGAATCTCAGGGCGACGGCGGCGGAGTTTACGTTACCGACTGGCTCATGTTCAACTACGCAGGACGCCCTGAAACTATCAATGATCCGGCACCGGCCGTTTCAAAAGACAGATGGTTCGAGATATTCCCTGCTTCCTTTACGATGAACGGCGGAACGATCAGCAACAACAAGGCGATCGGCAACTACGGTGACGGCGACGGCGGCGGTATACTCGTCAAGTCCCACAACGTCCACCTGAAGAAAGGTACGATAACCGGAAATTCGGCGAAGACACACGGCGGCGGGATCCACCTCAAGACGGTCCCTTACGACCTCGTCCTTGAGACTGCACTCGTACGCGACAACACCTCGAAGAATGAAGGCGGCGGCATTTGGATATGCCCGATCGGCGACTTTGAGTTCCAGCTTGAGGATGGTGCCCTTGCATATCGCAACACAGCGAAAAACGCAGGCGACGACTTCTTCTCAAGAGAAAAGCACAAGGACTATTTCACTCCGAGCCAGACCTCCCACTACGCTATCTCGCTTCCGACGAGGATGCTGAACGGATTCCCGATCGCATGGTATTCGGACGAAGCAAATGCGAGATATAAGGCGGGAGACACCGCAGCAGATCCGTCGTTCTACAATGACAAAGCGTTCGGTTTGAAGGCGATAATGGATTACGCGAAGGCCGACATAGCAGCCGATAAAACGGACCTCAAGATCTACGGCAACACTGCCGGAGACGGCGGGGGCGGTATCGGATCGAACGGTCACCTTCAGATCGGTAAAAAGCCGGTCGAAGGAAATCCTGTCAAGAATTTCGTCATGACGAAGACGTGGGACGGCGTAAAAGCACACGATGTCAAAGTAGAGGCATACCTCGGTAAAACGCTCGTGGGCACGTTCGACCTCACAAAAGACAACAAGTACACCGCAACGATCAAGGATCTTCCTTCGGAAGTCGACGGTACTCCTATTGAGGATCTCCTGAAGTTCAATGAGATCGGCACGGAGACGTACGAGGTCTTCAGCGTAGGAAAGATGACCGAAGGTGAACTTCAGGAGAAAGACATCGCCAGCGCTGACGGGACTGCGATGCACACCGTCAAATTCAAAGACTTCCAAGTCCCTCTTGCAAATGTCGTCAAGAAGGCTGATGTCAAGGTAACAAAGACGTGGAAGGTGCCTGAAGGAGTGACGGTCCCTGATGTCGAGATTCAGCTTTACAAAGGCGACAAAGACAACAAGACGGCTGTCGGAGATCCGGTCACGCTCAAGTCCGGAACGAAGGAATACACATTCAAAGATCTGCCTGTCGCCGAGAAGGACGGCACGAAGATCAACTACTTCGCAGAAGAAGTAAAAGTCCCGGCGGACTATGTCGCTGAAAAGAGCGACGATCCTCTCGTCCTCGTCAACCGTTATGCTCCTAAGACCGAGATAAGCGGAACGAAGACATGGACGGGTTCCAAGAAGGATCACCCGGCGGTAAAAGTAGCGCTTTACAGGGTCAAGGGCGACGGCTCGAAAGAGCAGGTCGGAGACGCCGTGACACTGAAGGCCGGAACGGACATGACTCAGAAATATTCGTGGAAGGATATCCCGGTATACGACAAGGATCTGAACAAGATCAAGTATGAGGTCAAAGAGGTATCGGTACCGAAGGGTTACACCATGACTCAGGACGGGTACGATATCACGAATAAATACATAGAGTCGAACAAGCCTGCTACGGTCGACACGGGCGATGACTCATCGATACCTGTTTACGCGACGATCCTGGCATTGGCCGTTGCGGCGGCCGCGGCACTCGCCGGAAGAAGGCGCAAAATATAGTTGATGATAAAGATGATAAAATAACGGACTGTGAACGGCGTCCCGAGGGGAGATCCCCGGGGCGTCGTTTTTTACGGGCATAAATATCATTTTTGTGGATCTTCACGGATTTTTGGGGGATTGGTTTCGATTCGCAGGAAGCGATAGGTACTTAATCAAAGTGAAAAAGTACTCTTCATTCCTGTAACCGTAGCCAATCCTCTTTACTACTTTTATCTTGTTGTTGTAGCCTTCAAGCCTGCCTGTCGTTATGCTATGTTTCGCATGTGCGACTAAACC
>CAMYCF010000013.1 GCA_947254375.1 uncultured Mobilibacterium sp. | reverse complement strand
TTGAGACGGTGGCACTTTTGTCCAAACTTGATGTCGAAAAGCATATAGGCTTTGAATCTTTTTTGAACTATATGAAGTGCGAAATGACGGGAAATGAGTACGGTACACTTTCTGAAATATCTGATGAAATAGCATCCAAGAAACCATCTATGGATTTTATAAAGGCATATAAGGATCTTTCAATTAAATATCCAACTAAAACAATCAGATGCAAAATTGATAATTTTATCAAAGATGCCGAAAGTAATGTAGAAAATTGGGCTGCACCCATACCCTTTGATTTGCACCCACGCACCCTCATTTGCACCCATGACCTTGCATTTGCACCCATAGGCTGAAATTCTATCAATATACGATTTCCTTTCCAATATCAGCCTGAAGCGGATGAGGCTTCGGGCTTTTCTTTTACCGCAAAGGTGCGCATAATCAGAAATTGTGGTCATGATAAACCTGCGTATAATCAGAAATTAGTGGTATACTAAATGTGCGCATAATCGGAATTTATGGGTATCGCAAACTTGCGCATAATTCGGAGAGGTGCTATAATGTGCCTATAATCAAGGGGAACAGGGTTTTCAAAGATGCGCATGATCGGAAGGTGCAACCATGATTTTAGAGAGGAAGATATACGGTAAGATCCTAGACTGGAAAAACGAATGCAAAGGGAATAAAGCGTTGCTTATCGAAGGTGCCAGGCGAATAGGAAAATCGACGGTTTGTGAGGAGTTCGGGAAGAACGAATACGAGAGCTATATCCTAATCGACTTCGCCAAGCACGACAGAGAGGTTGAGGAGTACTTCGAAAAGTACCTGAACGACCTCGACACCTTTTTTATGCTGCTGCAGACGCATTTCGGGGTAAAACTGTCGGACAGAAGATCGCTTATTATTTTTGATGAAGTGCAAATGTTCCCGCAGGCGAGGGCGGCGATAAAATATCTGGTCGCAGACGGCAGGTACGATTACCTTGAGACGGGGGCGCTGATCTCCATTAAAGAGAATGTAAAAGACATCGTGATCCCGTCGGAAGAACGAAGCATCTTCATGTATCCGCTTGATTTCGAAGAATTCGCGAATGCGCTCGGCGAGGAGCTGCTGACAGACTATATCAAGACATGCTTTACGAAGAGAGAGGCGCTTGAGCGTAGCATGCACGATCGGGCGATGCTTCTGTTTCAGCAGTACATGCTGGTCGGAGGTATGCCGAAAGCGGTCGTGGCTTTTATAGAGAGCCGAAAAGATTTTACCGAGGCGGACAAAGAGAAAAGAGACATCTTGAAGCTTTACCGCGAAGATATCATGAAAATAAGCGTGCAGTACAGGAGCAAGGTCTTATCTATTTTTGATCAGATCCCCGGATTTTTATCGAAGCACGAGAAAAGAGTAGTTTTTAAGAAGGTGCAGGAAAGCTCATATGCGGAGCAGTATGAGGAAACATTTTTTTGGCTGGCGGATTCGATGATGACCAACGAATGCTTTCTTTGCAACGACCCGAATGTAGGACTCTCCTTCAACGAGACGAGAAGCTATGTGAAGTGTTATATGGGGGATACCGGTCTGCTTGTAAGCCACGCGTTTGACGAAAACGAGCTGCTGGAGGATGAAGTCTACAAGCAGATCATCGCCGGGAAACTGCATATTAACGCCGGTATGCTGTACGAAAATGCTATAGCACAGATGCTGGTCGCGAACGGTCATAAGCTGTATTTTTACGCCCACTATAACGCCGACAGGCATCGAAACGACATGGAGATAGATTTTCTGATTTCAAACAACAGCAAATTAAAATATAAAATTTATCCGATAGAGGTGAAGTCGGGAAAGCGATACACGACCGCGTCTCTGGAGGCTTTTAGGGATAAGTATAAAAATCGCATCGGAGAGTGCTATATCATCCACCCTAAAAATTTCAGCATCAAGGACGGCATCGTGTGCATCCCGCCTTACATGGCGATGATGCTGTAGCGCAGTGCAATAAACGGAATTCACCCTCAACGCATAGGTCCTGAAAACAAAAAAAGTGACATTTTATGGATATTCTGATATAGTATCAAAGACTATAGGCAAAAATACTTTCAGAACGGACAGAACTTTTAGGATTTTTATGCGGAAAAAATTCACAGAAATAAAAACTAAATTAAAAGGATTCGATATAAAGAAGTTTTTTATGCGCGACAAACACCGCAAGGTGATGGGCGTCGTCGTTATAATGGCGGTCGCACTCGTGTTCATTTTCGGGATCGACTACATAGTCCCGTCGAGGGTAAAAATCGTGTATGCCACGATGGACGGCGTAAAAACAAAGGAGATCAAGACGCGCTCGGGCAATGTCGAAAATGCGGTCAAAGACAGCGGGGTAAAAGTGAAGTCGACCGACATGGTATATCCGTGCCGCGATCATGACGTTAAGGACGGCATGACGATCAAGGTCGCGGAAGGTATCCGGTCGACTGCTGTCATCCAAGGCGAGAACAAGGAGATCTACCTTTTCCCGGGAACGGTCGAAGAAAACCTCAGGTACAACGGTATCAAATTCGACGACGACGACATACTGATCCCTGAGAGGGGGACGGTCGTTACGGCGGATACGAAGATCGAGATGCAGGAGCTCCACACGTCGACGGAGACGAAGAAGGAGACCGTCGAACCGATCGACGAGGTCGTGTTCGATCCGAGCATCACGTCGGGGACGATAACGTCGGTCACGGGAGAATCCGGCGAGGGCGAGTTCAACTACGTTACGACCTATATC
Source organism: uncultured Mobilibacterium sp. (assembly GCA_947254375.1). GTDB lineage: Bacteria > Bacillota > Clostridia > Peptostreptococcales > Anaerovoracaceae > CAMYCF01. The sequence continues at coordinate 13,481 of CAMYCF010000013.1, read as the reverse complement.
AACGGTAAAAAAGACCACGTAGACCGAAAACTCAAGAAGTGGATCAAGGAGCCTAAAAACAACAGCGTCAGGTTCGGCACATCCGTGACGGGGCAGACCGGGAGCGTCAAGTATACGAGGACGTTCACGGGCAACACCACGGCGTACTACATGGGCGAGAACGCTCACGGCGCGGCGGGCTCGAGGTGCCACTACGGGACGTGCGCGGTCGATCCGAGCTATGTACCTTACGGCACGAAGCTTTACATAGAGGGCTACGGATTCGCGGTCGCGAACGACTGCGGCTCGGCGGTAAAAGGGAATGTTGTCGACCTCTACATGAGGAGCATGTCGGAGTGCTATTCGTGGGGAAGGCGCCATGTAAAAGTGTACGTTCTTGAGTAAAAAATAAGCGGCAGGACTTTGATCGTAAGATCGGCGCCTGCCGCTTTTAGATTTTTTTGCCGGAGCATCGCACCGAAGTCACTTTGGATTTTTATCGCGCTGAGACCTTACCGCGCGAAGGTCAGATATCGACCCGCTCGAAATCGAATGTCTTATTCTCTTTATCGTGCCTTATATGATAAAAGGCGAACTCATCGCTTCCGAGATCGCTTTTATCCCTGAATATACGGCGTGCTTCATCGAGCTGCTCCGGGGTTACGCGGACCGCCATTCCGCAGCTTGTCGATATCGCACGCGGCACGGGCATTATCTTGCAGCCGACGGGCTTTAAAAGCGTATCGGTCGATATGGCACCGTGCGTCGATTCAAATGTAAAGAGATAATATTCTTCGATCATCTTTGCTCTCGATTTTTATCCGCGGGCATACACCGCGCGAACCGGCGTCGCACGATTTTTTGCCGCGCGACCCATATAACGTTCGATACTTAGAGTGTGATAACGTTCGATACCGACTGCATCGCTGTCAGGATATCGTACATGTTGCTTACCGTGCCGACCTTGCAGTCGTCTTTTACCCCGTAGAAGTTGAGGCAGGTGCCGCATACGAGGACCTTCGTTCCCTTCTCGATGAGGGTGTTCAGGTTCTCTACGATCTGCGGCTCGATGCCCGTGGTGAGTTTTACTCCGCCGTTCATGAAGAGGATGTAAGCCGGAACTTTATCGCCTTCGGAGAGGGTGAAGATCGCCATTTTAGCGAGGTTGAGCCCGAGCTCGTCGTTGCCGCTCCCGACCGAAGCCTTGTTGAAGAATACAGCGAAGCTGTTTCCGCACGAAGTTCCGCAGAGCTCATCGACATCTGCCGAAGGGACCTTGCCTTCGCCGTTAGCGAATTTTACGAGCTGCTTGTCGCCCTCGGGAGCTACGGTTATTTCGCGGCCGTATGACTCGCCGAGCTTTCTCAAATTATTTACCTGAGTCTCGCCGTCGACTATGATCTCCAGGTCCTGGGTCTTCGCGTCGAGCTCTTTCTTTGCCATGATAACAGGGATAGGGCACTCTTTGCCTTTTGCGTCTAATCTCATTTGTATGCCTCCAATCAACTGAAATATATATGATATATTATCATAATATAGCCGATAAAAATCATAAGCAAATAGAAAAAAATAATAGTATGCCCGCGGGGATATCGGCGGGAGGCGTTCGGCGCCGTAAAATTTTACCGTTTTGCCCGTCGGCGTTTCCAAAAGGCGAACTTTATATTATAATCAACTAAAGCGAATGCAAAATTTGCGGATCCGATCGAAAGATCGCGGGAAAGGATAGTACTCTTGATAAAAGACGCATTCAGGAGCAAATACGCCAAACTGGCCGGATCGCTGATCTTAGCCGGTCTGGTTCTCATGCTTATAAACAACATGATCGGCAAGGCGAACGTCAAAGCGGGGCTTGCACACATCAACGGTGTGATGATGCCGATATACATCGGGATCGCCATAGCGTTCCTCTTTTGTCCTCTTTACAACAGGATAGTCAGGGCCCTCTATTCGAGGTTCAGCCACAGGCTGAAGAGGGACGGCAACGTGCCTCTCGTCGACGACGGTATCGTTGACGCCGTTAAGAATGAAGGGAAGGATCCGGCGATCCTCAACCACAGGGTCCTCGTTCTTGCAAAGACGGCGGCTTCGCTCGTCTGCATCCTCATAATGTTCACGCTCGTCGCGCTCATATCGTATTTCCTGCTCCCGCGCATATTCGACAGTATCGTCTCTGTAATATCGACGATGCCTGAGAGACTCGCGACTTTTGCTAAGTGGTCTGAAGTCCACCTCAGCAAATATCCGAAGGTCGCCGAGATGGCGAACAGGGCCGCGAACGCAGGCTCGGACGAAGTGATCGCCTGGGTCGAGAAGCATATACTGAAATCATACGGAGCGGCCAACCTTGCGAGCATCCTTTCGATGCAGATAATCAAAGTTCTCAAGGCGTTCCTCGACATAATCATCGGGATCCTGATCGCGATCTACCTGCTCAACTACAAGGAAAAACTTTTCGCGATTTTTAGGAAGATGACGACCGCGCTTTTCCAGCCGAAGACCGCGAACGGACTTTTCGAATTCGCGCACACGATAAACGACGTTTTTATCGGCTACATCGTCGGAAGGATCCTCGACGCGATCGTGATAGGCATACTCACCTACATCACGATGAGGATAATCGGGATCCCGCTCGCGCTCCTCATAAGCGTGATCGTCGGCGTCACGAACATCATCCCGTTCTTCGGACCGTTCCTCGGCGCCATACCTTCGTTCTGCCTGCTCCTTCTGCAGGATCCGGTAAAAGCCCTGTATTTCGCCGTGATGATCTTGGCGATACAGCAGCTCGACGGCAATGTCATCGGACCGAAGATCGTCGGCACGGTCATCGGAATAAGCAGTTTCTGGGTACTGATCGCGGTGCTCGTCGGCGGCGGCCTCTTCGGCTTCATCGGCATGGTGCTCGGCGTCCCGGTATTCGTAATAATATACAAGTACATAAATATTCTAATGGTAAAAAAGCTCGACGTAAAAGAGGAGCCGGTGCTTACGAGCTCGTATTACAGGCTTGAAAAGTACGGAATTTCGGACCCTCACGAGATAATGGGGGCGAAGCACTCCCACCGAAAGCGGCACAGGGAAGCGATAAAAGAGGCCGAAAAGATGACGGGCGGCGCGGCAGCCGAAGGAAATAAGGAAGGTAACGAAGATAAAAAAGATAAAGAGTAAAAACGGGATGCTTGAGATCTCGGAAATAAAAGATAAAATGCTCGGATTCGGGATCACCGAAGACCGAATAAAAACCGACGAGCCTATGAGCAGGCACACGTCTTTTCGCATAGGCGGCCCCGCCGACGTCATGGTGACGTGCAACGATGAGAAGGAGCTCGCCGAGCTGCTGGCGTGGCTTTCTGCCGAAGGCATAGAGCACATGATCGTCGGGAACGGTTCGGACCTCCTTTTCCGCGACGGCGGATACAGGGGCGTCATTGTTGTGCTCGGAGGGGAGTTCGGCTCGATCGAACTCGACCCCGCCGATGCGGGCGGCGAAGCCGGGAATGACGAAGAAAAGGCGGCGTCCTGTGAAGTAACCGCGGGCAGTGCGAGACTGCTCTCGTCCGTCAGCGCGTTCGCATACGAAAACGGACTGACCGGGTTCGAGTTCGCGGGCGGCATACCGGGGAGCGTAGGCGGGGCGATTTTTATGAACGCAGGCGCCTACGGCGGAGAGATGAAGGACATAGTAAAAAGCGTCCGCCTCATGAAGAGCGACGGAAGCGAGATTTTTAGCGTGCCGGGGAGCGAAATGGATTTTGCGTACCGAAACAGCCGGGCGCAGAAGGGGAACGAGATAGTCCTTTCCGCGACTTTCAGCCTGGAGCACGGAGATAAGGAAGAGATAAAAGCGAAGATCACCGATTTTTACAACAGAAGGAGCAGCAAGCAGCCGCTCAATTTCGCGAGTGCGGGGAGCACTTTTAAAAGGCCCGTCGGTGGATATGCGGCAGCGCTGATCGAAGAGGCCGGACTCAAGGGTGAGGCGGTCGGCGATGCGGAAGTGTCGACGAAGCACTCCGGTTTTATCATCAACCGCGGCAGCGCCTCGTGCAAAGATGTGCTCGAACTTATGGAAACGGTGAAGAAAAGGGTGTATGAGAACTCCGGGATAATGCTCGAGCCGGAGGTCAGGATCGTCGGCAGCGACACAGAAGTCGGTCGTGACGAAGAAGTCGCCGGTGACGAAGAATAAAGGCGACGGAGAACAAGGGTGAAGGATTTGGATATCAAAGAAATATCTGAAAGATACAGGATGACGTGCGATCTTCATTCCCACACGGTGCATTCGAAAGGCTACGGCTATAAGCACGGCAAGGGGACGATAACAGAGAACGCGCGTGCGGCGGAGGCGCTTGGGATCTACGAGATCGCGATAACGGACCACGGGCCGGGGCACAAATTTTACGGGCTCGACCTGAGGGAGATACCGGAGATGAGGGCGGAGATCGAAGAGGCGGCGAAGAGCTGTCCGGTGAAGATCAACCTCGGTGTCGAGGCGAACATAATCGACACGCCGAACGGGCTCGACGTAAAGCCGGACGAGATGGGGCTGTTCGATTTTATCATCGCCGGCTACCACTACGGACTCCCGCGCGGACATATGATCGCGAATCAGATCTGCTCGAAGATCGGATATCCGTCGGGCAGCAAGGAACGCCTGAGAAACAAAAACACGGATATGACGCTGAGGGCGCTCTACGAGAACGACGTAAAGATCATCACGCATCCGTGCGACAAGGGACCGTTCGACGTCAGGGCGATATCGAAGGCGTGCGAAGAGACGGACACGCTCATGGAGATAAACACGAGGCACACGCACCTCACCGTGCCGGAGATAAAGATCGCGGCGGAGTACGACGTGCAGTTCATAATCGACTGCGACGCCCATAAGCCGTGCGAGATAGGGCGGTTCGAGAAGGGCCTCATGCGTGCGTTCGAGGCGGGACTCGATATCTCACGCATAGTGAATATAGAGGAAAGAAAATAATATATAAATGAAAGGCGGTAGCGAAATATTGAAGGGTAAAAACATCGAAGTCGTCATAATCACGGGACTGTCCGGAGCGGGCAAGACCCAGGCGGCGGACTGGTTCGAGGACAACGGTTACTACTGCATCGATAACATGCCGCCCGCGCTGATCAAAAACTTTCTCGATCTCGCGGTAAGCGGTTCGCCCGGCGTAAAAAAGGCCGCCTTCGTGGCGGACGTCCGCGGCGGTGACTTTTTTGAGGATCTGGAGAAGTGCATAGACGATCTTAAAAACAACGACGCGATCGAAAGTCGCGTGCTCTTTATCGAGGCGTCGGTCGAGACGATCGTGAGAAGGTACAACGAGAGCAGGCGCTATCACCCGCTTTCGGGAGGACGCGTCGCGCCTGAAGTCATAGAGAGCGAGGCACAGATGCTCGCGCCGATACGCCGCAAGGCCGACGTCATCATCGATTCCACGCATAAGAAAGTAGGCGCTTTCAGGAGCGAGATGGACAGGGTATTCCTGAACGGAGACTCCAAAAGCACTTTTAACATCAACATACTCTCTTTCGGTTACAAATACGGCGTGCCGGTCGAATCCGACATCGTTTTCGACATGCGTTTTATACCGAACCCGTACTACCTGAAGAGCCTCAGGAATCTGACGGGGAACAACAAAAAAGTACGCGATTATGTCCTGCGCTTCGACATCACGAGAAAATTCCTCTCCGATTTCGACGCGCTGATCAACGAACTGATTCCCGGCTACATAAAGGAAGGGAAATATCACATAAATATAGGTATAGGCTGCACCGGCGGTCACCACCGTTCGGTCGTCATGGCGAACGAGCTCGGGCGCATCTTCGAGCAGCAGGGTAAAAACGTCAACGTACGCCACAGGGATATGGATCTCGAGCTCGGCAGGAGCAAAAAGTAGCTTTCAGCGAAGGGGTAAAAAATGTCGTTTTCCGCCGATGTAAAAAGCGAACTTTCTCATATCGAACCCGATAAAAAATGTTGCATGCTGGCTGAGATCGCCGGCTTTTTTCGCGTGTCGTCGGGCATAAGGCTGCTCGGCGGAGGGAAATTCGCGATACTCGCATCGACGGAAAATCCGGCGGTCGCAAGGCATTTTAAGAAGCTGATAAAAGATTATTTCGGCGTTACGGCTTCCCTCGAAGTCGGCGAATCGCAGTCGCCCGGGAAGCACAAGGGAAAATGGCACAGGTACACCCTTCGCATCGACGACGGCGACAAGAGCGAGCGCATACTGCGCGAGACGGGTATGCTCATGGTGCGCGAGGGCGACGACTACCTAAGCGACGGGATATATTTTCCGATCGTAAAAACGAAGTGCTGCAAGCGCGCGTTCCTCCGCGGAATATTCCTCGGTTGCGGGACGGTGTCCGATCCGATAAAAAGCTACCACATGGAGTTCGTCGTCGCGACGGAGAGGCTTGCGCTCGATCTCAAGAAGCTGATCGGTTCGTTCGTCGACCTCAGCGCCAATGTGAGCGAGCGCAAGGAGAACTACGTCGTCTACATAAAACGCGCGGGATATATAAGCGACATGCTCGGCATAATGGGCGCCAACACGGCGATGCTGAATTTCGTGAATATAAAGATCGATAAAGGTATAAGGGGCGACGCTGTCAGGATCACGAACTGCGATACGGCGAACGTCGACCGCACGTTAAAGGCGTCGGAGGCCCAGGTGGACGACATCAAAGTGATCGAGGCTGCAGGTCATCTTTCGGATCTCGAGCCGTCGCTCCGCGAAGTCGCGCTTATGCGCCTCGAAAGGCCGGACGCGAATCTGACGGAGATAGGGGAGGCGCTCTCTTCGCCGATAAAAAAGTCGGGCGTGAACAAGCGGTTCGCAAAGATAAAAGAGATAGCCGACTCGCTTCGCAGCGGTTCGAAATAAAGGGTAAAAAGTGCAGGTACTGCGGGAGGTCCCGCGGGACGAAGGAGAATAAAAATGTTTGAAAAGGGAGAGATCGTGCAGATCGACTGCGTCGATGTCACTGAAGACGGAAAGGGGATAGGCAGGAGCGACGGCATGGTCATTTTCGCCGACGGACTTTTGCCGGGCGATATCGCCGATGTCGAGATCACGAAGGTCAAAAAGCGTTACGCCTTCGCACGCGTCTCGTCGTTCGTTTCAAAATCGAAGGACAGGATCGCGTCTGAATGTCCTTACTCCGACTTTTGCGGCGGCTGCTCTTTCAGGGAGCTCAAATACGAGAGGCAGCTTTCGATCAAAGAGAACAGGGTGAGATCAAAACTCGCAAGGCTCGGCCGCGCTGAAGAAACGGCCGTTTCGGGCATCGTGCCGTCGCCTCGGATATCGAGATACAGGAACAAGGCGACCTTTGCCGTATCGGAAGACGGAAAGGTCGGTTTTTATAAAAGAGGGACAAAAGAAGTTTTCGACTGCGAAGACTGCCTTATACAGAGCGAAGAGGCGATGATCGTCGCGGCGACGGTGCGGCGTTTTTTATCGGAGCGCGCGGGGCGATGTCCCGAAAGGAACGGTGCGGGTCCTGACGTGAAAAGTCCCGGATCAAAAGATTTTACCGCGGGGATAAAAAGACTCACGGTCAAATACAGCTGGAAACTCGGCGAGCTCATGGTCGTTTTTTACACGGCGAACGGAAAAGTGAAGGACATCGGGAAACTCGTTGCGGAGATCGACGATGCGCTTTTCGATTTTTCCGAGGAGACCGACAGCGATGTGATACTGACGGGCGTCTGTATAGTGACGGAGGGAAGGAAGCCGAAGTGCGATGTCGTCGCGGGAAGGAAGACGATATGCGATCAGCTGTCGTTCGAGCACACGGGAATGCCGGAGAAGATCAGGTTCGAGATATCGCCGCTCGCTTTTTACCAGGTGAACAGGGAGCAGATGATAAATATCTACGAGAAGGCCTTTGAGTACGCGGGGCTTACGGGGAGAGAACTTCTGCTCGATGTATATTGCGGGATCGGTACGATAGGGCTCTCCATGGCGGAACACGCGGGGACGGTCGTCGGTATCGAGGAGATGAAGCCGGCGGTGCTCGATGCGAACAGGAACGCAGTGATCAACGGGATCGTGAATGCGATCTTTTACGAGGGGAAAGCCGAAGATGTGATCGAGGGACTGTTTGAGGAAGGAAGCGATTTTCGCGCGCGGTATTTGAATGATGATGTGCCGGTCATCGCTTTGCTCGATCCGCCGAGGGCGGGGTGCGATGAGGCGGTGCTCCGTGCGCTCGACGGCGAGGATGTCGAAAAGATCGTATATGTTTCGTGCGATCCTGCGACTTTGGCCCGCGATGTCAGGATACTGAAGGATCTCGGGTATGAGCTCGAGGAGGCGACGCCGTTCGATATGTTCGCGTGGACGATGCATGTGGAGTGCGTGTGCTTGATGTCAAGAAAGGGCTGAAGCGAGAGCCGAAAACGCCTGATATACAGCGGTTTTGTAATTTGGAGAAAATCGCAGGACGGCTCCAGGTGGCTCAAACCCTGTATGCGGAAAGAAGTCAAGGACAATTTGCTACAGGGTTGAGTAGTCGGGATAGATAAAGGCAAGGCTGTGGCTACAGAATAGATGGTAGTGGTCGGGATAGATGTCAGGCTAAAAAGAGTGAAGGCACGGGTCAACCCGTGGTGGAAATGACTGGAATCAACGCATAGTTCGTTGTATTAGGAACTAAATTTAAGCATACTTGAGTCATGAGAGGAGGTGCCTGATATGGATCAAATTAAAATTGGAAGATTTATAGCATCTTGTCGGAAAATGCAAGGCATGACTCAAAAACAACTTGCTGAGAAGATCGGAATAAGCAATCGGGCAGTATCAAAATGGGAAACCGGAAAGTCTATGCCAGATTCCGGCATCATGTTGGAGTTGTGTGATCTTCTAAAAATTAACGTCAACGAACTCCTGTCAGGCGAAAGAATTATGGCAGACGCATATAACAAACAGGCGGAAGACAACTTACTTGCAATGAAAAAAGAAGTTGAAAATAAGAATCGTCAGTTGCTGAGAGTGGAATACTGGATTGCATTTCAAACCATTATAGTGGGGTTGTGCATAATTTTTGTTGCCTCGTTTCTTGAAATGCCAGCATGGATTCGGATTGTACTTATTTGCTTTGTTCTTGTAATGGTATTTGCAGTTGTTTTTGTAGCTGTAGGGATTGAACAAAAGGCAGGATACTATGAGTGTCAGAACTGCCAACATAGATATGTACCGACTTACTGGCAAGTAAATCTTGCATTGCATACGGGTACCACAAGATATATGAAATGCCCGGAATGCGGAAAGCGCAGTTGGCAGAAGAAAGTCCTGATAAAGGGCAAATAAGTTTTAACTTGAATAGCAAAAAAAGAGCAAGCAGCCCTATAGGTAAATTTTTATCAAGGTTGCTTGCTCTTATTCTGTAATATCCACGCTCACACCGCTTTTCATCTCCACGGTGAAGTGGGCATCAAAGACAGTGATTTTCTCGATGAGCTGTCTTGCAAGAGCCTCATCAAACTCGGTTAGTTTGACGTCTTGCTTTTCGATAAAGGATTTCAGGTCTTTGATGCGGGTCAGTGTTTTTTGCTGCTTCACACCGTCTTGTATTGCAGTTTCTTTTTGTTTTCTAAGCTTGAAAATCTCGTCGGCGATGGCATCGTAGTTTTGACGATTGTTGGCGCACTCAAGGAGCTTTTTCTGCAGCTCATCGAGACGTGCCTGAATACCCTCCGGAGAAAGCGTGTCGGTCTGTTTTACGGCTTTGACAGCATTTTGCTGTAGCTGCTCTAAGAAAGGTTTGCTGTCATTTAACAGGCTATTCAGCGATTTTACGCAGACGCTTTTTAGCACTTCTTCATTTACGGTGCGGCTGTGGCATATGGGTGCACCGGCGGGTTCCAAGCGGGAAATGCATCGCCAGACGATGGACTTACAGCCGCGGTTGTTCCAATGGACACGTCGATAGAGATCCCCGCACTCACCACAGAAAACTTTTTGTGCCAAAGGATGGCTGTCAGAGTAGTTTCTCTTTTTGCCGGATGGGCTTATATGGACGATACGTCGTTTGCTGAGTTCGTCTTGCACCTGAAGGAAGATTTCTTTTGGAATGATAGCCTCATGGTCATCTTCCACATAGTATTGCTGAGCCTGTCCGGTATTTTTCACTCTTGTTTTTGTCAAGAAATCCGTTGTCACTGTCTTTTGCAGCAGGGCATCGCCCATATATTTTTCATTGCGTAAAATTTTAGAAACCGTTGATGACCACCAGCGTGTCTTACCGGCGCCGGTTTTGATGCCGTCTTTTTCCAATCCTTGTGCGATAGCTGCAGTGCTTTTTCCCTGTAGATACTCATAGTAGATGCGTTTAATGACTTCGGCTTCTTCTGGCACAATAACCAGCTTGTCGTTTTCGTCTTTGGTATAACCGAGGAAGTGCTTGCAGTTGACCATGACCTTACCTTGCTGGTAGCGATATTGCAGCCCGAGTTTAACGTTTTGGGAAAGCGACTGGGATTCCTGTTGCGCCAAGGAAGCCATGATGGTAATAAGAACTTCTCCTTTGGCGTCCATTGTGTTAATGGATTCCTTTTCAAATATGACGGGGATGTTTTTCTCTTTGAGCAGGCGGATGTATTTGAGACAGTCAAGCGTATTTCTGGCAAAACGGGAGATGGATTTCGTTAGGATCAGGTCAATGTTTCCTGCCATGCACTCATCGATCATGCGGTTAAACTCATCACGTTTTTTGGTGTTGGTGCCGGAGATGCCGTCATCGGCAAAAATACCAGCAAGCTCCCAGTCCGGATGTTTTCCGATCATCTCGTTATAATGTGAGACTTGTGCGTCGTAGCTTGTTTCCTGCTCGTCGGTATCGGTGGAAACGCGACAATAAGCAGCCACGCGCAACTTTTTAATCTCTTCTTTTTTGGCAATATTACCCTGACGGGGACGAGCCGGAATAATTGTGACTTGTGCCATCAGAGCACCTCGCTTTCAATGAGTGAGTAGCGATACTCAGCTTCTTGTGCCGGATCATCAAAGAACTCCTTTTCATCTCGTAAAGTAAAAGTGGTTGCAATAACTGGAGGCTTGACTTCTTTTGTTCTCCCCCTTCCAGAAGATTTTGCAATTTGCTCTTGTCTTTTTTCTTGCACGGCTTCAAAGAGCTCATACTGAACGATGGCAGGATAAATATCATCACCAAGATAGATGGGATTTCTTAGAAGCCGTGCCAGTTGAGAGTGGTTGAACGGCAGGTTCATTTTTCGAATGGTAGAGGAAAGGGAGGGCTCATCGAGATAGGCTCGAAATACGAGCCGTAGCGTTTTGGCTTCCTTTTCCTTGATAAGGATAGAGCCGTTTTTGACTTTATAACCGTATGGGATTCTTGACATTACCTCATATCCTTTCTTTTAAGTTCAGTCCGCATTTCATTTCAAAGAGGCATTCATCCCGAGATAGGATGCGGATTTGTTTGACGAAGGAAGAGAAGAGGGATTCATCAAAGGCTTCCTGCATTTGGTCTTTCAGCACAAAACGGAGCAGTGCTTTGGTCTGTTCAAAAGTGCTGACGTTTCCCTCGACATTTTTTTCGAGCTTGGCGATTTGAGCTTGCAGATGATTTTTCTCGCGTAAGATGCCCTGTGCTTCCTTTTGAAAAAACGCATAATCAATAAGTCGTTCTGTAAGAAGACCTTGGAGTGTTTTCTCTTGGTCGTGACAAGCGGCAATTTCTGTCTCAAGACGCTGGATGGAGGAAAGCGAAGCATCTGTGGCATCATTTTTCAGCGATTCCATATACGGCTTTAGTATGCTCGTGCCGGAGAAAATGAGCTTATTAAGCAAGATGACAAACGCTGCTTTTAGGCTTTCATCAGAGATGGCTTTTATGTTGCAGCGCGCTTTATCTTCAATATGTCCTTGGCAGCACCAGCTGATTATCGTGGTATGAAAAAGATATCTTGTTTGACGTTTGAAGGTACATCCACAGGTGCCACAGATGATTTTCCCAGAAAAAGCATAGCGTGCCTGGTAGTTGGCAGGCTTTCTCTTTTTCGAGCGAAGGGAGAGCAGAGCGCCGGCTTTCTCAAAGTCTTCTTTTGAAACAATAGCTTCGTGGTGTTCTGCCACAAAATATTGGGCCTTTTCACCGTCATTGCGATGGCGCTTGAAATGATCATCGGTATAGGTTTTTTGAAAGAGCACATCGCCGGTGTATTTTTCATTGGTAAGGATTTCTGAAATTGTGGAAGATGCCCATTGTCCTCCCCTTTTTGTAGGAACGCCGCGCAAAGAGAGTTCTTTGGCAATCGCAGTCGTGCTTTTTCCATCCAGTGCCATAGCAAAGATTTCTTTCACGATTTCTGCCTGTTCGGGATCAATGATTATTTCTTCGCCGTTCCACTGATAACCGTAAGGCGGGTAACTCAGTTTATACTTTCCGTTTTCAAAGCGTCTTTTAATCGACCATTTGCTGTTTTGTGAGATGGAATAGGACTCATCTTCAGCAAAGCTGGAGAGAAGGGTTAAAAATAGTTCGTTTTCCATCGCGCCGGTATCGATTTGTTCTTTTTCAAAATAAATAGAAATACCAAGCGACTGTAGTTCTCGGATCATTTCCAGACAGTCTGTTGTGTTTCTGGAAAAACGGCTGATGGATTTAGTGAGAATGCGATCAATTTTTCCCGTTCGGCAGTCCCCCATCATACGGGTGAGGGCAGGGCGGATGTCTTTCTTCGTCCCGGTAATACCCTCATCGTAGTACAGCCCGGCGAACTGCCAGTTACTGTGAGTGGCAATGTAGCTTTCGTAGTGTTCCTTTTGCACTTTCAGACTTTCTTCCTGTGCATTCGAATCGGTAGAGACGCGGGCATAGGCTGCCACGCGAAGCAATCCGATATTTTTTGTTGCTGCGATAGGCTTATTAAGCTTTGTGATTCGTTTCATTTATGCCTCCTTTCTGCATGTCTATACATCACTCTGAAAGGCTTATTTATCAAGTTCTTTTGGCATGATTTCCGAAAACAAAGGAGGAAAAGTCTGACGATTGATGTCCGTTAGCAGTTTGAATTCTTTTTGCGAAAGAAGATGTTGTTCTAAGAGATCTCTGCTGATGGACATTGCGATTTTAAAGGACAGCTCATTTTTAATTTTTTCATCGGTATAAAAATTGTCTTTCATCTCATCCCTCCAGACAGAGGGCAGGTCTTGCTGTCCCTCTAACACTCCCTGAAGAGACGAGGGCGTTATGGACGAATCTTTTTCTGCCTTCTACTGTTCCACTGGAGGTTTTTGAAGAAGTTGAGCGGACAAAATAAAAAAGCCCGCAAGGGAGTGAAGATTTCTCCTCACGCCTTGCGGGTCTATCAATGTATTCAGCTTACAGCAGTTCGTTTACTCGTTTTTGTACGGCTTTGTAGTCGTAGCCTGCCTTCGTAAGGCGGTTTACACGGTCTTGGCCGTTGCCCCAGTCGCCGCGGATGACCTCTCGGGCAAGTGTGTCGATGGACTTTTTCGGCT
>CAMYCF010000012.1 GCA_947254375.1 uncultured Mobilibacterium sp. | reverse complement strand
CTCAGCGTCCCGAAAGAAGTCATCTCGTATGCGATCGATTATTCCTGCAGTAAGGGCAAGCCGTTTATAAAATACATAGAGGCGGTGGCTCTCGATTGGAGCGAAAAAGGATGCCGCACGGTCGACGACGTATCGAAGATCCTCGAAGTGTCGGCCAAAAGGCGCGGACTCCACTCAAAGATCTTCGGCGAGCTCGGACTTTTCAGACCGCCGATGCCTGCCGAAAGGACCATGATCGACAAGTGGCTCGACGAATGGCGCTTCTCCGAACCTGCGATCCTCGACGCGTGCCGCAATCTTGCGGGAAGGAGAAACCCTTCGCTCAACGCAGTAGATGAAGAACTGCAGGAGATGATCAGGGCAAAGGGCGGGATCCGGAAGGACGGCGGAAACAGGCCCGGCGCGAAGGATCAGGCGAATGTCAGCAACCGCGTTTTGAGGGAATACTACGAACACCTGCGCGATATTGCGAAGAAGCAGCAGGCCGATCGGATAGAGGAAGCCTGCGCCGCGGATCCTCGGATACGCGAAACGCTGAACGAAGAACGAAGGGTGGCCATCGAAAAGATGGACTTCGGATATACGGAGGAAGGTAACGAGAGGAGGCGGCAGGCCGAAGAAAAGCTGGCCGTTCTCAAGGAGAAGGAGATCTCCCTGCTTGCGGAAAACGGATTCCCGTCGGACTACATGGAAGTCCGTTACAAATGCCCTATATGCGGCGACAGGGGAAAAACCGATCAGGGGAAGATCTGCGAATGCGCCAAGGAAAGGGCTTTGGAAGCGTTCGACTGGAACATAGAAAGGCAGACTGCCGAGCGCGGACAGTAGGCGTGTGCCCGGTAATACGGGCGGATGCATGAAGACCGCAGGCCGGCGCCCGATAAAACGGTAGGATGAAGGCGGACCGCAGCAGGCACTAAGGCCGCAGGCAGCGGCAGGCGGCGAAGGACGATTTACAGACGAAGACATTAACGGGGTTTTATGAAGAATCTAAAAGACAACAAAAACAAAGCAAGGGAAATATTCAGAAAAAAACAAAGCGCACAGGCGGAGCGGAAGACCGCGGCCGGACCGAAGGCGTCTCTTGAGGTGCAGGAAGCTGCAGATAAAAAGAGGGACATGGTCGCAGCAACGGCGGAAGTTAACGCAAAGGCGGTCGATGCGGTAAAAGCGCCGGCGCAGAGCGAAAGCGGACCTGACTTCAACAGCGAAGAATACAAAAAGTTCGTCGAGAAGCTGATGTTTATCGAACGCGCAAGGGCGGAGCAGAAGAACGCGACGGCCGATGGAGTTGATGTTGCCGAACAGAATGCAGCGACGCCGGATCTTTCGGCTGATGCGCCGTCAAAGGCGGAAGTGACCGCTGCGGCTACGGCGGTTGAGGCGGCGCCGGAAAAGGTAGCGGTGACGAAAGCGGAACTTTCTGTGGCTGCTGCAGTGACTGCGGAAGCCGAATGTCAGAAGCCGGCTTCGCAGGACGCCAAGGCGCTGAAGAAGGCCGAGAAAGAAGCTAAGAAAGAAGCAAAGAAGGCTGCTAAACTCGCCGCGAAAGCAAAGAGAGCGGAGAAGAAAGCGGCCAAGGCCGGAGCTGCGAAGAATATGGCGGCGGCCGAAGCCGGAGCGCAGTCAAACAAAGAAGGCGCGCAGAACGGCGACGATCAGAAGAACGGCGCCCAGAACAACACAGGCGCCCCTGCCAAGAAGCAGGGCATTTGGGCCGGAATGATGAGCGACCTCGAAGACGCCGGAGCGGCGATCATATACCTTCACGACAATGTCCAGGCGTCGGTAGACCGCTTCTTTTCGATGATCGTAAAAAGCTGGGCGCGCGAATACGACGATGCGCACAGAAGGTATAAAGGCACGACAAAGAAGATGATGCAGGGATTCTTCTCCCTCATAATCGTCACGTGCATGCTGCTCCTCGTGTTCGAACATTTTACGACGTATGAATACGCTTACAACGGGCGCGTTCTCGGATACGTCAAGAATCAGGACACGGTCGTCGACGTGCTCGATGTGTCGGGACAGGAGCTTTCTTCGAAGAACAACGCGAAGATCGTTTTTAAGGCGGGCGACAACATAACGCTCAAGAAGGTGCCGAGCTTCAACAAGGACACCGATGATGCGGATGAGGTCCTCAACAATCTGACATACATGAAAGACGTAGAAGTCAAGGCGAGCGGCATCTACGAGGACGGCAAACTGAAGGTCATCGTCGAGAGCGAAGGCGTAGCGCACGATCTGCTCGACAAAGTGCAGGCGAGCTACAAGACGGCTCCGGCGGGCATGTCGATAACGGGCATAGGCTTCAAGGGCAGTGTAGAGGTAAAACCTCTGTACGTCATGGTATCGAGCATAAAAACCGGTTCGGCGGCCGAAAACATCCTCAAAGACGGCGGAGCGATGACGATAAAACACATAGCGGAAGACGGCGAGACCCTGGATTCGATCGCTAAGACCTTCGATGTAAAAACTTCGGAGATCTTCGACGCCTCGGGCGAAAGCGCGGTAAAAAAGGTCAGCGCCGGCGATTCCGTAACCATAAATAAGACTTCGACCCCTATCTGCGTAAAGACCGAGATGAAGGGTACGATGGCCGAGGCGATCCCGTATAAGGTCGAAGAGGAAAAAACGAAGGACCTCTATAAGGGCGATTCCTATGTAAAACAAAAGGGCGCTGACGGCAAGCGGATCGTCAACGGTACGATCTATTATGAAAACGGCAAAGAGGTAAAGAGGAACATAAAGAAAACGACGGTGATCTCCGAACCGACCACGCAGATCGTGCTCATCGGAACCGCCGAAAGACCGAAGACCGCGCCGACAGGCCACTTCAAATATCCTGTAAGGAACATAAACATCACATCGCCTTACGGATACAGGTGGGGAAGACTTCACACCGGTGTCGACCTCGCGAATCCGATCGGGACACCGATATATGCTTCCGACGGCGGTACCGTAACCGTTGCGGGATACGAAGGAGCGTACGGTCTCTGCGTTATCGTCGACCACGGCAACGGCTTCAAGACGAGGTACGCGCACTGCAACCAGCTGTACGTTTCCGTCGGGGACAAGGTGTATCAGGGCCAGGAGATCTCGGCAACGGGCAACACGGGCAGAAGTACCGGGCCGCACCTCCACTTCGAGATAATCGTAAACGGCGCTCCTGTCGATCCTATGGGCTATCTGGAGTAAAAAGGTTGAGTTTAGCGGTAAAAAGAACTTCTGAAGCGGACGGCAAAGGACTTTAACATGGAAGATGAAAAAAAGGCGAAGAGAATAGCGAAGGCCAGACAGCGGGGCCGTGATAAAAATTATCATAAAAGGCGCCGCACCCTGATCATCGCTTTGATCGTTGCGGCGGTCCTTGCGGTGCCGATCAAGAATATCGTTTCGCTTCAGATAGAGCATCACCGTCTGAAGAAGCAGAACCAAGAGCTTTCCGCACAGGAAAAGAAGCTGCAGAAGACCCTGAAGGATGTCAACAGCGACGAGTACATCTCGGATGAAGCGCGAAAGCAGCTGAGGCTTGTGAACCCCGACGAGATACTTTTCGTTTTCCCGAAGGACGACGGAAGTAAGGACGATAAGGATAAGACAAAGGACGACAGTTCCCAAAAGGACGACGGGTCCAAGGACGATAAAACAAACGGTTAGTTCCGAGCGGGAAGGCAGATGGAAAAAAAGAGGATACGAGAGGCGATCGTCGTCGAGGGTAAAAGCGATGAGGCCGTGGTTTCAAGGGTGTTCGATACGCTCATAATCACGACTCACGGGTTCGGCTTCGGCGAGGACACCTGGAAAATAATAGATAAGGCATACAAGAAAAAAGGGTTGATCGTTTTGACCGATCCGGACTATGCGGGGGACCGCATAAGGGAGCGTATAGCGTCCCGCTGTCCGGAGGCCAGGCACGCCTATGTGCCCCGCCTGGCCGCCACGGCCGCGGGCGACGTGGGCATCGAAAACGCAGCCCCGGAGTCTGTCGCGGCTGCGGTCGCCAAGGCCCGCGCCCGCGTGGCGCCGGCGCAGCAGGGCTCGGTGGGCGCCGGCGCGCTTCGCCGCCTGGGACTGTGCGGGTGTGAGGGTGCGGCTGAGCGGCGAAGTGCCGTGGCGGCTGAACTCGGCATCGGATACAGCAACGCCAAGACCTTCCTGCGCCACATCAACTGCTTCGGAATAACCGAACGCGAATTGGAAGCCGCCATTGAAAAAACGGGCAACGCCCGATAAGCAGATTGGCCGCAAGGGCGGAGCCCGGAGGGCTCAAATCAAGCGCCGACCGGCCAAACCGCGGAGCGGTCGCGAACGGGTAGCGCCCAAGGCGGAAACCTAACGGGCATCCTCGCAGAACGCCGAAGGTCCAACAGGTCGACGGGGCCCGAAGTTGCTCGGAGCCCGACATCCAATCAAACACGAAAGAGAGAACCACATCGCTATATGGCGAACAAAAGCCGAGGACACGAAATAAAAAACAGAAAATACGGGAAACATGAACAAGGCGCGCCGCAACCTGCGCGTTTTCGTCATTCAAAGAAGCTCGGACAGAATTTTTTGAGGGACGGCGAAACCATAGATAGGATAATCGAAGGAAGCGGCGTCGGGAAGCACACCGCCGTGCTCGAGATCGGGCCGGGTGCGGGCGCCCTCACCGAGAGGCTCGCGGAAGTCGCGGGCAGGGTCATCGCGGTGGAGATAGACGAGAGGCTCGTCGGCGAACTGAAAGTGAGATTCGCCTTCGACGAAAACGTGAGCGTCGTCCACGGCGACATCCTGAAGGTCGACGTGAGCGAACTCCTGTCGGAAGCTTTGCGCGAAGACGGCATCGAAGAAGCCGTCGTGATCGGGAACCTGCCGTACTACATAACGACCCCGATAATCATGAAGCTCGTGGAAGGGGAAGTGCCGGCGAGGTCGCTGACGGTCATGATGCAGAAGGAAGTCGCGGAAAGACTGATCGCGGATCCGGGCACGAAAAAGTGCGGCGCTATAACGTATGCCGTACACTACCGGTGCCGGGTCGCGAAGATCTGCGACGTCGACAAGAGCTGTTTTTATCCCGTTCCGAAAGTCGACTCGGAAGTCATACGAATGGATTTTAGGGACGAAAAAGCGGTCGAAGCACCGGATGAAGAATTGTTTTTTACCTGCATAAAAGCGGGCTTCGCCATGAGGCGAAAGACCATACTCAACGCCCTGTCGGCCATGAACGGATACGACAAAGAAACGATATCGGAGGCGTTGGAAAGGGCCGGGATAAGGCCCGAAAAGCGTGCCGAGGAGATCGACCTCGCGGGATTTGCCGAGCTGACACGCGTACTCACGGAGGACAAAGAAT
Source organism: uncultured Mobilibacterium sp. (assembly GCA_947254375.1). Taxonomy (GTDB): domain Bacteria; phylum Bacillota; class Clostridia; order Peptostreptococcales; family Anaerovoracaceae; genus CAMYCF01. The sequence continues at coordinate 20,681 of CAMYCF010000012.1, read as the reverse complement.
AAATGGAGCAAACCGTCAAAGAACGAATCAAAAAGCCTTTTATAAAAATAAAGGAAAGCCGGTTCAGCAAGGCGCTCGGCAACATAAAAGCAAAATACCGCAAGCGCTTCCCGAAGAAGGAGCCGAAGTATTTTGATGCGTCGCTGCACGACAGGCAGTACATCATCAAACTCGCATGGTCTTCGATGGTCATGTATCTGTACATCGAGACTTTTGCGCGACTGACGAAGAGTCCGTTTGCCGGCTTGCTGCTTTTATTCCAGCATCCGCTGATCTTCCTTTACAATTCACTGATAATATTCGCGACTTTTACGCTCGTGCTCCTTTTCAGGAAAAGGGGATTCGTGCTTTTTCTCCTCTGCCTGGCATGGGGATTCCTGGGCACCGTAAACGGTATTATCCTCGTGAAGAGGATGACGCCGTTCACGCTTTACGACATGCAGAACGCCGCGGACGGCATATCGATAGTCAGCAATTATTATTCGAAATTCGTTATCGTGCTCGTTTCGACGGGACTTCTGATCGGCCTCGGCATCGTGGTGCTCTACGGCATCGGTTGCCCGAAGTGGAAAAACATCAATTACAAGCGCAGCATTTTGACAGTGCTGATCGCGTTCGGAATAACGCTCGGAGCTACGAGCGGGCTGATCAAAGCCGGAGTGCTCCAGACGTTTTTCGGAAACCTGAACTACGCATATACCGACTACGGGTTCCCATACTGCTTTATAAATACGTCCGTTAACAAGGGAATATCGGCGCCGAAGGATTATTCCAAGGAGTCGATGCAGAAGATCCTGAAGCAAAACACTTCGTCCGGCCTCGACACGGCGCTGAAGCAGAAGGACGATCAGCAGAAATATCCGAACGTAATCATCCTGCAAATGGAGTCGTTCACGTGGGCGCCTGACTACCACAACATCAAGACGTCGAACGATCCGACGCCGGTGTTCACCGATCTGATGAAGCACTATTCGACGGGCTGGTTCCGCGTGCCTGCGTGCGGGGCGGGTACGGCGAACACGGAGTTCGAGGTGCTCACGGGTATAAGCGCGAAGTTCTTCGGACCGGGCGAGTATCCGTACAAGGGGAAACTCAGGGATCAGCCGCTCGAGAGTTTGGCGTACGTGCTGAAGAGCAGGGGATTCGCCACGAGCGCGATGCACAACCACCGTGCGCTCTTTTACAACAGAAATGAGGTATATCCGAACCTCGGATTCGATAATTTTACCTCGATAGAATACATGAACGAGATACAGGAGACGCCGACCGGCTGGTGCAAGGACAAGGTACTCACGAACAACATCATGGATATGATGAAGAGCACGCCGGAAAGGGACTTCATGCACGTCGTTTCGGTCGAGGGACACGGCAGCTATCCGACGCAGCAGGTGTTCAAGCACCCGTATACGACGGTCACGGCGAAAAACGATGAAACGAAATGGAAGTACGAGTATTACATCAACGAGCTTCACGAGATGGATACTTTTATCGGCGACCTGCTCCAGGAGATACAGGCGTCAGGCGAGCCGACGGTTGTACTGATCTACGGCGACCACATACCGGCGCTCGATATACAGGAGTCCGACTACGGAACGGGAGACCTTTACGTGACTCGTTACGTCCTCTGGGACAACATCGGTCTTCCTAAAATAGATAAAGAGGAGACGAGTTACGAGATCGGCGCCGAGATCCTGAAGCGCATCGGCCTGCCGGGCGTGGGAACGATCTTCGATTATCAGCAGACGACTTCGCACGGCGCGGACAATTACAGAGACAACCTCAAGGCCCTTTCGTACGACATGCTGTACGGTAAAAATTACATCTTCGGCGGTAAAAATCCGATGAAGAAGACGAAGATGAAAATGGGCTACAAGGAGATAAAAATAAACGAGATCGTAAAAATAGGAAACAGCTATTACATCAAAGGCGAGAACTTCACAGAGCACAGCCGCGTGAGTCTGAACGGCAAGCTGCTCAAGACCATATATCTGAGCCCGACATTGCTCGGCTTACAGGAAAAAGTCGACCCGGCCGACGTCATGAAACTGAAAGTCAGCCAGATCGACACTAAGGGCGATTCGGTCCTGTCGACCATAAATTCGCTCGAAGAGCTGTAGCCGCGACGAGCCCGAAGGGCTTCCCGCGCGGCCGGCCGAAGCCCAAAAGCCGCGGCGCCCGCTCACTCCAGGGCGAGTTTTATGAATTCGCCGAGCTCGTCGAGGTCGATGTTTTTCATACGGCACCTGCCGATAGCTTCCGGGATCACGAGGTCGATGCGGCCGTTTCTGATCCTTTTATCCCTGAGGACGAAAGGCATCAGGTCGGAAGCGCTGAGCTTCGTGGTCGTCCTGAAACCGAATTCGGAAATGAGGTCGGATATCTCTTCGTAGAGTTTGTATTCGGTGAGGCCCGCCATAGCGCAACCCTTCGTTTCGAGGGCAAGCCCGAGAGCGACGGCTTTACCGTGGATACATCCGAACCCCTCGTGCGCTTCGAAGGCGTGGCCGATGAGGTGGCCGAAGTTGAGATATTGGCGGATGCTGCTGTCGTGTGCATCTTTTTCGACGATATGTTTTTTGAGAGACAGCGAAGAGAAGATCACGTTTTCAAAATCATCGTAAAAAAGCGCATGGCGCAGCGAATCGAGTATCGCATCTCCGGAGAGTATCCCGTATTTGATGATCTCAGCATAACCGTTCTGAAGCGCCGAAGCATGGAGCGTCTTAAGGGTCAGCGGATCCATTACTACAAGTGCCGGATCGTGGAATGCGCCGGCGAGGTTTTTACCGGCGGCCAGATCTATAGCGGTTTTACCGCCTATTGACGAGTCGACCATGGAAAGCAGTGTCGTCGGAACAACGGCATAGCGGATGCCGCGCATGTACGTCGCGGCCGCAAAACCGGCGAGGTCCGAAACGGCGCCGCCTCCGAGGGCGATCACGATATCGCTTTTGGAAAAACCGGCGTTTGCGAGGTCGTTCAATACGGATATATAGCATTTGGCGGTCTTGCACGCTTCTCCTGCCGGGAGGACAGCGCTCTTTACATCGTATCCGGCGCCGCGCAGTGCGGCTTCGGCTTTTGCGAGGTAGAGCGGGGCGACATCCGCGTCAGTGATGATGAAGGCTCTCGATATTCCGAGACTCTCGGAAACAAGATCGCCGAGATCGCCGAGAATGCCGTTTTTTAACAGGACGGCATATGAATCATTTATCGTTATTTTGTGGGTTTCCATAGAAGGGACCTCCTAAATAAAAACTGTATACGTTGAAATTTTATCATATTTACAAAAAGAGGGGAACAGCAAATGAAAAAGGGTATTGTGAAAATCGCCGAGGCGAAGAAAATGGATGAGCCGATGGAAGATAAGAGGGAAAGAGACGGCTCCGGGCCTCCCGTCGAAGAGCAGGATATGGCGGAATTATCGCCGAGAAATCTTTGGGACGAGGGCGTAGAGACGGATGATGCGGACGGCGGCAACGGGACGGCTGCCGGCACAAACGACGGGTATGAGAAATACAGAGATCGTGCATTCGTCACGAACGAATATGGGGACGAAGAGGCGCTTTCGGAAGACTATGCAAACGAAGGAGTTCTCAGCGGAGATCACGCCGCTTCAGGCGAAGGCGGAGCGGTAAACGGCAACGGGATAAGGGAAAACATCGAGATAAAAGACGGTCACGAAGAGGTCGAAGGTATCCTCGAGATCGTCGAAGGCGGATTCGGCTTCCTCGGGTTCGACAACTTCCTGACTTCGGAAGACGACGTATACGTATCGACTTCGCAGATAAGAAGGTTTGCCCTCAGGACGGGCGATAAGGTAAAAGGTCTCAAAAGGCCGGCGAACCCGGGCGACAGATTCGGCGCCCTCATCTTCCTGGTCTCGGTAAACGGAAAAGCACCGTACGACATGTATAAGCGTAAGTGGTTCAAAGACCTTACGCCTATACATCCGAACGAAAGGATAAAACTCGAAACGACGCCTGATGAATTGGCGACGCGTACGATCGACCTGGTCGCACCGATCGGCAAGGGCCAGAGAGGCCTCATTGTCGCACCGCCTAAAGCGGGCAAGACAGTTCTCCTCAAGAAGATAGCAATGGCGGTCGAACAAAACCACCCTGAGATAGAGCTCATCGTTCTCCTCGTAGACGAGAGACCTGAAGAAGTCACGGAAATGAAGCGATGTCTCGCAAACGGCAGCGTCATCTATTCGACTTTCGACGAGCAGCCTTCGCACCACGTAAAGGTTGCGCAGATGGTAATGGAAAGGGCGAGGAGACTTGCCGAAGACGGACGCGACGTAATGATACTTTTGGACAGCATCACGCGTCTTGCAAGGGCGTATAACCTCACCGTCACTCCGTCGGGAAGGACGATGTCCGGAGGATTCGATCCTGCGGCGCTCCACCCGCCGAAACAGTTCTTCGGAACGGCGAGAAACATCGAGGAAGGCGGAAGCGTAACGATACTAGCGACCGCACTCATAGATACCGGTAGCAGGATGGACGAACTCATCTTCGAAGAGTTCAAGGGCACCGGCAACATGGATATACAATTAGACAGGAAGCTTAGCGAGCACAGGATCTTCCCGGCGATAAGCCTGTTCAGATCCGGCACGAGAAACGAAAGGCTGCTTTTATCAGAGCAGGAATACGATGCAATCAGGAAGCTCCTCAGCATGATGTACGCAAGGGAGATATCCGAGGCAAAAGCAACCGAAATGGTCCTGGACAAATTGGCTTCCACGAAGTCGAACGCCGAGTTCATTTCGCAGCTGTCCGAGCTTCTGAGCAAATATAAGCAGAAATAAAAACGCAGGCGGCGCTTGGGTAAAAATCGCAGGGTCGCGGTCGTTTGGTAAAAGCCGCGGGCACGCGGCGCCTAGGCAAAGGCCGCCGGCCCGCCGAAAGCCGCCTGCGCGCAGCGCCAAAATAAACGCCGCATAACTGCGGCACTGATTCGAAAGAGACACTATATGGATCCGGAAAAGATTTTTCTGAAAAATGCAAAAGTCACGACGATAGGCGGACAGGCCGTCATGGACGGCGTCATGATGCGCGGCCCCGACAGGATCTCGCTTGCCATGCGTCTTCCTACCGACGAGATCTACCTCAAGACGACGAAAGTCCCTCCTAAAAGCAAGTGGAGCGACACGCCGATCATAAGGGGCATCATCGCTTTTGTAAGTTCGATGAAGCTCGGGATCGGCACCCTCATGGAGTCGGCAGACGTTCTGGAATATTTCGGCGTCGATGACGAAGAGGAGCCGGGCAGGTTCGAAAAATTCCTGAACGAAAAATTCGGGCCCAACGCGGCTTGGAACATAATGCTCACCGCATCCCTCGTCATCGCGATCGCGATATCCGTGCTTGGATTCATCGTTTTTCCGACGGTGATCCTGAAACTTTTAGAAGGTATCGTAAAAAGCAGCATAGCGCTCAACCTCATCGAAGGATTTTTACGCCTACTTCTCTTCTTCCTTTATATACTGGCGATATCGAAGATGGACGAGGTAAAAAAGCTGTTCCGCTATCACGGCGCCGAGCACAAGATCATCCACTGCTTCGAGAACGGAAGACCGCTAACGCCTGAGAGCTCGCACGAGTTCGAAACGCTCCACCCGAGGTGCGGCACCAGTTTCCTGATGTTCGTGATGATAATCAGCTTGGTCCTCTTTTCGCTGCTCGGCTGGCCGAACATGCTGTGGAGGGTGCTCTCGAGGATCTTGCTCATACCGGTGATCGCCGGACTGAGTTACGAACTCCTGAAATATGCGGGCTGCCACGACAACCGTTTTGTAAGGATACTCAGCTATCCGGGGCTTTGGCTCCAGACGATAACGACGGCGGAGCCGCTCGACTCCGAGGTCGAGATAGCGGCCGTGGCACTCAAGGCTGTGCTCGTGCCGGAAGATTTTCCTACCCTTGAAGGTAAGGCGGACCTCAACGGAAACCTGATCGAGCCGATCGCGATCGACAAGCACGGTTTCGATGAGGACGGAGTCGCTCCGGACCCGCGTCACAGCAAAGAGTTCGAGGACGAGCAGGCCGCGAGAGAGGCGCGCGTCGTAGGCAGAAAGAAACGCGATCCCGAAGCTGAGCGCGAAGCCGCTTTCGTGACGGGAGAAGATGACTTCGACCCGTTCGGCCTTCGCCCGGTGGTCGGAGATCCGCATTCGGTCGCGAACGTCCTTAAACGCGGGCGCGACAGGCTCAGCCTGGTTGAAAACGGTGCGCACGACGCGAACGAGATATTCTGCTACGTAATGGGATTTTCCCACACCGACATATACCTCAGGAGCAAAGAGGTCCTGAGCGACAAAGACATTTATGAATACGAGTGGCGCATAGAGAAGCGCCTATCAGGAGTGCCGCTCCAGCATATAATAAAAGTGCAGGAATTCATGGGCATCCCGCTCAGGATAAATAAAAACGTACTGATACCGAGGCCGGAGACCGAGGTGCTCGCCGAGCAGGCGATCGGGATCCTCCGCGGTAAAAACAAAAAGGCGCCGGCGGTGCTCGACCTCTGCACGGGCAGCGGTGCGATCGGGATATCGGTCGCCTACTACGTAGACGATGCGACTGTCACGATGGCTGATATAAGTAAGGACGCGCTCGCCGTCGCTCGCGAGAACGCCGAGATAAATGGGGTGCGGGACAGGTGCGAGCTCATCAGGAGCGATTTTTTCAGGGCGCTTCCGAACGACGTTCTCTACGATATGATAATAAGCAATCCGCCGTATATACCGACGACGAAGATCGGGGAATTGCCGGTCGAGGTCCGCGAGCACGAACCGCTCGTGGCGCTGGACGGCGGAGTTGACGGGCTTGAGGCTTACAGGGTGATCGCCGGAGGAGCGGCGGACCACCTCAAACGCGGCGGAGTGCTGGCGGTCGAAATAGGCTGCGAGCAGGCGAGCGCGGTCAGCAAGATAATCGAAAAAAACGGAGAGTTCAAGCCGGCGGCGGTCATACCGGATCTCACCGGCCGGGACAGGATCGTAGTTGCGGAAAAGAAAAACAAGTGATCTTCGGATGAGACCGAAAGGAGTAAGAAAATGAAGGTAGCAGTCATATTCGGGGGAAAATCTCCCGAGCATGAAGTCTCGAGGGTCTCTGCGGTGACGGCCGTAAAATGGCTCGAAAGCGCAGGATACGATGTAATAAAAATCGGTATAACGAAGAAGGGCCGCTGGTACCTCACGGATGCGGGATATGACGAAATGGCAGACGGAAGCTGGGAGCAGGATCCGGGCAACCTTCAGGTCGTCATCCCTCACGATCCGGAAGTCAAAGGCGTGCTCGTTTTCGACAGAGACGACAGGGCGACCGTGGAAAAGGTCGACTGTTTCGTGCCGATGCTCCACGGAGCGCACGGAGAGGACGGAGACATCCAGGGCCTTTTCGAGCTCGCCGAGGTCCCGTACGTGGGATCGGGCGTCAGCGCTTCCGCCGACTGCATGGATAAATCGATAGCGAAGATCATTGCCGCGACGACAGGCGTCGACATGGCGAAGCACTGCGTCGTTGAAAAATACGATTACGAGAGGGACCCCGAGGCCGCGATCGAATGGGTAAAAGACTTTCACCGCCACAGGTTCCCGCTTTTCGTAAAACCGTCTTCCGCCGGCTCTTCCGTCGGCGCATCGAAGGTCAAGTGCCCGAAAGACCTCGGGCCGGCATTCGACGAAGCCTTCAGGTATGACGATAAACTTTTAGCCGAAGAGGCGATCGTCGGCAGGGAATTCGAGGTCGCCGTTATGGGGAATCACGAACCGAAAGCGTCGTGCGTAGGCGAGATACTTTCAGCGGGCGAATTTTACGATTACGAGTCGAAGTACGTGAACGCGGAATCGAAGACGAGGGTCGTCGACGATATTTCGAAGGATATTTTAGACGAGATAAGGGAATATGCGTGCGCGATATATAAGGCGCTCGGATGCAGGGGGCTGTCGAGGGTCGACTTCTTCTACAGCCACGACGACCGCATCGTGTTCAACGAGGTCAACACGCTCCCGGGTTTCACATCGATCAGCATGTATCCGAAGCTTTGGGACCACATGGGCGTGGACGGGCCTGAGCTGATGAAGCGGCTGGTCGACCTCGCGATCGAGAACCAAGAGGAAAAGCATCGCGTACAGTAGACAGGACGGGCGGCGTCATCGCTCGGACGAAATACAGACAGACGGCGAAAGACGCCGATTTGAAACGAAAACAGACGGCGGAGCCGTCAAGGTGAGACAAATGAAGATAAATGCGCAGCTGCCGGAAGAAGTGATCCGTATTACGGGAATGCTTGAGAGCGCGGGATACGAGGCGTATCTTGTGGGCGGTTGCGTGCGCGACATCCTGCTCGGCAGGGGACCGTCCGACTACGACATAACGACGGATGCGGTCCCGGATGAAGTCGAGCGGATTTTTTGTGACTTCAAAACGGTGACGGTCGGCAAGGAACACGGGACGGTCGGCGTGGCGATGCACGGAAAACTGTACGAGATCACGACGTACAGGGTGGACGGGAAATACGAGGACCACAGGAGGCCGGACGAAGTGTCTTTTACGAGGTCGCTCGAAGAGGATCTCAAGCGCAGGGATTTTACCGTGAACGCGATAGCCATGGACGCCGCGGGGAATGTGGTCGATAAGGTCGGAGGAGTAGCCGACCTTAAGGCGAAGAGGCTCAGGACAGTCGGGGCGGCGCGTGAAAGATTTTCCGAGGACGCCCTCCGGATAATGCGCGGCATAAGATTTGAAGCGGCGCTCGGGTTCGACCTCGACGAAGAGGCGGTAAAAGCCGCGAATGAACTCGCTCCCGATCTTGGCAGGATCTCCGTCGAACGCATAAGGGTGGAGTTCGATAAAATGCTCGTGTCACCGGGCGCGGGCAAAGCCCTTAGAAAATACCGCGATATCATCGCGACTGTCATCCCCGAAATACGGGAGATGTTCGATTTCGACCAGCACAATCCGTATCATGACTACGATGTTTACGAGCATTCGGTCATCGCCGTAGAGAATGTGCCGGCGGACATAACGCTTCGGCTCGCCGCGCTTTTTCACGATATAGGAAAGCCGTCGTGCTTCGTCGTAAAAGACGGGTGGGGGCATTTTTACGGCCACGAGCGAAGATCGGCGGAGATCGCGAAAGTGATCATGCGGCGACTTAAGTACGACAGGAAAACGACCGAGGCCGTGACGGATCTCATCTCGAAGCACGGAACGATCTTTACCCTCGATGAAAGATATGCGGCGCGGAAGATAGCCCGTATCGGCGAGGACACGCTCTACGGTCTGATCGCGCTCGAGCGGGCCGACGTGAGCGCGCAGGCGGAATGGGTGCGGCAGGAGCGGATCGACTATATAGACAGATTTGAAGGGATCATCGATGATGTCATCGCCCGCGAATCGTGCTTCAAGATAAAAGATTTGGAGATAAACGGGAGAGATCTGATCGATATCGGATTTTCTCAGGGCCCCGGGATCGGAATGGCGCTTAACGCGCTCTTCGAGAGGGCGCTTTCCGGTGAGCTGAAAAATGATAGGGAAGTCCTGCTTGCTGAGGCGAAAAAGTTTTTATAAAAATGATATAATACCCTTGTTGGGAGGTGGTACGATGAAAATCGAGAATCAAGCGGTAATGTTTGCACTTTTGAGCAAATACTCTTTTCTCGCCAAAGGAGAAGAAGAGGCGCGACGCGTAATGCAGAAAGGCATGATAAAATACGGGCGCGAGCGCGGAGCCAGAATGGCGGCCAACGCGAAGGCGCACGGAGATCCTATCGCTCTTTGGACGAACCAGGCGTACGGCGAGTGGAAGCCGGACTATCCGGGACAGATGGAATTCGGTTATCTCGAGACCGAGCCGACGCTCAAATCATACATAAGCAAATGTGCCTGGTGCGATGCGTGGAAAAAGTACGATCTTTTGAAATACGGACGCGAGTATTGCGTCAACGTTGACAGCGCCGTCTACGAGGGCTTTTGCCCGGACTTTGTCTGTACGCCGTACACCGCGGCGATGAGCTGGGGAGGAGAACGATGTCAGTTCGACTGGGGCCTGCCGCTGCCCGAGGAAGACCTCGCCAAAATGAAAGAAAGAAAAGCGGAGATCGGGACGAGCTGTATGAAGGATTTCGATTTCCATACGGCGCACATATATTTTACGATCACGGGCGTGATGAAGCGCGAATGGCCTGACGATGCCGATGAGATAATCGAAAAAGCGGTAAAAGAATACATTGGGATCTTCGGACAAAAGGATTACGACGACATATTCAAATATTCGCCGGAAGATTTTTAAACCAAACGATAAAAGATAACGACAGGAGGCAGAAATGGGATTCAAATTAGGTGTACTCGGATACGGAAACATGGGCGGAGCCATCATTCAGGGCGCGGTAAAAAAGGGCGTTGTCGCCAGGGAAGACATCCTCATATATGATCCGAAGGATGCAGCGGTCGCAAAGGCGGAAGCTGACGGCATTAAGGTCCTCGAAAGTTCCGCAGCGGTCGCAAAGGCGGCCGACATCATATTGCTCGCGGTAAAACCTCAGCAGTTCGCTGACACGGCGGTCGAACTCGGCGACACCCTCGACGGGAAAGCGGTCTTCTCGATAGTTGCGGGAAAGACGATCTCGAGCTACAGAGAAGTTTTCAAAGGCGACTTCAGACTGCTCAGGATACTGCCGAATACCCCGGCTCTCGTTTTCGAAGGGATGTTCGCTCTCTGCAAAGAGCACGACCTCAAGGACGACGAAAAAGCATTCGCCGATAAGCTCTTTTCCTCGATCGGTATCGTTGAATGGGTAAAAGAATACGACATCGACGCCGTATGCGGATTGAGCGGCGGCGGCCCGGCTTACGTTGCCATGTTCATCGAGGCGCTTTCGGACGGCGGCGTAAAACAGGGACTCACGAGAGATGCGGCTACAAAGTTTGCGGCACAGACGGTGCTCGGCACGGCGAAAATGGTCCTCGATCTCGGTATACATCCGGGACAGCTCAAAGACATGGTAACTTCACCTGCGGGCACCACGATCGAAGGAGTCGAGATGCTCGAAGCGAACGGCTTCAGATACGGAGTAATGAGTGCGGTCATCGAAGCGACGGAGAGATCGAGGGAGCTTCAGTAGGCGAAACTCTGCCGAGGGAGCTTCGGTAGGCGCGTCTGAGAGCCCGGCAAAAAACATTTTTAATGAGCATTGACCTTATAAATCGGGCATGGAACGTGTCCGATTTTATTGACCGAAACAACTTTGACAAATTATTTTCAATTGAAAGGCGTCAAATGCTTGTAAACGATCTATCGGGATAATATAATATTTACGGAAAAGGAAAGGGGGAATCATGCACAAAATAGTACTGAAAAGACAGCTGCACGAGGACATGACCTGGCTCGAGTTTGAAGCGCCGTACGTAGCGGCAAAAGCCAAGCCCGGGCAGTTTATAATCCTGCGCGTCGACGAATACGGGGAGAGGATCCCGCTCACGATCGCAGGAAGCAACAAAGAAAAAGGAACGGTTACGATCATCTTCCAGGATGTCGGCAGATCCACGAACCTGCTTTCACAGCTGGAAGAGGGCGAATGTCTTATGGACGTTACCGGACCTCTCGGAAACGCCACCAAAACGGAGGGACTTAAAAAAGTCTGCGTCGTAGGCGGCGGGACGGGTAACGCCCTTGCATATCCTGAGGCGGTCGGCCTTCATGAAGCCGGCATAGAAGTCGATATGGTGTCGGGCTTCAAGAACAAAGATCTCATCGTTCTTGAAGACGAATTCCGCGCGGGAGTCGACAATTTTTATCTCGTCACTGACGACGGATCGGCCGGAGAGAAGGGTTTTACCACCACGAAACTGGAAGAGCTGATAAAAGCGGGAAATCAGTACGATGAGGTCATCACCGTAGGACCGCCGATCATGATGAAATTCGTCGCAGCGGTGACGAAGCCGTACAACATACCTACGGTCGCATCGCTTTCGGCGCTCATGGTAGACGGCACGGGGATGTGCGGATGCTGTCGCGTCACGGTAGGCGGAGAAACGAAGTACGCCTGTGTCGACGGACCTGAGTTCGATGCACAGCTCATCGACTGGGATCTTTTGATCCAAAGAAACGCATACTACCACGAGGAAGAGAAGAGAGATCGCGAGCATGTGTGCAGACTGACGGGAGGTGTAAGGCATTATGAATAATATAAAAACGAAAACGGAAATGCCTTCGCAGGAACCGGAGGTAAGGAATAAAAATTTCGAAGAGGTTGCGCTCGGCTACACCGACGAAATGGCGCAGGGAGAATCGGAAAGATGTCTCAACTGCAAGCACAAGCCGTGCGTTTCGGGTTGCCCGGTAAACGTAAGGATCCCGGAGTTCATACAGGCGGTCAACGAAGGCAAAATGGAAGAGGCGTACGAGATACTGACTTCGACGAATTCGCTCCCTGCCGTATGCGGACGCGTCTGCCCGCAGGAGACACAGTGCGAAGTAAAGTGCGTGCGCGGTATGAAGGGCGAACCGGTCGGCATCGGAAGGCTCGAAAGATATGTCGCGGACTGGCATAAAGAGCATGTAGGAAATGGTTCCGTAAAACCGGTCGAAAGCAACGGTCATAAGGTGGCCGTAGTCGGATCGGGACCTGCGGGACTCGCGTGTGCGGGCGACCTCATAAATCTCGGATATGACGTGACGGTTTTCGAGAGCTTTCACAAGGAAGGCGGAGTACTCGTCTACGGGATCCCGCAGTTCAGGCTGCCGAAGGAGATCGTAGAGTACGAAATAGATACGCTCAAGAAGAAAGGCGTTAAATTCATCAGGAACGTAGTCGTCGGAAGGTCGATATACATAGACGATCTTTTCGATGAAGGCTTCGAAGCGATTTTTATCGGAACGGGCGCCGGACTTCCTAAATTTATGGGAATCGAAGGAGAGAACCTCGTCGGCGTATATTCGGCGAACGAATATCTGACAAGGATCAACCTCATGAAGGCGTATAAGGATGAATACGACACGCCGATCAAGAGGCACGCCAAGATCGCGGTCGTCGGCGGCGGAAACGTAGCCATGGACGCAGCGCGCTGCGCGAAGAGAATGGGCGCCGAAGTCCACCTCATCTACAGAAGGTCGAGAGTCGAGATGCCGGCAAGAGCGGAAGAGATAGAGCACGCCGCCGAAGAAGGTATAATTTTCGAGATGCTCACAAATCCGGCGAAAGTCATCCCAGATGAAAACGGTGTCGTTCGTGCGATCGAGTGCATCAGGATGCAGCTCGGAGAGCCTGATGCAAGCGGAAGGTGCAGGCCGGAACCTATCGAAGGCTCCGAATTCGAGATCCCTGTCGACGCCGTCATAATGGCGCTCGGAACGAGGCTCAACAAACTTCTGTGTGATCAGACGGAAGGACTCGATCTCAACGATCGCGGCGGGATCAAGGTAGATGAGGAGACCGCGGCCGCTACGAGAGAGGGCGTATTCGCCGGCGGAGATGCCGTCACAGGAGCTGCAACGGTAATAAAAGCCATGGGCGCAGGCAAGCAGGGAGCAGCCGGTATCGATGCGTATATAAAAGGTAAAAACAAGTAGTATAAAGTTTTGCCATATCCCTTGTAAAATCTTTCGATTTGGGATATATTCGTGAGAGAGACAGCCTGTGCTTGAGGAAATGGAGGTTGCAATGAAACTCAGCGAATTCAGAAAAATCATAGACCAATTGGATGACGAAGCAAGAGAATATAACGAAGATGATTCGATCGTCCTCGACATAACCAAAGACGACGACACGGAAGTCAAGGTCGGCATAGGCGAGATCTTTAAGAGCAGGCTCAGTAAGAACACGGTAAAAATCGAGCCCGAGGAGGAGATCAAACCGGCTCGCCCTCCTCGCTACATGAAGAGGGACCGCGACCTCGTCGTAAAACAGACGTCTTACTATTGCCCGACGTGCGGTCGCAAAGTCGAGAAATACGACAGGTTCTGCAAGCACTGCGGCCAGGAGATGATCGTCGAGACGGCGAACAAGCCTAAATACAGGATGTTCGGGAGGAAGAAACCTCTTGCAAGGATCGAGAAACACGAAGCCGGCAAGAAGGACGGCGCATTCGGATTGCATCTCAGCCTCGGAAGGAAGAAAAAGAAATAGAAGAGTTGAAGAGGGCCCGGCGCGCGCCGGGTCCTTTTTTACGATGCGGGTACACGCTTTTTACGATGCGGTGGCCTTTCGCAGCGCAGGGGACTTTTACGGGAAACCGCCGTTTTACCGAAAGAAAACGCAAAAAACAGCCTTGTATAACATCCGCCGCTCTGATATAATCATACCGCTGTTCGAAAGAACAAGTAATACGGAAAGAGGCGAACAACATGAAGGAAGGAATCCATCCTGATTATAAGGAATGTAAAGTTACTTGCGCATGTGGTAATACATTTACGACGCTCTCGACCACTGAGGAGAAAAGAGTGGACATCTGCTCCGAGTGCCATCCGTTCTTTACGGGTCAGCAGAAATTTGCTAACCGCGGCGGAAGAGTCGAGAAATTCAAGAACAAATACAACCTTAAATAGTAAACGGGATAACGAGACACGGGGTGCATATCATATGCACCCCGTTATTTTTTTGTCTGCATGATTTTATATATAAGGCCGAAACGCTTTTGTGACGCCTGACTTACCGCGGGGAAGGCCGCGATGAGCACGAAAGCCTTGAAATCAGAGCCGTATAAGGCGGCTCGTTTTATTTTTTGATGCTGCGCATGTAGAGAGTCGATTGCTGGATAAGGGATTTTTATGGCATGGGTGCAAAAAAGGCACACACAATTGTTCTTTGCGAAATACAAAAATGGTATAACTAGCATATAAAAATCTACATATAGTTATTTATCGGGTTAAAAGCGTTAAATCGCAAACCCAAAAATGGGGGAGGTGGACCCAATGGCATAGGGACTCTCGATCTGCAAATATTGAAATTGCCGACCGCTGAAAAATTTGTAATACACGAAGGATGTTGCAAAAGAAGCTGTATTTATGCTGACAGGTTGGAGGAGAAAGATGATACATAAAAAGAACAGATCGCGTCGCCTTTCGACATTGATACTGATCGGGTTCCTGTGCATAACGATGAACATGAGCACGCTTTCAGTCTTTGCCTATGCCGAAAGTGCTGGCGGGGGAGCCCAAACGGGAGAAACGACCGCAAGGTCGGAGATCCTGACGCGTGCCGAATCGGACTATCCCAAAATAGAAATACTGGGCGTGCAGGAAGAGGTATCACAGGTACCGGAAAAACCATTCGAATTTTATAAGGGAGTATCTATGATCCCGGCTAAAGACGAATGGCACAACGGCGACGAGTTTCGCGTCGCGGTAACGGGGGTTGACACACCGTCCGGAGGTTCGTACACATTCAAGCCGGGCGACACCGGATTCACGCCTTCACACAGTGACAACGGCAAACAATACGTCGTTCACTACGAGGTGCAGAAAAAATCCGGAAACGAGTGGGTCTCACTCGACAAGCCGGTGACTGCGGAAACGACGGTAAAGGTATATGCCCTTTCAGAGATAAAACCGTTGCTCAACAGCGACGATGCCGAAGTAACGAAGCTTTATGTGGCTTCCGTCACCGACGGTACCGGTCCGTTTGATGCGGACAACAAACCGGGCAACGATTCTTCACCTACGAATAAGATCGTCAGGTCGTTCGATTCGGTCCAATACGAGATCGGCTATGCGAACAAAGTCAAAACGCAGGGCGTCGCATACAAGGACGGATATATAAACTTTGAATTCAAGCTTCCTTGTACTAAGGAGATTGCGGAATTCGATACGGGATCCATGGGCTGGATGGCGACCGATAAAGACCATCAATGGAAAGTTACGACGAATCCCGACGGTACACAGACGCTGAGAGCATCGAGAAGGCTCATGTCGAAAGACGGGGTAGAGCCGTCGATCCCGAATGCAGGACAGATCCCGCTTGTCATCAATATAAAACAGGCGACAAACGGGCAGAAGATCAAACCTATCTTCAAAGCGTGGATGGACTACAACAAGGTCGTAAAAGAAGCGACCGCGCCTCAGGTCACCGTGACCGCAGCTCCGAAATATAACATACAGTTGAAGATCGGACATGACGGTTATGTCGGTGCGATCGGCATATTTGATTTTGCGAGAGGCAACAGTGCTGCGTTCGATAAAAATGCGGGAAAAGTTTACGGCCAATTGCAGGGCGTAGGCTTAACATTCCAGCTATACAACGACCGTGCGGATAAGGGGCTGAAAGGAATAGAATTCCCTAAGGGCCCCGTTTCTTTCGATGTCGATGTCTCCGCATATTTCCATGACTCCAAGAACAACAAGGACCTGTATGCAAAGAGACCGCTCCTTTGGGCATTTGACGAGACGAAGCCTGACGGAGAGTTGCAGGGAGGAAGACCCGTAAAAGGCGAGTATTCGGTATATGACTATGCGGCCGTAACGACGCCGGCCAACAAAGGCGGCAAAGGCGTTACTGCGGGATACTTTAAGGAGAACGGGACATCTGATTGTTGGGATGGCGGAAACTGGAAAATCAAAGCGCTGTCCGACGGCAAGTGGCGCTTGACCGTGGACGGGTACGAGATCAATCCGGAAAGATTC
Source organism: uncultured Mobilibacterium sp. (assembly GCA_947254375.1). GTDB lineage: Bacteria > Bacillota > Clostridia > Peptostreptococcales > Anaerovoracaceae > CAMYCF01. The sequence continues at coordinate 4,049 of CAMYCF010000012.1, read as the reverse complement.
CCGACCATGAACCTTGGTAATGCCGCCGGGACGAACATTTATTATACTCACGGTGAAAGCGTACAAAACATAGGGTGCATTTCCGCAGCCAGCATGTTTTTCGTCGTTCCGCTGGGAGGATCGACCGGTGTAAAAGACAAGGAATATTACCCGAACAAATACAAAACGACGGGGAATGTCAACTATACCGTCACCGACAGTAATATGACAGCACAGAGCATCACCGGACAAAAGGTCACCAATAAAGACCAGATGAACCAAAAAGACGATCGGGAACAGAAAAACATAAATGCGGTCCCGCCGGGCAGCATGGCGACCATAATACATTATAAAAACTCGACAGGAAGCTGGGTTGCGGGCGTCGATAATGAGATCTCCGGTCGCGATTACTGGAACGGTACCGATGCGAGGGCCATAGGCGACACCGTGTCGGTCGTCTGGGGAGCGCACTTATATCCTCAAGGCGCGGCAACGAATGCGATCCATGCGGCCAATTACCTTATGAAATTCGACGACAGGGCCCTGGAGCTTGATCCTGCGAAACCGACGGTCACGCAAGAAGCTGCTTACAATTATTATGATCTTAAGGAAAAATATCTTTTTGCCGCAAAGCCGGACGGAAAAGGCTGGAAAAACGAAGACGAAATGAACAAGGCGCGCGAAGAGGATCTTGTATATTACGATTCCCTCGATACCCTGAAAGCCTCCGGCAAGACATGTGTAGGCATATTGGCGGAGGTAAGGAAGCAATCCGACCGCCCTATATATTCAACGGAATGGAATAGCTCATATTGCGCAAGGTTCAAGATCAAGGCCGACCTCAACAATATAGGTAAAACCTTCATGACGTGCATAGTGGCCAATGTTTGGACACAGGAGTCGTATGAAGCGGTGCTAGCCAAGAACGGCGGGGAATTCCCGAGCAGACTGGATCTGAAGGTAGGACAGACGGTAAAATCAAACAAGGCAACCGCACCGAAATATGAGAACTACAGTCAGTACTACGAAAAAGACAAATACGATGCTCACGGCTGGATAAGCGGCCCGGGAGTCGAACCATACTACGGAGATACGCTGTATATAATTCCTTACAATGCAAAGATAGACAAGAAGACATCTCAGCTGAACGACTCCGGAAAAACCAAGACGGTCTACGACCTCGATTATAACCAGTTCACGGTAGACTACGAACTGTCGCCTCACATGGTGCTTCAGGAAGGTGTAAAATGGCCGCTACCGACGACGATGACGGTAAAGGATATATTGCCGGCGGGAATGGAGTATCTGCCGGGTTCATCCGTTTACGGCGGCACGTATAAGCCGAGCGCGCGTCTCGGATATCCGGGCACGGTCGAAGGCGGTAAAGCCATGGAGCCGAAGATCGAAAAGCAGAGCGACGGCACGACTGTATTGATATGGTCGATACCGGATGTAAAGGTCCAAAACGATGTTCCGCATATCTATTTCAAAGCTAAGATCGATTCTACAACTAAATCAAATGTTGAGTTCCGAAACAGGACCGAAATAAATACGACGGAGGACAGGAGCCTTCCTAGTGCCGGAACGGGTAACAGATTCGACTTCTCGATCAAGACATCGAAGACGAGCGATCTTTCGCTTTCAAAGATCGCCGATCATGTCACTTACGATCCTAACCAGGAGATCAACTATACGCTCAAGTACCTGAATAACGGAAAGACCGACAAGACAGGTCAGGTGATGCTGGATATCCTGCCGACCGACGGTAAAGAGGGAAGCAGCTTCAGCGCAGGCGGAAAGTTCGAAGTCAAGGGCCTCAGCATCGTTCCTTCCGAAGGCAAGAAGGTCGCCGACTACGACGTATATTATTCGACTGATCCTGTCGTTTCGGACAAGATATCCGAGGACTTCAAACCGGATGAGATCAAGGCCGGAAAGAGCGGAGGAGCGACCTGGAAGAAACTTACGCTCAATTCCTCCGGCACGGTGACCAACCTTCCTTCAGGTGTCAAGATGACGGGCATCGCCCTTGTCGGTGACATCAAGGCAGGCAAGAACGTCCAAATGAAGCTGAGGATCGATACGAATGGCAACAAACCGGGCGATAAATACGTCAATAAATCGAGCATCTCATCGCTTGCGATAACGAACACCACTTATGTCGTCAAGCGCATGATCTCCGGAGTCGCATGGGTAGACTCGAACGTCAACGGAAGGCGCGACAGCAAAGAAAAACGTCTGCCGGGCGTAACGGTCACCCTCTACGATTCGAGCGGGAAGATAGCAAAGAACTTCGACGGTAAAAGCTGCGTTACCAAGACCGATAAAAACGGCTACTATGTATTCGAGAATCTGAAGGCGAAAAACACAACGACCGATGAAAATTACAAAGTAGTATTCACGAGCGGCACGACAAAGCTCGGAGAGTATCAGGTGACCGCGACCAAAGCGAAGGGCGTCGACCCGTCGAGGAACTCGGATGCCGTACAAAACGGACCGAACGGAGAGAACGCTTTTATCAGCGACATCGTAATGCCGTCCGTAACGAAACTCGCAACATCGCCGTATATCGAAAACCACCTCGATGCCGGATTCTTCAAACCTGCAAAGAGTTATGAAGAGAATACGTCGGCGGGTTCCGATAACGGCGCCGTAAAGGCGGGCGACATCATCAAGTACGAGATCCTTTTCACGCAGACGGAAAAAGATAATAAGAGCGTTACCATACGCGACAGGATGTCCAAAGGCCTAATGTTGCAGACGTCCGGGATCAGGCTCGTAAGAAGGAAAACGGACAGCGCCGGCAACATCAAAGAGGTCGACGTATCAGGTCTGCTCGCAGGAAATCTTACGGACACCGATAAAACCGGAATGACCGACCATGAAGTCCGTTGGGCGCTGAAGAATGTGCCTAAAGGCATCTACAGGTTGATATACAGCGCGAAAGTAGTAGATGCCGGACAGACCCAGTACACGGTAAATAACGGCGCATATTACAAAGTCGGCAACGATCCTGAAGTCAAGCTTGATTCGCTCGAGAATCCTATGAGCAGTAAAAAGTACGATTCCAATGATTGGTATATCGGAAAGATAACCGCGATCGGACAGACGATACCGTACAGGATCACAGTCGGCAACAAGAAGGACATTCCTATCGATATCGTGATCAAGGACACCATGTCAAAGGGATTGACCTACAACAACGATCTTAAGCTTCACGATAAGGACGGCAAGATCGTTTCGGGCATAACCGTCGAAAAGGCTTCGGCAAATAACGCCGACGGATCGACGACATTGACATGGACCCTGAAGGCCGTTCCGGCGAGATCGTCCCTCGCATATGTTTCGTACTCGGGCAAAGTCGACGCAGAGGCTGCGACACCGCTGTCAGTAATGAACTCGGCTACGATCAAATACGGAGATGATCCGGAGATCAAGCTGGACGATCTGTCGAATCCGCTGCTCAAGAAAGACGTATTCAAACCTTCGGATACGAAGACGAGCATCGACGGTAAGGCGGTCAAGGGCGGCGAAGAACTCCTCTACAAGGTAACGTACAAGAATGCAACCGGTAAGACACAGGATGTAACCATTGCGGACTCGATCCCTAAGTATACAAAGTATGTGGACGGATCGGCCGACAACGGCGGTAAGTACGCAGACGGAAAGATCACGTGGACTAAGAAGAATGTTGCAGACGGAGAAACCTTCGAAGTAACGTTCAAGGTAAAAGTCGATAAGGCTGTCAACGGTAAGCCTTTGGACAACAAGGCAAACGTAAAAGACGGCTTCAACGATTCCGACACGAACCAAGTCCACAATCCTACGCCTACCGAACCGGTCAAGGATGTATTCGTTCCTTCAGATACGAAGACGAACATCGACGGACGCATCGTCAAGGCAGGCGACGAGCTGCTCTACAAGGTAACTTACAAGAATACGACGGGAGAGACTCAGGACGTAACGATCACAGATTCGATCCCTAAGTACACGACGTATGTAGACGGTTCTGCCGACAACGGCGGTAAGTACGCAGACGGAAAGATCACCTGGACCAAGAAGAACGTTGC
>CAMYCF010000011.1 GCA_947254375.1 uncultured Mobilibacterium sp. | reverse complement strand
GTTTTCGGTAAAAACGAATATCAAGAGGGCATCGCGGGGGCGGTGCTCTCTTTTTTATCGGCCCGTGGACGCTTTTCGCCGCACCGCTTACGGAACGCGCGGGCCGCGCCGTTATAATCTGGACAAGTCGATTTTGTTAATATATAATAACTAAAAAGCGTGGCAAGTGAGTATTATCCCAAACGCTCAAAATTCACGGCTGCGCACAAAAGGAGGATCCATGAGAAAGAAAATTTTGGCACTCGGACTTATTGCGATCGTGTCTCTTGCTATGCTTGTAAGCTGCATCGGCAAAGATCCGATCATCGGTACTTGGAAACTCAGCGAAGCCTCAATGTCCGGCATCACGATAAACGCCGAACAACTCAAATCCATGAACATGGAAATGTCTTTGCAATTCAAAGAGGACGGCACGGTCGTTATGAAGATGACGGGCGAAGATGATGAAAATGCGAAGTGGAAGAACGAGAACAAAGACGGCAAGTACACTCTGACGAACAAGTCGGGCGACAAATTGCAGCTGAAACTGAAGAAAAATGTTTTGAGCTTTGAGCAGGACGGCGCAAGATTGGACTTCAAGAAGTCGGATAAATAGCGCGCGTAGGAAAACGGCATCGAAACACGACGGGGCTCTTTCGGGGCCCCTTTTGTTTTTATAAGGGCGGTTAGCTTTTATAAAAGAGGAAAAGCTTTTACAACAAAGGGCGTCCCATATAACCTACAACGGCGGTAGACAATCGGTTTTTATCGGGTTATAATTAACCACAAGGCGTGGCGATCGGACGGGACCGAACGACCTAATTTTGAAGCCGTGCTGAGAAGGAGGATCAATGAAAAAGAAAATATTGGCACTCGGACTTATCGCTATCATGGGAATTGCAATGCTCGCAGGTTGCGGCAAGAAGGATCCGATCATCGGCGAGTGGGAGCTTAACGAGGCTTCGGTATCCGGAATAACGATAAATGCGGACCAGATCAAATCGATGGGAATAAAGATGTCCATGAATTTCAAGGATGACGGCACGGTCGTACTTAAGCTGTCCGGCGATGACGATCAAAAGGCGAAGTGGAAGAACGACGGCGACGGCAAGTACACGGTGACCGATTCGACGAAGGAAAAACTGCCTATAAAACTCAAAGACAAGGTTTTGACCATTGAGTATCAGGGCACGACGATGAAGTTCAAGCAGAAAGAGAAATAGCCATAAAAGCGCGGCGCGGGGCGTTCCGTGAATGCCCGATACCGTAGTTGCGGGAACGGAGAGTATCATGAAAAAGAAACTATTTGCTTTCGGACTCATCGCCGTAATGGCGATCGCCATGCTCGCAGGCTGCGGCAAGAAGGACCCGATCATTGGCACGTGGGAGCTGACTGAGGCTTCGATGTCCGGTATCACGGTAAATGTCGACCAGCTCAGATCGATGGGCAAGAAGATGTCCATGGAGTTCAAGGAAGACGGCAAAGTCGTCCTCAAAATGACGGGCTCAGACGACCTGAAGGCCACCTGGAAAAACGACGGCGACGGCAAGTACACGCTGACCGATTCCACAAAGGCGAAGATGCCTTTGAAGCTCAAGGACGACGTTATGACCTGTGATTATCAGGGCATGTCGCTGAAGTTCGAGAAGTCCGACAAATAGCCGGGCCGCACGAACGGCAATATCGAAATGAGGCAAAGGGCTCACGAAAGGGCCATTTTGTTTTGCAAAAAAATCGGCTGCCGGGCAGGGGAGGCGTTCGCAGGTACGTTCGGAAGCGGTTTTTACCGGGGCGGCGGCGGGCTTTTTTACTGCCGTAAAAAGTGAAGATAAGCCGGGCGAAAGGGATTTAATCGTTTGAAGGCGAGGCCCCGTAAAAGTAATATTTTTACACCTAAAAAATATTCTTTATTAAAAGAGAGGGGAAAGAAAATGGCAAAGAACAGTAAAACGAGGGAAATCGAATTCAAGCTCATCAGAAATGTGGGGACGATCGCGGAGTACCAGTCGGGGTGGACGAAGGAGCTGAACGTCATCGCGTGGAACGGCGGCGCGCCGAAGTTCGACATACGCGATTGGGATCCGGAGCACGACCACATGAGCCGCGGCATCACGCTGCACGAGAGCGAGGTGGCGAAGCTTTTTGAGCTTCTGCAGTCGGAGATGGCGGAGGAACTGCCGCTGGCTGAATAAGAGGGTAGCCGAAGCGGTGGGGGCCGAAAGGCGTCAGACGGCGATCATGTGCGGCCGATGTTTCGCGCTGTGCCCGGGGCTCATTTAATTGACCCTCCGAAAGAGGTGTGATAGACTGTAAATCGCAATTGCAAAAAAGAAAGCGAGATACGGATGAAGATAAAAATGAGCCGAGGCATAGGGGAACCTTTTAGGACGATAAACGTTCCCGACGGTTCGACGGCGGAACAGATATACAATAAATACAAAGACTCGATAGATTACGGTATATATGCGGCGATGATCGACAATAAGGTCAAACCGCTGACGCGTAAAGTGAAGGAAGGAAGCGAGGTCAGATTTCTTGATATACGCTCGAAGCAGGCGTATCTCATCTATCAGCACAGTCTGGTTCTTATGATGCTGAAGGCGGCGAAGGACGTCATCGGCAAGGCGCATTTTGAAGTGAAGATGATGATAAACGAAGGTCTTTACATAGAGCCGAAGACGAAAGCCGATATCGATGAGGACGCGATCGCGAAGATATATATCAGGATGAAGGAACTGGTCGATGCCGATCTGCCTATAGAGGAAAAGAGCATGTCGAGGAGGAAGTCTCAGGATCTGCTCGCCGACGAGGGGCTTACAGACGATTCGAAGCTACGCCATTTCTTCGGTGAGAATGAGACGGTAAGGCTTTGCACGATCGACGATTACAGCGATTTCTTCTGTTACTATATGGTGCCTTCGACGGGCTATCTGACGAATTTCGAGCTGATGAGATACAGGGACGGGATGTTGCTCAGATTTGCTCAGCCGGACAATCCGAACGATATACCGAACTTCGTGGACGAGTATATAGTGTACCGCGCATTTGCGGAGCAGAACGAGTGGAACGAACTGCTCGGGGTCAAGTACGTCGCGGATCTGAACGAGAAGATAAAGAGCGGCAACTACCGAAATATAATACAGCTCAGCGAGGCTCTGCACGACAAGAAGATAGTTACGATCGCGAACGAAATAACGGAGAAGAAGAAACGAATGATCCTGATACTGGGGCCTTCATCTTCGGGGAAGACGACGTTTGCACACAGGCTTTTGATACAGCTCATGGTCAACGGATTGAAACCGCTGTATATAGGGACTGACGATTACTTTGTTGAGAGGGAAGAGACTCCGAAGGACGAAAACGGCGAATACAATTTCGAGGGCATAGATGCGCTGGACGTAAAGCTTTTCAACGAGCAGATGAGTGCTCTTTTAGCGGGTAAAGAAGTCGATATGCCGGTGTTCGATTTTATCGAAGGACACAAGGTGTTCGGAAAGAAGATCACGAAGATCGAGGAGAATTGTCCGATAATCATAGAAGGCATACACGCGTTCAACCCGGCGCTCACCGAACAGATAGCAGACGAAGAGAAGTTCAAGATCTATCTCAGCCCGCTCACGCAGATAAACCTGAACGCCCACAACCGCATACCGACTACGGATACGAGGTTAATAAGGCGTATCGTGAGGGACAACAGGAGCCGCGGGAACGGCGCCGCAACTACGATAAGCAGATGGAATAAGATACATTCGGAAGAGAACAAAAATATATTTCCTTACACGAGTCAGGCGGATGTTTTCTTCAACTCGGTGCTCACATACGAGATCGCCGTGATGAAGAGATATGCCGCGCCTCTGCTACGTGAGATAGGAAGCGACGAGCCGGAGTATTCCGAGGCTCAGAGGCTTCTGGGACTTTACAATTTCGTAGAGGAGATAGAAGATGACGAGGCGATCACGACGAACTCGATATTGAGGGAGTTTATCGGAGACAGCATCTTCGACGGCGAGTAGAAACGCCGCGCTTTGAGAGATTTTTCGGCACGCGGGGAACGGAAGGCGTTCCCCGCAAATTTTGTTTTTGAGACACAAGCGAGGCGGGGAGCGGCGGAGGCGGATTTGTTGATAAAAATCAATACATCTAGTATAATGCAATTGGCGGTATGAAGGGCCGCCGCTTACAAAAGAACAAATCGGAGGTAAATATGAATCGCTTAATGGCAGTTACAGAACAGGATGTCTATAACAGCGTGCTCGGAGGAGCCGGGGTCGCGGCCGCGGTCGCTGCAGTTCTGGTCGTGCTCGTAGTCCTGTTTGTTATATTCTATGTTTTGACTTCGGTCGGTATCAAGAAGCTTATGGAAGCTAAGCATATGCCTGAATCCGGAAAAGCGTGGGTGCCTTTCCTGAGGATGTATATACTTGGCTGTATCGTAGAGGACGAAGTGAGGGATCAGGTCGTCATCGGATACAATGTTACCCGCTGGATATTCACTTTCGGAGGACTCCTTGTCCTGATACCGCATCTCGGAGAATTCCTTTCGATAGTTGTCGGGATCTATATGATAGTGTGCCTGGCGTTGATGGCAAGCAAATATCATACGACGGCTTCGATGATAATCACGAACATTTTGGGCCTCGGCGGTATCGGATATATGATACTCGCTTCGGCGATGACCAAGCAGGGAACGGCGCCGTACGATCCGTCGAATTTAAGTGCGTCAAGCGCGGAGCAGAGCAGCGCAGCAGAGGCTCCTGCAATACCTGTGGCACCTGCAGAAGCACCGGCAGCACCGAGCGAGGCTAAACCGGCTGAAGCGGCACCGCAGACAGAATCGGCTCCGACGGTCGAAAGCGAGTGGGTATTCTCGCCCGGAGCAAAGAAAGCGGAGGAAGCGCCTGCAGCGCCTGAAAGCGAGGCAGTAAAAGCGGAAGCTCCTGCGCAGCCTGTAGTTCCGGTAGACGCCGAAGAGATAAAAAATTCTTCCGATATCGACAATACACCGGGAGCGGACACGTAAAATTTTTACCGTGTCCTGCATTCGATCGGGATGATAAAAGGGTCGCCGGGCGATCACGCTTCGCGCGGCTCTTTTTTTACCGAAAGATAAAAATCGTTTGCGGGGTGAAGCGGGCTGCCGGATTTTAGCAGGACGGAGCATAAAAGATGAGAGCGGCATTCCACACATTGGGTTGCAAAGTGAATCAATATGAGACCGAGGCGATAAAAGAGTCTTTTATAAAGCGCGGTTTTGAGATCGTGGGAGAGGAAGATCCCGCGGATGTTTACGTTGTCAACACCTGCACGGTCACGAATGTCGCGGACAGAAAATCGAGACAGTACATCAGGCGGATGAAGAGGGTGAACCCGGCGTCCGTCATGATCGTCACGGGATGTTACGCGCAGATTGCCGCGGACGAGCTCGAAAAGATGGAGGACATCGACATCATCGTCGGGAACAATCTGAAATCAAAGATCTGCGACATGGCGGAGGATGTGCTGAACGGCCGCGAAAAGAAGTGTGTCGAGGTGCTCGGAAGGTCGGAACTCAAAGAATACGAGGACATGGGTATAGTCACCTCGGCGGAATCGGCGATGAGCCGCGCCTACATCAAGATCGAGGAGGGGTGCGACAGGTTCTGTTCGTACTGCCTGATACCGTTCGCGCGCGGGAGCGTCAGGAGCAGGCCGGCGGACGAGATCGTGGAAGAGGCTGAAGACCTTGTAGCGAAGGGATTCAAAGAGATCGTGCTGACGGGGATAAACACGGCGCTTTACGGTTCGGAGAATGGATGCGGAGCCGGGGGGCCGATAGCGCAGGTGATAGAACGGCTCGATGCGATAGACGGGGATTTTAGGATAAGGCTGAGCTCGCTTGAGCCGACGGTCGTGCGCGCCGAGAACGTGGAGGCGCTTTTACGGTATGAAAAGCTCTGTCATCATCTGCATCTGTCCGTGCAGAGCGGGAGCGACAGGATCCTAAAAGCGATGAACAGAAGATACACGGCGCGCGATTATCTCGACATAGTCGATGCGCTCAGGCGGTTCGATCCTTTTTACGGGGTGACGACCGACATCATCGTAGGATTTCCGGGCGAGACGGATGAGGATTTTACCGATACGCTCGAGGTCGTAAGGCAGGCGAAGTTCGCGAGGGTACACATCTTCAAATATTCGCCGAGAAAAAATACGGCCGCTGCGAAATTTGCGGATGCCGTGCCGGGCGAGGTAAAAAACGAGCGAGCGAAGATCCTCGAAGAGGTCGCTAAAGAGACGGCTGAAAGTTTCAACGCGGAGAATTTTGACATTCCGGCAAAAGTTCTCGTCGAGGAATGCGAAGACGGGTATCTGGCCGGGTATACGGACAATTACATAAAGACGTATATCGAAGACAGGACCGTGCCCGAAAAGGCGGTTTCTGCGGAAATAGGGGATTTTATCGGTGCGGTGCCTTTCGAAAACTACAGAGACGGCGTCAGGGCGTGCATAGCAGAACGCCCGCGGTAAAATTTGCATGTGACCGCACGCAAATGTGATATTATTGTATTAGCTAAAAACAACGAGGAGGTATGGTATGTCGGATTGCATTTTCTGTAAATTGGCAGGCGGAGAAATACCGACCGAAATGGTCTACGAGGACGACGAGATCGCGTGTTTCAAAGACGCGCAGCCTCAGGCTCCCGTCCACGTGCTCATGGTCCCGAAGAAGCACATAGAGTCACTCGACGCTCTAAGTGCGGAAGATGAAGCGCTGATGGGGCGCATGATCCTCAAGATCAAGGATATCGCAAAGGAACTCGGACTTGAGAACGGATACAGGGCCGTAATAAACTGCGGTGCCGACGGGCAGCAGACCGTCCCGCATCTTCACATCCACATTTTGGGCAGGCGTAAAATGACCTGGCCACCGGGCTAAAAAACGGATCCGGGAACACGGGAACAACAAAAGGCGGCACATGAAGCGCCGCCTGCTTTTTTACCTTTATTCAGTTTCAAACACACTTTGCAGTTTGTCCGCTGTGCATCTGCTGACCTTTTACGGTCTGCCTACCCAGAAACCGTGGATATTGCAATATTCATATGCCGCTACGACCTCGTCGCCGTCCGCGATAGCAAACGTTGCGCAAGGCTCTCCCGTAGGATCCAACGGCTTTCTCTGGAAGCCTTCCTTCGTTTCAAGAATGATGAATACGATATGGTGCTCTTCTGTCATCGGGTGGAGTGTAGTTCCTACGGTTACCTTAACGATGTTGCCGTCCTGCTCAATTACCGGAACATGTTTCTCCGTAGCTTTGTCGGCCGATTTCGGCTCCAACTTCTCCATCGGATCCCCGCAACAGACTAATTCGGGACCCTTATCGATCACCTTTCCTGCCAGATTACCGCAGTGGTTGCAAAGAAAAAGGTTTTTCATCGGACTCACCCCCAATTACACTTTCCTTATTTTTTCCTTACCTGATTTAATACTCTCCTTGTACTGCCTTTATTATAGCACACGCATCCACCTAATTAAAGGTTAATTTACTTTTTAGCAATGTAATCGGCCGAAAAATATATTTTTATTGCACAATAAAAAACGGCAGCCTTTATGAGTCTTCATAAAAACGACGCCCCGTGGATCGCGCCGGTAAAAAACGCCCGAAACACGCTTTTAGGAAACGCGGAAGGGAGTGTTTGCGGAGTGAGCCGCGTACGCCTTGAAAACTCCGATAAAAATTTTTAAAAAACCTCGAAAAACACCGATTTTATTTCCGGAAAACACTTGCATTGCCTTTACTGTTCATGTATAATTTATAGGCTTGTTTAAGGCGATGACGTAGGAAGTTGCTGAGCTATCAGGTAATTCCTACCGAGAACTGTCTCCACCGGATGGAGGCGAGGGGCTTCGCTTTTTTATGTTGTCACTAAACTCAGGAAACGCACGCAGGAGTGTGAAAATCCGACCTTGGCAGTGAAGTGACTGAAATGATGGGCGTTAAGTCCTGTACAAGCATAGCGAAAACAGTACAAACAGGAGGAGTAAAATGAGCGAATTACAGAAAATCAGAATCAGGTTGAAAGCTTACGACCATGCGCTTCTGGATCAGGCCGCGAAGAAGATCGTCGACACGGCGATCAAGACCGGCGCCGACGTTGCGGGACCTATCCCGCTCCCGACGGAGAAAGAGGTGGTAACGATCATAAGGGCGGTCCACAAATACAAGGACAGCAGAGAGCAGTTCGAACAGAGGACCCACAAGAGACTGATCGACATCAAGAACGCGACGACGAAAACGACGGACGCTCTGACGAAGTTGGACCTTCCGGCGGGAATCGACATTGAAATCAAGCTCTAAGCTGATTAGAAAGATCACACGAGAGGGCAGAGACCAAACCGGAGTGATCCGCTGTAAGAAAGTTAGGAGGAAAATATGAAAACAATTCTTGGAAAGAAGATCGGAATGACACAGATCTTCACCGAAGAGGGGACAGTGATCCCGGTAACCGTCATCGAGGCGGGCCCTGAAGTAGTAACTCAGGTAAAGACGGTCGAGAACGACGGATACGCCGCAGTCCAGGTGGGATTCGAAGACACGAAAGCTCACAGGGTAACGAAGCCGCTCAAGGGGCACTTCGAGAAGAACGGACTCGGACTTAAGAAATACCTCGCTGAGTTCAGGATCGAAGACGGCGAGAACTACGAAGTCGGACAGGAAATCACGGTAGCCGATTTCGAAGAGGGAAAGAAATTAGACATCACCGGCACTTCCAAAGGTAAGGGCACGCAGGGCAACATCAAGCGCCACGGCCATCGCAGAGGACCTATGAGCCACGGTTCGAAACACAAAAGGCTCGCAGGTGCGCTCGCAGCAGGTACATATCCGTCCAGAGTATTCAAGGGCAACAAGGGCCCGGGAAGAATGGGAAGAGATAAGGTGACTGTACAGAACATAGTTTTGGTAAAAGTTATTGCAGACCGCAATCTGATGCTCGTAAAGGGCGCCGTTCCGGGAAGAAAGGGCGGACTCCTGAAGATCAGATACGCGGTAAAAGGTCAGGATAAATAGTCGGGCAGAAAGGAGGAATCACCATGGCAAAGGTTAAGATGCTGAACATGGCGGGAGCCGAAGCCGGCGAGATCACGTTGAACGATGAGATCTTCGCGATCGAACCGAACGAATATGCGGTTCAGGCCGTAATAAAGAATTACTTGGCAAACCAGAGACAGGGAACCCAATCTGCCAAGACGAGAAGTGAAGTAAGAGGAGGCGGAAGAAAGCCTTTCAGACAGAAGGGAACAGGCAGACACAGACAGGGTTCGACCACAGACCCTTCACAGATCGGAGGAGGTATCGTATTTGCTCCGAAGCCTCGCGATTACAGATATGCGGTCCCTAAGAAACTTAAGAGACTCGCGCTCAAATCGGCACTCTCCGCGAAACTTGCGGACAACGATCTGATCGTGATCGACGAGCTGAAGTTTGAAGAGCCTAAGACGAAAGAGATGATCAAGATGCTTGACAACATCAAAGCGGATAAGAAAGTCCTCATCGTCATGGCTGACAAGGATGAGAACGTCGTTAGATCGGCTTCTAACATCCAAGGCGTAAGAACTGCTCTTGTAACGACCATGAACGTGTACGAGATCGTAAATCACTACACTCTGGTCCTCACGAAGGCAGCTGCCGAGAGAATCGAGGAGGTATACGCATAATGAAGACGGGCTACGATGTAATTATCAGACCTATCATCACTGAATCCAGTATGGATATGGCTGCTGAGAAGAAATACGTATTCAAAGTTGCGCCTGAAGCGAACAAGACCGAGATCAGAAAAGCCGTTGAGGAGATCTTCGGAGTGGAAGTTGCAAAGGTCAACGTAATCAAAGTCAAAGGTAAAGTAAAGAGACTGGGAAGAACTGTCGGTAGAACGTCCTCGTACAAGAAAGCGATCGTTACGCTCACTGCTGACAGCAAAGATATCGAAATATTCCAGGGACTGTAAGATAGGAGGAACGTAGAAAAATGGGAATCAAGAAATACAATCCGACAAGTCCCGGCTTGAGAGGAATGACGGTTTCTACATTTGAAGAGATCACTTCAAAGAAGCCTGAGAAATCTCTGACAGTTACTCTCAAAAAGCATTCGGGAAGGAATTCAAGAGGAAAGATCACCGTCAGACACAGAGGCGGCGGCGTAAGACCTAAATACAGGATCATCGATTTCAAAAGGGATAAGGATGACATTCCTGCAACCGTAAAAACGATCGAGTACGATCCGAACAGATCCGCGAACATCGCGCTCGTAGTTTACAAGGACGGCGAAAAGAGATATATCCTCGCTCCTGAAGGACTCAAGGTAGGAGATGTGATCGTATCCGGAGAAAACTCCGACATCAAGGTAGGAAACACTCTCCCGATCTCGAGGATCCCGCTCGGAACGATCATCCACAACGTAGAGCTTAAGCCGGGCAAAGGTGCACAGCTCGTAAGATCGGCCGGAAACGGAGCTCAGCTCATGTCGAAGGAAGGCAGATACGCGCAGGTAAGGCTCCCGTCCGGAGAAGTAAGGATGGTACTCCAGAACTGCAGAGCGACGATCGGCGAAGTAGGAAACGGAGAACACTCCAACATCACCATCGGTAAAGCCGGAAGGAAGAGACACATGGGATGGAGACCTACGGTAAGAGGATCCGCCATGAACCCTAACGATCACCCTCACGGCGGTGGTGAAGGAAGAGCGCCTATCGGACGCAAGGGTCCTGTATCTCCTTGGGGTCAGCCGGCACTCGGTTACAAGACCAGAAAGAAGAACAAGGATTCCAACAAGTACATTGTCAGAACAAGGAAAGGCAAATAGGAAGGAGCAAATCAATGGGAAGATCGCTTAAGAAAGGCCCTTTCGTAAGCCCGAAGCTTTTAAAACAGATAGAAGACATGAACGCGGCTAACGAAAAGAAGGTAATCAAGACATGGTCCAGACCGTCCACAATTTTCCCACAAATGGTCGGACATACGATAGCGGTACACGACGGCCGCAAACATGTGCCTGTATATATAACGGAGGACATGGTAGGTCATAAACTCGGCGAGTTTGCTCCTACCAGAACATTCAAAGGTCACGCCGGCGATAAGACGTCGAGGTAACGGAAAGGAGATAACATAATGGAAGCAAAAGCAATTGCTAAGTATGTCAGGATGTCTCCGAGCAAACTTCAGCCCGTTGCCGATCTGATCAGAGGCAAGGACCTGCAAGAGGCACTGACGATACTCAAGTTCACTTCCGGAAAGGGAGCGGAGCTTATCGAGAAGGTGGTAATGTCAGCGGCAGCAAACGCTGAAAACAACCACGACATGGATCCCGGCAACCTGTACGTTGCTGAAGTATATGCTAATCAAGGCCCTACGATGAAACGTTTCAGAGCGGGAGCGCAGGGAAGAGCATCGATGATACTCAAGAGAAGCAGTCACATCGGTGTAACCTTGAAGGAGAGAGAAGCTGAGAAACCGGCTGAAGCGAAGCCGGCAAAAGCGGAGAAGGCTGAGAAGAAAGCAGAAGGAGGTTCGTCGGATGGGTCAGAAAGTTAATCCACACGGACTCAGAGTCGGGGTCAACAAAGATTGGAATTCCAAATGGTATGCTGATAAGAACAACTTTATGGATTTCCTCGTAGAAGACAATGAGATAAGGAACTATATAAAGAAGAAACTTTACGCTGCAGGTGTTTCCAACGTAGTAATCGAGAGATCTGCGGCCGATAAGTTGAAAGTAGTCATTTCGGTAGCGAGACCGGGAATGGTCATCGGAAAATCCGGAGACGGGATCGAAGAGATCAAGAAAGGACTCAAACAGCTCACGGGCAAGTCTGCGGAAGTATCCGTAGTAGAGGTGAGAAGATCCGAACTGGACGCTCAGCTCACGGCGGAAAGCATCGCACAGGCTCTCGAGAAGAGGGTATCTTTCAGAAGAGCTATGAAACAGGCGATCGGCAGAACGATGAAGTCCGGCGCAAAGGGTATCAAAGTTCTCTGTTCTGGAAGACTCGGCGGAGCCGAGATCGCAAGAAGCGAGAAATACAGCGAGGGTAACGTTCCTCTTCACACTTTCAGGGCGGACATCGAATACGGATTTGCCGAAGCCGACACGACTTACGGAAAGATCGGCGTAAAGGTTTGGATCAACCACGGCGAGATCCTCGACAAGGGACTTAAGTCGACTCTGCCGGAAGAACCTAAGAACGACCGCAGAGACAGAAAGTCGAGAAGGAACGACAAGAAGGACAGAAAGAGAACGTTCGCAAACAAGAGAAGGAACGACGGCGAGCACGTAAGACAGGAGGTCAAACCTGCTACGACGAGAGTAAGGAAAGCTCCGAAGGAAGTACCTGCGGCAGCACCTGCGAAACCGGAAGTTCAGGCGAACGCAGCCCCTCAAGAAGGAACGGAAGAATAGTACAGAAAGGAGAGACTTGCCATGTTAATGCCAAAGCGCGTTAAACGTAGAAGAGTCCACAGAGGCAGAATGAAGGGCGTTGCCACTAAGGGCAACACCGTAACATACGGTCAGTACGGTCTTGTAGCAGAAGAGTGCGCATGGATCGACTCAAATCAAATCGAAGCTGCCAGAATAGCCATGACGAGGTCCATTAAGAGGGGCGGTAAGGTTTACATCAAAATCTTCCCTCATAAGCCGGTAACCAAGAAGCCTGCAGAGGTACGTATGGGATCCGGAAAGGGAGCTCCTGAGTATTGGGTAGCTGTAGTTAAACCGGGCAGAGTAATGTTCGAAATCGAAGGAGTTACCGAAGCACAGGCCAAAGAAGCTTTGAGGCTTGCATCTCACAAGCTGCCTATCAAGTGCAAATTCGTTGTCAAAGGACAAGAGGCAGTAAAGGGTGGTGACGAATAATGGATTTGAATAAAATAAGAAAAATGACAGAGCAGGAGCGAACGGCTGAATTGGAAAGAATGAAGCAGGAACTCTTCAATCTCAGATTCCAGCATGTTACCGGCCAGCTCGAGAACCCTGTAAAAATGAGAGAAGTCAGAAGAGACATCGCCAGGGTAAAAACCATCATCAGAGAAGAAGAAATGAAACAGCAATTTTAGCGGAAAGGAGGATGTTCGATGGAAAGAAACAGTAGAAAAACGAGAGTCGGAATAGTAGCAAGCGACAAGATGGACAAGACTGTCACCGTTTCGACGACAGAATTTGTAAGACATTCTCTTTACGGTAAGGCTGTTAAGAGGACGAAGAAATTTAAGGCTCACGATGAAGAGAACCGTTGCAATATCGGGGACAAAGTGAGGATCATGGAGACCAGACCTCTGTCGAAAGACAAGAGATGGAGAGTGGTCGAAATCATTGAGAAGGCTAAATAAGGAGGCGACAGATCATGATTCAGACAGAAACGAGATTGAGAGTTGCCGACAATTCCGGAGCAAAGGAACTGCTTTGCATCAACGTTCTCGGAGGAACGGGCCGTAAATACGCAAACATAGGCGATATCATCGTTTGTTCCGTAAAAGAAGCCACTCCGGGCGGAATTGTTAAAAAAGGTGACGTAGTAAAGGCAGTCGTTGTCAGAACCAAGACCGGCGCCAGAAGAGATGACGGAAGCTATGTAAAATTCGATCAGAACGCTGCGGTCATCATCAAGGACAGAAACGATAAAAACCCTGTCGGCACACGTATTTTCGGGCCGGTAGCAAGGGAGCTCAGAGATAAGGGCTTTATGAAGATCGTATCTCTGGCGCCGGAAGTACTTTAGGGAGGTAAACGATGAAAATCAAAAAAGATGATACGGTAGTAGTTATCTCCGGAAAGGACAAAGGCAAGACCGGAACGGTCAAGAGAGTACTGCCGAAGAAGAACAGGGTCGTAGTTGAAGGCGTGAACATGCAGACGAAGCACGCTAAAGCTACTCCTAAGGGACCGGCTGAGATCAAGCACATCGAGGGACCTATCGACGCATCGAACGTCATGTACTATGACAAGACTGCGAAGAAGGGATCGAGGATCGGCTACGAGATCAGAGACGGCAAGAAGGTAAGGGTATCGAAGAAAAGCGGTACCGTAATAGACTAAGAAAGGAGGAGAGACATTGGAAAACAGACTCAGAGAAAAATATAAGACCGAAGTTTTCGGAAAACTCCAGGAAAAATTCGGCTATAAGAACCCTATGGAAGTTCCTAAGCTCGAGAAGATCACCATCAACATGGGACTCGGCGAAGCTAAAGATAACTCGAAGGTCCTCGAAACGGCTGTTAAAGAGATAGCGCTCATTTCGGGTCAGAGACCGGTAGTTACGAAGGCGAGAAAATCGATCGCGAACTTCAAGGTAAGACAGGGAATGCCGGTAGGCGCCAAGGTCACGCTCAGAGGCGACAAGATGTACGCTTTTGCGGATAAACTTTTCAACCTTTCTCTTCCGCGAGTCAGAGACTTTAAGGGCCTCAGCAGAAACTCGTTCGACGGCAGGGGAAATTACTCGATGGGTATCAAAGAACAACTCATCTTCCCTGAAATCGTATACGATGATGTTGAGATCGTTAAGGGCATGAACATTGTATTCACGACGACGGCAAAGACTGATGAAGAGGCGCAGGCACTGCTCGAGCTTCTCGGCCTTCCGTTTGAGAAATAGGAGGAGAAAATGGCTAAGACTTCACTGAAAGTAAAGCAGCAGAGAAAGCCCAAATATAAAACGAGAGCATACACTCGTTGCAAGATCTGCGGAAGACCGCATTCGGTACTGAAGAAATACGGTATCTGCCGTATCTGCTTCAGAGAACTTGCTTACAAGGGAGAGATCCCGGGCGTTAAGAAAGCAAGCTGGTAAAACTAAATTGCGCAGGCCCGTCGCCGGAGAAAGGTGCGGGAACCGCGTAAAGAAAGGAGAAACACTGTTATGGCAATGACAGATCCGATAGCGGATATGCTGACAAGAATCAGGAATGCCAACACGGCAGGACACAAGACTGCTGATATCCCTGCTTCCAACATTAAGAAATCGATTGCCGAGATCCTGAAGAACGAAGGTTTCATCAACGGATACGAGATCATCGATGACAATGCTCGGGGAACCATCAGAGTCGAACTCAAATACGGTCCTAACAAAGAGAAGACTATTTACGGAATAAAGAAGATATCGAAGCCGGGCCTCAGGGTCTACGCTAAATCCGAAGAGATCCCTAAAGTTTTGGGAGGCCTCGGAATAGCGATCATCTCGACATCGAAGGGCGTTATGACCGACAAAGAAGCGCGTAAGCTCGGAGTCGGCGGCGAAGTTATTTGTTACGTTTGGTAGGAGGTAGACAATGTCAAGAATAGGTATAAGACCGGTGACAGTCCCTGCCGGCGTTGAAATAACGGTAGGTGAGAAGAACCTGATAACGGTAAAAGGTCCCAACGGTCAGCTTTCGAACAAAGTAGACGAGAACCTGAAGATCGAGATCAACGACGGAGTCCTCACCGTATCGAGACCATCCGACACGAGAGAGATGGCATCGCAGCACGGACTTGCGAGAACGGTCATCAACAACATGATCGTAGGAGTCACCGACGGATTCGCAAAGAAAATGACGGTCAACGGAGTCGGATATTCCGTAGCAAAACAGGGCGACACGCTCGTAATGAAGCTCGGATATTCGCACCCTATAGAAATGAAGGATCCTGAAGGGATCACGACCGAGACACCTGATGCCAATACGGTCATCGTCAAAGGCGCAGACAAAGCGCTCGTAGGAAACTACGCGGCGAACATCAGGGCGTGGAGAAAACCTGAACCTTACAAGGGCAAGGGAATCATCTACGAAGGAGAAGTTATTCACAAGAAGGAAGGCAAGAGCGGAGCGACCGCATAGGAAGGGAGGTAACGAAAAATGGCAAAAGAAAGCAGAAATGACAAAAGGCTCAAAAGACATGCCAGAGTCAGGAAAAACGTTTTCGGTACTCCCGAGAAACCGAGATTGTGCGTGTTCAGATCCAACAGCAACATTTCGGCTCAGATCATCGATGATGTCAACGGCAGGACTTTGGTAGCCGCATCCTCGACGGACAAAGAGCTCAAGGCTGAGATCGCTAACGGCGGAAACAAAGAAGCGGCCGGCAAGGTCGGAAAGGCACTCGCAGAGAGAGCCCTCGCCAAAGGCATCAAAGAGATCACCTTCGACAGAGGCGGATACCTCTATCACGGAAGAGTCAAAGAACTCGCAGAAGGTGCACGCGAAGCGGGATTGTTATTCTAAGGGAGGAAACGGAATGCGCAGTAAAGTAGATGCATCCAAGCTTGAGCTTACTGAGAATATCGTTAATATAAGACGTGTTGCCAAGACCGTAAAAGGCGGAAGAAACATCAGGTTCAGCGTGACCCTCGTCGTCGGAGACGGAGAAGGACACGTAGGTATCGGTCAGGGCAAGGCACTCGAGATTCCTGAAGCTGTAAGAAAAGCTATAGAAGATGCTAAAAAGAAATTGATTTATGTCCCTACCGTCGGTACGACAGTACCTCATCCGGTAGTCGGAAATTTCGGAGCGGGTAAAGTCCTCATCATGCCTTCGCCTGAAGGTACCGGAGTTATCGCGGGATCGTCCGTACGTGTCGTTCTCGAAGCTGCCGGAATCAGGGACGTAACGGCTAAATCGCTCGGATCGAGCAACACCGGAAATATGGCTTTGGCGACCCTCGAGGGACTCAAAAACCTCACCACGGTCGAAGAAGTTGCGAAACGCCGCGGTAAAACACCTGAAGAAATACTTGGATAGGAGGTAGCTTAAATGGCAAAGACATTGAAAATCACTCTTGTAAAGAGCCCGATCGGAGCTACTCCAAAACAAAGGAAGACTGTTGAGGCACTTGGACTCAGAAAGCTCCACCAGAGTGTGGAACTTCAGGATTCACCGGCGACGCGCGGTGCGATCTTCAAGGTCTCACACCTTCTGAAAGTAGAAGAGAATTAAGGAGGTACGAAGATCATGAGACTTCACGAACTTAAAGCTCCGGAAGGTTCAACAAAGAATACTAAGAGGAGGGGTCGCGGTATCGGTTCCGGACAGGGAAAGACCGGCGGAAGAGGTACGAAGGGCCAGAAATCCAGGAGCGGCGGCGGAGTAAGACTCGGCTTCGAGGGAGGCCAGATGCCGCTGTACAGAAGGATCCCGAAGAGGGGCTTCACAAATAATTTTGCAAAGGTATATGCAGAAGTAAACGTTAAAGACCTTAACAGATTTGAAGACGGTACTGTTGTGGATCTCGAGCTCATGAAGAACTCCGGAATGGTCAAGCAGGTCATCGACGGAGTGAAAGTGCTCGGAAACGGTGAGATCGAAAAGAAGCTCACGGTAAAAGCGGCCAAATTCACCAAGAGTGCTACCGAAAAAATCGAGGCGGCCGGAGGAAAGGTAGAGGTCATCTAACATGCAACTGGTAAAAACCCTATCGAAAGCGTGGCACATCGAGGAGATCAGGAAAAAGATGATTTTTACCCTCCTCATGCTGGTCGTTTTCAGGATAGGCTCCAACATCCCGGTACCGAGCATCAACAGGGCGTACCTCGCTCAGATGTTCTCGGGAGATAAGGGGTTGCTCGACTTATTCGACCTTTTTTCGGGAGGAGCTTTCAGTAACTTCACGATTTTTGCACTCAGCATAACGCCTTATGTTACGGCATCGATCATCGTGCAACTTTTGACCATTGCGTTCCCGTATTTCGAACGTTTGGCAAAAGAGGGCAACGAAGGTCGTAAAAAGATGGCTCAGATCACCCGTTATCTGACGGTAGTGCTCGGACTCATCCAGGCGACGGGACTTACGATCGGTCTTTTCCACAAGGCGATCGTAAACAAGACCCCGCTGACGCTCATAGTAATCATCACGGTGCTCACTGCAGGAACGGCGTTCCTCATGTGGCTCGGAGAGCAGATCAACGAGCACGGAGTCGGAAACGGCATATCGCTCATAATCTTCGCCGGTATCGTCGCAAGGATGCCTTCCATGGTAAGGGGCATGCACGCGCAGGCCTCCGAGGGAACGGTAAGCCCGATCGCGATCATCGCGTTCGTTATCATCTCGATCCTCGTGACCATGATGATCATCCAGATGCAGCAGGGCGTAAGAAAGATCCCGGTACAGTATGCAAAGAGAGTCGTAGGAAGAAAGATGTACGGCGGACAGTCGACCCACATACCTATGAAGGTAAACCAGGCCGGCGTTATTCCGATCATCTTCTCGCTCTCGCTGGTACAGTTCCCGCTCACGATAACATACTTCTTCCCTAACACGCATTTTACGGACTTCGTTACGAAGTACCTGTCGCCGTCGGGGAACCCGGGAGTATGGGTATACGCGATACTGAATATTTTACTCACCATCTTCTTCACGTACTTCTACACGACGATAACGTTCAACCCTGTTGAAGTCGCGAACCAGATGAGACAGAATGGCGGATTCATTCCGGGAATCAGACCGGGAGAAGCGACCGTAGAGTATCTTTCGAGGATAATGGGCAGGCTCTGCTTCGCGGGAGGAATCTTCCTCGCGTTCGTAGCGACCATCCCGACGATCATAAGCACATTCACTCCGTTCCACATCGCGTTCGGAGGAACATCGCTCCTGATCGCTGTAGGTGTTGCTCTCGACACGGTGCAGCAGCTTGAGAACCAGATGCTCATGAGGAACTATCAAGGATTTTTGAAATAGCCTGTATAACTGATGTTTAAGGCGAACTCAGCTTATCGTCGGTTCGCTCGAGAGGAGAATAAAAATGCTTAGAGCAATTTTACTTGGGCCTCCGGGTGCCGGTAAAGGCACTCAGGCCGCGAAGCTTGTAGAAAAATACGGTGTACCTCATATTTCGACGGGAGACATTTTCCGTAAAAATATAAAGGAAGGGACCGAACTCGGTAAAAGAGCGCAGGAGTACATGAACGCCGGCAAACTCGTACCGGATGAACTGGTAGTCGAGATCGCGACGGACAGGCTCCTCGCAGACGACTGCAAGAACGGTTTCCTCCTGGACGGTTTTCCGAGAACGGTATTTCAGGCCGAGAAACTCGATGAGTTTTTATCGGAGCACGGACAGGAACTCGACATCGTCATCGACCTCAACGTAAAGAAAAGGACGTTGATCGACAGACTGACGGGCAGGAGAGTTTGCAAAGTCTGCGGAGCCGGATATCACATCGTGAACCTGCCTCCGAAGAAAGAGGGCATTTGCGACAAGTGCGGCGGAGAGCTTATCCAACGCGCCGACGACAACAAAGAAACGGTCGAGAACAGAATAAAAGTTTACGACGATCAGACGGCACCTCTTATCGGATACTACAAGGAATCCGGTAAGCTCGCCGAGTTCGACGGAGAGCAGGCACTCGACGACCTGTTCTGCGAGATCGTAAAAAGGATCGGTGACAAATAATGATCATCATCAAGTCAAAACGCGAAATCGATATGATGCGCGAGGCGGCAAAGGTGACCGGAGAGATCTTGAAAGAACTTGAAGATTTCGTTAAACCGGGTATTTCCACGAAGGACATCGACACATTCGTGGAGGGAAAGATCGATCACTATAAAATGTCTCCGACATTCAAAGGATACGGCGGATTTCCGGCTGCGGCCTGCGTATCCGTCAACGAAGAAGTAGTTCACGGGATCCCTTCTCCCGACAGGATACTGAAGGAAGGGGATATCGTGAGCGTCGACACGGGCTCGACGTACAGGGGCTACTGCAGCGACGCTGCGAGGACATACCCCGTCGGGGTCGTAAGCGACGAAGCGGCTGAACTCATAAGGGTCACACGCGAGAGCTTCTTCAAGGGCGTGGAATTCTGCAGAGTCGGAAACAGGCTCCACGATATAGGCCACGCCGTACAGCAGCATGCCGAAAGCTACGGCTTCGGCGTCATAAGGGAGTACCTCGGACACGGCATCGGAAGAGATCTTCACGAAGATCCGCCGGTACCGAATTACGGCAAAGCGGGGACCGGCCCGAAACTCAAAGAGGGTCTGGTCATCGCGATAGAGCCGATGATAAGTCAGGGATCCTATAAGACGAGAAAGTTGGCGAACGGTTGGACCGTTGTCACCGACGACGGAAAACGGTCGGCCCACTATGAAAATACCGTTGTTATCACAAGCGGTGAGCCGGAATTGCTCACCTTGAAGTAGGAGGCTGGAATATGTCTAAAAAGAATGCCATCGAAGTAATGGGCACGGTAGTAGATGCTCAGCCTAACGCTATGTTTAAGGTGAAGCTCGAAAACGGCTTTGAAGTCCTCGCCCATATTTCGGGGAAAATAAGGATGAACTACATCAGGATACTGCCCGGAGATAGGGTAAAAGTTGAACTTTCACCGTACGATCTTACGCGCGGAAGGATCACTTGGAGAGAGAAATAGAATTCAAAGACGCCGGACAAGCGACGGTAAGGAGGTATAAAAAATGAAGGTAAGAGCTTCGGTAAAGCCTATTTGCGAAAAGTGCAAGATAATCAAGAGAAACGGTAAAGTAATGGTTATCTGCGAGAACCCTAAGCACAAGCAGAGACAAGGCTAGAAAAACAACAGGTTATAATTTTTTACAAAATATAACGCGCCGTTTTGCCGGGAACACGGTGCAGCAAAATCAATCAGAACCCCTGTCTATATCACCCCCGGAGAGGTGACGGAAGATAGGAAAGGAGGAACAACATGGCAAGAATTGCCGGAGTGGACCTGCCGAAGGATAAGAGAGTCGAGATCGGACTCACATATATCTACGGAATAGGTCTTTCGACATCGAGGAAGATCCTGCAGAAAGCAGGGATCGACCCTAACATCAGAGTTCAGGATCTGACCGAAGAGGACGCCGGAGAGATCAGAAAGATCATCGACAGCGAAATCATGACGGAAGGTGACCTCAGAAGAGAAACTTCCCTCAACATCAAGAGACTGATGGAGATCGGAAGCTATCGCGGTATCAGACACAGGAGAGGTCTGCCCGTAAGAGGTCAGAACACCAAGACCAACGCGAGGACCCGCAAGGGACCTAAGAGACTCGCGGGTAAGAAAAAATAGAGTGAGGAGGTAGAGAATTATGGCTGCTGTTAAGAAAACAGTTAGAAAGAAAAAAAGAGAACGTAAAAACATCGAAAGAGGCCAGGCTCACATCCAATCCACTTTTAACAATACCCTGGTAACTCTGACAGATATGGACGGTAACGCGCTGTCTTGGTCGAGCGCGGGATCGAACGGTTTCAAAGGTTCGAGAAAATCAACTCCTTTCGCCGCACAGAACGCTGCGGAGGCGGCTGCAAAAGCCGCTATGGAGCACGGTCTCAAAAGCGTGGAAGTATACGTAAAAGGTCCGGGATCCGGAAGAGAAGCCGCTATAAGAGCGCTTCAGACTGCCGGTCTCAACATCACGATGATAAAGGACATTACGCCTATCCCGCACAACGGATGCAGACCGCCGAAGAAGAGAAGAGTCTAATCGAAAGGAGGATCAGATATAGATGGCCAGAAACAGAGAACCCGTACTCAAGAGAGCTAAAGCACTCGGCATTGCTCCTCAGTACATGGGCATAAATAAAAAATCAAAAAGGCAGGTTCAGCAGAGCAGACGTAAAAAGAGCGAATACGGCATCCAGCTCGCTGAAAAGCAGAAAGTCAAATTCCTTTACGGAATGCAGGAGAAACAGTTCAGAAACACTTTCGACAAGGCTTCGAA
Organism: uncultured Mobilibacterium sp.; assembly: GCA_947254375.1. Taxonomy (GTDB): domain Bacteria; phylum Bacillota; class Clostridia; order Peptostreptococcales; family Anaerovoracaceae; genus CAMYCF01. The sequence continues at coordinate 9,243 of CAMYCF010000011.1, read as the reverse complement.
GAGACCGGGCGGAGCTGCCGCCAACCTTCTCACGATGCTGGAAAGCAGATTCGAAAACGTAGTTTTCAGAATGGGATTCGCCGCTACGAGAAGAGAAGCGAGACAGCTTGTCAATCACGGACACTTCCTCGTAAACGGAAAGAAAGCGAACATCCCTTCGATGGAACTCCACGCCGGAGATGTAGTTTCGGTCAGAGAGAAATCAAAGTCTTCTCCTAAGTTCAAGGAACTCAGAGAGATGGTAATAACGACTCCTAAGTGGATCGAGATCGACCTCGACAAGCTGGAAGGAAAGATCCTTACGGCTCCTGAACGCGAAGATATCGATCTGCCTATCGAAGAGCGTTACATCATCGAGTTCTATTCCAGATAGTCGCTCGTATAATGAAAGTTGTATCTGGTTTATTTAGGGGGAGGAACAGATGATCGTAGAGCCAAAAATAAATATTGATATCGACGAAGACGGTCGTCACGGAAGAGTCGTAGTAGCCCCTCTCGAGAGAGGCTACGGAACGACCCTCGGCAACAGCATGAGAAGGATCCTTCTCAGCTCACTGCCGGGAGCGGCGATCACCGCGATAAGGATCAGCGGCGTTGAGCATGAATTTGCAACGATAGATCACGTCAAGGAAGATGTTACCGAAATCATTTTGAACCTCAAGAGACTTTCGGTCAGTATCGATAAAGACGAAGAGAACAAGAAAGCCGTAATAGCGGCGGTCGGCCCCAAAGAAGTGACCGCTGCCGACATCGTGGCAAATCCGGGGATACACATCCACAATCCGGACCTCCACATCGCGACCCTCGAGAAGAATGCTCAGCTCGAGATGACAATGTGGATGGACACGGGACGCGGCTACGTTCCGGCTGAACAGAACAAGAATACGAGGAGCAAAGAGATCAAGGAGATCGATGCGATTTTTATCGACTCCATCTTTACCCCTGTTACGAGAGTTAATTTTACGGTCGAAGACGTGAGAGCGGGAGAAGTAACGAACTTCGATAAGCTCATTTTAGACCTCTGGACCGACGGCTCGATCGAACCTGACGAAGGTATCGCGATCGCGGCGCAGATAATGAAGGAACATCTCGATCTGTTCATTGAACTCGGTTCCGACATGGGAGAAAGAACTTTCATGGCAGAGAAGGAAGAGAGCGGGAAGGATAAGGCCCTCGAGATGACTATCGAGGAACTGGAACTTCCGGCACGTCCGTACAACGGACTGAGAAGGGCGTCGATCTTCACGGTCGAGCAGCTCATCGGTTATACGGAGAATGATGTAAGACATCTCAGGAATCTCGGCGACAAGTCGATAACCGAGATCAAAGCCAAACTGGAGAAACTCGGACTGAGTTTCAAACCGGAAGATGATAACTAATCGAAAGGAGTAAATGGATGTACGGTTACAGAAAGCTGGGCAGAAATTCTGCACACAGAAAATCCATGCTGAGAAATTTAGTGACCGACCTTTTCAGAGAGGGTAGGATAACGACTACCGAATGCAGAGCGAAAGAGGCCCGCAAACTCGCTGAAAAGCTCATCACTCTTGCAAAGCACGGTGATCTCCACGCGAGGAGACAGGTGCTCGAATACGTCTTCGACGAAAGCGTAGTCACCAAGCTGTTTGATGAAATCGCTCCTAAGTACGCGGACAGAAACGGCGGCTACACGAGGATACTTAAGCTCGGACCGAGGCACGGTGACGATGCGGAAGTTGTATATCTCGAGCTCGTATAAAAGCGTTTCGCGGTACCCGCATAGGGAGAATGACCGTTTTTACGGATAAAAAAGCATGAGAAAGAAGGGCGGCGTCGTAAAAAGATGCCGCTTTTGTTTTTTTACCGGAGCCGGGTTTGCAGTTTACTGAGCCCGGATTTTCTTTTTTACCGCGGAATACGGGAAGCGGCTGAAAACTTTGAAAGAGAAGGCTTTCGGGGCATCTTCGCCTTTCGGTCGCGTTGACATGCGGGGTATTAAATATTATAATAACTGGGCGGCGCTTTTAGACAGCTCGCATATGGGGGATCCTGTGCAACGGTATGCCGTGAACCTTGTCAGGTCTGAGAGGAAGCAGCAATAAGCGTGTCATAACGTGTGCCGCAGATAAGTCTCTCGATGCGAGCTATCTAAGAGCGTCTTTTATGTATGCGGAGGAACGGAAATGCACCTTGCACTTTACAGAGAAGAACGTCCGGAAACTTTTGAGGACATAATAGGGCAGAAGCATATCGTCAGGATATTGCAGAACCAGCTGGCGAAGGGGCGCATAAACCAGGCGTATCTTTTTACCGGGATAAGGGGAACGGGGAAGACGTCGACGGCGAGGATCCTTGCGAAGGCTGTGAACTGCACGGGCGATGCGGCTCCGTGCGGTAAATGCGAGAACTGCAGGTCAATCGCCGACGGGTCTTTTTTCGATGTGATCGAGCTCGATGCGGCTTCGAACAACAAGGTCGAGGATATCCGGTCGATAATCGATTCGGTGCAGTACGCTCCGACGGCGGGCAGGTACAAGGTCTACATCATAGACGAGGTGCACATGCTGACAGATGCGGCGGAGAACGCGTTTCTGAAAACGCTGGAAGAGCCTCCGGAGCATGTCATATTCATACTCGCGACGACAGACCCCGAGAAGGTGAAGGACACGATAAAATCGCGGTGCATGCCGCTCAATTTCAGGCGCGTGTCGGAAAGCGATCTCGTGGACGGCATGACGAGGATCTGCGAAAAGCACGGTAGGGAGGCGGACAGGGAAGCGCTTGCGCTCATCTCCGCGAAATCCGACGGTTCTGTCAGGGATGCGCTCGGAATACTCGAGCAGTGCATGGAGGCGACTGACGGAAGGATAACGGCAGAACTCGTGGCGGAGCAGATCGGGAGTGCGGGAGATGGATTTTATCTCGAGCTGACGGACGCCGCGATGAGAGGGGACATATCGAGGGCACTTTTGCTGATCGATGAAAGCCTCAAAGAAGGGCGCGAGAGCCGCGGGCTCCTGAGCGACTGGCTCATGCATTTCAGGAATCTGATGGTCGTGAAATACGTCAGCGATGCTGAAAGGGCGGTCAACGCTTCGCCGGAGAATATCGCGCGCATGCGTGAGCAGACGGCTGGCATCGAAATGAAGGATATAGAGCGGGCGATAAGGATGTTGTCCGAGTATGTGAATCTCGCGAGGTATTCGGCGACGCCGAGGCTGCTCCTCGAAACGGCGCTCATAAGGATAAGCGACGGGTCCGGGAATGAGTCGCAAAAAGCCGCTCCTGTGAAGGTGAATACCAAAGATGTTTTTGCCGAAAAAAATGGAAGCGCGGCAGGCGGGAATGCCGTTGTACGGGAAGAGCCGGTAAAAACGGTTCCTGCGGAGCCTGTAAAAAAGCCTGCCGCAGGGCCGGTGAAAGAGGCCGCAGCCGAGCCGATAAAAAAGGCTACAGCTGAGCCTGTACAAGCGGCGGAGCCGGTACCGGAGGCCACAGCGGAGCCGGGCGGAGATCCGCTGATCGACAAGGATAAGCTCTGGGACGCCGTATGTTCCGAGATGTCAGGTAAAGATATGAGCTTTATGATGCTGATCGGCAGGCACTGCGAAGCGAGGAGCTACAGCAACGACGAACTCGTGATCGCGGTCGCCAAGAGAAGCCTTAAGCGCGCCCGTGACAACACGCCTGAAATGAACGCCATAGTGCGGAAATTAGCGACACCAGAAACTTTTATAACTTTTATCGAAGGCGAGGTCACCCCGAAAGAGATAGAGCCGGAGAGGATCAAACGCGATGTGCCGGCGAAAGCGGAACAAAGCGGCAAGGGCGGTGAAGCGGAAGCCGCGGCGGAGCTTTTCGGGATACCGATAACGATAACGGACGAGTAAAGAAGGAAGGTATTTTATGGGAAAAGGAATGAGAGCCGGTAAAAAACGCAAACCGAGCGGAGGATCCGGAGATATCCAAAAGCAGATACAGCAGATGCAGAGCATGCAGAGAGAAATGGAAGCGGCTCAGCAAACGATAAGCGAGAAGGAAGTCACGACGACGGCGGGCGGCGGTGCGATCGAGGTCACGGTGAGCGGCAACAAGGAGCTCACGAAACTCGTCATCGACAGAGACGTCATCGATCCGGGCGATCCTGAAATGCTGCAGGACCTCATAATCGCGGCGGTCAACGAAGCGATGAGAGAAGTCGACGAGATCGCCGAAGCCGAGATGAACAAGATCACCGGCGGACTCAACATACCGGGACTGTAGACCGAAAGCTGAAGAGGCGGCAGGAGATGAGGCAGTACCCGAGGTCTTTGAACAGGCTGATAAATGAACTTTCCAAGTTACCGGGGATAGGCGGCAAAACGGCGCAACGCCTCGCTTTTCACATACTCTCTTTGAGCGACAGTGAAGCGGAGGCACTGGCTTCATCGATAGTAGATGCTAAAAAAAGCCTCCACTATTGCTCCGTCTGCGGCAATCTGACGGACAGCGACCCGTGCGAGATATGCGCAGGGGAAAGGGATAAAAGCACGATCTGCGTTGTCGAGACACCGCAGGATGTCGTCGCGATGGAGAAGATCAAGGAGTACCACGGACTGTATCACGTCCTTCACGGTGCGATCTCACCGGTCGACGGCATCAAACCGTCGGACATCAATCTGAAATCGCTGATCGTGAGGCTCCAGGGCAATACCGACGTCAAGGAGATAATAATTGCGACGAACCCGAACATCGAGGGCGAGGCGACAGCGATGTACATCGCTCAGCTCATAAAACCGACAGGCATCAAGGTGACGAGGATAGCTCACGGACTGCCGGTCGGCGGAGATCTCGAGTATGCGGATGAGATAACGCTCCTCAAGGCTATGGAAGGGCGGCGCGAGCTCTAGCGGCGCGTGTGCGGCGCGGCGGACGGACGCAGGAGACGGTAGGTGCAGATTGGTAAAAGCCGACATTTTATAAGAAGGTATTTGAAAGGAGACGGGGCGGTCTCCTTTTTTTCGTACAAGAAGTGAAATCGCGGCGGAAGATTTTTCGCTTCTTTGGCTTTTATTTTATTTGTTTGATAAAAGTTAAAAACAGTGGTAAGATATGAAATACAGAAGGAGGAAGTGAAATGACGGGAGATGAACTGAAAGAAAAACTCGAGCTCATTCAAAGGATGAAGTGCGAGACGCAGACGCTGGAGATCAAGAGCGCTCATTCGGGTTGCCCGAAGCGACTGTTCGATACACTGTCTTCCTTTGCCAATCAGGACGAGGGAGGCACGATCGTTTTCGGCATTGATGAGAGCGACGGTTATCGCGAGACCGGCGTATACGACCCGCAGGATATACAGAAGAAGATAAACGAGCAGTGCCTGCAGATGGAGCCGGTCGTTCGGCCGCTTCTTACGGTGATAGAGAAGGAAGGGAAGTTTTTTGTGTCCGCTGAGATCCCGGGGATAGATATATCGGAGCGCCCGTGCTATTACCGCGGGAAGGGCCAGGCAAAGGGCTCGTATGTGCGCATAGGCGACAGCGACGAGCCGATGACGGACTACGAGATCCACAGTTATGAGGCGTTTCGGAGGAAGTACAGGGACGACATAAGAGATGTGCCGAGGGTGAATTTTACGACGCTGAACAGAAAGTCCCTCGACGATTATACTGAGCGGCTGAAGAGCGGGAAACCGCATCTCGCAAATATAGAAGAGAGGGATATCTGTGAGCTGATGAGCATCACGAAGGGCGGGCAGGTGACGCTCGCGGCGGAGATGCTTTTCGGGCTCTACCCGCAGGCATATTTTCCGCAGCTCTGCATCACGGCGGTCGCAGTACCGGGGAATGAGCTCGGGGACACGGGCTCGGACGGCGAACGATTTTACGACAACCGCAGGATCGAGGGGACGATACCGGAGATGCTGAATGAGGCGATCGCTTTTGTAAAAAGGAATATGAAGAACAGCACGATCATCGATCCCGAGACGGGAAAGCGGGAAGATGTGAGCGAGTACCCGATAACCGCGGTAAGGGAAGCGATCCTAAATGCGCTCATCCACAGGGATTACAGCCTTCACACGGAGGGGATGCCGATATGCATCAGGATGTTCGATAACAGGCTCGAGATCGAAAACCCCGGAGGCCTTTACGGGCGGATCAAGATAGACCAGCTCGGTAAAGTGCAGCCGGACACGAGGAATCCCGTTCTTGCGGCTGCTCTCGAGGTGCTCGGCGTTACCGAAAACAGATATTCAGGCATACCGACGATAAGGAAGGAAATGAAGAAGTACGGACTGCCGGAGCCGCGGTTCGCGGACAGGAGAGGAGAGTTTTCCGTCACGTTCTATAAGGAACACGAATATCCCGATGTCGCATCGCCTGATGTCGAGGATGATGATGTAATGAGCGATGTAGTCGCATTTTGCAGGACGCCGCGGAGCAGGGCGGAGATAGCGGAGCATCTCGATCTGTCGTCCGTGTCCTATGCAATAAAAACGTATGTCACGCCGCTCGTAAGGGAAGGCAGGATAAAAATGACGATCCCGGAAACGCCGAAGAGCCCGAAACAGCTCTTTTACAGCGAATAGGGGCGGAAAAACAGTTTAATTAGTGTTTTATAGAGAGCATTGCGATCGTCGGTCGCATGCTCTCTCTGTTTTATAAAATCTTTTTTACAAAAAACAAAAAACTTCGAAAAAACGCTTGACACTGCGCCTTCACGGCAGTACTATTACATCATCACATTAGCGCTTTATCATAATGAAGCAAGAAAGCGAAACAAGCCGAAAGAAATCAAGAAAGTAATACGAAAGTAAGAAGAGACGGAAGACGAGGAGAGAGACATGAAAAAGAAAGCAATGATCATAACACTTATTTTATCGGTCGTAATGATCGCCGGCGTGATGACCGGCTGCGGCAAGAAAGAAGAAGCGAAAGACGACTGGAAGTACATCAAGGACAAAGGCACGCTCGTAGTCGGACTCGACGACACGTTCGCACCGATGGGCTTCAGAGATGAAAACAACGAGCTCGTAGGTTTCGACATCGACCTCGCAAAGGCGGTCGGAGAAGAACTCGGCCTCAAAGTCGAATTCAAACCTATCGACTGGTCCGCCAAAGAGGCTGAACTCAAGGCGAAAAACATCGACTGCATCTGGAACGGCATGTCGGCGACCCCTGACAGGCAGAAGAGCATGGCCCTTTCAAACAAGTACCTTGCCAACAAGATCCTGATCATGTCCCTCAACGCGGACACGAAGGTCGACAGCGCAAAAGACCTCAAGAACATGAAGATCGGTACGCAGGCCGACTCCGCCGCCCTCGAAGCGATACAGAAGGACGAGGACTACGACAGCTTCAAGGACAACGTCAAAGAATATCCGACCTATGACGAGGCGATCCTCGACATGAAGGCGGGCAGAGTGGACGTCATCGCGATCGATCAGGTATACGCCGTATACAACAACGCGAACAAGGACACGCTCTACGAGTGCAAGTACAACTTCGGCGCGGACTACTACGCGGTAGGCTTCAGAAAAGGCGCGACCGACAGCACGGAAGCCTTCAACAAGGCACTCAAGAAAGTCATCGACAGCGGCAAAGCCGAAGAGATAAGCAACAAGTGGTTCGGTAAAAACATGGTCGTTTTCGAAGGGTATAAATAAAAAACAAAAGGTATAAGTAAAAAGGTATAAAAATGTCACAGTACGTACAGACAATTTTACCGGCACTCATGGAGGGAGCTGTTATATCGCTGAAGCTGTTCGCAGTAACGCTGATATTCTCGCTCCCTTTGGGGCTGCCCATCGCATTCGGAGAGAACAGCAAAATACTGCCGCTGAGGTGGTTCTGCAAGGTATACGTTTTTATCTTCAGAGGATCGCCGCTGATGCTCCAGTTGTTCTTCTTCTATTTCTTTTTTCCGATAGAGCTCGGCATACAGATGGCTGCGTTCCCGACGGCGGCACTCACGTTCGTCCTCAACTACGCGGCGTACTTCGCCGAGATATACAGGGGCGGCATGAACGGCATCGACAGAGGCCAGTACGAGGCAGCGTATTCGCTCGGACTCAGCAAAGCCCGCACGATGATGGGGATAATACTCCCGCAGACGTTCAGGATCGTCCTTCCGCCGATATCGAACGAGGTCATCGTTCTGATCAAGGACACGGCGCTCGCATCCGTAATAGCTCTTGCGGACATCATGCGCGTATCGCAGAAGATCGTAAACCGCGACGGGACGCTCGTGGCGTACGTCATCGCGGCGGCCATATACCTCGCTTTTACATTCGTAATGACTATAATACTGTCCAAACTCGAGAAGAGGGTCGGACGTTACGATGCAAAGGAGGCTTAGTATGGCACGCGTTCTCGAGATGAAAGAAATAGTAAAAGAATACGGCGAACTGGCCGCGCTGAACGGCGTCGACCTCTCCGTCGACGAGGGGGAAACGGTAGCGATAATAGGGCCGTCAGGCTCCGGTAAAAGCACCCTCCTCCGCTGCATCAACTGCCTCACGAGGATAGACTCGGGCGAGATCAGCCTCGACGGAAAGGCGTTCGTCACGACGGATACGTCGGGCGAAAAATCGAAGGCCGTCTACCTCCACGATGCGGAGCTCCGAAAGATCTGCTGCGAGACGGGAATGGTCTTCCAGCACTTCAACCTTTTCCCGCACATGACCGTGCTCGGCAACATAACGTACGCCCCCGTCAAGGTAAAAAACGTTCCTCAGGCAGAGGCTGACGGACGGGGCACGGAACTCCTTGAGCTCGTAGGTCTAAAGGATAAAAAGGACAGATACCCTGCTCAGCTTTCCGGCGGCCAGCAGCAGCGCGTCGCGATAGCGAGGGCACTCGCCATGGAGCCGGAGATAATGCTCTTCGACGAACCGACGTCGGCCCTCGACCCCGAGATAACGGGAGAAGTCCTGAACGTAATGAAAAAACTCGCCGACCGCAACACGACGATGGTCGTCGTCACCCACGAGATGGGATTCGCAAAAGAGGTGGCGGACCGCGTCATCTTCATGAACAACGGCCTCATCGTCGAAGAAGGCACGCCGAAGGAGATATTCGAGGCCCCGAAGAGCGCAAGGCTGCGCGATTTCCTAAGCTCTATGATAGGTATAAAGTAAAAAGGAAAAGATATATGTAAGGAAGACGGCTCGCATAAAAAGCGGGCCGTTTGTAATTGTAAAGGTAAAAATCTTGTGCTATACTGTTACCGTTACGACTCGATACGGGGCATTAGCTCAGCCGGGAGAGCGCCAGGTTCGCAATC
>CAMYCF010000010.1 GCA_947254375.1 uncultured Mobilibacterium sp. | reverse complement strand
GAATTGAATAAATTGGAAGATGTGTATTTTCCTATTATTAAAATAATCAGAGAAGAAAACAAAGGTGAAATTAAGGAATATGCTATCGGAGAAATAGTATCTATATACATTAACGAATCAAAGGTAAAGGAATTGCCTGCAAGTGAATTTGAAGCGGAATCCGAAAGATTATTAAATGAAATAAACAGTAAAGCTTCAAAAGGAGCTTTTTCGGTAGAAAGCACACAGAGTTTTATGGATAAGATTTTGTGCTATAAGTTGTCCGCCCCTGCATCGGACAAAAGCGATATTACAGTAAAGATTATTGATATCAACACAGGATACAGTCCTACTGTAGGCTTTTCAATAAAATCTGAGTTGGGTTCTTCTCCAACTTTATTAAATGCAGGCAAAACCACAAACTTTGTTTATAGAATAAGCCACAATTATCCTGATTTAGTTAGAGAAACAAATGAAATATATAAAGTGTCCGGCGGTAAAAATCATACAGATGTCAGAGGGCGTATAAATAAAATAATTGAAGAAAACGGACAATTGAAATATTGGAAAATGAATAATCAGGTTTTCGGAGATAATTTGGTGTTGATTGACAGCAACATGGATAAAATTATTGCTGAAACTCTGTTATATTTTTATAAAGACGGCATAAGCAACTGTGATGAGATGGTTGACAAACTTGAACGTGAAAACCCTATGAAATACGGTAATGTAAATGCTTATAAGTATAAGTTCAAGAAATTTTTGACAGCTGTAGCATTGGGAATGATGCCTGCTACCGTTTGGGACGGTATTGATGAAACTACAGGAGGGTACATTGTAGTTACAAAAGAAGGTAACGTTCTTGCGTATCACATATATAACAGAAATTATTTTGAAGAATATTTGCTGAAGAATACCAAATATGAAACAGCATCTACTTCAAGGCATGATTTTGGAGAAGTATATAGTGAAAATGGAGAAGATTTTATAAAACTTAATTTACAGGTGAGATTCAGATAATGAAGAAAAATAAGCCTATGACCAGAAGTGAAAATATGGCAAGAGTTAAAAATAAAAACACAAAGCCTGAAATTTTTCTAAGAAAACTTTTGTGGCATAAGGGCTTCAGATACCGAATTAATTATAAGAAATTACCGGGAAGCCCTGATATTTACATTCCTAAATATAATGCTGCTATATTTGTAAACGGATGCAAATATTCCTCTATTCCAAAGAACAATCACGAGTTTTGGAAAAATAAACTTGAAGGAAATGTTGAAAGAGATAAGAAAAACTATGCTCAACTTGAAGGTATGGGCGTTAAAGTGATAGTGGTTTGGGGATGTGAAATTAAACAGATGATGAGAGATGAAGTTTTTTTAGAAGAACATATCGGTAATATCTTATGCGAAATTACCAATTATATATAAAAACAATAAATTATGAGGAATTGATATATAGGAGAGAGGCTGATGCCGATAAAAAAATTAAAGATAAAAAATTTTAAATGCTTTTCTGACTGGTTCACAATTGATTTTGAAGATGGAATTAATATATTGGTCGGCAATAATGGTACAGGAAAATCTACGATTTTAGAAGCCGTTAATTTGGTTTTAACGGGAACATATCACGGGAAAAACATTAAGAATGAACTTACCCAATATCTTTTTAATAAGGATGTAGTGGACAATTATATTAAAGAAATCAATCGGGGTACTAAGATAGAACCGCCAAAAATAATTATTGAAGCGTATTTTGATGCAGAAATGCCAAGTTTTTTAGGTGATGGAAATTCTGAAAACACTAAAGACACTCCTGGGATTTGTTTATCAATTAGTTTTGATGAAAAATATAGCAATGAATATAAAATGCTTTGTGAGAACAACATAACATCGTTGCCAATTGAATATTATGAGGTAAGTTGGATGTCTTTTGCCAGAGAAAATATAACTGCAAGGAGCATTCCAATTAAATCTGCAATGATTGATACGACCAGCTATACTCCTACCAGTGGATCGGATATATACATATCAAGAATAGTAAAGAATCTGTTAGATGATAATGAAATTATTAATATATCGCAAGCGCATAGGCTTATGAAAGAACAATTTTCCAGAGATGAGAATATTGCTAATATAAATAGAAAATTAACTGAAACATCGAATAGCGAATTGACAATTTCTGTAGATTTCGGTACGAAAACTTCATGGGAAAGCAGTTTGGTAACTCAATTAAATGAAATACCATATAACAACATTGGTAAAGGTACGCAATGCATTGTTAAAACACAATTGGCATTAAGTGATCATAAAATAGAAAATAAGCAGATTGTGCTTTTAGAAGAACCTGAATGCCATTTGTCATATTCAAACTTAAATATTCTCCTCGACAAAGTAAATGAGTCAGTAAAAGAAAAACAGATAATAGTTACCACGCATAGTAGTTTTGTGTCAAATAAATTAGGACTTGAAAATTTAATTTTACTAAATCGAGGAAAAACATTACGGCTAGGTAATTTATCAAATGAAACAAATTTATTTTTCAAAAGAATTGCAGGTTATGATACGTTACGATTATTATTATCAAATAAAGCAATTTTAGTCGAAGGTGATTCGGACGAGCTAATTGTTCAAAGAGCATATATGGACACTCATAATGGTAAATTGCCTATTAATGATGGAATAGATATAATATCGGTTGGAATTTCTTTTTTAAGATTTTTGGAAATTGCAAAATTGCTGGAATTGCGTGTGTCAGTGATAACCGATAATGATGGAAACATTGATGCACTAAATAAAAAATATAGCGATTACTTAGGAGAGAATTGTTGTGAGAATATAAATATATGTTTTGATAATAGTACCTATGAATATAATGGTTCTTTGGAAAATTACAACTATAATACTTTGGAACCATGTATATATAGATCGAATTCTATGTCTATTTTAAATGAGGTATTGAATAAATCATATGAAAATCTTGACGATTTACTTAAATATATGAAGGGGCATAAAACAGAAGTTGCTTTAAAGATTTTTGAAAGTGATAAAGCTATAGAATTTCCACAATATATCAAGGACGGTATTTTAATATGAGTGGAAAATTATACATAGCTGCTGCTGGTTCAGGAAAAACAAGAAAAATCATTGAGGATTCTCTTAATACTCATAAAAAAGTACTAATCCTAACATACACTATTACAAATGAGCAACAAATAATTAGCCGAATTAAGAATAAAGTTGGTGTAATTCCTAATAATATTACAGTTTCCACATGGTTTTCTTTTTTGTTAAAAGATGGTATTAGACCTTATCAAGGAAGTAGATTTGAGGAACGAATTGAAGGAATTATATTTGTAAATGGACAGAACAATACGTATGCAAAGAAAACATCCAATAAATATTTTGCCAAAGATAACAGGATATATACTGATAAATTATCAGAGTGTGTTGTAGAGATAAATGATAATTGTAATGGAAAAGTTTTTGAAAGAATTAGTGGAATGTATGACTGTATATATGTTGATGAAGTCCAAGATATGGTGGGATATGATTTGGAGATATTAAAGTGTTTAATAGCTTCAAGAACTGAAGTGATAATGGTCGGGGATCCTAGACAATGCACATATTCGACTCACTCATCAAAAAAATATAAAAAATATAGTTGTGGGAAAATCGATGAGTTTTTAAAAAATGAGTGTAGAAAATTAGATGTAAAGATTGATGAAACTACACTTAATTGTACTTATAGGAATAATGATATTATATGTAAATTTGCGAATAGTCTGTATCCAGAGAGAACATTTATAAATTTTGTGCGTAGAGCTGAAGATGAATCAGATGGTGTTATGATAATTGATAAAGCAAATGTAGAGAAATATTTGCAGAAATTTAATGCAATGCAGTTGAGGGAAAATAAAAAGACACCTGTCAATAATGAATATCCATATTATAATTTTGGAGAATCAAAAGGGTTGGAATTCCAACGAGTACTTATATATCCGACTCAACCGATGTGGGATTGGATTATTAACAATAACACATCCCTAAAAGAACAAAGTAAGGCGAGATTATATGTTGCTATTACACGTGCTGAGAATAGTGTTGTTATTGTACGAAAAGATGAACGATCTTGCAGTCTACCAGTGGTGAAATTATAACTTTTATTGTGAGGAGATGAAATTTAAATGGCTAATGATATAAAATTTGAAATGTCTGTTCCAGCAGATGAAGAGGGATATGTTCTATTAAAATGTCCAAGTTGTGGTGAAAAATTTATGTTAACGGTGGAAGATATTGAGGATGAAGCCACAATAGATATTTGGTGTCCTAATTGTGGTTTAACACATGAGAATTATTTAGACGATGATATTTATGAATTAGCAGAACGAATAGTTGAAAATCAAGTTGCTGAAATGCTAAATGATTTTTCAAAGAGTCTTGAAAAAAGTTTTAGGAATAGCAAAAATATTAAGTTTAAACATGGAAAAGAGATTAAAAAGGAAGCAGAACTCCCGATAGGAAGAAAAACGGGAGATTATGAAGAAAAGAGATATTTGTGCTGTGGCAAAACCGCTAGAATAAGTAGTATAAAAAAATTAGAAGGTAGTTATTGCCCGTTTTGTGGAGAGATGATAGATGGAGATTAGTAAAAAAGAACTTAGAAAAATCAGTAGAAAATTTAGGACATTAGCTTCAAATGTTATGAATTCATATTATGGAGAACAGAATGCAAATTTGGAAGAAATGATAAATTATATAGAGCAAACACCGTTGATAAAAGAGTATTTGCATAGTTTAGAACATGATGTTAATGGCTTAGATGACTTATTAAATACGATAAGTAATTCTTATGGACGCAAAGTTTTGAATCTTGGCAATGATAGTAATAAAAGGACGTATCTACTGTATAGAGCATTTTCCTTTATAACAGGAAATAACTTACCTACATATACTTTTGGCTGGTATTATGCAGGCAGTAATAAATATCAAGATATGGCAAAGGCTTTTGGCGATAGAATGGTCTATCCGTTTGTACTTGAGGTTGAAAATTATATGAAAGATATTTCTACCGATATGGGGTACGATGAAAATAATGCTCTATATAATATCAATGTTAATAGTTCTGGAGTTCAAGTCAATATTGCGGAACACGGAAGCACGATTAACGCTGACCAAGAAAATAAATTTAATACCGAAGAAGTAATCAAGGTAATTAACAATGTAGAAGACTTAATTAAAGGTATGGAGGATGATAACTCCAAATCAATACTTAATCAGAATTTAGACAGTATAAAAAATGAAATTAAGCAGAAGCATCCGAAGAAAGAAGTATTGATTACCTGTTTGAAAAATATGCACTTCATCGCTACTTCTGTCGCTCTAATTCCCGATTTGACATTGGGTATTCAAATGATTGCTTCGTTGATGGGAATCTCTATTGGATAATATGTAATAAACAGAGGTAAAACATGAATATTATTATAGTATCACTCTTGATACTGTTTTGATACTAAAAATCTCAAAAACTATAAAAAATAGATATAAAAATACCTAATTTTAGAAACTCGATAGATACTGATAATGTATAAAAGAAACAAATATGCTATGGCAATTATTGAGTTTGAATAACGCCGGAATTAAAAGAAACTTTTTGAGCGGTGGAAATGCTGAAATCACAGCATCCTACCGCTTTTTTCATATCCATTTCAGAATGGATTCGACTTTGTGTCTTGACAAACAAACATATATGATTATACTTATGTGCATAAACATAAAGATGATCGACATGAATATGACTTAATAAAGCAAGGGGATATTGTTATGGCTACAAAAAATATATATGTTGCAGAAGCAGATCTGCATCTATTTGATGATGCTGCTCAGTACGCCGGAAGTGTTTCTGCTGCAGTTATACAGGCTCTTCAGGACTTCATCAGTGTTAAACGCAACAAAAGCAAAGGATATGACAAGATTGAGCTGAACCTTTATGAGAAAGGGGTAAGAAGAAAGGTGATGTTCTATGGTATGGAAATAGCACGTGTAGAACGTCCGGTAGAAGGCGGAATAAGGATCGATACGGTATATAAAACCGCAAAAGGTCAATTTGCAGTGGGCACAAAGATTCGCAAGGAACTTCCTAATTGGAGTAAAGGAAATCCCTATATATGGGAAAATCCCCAATCCTGGTCACATGACTTTTGGAATTTATGGGACAGAGTATTAGAGATTTATCCGGATATTGACAGTCTAAAATCAAAGGATGAATATCTTGCTGAATGCTGTAAATCTTCTCTTTCAGAAAACCCTTATGAGTTTTTGGATATCTAAAATGAATGATAAAAGGGAGAAAACATGAATCAGGATTTGAAAAATCAGCTTGTAATTTTTGAGACACAGGATAAAGAAATCAATCTGAAGGTACGCGTAGAAGATGATACCGCCTGGCTGAACAGGCAGCAGATGTCCGAACTGTTTGGTAGGGATATCAAAACCATAGGCAAGCATATCAACAATGCGCTGAAGGAAGAATTAAAAGGCGAAGTGGTAGTCGCAAAATTTGCGACTACCACTTCACACGGGGCAATCAAAGAAAAAACGCAGACGCACATGACGGAGTACTATAGTCTGGACATGGTTCTGTCTATCGGCTACCGCGTCAAATCCAAGCGTGGCATTGAGTTCCGCCGGTGGGCCAATAATGTTCTGAAGCAGTATATCATAGAAGGTTATGCGGTCAATGAAAAACGACTGCAGGCTTTGCAGAAGACCGTAGAGATTCAGGGCAGGATGCTTGCGGACACCATGCAGCTTGACGCGGATGAAGTGTTGCATGCTGTCAGCCGATATACGGAAGCGTTGACTTTGCTGGATCAGTATGATCATCAGGCGCTGCAGAAGCCGGATGGAAATCGCCCTACCTATCGGATCACGGCGGAAGAATGTCGGAACATGGTCAATCATATGCGGGATACCTTCCACACTGATGTATTCGGCGTGGAAAGGGAGCTAGGCAAGGTGGAAGGCATCATAGCAGCCGTGTATCAGAATGTATTCGGGGAAGATGTCTATCCTATGCTGGAGGAGAAAGCGGCAAATCTCCTGTACTTCATGGTCAAGGATCATCCCTATGCCGATGGCTGTAAGAGAATTGCCGCATCTCTGTTCTTGGAGTTCCT
The DNA here is from genome assembly GCA_947254375.1 of uncultured Mobilibacterium sp. Classification (GTDB taxonomy): domain Bacteria; phylum Bacillota; class Clostridia; order Peptostreptococcales; family Anaerovoracaceae; genus CAMYCF01. The sequence goes on along the minus strand of CAMYCF010000010.1, from coordinate 25,056 downwards.
TAATCGTAACCACGCCTTGTATCACGAAGACGGCTCGAAGGTTATCAGTGACGGCGAACTGACAGCCATGACGCTGATGATTGCAGAGTCTGATCCGCAGGAAAAGGAAATCATGACCACAATGGTAATGAATTTTCTCACAATATGAGAGGGGAGAAGACGCTCTGATGCCAATATGCTCTGAAAGAATGAAGCGATCACAATCTGTGACCGCTTCAAGACTCCGGAACATTTATCATAATTAGTTCTGCTGTGAGAAGTGATATCAGGCATTAAGAAGCACCTCCATCACATTCATCAAATTTTTATAAACCTTCATTTCTTTCGCATATTTTGAAAGATTGCGAAGGTTTTTATTTTTATCGGCGGCATAAGCATTGAGCGCCTTGTTGAACATTTCGCTGTCCAGCTTTGACCGATACTTGAAACAGTCACACATGGTGCGCTCACGGTCATAGACGGCAAGCTGTACCCCGTTGAAGTTCCCGCGTGTTTCTCCGATTTTAAACTGGGCGGGCTGTATAAAATATACTTTCAGCGAAAGAGAATCGATCTTCAGTCTCGTGCGCGAAAATGTTCGCGGAACGGCAATCGACCACTGCCTCGGCGTAAAATCGCTGTAGCCGTAATAAAACAATGCTGATTCAACACAAAGGATGCTTTCGGGGAGGAGAGATGCGAGAAGTTGTTCTTCCGTTACAGCGTCATGATCAGCGAGGCTGTAATAACCGTGCCTGACGCGCTCGATATATCCCTCTTTGCATAGGCCGGCCACATCGTAGTTGGAAAGCCCCTCGGCTACAAAATCAGCGGTTTTTGCAATGCCTCCGTTGCTCGTTATTATGCCTTTAACATCTTCGATTTTATCCATGCATCTACCAATTTTTAAATCACAAATAAATATAGTTGTGTACTAAAAATATTATACTTTAGAACTGTGCCGATATCAACAGTAAAAACATCTCCACAAATACAGGAATAAAAAGTGTACAAATACAGGAATTGATATTTACACGAATTATGACATAATACCTTTATACAGCGATTTCCTGCTTAAAACAGTAGATGTTAACACGCGTTGCTTGCGGCAACGCCTTTTAGGGGATTATATATACTGCGAAGGGAGGTTTTAGGCCATGTTAAACGAAAATATCAAAACAGCCAGAAAACAGAAAGGTCTTTCGCAGGACGAACTCGCAGTCAAGCTCAACGTCGTAAGACAGACCGTATCAAAGTGGGAAAGGGGCCTGTCCGTTCCGGACTCTGAACTGCTGATATCTCTGTCGGAGGTGCTCGGCATCCCCGTCAGTACCCTGCTCGGTGAAAACATCGAAGAGACCGAGGCGGACGACATAAAAACGATCTCCGAGAAGCTCGAGGTAATCAATCTACAGTTGGCGCAGAAGAATGAAGCCGACAGGAAAAGACGCCGTTCGGTGATGATCATATTGTGCATAGTGATCATATTGATCTTTGCCGCGCTTGCGATGATAGGCGGCTCGTATCTGAACTGGGACTACAGCAACGGCGAGACGGCCGCAGCCGGAGTGATGCTCCACGGATTCGAATGGATCTTTGTAAGGATCGCACCTTTTGCGCTGATTGCGTTGATCATAGGGATCGCTCGTACGGGCAAAAAGGCCAAATAGATTTTTCCCGGGCGATATGATAGACTGAACCGAAAGCCGGGATTCAGTATTAAATCGATGGTAAAAAAGTGCCGCTGAGCTGAGAGGATGATTTGAATGGACGACAAACAGAGGCAATACATAGTTACGACAAATCGCAGCAACCCTTATGTTGATATCACTCCCGTGGAATTGAATCTGGGTCTGCCGATCATCAAATACGGCAGCTATTTGCCCGAGGAAGATGAAGTCGTGCTCTACGCGACACCGGCACGGACGTTCAAAGATCAAAACGCGGTGCTTGGGTACAGGGGCTACAATGTGGGCTCGAGCGGTCCGCAGTCAAAATGGCTCACGTTTAATGACTCAATGATTACCGCCCAGGCGATTCGCGGGAAAGTCCGCGGATTCAGCAGCGGGGATTTGATAATAACAAGCAAGCGTATAGTTTTTATCGGGACGGAAGATAATTTCAGCATCGAGCTCCCGAATATCATCGCGTTCAAGCCGCTCAACAACCGCAGTTTTGTCGTTCAGGACACGGAAAAGTCCGCAAACATTTTGATCGATAACCCGGTCATCGCGAATTACGCGATCTCTTTCGTTCAATACGCGATAGATAACAGGTATAACGCCGAGGTTGTCATGAACGAAAAAAACAAAATGACTCCGGAGCAGAAAGAGTATTGCGCGAAATTCTCGCAGGAATCTATCGATAAGCTCAAAGAAAATGACCGCATAAAAAAGGAAAAACGGAAAGAAAACATCCTAAAAAATTTGAATATAATCGTCCCAGTGGTCGTGCTGTATTTATTTTTAGCATACCTTCTGGGGATCCTTCATTGGTAAAAGCCGTAGCGCTCCTTCAAACGAGGGGGCGATTTTTTAGTTTTTGCCGCTCGGACAAGGTTCCGCTTTTACCCGCCACATTCGGCGTGCATATTCCTCCGAAAAGGCGTATAATATCAAAGGCGTTAGTTGCGGCTAATCGCCGCGCATACGTAGCGCCCATATACAACACGCACATACATATACGATAAAAACCTTTCGCGGATCGGAGGAAACTATGAGCTTTTCATATAACTTTTACATCACCTGCATGAAAATGTACGGCGTCAAGAAGACGTTCAACAACAGAAAGAAGTTCGAGAAATCCCTGTACAGCACCAAGAAGAAATTCGTGCTTTCGGACGACACGAAGAAAAAATATTTTACGGATGTCAGGATCATAAACGGGCAGGAGTGCTACAGGATCAGCCGCTCGAAGGAGCGGGAGGAGAAGGCGCTCGTGTACTTTTTCGGGGGCGGATACGTGATGCCGGCGGGGAAGCGCGACGAGAAGCTGCTGACGTATTTAGCCGACACGCTGAAGGCCGATATTTTTCTGCTCCTTTATCCGCTTTTACCGAACGTGGACTCGAAAGAAATTTATGGATTCGCGCGGGATTTTTACGCGGAACTGCTTAAAGATTACGAGCCGGAGAACATACAGTTTTTCGGGATGTCGTCCGGGGCATCGCTTTGCATGAATATGTTTCTTTACGACAGGTACCACGGCGGGGAACTCCCTTATCCCGGCCATATGCTGCTTTTTCGCCGACCGGCGCGATCCCGCCGAGCGATGAGGAGAAGGAGCTGATGAAGGAGCTCGACAGGCGCGATCCGGTGCTTTCGGCAGATATTTATAAGATCATGCCGGAATACATGGTAAAAGATAAGGATGACGAGGCGCTGGTTTCGCCGCTTCAGGATCGGCTCGGTAAAATGTGCCCGCTGACGGTAGTCTTCGGCACGAATGAGGTTTTTTACGCCTACATCGGCCGCTTCCGCGATTACGCCGAGCGCCACGGCGTCGACCTCGATGTCGAGATCGGCGAGGGCCTCTGCCATTGCTGGATCGCTTTTCTCGGTACAAAAGAGTCGGATGAGGGGATAAAAATGATCATCGATAAACTCACGAAGCACGGGATGGAGCTGCGGTAAAACACGCTTCGACGCGGTAAAAACGCACGGTTCGGCGCAGTAAAAATCCGCATTCCGCCGCGCGGTAAAAATAAAAAGAAATCCGGTTGACAAGCGCAGAAAAATATTGTGCACTAATTAAAAGTTAGAGATAACTAACCAAGGTGTATGACATAGATATAAGATTTAAACGGAGGAGAATAGAATGAAATTAGAAAAAGAATTCAACGCATATCTGGCAGATCTGGCCGTTATGAACTTTAAACTGCATAATATCCACTGGAACGTAGAGGGCATGCAATTTGTAGCCGTCCACGAGTTCACCGAAAAACTTTACGACGAGATGTTCGACAATATGGACGAGGTAGCCGAGCACATGAAGAAGTATCAGATACTTCCGGACGCAACTCTCGAGTCGATGCTCAAAAACGCTTCGATCAAAGAGGAGCCGAGCCGCAGGTTCGAGTGCGCAGAGGGTCTCAAAATAGTCCTCGCAGACCTCGAGCTGCTCAGAAAAAACGCTACCGACCTCAGAAACAAGGCGGACGAGGAGAACTGGTTCTCCGCAGTGGGAATGCTCGAGGACGAGATCGATTCCTACAACAAGCACATCTGGTTCATAAGGGCGACGCTCGGATAGATAAAAACAGAATATAATTGAGATAAGTGCACGAAAAGTGCACTTATTTTATTTTTTTGAGGAATAAACGGTTAGATTGACGAGCTAAACAAATTTGTTTATAATTTTCGTATTACTTAGTGAGTAGGGAGGCGCTTTATGAACATATCAGAACAAATAAAAGTCCTTTGTACTAGATGCAATATTAGTAACGCTGAATTAGCAAGGCGTTTAAATGTTTCCCCGCAGGCATTTAGCGCAAAACTAAAAAGAGGGTCTTTTACAATTGATGATATTGAAGAAATTGCCGATGTCGTAGATGTAAAATTTGTCCATGAGTTTGTACTGCCAAACGGAGATATAGTCTAGGAGTAAAATATGTCAATTTTTAAAATGGGAGAATTATTTTGTGGTCCGGGAGGTCTTGCATGGGGAGCAACACATGCTTCAATTGATGACCCAAATTATAAAATCGTACATGCATGGGCGAATGACTATGATCAAGATTCTTGTAACACCTACATGAGAAATATTCAAGGTGCAGATCAGAGCAATGTAATTTGTGCTGATGTAAGAAAGCTGGACCTTAAACAGTTTTCAGAGATAGACGCATTTTCTTTCGGATTTCCGTGCAATGATTTTTCTGTTGTTGGAGAGCAGAGAGGATTTGAGGGAAATTTCGGACCACTATATAAATATGGTATTGAGGTTTTGAATTATTACAGACCAAAATGGTTTTTGGCGGAAAATGTAAGTGGTTTAGCAAGTGCAAATAAAGGAAGCGCTATAAGGGTAATAATTTCGGATTTACAAAAAGCGGGATATAGAGTGTATCCACACTTATATAAATTTGAGGAGTATGGCATTCCGCAGACAAGACATAGAATTATCATTGTCGGTATAAGAGAGGATTTGCCGTATATATTTAAAGTGCCGAGTACTAAAGAGTATTTAGATGTTGATAATACTTGTAGAACCGCATTGGAGCATCCACCTATAGCCCACGATGCTTTTAATAATGAGCTAACCAAACAATCTTCAATTGTTACGGAAAGGCTAAAATACATAAAGCCCGGGGAAAATGCATTTACAGCAGATCTTCCCGAGGAATTAAAACTCAATGTCAAGGGTGCGAAGATAAGCCGGATTTATAAACGTTTGAATCCAGATAAACCTGCATATACGGTAACTGGATCCGGCGGTGGAGGAACGCACATCTATCATTATGATGATCCTCGGGCTCTTACAAATAGAGAAAGAGCTAGGTTACAAACATTCCCTGATGATTTTGAGTTTTTAGGTAGCAAAGAGAGTGTTAGAAAACAGATAGGTATGGCCGTGCCTGCAGTAGCGGGAAAGATAATATTTGAAGCTATTTTGAAAACTTTTGCAGGGCAGGACTACGAGCATGTTGATTGCAACATAGAGGTAACCAAAAATGATTGATTATTGGCGGGTAACTAGACCAAAGCGAAAATTAAATTCAGTTCCTGAAGTACTTGCGGGCATAGCCGAGGTATCTCTGGACACGAAATGGCAGGGACAAAGAGATACACATCTTGATGTTGAAGAAGCCCTCGAGAAGGCCGGTTTAAAAAGAACCGGAGAAAGACGTGATCAGACTGGCGGAGGTGCCAGGACATATATTGCTTGGCTACGTAGCTTAGGATTGATTTTCACACAAAATTCGACAAAAGAGGTGAAGCTCACTTTAGCCGGTGAAGCAATACTAGACGGTGAACCACCTGTATAGATACTAACTAATCAGGTTATTAAATATCAATTCCCGTCTGCCTTTTCTATAGGAAGGGGAGTTAATGTTTCGGAACGATTCAGAATACACCCGTTTGTATTTTTGTTAAGGCTATTAGCGGACTCAAGAATAAACTATTTAACGAATGAGGAAATTGCGAAAATTGTTATTACGGAAGCAGAATCCGATAAAGATGAGTGTTTTGAATATATCGTAAAAAGAATAAATGATTTTCGAAATTATGGAGATGAGATTCTCGAAGAGGATTTTTTTGATAAATATTCACCTACAAAAGCTTCGAACAATAAAGAAAGTTTCTCTCGCCTCGAAGACATTGCAAATACATTTGTGAATTGGCTGGATTACACACAACTTGTTCTTAGAGATGATAAAAAGTTAAAAATCATTGAAGGTAAAAGAGAAGAGGTGCTCGATATAATTGAAGCCCCACATCCGTTTATCGACAGATGCAATGACGAAGAATATTTCCAGAGGAAGTTTGGAGTTGATCCTTCTCATAACAAAGACACGCGCAATTTGACGGATTCAAAAGTTATAACTGCACAAATGCTCGCAGAACAAAAGATTGTAAGCTCTTATTTAAAATTAGCAGCAGAGAAACCAGTCTCGGGAATAGCTGAAGAAGTTGTGGAGTACGTAGCTGAAGCAAGCGGATTTTCCGGAGCTATAGTTGAAGCAACATTAAAGAAAAAATTCCCATATGGATCAATAGGTTCTTTTATGACTAAATACTATGAAATGGCATTCAAGGGGAGGGATGAGGCAACAGAATTTGAGAAGGCTACTGTCGAACTTTTCTCATCTGTTTTTTCATTCAGAACCAAGCATGTGGGATCTATTGGATTAACACCCGATGTTTTGCTTATATCTGATGCAGAAGGATACTCGGGAATTATAGATAATAAAGCATATAGCGAATATTCAATTAACAATGATCATCATAATCGAATGGTAAAAAACTATATAGGCAATATAAATGGTTATTATCCAAATGGATATGACTTAGCTTTCTTCTCATATATTGCAGGTGGATTTGGTAAAAACATCGACAATCAGATCGGTAAAATAGTTGCGGAGACAGGGGTACACGGTAGTGCGATTGACGTACACAATGTAATTAATCTTGTTAAGGCAAATAATAAAAATCCGATAAGCCAACAGTCAATAAAAAAGATCTTTTCTGTTGATAGACAGGTGTTGTCATCAGACATATACAGTTTGAACTGATTGCCGAACGTATATCAATGCAGAGAATTATTGAATAAAGCTTCAGAAGATGGATTTAAAATTGAGTTATGATTTTGATGAAATGCAAGAAACTTGTAAAAAGAGTCATCAAATAAAAGGGAGATCGATGGATGAATAAGTATTCCTTTTCAACACAAAATGGAAAAGCATATTATTGGAATTCAATTCCTGGCTTTATCAATGAATCCTCCTCTTCAATTATTGGACAATTGGTTCGGAGGTCATTTGAGATCAACAAAGAACAGACAGATGCTTGGGAGAATCAAATTAAAGAGCTCCAAACAAGACTTGAAAATTGTGAAATGAAAGGGGATATCATTTTTGAATATGATATCGTTCGTCTTGGAAAACGAATCGATGTTATTTTATTGATAAAACGCATGGTTTTTTCCTTGGAATTCAAAAATGGTAAAAATGTTTTCACAGCACAAGACGCTCAACAGGCAGAAGATTATGCTTTGGATATAAAAAATTTCCACAAAGAATCTGAGAATCTATACGTTTGCCCCATCTTGATCGCAACAGATGCGCCTAAATATAAAAGTGAACAATCTTTAGGTTGTTATCCAGATGGACAAATACATTTACAACGAGAAAATATGGAAACTGTAATACCTAAAGTCATGAAGCTAACTGGATTGTACGGAGACGACGAAGAAATTGATTTTAACCGCTGGTTTAACTCGCGATATCATCCAACGCCAACTATTATAGCCGTTGCTGTTGAAGCATATACAACTCATGACATTAGTGAGATTGCCAATTCAGAAGCTGGTCAGGATGATATAGATAGATGTGAAACGAAAATAAACGAAATAATAGACTATGCCCGGACAAATAAGAAGAAATGCATTTGTCTCGTAACGGGTGTGCCTGGTTCCGGAAAAACGCTTGTGGGTCTGGATGTTGTAGCAAGGAATCTGTCTAAAGGAGATGAAAACTTAAGCGCCTATGTTTCTGGAAATGGACCACTTGTTGAGGTCCTTAGAGAGGCTCTGAAGAAAAGCACTAGACAGAAGAGAAGATTAACGAGAGAAACAGACGCCGCTATAAACACTCTGATACAGAGCAGTTATAATTTTAAGAATGATAATGCAAATATTACAGAAGGTGCGATAGCTGAAAATATACTTATATTTGACGAGGCCCAGAGAGTTTGGGACGCATCCAAAATGCTAAAGAAGCATCAAAATGATCCTTTGTTTTCAATGAGTGAGCCACAGCTACTATATAGCATTATGGACAAACATAATGATTGGTCTGCAATGATCTGCCTTGTTGGCCTTGGATGAACTGTCCTAGAAATGAATGAGTAGTTGTAAATGAAATAACTGAGTGATGGCTTAATTTGAAATCTCAGATAATTATGATTTACGAATACATCGTGGGAGAATAGCATGAAGCAAATAAGCGTAGTCGGAGCGATCATCAAACGCAATAATATGATCTTTGCCACGCAGAGGGGCTACGGAGAGTTCAAAGGTCAGTGGGAATTCCCGGGCGGGAAGATCGAGGCCGGCGAAATTCAGGAAGAGGCGCTTAGGCGTGAGATCAAAGAGGAACTCGATGCGGATATCGAGGTCGGGGAGTTTTTGGGACGGTCGACTACGATTATCCGAATTTCCATTTGACGATGCGTTGCTATATATGTAAACTCTTGTCTGATGAGATCATTTTGAAAGAGCACGAGGACGCGAGGTGGCTGGGACCTGATGAGCTTGAGACGGTCGAATGGCTGCCGGCGGACATCGAGATCGTCGAAAAACTGAGATCTTTTATGAGTGTAAAATGACAAAACCCATAATGCATTGCAGACCGTAAAACGGTATATAACGACAAAAGTCCACCCACACGGGTGGACTTTCACATACTGCGTGCAGCCGCTCTTATCAAAATCAAATGTTCCTGCACGTCCAATTGAGCAGGATGCCTTCGCTCAGGTCTTCGGCGGCTTTGTCGCCGAGGAGATACCTGACGATCTCGACCGCAAAGAATATCGCAGTCGAAGGGCCTCTCGAGGTGATTATGTTTCCGTCGCGGACTGTGAGCTTCTCTTCGTAGGTGACGCCGCGGAGGCGGGACTTAAAATCAGGGTATGAAGTTACGCGCTTTCCTTTTAGCACGCCGGCCCTGTCCGGCACGATCGGCGCTGCGCAGATGGCGGCGACGAGCTTTCCTTCGTCGTTCATCTTTTTTACGAGATCGATGACGCGTTCATCGTCCCTGAGGTTCGTCGCACCCGGAAGGCCGCCCGGAACAACGACGCCGTCGTACGGGCCTTTTTTCAAAGCGTCCTCGAGTGGGGCGTCTGTTTTTACCTCGATGCCGATCGAACCTTTTACGATATCGGTGCCGGAGACGGAAGCCATGGTGACTTCGATGCCGGCGCGCCTTACAAAATCGACGACGGAGAGCGCCTCGATCTCCTCGAAGCCGTCCGCGAACAATACTAAAATTTTCTTCATGGCAGGATCCTTTCCGCTTTCCCTTTTTACTATGTATATTCTATATCAAACGGGGCGTTTTTATGCATAAAAAATATAATAATAAAGCTCGATGAAGGGCCGCGCCTTCATAAAAAACTAATATTTGTCTTGCCGTTTTATGGGCATTATCATGGTTAAGAGAAGTATTACGTAAACGCAAGGAGGAATGATTATGTCCATAACAGCTGAAACAGCGAAACAACACGCAAACGACCCGGCAGTGCTCTGCTGCAGAGCGGAAGAGGGCACCGAACTCGCACCTGCGAACTTCGAAGATCCGGCTATCTTTCCGGACCTCATCGATGCGGGACTTCTGAACATCGACGGCGCTCTCAAACTCGGCCAGGTCCTCAACGGTTCGAAGCTCACGAAGACGGTCGATTCGCTTACCGCGGTAACGCCTGATATCGTAGACAAGTACGATCCGCTCGAGGAAGAAGGCGAAGCGGAAGGGGAAGAGGCGGAAGCTGTTGAAGCCGAGGCGCTTCCTGTTGTAAGCGGCGGGACCGTTACGAAGGTAGGCGGCGTCCTCAAGCTGTATATCGCGGAAGGCAAGGATATCAGCATCGAATTGCCGGTATAAAAGGTTTTATACCCCCTTTTTTATGAATAGTGCGAAGGGAAGGATCGGCGCTTCGGCGGCGGTCTTTTCCTTTTTTACTCAACTTTGGTGTGCATAACTTCAAATATTTTTAAAGATAGCATTATTTTTAATCTTGTTTCCGAATCATTGAGAGGCATTCCAAGTAAATCTTCTATTTTGTTCACTCGATATCTCACACTGTTACGATGGAGATGCATGACTTCGGCGACATTGTTAATGCTGCATTTTTGTTCAAAATAAATACGAAGCAGTTCCATATTATCGATGTCGTGCTTTTTATCGTATTCGATTATTTTATTAAGATCCGGCAAAGTTAAAAGATATCCGGGTACATTTTCGAGAGCACAGTTTATTAAGTAATATACGAAATAATCTCTGTAACCGTACATAAGCGCTTCCGAGTCAAACATGTAACCTATATTAGCTATGGAATTTGCCATTTTATATGTGTGCTGTAAGTTCGTTATGCATGAAAAATCCATATAACCGCAATAGGCATCAAACTCATTAAGTGCCATTTTGATATTGTGAAAAAGTGCGTCCCTTTGTCGTTCGGTTCTGTTTTCGGATTTTTCTATTAGTAGAACGGATTCTTCGTAAATCAACTTAAGACATGTATTTTTGAAAATCTCGCTTAATCTATTCAATATTATAAAATAACCTGCCTTTGAGTAGTGATGCGTTTTGATAGCGTATATTGTGTATTCGGTGTTGTTATCCGCTTCAAAAAATAATTTAAATGCATCTATTTCCTCCATCTTTGCCCGACCTTCTATTATGCTGGACAATACCGATTCGGCAAATTTTTCTTTATAATGCACTGAATTCGGCATACCTTTAGTAAGATACCTTTCAACTTTATCACACAGCAATTTTGCCAGATCGTACTCCGAAGGCGAAGGCGGAGTATTCTCATTGAACAAAAGCATGGCTTTCACGGAAGAAATGCTTTCCGGGAAGGTCTTTTTGAGAACGGGATATTTGTGCAAATTGTTTGTGTATGTATATTTTAACGACGGATAGCCGCCGGGTTCTATGATGTACCCGCTTTTTATTAATGAATCTATCATATCCAAAGAATAAACGTGATTTTGTATCGCATAAATCACCTGCTTATCTTTCGTCGGTATGTTTCTTGTGCATGCCGGAGCACTTAAAGACATTGTTGTAAATACAATAGGGTTTGAAAACCAGCGCTCGCTGAGATCAAGTAATTGTTGCAAGTTTGCATCTGTAAGCATGGCTTTTTCCATTTCGGAATCCCAGTTATTCATTTCGGCAAAAAGATCAAAAAGTGTATTGGATACCTCCGGCATATGTGTGTCGGGCGGCAACTCAATGATATGACATTTCAACTGTGTATTTAGCACTGCATTTTTGTAGTTGCAAATGACTAAACAGTCTTCGCTTAGGTTATCCGTGTTATCTATAAAAGATTCTTTGTCCGCTAAATATAGAATGTTGTTTTTATAAATTGTGTTACCGCAAAGATTATGTATCCCCTCAAATTCAATTGATGTATCGATTCGCTCATCAACAAGAGGAGAGTGTTTTTCTAAGAAAGATAGGATTATGTTTAGAGATACCTTTGAAGACGGCGAAGGCGAACGGCGTCGGGAAGTCCGAGATGGCGGAGATACTGACGGATATAGCTTTTTATGCCGGGTGGCCGAACGCGTGGAATGCCTTCAGCGTCGCGAAAGAAATTTTTGCGGATGAAGATGCGGAAGCAAACGGCGCGACAGACGGAAGCGCCGGCGGTTCGGCGGATCCGAGCGGGCACGGCGGGATCTTCGGACTCGGTAAGGAAAATGTCGATTATGAGGAATTTTTTATCGGAAAGAGTTACCTCAATCCGCTGACGGAGCCGGGCAAAGGAATTTTTGCCGCGAACATCACGTTCGAACCGGGATGCAGGAACAACTGGCATATCCACAGAGCGAAAGAGCGCGGCGGTCAGATGCTCATCTGCGTTGACGGCGAAGGCTGGTATGTCGAAGAGGGGAAGCCTGCGAGGAGCCTGAAGCCGGGCGATGTCGTGACGATACCGCCGAATGTCAAACACTGGCACGGCGCGAAAAAGGATTCGTGGTTCAGCCATATCGCGCTCGAGGTGCCGGGAACGGAAACGGCGAACGAGTGGCTTGAACCGGTCACCGACGAGGAGTATGCTGAGCTTTAAAAGGAGTATTTCAAGATTTAAAAGGAGGGACTGAAATGGGAGATAAGAAACTTGTTGCGTTTTTCTCTGCGGGTGGAGTGACCGCGGGGATCGCGAGGAAGATCGTTGCGAAGACGGGCGCGGATATTTTTGAGATCGCGCCGGTGGAAGAATATACGGCCGCGGACCTCGACTGGACGGATCCGGAAAGCCGCACGAGCATCAAGGTGAGGTCAGAGGACACGAGGCCGCCGCTCGCCGAAAAATTGGAGAGTTTGGACGGATACGACACCGTTTTTCTGGGATTCCCGATCTGGTGGTACAGGGAGCCGAGGATAGTCGATACGTTCATAGAGAGCTGCGATGTCTCGGGTAAAAAGATCGTGCTTTTCGCAACGTCCGGTATGAGCGGCTTCGGCGACACGAAGAAGTTCGTTTCAAAAATCGTTCCGACGGCGAAGGTCGAAGAGACTTTCGTGATGCACGGCGACTGCTCAGAATCGGAGCTTGCTTCTATCGTCGCGAGAGGGTAAAGCGCAGGTAAAAGATCCGCACGGGCCGCAGCGAAAGATACGCCTTCGGCCTGAGGCAAATAAGCAGGATCAAAAAAGCTGATAGTTTTTATAGCGCCTTTTATAACACCGTCTCCCCGGGCTCGCCCCGCGGGAGACGATTTTTTTATCGGAAATTTTTATCGAAAACCCCACAAAAATAATGGGAATTTGCTTCTTTAATTCCTATATATATGCTATGATATATCCAAGTGTAAGGATAATAGTCATATGCATAACGGCATGCCGCGGAAGCGGGTAAGGAGAAGAGCTATGAGGGACATCAGGGATCTTGAGAAAATGACGGGTGGCACTCCGCTTGTCGAGATAAGTTTCAGATACAAGGGCGAAGAGCGAAAAATATTCGCGAAGGTGGAATATTATAACCTGTCCGGCAGCGTGAAGGACAGGATGGCATATTACGTCATCAAGAAGGCGTACGAAAGGGGAGAGATCGCCCCGGGCGACACCATCGTCGAGGCGACGAGCGGGAACACGGGGATATCTTTCTGCGCGATCGGTGCTTATCTCGGACACCCGGTCGTCATATACATGCCGGACTGGATGAGCGAGGAGAGGAAGCGGCTGATCGCGAGCTACGGTGCGGAGATCCGTGGCGTGTCGAAGGAGCAGGGAGGCTTCCTCGGCAGCATCGCTCTGGCGGAAAAATACGCGAAGGAAAACGAAGGCGTCTTCTATCCGCGCCAGTTCGAGAACGAGGACAATGCGACGGGGCAGTATAAAAGCCTCGGTGCGGAGCTCGTGAAAGATCTGAAATACGCGGGCCTTTCGCCCGACGCTTTTGTGGCGGGAGTCGGGACGGGCGGTACCGTCATGGGCGTCGCAAGGGCGCTCAAAGAGGAGTATCCGTCGGTAAAAGTCCGTCCGCTCGAGCCTCTCGAGTCTCCGACCCTGAGCACGGGCGTAAAAGTGGGGTCGCACCGTATCGCGGGCATAAGCGACGAATTTATTCCTCCTATCTGCAAACTCGATGAGCTCGATGAGGTCGTCAACGTTTCAGACGGAGACGCGATCATAATGGCGCAGAAGCTCGGTAAAATGGGGCTCGGGGTAGGGATATCGTCGGGCGCGAATTTTATCGGCGCGGTAAAAGCCCTGGAGGATTTGGATAAAAACGATGAGACCTCGGTAAAAGACAGGACGGTCGTGACCGTTTTTACCGACGACAACAAAAAATATCTGACGACGGACCTTTTAAAGGAAGAACCCGTGAAGCCGGGATATCTGTCGACCGACATAGAGCTTCTCGGCATGCGCGTCGTCAACGACAGGAGCCTTTGATTTTTTACCGGGCACCGAACGGATCTGCCGAATTGTACAGATTGCCCGAAAGGTATAAAATATAGGCGGAACGTAAGGCTGTGCCGACTGATACGGAGGATAAAATGGAAGGACTTAAGAATTTCATCTCGGCGGAAGAACTCCGCGATATAATGTACGACAAAAATGTATTCATACTCGACTGCAGGTTCGATCTCTTCGATCCGGCCGTTTACGGAAAGAAGGCTTACGCTGAGGAGCACATCGAAGGCGCTTACTATATCGACGTCGACGACGATCTCAGCAGGGACCTCAAGCCTCACGGCGGACGGAGGGCGATCCCGGATCCGGAAAAACTCGGCGCCAAGCTCGCCGATCTCGGCATCGATATGGACTCGAAGATCGTTTGCTACGACGACGGCATAGCGGCCGCATGCAGGGCGCGCTGGCAGCTCGTATATATGGGATATAAGGACGTAAAAATCTTGGACGGCGGTTTCAAAGGCTGGAAGAAGGCGGGATATCCTGTGACAGCGGGAGTGCCTGTGCCGCGCGGCAAGGGGACTTTCAAAGCCGACATCCACGACGATATGTACGCCGATAAGGATTACGTCCTCAAGATCATGGACGATCCGGACATCACACTTGTCGACTGCAGAGGGCACAAGAGATACACGGGAGAAGTCGAGCCTCTCTACAGCAAGAAGGGCCACATCCCGACTGCACTCAATCTTTCGTGCGACGAGAACGTCAAGGACGATATTTATGTAGTCGATAAGGAGACGATGAAAAAGAATTTCGAGGGAGTGGTCGGTAAAAAAGAGACCGTCCTCTACTGCGGCTCCGGCATCTCGGCCGCGATAAATTTGGCGTGCATGGATGAGCTCGGCGAGAAAGTAAGGATGTACGTCGGGAGCATGAGCGACTGGATCACGTACGACGAGCTTGAAGTCGAGCAGGGCGAAAACAAGTAATCCGGCAACGCTGAGCCGTTTGCGCGGCTAGAAGCTGCTCGAGCCTACTTGAGCAGCACGAAGTGGTTTTTGTTATACGAGATCAGGCCGTCGTTTTTGAGCTTTGAGAGCTCGGACGACATCGCGCTCCTGTCGACTCCGAGAAAGTCGGCGAGTTGTTGCCTGTCGAAAATTATGTCGAACTCAAGCGAACCCTGCCTTTCGGATTCCGAGGAGAGGAACGAAAGGAGCTTTTCGCGGGTGCTTTTGCGGGACATATGAGTGACCTTCGCGTTTACGCGGAGGTTTTTTTGTGCGAGATCGCCGATGAGATTTTTTATTATCTTTTCACGGCCCGGGAGAGGCTGCGATCCTTCAAAGAGGACGGGGCTCATGTCGATAAAAAGTATCTCGCTGTCGCCTTCCGATATGACGCTGACGTTGAGAGGGACGCCGCCCGCGCAGACGAACGTCTCGGCGAACATCGAGCCCGCGGGCAGTTTTGCCATGATGTTGCGGTTCCCCCAGACGTCTTCTTTTACGATCAGTATGTCCCCGCTGAGCACGATCCCGATCGAGTGGGTGGTGTCACCGCTCCGAAGGATGTATTCTTTGGCAGCGTATTTCCGGGCGGTGTAGCTGCTTTTATCGATGAATGACAGGATCTCATCGTTGCGCATCCCCGCAAAAAGGGATGCTTTTTTCAAAACATATAAATTTTTTTCCAAGAAGATCCTCCTTTTGTTGTAGAAACAACATACATGTTAGCCGCATTGTACTATAACTTATGGCGTAAGGCAAGGAGGTACGAAAATGAAGAGAAGAATAGTTGATATAAACAGGGAAAAGTGTAACGGATGCGGTGCGTGCGCACACGCTTGCCACGAGGGCGCGATCGCGATGATCGACGGTAAGGCGACGCTCATAAGGGACGACTACTGAGACGGGCTCGGAGACTGCCTGCCGGAGTGCCCGACGGGTGCGATAAAAATAATCGAGAGGGAAGCGCTCGAGTACGACGATGAAGCGGTAAAAGCACACATGGAGGAGAGAAAGCGCGGCGGCGAAGGAGCCGAGGCTGCGCACGGACATCACGGTCACGGCGGCGGATGCCCGGGAAGCAAAGTGATAAGCTTCGACAGGCCTGAGCATGCGGGAGGATGCCCGGGAAGCAGGATGATGCAGCTTCGCATGGAAGAAGCTGCTGATGAGGCGCAGGAAGCCGCAGCCGAAAGCAGGGAGAGCAGTGAGACCCTCGTGTCTGAACTCAGGCAGTGGCCGGTCCAGATAAAGCTCGTTCCCGTGAACGCCCCGTATTTCAACGGCGCAAAACTTCTGATCGCGGCTGACTGCACGGCTTATGCGTATGCGAATTTCCACCGCGATTTCATCAAGGGTCATGTGGCGATAGTCGGATGCCCGAAGCTCGACATGGTCGATTATTCGGAAAAGCTGACGGAGATCATAAGGAACAACGATATCAAGAGCGTTACGATCGTAAGGATGGAAGTGCCATGCTGCGGCGGCATCGAAGCGGCGGCGAAAAAAGCGCTTCAGGACAGCGGTAAGTTCATCCCTTGGCAGGTGAACACGATATCGCTCGACGGAAGGATCTTAGATTAAAGGAGAGACGATGAGCGAGAGAATGAAGAACATTTCGAAGGCGGAAGTCCTTAAACTTAAGGACATGGTCGAATACAGAAGCGGCGAGGTCGTCAGCAGGACGCTCGCGCAGAGCGACGCGGTGAGCGTGACACTTTTCGCCTTCTCCGAGGGCGAGGAGATAAGCACGCACGAATCGGGCGGCGATGCGATGGTTACCTGCCTCGACGGAACGGGCAGGATCACGATCGACGGTAAAGAGTATTTCCTTTCGGAGCGAGAGAGCATCGTCATGCCGGCGAAACACCCTCACGCCGTCTATGGTGAAAAGGATTTCAAGATGCTTCTGGTCGTAGTCTTTTAGGGGATCCGGATCATCGTAAAAGCAAAATACAGGAGGAGCAAAATGGCATACGAAAATTGGAAAGATAAGAGAGACGGATTCAGGAAGATCGACGTAAGGAAGATGCAGGGGAATTTTTTCCCGGCGATCAAAAAGGCGGCGGAAGAGACCGAGCCGGGCAGCGGCATAGAGGTGATCCAGACTTTTGAACCGATGCCCCTGTACGGCGTGCTCGAAGAGATGGGTTTTGAGAGGCACGTCGAAGAGGTCGCTGAAAGCGAGTTCCACGTCTGGTTTTACAGGGCCGAGAAGAAGGAAGCAAAGGGCGGAGCGCCGTTCAGGCCGATCGCTCTTCTCAACTATCCGCTGATAGATGAGAAGCTCGGGCAGGTCGCGGTCGAATTCTGGAACCTCACGTGGAACGACGACAGGCGGACGATCCCGTACGACATGAGGCTAATGCTTTCGCTGATGAACGCCGTCGGTGCAGGCAGGTACAGGCAGGCGTCGCGCGAGCTCATAAAAGCGTACGCGTACGGAACGGAAACGGCCGTGTTCGACGACGTGTTCGAACTGATCGCGTGGAATCAGGGCATCGGATATTTCAGCTCCGAGATCGGCCCTTCGGCGCTTTTTCAGGCTTATCGCCTGATAAAAACGGAGGAAGAGAAGGGCGCTCCGAGGGATAAAATACTCGAAACGCTCAAAGAAAAGTACGGAGAAAAGAATCCGGAAGTCGGAGTAAGATAGACGGATCACGGGATAGACGGATCACAGGCAAGGTCCCCGGGCTGTAAAAGCCGGGGCCTTTTTATTGTCGCGGGGATCATCGCGCCGCATTTCGCCGCGGCGTGGATTGGGGTATATTCGCGGCGGCGTGGTGCGATATCGGGACATGCCATTTGTGGACAACGGGGCGGCTTTGCTTTATACTTTTATTGACTTATCCGAAGTCGTTTTGTGCGGCCGCTCGGCGAAGCGCGGTACGTTTGAAAGGCGAAAAATGAGCATTTTACAGGAAATAGAAGAAGGGCTGAAACTCGGGCTTGAGGAGGCGAAAAAGCCGCTCGCAGGCGATTTTACCGTTGTTGAGCGCCACATGATCGAGGGTGCGGACGAAGGCGGGAACGCCGTCGCGTTCGGCGACAACGAGGAGTATATGAAGTGGCTTTTATCGAAGGGCTACGCCGGGAAATTCAGACTCATATACATAGATCCGCCGTTTTTTACGAAGGCGAAGTACGACGCGACGATAAAACTCAGGGACAAGGACAGTAAAAAGCACAACATCCGCCACCTCGCGTACGACGACACGTTCGATCGTGACCTCACTTTTTACATCAAAAATATGACATCGCGCCTTTATCTGATGCGGGAGCTTTTGGCGGACGACGGGCTGCTCTGGGTCCACCTCGACTGGCATTCGTCCCACTACATCAAGATCGTTCTCGACGAGCTCTTCGGGCCGAAGTTTTTCCAAAACGAGATAATCTGGAAGTACAAATCGGGCGGGACCGGGAAGCGGCATTTTTCGCGAAAGCACGACACGATACTCGTCTACAGCAAGACGGCGAAGTATTTTCTGAACGTCCCTCAGGAGAAGTCCTACAACAGGGGGCTGAAGCCTTATCGTTTCAAGGGCGTCGAGGAGTATCGGGACAGGCACGGCTGGTACACTATGGTAAATATGAAGGACGTCTGGGCGATAGACATGCTCGGGAGGACGTCGCACGAAAGGACGGGTTACGCGACGCAGAAGCCTGTTGATCTCATGAAGCGGATCATCGAATCGTCGAGCGAGCCGGGCGATCTCTGCGGCGATTTCTTCTGCGGGTCGGGGTCTTTCCTCGAGGCTGCGGAGATCTCGGGCAGGCGCTGGATCGGCTGTGACAGCGAGAAGCTCGCGATCGGTTCGACAAAAAAACGTCTCGGCGAAAAAGCGGCCGCCTACGATTACTATAAAATTCAGGACGCGGAAGAGTCGGCTGAGGACGGCGTGACTTCCGTTTTCGAAATGGAGAAAAACAGGGAAGAGGAGCTCGGCACCGGTAAAAAGCTTTATTCATACAGGGTGTCGGCCTTCCTGCCTCACATAGATCAGGGGCACATCTCATTCAAGGACAGGGAGCTGGTCGATGAGATCCGCGCGGAGTCGCCGGAGCAGTTCATAGATTATATAATGGTCGATACCGACCACGACGGGCGCTTTTTAGCGGAGATGACCGTGACTGGCGGATTTGACGATATCAAGTTCATATCGAGGGGGAACGTCGCCTTTATAGCGGTGGACATATTCGGGAGAGAGTATTTTTACGAGGACAAAGGGAGATAGTTGTAATTATGTTAGATAAAGAAACGATTTCGATGAGGCTCGCGGCGCTCAGGAAGAAGATGAGCGAAGAGGGGCTGTCGATGTATATAGCCGTAAGCAGCGATTTTCATCAGTCGCACGATATATGTAAGTATTTCAGATTTGTGGAATACCTGTCGGGTATCGATTGCATCGACGGCGAAATGGCGGTGACCGAGGAACACGCTCTTTTGTTTACGGACGATGAAATCAAAGAAGAAGAACTGACCGTTCTCGAAGAGGCCGGGATAGAAGTCCATAACGGTGATGATCCCGACGACATGATACCGAATATAATGACATATCTGCACGGAGTCGAAGAGAGCATGCAACAGGAAGTCATCGCAGAGGCTATCGAGGGCGGCATGGTCAGACCTTTGCCTGTAAAATATATGATAGGGTTCGATGCGAGGACGGTATCGCCGGTATTTATGAGGGCGATAGCGGATGCGATGGAAGTCACGATGGGGACGGGTGCTATAAGGATGGACCCTTATACCGACCTCGCCGGTGATGTGTGGAAAAACAGGCCATCGCTTCCGAAGGAAAGTGTGTTACACGTTGAAAACAACGGGTACAGGACCCCCGCACAAAAGTTGGCGGAACTGCGTGCGAATTGGGACGAAGAAACGGCGATGGTAACATCTTCATCTGCTGATGTTGCATGGCTTTTTAACCTGATGGGAGCAGATGCACCGTTTTCATTGGGCATACTGTCGTACGCATTTATCGACAGAGAAAACGCATATCTCTTTATAGACAGGACGAGGGTCGAAGAGGAGACTGCGGAGCACCTGAAGAAAAACGGGATAACGTTGCGCGATTATGACGAGTTTTACGCTTTTATGGAACACGAAGCGGCGGGAGAAGTTTTTTATGACGAAAGCAAATGCAACGCCGCGATCGCAATGATGCTGGGTAAAAACAACTCGGTCTCCAAAATAACCACGACGAACGATTTCTCTGTTTTCAGGATGATCAAAACAGAAGAAGAGATCAACTGGGCCTTTACGGCGGAAACGAATCAGGCACTTATTACGGTGCGATTCATGAAGTGGTTCAGGGAAAACGTCGATAAAACGAAAATGACATGCCGGTCGGCTGAAGAACATATAGATTTGCTCTATGATGAAAGCGAGGCGCTCAGTCACGCAAGGGTACCGGTGTGTTATTTTATAAAATCACGGACCGAAAGCGAAGGAGTGACGCCCATAAAGCCGATCGATATAGATGAAAGAATAGAGGGAGACGGATTCCTTACGATAATGTGCGGAAGTTAT
Source organism: uncultured Mobilibacterium sp. (assembly GCA_947254375.1). Classification (GTDB taxonomy): domain Bacteria; phylum Bacillota; class Clostridia; order Peptostreptococcales; family Anaerovoracaceae; genus CAMYCF01. The sequence continues at coordinate 4,214 of CAMYCF010000010.1, read as the reverse complement.
TTTCCTTTCGGAAGCAGCGATGTCAGGAGAACGATCTCGATCGGAGAACCATCTCAGACGGAGGCATTTGAATACACGGCTGTCATTTCCGCATTGATGAAACAACTTGATTCCAATATCGTTCCCGGAATATCGGATGATCAGCTCTCGGTGATGGTGCAGGAGCGGGCTTGGTACTGGTACATCGATACTCCGCGCTCCGCGGTATTCGGAATGGGAGACATGATCAATATTTGGGACGATCCGTGCGGCTTCGGAAGCGTTCCTATGGAGAACGGAATTTGTCTCTCTTTGGCGCTGGCCTCACTGCACGACGATCTCCTCGAAAAGTCTCAGGCGATTTCGGTATCACTGGAAGAATTTGCGGATGATTGGAATTTTTTACGCATGTCAAGATTGAGTTCCGTTCCTATAGATACAAGACCGATAATCGCGGATATGCTGACGGATGAAGAGCTGAAACGACTTAACACCTACAATAAAGAGTGTTACACGACATTGAAACCTTATCTTAATGCTGAAGAGGCAGAGTGGCTCAAGAAGGAAACGGCTCCGATAAAACGCAAGAATATGAAGTGCTTCGGCACTAAATATCGGTTCGGTTAAATCATTGTGAGACTGTGTCAACTTAAAGTTCAGATCGTAAAACCGGCTCCTTCGGAATCGAAGGAGCCGGTTTTTTAAAGCATATCCCTATATATCTTGTACGCTAGCATAACCGACAGAGCGTTTATCTCTTCGTGACGCATCGCGCCGTTCTCGAAAAGTATGAGAAAGTCGTTCACATAGCCACCCATGTCCCTTATCCCGAGCGGGTCGGAAGAGGAGGCTCCGAAGCCGAGGCCCTTCAGATCCGCATAAACGCAGTCGTCGCGCACCGAAAGGGGAAGGTGGATCGTCAGACTTCCCGTCTTATTTTTGAATTCCGCCCTCATCTCGGAACCCTCGGCAGGGAAGATCATGGAATCGACAGGGCGACCGGACATCCTGTGGCTCCGTCCGCTTATGTCGAGCGCGATCTTTTCGCCTTTTCCGGAGAGACTCGGCCTTATCGAAAGCGGCAGATGACCGACCGGGAAGCCCGTCGCGGCCATCGCCTCGTGGAGGTCGGCCGTTTTCAGTACGCGCCTGAAATCCTCTTTTCCCATGGCGTGCATGAGCTTCAGGAGCTGCAGTACGTCTTCGCGGTTGTGTCTCAGGATATCGCTTTCCGCTTTAGCGTCTTTCGTCGATGTGAATCTATAGAAGAGTGCGATGCTCTCTTTTCCCGATATCTCATCCTCGCGGTCGTCTCCGATTCCGAGGAAGTTCTCGACGTTCTTCTGCGTCACCGCACCGATCTCGACCGGCAGCACCGTGCACCTTTTTATAAAACGGAACAGGTCGAAGTTGTAGTATCCGAGCTCCGACCCCGCGACGGTCGCCGTGGCCCGCGCGTTGAAGAATGGGATATCGAAGCTGTCGCCGTTGTATGTTATGAGGTAGTCCACGCCTTCGTCTTCCATAAAATCGCACGTCGCCGCGAGGACTTCTCTTTCCTCGTACGGCGTTTCCGCGAGGAACTGCGTCAGCTTGACACCGTTTTCGCTCGGCGTGAGCATGGCCGTCATTATGACGCGTCCCGAAATGCGCGAGAGGCCTGTAGTCTCTATGTCGAAGACGCACGGGGTGAGTCCGCTGAAGTAGCGGTCAAAAATTCCGCCTCCGAACATCCCGACGTCGTATTTCTCAGTAAAAGTTTTCATATATCGTCTCGCTTTCGCAAAAAGTTGTTCTGCCATAAAATAAAACAGACCGCTTGGGAGCAGCCTGTTTAGTAAAAAGGGTATTGGGACTAGAGATTAACGAGATTATCCGAGAGATAACCTCTGATGAAATTATACCCAACCCTGAAAAAAAAATCAACACTTTAGTTAAAATTTAGATTTTCAATACCAAAACAGGCAAATAAATCACGATCGCGCGTCCTCTCCCGGTCCCGGGTATCGTGTCAAACCTGAAATCAAGGACGCGGGATCAAACGTTGAAGAGGAAGTGGATGACGTCGCCGTCTTTTACGACGTACTCCTTTCCTTCAGAGCGGAGCAGGCCTTTTTCCCTCGCTTTTGCGAGGCTCCCGCCGCACTCCACGAGTTGATCGTATGCGATGACCTCCGCCCTTATGAATCCCTTCTCGAAATCAGAGTGTATCTTACCCGCGGCCTGAGGCGCTTTCGTGCCTTTTTTTATCGTCCATGCGCGGACTTCAGGCTCGCCGGCGGTGAGGTAGGAGATGAGGTCGAGAAGCTCGTACGAAGATTTTATAAGCTTCTCGAGACCCGACGTTTCGATGCCGAGTTCTTCAAGGAAGGCCTCGCGCTCTTCGTCGTCGAGCTCAGCCATTTCCGATTCGAGCGATGCGCAGATCTTTACGCAGCCCGCTCCCTCGGAAGCCGCAAATTCGGCGACTTTTTTGACATACTCGTTGTCCTCGTCGGCGACATCGTCTTCGGAGACGTTCGCAACGTAGATTATCGGTTTCGAAGTGAGTAGGTCGAGGGTGTCGATGCATTCGGCCTCTTCCTCCGTCATATCCATTGAACGGAGCGACATGCCGCCCTCGAGGTGGTCTTTTACCTTTTCGATGATCTTGAGCTGAGCGGCCGCTTCCTTATCGGCCTTCGCCGCTTTCCCGAGCTTCGACGCGAGCCTGTCGAGCATCTCGATGTCGGCGAAGATGAGCTCGAGATTGATCGTCTCGATGTCGTCGATCGGGTCGATCCTGCCGCTTACGTGCACGATGTTGTCGTTCTCGAAGCACCTTACAACGTGAACGATCGCCGCGACCTCTCTGATGTGGCCGAGGAACTTGTTGCCGAGCCCTTCGCCTTTGGACGCGCCCTTGACGAGCCCCGCGATGTCGCAGAATTCTATGGTCGTATATATGGTCTTTTTGGAATGATATATGTCGTGAAGGACTTCGAGCCTTTTATCCGGCACCGTTACGACGCCGACGTTCGGTTCGATCGTGCAGAAGGGGTAGTTCGCCGCTTCCGCGCCCGCCTTTGTTATTGCGTTGAACAGTGTGCTTTTACCGACGTTCGGCAGTCCGATAATACCTAATTTCATCTTTGAGCTCCTTGATTTTTATCTTTTACCGAGGCTTGCGCCGCAATTTTATCTTTCACCGAGGCTTTTACCGCCCGGCATATTCCTTTTTTCGAAAAACACCATGCCCGCGATCCCGAGCACGAGAAGCGCGATGCTGATGACCTGCGCCTGGCGGAGTGGACCTATCATGAGGCTGTCCGTTCTGAGACCTTCCACGAAAAACCGTTCGGCCGAGTACATTATCAGGTATGTGCAGAATATCTGCCCCCTGAAAGTGCCTTTTCTGTCGAGGTGAATGAGTACCGCGAATATTATCAGGCACCAGATCGATTCGTAAAGGAAGGTGGGGTGGACGCGTTCGCCGCCTACGAGTATCGCCCATGGGAGGTCGGTGGGACCGCCGTGAGCTTCCCCGTTAAAAAAATTGCCCCAGCGTCCGATCGCCTGAGCGAGTGCAACGGACGGGATAAAAAGGTCGAGCATTGCGACCGGGTCGATCTTCCTGACCTTCGAGAATACGAGCATCGTTATGATGCCCGCGATCAGTCCGCCGTGTATCGCAAGGCCGCCGCCGCGTATGTCGATCATCCGCCTGAAGTCGCCGGCGTAGTCCGCATAGCTGAAGACGACGTAATATATCCTCGCTCCGATGATACCGATCGGGAGTGCCCATATGGTTGCGTCGATCGTGGCTTCCGGGACGATGCCGTGTATCGGCGCCCGCTTGTATGCGATGAAGCACGCGAGTGCGGCCCCGCAGGCGATCAGTGTGCCGTACCACATTATGTCATATCCGAATATCGTAAAAGCCACCGGATCGGGATGTGTCATCTGTCCTCCTTTTGCCGTCTGAAAGCGCGGCCGGATGCCGTAAAATCGCTCCGGCGCAGAATTAAGTATACCATAAAAACGAGATAATCGACAATAAGGGCGCCGGCTCGCCGTATAATCGTATTGACATTGACCCATGCCTTTGGTAAAATAAACAACGCAACATTGAAAGATGTTGATTTTTATGCGGCGGCATAGCTTAGTTGGCTAGAGCGTCCGGTTCATACCCGGAAGGTCGATGGTTCAAGTCCATCTGCCGCTACCAATTTCGGGCGTTTAGCTCAGCTGGGAGA
>CAMYCF010000009.1 GCA_947254375.1 uncultured Mobilibacterium sp. | reverse complement strand
CCCATGGTCAAGCGGTTAAGACATCGCCCTTTCACGGCGGTAACCCGGGTTCGAGTCCCGGTGGGGTCACCATCAGAAAACATCAGAAAAAGAGAGCATCGCGTGATGCTCTCTTTTTTTAAGGTTTACGGGTCTTTTGTGTGCCCGTTGATATTTTTATCGACAGAAGCGAAATTTTTACATCATGCCTCCGAATATGCCCGCGAGGACGGTAGCGAAGCTTCCCGTAACGAAACCGGCGATATTCATTTTAGGGAGGAGATAGTTCTCGATGATGCGCTTCTCTTCAGGCGTCTCGCCTGTAACATCCGCAACTTCCATTGAAAGGTACATCGTTGCAGGGAAGCCGTACATGCACGTGAGGCACATTACGATCGCGAGGTTGGTCTCGATCTTGAATATTTTACCGCAGATGGCTCCGGTGATGCAGCCGAGGAACGTTCCGACGAGCAGGATGAATGCCATAGGCTTGAGTAGCCCGAGTATGTCGGACGGCGATGTGCTCGCGAAGTCCGAGAACAGGATGATAACGGTCAGGAAAAGGATCATTCCGTTCGAATCCGTTTTACCGAGCGTGTCCCTGTCGAGGAAGCCGATCTCGGTGAAGACCGTTCCCAGGATGAGAGCTACGATGATGTAGCTTATGTTCAGCCCCGTGAGCTTGAGAAGCAGCTGCGATGTATAGAAACTTACGACGCCGACGAAGCCCAGCTTCATGAGGTGGAAGGAAGGGCGGTCGAGGGATGCAGGGAAATGTATCCATCTTTTTTTGTCAGCGACCGTATCTTCGACCATGGCGTTTTCGTAAAGAAGGAACTCTTCCGGGTTATTTTTGAACGCTTTACCGGCTCTTTTGAGGAACTGCGATGATACCGGGATACCTACGAGGCCCTGAAGTCCGAGCAGCATGGTTATATATACCGAAAGGTATTGTTTGCCTTTGCTCTGTAAAATCGTCTTCATAGCGAGCGTGGCAGCAGGTCCGCCGCTGAAAATAGGGGTGCCCGCCAGCGCGTAATCCCTTCCGATAAAATGCTGTCCGATAAAAGCGAGCGCAAAGCACGCCGCAGTCAGCGATATGATCGAGACGCAGACGGTCTTCCACTGGCGCTTGAGCTCGGCGAAGTCTATCATGTTTCCCATTCCGACGATCAGAAGGGTGATGATGATACCGGCCATCGGCATGATGCCGGATTTGTCGTAGATCTCTCCCGGCAGTCCGAGCCAGAAGGCCACGAGCAGGGCGGCCGCGACGAAGAGTACGACGTCAACGTTCGCTTTTGTTTTTACGGCGATGTATTCGCCGACAGTGAATATAAGTGCAAAAATAGTGAATGCTAAAATATCAGGCATGATTCACCTCCTAATTCCATAACTTCAATATGATATTTTTACTCCGCTTTACTCCGCGAAGACAGGCCAGTTGGACGGGACCGGATCCGGGAAGAACTTTTCGGGCTCCGGATAAATCTCTCCGAAAGTCTCGACCTCGGCGGAGACGATGATCTCCGGGACCGCAGGAACGTTGATCTCAACGCTTTCGTACGGATTCGGATAAGTTTTTACCTTCTCGATGCGGCGTAACTCCTCCGCGCCTTCGATGACCTGAGCGAAGACGGGGCACTTTCCCGTAAGTTCGTCGATTCGCCTGAGCGGAAAAAAGAATTCCGCGCCCGACACTTCGGTATCGGAAAAATATCCGAGGCACACGTCGCCGAACTCAGGCGTTTTTACCTCGCCCTTGCTCTCTTCTTTGATCTTGTTCGGAAGAAAATACTGGCACTCTCTTCGAAAAAAAGCGTTGTAGCTCACGTCGATCCACGAGCCGGGTACTATCCTTTGTATGGCAAAATTGTCGTAGTATCCGTTTTCGGCCGCGCTGATAAAACTGCACACTTCGTTGTATGCGTATTCGGGCCGTAGCTCGAGGACGATGTTTTTCCCGTTGTTGAGCTTCAGCGTTACAATAGGATCCTTCATCTTAAACCCTCCTTATATAAAAAATCTAAAAAAGCCGCTCGCCCATCAGGTATAAAATACGCGCTAACGACTCATTATTTTTCAATATATACCTATCGCGCGGCGTTGTCAAAAGGAAAAAGCCGATAAAAAGGGGATGCATTATTCATGCATCCCCAAATCTATCGACTTACAAGCCGCGTCTTATTTCTCTTTTACGTTCTTTCTCTTAAGTCCGAAGAGGAGAGCGAGTGCGAGAAGCGCAAGCGTTCCATAGAGCGCGACGTTGCTACTGTCGCCTGTCGAAACAGATCATTTAGCTGCTGCGTCGGCCTTCGTCTTGCCGCCCGCAGGAGTTACCGTCGTTCCCGGCTGCGCAGGGTGGGTCGGGTTAGGATCTATCGTAGGGTTCGGTTCAGGTGCGTCTTTGGCAAGTACCGTGAAGGTAGTTGTCGCAGTACCCGTTTTATCCGTGACGTTGAGGCTGTACTGTCCCGGCTCGAGCTGCTCGAGGTATGCAGGCAGGAGCGTGAGCTTGATGCTGCCTTTTACGGTCGTGTATTCCGTCTTAGGGGCGAGAATATGGCTGTAGCCGGTATTCGTTATACCTTTTACCGAAACTTCTCCTATGGACTCAAAATCGCCGTTCGTGGTGAAGTTGAGACCGCTTGTTGAGCCTTTTCTCCAATACGAATTCTGACCTTCCGTTACATCGTGGGTAGGAAGCTTCTCGTAAGTGTATACGACAGGCTGTCCCTTGAGTGCTCTTGCGAAGCTGTTGTTCAAGGTGTCATTCGATACGGAGCAGCTCTTGTATTTATAGCCCTTTATATCCTTAGGGTGTATTCCGAGCGTGTAGAGCTCCGTGATGTTGTAGACCTTGTCGTAAACGTCGGCCTTAGCGATTTCTTTTCGGCCTTCATCAACGTATTTTACGGTTACAGGAACCATCTTGTTGATTTCCTATGGGCTGGAAAATCCGTAGTTCGGATCGATTATTCCGTCGTTGTGGATCGTTACCTTGCCTACAGGTGAATCGAGGAATGTCTTTCCTCCGTCGACAGAGAAGGAGAGGGTGTATGTCCTGTCGTGTCCGAGGGTCCTCGGAGGCATGAGCTCGATGTGCTGTCTGTTCTTTTCAGGGTTGTCTGCAACATATGCCGACTGAGTCTGCCATCTGATCCCCGCTCCGCATTCGTATGCAGGTATTATCGGCCAATATACGCCGTTTTCGTCGACTATTCTTATTACCGTGTTCTTTGCGCTGAGGTTCGTTCCCGAGATGTCGAGTCCGAGCTTCAGCGTGTAGTCGGCACCGGTCATCGTAGTCTCATATTTATCAGGTGCAGGATCGACATCCGAGGCTCCTGATATAACGATACCGGAAATAGTGGTATCGTTGAACGAAGTCGCGTTCTTCGACATTACGGACAGCTCTTCCTTGCCGCCCTGGATATACGTGTCGTAAATAGGGGTGAAATCTTTTTTGAAAGATACCCTGTAAGTGATCGTCTTATCCGTCTTGTTGTCAGGCAGATCGAACGAAAGGCTCGCGATCGCGCCGTTGAATTTGTTGACTTCGAGCTCAGGATTCAAAGTTGAACCGTCGGTACCGGATACCGTTACTTTTATAGGAGATTTACCGGTCCCTTCCATGCCCTTGTCGAGCCAGGCTCCGTCTATTCTTGCGATAACGTGTCCTCCGTTATGGTCGAAGGTCACAGGTGTTGAGTAATATATGTCGTGGATGGTTGCATCAAGGGAGAGGTAGTATACAAGATTTTTTGAGAGTACCGCATTGTCGTCGTTGAGCAAGGCACCTTTCTTTATCTTGATATAAGGATAGTTGTTGTACACCGACGGATCCTTCATATCGATGATTATCTTGTTATTGTTTGCGGAAACGGAATCGGTTTGTACGATGCTCTTTTCGGTTTCCTTGTCCGCATCCGTAAAGCAGATAAGGTCTTTGGCGTTACCTGCCAATTTTACCGATTTGTCCAATACAACGATAATGGAATTAGGGCCGTTGTATGCCGCTGATTCGATCGTGGCGTCGAACGAATCTACCGGTACTGACGGTCCGCTTGAAGGTGCCGCTATTGAAAACTCGTTGGATTCGGCAAGCTTCGTCGTCATCCAATCCCACGAATGCTTATAACCGGTCAGTTTGAGCTTATAAACTTTCTCTTTGTCGGTCGTGTTTTCAGGGAAGGTCGCCGTTACCGTAGCGGAAGTCGAACTTTTTGCATTAAAAGTTGCAACGACGTCGGACGTTTTGAAAGTTCCGTCGTCAGATTTTTCCATTACCGCTGCTTTCATCGTGTTTGAGAGCATACCGCCGGATACCGTGAACGATATCTCGCCGCCTGCGGAAGGATAAGAAGCTTTTGTATTTATGGCCTTGATAGTGACCATTGTTTGGAAATTACCGTAAGGGCTGCTCGTTACAGGCGAACCACCCGATGTAAGTGATCCCGGCTTGAAAGTGATCTTCGATGCGAATGAGTTTGCATCGGCAAGATGAAGATGAACTTCGTTGCCGGAAGATGTCATCGAGTCGCCGTCCTTCCACGGAACGACATCTGTAGAGCTGCTGAGCGCAGTGGGGCTTTTTGCATCCGCCGTAAGTTGTACATCCTTATCGAAGATAAGCACTACATTGTTGTTATCTTCGTAATAGGTTTCAATGACTTGCGGATTGCTGTCAGCAAACGCCGAAAACATCGTCACCGGCATCATAGCGACCATCAGGGTCGCCATCAGCAGCAGTGTCGAAATTTTCTTTTTCATTAAATTACTCCTTTTCTGAAATTTGTTTTTTGCGATAACGTAAAAACTCTGTACGCCTTGATAAAAAAGACGTTACAAGTCTCAACACATGTATCCCCATGATTTTAACAACTATAGTATGATATTCCAATCGAATATATCTATACCGATATACGGTCCGAAGGGGAGTTATACAGTAAAAAAAGAAGCTCTTATTTACATGGTAAAAAGCGAAGTCGTAAACCTGTTGAAAACAGCAGTTTACATGAGGACGTGGGTAAGAGACATCCCCGTAAAATCGCATATCTCGGCAGAATATGAAATAGGGACGGGTAATGTACAATTTGAGATACAATCGCAAAAATGACACAAATAATGAGATGAAAAGGGAGTTGAAAAGGAAATGAAAACGGCATAAAAATCGGGCCGGCGTTCGCCGACCCGAAGGGTGATACCTTGTTTATTAGTTTTTACAGGCTTTTATTCAGCCGCGGTATCCCGACTTTTTATTTTAATAGTTCTCCTTGTGAAGCTCGAAGTAAGCCTGTGGGTGTCTGCAAACAGGGCAGATCTCAGGAGCTTTTTTACCGATAACGATATGTCCGCAATTCGAACATTGCCAGATCATGTCCTGATCTCTCGAGAATACGATACCGTCTTCTACGTTCTTCAGGAGCTTGAGATAACGCTCTTCGTGACCTTTTTCGATCTTAGCTACCATTTCGAAACGTGCTGCGATCTCGGTGAATCCTTCTTCGCGTGCTTCTTTGGCCATGCGGTCATACATGTCTGTCCACTCATAGTGCTCGCCTGCAGCTGCGTCTTTGAGGTTCGCCTCGGTATCTGCGATCACGCCGCCTTCCTGGAGATACTTGAACCAGATCTCAGCGTGCTCTTTTTCGTTTCCTGCGGTCTCTTCAAAGATCTTGGAGATCTGTACATAACCGTCTTTCTTTGCTTTAGAAGCGTAGTAGGTGTATTTGTTGCGTGCCATGCTTTCACCGGCAAATGCTTCCATGAGATTTTTTTCTGTCTTTGATCCTTTTAATTCCATTTTTACTCCTCCTTACCTATAGAAAAGATGATCCTATATGTGATCGGCCGGGGGATGGCCCCGCTGACCGGATCTACCTTGTGTGTGTCGTTTTACCGACTTTCCCTTTTTATCCGCTCCTGCCGTTTTTACCGCGGCAGGGAACACTCCCAACAACTAAATACTAACATAACAGCCTGCGATTTTAATCTGCCTTTTTTTCATCTTCGACCGCTTTTTTGCAATCCGGGCAAAGATAGTGGACCGAGCAGCTGTAGGAAAGTATCTCCGTGCCTAACGCTTTTTGCAGTTTGTCTATGTCTGCAGGGGGCATGTCGGTGATCTTGCCGCAACGGACGCAGATCATGTGGCCGTGTGGCTTTCTGATCTTCTCGTAGTGGCTCGGTGCACCCGGTATGTGGACCTCCCTTATGTGACCTTCTGAAGAAAGCTGAGAGAGGTTCCTGTAAACGGTGCCCATTGATATCGACGGCATCGATCTTCTGGCTTCGAGATATACATCGTCGGCCGTGACGTGACCGTCGTTTGATTCGAGTATCGACAGGACGAGATCTCTCTGTTTAGACATTGATTTCTCCTTTCTTACGCATGAGATATGCCGGTGTATTCGGAGATCTCACGGTTTATCGCGCAAAGGTCGTCCATGCACAGGTCGTGCAGGTTGCTGTGTCCGGTTACACGGGCGAATGTTTTGAGCTCCTCCAGTGAAACGTTCAGGAAGTTCGCGAGCCTTTGAGAGCCGGCTTCTCCGTCGAGTTTCTTTCTGAGCTCCGGATCCTGAGTGGCTACGCCGACAGGACATTTATCGGAACCGCATATCCTGTATTGCTGACATGCGAGTGCTATAAGTGCTGCTGAGGCTATCGCTACGGCATCGGCGCCCATCGCTATTGCTTTTGCAAAATCAGCCGAGACTCTCAGTCCGCCCGTTATGATCAGCGAGGCGTCGCAGCCGACTTCGTCGAGGTACTTTCTGGCGCGTGCCAGCGCGTAGATCGTAGGAACGCTCGTGGCTTCTCTCAGAAGGAAAGGACTCGAGCCTGTCGCTCCGCCTCTTCCGTCTATGGTGATGAAGTCCGGTTCCGCAAATACGCAGAAGGCGAGGTCTCTTTCGATCCTTCCGGCCGCTATTTTTACTCCTATAGGACGACCTTCGGACCTTTCCCTGAGTTCTGAAACGAGGGCTTTGAGATCTTCTTTCGAAGTTATCTCAGCGAATTTCGAAGGGCTCTTTACGTCTTCTCCGACGGGTTTCTCCCTTACCGCCGCTATCTCAGGTGTTACTTTTGCTCCCGGAAGGTGACCGCCCATTCCCGGCTTCGTGCCCTGACCGATCTTTATCTCGATCGCGTCGGCGTTTTTGAGATTTTCACCCGTAACGCTGTACTTGTTAGGTACGTATTCGAAAATGTATTTATCGGCCGCCGCCATTTCTTCAGGAAGGATTCCGCCTTCGCCGCTGCACATAGCGGACTTTGCAGCTGCCGTTCCTTTTGCAAGAGCGATCTTAGTTTCCTTTGAAAGGGCGCCGAACGACATGTGCGATACATATATCGGGTTCTCCAGTATCATCGGCTTCTTTGCGTGTTTTCCGATGACCGTCGTCGTGTCGACCGGCTCTTCGTCGAACAGAGGCATCGGGTCGAGCTGTGCTCCGAGAAGGAGTATGTCGTCCCAGTTAGGCATCGGCATCTTTGTGCTCATCGCCGCCGAGATCGAAGCTCCCGAAACTGCCATGTCGTGGATGGCGTCCATGTAACGCGTTTTCGGGTCGCGCTTAAAAGTGCTTTTATCGTATTCGAGAGAACGCTCCGGAGCCGATGTTGCCGCTTTTACCATTTCTTTTACTGCGGCACGGTCCTGACTCCCGTCTTCGAGGATCAGCATGTCCTTAGGCGCACCGCAGAGCGGACATTGCTCGATATCTTCAAGCTTTTTACCTTCGACTTCCTCGTCGAAAATGTATCCGCAAAGTTGACATTTGTATTGAGCCATTTTGTGATCACCTCGCATCGCTTTTAATAAAAGTGATAACTATTATTACTTCATTATAACCACTTTTTTATCGGATGCAACCCTTTTTGAAAAAAATTTTGCCTATATTGAAATTATAACTGAACGGGGGCAAAATAAACGGCTTTTTGTGTTGCAGTATTGTAGGATTATGGTAAAATTTTTATGTTGCACACGACCGCAACTTTTTTACTGCGAAAAGAAATATTGCTGATCTTAATTTTTTTAACGAAAACTGATTTGGAAAGACGAAATGACTAATGGTAACAGTAAAAGAAGGCTGACTAAAAGTCAGGCAAATATCGACAATGCGGAGAGAGCGATCGAGGAGTATTTTACCGACGAAACGGATGATATTTCGATCGATGATGAGAGCATTGATTTCGATTTGAATGAGGCCGGGACCGTTTCCGATGCAGAGACTGAAGAAGGGACTCGCGGCGACGCCGAAACGGGCGATGAGATCTCGGACGCCGAACATTCGGATGAAAATCTTTCGGAGGGTGAAGGCCTTTCGGAGGATGAAGAACTTTCGGAGGATGAGGGTCCGGAAGAGGACGCTTATAAAGGAAAACACTGGCGCGAAGACGGTGAGCCGGAAGCTTCGGAATACGCCGATGACGAAAGCGTTCAAGATGCTGAATGTTCAGATGCCTCTGACGAAACTTCGGATACGGAAGATCTGATAGATGAAACGGCCTCGGAAGCAGCAACAGAGGCTGAAGCTGATGAAGCAGCAACAGCAGAAGAAGCTGAAGCTGATGAAGCGGTTGTTCCCGTTGAAGGATCCGGCGAAGGTAAAGCGCCTACAGCCGAAGAAGAACCTGTTTCGGAAGAGGCTTTCTCAGAGGATGAGGCCGCTCCCGAAGCCGGGACCGCTCTTTTGGATGAGATCGCTCCTTTGGATGAAACGGAAGAGGCAGAAGATGAGGAAGCCGAAAGCGCTTCGGAAGACGAAGGCGCTGCGAAGGATGAAGATGCATCGGAGGATACATCCGAAGTAAAACCTGAGGACGCAGCGGAAGTCGCATCTGAGGATGAAGGCACATCTGAGACCGCCGCTGACGATAAAAATCCGGAAGATGAATACACCCCTATAGAACCAATATTAAAGGACGGAGAAGAGGGATATCTGTACCCGGATAGGGCGTTCCCTTACGAATGGTACGGTCATTATGACGATGAACCGGCGGATGATGAAGGGAAGGAACCTGCCGACGGTGCGGAAGATGCCGAGGAGCGTGAAGAAAAGAGCGCGCCTGAGAGCGCTGAGGGCATAGAAGAAAGCGCCGAGAAAGTCGCAGGTGAAGAAGCACCTGAAAGTGCAGCACCGGAAGAAGAATTCGAAGGCGCCGAGGAAACAGATGTGACCGATGCCGGCGAAGAAACGCCTGATAGCACGAAAGATGTTGCCGAGACATCCGTCGCTGCAGAGGCCGAAGAAGCTGAAGGGACCGAAGAAGGGGACGACAAAGAGGCTGACAAAGAAGAAGCTGAAGATGCCGGGAAAGAAGAGGCTGCCTTCATTGAGGAGGGAGATGCATCATCGGCAGGAAAGCGGAAGAAGCTTTTTACAAAGAAAGATAAAGAAGGCGGATCGAAGCGCCGAGACGACGAGGGCAAAGGCAAAGGCACCAAATGGAAGAAGTGGGTCGCTATAGCCGCGATCATCGTGGTCGTCATTGCGGGCCTGACGCTGAAAGCTTTTAACACCAAGACTTTTGCGCAGGATGCAAGGATCGACGGCGTGAAGGTCGGAGGTCTTTCCGTTGACAAGGCGGCCAAGAAAGTGGACGCCGAGCAGAACAAAATCGATGTGACCGTCGACGGTGAAAAGATCGGCCGGGTAGATACGCACTTCGAGTATTCGATAAAAAAAGATCTCAAAAAACGCATGCGCATATCCGGGATAGATCCACGCCTTTGGATAGGCTCTAAAGCGGACTATACGGTAAAACTGAAGGTAAAACGCGGAGAAGATACTACCGCGGCTGAACTTCAGAAGGCGGCGCCGGATCCTGCAGATATAACCCCTACTGCCGACGCGTATATCGATCTCGATACCATGGCGATAGTGAAAGAGGTCTACGGGCAGAACACGGATTATATAAAGGTTGCAAAGGCGATCGCAAAGCAGCGCAACGAAGACCCGAGAAAAGAAAATTTCAGCTTCAAGAGATCGAAGTATGTAGCCCTTCCTAAAATAAAGGAAAAGGACCTCGCAGACGAGCTGAAGTTCGACCAAAAATATCTTGCGCCGGGCATGCAGATAACGACGTCTGACGGAGGCACCATAAGCATAACGCCTAAACAGCTCAGCAAGGTCATCCAGTACTCGAAGAAAGGCCCTATCTACAGCAAGGACGGAGCCAAGGCTTTGGCCGATGAAGTGGCGGGCAATTACAAGAGGGCTGCCGTCACGGTCGACACGATCCAGGGCAAAAAACAGCTTTACAACTACGCGATCAACAGCAGCGCCGATTCGGAAAAAACTGCGGATTCGATAATGAAAGCCGCAAAAGACGGCGGCGCGGCGACCCTGTACGTCAAGGAAGAGGAATTCAAAGACGATCTCGGGACCAGAGTCGAGGTAAACCTTTCGGCTCAACAGGTCTATTTCGTCTCGAACGGGGAAGTCGTTTTGACATCGCCTGTCGTTACGGGCGGCCCGGGACACAGGACGCCGTCGGGCATATATAAAATAAGTTACAAATCGTCGCCGGCTACCCTCAGGGGAACGAACGCCGACGGTTCCAAGTATGCATCCGCCGTCACTTTCTGGATGCCGTTCAACGGAGGTATCGGATTCCACGATGCCAGCTGGAGAAGCGAATTCGGCGGAGACATATACTACAGCAGCGGTTCCCACGGCTGCGTAAACATGCCGTACGGAGGAGCGCAGTCTCTCTATTCAAGGGTCGGCGCGGGAACGCTCGTATTCGTTTACTATTGATGCGGTAAAAAAAGTGCCGCTCATGCGGTAAAAACTTATAGCTAATTTATAACTTATGCGGTAAAATACGTGAATAGTGAAGCGCAGCTGGCGGAATTGGCAGACGCACCGGATTTAGGTTCCGGCGGGAGATCCGTGGGGGTTCGAGTCCCCCGCCGCGCACCATTTTTACCGAAAGATCAAGGGGATGCAGTGCATCCCTTTTTTAGTGCAAAAAAAAGCGGTGCCGAAGGGGAAATTTTTTCGTGCTAAAGTTTTCGTGCGGGAGGTCGTCATGAGTGCGGGAGGTCGTCATGAAACTGAAGTTCGTTATGAGAGACAGGGAATACATGAGTGTTCTGGCAAGCGTGATCGTCGGGAGATATGAGGATATCTATATCGATGCGGGGAACGACGGAGAGCGCGCGGGCAGGACAATGATCGTTACGGATGCGGAGCCGGAGTCGGTGGACCGCGATGTGATCGAGCAGCTTGGAAGAGGGATAGTTTTTCTGACGGAGGACATGACCGCGGAGGCGCGGGGCGAGGATGCGGATGAGAGCGGACCGTATGTGATCTTCAAGTATCTGCCGGTCCGCGAAATAGTTTCGAAGCTCAGGCTTTTTTACTTTCTTTGGAGCGGCGAGGAAACGAAAGATTTCGGGTTTGTGACATCCGTGAGCGTGCTTTCGGCCGGGTGTGCTGAAAATGCCGCAGCGTTCGGGGATTCGCTCGCTTCGCAGCTGGCGTATCTGAGCGAAGGTAACGTGCTTCTTTTTCCGCTGATGTTCTTTGACAGGACGAATATCTGTGAGGAGGGGACCGGGAATTTCAGGATGCTCATGTACTACATAAAGGTGGGGAGGAAGTTCCCGAGGGAAGCGTTTTTCGAAAAAGATGCCTACGGAGTCTACAGGTTCAAGATCGAGGATGCGATAAATCCGCTTTGCCGGCTCATCGGCGACGAGCTCTTAAGGGTGAGCGAGTACCTCTGCAGGAACTGTTTCGATACTGTAGTTTTCGTGGTCGGGGAGGCGTATACCGAGGCGGCCATGGAGATAACGGGGAGGTGCAGGAACGCGGTTTTTATCGATGCCGTTCGGGACAGGGCGAGCAGGGCGCTTTTTACCGCCGTCAAAGATGCGGCGGAGCGGCAGGGGGACGGTGAAAGCGGGAAAGATGTGATTTTTATCGGAGCAGAGCCGTACGATGAGAAGCTCGATATCAAGGCTGAGGATCTGGCGGCAAAGATGCTTGGATATGAAAGGAAGTCCGAAACATATGCGGGTAAGGAAGAGGCTGAACAGAAACAGGGATCTCTGTGAGGATCTGACAGAGCGGGAGACCGTCATCAAATGCGCGGAAGAGATAGATCTTCTCACGTCGGAGGTCAAACGATATCTGAGCGAAAGCAAGGCGGAACTCGGCGATGAGGAGCTTCTTCGAAAAATCGAAAATATGTTCTTTTCGTCAGAGCGCATGCGCAAAGTGGGGATAAATGAGCTTGAAACCGTTATAAACAGCGTGTTTAAGCGTACCCGCAGCAGGTACGGGATCTTGGACGGGCTGATCGAAGATGAAGACGTTAACGAAATTATGGTAAACGGGCCGTTCAGGATATTTGCAGAGAGGAAAAGGAAGTTAGTTGAGATCGATGACGCTTTCACTTCGGAAGAAGAGCTCGAGAACATGATAAGGATGTTCGCATCGGACGTTCACAGGGAGGTGAACGAAGCGAATCCGATAGTCGATGCCAGGCTCCCGTGCGGATACAGGGTGAACGGAGTCCTTAAGAACGTCGCGCTGAACGGACCGATACTGACGATAAGAAAGTTTTCGGAGGTCTCGATATCGATGGAGAATCTGATAGCGTACGGGACAGTGACGCGGGAATGCAGCGATTTTTTATCATCGCTCGTGGCGGGAGGATACAACATTTTTATAAGCGGAGGGACTTCTTCCGGGAAGACGACTTTTCTGAACGCTCTCGCAATGGCGATCGGGGAGGACGAAAGGACGATCATAATAGAGGATTCGTCGGAGCTGAAGCTCGACCGGCTGAACAACAAGGTGCACATGGAGTGCAGGAACGCCAACTCGATCGGGAAAGGCGAGGTGAACATGGCGATGCTGATAAAAACGAGTCTCCGAATGAGACCGGACAGGATAATCGTCGGTGAAGTGAGGGGGAAGGAAGTCGTCGACATGATACAGGCGATGAGCACGGGCCACGACGGCAGTATGTCGACCGGCCACGGCAATTCGATAAAAGGTATGCTGAACAGGCTTGAGACGATGTACATCATGGAGTCGCCGATACCGCTCTATTCGGTTAAGAATCAGATCGCGAACGCGATAGATGTTTTCGTGCACCTTAAGAGGGAAGCGGACGGAAGGCGGAGGGTCGTCGAGGTGGCAGAGCTCGTCGGATACGACGGCAGGGATTACGTCCTCAATTATCTTTATGCGCCGGACGGATCTGGAAGGCTCGTAAGCACGGGGAACAAACTTGTCGGAAGGGGAAGGATGAAAGGTCATGGAACTGCCGGTGCTGAATAGATCAGAGGAGAAAAGGGCTGTGGTGCCTGCAAAATGGGATCCCGGCACGGCGGCGGAGGCCAAGGATTACAGGAAGTACGAGCTTTCGGAAAACGAGACTGCCGGCTTTTATGCAGCCGTGTTTTCGATCGGTGCGGCCGTGTCGCTCGTATGCTTCAGGAATGTTTTTTTCGCGCTTTTGATCATACCTTTTATCGGGAAAATAAAAGAGCAGGTCGAGGGATTTTTGCTCGGGAGGCGAAAAAGGCGGATGACGGAGCAGTTCAAGGACTTCCTTTTTATGATATCGACGGCGGTGGGATCGGGAAGATCGATGAAAGACGCGATAAAAGCGGCGATACCGGAGCTCGAGGATGTCCACGGCAGCGACTGCGAGCTCGTGTCGGAGATGAGGACCGTGTACGACCGGCTGGAAGTGGGCAACGAGAACGATGTCGACGTCCTGATGGATCTCGCTGTCAGGAGCGGCATAGAGGACATGGTCGATTTCGTCACGATCTATTCGACATGCAAGGCGACGGGTGCGAGCCTGATAATCGCGCTCAAGAAGGCCGCCGGTGTGATAATCGACAAGATGAGCATAGAGAGGGAGATAACGGAACTCGTGCGAAGAAAGGAAAGCGAGGGGCTCGTCATTTTTCTGATGCCGGTCATCGTGATCTGTTTCCTGAACATGACGTCTCCGGACTACATAGCTCCGATGTACGATTCGTGGATCGGAAGGGCGATAATGGCTTTCGTTATTTTATCGAATATAGGCGTGTATTTTTTGATCAAGAAAATCGTTCATGTTGAGATATGAGGCCGGGTGTGGAGATGGATGCCGTAAAAGAGACCGTAAAAGGAGCCGTGAGAGGGCTTTTGAAAAACGAAAAGACGATGCGCAGCATTTACGCCGTAACGGTGGCGTTCCTGATGCTGATCACCATGTATTTCTATAAGGAGTCAACGCTTTCACGAAATTATGTTGAGGACGGTAAGGGAAATGTAGTTGCGATAAAAGTCGGCGATAAAAGCGGCGGCACCTACGACATGTCCCTCCGAGTCGAGCGCGGGAACGATGTGACGGACAGGGATGTTTCACTTTCCGCGAACGGCGACGCGCAGGCGAAGGGCCGGGGCGGATCGGGGAATAAAAAGCGGATCTCGGATGCGGAACGCGAAGCCGAGATAAGGCAGATGATCTACGACATAGAAAGGCCCGGGAAAGTGCGGAGGGAGCTTCCGAAAACCTTAAGCGACGGGAGCAGGCTCACATGGAAGAGGAGCGTATCGACGGGCAAGGATACGGCGATCGCACTGGGACTATATGCTTTTATCGTTGCGCTCATAATAAAGAGCGATGCCGACGAGAAGAAAAAAGAACATGTTAAGGCGAGAAATTCGATATTGAAGAGCCTGCCGCGTTTTACGAACCAGCTCCTCCTGATGATGAACGCCGGGATGATACTCAACGATGCGTTCGAAAGGATAGCGATGAGCTATTCGGTGATACCGAAGGAAGAAATGGGGGTCTTCGAATCGGAGATCGTCGATATATCGCGGAAGACGCGAGAGACAAACGGCTCGGCAGCTGATGTCCTGACGGAGTTCGCGGCGAAGTACAAGGTGAAGGAACTTATGAGGATAGCCGTCATACTGACGGAAAACGAGAAGCGCGGAAGCGACGTGACGGAAAACCTCGACAGGGAAAGCAGATATTTGTGGGAGAACAGGAAGATCACGGCCGAAGAGAGGGGGAAGATGATAGACACGAAGATGGCATATCCTCTCGGTCTGCTGCTGATCCTGCTGATCGTGATAACGATGGCTCCCGCGATGTTGAATATGAGGTAAATATCATCTATCTAAAGTAAAAAGGAGGGCAGGAAAATGAAGGGTTTTGTTTCTGTGATGAAGAGGAATGACGGCATGGAGATGGTCCAGGTAGCGATACTTATCGCTATAGCCGTTGCGCTCGGGATAATTTTCAAGAGCGAGATAACATCTTTTGTGAACGCTACATTCTCGAACCTGAATGCAAGCAATTTTTAGATCGGAGGAGCGGGCAGATGATGCATGACTTTGCGAAGATCCTGAAATCGAATAAAGGCGAGGAAATGGTCGAAGCGGCGATCGCGCTGCCCGCTGTGATACTTATTGCACTGTTGATGCTGAGAGTTTTTACTTTCTATCTCGAGATACTTAACGCCGGGATCAAGGAACACGAAAAGGCCGTTGAGGCGTGGTCTAAGTTTAAGGGAGCCGGGATATCGGAATACAGGACCGAAAGAAAGATAAACCTGATGCCGGGAGGATTTCTGCAAAATGCAGGCACTAAAAAGATAGAAACGAAGGCGTATCTCATCAACGAGGATGTGATCGTGCGGGCGGGGGCTATCGTAAAATGACGGATCTGAGGCAGATGCCGAAAAAATTAAAAAAAGCTATGTCCTCGAAAGCGGGACATTCGGCGATCATAACGGCGATGATCTTCGTTGCGATGGCCGCGGCGGTGATCGCTTCGATAAGCGTATCGCGGGCTGTCGTCGTTAAGAGCGAAGCGGAGGTCTTCGGCGACGTGTGGGCAAAAGCGCTGCTGTCGGAATACGATACCCACCTGCTGGGCGATTACGGGATAATGGCTTTTTACGGGGATGAAAACGAAATCGGCAAAAAGCTGAATTACTACATTTCGTATTCCGCCGGGAGCAAACTTTCAGCGAAGATGAAGCCGTCGAATGTAGATCTGAGCGGATACGAGCTGTCCGACCCGGACAATTTCAAAAAGGCTCTGCGAAAAGGTCTCCTTACGACCGGAGGCGAGGCACTTTTAAAAGAGGAAGCGAGAGTTCCGAGGACTTCACGGCACGAGGACGGGGATGTGAGGAGCGTCAAAAACAGGGTCGTCATAGACACCCTGCCGTCACACGGAATCAAAGAGCATGTCGAAGTCAAAAAAGTCGCTGATGATATGAAGAGCGGCAGGTTCAAAGACGCATTATCGGGGAAGGTATCGGGAACTGCGATCGAACTTCTTTTTATAAGGCAGAAGCTCGGCAACTACATGACGGCACCTGACGGTAAAGAATCGTATTTCGAAAACGAGTGGGAGTACATAGTTGCCGGAAAACTCAGCGATGCGGAGAATCTGGCGTCATGCAGGAGAAGGATCTTTCTTATAAGAAATGCTCTCAATCTCGCATATCTGACGGGCGATGCCGAAAATACGGAACTGCTGGCAGGTGTGGCTGCGATGATCGCCACGGGACCTGCGGCGTTCGCGGTGCAGGCGGCTCTTACGGAGGCGTGGGCGGCGATCGAATCCGAGAGAGATGTAAAGGATCTTCTCGACGGAGGAAGGGTGCCGATAATGAAGAACGCGCTCACATGGAAGACGGATCTCGAAAGCGTCCTCGATGCCGATGATCTTACATCGAAGCTTGACGATGAAGCGAGAAAAAGTCTGGACGAAAAGAGAGCGGAAATAGACGAAAAGATCGGTCGCGGCGTTCCTGCGGGAGCGGCGGAAGGAAATACGTACGAAGACTATATTACATTTCTGATGCTCGGCATGAGCGAGAAGACGAGGCTGCTCCGGGCGATGGACATAGTTCAGATAAATATGAAGTACAGGTATTATGAGGATTTCAACTTTGAGGAATATTTTACGGGAGTCCGTTTCGCGGTGTCGGCGAACGGGAGGAAGTACGAGCAGGAGAAGGAATACAGGTAACTCCGGGAGCTACATACTCGAAACGGCGATATGCCTCCCGATATTCATGGTCGCGGTGATGACCATGATGTCGATCATACTGCTCTATGCATGCATAGAGGATGCAAACTTCATATTGGCGAACGAGATGAGGAGGGCGTCGATAGAAGCGGTCTTTTCACCGTCAGCCGCGGCGCTTCCAGTGCGCGCCGAGAGGAAAATACTTAAGGCCCGATCGCAGGCCGAATACATAAGGGTCAAAGACTACGGTTATCTGACGGAAAGAAACGGAATAGATAAGCTCATCGCGCTCGATATGGGCATGCATATGAAGGTCAGGAACCCGATAGGTCTTGCGACCGATACGAATTACGACGTTGCGCTCGTGAGCAGGGCTTACGTGGGAAGAGAGCGAAAGAATGAGCCGATGAGCGAAGCGGAGATGAAGGACGGGAACGCTGAACCTGTTTTCATATTTCCGCAGAGCGGTAAAAAATACCACAGCAGGGGGTGCACATATCTTCGCGCCGCATATGTTTCAGCAACTCTGAACGGCGACATAAGAAAGAGGTACACGGGATGCGCCGTATGCCACAGCAGGAAAGCTCATAACGGAGCGCTCGTATACGTATTCCCGAATTACGGCGGGGCGTACCACCTGCCGGGCTGTAAAGCCATGGACAGGCACTGCATAGAAATAGAAAAGCGAATAGCGATAAAACGCGGATATACACCTTGTGAAAAATGCGGAGGTTGATCTTATGAACGATATTGATGTGATAAGTCAGAGGATGACGGGCACGCTCGTGCCGATATACATGATCGAGATACTTACGAAGAATTACTGTAAAAGTTTTTTGAGGATGTCGATAGTAAAAGACGACGACGGGTACATCTTCTCGTACGACGTAAAAAATCTTAAACGCCTCGATATATCGAAACTTCGGCCGCACGAAAAATTCGGACTGATCGCGACATTGATCGAAATGGGAGCCTTCAACGAACAGCATCTTGTCGCCGGTGAAAATTATCTGCTCGAGCCGGAGCTAATTTACGAGACTCGCGACGGGGCCCCGAAAAAGCAGATAAAGCTGATGTTTTATCCCGATGCGACGAAGATGCCGTTCGAGGACAAGCTCGGCATTTTTATGGAAAAAATAAAAGCCGTTTCGGGCGGAAAAGAGCGGGAAGTGATCATGAGGGCCCAGGCTTTTATAGAAGCGGGCGACATGAAAAGAGCCCATAGATATCTTGTAAAAACGGCGTGCAGAGAGAAGTCCGAACTTAAGGCGGCATAAGCATCTCTCCTTGTTTAATGGCGTTTCGTGTATTATAATGTACGGGTAAAAGAACACTTGCGGAGAGCAAAGGAGATGCGAAATGTCTACTAAGATCGTTAATGTATTGGGACGTGAAATACTCGATTCAAGAGGTAATCCTACGGTTGAAGCTGAAGTTTGGCTCGAGGACGGTACAATTGCCTACGGAGATACTCCGAGCGGAGCGTCTACCGGAATCTATGAGGCGTTGGAACTGAGAGACGGAGAGAAGGCCCGTTACGGCGGAAAAGGCGTGACAAAAGCGGTAGCGCATGTGAACGGCGATATAAGGTCTCTGCTGATCGGAAAAGACGCGTCCGATATACAGGCGATCGAAAAGATAATGATAGATAAGGACGGAACGAAGGATAAGAGCAAGTTCGGTGCAAACGCGATTTTGGCCGTTTCGCTCGCATGCGCAAAAGCCGCGGCGAAATCGCTCGGACTGCCTCTGTTCAAATTCTTCGGAGGAATAAACGGAGTAACGCTTCCGGCGCCGATGATGAACATCCTGAACGGCGGCGAGCACGCTTCGAACACGGTAGATATCCAGGAATTCATGATAATGCCTGTAGGAGCGCCTAACTTCAAGGAAGCTTACAGATGGTGTAGCGAAGTGTACCACAGGCTCGGTAAAGACCTGAAGGTAAAGAAGCTTTCGGTATCGGTCGGAGATGAGGGCGGATATGCGCCTGACCTCAAAGACGAGTACGAAGTCCTCGACTACATAGTAGATGCGATAAAGCACTGCGGATACAAGCCGGGCAGCGACTTCGTGATCGCGATAGATGCGGCTGCGAGCGGCTGGAAGACCGACAAAAAAGGCAGATACAAGATGCCTAAGTCGGGCAGGGAATTCACGGCTGAAGAACTCGTTGAAAACTGGGTAAATATGGTCGACAAATATCCGATAGCTTCGATAGAAGACGGAATGGACGAGGAAGACTGGGACGGCTGGAAACTCATGACGGAGAAGCTGGGCGACAGGATCCAGATCGTCGGAGATGACCTTTTCGTAACAAATCCGGCGAGATTCCAAAAGGGGATCGACCTCGGATGCGCGAACGCGATCCTTATAAAGCTCAACCAGATCGGAAGCATAACGGAAACGCTCGAGACCATAGAGCTGGCGAAGAGAAACGGATACA
Source organism: uncultured Mobilibacterium sp. (assembly GCA_947254375.1). GTDB lineage: Bacteria > Bacillota > Clostridia > Peptostreptococcales > Anaerovoracaceae > CAMYCF01. The sequence goes on along the minus strand of CAMYCF010000009.1, from coordinate 18,164 downwards.
ACACGATAGTATCCCACAGATCGGGAGAGACTGAGGACACGACGATAGCGGACTTTGTAGTAGCGCTCAATGCGTGCCAGATCAAGACCGGAGCACCGGCGAGGACGGAGAGGGTCGCTAAGTACAATCAGCTTCTGAGGATAGAAGAGAAGCTCGGCGATGCTGCAAAGTATCCGGGCAAAGACATATTTTAGATCTCGGAAAGTCAGGTGAGGGTGGGAGTCGTTTTGAGCGGCTCCCTCAGCTTTACGTCGCGGAGGTGCGTTAGCAATATTTTGGAGATAATAAGAGCGGATCACTCCGGATTCTGTTTCGGCGTAAAAAGGGCCATAGACCTGGCGACCGAACAGGTGGAACGGAGTAAGAAAGAAGGGTATCCGGGGCGGATACTGATGTGCGGGCAGCTCATACATAACAGATCGGTGACCGAGCGCATGCTCGCAGAGGGCGTCGTGATAATAGACGATATTTCGGAAGCCGAACGCGGCGATGTCGTGATCGTAAGGTCTCACGGCGAGCCCAAAGAATTTTATGAGGCCGCCGAAGAGAAGGGGGTCATCCTCGTCGACACGACTTGCATTTTTGTGAAAAAGATACATTCGTACGTGGAAGAGGCGCACGCGCAGGGAAGGCCGATCGTGATCGTGGGAAGCCGTAGCCACCAGGAGGTCATCGCGACGAACGGCTGGTGCGGATATGAGGCTGCGATAATAGAGGACGGAAAGGACGCGGAAAGATACGCCGCCGAAAGGACCGCGCAGTCGGGAGCGAACGAAGAAGGATCGGGACCGAATGATGCGGAAGCGGGATCGGTACCGAATGATGCGGAAGCGGGGACGGACGGCAAAGTCCCGCTCATAGTCTGTCAGACGACGATCAGGGCGGAACTTTTGGACGAGGTCATAAAGGCGTTCGATGCCGCGGGGATGAGATACGAGATCAAAAACACCATATGCAATGCAACGACGCACAGGCAGGACGCGTGTGAGAAGCTCTCAAAAGAAGTCGATGCCATGATCGTCATCGGGGCCCCGAACAGTTCGAACTCAAAAAAGTTGTACGAAATTGCAAATAGAAACTGCAAATTTGCGAAATTTATCGAGGATATCGGTGAATTATCGTTGCAAGAATTTGACAAGTGTAATAGAATAGGAATGACTGCGGGTGCATCTACACCCGAATGGATTATTAAGGAGGTTATTTCCGGTATGAGCGATAATGTCATGAACAACAACGAGCAGAATCCAATGATGGATTTTATGGATGACATTGAGAATTCTTTGAGGCTACCAAGACCAGGAGAAATTGTTAATGGCAAGGTGCATCAGGTAATGGACGACGAGGTGATCGTCAACATCGGATGCAAGAAGGATGGAATTTTAGTTAAGAACGAGGTTACTCTCGAGGAGGGTCAGACGCTGAAGGACCTTTTCAAGGAAGGCGACGAGATCGAAGCCAAAGTCCTGAAGTCTGATGACGGAGAAGGCGGCATTTTGCTTTCGACGAAGAAACTCGAGATCAACGCCAACTACCAGGAGCTCAATGAAGCACTTGAAAGCGGCGAGCCGATCCACATCAAATTCGTGAAGGCAGTAAACGGCGGCGTGATCGCAGCGTATAAGGAGATCACGGGATTTGTTCCTATGTCTCAGCTGTCCGACAGATATGTGGAGAAGGCGGACGAGTTCATCGGTACGGAAGCGGATGTAAAGGTCATCAGGGTAGACAGCAGAAAAGGCAAAGCTGTATTCTCGAGGAAAGCCGTACTGGCAGAGCAGAAACGCAAACAGGTATCCGAGATTTGGGAGAATCTCAATGTAGGAGATATCGTTGAGGGTAAGGTAATGAGATTCACCGACTACGGCGCGTTCGTAGACATCGGCGGCGTGGACGGACTGCTCCACATATCCGAGATCTCATGGGGAAAACTCAAACACCCTCAGGAAGTCCTGAACATCGGAGACATCATAAACGTAAAGATACTGGCGCTCAACGAGGAAAAGGGAAAGATCTCCCTCGGACTCAAGCAGACGCAGCCTGAACCTTGGACACTCGTAGGCGAGAAGTACAAGGTGGGTCAGGAGATCACGGGCAAAGTAGTCCAGATCAAGGAATACGGCGCTTTCGTTGAACTGGAAGCCGGCTTGGACGGACTCGTTCACATCTCCGAGATCGCACACAAGAGAGTCGAGAACGTTTCGGATGAACTTTCGATCGGTCAGGTGATCAACGCGAAGATCATGGACATCGATCCTGAAAGAAAAAGGATCAGCCTGAGCATCAAGGCAACGCTTCCTGACAACGAGGAAGAAGCCGCTCCGGCAGAGGAAGCCGAAAAGCCTGAAACGGTCGAAGCCGTCAAGGAAGAGGAACCTGTTATTACCGAAGACGGAGAAAAGGTAGGGACCGAAGTAGTTGCGGCACCTCCTGTCGTTGAAACGGTAGATGATCCTGAATCCGAAGAGGTCATCGAGGTCGAAGAAGTCGACAAACAGGCCGAATAACAAATTAAAAAGTAAAAATGAGTAAAGGTCGGGTCACCGGCCTTTATTTATTGTACAATTACCATGAACACAGTGTTTTTACAGCTGACGGGGGACATGAGATGTCAAAAAGAGACAGAAAACCATTAAAAAAGGGTAAAAAGAAAACAAATAGAAAATTCAGGTTGACCGGGCAGCTCGATAAGACGAGAAGGGGATTCGGTTTTATCAGAGTGGAAGAAGGCGGTGACATTTTCGTCGCGAAGAGGTACATGAACGGCGCCATGCACGGAGACATCGTCGAGGCCGAGATCGTTCAGAGATATGATGGAGACGACAGGGCGGAGGCGGAGATCCTCAAGGTCGTCGAGCGCGCGCACAAGAGCATCGTGGGCCGCATCGCGAAAGACGGCGATATCGTTTTCGTAAAACCGCTCGAGCAGAGCAACCCGGATATCGTTAGGTTGAAAAAAGATGAGCTCGACGGAGCCGAAGAGGGCGACCTCGTCTCGGTAAAAATTTTAAAATATCCGCAGAAATCCCGTGACGCCGAGGGAAAGATAAAAAGCATCATCGCCGCGAAAGACGATAAATTCAAGGACATCAAGGGCCTCCTCAAGGTCTACGGCATAAAACAGGATTTCCCGGACAAGGTAAAAGAGGAGGCGGACATCGCCGCATCCCGCAAAATAACCGCCGCGGATATAAGGTCCAGACGGGACATGAGGGGCGAGATAACTTTTACCATAGACGGAGCGGACTCAAAAGATTTTGACGACGCGGTATCGCTTCGGATGACGGAGAGCGGAAACTACCTCCTTTCGGTCCATATCGCCGATGTGGCCGAATACGTCACCGAAGGGTCGGCGATGGATAAAGAAGCCCTCAGGAGGGGAAACAGCGTCTACCTGACCGACGTCGTCGTACCGATGCTGCCTGTGCAGCTGTCGAACGGCATCTGCAGCCTTAACCCGCACGAGGACAGGCTTGCCCTTTCGTGCGACATAGAGGTCGATAGCTCGTGTTCGATCGTAAAATACGAGATCTACGAGAGCGTCATAAATTCCGACGAGAGGCTCGTCTACGACGACGTCTCCGACCTCCTCGAAAATAAGGACCGGAAGCTCGCAGAAAGATACGAAAAGATATATCCGACGCTGATAAAAATGCGCGATCTTGCCGACATGCTCTACAAGGCGAGGCTGAACAAGGGAAGCATCGACTTCGATTTCAAGGAATCAAAGATAAAACTCGACGAAAACGGCGATCCCGTGATGCTCTCGCCGTATCCGCGCAGGGTCGCGAACAGGATGATAGAGGAGTTCATGCTCCTCGCGAACAAGGTTGTCGCGGAGCACTTCTTCTGGGAGAGCGCGCCTTTTATCTACAGGGTCCACGAAAAACCGGACATGACGAAGATGCTGGAACTGCAGAAATTTCTGGCAGGCTTCGGCATAATCGTAAAAGGCAATTCCGATTCGGTGAGGCCGAAGGAACTCGCGAATGCCCTCGACTCGGTAAAAGGCAGCCCGGCCGAAAATATCATCGGCAGGGTCATGATCCGCTCCATGCAGAAGGCGGTGTACAAGAAGGAATGCCTCGGCCATTACGGACTCGCATTCAGATATTACTGCCATTTTACTTCGCCGATCAGACGGTACGCCGACCTTTTTATCCACAGGGTCATCAAAGCATACATCCACAAAGACGCGACGAAGGAACGCCTCGCCCAGTACAGGGGAACGATAGATCAGATCTGCGCCCACATATCGGACACGGAACGCGTGGCGCAGGAGCTCGAGAGACACGTTGAAAAGATATACAAGGCCCGCTACATGGCGAAATACATCGGACAGGAATTCGACGGCATCGTAAGCGGCGTGACGGCAATAGGGATATACACGGAGCTCGACAACACGGCCGAAGGATTTTCGAGATACGACTCCATGGAGGGGTATTACATGCTCGAGGAGGAAAAATACAGGGCTGTCGACATCGACAGCGGAAGGACGTTCGCACTCGGTGACAAGGTCAGGATAAAAGTCGAGGACGTGAACGAAGAGGAGGGCCTCGTCGATTTCAGGATGCTGGAGGTGAGTGGGATAAAACTCCCGCAGAAGGCGAAGCCTTAAACGCGAACGCAGGTACAGACAGCAAAAGAGGGTGCACGCCGAATATGATGCGCACCCTCTTTTAATATCTCTTGATATCTGTTATCAGTTATCAGTGGTTGGCCTCGTGCTGCCAGAAACTCTTGAAGAACAGAAGCACGATCGGATAGATCTCCAGCCTGCCCATGATCATCAGGATCGATGCCGCAAACTTCGAGAAAGACGACAGGGCCCCGAAGTTCGCACCGAGATTTCCCGAGACAGTGGTGCCGTTGTTCGTTATCATCGCTATCGATATGTTCATCGCATCGGAGACGGACGCGGTGCTGAGCGATATCACGGCAGCGCCGGCAAACAGCGCGATCATAAATGTCAGGAGATAGATGTTGACCTTCCAGATGACGTTGTTGTTGATCGTTTTACCGTTGAAAATGATAGGCTTTACGATGCGCGGGTGGATGTGCCTGAGATTGCCGTAGCTGACCGTTTTTAACACGCAGATGAGCCTCGCGATTTTTACCCCACCCGCCGTTGATACGGCGCAGCCTCCGATGATGGCGAGGAGGATCAGCATGCTTTTAGCGAAATTCGGCCATGCGGAAATGTCGGTTATGACGTATCCCGACGTGCTCGCGAACGACACGGCCTGCATGATCGATCTGCCGAACGTCGGAAGAAGCGTGTGGACCGAGCCCGTGACACGCATGTAAACGGTCATGATGACGGCGGCCGATAAGATCAGTATCGAAAAAACTTTTATTTCGCTGTTCTTTTTTACCGTGTCGAACTTACCGCGTATGAGCAGGATGAAAGTCGAGTAGTTCATGGCTCCGCAGAAGGCGAAGACGGTGAGGATGATTTTTACGGCAGGGGACGACAGTATCAGCTCCCTTGCGGTCAGATGCTGAAGTCCGGCCGTGCTGACGTTGCTGAGCGCCGAGAGAAGGGCGTGAAAACGCGGCATCCCGGCGGCGTACAGAAGTATGAATTGGAGCAGTGTAAAAAGCATGTATATCGCTATTATCCTGCGGTACGTTTTTCTGAAGGTGGTCCCCGTCGTGAGGAACTGCGGCCCCGGAACTTCGGTCGAAATGAGTTTTTGCCCGACGAACTGCCAGTTCGGAAGGAATGTCAGGGTCAGAAATATGATCCCGATCCCGCCGAGCCAGTTGCACGTCGACCTTATGAGCTGCAGCGTCACGGGCATCCCCGGAACGCCGATCGAACTTGCTCCCGTCGTCGTCCAGGCGGCGGCCGATTCGAAGAAGGATTCCGAGAGCGTGTACCCTTGGCCGGCAAGGAAGAATATCAGCGTGGTAAAAAGGATGAGCATCCCCCACGTCGCCACCGTCGTCATGTAGCACGTCCTGAGGCCGGTGACCTTTCCCTCGCTGCTGAAAAACCTGTTTCCGAGGAGACCGAGGGTGATAAAAATGACGGATATTATAAAGATGTAGTGCATAAAATCTTCGTGGTAACGGATGCCCATCAAAATAGACGGGATCAGCGCGATCCCGTAGATCATCAGCGCGGTGGCCATTATATTCAGTAAAAATTTCGTGTTCCTCGATATGCGCATCCCGGTCTTCCCTTTTGTGACTTATGCCGCGTTGCTGTTCCAGTATCTGGACGAGAACAGAACGAATACCGTCGTGAGCTCGAGCCTTCCCGCTATCATGATGAAGGAGAGGAGGAGTTTACTGAAGCTTGAATAGGCGCTGAAATTCGACGCCGGTCCGACCTGTCCGAGACCAGGTCCGACGTTGCTCAGGCACGTTATAACGGCGGAGAGATTCGTGAGAAAATCGAATCCGTCGAACGATATCAATATCAAACCGGCAAACAGGGTGACGAAGAAGAACGAAACGAACGTGACGATGTAGGTCAGAGTTTCGGAGTCGATCGGCTTGCCATTCAGTTTTATCTTGTCGATAAGCTTGTCGTGGGTGAGTGTCTTTATGTCGTGTTTTATCATCTTGAGAGCCAGCGTGACCCTGACCATTTTTATACCGCCCGCCGTGGACGAGCTCGACGCACCCGTCAGCATGACGAGGAGTATGACGATTTGCGAGAATGCCGGCCAGAGGGTGTAATCCTGAGTCGAGAATCCCGTCGTCGATATGAGCGTCGATATGTGGAATGCCGAGTCGGTGAGGGCGCGCCAGAAATTGTGGTATCCGCCGCTGATCATGAGGGACGCAGTCACGAGCGCTGTCGCGATGAGCGTCCAGATGAGGTAAGCCCTGAACTCCTCGTCGGAAACGGCTTTTTTGAATCCGTCGAATACGGCGACGAAAAAGAGGTTGAAGTTCGTGCCGGCGAGGAACATGAATATCGTGAGTACCCACATTATGTACGTGCTGTGGAAGTGCGCGATGCTGTCTGCGTAAGGAGAGAAGCCGCCCGTCGCCATTGCCGTGAACGTATGTGTCACAGCGTCGTAAAGGTCCATCCCTCCGAACATGAGGAGGACGACGAGGGCTGCCGATAGGACTATGTAAGCGATGTAGAGCCTCTGTGCGGTCCCTGAAAAGCGCGATGTGAGCTTCGTCACATTGAGTCCCGGAGTTTCGGCGCTCGCGATCTGCTGGGCTTTTACGCCTATGCTCGGTAAAAGTGCGGTAACGAGGACGATGATCCCCATGCCGCCGACCCACTGGGTCATCGAGCGCCAGAACAGCAGTGAACGCGGAAGACTTTCGATATCCGTAAGTATGGTGGCTCCGGTCGTCGAGAAGCCGGAACACATTTCAAAAAAAGCGTCGAAAGGATTTGCGATGTCCTTGGTTATGAGGAAAGGTATCGATGCGACGAACGGGATGACGATCCAGCACATGGTAACGACGAGGTACTTGTCCTTCGTCGCGTGCATTTTTATGTTCGTGTTGCGGTACCTGTACCTTATTATCAGGCCGGGAATCGCCGAAAGGGCTATGGCACACAAAAAGGCCCTGACGCAGTCTTTTTCGCCGAACGCCAAAGCCAGAGCGAGCGGCACCAGGAGGGCGACCGCCGCAAATATCAAAAATATTCCCAAAAGCCCGATAACTCTTTTATACATCGCGGATCTTACTTCAGTATGTTAAGCCTTGAATGCGGCTTTATGAGTTTTTCTACGGTGCCGATGTTCGAAAGCATGCACACTATGACGACCCTGTCGCCGCTTTTTATGACGGTATCACCCGACGGTATTATCGTCTGAGAACCTCTGTGGACGGCGGCTACGAGGAGGTTGTCCGGGAGATGCATGTCCTTGAGAGGAACGTTTATCATCTCCATTTTATCGGTGGCGTATATCTCGACGAGCTCCGCCTGACCCTGAAGGAGGACGGATGAAACGACCCACTTCCTGCCGCGGATGCGCTTCAGGATCTCGCTGCACGTTATGTCGAGAGGATTGAGCACGACGTCGATGTCGAGCTTTTCGACGAGGGCGTCGTATATATCGTGGCTGACCTTAGAGATGACGTCCTCGACACCGCGGTTCTTTGCGGTGAGGGCGAGGAGGAGATTCTCTTCGTCATATCCCGTGGCCGTGACGAAAGCGTCCATATCATCGAGGTCTTCCTCTTCGAGGAGGGCGATGTTCGCTCCGTCGCCGTTGAGGACCATTACGTTATTGAGTGCTCCCGAAAGGTAGTTGCAGCGCTCCCTGTCTTTTTCGATTATTTTTACGTAGGCGCCGTATTCGGAAAGCCTCTTTGCGAGGTAAAAGCCCGTTTTACCGCCGCCGATTATCATTACCTTCTGCATCTCCGGCTTTTTGGCGCGCGAAGACACCTGGCGTGCAAGCTTGAAGATGTCGTCTTTAGCGCCCAGGATGTAGAGAAGGTCCGTTTCTTTTATCACGTCTTTGCCGTGAGGGATGCTCAGCTTTCCGTTGTGCGATACGCCGACGAGGAGCATATCCGGCATGTATGTCCTGAATTCGGCGACCGTTTTACCGACGAGCTTCGGCAGCTTATTCGCATCGCACTCTGTCAGACCGATCTTGCTCGATGTATAGATCCCGCGGCTGAGCGTGTATTTTTCGGCCAGATAACGGTATATTTCGGAAGCGATGAGGAGGTCCGGATTGATCAGCATGTCGATATCGAAATTCTCGCATATAAAATCGTGCTGCTTCATGTGTCCCGGGTCCCTGACCCTCGCCGCGACGCGCTTACAGCCGAGCTTCTTTGCAAAAGCGGCTGAGAGTATGTTCGTCTCGTCCGATGTAGCCGTGCTTATAAAAAAATCGTATGTGCCTGCGTCGAATTCCATGAGCGTGTCGATCGATTTCGCATCGCCCGTTATCGCAAGCACATCGTACTGGCCGGCCAATCTGTTCAGTTTTTCTTCGTTGATATCTACGAGGGTGATGTCATAATCACCGTCGACAAGAGCTTCCGTTATCCTGATGCCGAGTTTGCCGGCACCGACGACCGCTATCTTCATTTCGTGTCCCTCATTATCCGTTGTTGTACGTCGTGTTATTATAATGTATTACTCTTGAAATTTCAAGGGTGTTGGGCTACTATAAAAGGGCGGCGCATCGTTTTTCTATGATGCGCGTGCAGGGAGTAAAAGGGTAAAAAAGAGCAGTTCGGGATGCCTTGGAACAGATGGTAAAAGGGGGAATGATGGCTGTTAAGCTTATAGGACTTGACCTTGACGGGACGACACTGAGAGACGATCACACGCTTTCCGATTACAACAGGAAGGCGATAGAAGACGCGGCGGAAAGAGGGATATTGGTAGCGATCGCGACGGGGAGGGTGTTCTCTGCACTTCCGAGCGCCGTAAAAGATCTTAAGGCGATAAAATACGCGGTGACCTCAAACGGCGGCCGGATAACGGATCTCGGGCGCGATAAAACTCTTTTTACGAGCTTTATCGATGCGGAGGCCGTGGAGCAGGCGCTTTGCCTTGCGCGTGCCGGCGATTTTTCGGTCGAAATTTTTACGGACGGAAAAGCGTACATAGATGCGCGCTCGTACCTCGATTTCAGGGACGGGAAAGCCGATTACAGGAACGCCGAATACATCGTCAATACGAGGATCCCGTGCGAAGACATATTCGATTTTACCGAGAAAAACAAGGATAGGATCGAGAATATAAGCTTCTTTTTCAAAACGGAGGAGGAGCGGAAGGCGTACAAGCCGACGGCCGATACGGTAAAAAACGCGACCGTGGTTTCTTCCCTCAAAAACAATATCGAGATCGGCGGGAGCGAAACGAGTAAAAAGGTCGGGCTCGAGTTCCTTGCGAGGATGCGCGGCATCGAACCGTCGGAAGTGATGTGCATCGGGGACGCGCCGAACGACGCTCCGATGATAGCGTTCGCGGGGGTCGGCGTCGCGATGGGGAACGCCTGGGACGAGGCGAAGGCGGTCGCGGACCACATAACCAATACGAACGAGAACGACGGGGTCGGGAAGGCGATACGAAAGTGGGCCTTGGAGGAGAACGATCACAGGTTCTTTAATTTTTAGTAAAAATGAAAACGAAGTATGGGCGGCCGTCCGGCATGAGTCGGGCGGTCTTTTTTTATTGCCGAGAATACGCGCTCCCGGATCGCGCCATTCCGGATCGCAGTTTCCGAATAGCATCGGCATTTCCGGATCGCAGTTTCCGAATCGTATCCGTTTTACGCACAAAAATACGCTCTTTCAGCGAAGGGGCTGAAGGGGACGGAGAAATGTGCTAAAAACTCATCGGAAAACGGCAGCGGGAGGAACGGCGTTGAGCTACAGAAGGAATATCGGGAGCTACGGTGAGGACCTCGCCGTGGGATTTTTGAAGGAGCGCGGATACAGGGTGGTCGCGCGGAATTATTCGTGCAGGTACGGGGAGATCGACATCGTCGCGGTAAAAGGCGGCGAGATACATTTTGTCGAGGTGAAGACGCGTACGGCAGAGAATATGGGCCGCCCGGAAAAGGCGGTCGGGAAGGCGAAAAAGCGCCGGATGAATATTGCGGCGGCGAGGTATATGGCGGAAAACAGGGCGGCCGTCGGAGGGCTGTCGCCGTCGATGGACGTTATAGCGATAGAGATCGCGTTTTTCGAGGATTGCGCCTGAAGCTTTGCGGGAGGTAAGAATTGTATTCGAAGATATATACGGCGGTCTGCGAAGGGATATGCGGCCGCTGCATAGAGATAGAAACGGATGTTTCGAGGGGGCTTCCGAATTTCGATATCGTGGGGAACCCGTCGGTCACCGTGAGGGAGTCGACGAGGAGGATAAAAGCTGCGATCGTAAATTCGGGATATGAGTTTCCGAGGCAGAGGATAACGGTAAATATGCTGCCGGCTGACATAAGAAAGTGCGGGTCACAGTTCGATCTTCCGATCGCGGTCGGGATACTTTCGGCCGAACATTTTATCGACAGGAAGGGACTCGAAAAGACCGCTTTTTTCGGGGAGCTCTCGATGAACGGGCGGGTGCACGGGAGCGGAGGTATACTTCCGATGCTCGTGGAGGTCCGTGAGAGAGGGATAAAAAAGGCTTTTATCTCCTCCGAAAGCGCCGAGGAAGCAGCGCTGGTAAAAGGAATGGACTTTGTTTTTATCGATACGCTTAAAGAGTGCGTATCCGTTCTGAACGGGGAGATACCGGCCAAGCGGACGAAAAAGCTGAAAGTTTTTACGGGAAAAGATGAGAGCGATGTGGACTTTTCCGATGTGGTCGGGCAGGACAGCGTGAAGCGCGCGATAGTGATATCGGTCGCGGGAAGGCACGGCCTTCTTATGGTCGGAAGCCCGGGATGCGGGAAATCGATGCTGGCGAGAAGGATAGGCACGGTCATGCCGAAGATGGACGAAGAGGAGATACTCGAAACGTCGATGATATATTCCGCGGCGGGCGAAAAGTGCGGAGGGATGCTCGCCGGTGAAAGGCCTTTCAGGTGTCCTCATTACACGATCGGCAGGGGCGGACTCATCGGCGGAGGCCTTTATCCGGTACCGGGAGAGATAACGCTCGCACACAACGGGGTGCTTTTTATGGACGAGATATGCGAGTTTTCACCGGACCTCATCGACAAGCTTAGAACGCCGCTGGAAGATAAGAAGATCGTTCACGTTCGCGGCGGGAGAAGCTATTCTTTCCCGTGCGATTTTTTACCCGTCTTTGCGGCAAATCCCTGCAAATGCGGATATTACGGCGATGACAGGAAGCCGTGCATATGCACTCCGGCGGAGAGGGAACGTTACATGAAGAGGCTGAGCGGAGCGATACTCGACAGGATAGATCTGCATATTTTTATGGAGCGCGTCGAATATGAAGGGCTGGAAGCGGGGAAAGGCGGACTTTCGTCGAGCGAGATGAAGGAGCAGGTCGACGGGGCGATCGCTTTTGCGCGAAGGAGATCCGAGGGGAAGCCGGATGAGGTGAAGGCGAACGGCGAGCTGTCCGATCAGGAAGTGCGGATGATGTGCGTCCCTGATAAGGGTGCGAAGAAATTTCTTAAAGACGCGTATCGCAGGCTCGATATGACGCCGAGGGCGTACATGAAGACTCTCAAGGTGGCGAGGACGATCGCGGATCTCGACGAAAGTCCGGTCATCAGGACCGAGCACATCGCCGAGGCCGTCGGTTACCGCATGACGATGCGCGATATGTGATCACGAGAAGCCAAGGGTGAAAGCGAATAGAGAGCGAATAGATAGAGGCGGTGCAGTGAAAAAAAGAAAGGCGGTGCAATGAAAAGATCGAAGAAGATAGAGGTGATCGACAATGCCTCTTCGGTGTTTCCGTATAATTTGAAGCAGATAAAAAATCCGCCGAAGGTGCTCTACTGCATAGGGGATCTGAGTCTTTTACCGTCCCTTTCGATAGCGGCCGTCGGCTCGCGGAAATTTTCGGCATACGGAAGAAAAATGGCGACGATGATAGGTGAGACCGTCGGGCGGTCCGGGATAACAGTTGTTTCAGGCATGGCCTACGGGATAGATTCGTTCTCGCACGAGGGGGCTTTGGACGCGGGAGGTAAAACGGTGGCCGTCCTCGGCACGGGCATAGGAAGGGCATACCCTGCGCGAAACAGCGGGCTTATGGAGCGAATAGAAGATGAGGGGCTCGTCATCAGCGAGTACCCGGAAGATTTTAAGGGGAGCAAATATTCGTTTCCTGCAAGGAACAGGATAATCAGCGCACTTTCAGAAGCGGTCGTCATAGTGGAAGCAGGAGCAAATTCGGGTGCCCTCATAACGGCCGGCTTTGCAGCGGAGCAGGGGAAGGGTCTGTTCGTTGTACCGTGCAACCTCGACGATCATCTCGGCCTCGGCGGCAACCTTTTGATACGCGACGGAGCGACTCCCCTCATCGTAATAGACGATCTGATAACCCATGTAGGAGGGATGCCCGTTTCGAAAAACGACGAAGGTCGGTACAGCCTCGGCGTCGACGAAAAACGAATAATGTACTTCGTGACCGCCAATCAGGGTACGAGTGTCGATACGATCTCAAGGGAGCTCGGCCTCGCTGTGGCGACCGCAGGAGCGATGCTCACGATCATGGAGGTGAAAGGAGCCCTCGTCACTTACGGCGGCAGGATCTATCCCGCGAAATAAAAAATCGTCTTGCAAAATAATTTAATCAGCGGTATCATGGTAAAATGCCGATGAAAAAATCGCATATACAATGTAGTAATTTTCACAGAGCGAATAAAATGTCAAAAAGGGCAGCTAACGGGAAAGATCAGAGATAGGGATATGAACAAAGAAACGACAAAAACCTCTGCAAAGAAAACGACTGCAAAGAAAGCGTCTCCGAAGAAAAAGAAGACGCTGCTCGTGGTGGAATCTCCGTCAAAGGCGAGGGTAATAGGCCAGTACCTCGGCTCTACGTACAACGTCGTAGCCACGGTCGGGCACATAAGGGACCTGCCGAAGAGCAGGCTCGGAATAGAGATCGATAAAGACTTCGAACCGGAATATATAAACATAAGGGGAAAAGGCGACAAGATCAAAGAGCTCCGCAAGTCTGCGAAAGAAGCTTCGAACATACTTCTCGCAACGGACCCGGACCGCGAGGGAGAAGCAATATCGTGGCACCTCACGAACATTTTGGATCTCGATCCGAGCGATGAATGTAGGGTGGAATTCAACGAGATAAATAAGGATGCGGTCCGCGAAGCGATCAAAAAACCGCGTTCTATCGACATGGGGCTCGTAGATGCGCAGCAGGCGAGGAGAGTCTTGGACAGGCTCGTGGGCTACCAGATAAGCCCGCTTTTATGGAAGAAGGTCAGAAGGGGGCTTTCGGCCGGACGCGTTCAGTCCGCGACCCTCAAGATGATATGCGACAGGGAGCGCGAGATACAGGAGTTCGTTCCGGAAGAATACTGGAACATAACGGCGGACCACGGCAAGGGATTCAAGTCGAAGCTCGCGAAGATCTCCGGAAAGAAAGCGGTCGTTCCGAACAAGGAGAAGGCGGACGCGATAGAGACGGACCTTTCAAATGGCAAATATATCGTCGAAAGCGTCAAAGAGGGGCATAAGGAAGTCAAGCCGTATGCACCTTTTACGACGAGCAGTCTCCAGCAGGATGCAGCGATCAAGCTCGGTTTCAAGACGAGAAAGACGATGCAGATCGCGCAGCAGCTTTACGAGGGAATAAACATCAAGGGCCACGGGACGCGCGGTCTCGTCACCTATATAAGGACGGACTCGGTAAGGGTCGCTGCGGAAGCGAAGGCGAAAGCGCTCGCTTACATAGGATCGGAGTTCGGCCCCGAATATAAGGGGAACAACGTTTTTTCGAATAAAAAGAAAGACATACAAGACGCTCACGAGGCGATAAGGCCGGCGGATGTAACGCTTGCTCCGTCAGCGATAAAAGATTCGCTGACCGCCGATCAATACAAGCTGTATCACTTGATATGGAGCCGTTTTCTCGCATCGCAGATGAAGGCGGCCGCTTACGATACGGTGAGCGTGTCGATAAAAAACGGCAAATACGAATTCAGGGCTGCGGGAAGCAGGCTAACCTTCGAGGGCTGGAAGAAGGTATATAATTCCGGAACATCGGCCGACGAGATGAACGTGCCGAAGCTCACTGAAGGTCAGGAGCTTCCGCTCAAAAAGCTAGAGAAGGAACAGAAATTCACTCAGCCGCCGGCGAGATACACGGAAGCATCTCTCGTAAAAGAGATGGAAGAAAAGAACATCGGAAGGCCGAGCACGTACGCTTCGATAATCTCGACCCTGCAGGACAGGAAGTACGTGAAGAGCGAGAAGAAGAACCTCGTTCCGACGCAGCTGGGATTCGACGTCACGGGAATAATGACCGACTATTTTACCGACATCGTAGACATCGGTTTTACGAGCGACATGGAGGACAACCTCGACAGTGTCGAGCTCGAGAAAACGCCTTGGAAAGAAGTCATTGCCGATTTTTACAAGGGCTTTGAGAAGGAGCTGAAAGTAGCCGAACGCGAAGTCGAGAAAATAGAGCAGGAGGTCAGGCTGAGCGGCGATATCTGCGAACTGTGCGGAAAGCCGATGGCGATGAAAGAGGGGCGCTTCGGCAGCTTCCTCGCCTGCACGGGATATCCCGAGTGCAAAAATACGAAGCCTCTCGTCAAAAAGATCGGCGTCGCCTGCCCGAAATGCGGCAAGGACCTCATCGTTCGCAGGACGAGAAAAGGGAACAAAGTTTTTTACGGCTGCAGCGGATATCCGGCGTGCGATGTTTCGTATTGGGACAAGCCGACGGGGAAAATGTGTCCGCAGTGCGGCTCGATGATGCTCGAAAAGGGTAAAAAGTGCGTTTGCTCGAATCCTAAATGCAAATATGTCGAGTAAAACGAAAGAACAGGAGAGATGAAATGGTTGAATTCAATGCTACGACGATAGTTGCCGTCAGACGTTCCGAGAACGACATCTGCATAGGCGGAGACGGCCAGGTCACTATGGGCGAAACGACGATAATGAAGCGCGGCGCGAAGAAGGTAAAAAAGATCTACAAGGATTCCGTCCTCGTAGGCTTTGCGGGATCGGTCGCCGACGCTTTTTCCCTGACCGATAAATTCGAAAACAAATTGGAGGAACACGGAGGAAACCTCAAAAGGGCGGCCGTGGACCTCGCGCAGCTTTGGCGTAAAGACAAGGCGATAAGGAACCTCCAGGCGCTTATGATAGCCTGCGACAGGGACGGACTTCTCGTTATATCAGGAAGCGGCGAGGTAATAGAACCGGACCGCGACGTCGTCGCCATCGGTTCGGGCGGAAATTACGCCTATGCGGCCGCTCTGGCCCTGTTCGACAACACGGACAGCGACGCCGAAACGATAGTAAGAAAATCGCTCGAGATAGCTTCATCGATATGCGTTTACACGAACACCAACATATCGGTGGAAAAGCTTTAGTGTGCGGAGCGACATTACGGAGGTAACAAAATGGCAAACGAGATAAAAGCGCTTACGCCTAAAGAGATAGTGGCGGAACTGGATAAATACATAATAGGCCAGGACGACGCAAAGAAGAAGGTCGCCATAGCATTGAGAAGCAGATACAGAAGGAGCAGGCTCAGCGACGAGATGCGCGAAGAAGTCACTCCGAAGAACATACTGATGATGGGACCTACCGGCGTAGGAAAGACCGAGATAGCGAGAAGGCTCGCAAAGATAATGGATGCCCCGTTCGTAAAGGTCGAAGCGACGAAGTTCACGGAAGTCGGCTATGTCGGAAGGGACGTCGATTCGATGGTAAGGGATCTCGTCGATGCATCAGTCAGGCTCACGAAGCAGAAGAAGATAGACGAGAAATACGATTACGCAAAGCAGCTAGCAGAGCAGAAGGTCGTAGAAGCGATAATCCCGTGGGGGACGACTAAGTCATCGAAAAAGATGAATCCTTTCGATGCTCTCCTGCAGAACGCCGGATACACGAGCCAGAAGGAAGAGTACGAGGCAAAGAAGGAAAAAGAAGAAGAGGAAAAGCTCAAGGCCGACGAGAACGACATCCAAATGGCCAGGGAGCAGGTGAAGCGCGACCTCAGCGAGGGAAAACTCGAAGAGGAGATCATTGAAATAGAGGTCGAAGAGGAGATAAAACCTCAGAAGCTCGACATTGGCGGAGAGGGGATAGGCATCTCACTCGGAAGCATTTTCGGCGAGACCCCTAAAAAGAAAAAGAAGAAAAAGACGAAGGTAAAAGACGCCAGAAGGATACTGACCGAACAGGAAGCTCAGAACCTCCTCGACATGGATCAGGTCATCGACGAAGCCCTCAAAAATGCCGAAGAAAACGGGATCATTTTTATCGACGAGATAGACAAGATCGCGTCCGGGAACAGGGTGGTCGGCGGCGAAGTCTCGAGGGAAGGAGTCCAGAGGGACATCCTTCCTATAGTCGAGGGAAGCGTAGTCAACACACAGCACGGACCGGTAAAAACGGACCACATGCTTTTTATCGGCGCAGGAGCTTTCCACACGTCGAAGCCTTCCGACCTCATCCCTGAACTTCAGGGCCGTTTCCCTATCAATGTAGAGCTCGCGAACCTCGATACGGAAGCTTTCAGAAAGATACTGACCGTACCTGAAAACGCCGTCATCAAGCAGCAGAAAGCGCTCCTCGAGACGGACGGAGCGAAGATCGAGTTCACGGAAGATGCGATAGACGAGATCGCAAAAATGGCGTATCTCATGAACCAGGAGACGGAAAACATCGGAGCGAGAAGGCTCCACACGATACTGGAAAAGCTCGTCGAGGAGATATCGTTCAACCTTCCGTGCGAGGAGTTCGCCGAGGTGACGATCGACCGCGAATATGTCAAGGATAAATTCCGCGAGACGATAAAACAGGCGGACGTAGAAAAATACATAATTTAGCACGCGCATGTTACTTTATAAAAGCGTACTCAAATACGGCGAGGCCGAAAAGACCATAGAGAAATCGCGCTTCATCGCACATGTCCGCCCCGTGGACAGCTACGATGGAGCACGGTCTTTTGTCTCGGAAATAAAAGAAAAGTACAGAGACGCCACCCACAACGTGCCGGCGATCATCTGCGGCGATAAGCAGGAGATGTGCTGGGCGAGCGACGACGGGGAGCCGCAGGGGACTTCGGGCGGCCCGATGCTTAAGGTCGCGACGGATGCCGGCCTGACTTATCTTGCGCTCGTCGTAACGAGATATTTCGGCGGGATAAAACTCGGCACGGGCGGGCTCGTCAGGGCGTACACAGATCTTGCGAAGGCGGGGATAGAAGCCGCGGGGATATGTGAGGTCAGGGACAGCGTAAAAATCTTTTACCGCGTCGATTACCGCTTTTCAGATAAGATAAAAAACGCCGTAAAAACCCTTCCTTACACGATGGGTGATGCCGTCTACACCGATAAAATCGAGATCCCGCTGGCGTGCGAGACGGAAAACGAAGCGGCGATGCGGAGATTCATGGAGGACATGACGTCGGGAACGGCGGAGATCTCAGCCGAAGAAAAGTCGCTGATAAGGATACCTATTTAAGATGTTGACATGCTCAAATCGTTGTGCTATTATAAATAACGCGTCAAAACGAGGAACGCCGCAACTATATGTAAATGCGGGCGCTTAGCTCAGTTGGGAGAGCATCTGCCTTA
>CAMYCF010000008.1 GCA_947254375.1 uncultured Mobilibacterium sp. | reverse complement strand
GTTTTCGGTAAAAACGAATATCAAGAGGGCATCGCGGGGGCGGTGCTCTCTTTTTCCGTTTTTTGCGGCCGTAAAATGTATTTAAAATCTCAATTATTCCCTTTGAAATGATAGGAAAAAGGTGGTGCTCTGGTCGTACATGGTTATACTTGACTAACTGCGCAGCAACACCAAGCATCACCGAGCATTACCAGATCCGATAACGCATTTTAATACGCATCACAAGGAGGAATATTGATGAAGAAAAGATCCGCAGCGCGTTTGCTATCGATGCTGTTAGCATTCGTCAAGGTAGCTGCACCGATGTTTTCAGCATCTGCAGCGGCGATCGAATATGCACCGGTCGTCACTGAGGTCAACGCGGATAAAAATGCCGCCAAGGCCGAAAACAATGATCCGAAAGATAAAGCTTCAAACGGGAGCGAAAAAGAAACGTCTTCGCCGGCCCGAACAGAAGCTAAAAGTAACACAGCCGATAAGAGAGCTTCGAGAAGCGAAAATGTCATCTCGGATGCGAACCTCAAAAAAGCCATAAATAAAAACGTGCTCAAGAGATCGGCGCCTTACGACCAGGATATCTCGGCCGCAGACATCGCCGACATCGACAGGATGGTATTTGAGAAGTCGGGCGTTGAAAAACTCGACGGTCTTGAGAATGCGACCGCCCTGCAGGAAGTTGAGGCGACCGGCAATTCGATATCCGATCTGAAACCGATAGCGGACAACACATGGTTAGAGTGGCTGTCGCTTGACGGCAACAAGATCAAAGACGTCAGCCCGCTGAAAAACATCAGCGACCTTGAAGGTCTCAATATCTCAAAAAACAGCATAAGCGACATAAGCCCGCTCAAGGACTTTGAATTCGTTCAGTTCGAAGCAAACGATCAGGAGATATCCCTCGATGCCGACGCAGCCGGGAAGGTATCCAATCCGCTCAAAGCGAGAGACGGGAAGATCATCACCGATCTGAGCAATTTAAAGAACCTCAAAGTCGAAGGGAACGAACTCGTCCTCACAGATAAAAGCAAAGAGGGAAGCGTGGAGTTCAGCGCGGAAGACGGAGCTTTTACCGGCACGGTCACCGTAAAACCTTCGGAAGCACCGGCCGAAAACGTCATCGTCGATGCAAACCTTAAGCTCGCCCTCAACAGGGATCAGCTTAAGAGACCTGCCCCGTTCGATCAGGCGATCACCGCGGACGACATGAAGCAGGTAAAGAAACTCGTAGTAAAGTCAGAAAAACCGAACCCTGAAAACAAGAAGGTAAAGAGTATCGAGGGCGTACAGTATGCGACGAACGCGATCATCTTCGACATGAGGGACAACGCGATCAAAGATCTCACGCCTATCCCGGCGACTGCACCGATAAGGGCGCTTTTAGCGGGACAAAACAAAATAGAAGATATCTCGCATCTGCCGAAGATCACTGAACTTCGTACGGTAGACATAAGCGACAATCCGATAAAAGATTTCAGCCCGCTTGCAAAGATCGACAAACTCGTAGGCGTCGAACTCGACAACACGGGGATAAAATCGGACGATCTCGGGATCTTCGCCCCGCTTGAAAACTTCAAGATAATATCGATAAAAAGAAATAAACTGAAAAATATAGACGCTCTCTCAAACTGCGGAAACCTGAAAAGGATCTTTGTGGACGAGAACGAGCTCACGGACGTATCAAAGCTCGCAAAGATATCGAGCCTGACGACGCTCACGATATCGAAGAATCACATCGCCGACATCAGCGCGTTCAAAGATTTCAAATTCTCGACATTGAAGCTAAGGACCAGACCGTTACAGTAGAATCGAAGAACGGCGTAGCGGCAAATCCTCTCCGCATGAGAGACGGAAGCGCCGTGACCGACTTCTCCGGTCTCAGCAACCTCAAATTTGAGAACGGCAAACTTGCACTTATCGATAAGACTAAGGAAGGAAGTGCCCGGTTCACCGCGGAAAACGGAAGCTTTACGGGAACGATCACGGTAAAAGCGTCGCAGGTCGTAGATGTTGTAAAAGATATCAACCTCAAACACAGGATAAACAGATATCTCAAGAGAGAAAAACCTTATGAACAGCCTATTTCGGAAGCAGACATCAGGTCTCTCACCGAGGATCAGAATTCGTATAAGAGCAGCGACATAAAAGACCTCACAGGTATCGAATACGCGACACAGCTCAAGGAGCTGAGGTTCTTCGACAATAAAATAGAAGATGCAAAACCGCTTGCGGGCCTCACAAACCTAAACGATCTCGACCTGGGAAGGAACCCGATATCGGACGCGACCCCGCTTGCCGGTCTGACAAATCTTACAGCGCTAAGTCTGAACGGCGATAAGGTGTCGGATGTAAAACCGCTTGCCGGGCTTGTCAACCTCGAAGATCTGCAGCTTATGAAAAACGGGATAAGCGATATAAGCGCGCTTTCCGGGCTTACAAATATCACCGACTTGTACATGTAAATGAATAAAGTCGATAACATCGATGCTCTCGCGGGCATGCACAAAATGACCGCTTTAAGCATTTGGGACAATCAGGTGTCTGATATCTCCGCCTTAAAGGATCTAAAGGAGCTCAGGAACCTCGACATACGCGACAATAAAGTCGAAGATATAAGCGTTGTTTCCGGGATGACAAAGCTCAAGGAACTTGAACTGGAGAACAACTGCATAGCCGATATCAGCCCGACGGCAGGTCTCGATATAAAGTGGATAAATGCCAAGGGCCAGAAGGTTACCGTATATGCGAAGAACGGAAGGGCGAAAAATCCTCTCCGCACGCGCGGCGGAAAGCATATGGGAGCCTATTTCCTCAAAAATATGAGGGAAGAGAACGACGAGTTCGTACTTATCGATCCGACAAAGGAAGGATCCGGACAATTCACGGACAATTCTTCGCATTGCACTTTCAGCGGAACGATCACGGTAAAACCGGCTCCGGTAGTTGACGTCGTAAAAGACATCAACCTTAAGCACAAGATCAACGCGCATCTCCACAGAGAGGCTCCTTACGAGCAGCCTATATCCGAAGAGGACATGAAAACTCTGACGGACGGCGCATACAAGAAATTGGGGATAAAGGATCTTTCCGGTATGGAATATGCGGAAAAACTGACGGAGATCAGCTTTTTCAACAACAAGATCGAAGACATATCTCAGCTGAAAGGCCTTAAAAACCTCAGCAAACTCGATCTTGGTCTGAACCTGATATCGGACATCAAGCCGGTAGCGGAGCTGACGAACCTTAAGTTGCTCAGCCTGAACGGCAACAAGGTATCGGACATAAAGCCGCTCGCAGGTCTCGCGGACCTCGAAAATCTGCAGCTGAGGAAAAACGGCATTTCCGACATAAGCGCACTTTCCGGCCTCACCAAGCTGAAACACCTCGAGCTTGACGAAAACGATATTTCTGACATAGGTACGCTCGCGAAGCTTACGAACCTCGAATCCGCTTCCATGACGGGAAATAAGATAAAGGATATAGGTCAGCTCAAGGGACTGACGAACCTTAAGAAGCTCGCAATAGGCGATAACGGGATCTCGGACATAAAAGATCTCGCCGGCCTTGAGGACCTCGAGGGACTGTACCTTTACGAGAACGAAATCGAAAACATCAATGCAGTAGCGAACATGCATGACCTGCGCAACCTCAACCTTTGGAAAAACAAGGCATCGGACATCTCGGCTTTGAAGGACCTCAAGACACTTGAACAGCTCGACCTCGAAGATAATCAGATCAAAGATATAAGCCCTGTCGCAGGCCTTACAAACATCACAGAGCTCAAATTAAAGAAGAACTTCATCGCCGACATGAGCCCTGCTGCAAACCTCAAAATAAAGTGGATAGATGCGAAGGAGCAGAACGTAGTCGTATACGCGAAGCACGGAAGGATCGATAACCCTCTCCGCAATCGCAGCGGCGAAACGGTAAAAGCCACCAACCTGAAGGGCATGAAGCTCGTCGGAGACGAGTTCGTACTCGACGATCAGAGAAAAGAAGGAACGGGCACGTTCTCGGACAACTCCGCAAACTGCGCTTTCAGCGGAACGATAACCGTGAAGCCTGCGAAGCAGTATTCGGTAAAAGTCAACGAAGGAACGGCCGCAAAAGATAGCTACGAAGAAGAAGACTTCGTAACGATCACGGCGAAAGACGCTCCGGAGGGAATGGCTTTCGATAAGTGGACCGTCGTAAAAGGTCACGTCGAGCTCGAAGATGTGAATGCTCCCGAGACCGGCTTCGAAATGCCGGCCGAAGACGTCGAAGTGACGGCAACATTCAAGGATGCCAACGTCATACCGGACGAACTTTTTAGGAAGGAACTCAACAAAGGAGCGTTTCTGCGTCCTTCACCTTACATGCAGTCGATAACGGCAAAGGACATGGGCACGCTCACCTACATAATGCTGCCGAATAAGCATATCGGAAACGTCGACGGCATCGAATACGGAACGGAAATAAAATCGATCCAAATGACCGGCAACAAAGTATCGGACGTGGCGCCTATAGCCAAACTCAGGAAGGTCACGAAGCTCGACCTCGGGTCGAACAGCATAAGCGACGCGTCGCCGATAGCCGAAATGAAGCAGTTGAAGGAGCTGGATCTCGGCGACAACCACATAAACGATATCTCGACGTTCAGCGCTCTGAAGGACCTTGAGTCCCTGACCCTCAGCAAGAACTCGTGGCTGACCGAGATCGATGCGCTCTCCGGCCTGACGAAACTGAAAAACTCAGTCTTTCCGCGTGCGATGTGACGGATGTAAAAGCTCTGTCCGGACTCACGAATCTGGAAGAGCTCTGGCTCGACAAAAGCAATATGAACGAAAAGATCGAGGACATCACACATCTCGCAGATCTTGTCAACATAAAAGAGCTCATGCTCGGCAAGAACGCGCCTTCCGACATAAAAGCGGTGAGCAGGATGAGCGAGCTTCGCAAGATCGATATAACGTCGAACAAGAACATCAAGGACCTGTCGCCGCTCGAAGGAAAGAGCAACCTGCGCGAAGTCTATGCGGGAGACAACGACATAAGCGATATCAGCGTTCTTAAAAACGCCGCCAAGCTGTCTAAGGTAAATCTCGATAAAAACCACATCGCCGACCTCAGCGCTCTCGGCGGAAAGACGCTCACGATCTTCTCGGCCAAAGACCAGAAGGTCGAAGTCACCGCCAAGAAGGGACAGGCCGAAAATCCGCTCAAGGCGAGGGACGGAAGCGCCGTGACCGACTTCTCCGGTTTCAACAACCTGAAATTTGAGAACGGCAAGTTGGTACTTATCGACAAGACCAAAGAAGGAAGCGCTGAGTTCACCGCTGAAAACGGAAAGTTCACGGGAAAGATAACCGTAAAACCGGCCGCTGCGTACACGGTAAAAGTCAACAACGGAAAGGCGGACCAGGCTTCATACGAGGCGGGCGAGAAGGTAACGCTCACAGCGGATAAAGCGGCTGTCGGCAAAGAGCTTGCCGGCCGGGAAGTAAACAGCGGAGACGTACAGATCGCCGATGACGGAACATTCACGATGCCTGCCGGCGACGTTGAAGTCACGGCGTTGTACAGCGACATAGAGTACAAAGTTACAGTCAAAGGCGGCAAAGCCGATCCTGAAAAGTGCGTCAAAGATACCGTAGTCACGATAGTTGCCGACAAGGCGCCTAAGGGCAAGGTGTTTGATAAGTGGATCGTTAAGGGCGATGCCGTAAAACTCGCGGATCCTGATTCCGAGAAAACTACATTTACTATGCCTGCATCCGACGTAGAGATCGAAGCCGTATACAAAGACAAGGTGAACGATGACGGTCAGGGACCTGCCAACAACAAGCCGAACAACGGCGGCAAGGCATCAACGGTAACGAAGACAGCTCACGGCATATACACCGGAGACACGGGAATGTTCACAATGATCCTGTCGATCTCGGCGCTGATCGTTGCGGCGATATCGCTCGCTTGGATCTCGAGAAAAAAGAAATTCAACAAATAATTCGCTAAAGCAACGGGTCGATGGGTGTTGATCCGTCAAGACAGGAAGCGGGGCCGCGGGAGGAAATGCGCGGGCCCCGCTTTTTTTAGGGCGGCGTTAAAAACAGCCAGAATAAATTGCTTACAACCAAAATAAAATCCCCTCCCTTATTGAAGAATAATTCGCGATTCATTATAATAGTGGTAGTGTTTACCGAAAAGGAGGGTAATTTTATGGCAGTAATAATGTTGAATAAAGATAATTACGAACAGGAAGTCATGAAGTCGGACAAGCCCGTACTTGTCGATTTTTTTGCTACATGGTGCGGACCTTGCCAGATGCAGGGACCTATCATCGACGAGCTCGCTGAGGAAATGACGGATGTCAAGTTCTGCAAGATCGATATCGACGAAAACCCGGACCTCGCGCAGGAGAACGGCGTTATGACGATCCCTACGATCATGATCGTAAAAAACGGCGAGATCACATACAAGAAGCCGGGCCTCCAGCAGAAAAAGGCTTTGATAAAACTGCTCAAATAAAAAGAGCGGCGCAACGTATTTTTACAACAGAGAATAAAAAGCAAGAGGTACAAAGATATGCTTCTTTTAACGGAAAGCGACATAAGAAAAGTTTTTGAGATGAAGGACGGTATCGAGTCCAATAAAAACGCTTACGCGTATTTTTCGGAGGGAAAGGCGAAGGTCCCGCAGAGGGAGATCGTGCACGATGACGAAGAAGGCAGCGATTTTATCTTCATGCCGGCGGACGTTTCATCGATAAAAGTTGCGGGGATCAAGATCGTAACTTCGTTTCCGAAGAACGCAGACAAAGGCAAAGAGACGACGAAGGGCCAGGTCCTCCTTATGGACGGTGAAGAGGGCGAGTTCCTCGCGATGATGGACGGAACGTTTGTCACGAAGTTCAGGACGGCGGCCGCGACGGGCGTCGGATTCGATCTTTTTGCGAAGAAGGATTCGAAGATAGGCGCGCAGATCGGAACGGGCGGACAGGCTATGGAACAGCTGTCGGCCATGCTCACGGCGTGCCCGAACCTCGGGGAGATCAGGGTAGCGGCGAGAGATTTTGCTAAGACGAAGAAGTTCGTCGAGGCGGCGAACGAGAGGTTCAACCCGGATTTCAAGTGCAGGATCGTCGCCGTTGAAAAGGCGGACGATGCCGTCAAGGACGCGGATGTCATAACCGCCGTAACGGTTTCGCACGAACCGCTCTTCAAGGCGTCTTCGGTAAAGAAGGGCGCGACGATAAGCGCGGTAGGTTCGTACAGATACGAAATGGTAGAGCTCGATCCGGAACTCGTAAAGTCGGCAGACCTCATCGTATGCGATTCCGTGGACGCTTGCCTCGCTGAGACGGGCGACCTCATAAAACCGATCGAACAGAACCTGATATGCAAAGATGATCTCAAGGGAGATATCGGCGAGTACGTTCTCGGAAAGAGGAATGGCCGCGAAAACGACGATCAGATCATCATCTTCAAGCACGTAGGCATAGGCGTGCTCGACCTCGTCACGGCGGCGGACATTTACAAAGCCGCAGCGAAAGCGGGAGTCGGCACTGTTTGGGAAGCATAGCGTTGATTGCAGAAGGAGGAAGAAATGCCACATATCGATGTAAAGTTGTTCCCGGGAAGGGACGAAGCTACGAAGAAAGCTTTTGCGGACAAGATCGTTGAGCTCGGAATGCAGGAGCTCGGAGCTGCGAAGGAGCACCTCTCCGTTTCGGTCGAGGAGATAGCGCCTGACAAATGGAACGAGGAAGTCGCGGACAAAGTTGACGAGAGCAAGGTCGTAGCAGGAAAAGTTTACAGAGCGTAAGCTTGCTCGTGACGATAAAAGCGAATAACGGAAAGCCGCCGGAGATCTTTTATCGGCGGTTTTTTGTTGCCGTCCGCGCAGGCATTCATTTTTACGGCCTCTCGCGTTTTACAACGACGCCCGCAATGTTATATAATAATAAATTGTGAAACAGGAGATGACATGGCGCATTTTATAGAAGTAAAAGATCTGATTTTTGAATATGTTAGGCATCTCGATGACGGAACGACGGAGCAGCATAGGGCTGTCGACGGCGTGAGCCTGAACATCGATGAGGGCGAATTTGTCGCGATCGTCGGAAGGAACGGATCGGGGAAGTCGACTTTTGCAAAACACCTGAACGGGCTTCTCGTGCCGACGTCGGGTGATGTTTTAGTGGACGGAATGGATACGAAGAACGACGACGATATTTACAATATCAGGAGAAATGTCGGCATGGTATTCCAGAACCCGGACAATCAGATCGTGTCGTCTATCATCGAAGATGATGTCGCTTTCGGACCGGAGAACATGGGTGTCGACCCGGTCGAGATAAGGGAGCGCGTCGACGAAGCGCTTAAGAACGTCGGAATGTACGATGTCAGGAGGAAGAGCCCTCACATGCTTTCCGGCGGACAGAAGCAGCGGATAGCGATAGCGGGGGCGATAGCGATGAGACCGCGGTGCATAGTTTTTGACGAGCCGACGGCGATGCTCGACCCGAGCGGGCGCAAAACTGTACTGGAAATAATAAAGAAACTGAACGAAGACGGAATAACAGTTATACTGATAACGCATTTTATGGAAGAGGCGATAGAGGCGAAGAGGATGATCGTCATGGATGCCGGGAAGATATTTTCCGACACGGAGCCCGCGGAGTTTTTCGAGGATACGGAGAAGGTCAGGTCGGCAGGCCTGGAACTTCCCGTTGCTGTCGAGCTGATGGACAGGATCGCGTCGTTCGGTGTATCGGTGCCTCACGACATAATCGCTGAAAAAGATCTGGTGGACTACATATGTCGATAAAAGCAGAACACATCACACATATATATTCGCAGGGTCTTCCCGGCGAGACCGTCGCGATCGACGACCTGACCTTCGAGATCAAAGACGGTGAGTTCGTCGGGATCATCGGACACACGGGATCCGGCAAGTCCACGCTGCTCCAGCATCTCAACGGCCTTCTTTCGCCGACGTCGGGCGACCTCTTTTTCGACGGGGAGTCGATGACGGGCGATAAAAAGTCGCTTACGGGGATAAGGAAGCAGGTGGGACTCGTCTTTCAGTACCCGGAATATCAGCTTTTTGAGGAGACGGTGGCGAAGGATGTCGCGTTCGGCCCTAAAAATCTCGGCATCGACGGCGATGCTCTGGACGACGTCGTAAAAATGGCGATCGAGACGGTCGGTCTCCCTTACGACGAAGTAAAGGACCGCTCGCCGTTCGAACTTTCGGGCGGCCAGAAGCGCAGGGTCGCGATCGCGGGAGTGATCGCCATGGAGCCGAAGGTCCTCATCCTCGACGAGCCGACGGCGGGACTCGACCCGGAAGCCCATGCGGAGATCCTGAAGATGGTGATGTCGATCCACGAAAGCAGGAACATAACTATTATATTCGTCTCCCACAACATGGCGGATATCGCCGCAATGGCGGACCGAGTCATGGTCATGGACGGCGGAAAGATAGTGTACGACGGCACGCCGGAAGAGGTCTTCTCGAAGAGAAAGGAGCTGGCCGATATAGGGCTCGGCGTCCCTCCGGTGACCGAGATAATGAAAGAGATAGAGGAGCGCATCCCGGAGATCGACGGGAACGTCCTGTCCATGGACGGGGCGGAGCGCGAGCTCAGGAAATATTTTGAAGGAAAGGGCGTCATCGCACCGCGTGAGGGAGCGGCAGGCGTAGCGGTAAAAACGGACAGGCAATGATAAGGGATATCACTTTAGGACAATATTATCCCGGCGAATCGGTGATACACAGGCTCGATGCGCGCGTAAAGATAATCGCGACGTTCGTTTTTATCGTGGAGCTTTTTATCATAAACACTTTTATCGGGTTTGCGATAGCGACGGCGATACTCGCGGCCGTGATCGCGGTGTCGCGCGTCCCGGTAAAATTCATTTTCCGCGGCCTGAAGGTGATATTTTTTATACTCCTATTCACCTTCGTGATAAATGTTTTTATGCTCGACGGCAGGATCCTCTGGCAGTGGAAATTTTTACACATAACTTATGAGGGCCTGTATCGCGCGTGTTTTATGGCGGTGAGGCTGATCCTCCTGATAATCGGCTCGTCGATGATGACGCTCTGCACAAAGCCTATGGAGCTGACGGACGGGCTCGAGAAGCTCATGAAGCCGCTCGGTGTCGTCGGGGTACCGTACCACGAGATCGCGCTCATGATGACGATCGCGCTGAGGTTCATACCGACGCTGCTCGAGGAGACGGACAAGATCATGAAGGCCCAGCAGGCGAGGGGCGCCGACTTCGATTCGGGCAGCCTCATGCAGAGGGCGAAAAACCTGATCCCGATATTGATACCGCTGTTCATCAGTTCTTTTCGGATCGCGCAGGATCTCGCGCTGGCGATGGAGGCGCGCTGCTACCACGGCGGCGAGGGGCGCACGAGGATGAACGAGATAAAATTCGCGGGCCGCGATGCGGTCGCGGGCGTAATGATAGCCGCATATTTTGCGATCGTTATCGTTATGAGGGTGATGTAATAAAAAGTGATGCAGGAAAAAGTTTTGCAGTAAAAAATTTTGCAGTAAAAACGGAGAGACAGATTGAGGCAGAGACGCACTAAAAATCTTGAAGAAAAAATGGAAAAGCTGGGCAGCTACGTCGTTGAGAACCCGCAGAAGCTGAAGGGCCGCTGGAGAGAGGTGCTCGCGCCGAAGAGCGGGAAGGTGTACCTCGAGATCGGATGCGGGAAGGGCGATTTTATCGTCGGGACCGCGAAAAGCAGGCCGGACGACGCTTTTATCGCGATAGAGGTGAACAGGAGCGTGATACTGAAGGCACTGCAGAAGGCTGACGCGCTCGACATCGGTAATATCCGCTTTATAGCGGCCTGGATCGACGACATCGGAAAATTATTCGAGCCCGGGGAGATCGACGGCGTATACCTCAATTTCAGCGATCCGTGGCCGAAGGGCTACGCGGCGAAGAGGCGGCTCACGTACAGGCGGAAGCTCGACCGATATTTCGAGCTCATGACCCCGGGAGGAACGGTCGAATTCAAGACGGACAACGACGCGCTTTTCGATTTTACCGTCGGAGAGGTGCTCGCATCGGACCGGAAGATAATCGCGATGACGAGGGACCTTAACGCCGAGGGTGAAGAGATAAACGGTGTGATGACGGAGTACGAGAAGAAATTCGTCAAACAGGGCAAGTCCATAAACTATATTAAAATAGGAAGAAAGGATGAGGAGGAAGCGATGGCTGAGAAATCGAAAAGGAGCATGGCGGCTCTGAACGGAAGGACGGTGCCGCAGGAGGATAAAATTTTCGGGATAAGCGTGCGTGCGAAGAAGGCCGAAGCGGAATTCGGAAAGGATGCCGTCGTTAACGCTACGATCGGGGCTCTCCTTTCGGACGACGGTGAGCTGATTGTCCTTTCGTCCGTCGCTGAAGCGGTATCGTCGCTGAAGCCGGCGGAGTTCGCGGAATACGCGCCGATATCGGGGATACCGGCGTTCAAAGAGGACATACTTAAAGCGGTCATGGGACCGTACTTCGGCATGTGGCCGTTCACGAGCGTCGTCGCGACGCCGGGAGGAACGGGCGCCCTCAGGAATATGATCGCGAACTACTCGGAGCCGGGCGACAAGATCCTCACCCACAACTGGCACTGGACCCCTTACGGGACGATCGCGGCCGAGCAGGGGAGAGGGCTCGAGACGTTCGAGATGTTCGATGAAGCTGGCCGTTTCAATGTCGAAGATTTTGAGTACAAAGTAAAAAAACTTCTGAGAAGGCAGGATCACCTCGTGATAATACTGAATACCCCGGCGAACAACCCGACGGGATATTCGCTCTCGACGGGCGACTGGGACAAGGTAATCGAGATCCTGAACGGGACCGCCCCGGAGAAGAAGGTGGCGCTTGTCGTCGACGTGGCGTACATAGATTTTGCCGGCGACGAGAAGGAAACGAGGGAGTTTCTGCCGATGCTCCGCATGCTTCACGACAATATCCTCGTCACGCTCGCGTGCAGCGCGTCGAAGACGTTCACGTTCTACGGATTCAGGTGCGGCGCGATCGCATGTCTGACGAAGCACAAGGAGATCGCCGACGAATTCGACCGCGTGAACAGGTTCTCGTCGCGCGCGAGCTGGTCAAATTCGCCGAGGGCGCCGCAGACGGTCATCGCGAAGATATACGAAGATCCGGCGCTTCTCGCAAAAGTCGATGAGGAGAGGGCGAAGTTCAGGAGCATGCTGATCTCGCGCGGCAGGGCATTCGAAGAGGAAGCGGGCAAGGTCGGACTCGAGATAGTTCCGTTCAGAGCGGGATTCTTCGTATCGGTACCGTGCGACGATCCGGACGCAGTAAGTAAAAGACTCGAGGATAAGAACATCTTCCTAGTCCCGATGAGCAAAGGCCTCCGTGTTTCGGTCGCGTCGATCTCGGAGAAAAAATGCAAGGTGCTTCCGTCGCAGATACTCGAAGCGATGGATGAGGTGAACGGATAAAGCCGAACGAACAGACACGGGCGGACAGATCGGATACGGTTAAAAAAGCGGACGCCGAGAGGCGTCCGTTTACATTGGCGAATTTTTGCGTTGGCGGATCTTACCGCCTGAACCGGGGGATGCAGCGGTTCACCATGCGGCAGTACTCCGTGTATTCCTGCCCGTAGAGATCGAGCAGCCATTTTTCTTCGGTGTTCTTCATAAGTACCGTAAGGAAGAGCCAGTAAAGAAACGGCAGGGGGAAGAGGAGCGCGTTCCCGCAGATCAGGATCGCTCCCGTGCAGAGGAAGAGAAAGGCGCTGTAGATCGGGTTCCTGACGCAGGCATAAATGCCGCCCGTGAACAGTCTGTTTTCCGCGATCGACCTGTCGATCCTGTCGAAGATCACGGCTTTGAGCCACATGAATACGGCGAGGGCGAGGAGCGCGATCCCGAAGATCATGAATATGATTTTAAGGCCGCCGGTGGCGGCGAAGGCGATGCGCCCCGTCTTCGAAAGGAATATTCCTGCGGTCGTCGCGATCATTATTATAGCTACATATGCGGGTCCCACCCCGTACATGGGAAGATTTTCTTTTTTCAATAAAATTCTCCTTTGCAAAAAGATCAAAGTCATATTTGGTTAATTACATCTAACTATACTCCGGCGGCAGAAGAATTTCAACAAGGGAGGAAGCTGCGAAAAGGAAGAAAGGAACGGAGCTGTAACCTTTTATCGAAGGGAGAAAGGAGCAGGCTTAGGCTTTTCGGCAAAGAAAAAAGACCGCCCGGCGGCGATCTCAAAACTTTTTACCGAAAAAATGGAGCGGGTGAAGAGAATCGAACTCTCAATTTCAGCTTGGGAAGCTGACGGTTTGCCACTAACCTACACCCGCATTTTTTACCGCAGGGGACCGAGCGCCCGCCTGCAGGCAAAATTATACATTTTTTAGCAAAAATCGTCAATCGTGAATTTGGGCCGCGGGGTATTGACATAAAAGATTTTATACAATATAATTCAAGAGACGAACGTAATATCGTAATATAATGGTGAAAAAATCGGGAGGAAGATATGTCGATTTATGATTACAGCGTACGGACACGCGACGGAAAAGAATTTTCACTTGCAGAGAATAAAGGCAAGGTAATGCTCATCGTCAACACGGCTACGGGCTGCGGATTCACGCCGCACTACGAACCGCTTCAGGCGATGTATGACAAATATCACGACAAGGGCCTCGAGATCATCGATATCCCTTGCAACCAGTTCATGGGACAGGCTCCGGGAACGGACGACGAGATCCACGAGTTCTGCACTCTGAACTACAACACGAAGTTCGAGCAGATGAAGAAGTCCGACGTAAACGGAGAGAACGAGCTTCCGCTCTACACTTTCCTCAAGGGAGAGAAGGGATTCAAAGGATTCAGCGGACCTATCGCGAACGACATGAACGGACTTTTGGAAGGCATCGATCCTGACTTCAGAAACAACGCGAACATCAAGTGGAACTTCACGAAGTTCCTCGTAGACCGCGAAGGAAACGTCGTTGAGCGTTTCGAGCCGACTGCGGACATGGCAGAGGTCGAAAAGGCCGTAGCCGCACTTCTGTAGATCCGGCGATAAGAGGCACGGACTCGGGGCGCCGGCACTAATGGACCTGGCGTTGAAAGGGTTTAGTAAAAGGTAAGGGTAAAAGAGATCTTCGCTCTTTCGGAGTGACGAATAGGATATGAGAGATGTATAAACAAAAGCGGGACGATACAGAACGTCCCGCTTTTGCTTGCGCCACCGAAGTGAGCGCATATTGAAGGGTTTGAGGATTACTTTTTCGCTTTGCGAGGTTTGTCCAAACCTTCGTCTATGAGGCCCGAATTGAGTCTCTTGAAATAATCTCTTGTTTCTTTTACTACGATGCCGTTCAACACGAGCAGGCCTACCAGGTTAGGGAATGCCATGAGTCCGTTGAAGATGTCGGCGAATGTCCAAACGAATTCGAGAGTGAGGAAAGGTCCGATGCAGACTGCGAGGATGTAGAGCCATCTGTAGACTTTTACAGCCGTGAAGTCCTTAGTCAGATATTCGATACACTTTTCGCCGTAGTAGTCCCAACCGAGGATAGTCGTAAAAGCGAAGAAGATCAGGCAGATCATGAGGACGAATCCTCCGACTGTGTTGCCCCAAGGGAGGCCTTCGCCGAACGCTCTGATTGTTACGTCTACGCCGTCGAGACCTACATTGTTCGATCCTGTTACTACGATCGAAAGACCGGTCATCGTACAAATTACGATTGTGTCGAGGAACGTACCCGTCATCGATACGAGACCCTGACGTACAGGTTCGTGCGTCTGAGCCGCCGCTGCTGCGATAGGTGCGCTTCCGAGTCCTGACTCATTCGAGAAGATACCGCGGGCAACACCTTTCTGCATCGCTATCATCATAGCTCCCATAGCTCCGCCGGCCACAGCCCTTGCTCCGAATGCGCTTTCTACGATCGTTACGATCGCTGCAGGAATGTGTTTATAATTGAAGATCAAAATTGCGAGTGCTACTGCAACGTAAGCTACCATCATTGCAGGTACTATTACCGATGCGACCTGGGAGATCCTCTTGAGACCGCCGATTACTACGAGAGCAACGAAGATCGTAAGCAGGATAGCAGCGATGAATGTCGCCCAAGTGTAGTGCATGTTTCCGATCGAGAACGCGATGTGTGCGCTCTTTGGGTCGAATACGCGTCCGACCGCTGAAGTTATACTGTTTACCTGAGTTATCGTGCCTGTTCCGAGGAGACCGGCCATGGCGCCGAAGAATGCGAACATTTTAGCGAGCCACTTCCATTTTTCTCCCATACCTCTTTCTATGTAGTAGAAAGGACCGCCGATAGGATTTCCCTTTTCATTCATGACCCTGTATTTTACCGCGAGCAGACCTTCGGAATACTTAGTCGCCATTCCGAAGCATGCCGCCAGTACCATCCAGAAGAGGGCTCCGGGACCGCCTGCAACGATAGCTGTTGCAACTCCGACGATATTACCGGTACCTACGGTTGCTGCGAGTGCTGTGGTCAGTGCGGCGAAGCTGGAGACTTCTCCGATACCGCCTTCCTCGTTATGAACCATATACTTCAGTGCCTTGCCTAATTTGCGGAACTGGAGGAATCCCATTCTTACCGAGAATAAGATGCCCGTTCCCATGATCAGCACGATCATCGGGATGCCCCAAACTTTACCGTCGATCACGCCGAGAGCTGCAGTGAATCCTTGCATTGTCCTACCTCCTTCAATAGTCCGATCAGGGGTCATATCGACCGCCTTAAAATAAAAAATCGATTTCGTGAGATTTTTAATCGAAATCTTAAGCTAATTGTACAGAAAGCTGAACAATTGTCAATAAGGAAATTTCCGCTCTCGGGCTTGAAAACACTGAGGTACACGCTAAAAACCGTTGAAAAACACGCAAAAATTGTACCTAAAACAATACAATAATTTTTACAAAAAAACATCAAAATATTTTATTAACAAAAACAAAAGGGGCCTTTTTCGTAAAAAAACGCCCTCCTCGGTGCTATAATTGAATATCGTTGAGGGGTGCGAAAAACCGCGCATTCGGAAAAAATACAATAAAAAAACAATATACAGTATGATTTTATAAAAGGATGTCTATATGAGCGAAAACAGGAGCGATCTTTCAAACAGGAGCAATCTTTTAAAGGGAAACGGGGAATGTCGGGCGTATCTGAAAACGGGCGAAGAGCTGCTCGCGGAGTACGGCTCGTCTTCGCGCGGGCTCGCTTCGGAAGACGCTTCGGCACGGCTCGAAAGATGCGGCCGCAACAAGCTCGAGGAACCGCCGAAGGACAGCAACCTCAAGAAGTTCTTTTCGCAGCTGAAGGATCCGATGATCATCGTCCTTCTCGCGGCGGCGGTGCTTTCGCTCGTGACATCGCTGTACGGGGGCGAGGCCGTCACCGATGTTTTTATCATCCTGTTC
Source organism: uncultured Mobilibacterium sp. (assembly GCA_947254375.1). Taxonomy (GTDB): domain Bacteria; phylum Bacillota; class Clostridia; order Peptostreptococcales; family Anaerovoracaceae; genus CAMYCF01. The sequence continues at coordinate 36,242 of CAMYCF010000008.1, read as the reverse complement.
GTCGTCATCCTGAACTCCGTTTTGGGGGTAGTCCAGGAGAGCAAGGCGGAAGAGGCGATCGAGGCACTCAAAAAAATGACCGCGGCGACGTCGAAGGTCATGAGGGACGGGGCGATTCAGACGGTAAAAAGCGAGGAGCTCGTTCCGGGGGACATCATCCTGCTCGAGGCGGGCGACGCCGTGCCGGCGGATGCGAGGGCGCTCGAGTCCGCTTCGCTTAAAGTCGAAGAGTCGGCGCTGACGGGAGAGTCGCTGCCGGTCGATAAACACTCGGAACCTCTCAGCGCGGAGGGCGGGGAAGACATCCCGCTCGCGGACAGAAGAAACATGATATACACCGGAAGCGCGGTCGTGTACGGGCGTGGGAAGGCGCTCGTCGTCGCGACCGGCATGGATACGGAAGTCGGGAAGATCGCGGAGGCGATCGCGCAGGCAGAAAGCGGGCTCACGCCGCTCCAGCTTAAGCTGGCTTCGCTGAGCAAGATCCTCACGCTCATAGTCGTAGGCATATGTGCGGCCGTCTTCGGGTTCGGCATATATGAAGCGGGCGGATTTACGGTCGACGGCGCGATAGATTCCTTTATGCTGGCAGTGTCGCTCGCCGTGGCGGCAATACCTGAGGGCCTCGTGGCCGTCGTCACGATAGTGCTTTCTATCGGAGTCACGAAGATGTCGGCGAGGAATGCGGTAATAAGGAAACTCACCGCGGTCGAGACGCTCGGCTGCGCGCAGATAATATGCTCGGATAAAACGGGAACGCTCACACAGAACAGGATGACGGTCGTTGACCGAACGGGGATAGACGGAAGGTTCCTCGCGGCCGGACTTGCTCTCGCGTCCGACGCCGAGGTCGTATACGACGGGGCAGGTGAAGGCGCCGAAGCTGTAGGTGAAGCTTCGGGTGAAGCGCTCGGCACGCCCGAAGATGCGGACGGGAGATGCGAAAAGAGCGGGAACGAAAGCGGCTCTGCGAGCGGAGCGAATGTCACGGGTGAACCTACGGAAGCCGCTCTCGTCAGATATGCGCTCGATCTCGGCATAGACAAGTGCGAACTCATCAAACAGTTACCGAGGATAGGGGAGATCCCTTTCGATTCCGGACGAAAGATGATGACGACCGTTCACGCGACGGAGAGCGGGATCGATATCGATTTGTCGGCGGCGGAAGTCGCTTCGCGCGCATTCATAGAAGGCGCGAAATACATACAGTTCACAAAGGGCGCGCCGAACGCCGTCCTTGACAGGTGCTCGATGATCCTCGGCACGGACGGGCCGGAGCCGATGGACGACCGGATGAAGGAGAGCGTGATCGCGCAGAATTGTGAAATGGCAGGGAGGGCACTTCGGGTGCTCGCTCTCGCTGTAAGAGCACACGATGAACACCCTTCGGATCTTTCATCGAAGGCGCTTGAAAACGACATGGTGTTCGTCGGACTCGTCGGCATGATCGACCCGATAAGGCCGGAGGTGAAAGCCGCGGTCGACGAGTGCCGAAGTGCCGGCATCAGGCCGATAATGATAACCGGAGACCAGCTCGACACGGCAGTCGCGATAGCGCGCGATCTCGGAATACTCGAAGACGCAGGAGAAGCCATACAGGGATCGGCACTCGATGACTGGACGGACGAGCAGCTGGCGGCAAACATTGGGACGTATTCCGTCTATGCAAGGGTGAGACCGGAGCACAAGGTGCGCATCGTAAAAGCCTGGAAGGCGAACGGCATGGTAACCGCCATGACGGGCGACGGCGTGAACGACGCTCCCGCCATAAAATCTGCCGACATCGGTATCGGCATGGGCATAACCGGCACGGACGTCGCAAAAAACGTGGCCGACATGATATTGGCGGACGACAACTTCGCGACGATAGTCGCGGCCGTCGAAGAAGGGCGCAAGGTATACGCGAACATCAGGAAGGCGATCCAGTTCCTGCTGAGCTCGAACGTGAGCGAACTCATCTCGATCTTCGCGGCGACACTCATGGGCTTCGTCATACTGAAGCCGGCGCATATTCTATGGATAAATCTGATAACGGACTCGCTTCCGGCGCTCGCCCTCGGACTCGAGCACGCCGAACGCGACTCGATGCTCCGTAAACCGCGCAGCAAAAGCGACGGCATATTCGCGGGCGGCATGGGCGCCGACATCTTTTATCAGGGCATCTTCATTTCGATACTGACGCTTGCGGCGTACTTCGTAGGGCATTTTATGGAGAACGGCGTGTGGGAGATCGCGCAGAGCCGCGATGGCATGACTATGGCGTTTTTGACCATGTCGATGACGGAAATATTCCACTCGTTCAATATGCGCTCGCGGCGCGGATCGATTTTCGCACTGCATAAACGCAACATCTGGATGTGGGGCTCGGCCCTGATCGCGCTCGGACTCACGACAGCCGTAGTGATGATAAGACCGGTCGCGGACGTCTTCGCTTTTACGGAGATATCTTTCGCCGAATATGCGGTCGCGATAGGCTTGGCGGCACTCATAATACCGCTCGTTGAATTGGTAAAATTTTTGTGCGGGCACCGCGAAAAGGCGGCCCGTTAGGATAAGGAGAGTTGATTTTTCAGAAAAATGGAGAGGACGGAGTTAAAAGAAAACAGAATGGGGACGGAGCCCATAAAAGGGCTTCTTATAAAAATGTCGCTTCCGCTGGTTGCGTCGATGCTCGTCCAGTCGCTTTACAACGTAGTAGACAGTATATTCGTTTCGAGGATAAACGAGGACGCCCTGACGGCGGTATCGATGTGCTTCCCGATACAGATGCTTTCGATGGCGGCGGCGGTCGGCACGGCCATAGGTATGAGCGCCATGCTTTCGCGCTACCTCGGTGCAAAGCAGTTCGACCGCGCGGTGAGCGTCGGGCAGAACGGGCTTTTTCTTGCCGTGTGCGGATACATCGTCGTGGCGTTGATCGGATTCGGCGCGCACGCGTTCATGTCCGCGCAGACGCAGCATGAGCGGATCGTTTTATACGGGACGCAGTACATGCAGATAGCCTGCTGGCTTTCGATCTTCGTCTTCCTGCAGGTCACGTTCGAGCGTTTCCTTCAGGCGACGGGCAAGACATTCTACATTCTGATCGTGCAGGGGACGGGAGCCGTGATAAACATAATATTCGACCCGATATTCATATTCGGACTTCTCGGTGCTCCGCGCATGGGCGTTGCCGGAGCGGCTTACGCGACCGTGCTCGGACAGGGGTGCGGCGCCCTCCTCGGATTCATAATAAATCTGAGGAAGAACCCGGACGTCAAACTCGACATGCGCGGCTTCAGACCGAACATGCGGGACATCAAAGATATATATAAGATCGGCGTGCCGGCTATGGTGATGCAGTGCGTCGGTTCGATACTCGTATTTTTTATGAACCACATGCTCCTGCTTTTTTCGACGACGGCCGTTGCTACATACGGCATATACTTCAAACTGCAGAGCTTCGTTTTTATGCCGGTCTTCGGTCTGAACAACGGAGTCGTGCCGATAATCGCATACAATTACGGTGCCGGCAGGAGAGAAAGGATGGAAGAGGCGATGAAGCTCGCCCTTCGGTACGGCATGACGATAATGCTGATCGGGACCGCCGTTTGCTGGCTCATCCCTTCGTACATACTGGCAATGTTCGATGCGTCGCCTAAAATGGTCGAGATCGGCGTGCCGGCTCTGAGAATAATGTCGCTCGTATTCCCTTGCGCGGGATATGCGATAATGAGGGGAAGCGCGTTCCAGGCGCTCGGTAAAAGCGTCTACAGCATGATAGCTTCGCTCGCCCGTCAGCTCGGCGTCATTCTGCCGGCGGCGTACCTTCTGGCGCAGCTCGGCAACATCGATTACATCTGGTGGGCATATCCGATCGCGGAGATCGTGGGCGTGTTCATAACAATGCACTACACAAAGAAGATAAGACGCGATATAATAGACAAAATATAAAAAACGGAGTTGATATGGCAGGTTTGACGAACACATACATAAATACGGAAGTAAAAGAAAAGACGCCGGCCGGCATCGCGAACGAGAAAGTCATGGCGCGCGAGATCGCAAAAGACAGATATCTCGAGCTGTCGCAGGATTACATAGATGCCGCGACCGAAGATATATTTGAGTACATGGTGGCGAGTCCCGAGCTCGAAAAGGCGGGAACGGTATTCTGCTACATCGGAAGGGGCAAAGAAGTCGGAACGATCCGCATCATAACGGATGCCCTCGAAAAGGGTAAAAGGGTCGCCGTTCCGCGGTGCATCGGAAAGGGAACTATGGAGGCGGTCGTCCTCAAGCCTGAGACGAGGTTCGAGCTTACGCAGACGAAAGGCGCATCCGAGAAAGTCGCCTTTGAGGAGGCTTTTTACTGGCGTCCCGTATCGGGTACCGAATTCAGGCGGGGTGCGTACGGCATACTCGAACCTGCGGAAGGGGAAGTCATCGATAAGTCGGAGATCGATTTTGCGATTTTACCGTGCATAGCATGCGCCAAAAACGGCGTTCGCCTCGGACACGGCGGCGGATACTACGACAGATTCCTCGAAGGGGCCGATTTTGAGATCTGCGCCCTGTGCTACGAGAAATTGATGTTCGAATCCCTCCCGAAGGACAGCTTTGACATAGAAGTGCCTAACATCCTGACCGAATTCGGATTTTTGAGAACGAAATCGTGCGGCGGAAAAGAAATATGTTAAGGAGAATACGATGAAAAAAGCTAAGATAATGCTTACCGGCGACAGGCCGACAGGCAAATTGCATATAGGTCACTACGTGGGCTCTTTGAGACAGAGGCTCGACATACAGGAGAGCGGTGAGTTCGATAAGGTCTTCGTGATGATCGCGGATGCTCAGGCCCTGACCGATAACGCGGACGATCCGGTAAAAGTCAGCGAGAGCGTAATGGAAGTCGCCCTCGACTACATGGGCATAGGGATCGATCCGAATAAAACTTCGATACTGATACAGTCGCAGGTACCGCAGCTCCACGAGCTGACGATGTACTACATGAATCTCGTCACGGTCGCGAGGGTGCAGCGCAACCCGACCGTCAAGACGGAGATAAAGCTTCGCGGATTCGAGGCGAACCTGCCGGTCGGATTCTTTACATATCCGATCAGCCAGGCGTCCGACATAACGGCGTTCAAGGCGACGACGGTGCCTGTCGGAGAGGACCAGGAACCGATGCTCGAGCAGTGCCGCGAGATCGTAAGGAAATTCAATTCGACATACGGTGAGGTGCTCGTCGAGCCGGAGATCTACCTCCCGCCTAAAAAGGTCTGCATGAGGCTGCCGGGAACGGACGGGCAGGCGAAGATGAGCAAGTCCCTCGGGAACGTGATATACCTTTCAGACCCGGCCGGCGTCCTGAAGAAGAAAGTGATGAGCATGTATACCGATCCGAACCACCTGCAGGTCAGCGACCCGGGAACGGTGGAGGGAAACACGGTATTCACGTATCTCGATGCGTTCTGCGAGGATGAGGATTTCGCAAAATATCTTCCTGAGTATGAGAACCTCGATCAGCTAAAGGATCACTACAGGCGCGGAGGCCTCGGGGACGTCAAGGTAAAAAAATTCCTCTTCAACGTTTTGAACGAATTCCTCGAGCCTATACGCGAGAGGCGCGCGTACTATGAAGCAAGGCCGGAAGAGGTCGTTGAGATACTGAGACAGGGAACGGAAGATGCGAAGGCCGTCGCTGAGGAGACCCTCAAAGAGGTAAAAAAAGCGATGAAGATCGATTATTTCGACGCCTGGGCGGAAAGATATCCGAAGAAATAAGCGGCGCATTTTGTTGATATCTTTTTTTTCATGTTATCTTCACAGGAATGCCTAACAACGCAATTCTTTTGTGCTAAAATCAACTTTAGATGAAACGGCTTGGGACAAAGCTATCCGTGTGCATGAAAGGCATATAAAGGCATATATGATAAAAGATATCAATTGTTTCTATTTCAGCCCGTCCGGCGACACCGAGAAGATCGTCACGACGGTGGCAAAAGACCTGGCGCGCAACCTGAAGGATCTGTCTCCGGATGAGATCATGGTGAACTTTTGTGATGTGCTGAAAAATCCTATGCAGGGAGAAAAGACTTTCTCACAGGAGAGCGTGCTCGTCATAGGAGCGCCTGCGATCATGGGTCAGCTGCCGCAGGAATGTGTCGAGATGCTCGACCTCATGAACGGTGACGGTGCTGCAGTGGTAGCTGTTATCTGCCACCCGGGCCACGGATACGGCGACGCCCTTTACGAATTGTATACAAGGCTGAGGGGAAAACAGTTCAATGTCGTCAGTGCTGCCGCGTTCCTTTCGCGCCATTCCGCGATAGCGAACGGCGGAGAAGACAGGCCGGACGAGCGTGATTTTAGGGCTGTTGCCCGGTTCGGGCGCGTCACGTCTTCGAAGCTTAAGAGGCTTTTCGCCGCGGACAGGGATTTCTTCGGCATAAAACAGGCACCTCTCAACATCTCGGGAAGCATGCCTATCAAGCCGGGCGTGCGCATCGGTACCGTTTCGTACGATGTGAATGACTGCGCCGACTTCGATCCGCAGGAAGTTGACATCGAAAGGGGCGCCATCGCATCGCCTTACGCGAGGGCATATATGAGCCCGATAGTGAACGCCTGGGAGGTCATGTCGGAAAAGTTGCTGAGCAGGCGTAAAGAGCCGGAGATCTTCGTTTAGAAGACCGGTAGCCGGAAGACCTCCGAGCAGAGGCTCCCGAGGATCTAAAAGGATCGAAAAAACAGCGGCGCGGCGCCGCTCACAGGATATATGAGAAACGTAAAGGGTCCCTGAAATATCAAATTTCGGGGACTTTTCGTTTGACATGCCATATAACAAGTATTAATATACACGTATACAATTATTGGCGTTTAGGATCGAGGTAAGGTCAATGATAAAAGAAGATAATGAGCGCAATGAAATAAAAATAGGAAAGAGAACGAACCTGATCGAGCAGGATCCGTACAGCTACTCTCTGCAGGATGTCGACGAACCGAACCTGCTCAGAGAGTTTTTCAGGTATACGGAAGTGCCGATCGTAGCGTTCAATTTACGGCGAAACCCGCTCGGAATGCCCGATAAGATATGGATAACGGATACGACTTTCAGGGACGGCCAGCAGTCGAGGGAACCGTATACGACGGATCAGATCGTCGATATATTCAAGATGCTCTCGAAGCTGTCGGGACCGAACGGCATCATAAGGCAGACCGAGTTTTTTGTATACAGTGAGCGCGACAGAGAGGCGATAAACAGGTGCATGGACCTCGGACTTCGCTTCCCGGAGATCACGACATGGATAAGGGCGAAAAAAGAAGACTTCAAGCTCGTCCACGACATAGGCGTAAAAGAAACGGGCATACTCGTAAGCTGCTCGGATTACCACATTTTCAACAAGCTCGGGATGACGCGCCGCCAGGCGATGGACCACTACCTTTCGGTCATACACGACGCCTTCGAAGCGGGAGTCATACCGAGGTGCCACCTCGAGGATATAACGAGGGCCGATTTTTACGGCTTCGTCGTTCCTTTTGTTCAGGCGATACAGGAGATGTCCGTTCAGGCGGGAATGCCTGTAAAGATAAGGGCGTGCGACACTCTCGGCTACGGTATACCGTACAACGGAGCCGCGATGCCGAGGAGCGTTCCGGGAATCATTTACGGATTGCAGCACTACGCGGGCGTCCCGAGCGAGATGCTCGAATGGCACGGACATAACGATTTTTATAAAGCTGTTACCAACGCCGCGACGGCATGGCTCTACGGCGCCTCCGCCGTAAACACGACGCTTTTCGGGATAGGAGAACGGACGGGCAACGTGCCTCTCGAAGCCATGGTCTTCGAATACGCACAGCTTCGCGGCACGCTCGACGGCATGGACACGACGGTGATCACGGACCTCGCGAGGTATTACGAAGACGAGATCGGATACAGGATACCGGATCAGACGCCGTTCGTCGGAAGGAACTTCAACGTCACGAAGGCGGGCATCCACGCGGACGGCCTTCTGAAGAACGAAGAGATATACAACATTTTCGACACGAGGAAGTTCCTCAAGCGAGCGCCTTCCGTCGCGATCAACCAGAATTCCGGAGCCGCAGGTCTCGCCATATGGCTCAACGACAGGTACGGATTCGAGGGCGACAGGAAGGTCGACAAGAGGAGCGAAGTCGTTCGCTATATCAAGGATTGGATAGATAAACAGTACGAAAACGGAAGGGTCGCCGGCATCTCGGGCGAAGAGATCGAGCGCCTCGTCAACGAATTCGTTACGGCATCGCAGTCGGGCGATCCGAAGGGCGAAAAGCATTGGTAGGAGGCTGCCGGGCAGCGAAGCGTCGGCACGCTTAACAGTGGCACATGAAATATCGACGCGCGAAGCATCGGCACGCGAATATCAGCACAATGAACATCGGCACGCGGAATATCAAGCAAACGAAATATAAGCAGGGGCAAGATAAAAAAATGGGACAGACTATTGCGGAAAAGATAATAAAAGCACACCTCGTCAGCGGCGAGATGAAGACGGGCGAAGAGATCGGCCTCAGGATCGATCAGACGCTCACGCAGGACGCCACGGGAACGATGGCATACCTCGAATTCGAGTCGATGGGCATACCGCGCGTCCGCACGGAAAGATCGGTCGCGTACATCGATCACAACACGCTTCAATCGGGTTTCGAAAATGCCGACGACCACAAATACATACAGACCGTCTGCGCGAAGCACGGCGTATATTTCTCGAGACCGGGCAACGGGATCTGTCATCAGGTCCACTACGAGCGTTTCGGTATACCGGGTAAGACTCTCATCGGTTCCGACTCTCACACCCCGACGGGCGGCGGGATCGGCATGCTCGCAATGGGAGCGGGCGGCATGGATGTCGCTGTCGCCATGGGCGGCGGACCTTATTACATCCCGATGCCGAGGATGATCCTCGTAGAGCTGAAAGGGAAGCTCACGGGCAACACGGCTGCAAAAGACGTGATCCTCGAAGTCCTTCGCCTGCTTTCGGTAAAAGGCGGTGTCGGTGCGATAATAGAATACGGTGGAGAAGGGGTAAAAACTCTCAGCGTTCCCGAGAGGGCGACGATAACGAACATGGGAGCGGAGCTCGGAGCTACTACTTCGATCTTCCCTTCCGACGAAGTCACGAGAGCCTTCCTAAAAGCGCAGGGCCGCGAAGGCGACTACGTCCCGCTCAGCAGCGATGAAGACGCCGAATATGCGGAGAAATACGAAATAGATCTCAGCACACTGAGGCCTCTCGCGGCATGTCCTCACAGCCCGGACAACGTAAAACCGGTGTCGGAGCTTGCGGGCCTGAAGATAGACCAGGTCGCCATAGGTTCGTGCACGAACTCATCGCTTTTCGACATGCTCAAGGTGGCGAAGATCCTGAAGGGAAGGAAGATCGCCGACAATGTGAGCCTCGCTGTATCGCCTGGATCGCGTCAGGTGCTCTCGATGCTCTCGGAGTGCGGTGCGCTTTCGGATATGATCGACGCGGGCGCTAGGATACTCGAGTGCGCATGCGGACCGTGCATCGGAATGGGGTACTCGCCGAATTCGGGCGGAGTCAGCCTGAGGACTTTTAACAGGAACTTCCTCGGACGCTCCGGAACGAAGGACGGTCAGGTGTACCTCGTGAGTCCGGAGACGGCGGTGGTGTCCGCGCTGAACGGGTATTTTACCGACCCGAACACCGTCGAAAGCGTTTCGGATGTGGAGATGCCGGAAAAATTCAGGGTGAACGACAGCGGTGTCATACCGCCCCTGCCTGAGGAGGATGCCGCCGCCGCGAAAGTCATAAAAGGCCCGAACATCAAAGAGCTCCCGGAGACCCAATGTCTCCCGGACAGTATAGAGGCTGAAGTCGTCCTGAAGGTCGGCGACAACATCACGACTGACCACATCATGCCGGCGGGATCGAAAATACTTCCTTACCGCTCAAACATCCCTTACCTCTCGAAATTCTGTTTCGCCGTGGTAGATGAAGGATTTTCCGAAAGGGCGAAGGAAAAAGGCGGCGGCATCATCGTCGGCGGCTCTAACTACGGACAGGGCTCGTCGAGGGAACACGCGGCACTCGTTCCGCTCTACCTCGGCATAAAAGCCGTCGTCGCAAAGAGCTTCGCGAGGATCCACGCGGCCAACCTCGTCAACGCGGGCATACTTCCGCTCGTCTTCGAGGATGAAAACGATTACGATCTCGTTTCGCAGGGAGATGCGGTAAAAATCGACGGCCTGCACGAAGCCCTCGAAACGGAGCATTTCGTGATGACGGCCGGCGATAAAAAGATAGATCTTAAGGCTGACCTCTCACAGAGGCAGAAGGAGATGCTTTTAGCGGGGGGCCTCCTGAAATACACGGCCGGGAAACAGTAAAAAAATATTTTTTAAGGAGTTATACAGAAATGGCGGAAAGAAAAGAGACTTTTGAGAAAGATATAAGGACGGCGGTGGCCGAATTCGAAAAGTTAGTGCGCGAGCAGGTCGCGAGGAACGACAGGATGATCGCGAAGCGCGAAGCGGGCAAGGCCGTACCTGTATCCGAGAAGGATAAGATCGTCATAGGTGCCTGCGCGGGAGACGGCATCGGGACGGTCATAACGGAAGCCACCGAAAGGGTGCTCGAAAAACTGCTCGCGGACGACATAAGCTCCGGCAGGATCGAGATCAGGGAGATAGAAGGTCTCACGATCGAGAGGAGGCTCGAGTGCGGACAGGCTGTTCCGGACGATGTACTCGCCGAAATGGAAAAGTGCGACGTCCTCCTGAAGGGTCCGACCCTCACGCCTGACGCGGGGATGAGCGGCAAAAACCTGCAGAGCGCCAACGTTTTTATCAGGAAATACTTCGACCTTTTCGCCAATGTAAGACCGATCTCGATCCCGGAACAGGGAATCGACTGGATGTTTTTCAGGGAAAACACGGAAGGCGAGTACGCCCTCGGCAGCAACGGCGTGTCGATAGGCGGCGAGCTCGACTTCGATTTCAAGGTCACGACGAAGGAAGGGACGCGCAGGATCGCCGAGGCGGCTTTCAAGTATGCGAAGGAAAACGGTAAAAAGAACGTCGCGGTCATCACGAAGGCGAACATCCTAAAGAAGACCGACGGCGCATTCCTGAACGAGTGCATGGAGGTCGCAAAAGACTATCCGGACATAAACGTAGAGAGCTATTTTATCGACATAATGTCGGCTCATCTCGTGAACGAGAAGAGGCGCAGCAGCTTCAACGTTTTCGTGATGCCGAACCTTTACGGAGACATCCTGACGGACGAGGCGGCTCAGATAAACGGCGGCGTCGGGACGGCGGGAAGCGCGAACATCGGTGCGGATTTTGCGATGTTTGAAGCGATCCACGGAAGTGCGCCGAGGATGCTCGAGACCGGGCGCGGACACCTCGCAAACCCTTCGAGCCTGATGAACGCCGCGGTCATGATGATGGACCACATCGGACGCCACGACGAAGCGAGGAGGCTCGCCGCCGCGATCGAAAAGGCCGACAGGGAGGTCGGCGGCAGGATGACGGGACGACCGGGCGGTGCGAGCTGTGACGAGTACACGGACATAGTTTTGAAAAACATATGATCAGAGATTTTTAGGGGTATGATCTTAAACTTTTTACGGGGCCCGGAAGGGTCCTTTTTTATATCGCTCACGGCCTATTTTTCAAGGAGTTGACAGAGTCGCCCCGTTGACACCCGAACGGCGTTTCGGTATAATGTTGTGACTTGTTTCTGTAGAGGAAAGAAGGGAAAATGGAGAAAAAGAAGAACAAAGCGTTCGACAGAAAGAATGCGATCAGAATACTTCTGCTCGTGATATACGACCTGATAACGATCGAGCTGGCGTCTTTTATGGCGCTTTTTATAAGGTTCGATTTCAAGATGTCGTGGGAAATGGAGTTTTATCTGGCGACCTACAGGGAGCACAGACTTCTGATCATGGCTTTTACAATAATAATATTCGCTTTTTGCCACCTATATACGAGCATTTGGTCGTTCGCGAGCATAAGGGAAATGGTCAACATCATGCTGGCGTCGCTGCTGTACATGCTGTTCGTTATAGCCGTGTTCACCTTCCTCGTGCCGGAACGCCTGGGGATGCCGAGGAGCTTCTTCATACTTTCGGCGGCCTTTCTGTTCGTGGGAACTTTTTTCATACGATTCATATACAGGGCATGGCTCGAATTCCGGTCGACACGCACTAAGGCGGGTGAAATGCAACGCGCGCTCATAATAGGTGCGGGCGCTGCGGGTGCCGGACTTCTCAAGGAGATAAAATCTAACCCGAGCCTCAATAAAAAGGTCATCTGCTTCATCGATGACGATCCCGGTAAAAGGGGAAAGGCGATATACGGGGTGCCGATCGTCGGAGATACGGGCGACATACAGAGGATAGTCGATAAGCACGACATAGACCAGATCCTTATCGCGATACCGTCGGCAACGACCGAGGAAAGGAAACGCGTCCTCGATATCTGTAAGGAGACGGGATGCGAGATGATGATCCTTCCGGGCATATATCAGATAGTGCGCGGAGACGTAAACATATCGCAGCTCAAGGAGGTCGACGTAAACGACCTGCTCGGAAGGGATCCGATCGAGGTCGATATCGATTCCATAATGGGATATGTGAAGAACAAGGTCGTCATGGTAACGGGAGCCGGCGGATCGATCGGAAGCGAGCTCTGCAGGCAGATCGCCGCGCACGGACCGAAGCAGCTCATAATGCTCGACATATACGAAAACACCACGTATAACGTACAGCAGGAGCTTAAAAGGAATTTCCCGGATCTCAACCTCGTCGTACTGATAGCTTCTGTCAGGAACACAAAGAGGATAGATAAGATCTTCGCGCAGTACAGGCCGGACATCGTGTACCACGCCGCGGCGCACAAGCACGTACCGCTCATGGAGGACAGCCCTAATGAGGCGATCAAAAATAATGTCCTCGGCACGTGGAAGATCGTTCTCGCATCCGATAAATGGAACGTCAAAAAGTTCGTCATGATATCAACCGATAAGGCGGTCAATCCGACGAATATAATGGGCGCTTCGAAGAGGCTCTGCGAAATGATTATCCAGGCGTACAACAACCGTTCGGAGACGGAGTTCGTTGCGGTAAGATTCGGAAACGTGCTCGGGAGCAACGGGAGCGTGATACCGCTCTTCAAGAAACAGATAAGCGAAGGCGGCCCGGTCACGGTAACGCATCCGGATATAATAAGGTATTTTATGACGATACCGGAAGCCGTGTCGCTGGTGCTCCAGGCGGGAGCCTATGCGAAGGGCGGAGAGATATTCGTGCTCGACATGGGTAAACCGGTCAGGATCGATGACCTCGCCCGCAACCTGATCCTGCTGTCGGGACTCAAGCCGGATGTCGATATAAAGATAGAGTATGTCGGTCTGCGCCCCGGAGAAAAGCTCTACGAGGAGCTCCTCATGGACGAAGAGGGGATGCAGGATACGGAGAACAAGCTCATACACATAGGTCATCCGATAAAATTCGACGAGGAAGAATTCGTTACGGAACTCGGGAAGCTGAGCGACTACGTGCAGGCTGAGCCGGACGACATCAAGAGATATATTAAAAATATTGTGCCGACTTATACGCCGAAGTCGTAAAGGAAAGATAAAAATACGAGAAAACGCCCTGCGGTACGAACTGCCGCAGGGAATTTTTTTCGATAATATCCCATAAAAACAATAGTATATCCATTGACCGCCCCGCCTCGCAGTGGTATGATTAGTCTAATCTAACCGACGGGCGCGTCGGTTTTATCGAATCAGGCAAATCAAATTTTTTTATTCATTCGAAGGAGAACGCCGTTATGGACATACAAGTCAGAAATCTTACGAAAAAATACAAGACGGGTGACAGGGAGCAGACCATCCTCAGATCCATGAGCTTCGACGTAAAGAGCGGAGAGATATGCACGATATACGGACCGTCGGGATCGGGGAAATCGACGCTTCTGAACCTTGTCGGCGGTCTTGAGAAGGCCGACGGAGGAAGCATAAAAGTCGGAGATCAGGTCATAACGGATCTCAAAGGGAAAGAGCTCGGCGAATACAGGCGCCGGCAGCTCGGATTTATCTTTCAATTTTACAATCTCATACCTGACCTCACGGTAAGGGAGAACATCGAAATGGGAAGCTACATAAGCGATGACCCGCTGGACGAAGGAGAAATAATCGATGCGCTCGGAATGAGGGAAAACATCGATAAATTCCCGGCTCATATATCGGGCGGTGAACAGCAGCGTACGGCGATAGGCCGAGCCATGATCAAGAATCCCGACATCCTCCTGTGTGACGAGCCGACGGGGGCACTCGATTACAGCACGTCCAAAGAGATCCTGGCGCTTATGGAAGATATAAACAGGAAGTATAAAACGACGATACTCATGGTGACTCACAACGAAGCCATAAAGAACATGTCGGACAGGATCATACGCCTCCACGACGGTACGATAACGGAGAACATCGTAAACGAAAACAAGATGGCCGCGCAGGATGTAGACTGGTAGGAGGGGACGGAAATGAACTTTTTCAAAATGCCGCTCCACAAGCGCTACGGAAGACAATTCAGACACAACCTCGGCAGGTTCCTGAGCGTGTTCGTTCTTCTCGTCGTCATGCTCGGCGTCTGCCTCGGCATGTACATAAGCTCCCGCGACGGACTGGGCCAATATAAAAAGGTACTGAAATCGCAGGACGTGTATGACGCCGTACTGCAGACCGTGACCGAAATAGGTGACATCGATGAGGTAGAGAAGGAAGTCGGCGATATCAAGATCGACAAAGATTTTTATATCGATAAAACCGTCGATACCGACCTTGGACCCGGCGTAAAACTGCGCCTTTACGACGAAAGGGAGAAAACGGCGAGGCCGCTCATCGAAAAAGGACACGCCCCGAAGGCCGGCGAGATCTTTCTCGAAAGGAATTTTGCGAATGCGCAGAAGATAAAAATCGGGGATACCGTCGACTTCGGCGGTAAAAAATTAAAGGTCTCCGCGACGGGCGTCATGCCGGACTACGTCGACCCGCGCGAAAACATGAGCGATTTTCTCGGTGATGCAGAATCGTTCGGGCCGGGAATGATGAGCTCGGCCGATTTCAGCTCTTTTGCGCCGTCGGAATACAATTACACGTATGCCGTATCTTTTGTCGGCAAACTTACAAAGCACGAGCAGGACAAAAAGCTGATCAAGCTGAGCGACGCCGCTTCGAAGCAGACGATCGTTCGCTCGATAACGCCGAACGACATCAATCCGCGTATAGCCGGACCGCAGGATAAGATCAGGAGCGTCAACCAGAGCATGGCACTTTTTATCATCATGTCACTTCTTATGGTCGTGTTCATACTGATATCCTATTCGCGACACATCATCAAAAGCGAAACGGGCATAATCGGACTTCTCCTCGCGTCGGGCTATAAAAAGAAGGAGATCGCGCTCCACTACAGCATACTGCCGTCGATCGTGACGCTCGTGAGCGGGGTGTGCGCGGCGCTGTACGGGTTTAAATTTTTTGCCGGGTATCAGTTCAAAACTTTTGCGACATACTACTCGATACCGCTGACCGATTTTACGATCGATAAAAAGCTGTTCGCGGCGACAGTGTTCCTTCCGACGCTGCTTATATTTTTTACCACCTACATGCACGCGCTCAGCCTTATGAGGCACCGCGCAGTAGAACTTTTACAGAACAGCGTGGCGAAGAAGAACGTGAGGCTCGAGCCGAAACTGAAATCGGACAACTTTGCGCGCAAGTTCAGGGTGCGGCTTTGGATGTCGTCGAAGAGCAACGTGCTCAGGCTTTTTGCGGGGATATTCATCGCGACTTGGCTTCTGATGTTTGCGCTCGGCATGAACAGCACTTTTCCATACTATACGAAAAGCGTCCTCGCCACGACACACTACAACTATCAGTACATGCTGAAAGCCCCGGCGGAACCGAAGGGCGACGAATATTTCGAGAAGGTGTCGGTAAAACCGCTCGTGATCAGGAACGACAATTTCGGCGACGATATGAACGAGAACATAGATGTATTCGGTATATCACCGAAGTCAAAATATTTTAAAGTAGATAAAGGGCGCTTCCCGAAGGA
Organism: uncultured Mobilibacterium sp.; assembly: GCA_947254375.1. Lineage (GTDB taxonomy): Bacteria > Bacillota > Clostridia > Peptostreptococcales > Anaerovoracaceae > CAMYCF01. The sequence goes on along the minus strand of CAMYCF010000008.1, from coordinate 20,126 downwards.
CGACAGCGAGCTCGCGATCTCATCGTCCATGGCGGACAAGCTGAAACTCGGCGTCGGTGACGATCTGAAGACATATGACAAGGTGCAGGATAAAAACCGCACATTTAAGATCGTCGGAGTCGTCAACTACAGGCTCGGACAGACTTTCTTCACGGACAGAGAGACGCTAAACGGGCTGGCCGACTATCCGGACGACTTCTTCATGATGCTCCTGTCGGACAAAAAACTCGACATCCCTAAGCATGCGGTGAGCACGCGCCTGAACCGGAACGACATAATCGATGTGACGCAACTCATGCAGAAATTCATGGAGAAATTCATCGACATGATGGTGTGGGTAGGGATCATCTGCTACATCGTCCTTCTCTACCTGATGACAGGGCTGATGCTGGACGAAAACAGGTTCAACATCTCGCTCGCCAAGGTCATGGGATACAGGAAGCGCGAGATCGAGCAGTTGTATCTGCGTCAGGGGTTCGTCACCGTCGTGATATCGCTGGCGATAAGCCTGCCGCTCTCGGCGAAGCTCGTCAGGGACTATTGGTACAAGATGATGGCACACACGACGGGGTGGGTAGCCTTCGTGCCGAACGCGGCGGTCTACGTAAAGATCGCAGCGCTCGCGATAGTGTCGTATTTTATCGCGACGTTCTTCCACAAGAGGCGCATCTATAAAATACCGGCGACGGAGGCTCTCAAAAATCGCGAATAAAAGCATCTCGCTTTTTACCGAAACAAAAATCTTTACAATTTCATCGCAAAAGGGGGATAAAATTCACAAAAAATATAAAAATAGCTCCTTCCCAAACGAACGAGAAAGAGTATAATAAGGCGTGGTTTTTAAGACGGTAAAGATGCGCGAAAAGCGTAAAAGTAAACGAAAAGGAGATGTTTATGGAGATCAAAGTATTTGATTCGGTCGACGAACTGAACGCATTTGCAGCGGAGCAGATCCGCGAACTGGTAGAGGAGAAACCGAACGCATTGCTCGGACTCGCGACGGGATCGTCGCCGGTAGGCATGTACAAGAAGCTCATCGAGCTCAACAAGGAAGGAAAGATCGATTTCAGCCGCGTTCACAGCGTCAATCTCGATGAATATGTAGGTCTTGACGGAACACACGATCAGAGTTACAGATATTTTATGAATGATAACCTGTTCGATCACGTCAATATAAATAAGGATGACACGCACGTACCTTCCGGTACGAAGGATCCTGAAGAAGCTTGCGCTGAATACGACGCAGTTCTCGAGAAGGAAGGCAGGATCGACCTGCAGGTACTCGGAGTAGGTCCTAACGGACACCTCGGATTCAATGAGCCGGGAAAGACTCTCGTTGCCAACACGCACATCAACGTGCTCGAGGATTCTACGATCGAAGCTAACGCAAGGTTCTTCAACGACAAGTCGGAAGTTCCTACGACGGCTATCACTATGGGAATGGGTCCTATCATGAGAGCGAAGAAGATCGTCCTCGTAGCGATGGGAGCAGGAAAGAAGAACGCGATCGCAGCACTGAAGAACAACGATATCGATCCTATGTGCCCGATCACTTTCCTCAAGATGCATCCGAACGCATACGTTCTGGTAGACATAGAAGCTTACGGAGAATAATCCGGGCGGACAAACAGTCTGTAGATTTCAGAAAAACACAAAACCTCGCCGATGTTTCGGCGAGGTTTCCTATTCTACACACAAAAATCACGGAGAACGTGCCGTGCGGCGGTTGAATTTTACGGGCTATCCTATATACTTAATTCTGGAGCTGTTATAAGTCGTTTTTTTAGAGATCGGTGGCAATGGAAAGACAGAGGATCGTAAAAGTAATACTTGATATCGGAGAGGCGATGCTCAGGAGCGGAGCCGAAGTGACGCGCGTAGCCGACAGCATCAGCAGGATGACTAAGAGCTACGGCTTCGTTCGCACGGACATTTTTATAATACCTTCGACGATACAGATCACCGTAGAAGACAGAGACGGTAATATTTTTACGCAGATAAGACAGGTCATCGGCAGCGACACGAACTATGACAGGCTCGACTATCTGAACAACCTCTCGAGGTACGCGTGCGCGAATACGCCGGACGCGGAGAATCTCAGCATAAAGCTGACCGAGGTGTTCAACAGGAAGGCCCAGACTCCTTTGACGAGGATGATGGCGGGAATGATGGGATGTGCTGGATTTGCCGTCTTCTTCAACGGATCGCTGGCGGATGCCCTTGTCGCTGCCATGGCGGCGATACTGATAATCGCCATAGGCGACGTCCTCGGTCGGACCGAGAACAATGTGTTCGTGTATAACGCGATACTCGCTTTCATAGGTGAAGCGGCGATCGTAATGGCTCAGTATTTCGGAATGGATATACATCTCGACAGCACGACCACGGGATTGGTCATGCTTCTCGTCGGAGGTCTCGCCACGGCGAACGGCATAATAGACGTGCTCCACAAGGAGGTCCTCTCGGGGATACTCAATATAACCGGAGCGATACTCGGTGCTGCGGGCATCGCGATAGGGATAGCCATGGCGCTCCTGATGTTCAGGGGGGTGATGTGATATGGCGGCGGCAACTGCTCCGAACATATATGTACAGCTCATATCATCCACGATCGGGTGCATCGGCTTTTCGCTTTGGTTTAAGATCAAAGGCAGGCAGGTCGCATACTCGGGACTCGGTGCGTTCCTCACATGGCTCATATACCTCGTGGCGTATCACTACACCGAAAACGTTTTTTCGGCAGTTCTGATCGCTTCGATATTCGTCGCAGCTTTCGCGCAGGTCATGGCGAGGATAAATAAGGCTCCGGCCACGATCTTCAGGACATCGGCGGTATTCCCGCTCATACCGGGATCGAAACTCTATTACATGATGTACTTCACCGTAATGAGAAAACCGCACGAAGCCCTCGACAACGCCTGGCGCCTCATAGTGGTCTGCGTGGCCATAGCGCTCGGATTCATCGTAGTCGAAATCATAAGTAAATATCTTGCAATATTGCAAAGGCGTATAGGAAATAAAAACTTAGGGTAATGGGAATAAAAGGAACGGACAGACACAGAGAAAACACTTCTGAAATAGGCGAAATACGGAGTCTTACGAAAAACCTGCCGGCGATATATAAGGCGGCGGGTTTTTGTGTGCTCGTTTTCTGCGTCCTCTTCATTTTCAATCTGTTCAAATTCAACATTTCGGCGGGCGGATCGGACAGCGATATCAAAGCCTCCGAAAAGCTCGTCACGGAAATGCAGTCGGGTTCGGTCGAGGACATAGAGAGCCGCGTAAAAGCCCTGGACGATGCGGACGGGAGCAGCAGCTCGACTGTCAACGGCGTAAAAGCGAAGTACATGAGGAAATTCAAGGACTGCGTGGTCGTCGGCGACTCGCTCACGGAGGGGCTCTCGGTATACGGATTCCTTTCATCGGGGCAGGTGTTCAGTAAGATCGGCGCGTCGGTCGTGTACGGGGACGACCTTTTCGACGGAGCGGCGGCGCTCAAGCCTAAATGCGCGTTTTTCGCGTTCGGGATGAACGACATGGGGAACTACTCCGGTGACGAGAAGGCCTTCATCAAGAGGTATTCGGAACTCCTCGACAGATTCATGAAGGCGTCTCCGAACACGAAGGTCTACGTGTGCAGCATATCGACCCCGGACAAAGCTGCGATATCGAGAAATTCATCGATCGGTAATTATAAAAAATTCAACGCCGCGATAAAGGCGATGTGTGAGAAGAAGAAGATCCCGTACATCGACGACGCGTACATACTCGCGGACGATCCGAGCCTGTACGCGGGCGACGGCATCCACGCGCAGCCGGCCTACTATCCGATATGGCTCGATAAAATGGCGGAAGCGGCGGGCCTTTAGGCCTTGAACGACAAATTAGGTCTTGAAAGACAGAGATAAAAAACGGGAAATCATTTCAGAGATGGCAAACAAGACGACGAATAAAAACAGCATAGAAAAGACGGCGGAAGAGCAGCGCCTCGGCGGCATCATCATAAAAACGGTGTCCGTCGCGATAATGCTCGCCTTCCTCTTTTTCGTGTACAGGGGAGCCGACGCGAAGGATGTCCCGACGGGAGATATAGAGGCGGCGTTCCAAAAGTCGACCGGCATCGATAAGATGCAGAAATGTTCACCGAAGCAGCTGAAGCAGTTCCTCGGTCTCACTGAGGACGACTTCGACGGCGTCATCTATTACAAGAGTAAAGAGGCGCTCGGCGTCGAGGAAGTCCTTGTCATCAAGGCGAAAAAACAGGGCGACATCCCGCCCGTTCGCGACGCGATCGACAGGCGCATCGACTCGCAGGAAAAGGTGTTCGAAAGCTACGGCCCTGAGCAGGTAAAACTCATGAAAAACGCGGTCATAACCGTCAAAGGCAAATACGTCTTTTACTGCGTAGACAAAAGGGCGGATAAGTACGAGGAGGTGTTTAGGAATGCTGTTCAGTAGCATTATCTTCGTATTTTATTTTCTGCCCATAGTGACATTCGCATATTACGCGATCCCGCAGAAACATCAGTCGGCGCGCAACATCGCGCTCCTGATCGCCAGCCTTATCTTTTACGGCTGGGGAGAGCCCGTGTACATATTGCTGATGATATACAGCATATTTTTCAACTATTTCATGGCTCACAGGATCGCACTGGCGCAGAGGAGCGGCGGCAGCGGAAAGTCGGACCTCGTCTTCACCGTCGTCATCAACCTCTTTATACTCGGATTTTTCAAGTACTTCGGGTTCCTCATGGACACCGTGAGCGCGATCTTCCATGTCAAGATCGGATACACGGCGCTGGCCCTCCCGATCGGCATCTCGTTCTACACGTTCCAGGCGATGTCGTACATCTTCGACGTGTACAAGGGGACGGTAAAACCGCAGAAGAATCCTCTGAAATTCGGTCTCTACCTCTCGTTCTTCCCGCAGCTCATAGCGGGCCCGATCGTCAGGTACAGGGACATCGAGGAGCAGATCGACAACCGCACAATGTCGTTCGTAAAATTTTCGGACGGTATAAAAAGGTTCATCTTCGGCCTCGGTAAAAAAGTTTTGCTCGCGAACAACCTCGGCGCGATATACGCGACCGTCACGGCGCTTCCGGACGGGAAGGCGACCGTCCTGACATACTGGATCGGCATCATCGCGTACACCTTCCAGATATACTTCGACTTCAGCGGGTACTCCGACATGGCGATCGGTCTCGGCCGCATGTTCGGCTTCGAATTCATGGAGAACTTCAACTACCCGTACATCTCGAAGACGATCACCGAATTCTGGCGCAGGTGGCACATGTCGTTGAGCAGCTGGTTCAAGGAGTACGTCTACATACCGCTCGGCGGCAACCGCGTCCCGGTCAAAAGGCACATCCTGAACCTCCTCATCGTCTGGGGACTCACCGGCCTCTGGCACGGCGCGCACTGGAACTTCGTCCTTTGGGGACTCTACTTCGGCGTTTTCCTCATCCTCGAGAAATACGTCTGGGGAGAGAAGATCGCGAAGCTCCCGCCGTGGGCGCAGCACGTGTACGCGCTTTTTATCGTCGTCATAAGCTGGGTCATCTTCAGCATCACCGATTTTTCGAAGATGATATCGTACCTCGGCGTCATGTTCGGCATCGGCGGACACGCCTTTGCAAACTATGAAACGCTGTACCTCATAAAGATAAACCTCGTGCTCTTCATCGTATCGGCGATATGCAGCACGCCTCAACCGATGGCCAAATTCAGGTCGGTCGAAGACAGACTCGGCGGCTACGGCATCGCGGCGATATTCGCGGTGTTCGTGCTCTCCGTCGCGTACCTGGTATACGGTTCGTATAATCCGTTTTTATACTTCCGCTTCTGATGATAGGGATCGATAGACAGAATGAAAAAAACTTCGCTTAAAAAAATAACAACATTGATATTTATCGGGATCCTGTTCGGATTCTTCATAATCAACCTCGTCGTCCCGGACAGGAAGTTTTCGGCTGCGGAAAACAGGTCGCTCCAGGAATTCCCGCGCTTCAACGCCTCCCAGTACATCGAGGGGAGATACATGAAGAAGCTCGAGAACTATGCGAACGACCAGTTCGTAGGACGCGGCGTCTTCGTCAGGATAAAATCGGCCCTCGACCTTTCGATCGGTAAAAACGAAGCGAACGGCGTCTACCTCGGGCACGACGGTTACCTAATCGAGGAGATAAAAGATCCGGACATGAAGCGTTTTACCGCGCGTGAAAAAGCCCTGACGGAATTCAAATCCTCATATCCGAATATAAACATGTACTTTTTGCTTGCGCCGAACGCCGGGAACATCATGAGGGAGAAGCTTCCTTTTGCGGCGCAGAACGCCGACCAGAACAAATACATGGACGACTTTTTCAAGGCGCTTCGGGCAGGCGGTTTTTACACGATAGACGTCCGCGAAGATTTCGAGCACGCGAAAAAAGATGCTCAGCTCTACTACCGCACGGACCACCACTGGACGGGCAACGGCGCTTACATAGCGTATAAGGATGCGGTAAAAACGATGGGCGCGGGCGAGCCGATCGAGTATTCACCGCACCTCGTAAAAAATGATTTCAAGGGTTCGCTCTATTCAAAGAGCGGGTTCGTGAACGGTAAAAACGACAGCATATGGATATGGCTGCCGAAGGACGGCTCCGGGAAGCTCGATTCCGTCATCTTTTACCCGGACACGAAAAAGAAGACTACGGAATTTTACCGCCTGAAGAACCTCTCGATAAAAGACGCGTATTCGGTCTTCGGCGGGACGAATCACCCTATGTACAAGATCGAAACGCCGGTGAAGTCGAACAAGAGGCTCCTCGTGATCAAGGATTCCTACGCGAACAGCCTGGTGCCGCTTCTGGCGCCGCACTACAGGTCGATCGTCGTCGTGGATCCGAGGTACTATTTTGAGGATATAGACGACCTGATCGAGTCGGAGGGCATAACGGACATACTGTTCTTGTACAACGCCAACACGCTGTTCAACGACGATTCGCTGACCATGGCGCTCGAGTAAAACAAAACCGGAGAGACTGTAGCTTTGCTCATCCCTCCGGATTTTTTATTACCTGATATCAGCTGTCTGCCAGTTATCGCCCGGCGCCTAAAGACCGCACTTCGCGATATATTTGTGGCCTTCCGGCAGTTTTACATCTTCAGCCGGCTTATCGAACGACCAGCTCGGAGCCGAAGCCCTACGGTCGCCGAGTACGGATGCGAAGTTGAACATCGCGATGCCGTAATTGAGGAGCGTATCTTCCGCACTTGTCATCTCGTCCTCGATGCCGATGAGATAAACGGAATCTTCGTTGAGGATGAGCCTGTAAGGCTGACGGTTGAAGAACGACTGCGCAACGCTGACTGCGAGGAGGGCGTTCTCGAGATCCTCGTATACGCTTTCTCTCGCGACCTTCTGACCGAACGCCTTGTACGAAACGAGGTCGTCGACGCTGATCTTAGGTGCCGCCGCGTTCTCGCGTTTTACCATTTTGACGTTCGAAGGGCTCTTGATGTCGAGCCTTACGTCCTTATCGTCCTCTCCCTTGTGTCCGAAAGCGACGATGACCGTGAGCGCTTTATCTTCGCCCGGTGCGATCGCATCCTTGATCGCGTCGGCGTCGTTGATCGTCGCCCAGCATGCGGAGAGACCGAGCTCGGTCATTTTCAGCGTCATAGCCTGAGCTACGAACCCCGCGTTCTCGATATAGTGTTCCTTTTTCTCAGAGAAGATCAGCATGTATTTAGGCGCCGCGATCATGAAGCCGTGATATCCGGCGTTTTTACCGACCTTGTCCTTCGTGTCGGCGTCTGTGAATATCATCGATAACTCTATGTCCTTATCGAGCCTCGGACATTTATCGAAAAATTCGGCGAGCGCTTTCAGATCGTCGTCGGAGACGGGTGTGTCAGCAAAATTTCTGGAAGACGCGCGCTTGATTATTTCATCAAAGTAATTTATAGCCATAAAGTCCCTCCGATTTATAAAAGTGATGTGTTTCGACTGCCCTTGAGTCCTATATATTATATCTTCTAAAAGGGCGTCGGGCAAGCACGATGACGGAAACATTTTACAAAACGATTTTATAAAATGATTTTACAAAATGATTTTTCGTGCTACAATCGAGTTGACGGATCGTCAGATCCGTTATTGGCGGAAAGGAGGAGTAAAAGTAATGGATAAGTATATTTGCGACGTATGCGGATACGAGTACGATCCTGAGGTAGGCGATCCTGATAACGGAGTTGAACCGGGAACGGCTTTCGAAGATCTGCCTGAGGATTGGGTCTGTCCTATGTGCGGAGTTCCTAAATCATCCTTCTCGAAAGTAGAGGACTAGTCGGAACACGCGGTAAAATCGAAGATCATCAAAAAAGATCGGCTACGGCCGGTCTTTTTGAATTCGAGCCGGCGGCCCTTTTGAGTTTGAGCCGGCTACGGCCGCCATTTTTGACTTTAGCGCGATGTAGTGCTAAAATGCAGACAGCCCGGAGGCGCCTGCGGCTCCGGGAGAACTGACAGTCGGAGGTATCGCATCATGAAGAAGACCGAGAAAAATTTTTATAAAGCCGTACTTTCCCTTGAAAACGAGAAGGAGTGCGAAGCTTTTTTCGAAGACATATGCACGATCAAAGAGTTGCAGGATATGATAAGCAGGCTGGAGGTCGCAAGGCTCCTTCATGAAGGAAAAGTTTTTACGGAGATAAACAGGCTGACGGGGACGAGTTCGGCGACGATAAGCCGGGTGAACAAATGCCTGGTCTACGGCCCGGGCGGCTACAAGAAGGCGATAGAGAGGATAAAAAAAGACGAAGGCAGATAGCCTTCGTTTTTAAATTGTCGTCTTAGAAATTTATTATCGGAAACAGCGACACCGGGAATACAAGCGCCACGCCTATGCCGATGAGGGCACCGACGATCGTTTCCTGAAGCGTATGGCCGATGCCTTCGGGGAGCTTCTCCCCGCGTGCGACCGCAGCATCGCAGGCGTCGGCGGCAAGTTCCGGATGCTTCGCGAACAGGTCGTTCAGGATCTTCGCGTGGCGTCCCGCCTCCGCGCGCACGTTCACCGCATCGTACAGCACGACCGACGCTACGAAAAACGCGATCGCGAAATACGGCGAATCGAAGCCGTAAGCTTTTGCGGCTATTGCGGTGAGGCCGAGCGTAGTCGCGGAGTGTGAGCTCGGGAAACCGCCGGAACTCGTAAGGTATGCAAAAGTAAATTTATTATTTTTTACCGAGTAGTAGATCAGCTTCGCCACCTGCGAAATGAGCCATGAGGCGAGTGTCGATAAAAAAAGCACGTTGTTCAGTATCTTTGCCAAAAATATAAGAAAATCCATTAAAAACCTCTATTTATCCTCATATACGAAACTGTCCATGTACCTCAGCTTGAAGAGGTTCTTTTCATGGAGCGCATCTATTTTTTCCTTGATCGCGGGATCGTCGATCTCGCCGGTGCGGATGTACCTGTCGAGTACGGCATATGTGAATCCCAATTTCTGCTCGTCGCTCATGCCGCTGAGACCGTCGTCAGGCACCTTGTTGACGAGCTTGTCGGGAACGCCGAGATATGTTCCGATCGCACGAACTTCCGCCGTCGTGAAAGACGAGAGCGGGCTCATGTCGCCGGCGCTGTCGCCGTACCGCGTCGAGTATCCGACCCAGTCCTCCGAAAGGTTGCAGGTGTTTACGACCCTGCCGTTGCTCGATTGGCCGACGGCGTAAAGGACCGACATGCGAAGGCGCGGCGCGAGGTTGATCATTGTATCATTTGAGATCTCAGGCAGCGCGGCATCGACCTCGGAGATTATCGAGTCGTAAGCGCCTTTGATGTTTACGATGTGGTGGCGTATGCCGAGATGTTCGATCAGGAGCATCGCCATATCCATGTCGCGCTGCTCGCCGTTCGGCATCATCACTCCGATGACGCGGTCCGGACCGAGCGCCTTTGCGCAGACGGCGGCGGTGACGGAACTGTCCTTGCCGCCGCTGATCCCGATGATCGCGTTGCAGCCCGGACCGTTTCGGTCGAACCAGTCTTTTATCCAATCGACGGTCGCTGCCGTCGCTTTTTCAACGTTGAAATCCATTTTATCCTCCGTGCGGCCAGCTTTTATTTTACAGGGCGCCGCGAACCATCCGGAGCGCGCCGCGGCTAGTCGTTTTTAAAGTCAAATCCGAAAGGCGCGACGGCCCTCGGCAGTATGCCGTTGCAGTATGCGAGCACCATGCCGTAGTTCGTTATTGCCGTGCCGCTGTCGGTCGCGATACTTATCCTGTATTGCACTTCCCTTCGGTTCAGCATACACGCGCCGCAGTGAACTATCAAGGCGTAACCCGAAAGATCTTTCGGGAAACTCGCTCCCGAGAAATGCTCGATCTCCACTTTCGGACAGATCTTCCTGATGAGACGCGGTACTTTTACCGTGCCGATGTCGTCCTCCTGGCGGTGGTGCGTGCAGCCCTCAGCGATCAGGACCCTGTCGCCCGGTTTGAGCGATTTCAGCTTCTCGACCCCGTTCAGCATGTTCCTTAGGTCGCCCTTGTAATGCGCGAAGATCAGCGAGAAAGATGTTAGCGGTATGTCTTCGTCGACTATCTCGCCCACATACCCGAAGGCCTGCGAGTCTGTTATAACTATTTCCGGAGGCTCCGCGAGAGCGTCGAGCGCCTTCTCGAGCTCCGTCTCCCTCGTGACCACCGGGATCGCGCCCTTGTCGATTATGTCCCTTATGACCTGCTGCTGCGGCAGTATGAGCCTTCCCTTAGGAGCGGCCGAATCGATCGGCGTTACGAGAACAGCGATCTTGCCGGGGTGGACGAGCCCCTCCGTGAGTGAGATCGTCTCACCCGCCATATCGGCGTTTTTTATTATTTCCTGTTTGAGCTCCTCTATCCCGATGCGTTCATCTGCGTCCGTGCACACGACGGGAGCGCCCGTCTTTCTGCGCAACGTCTCGGCGAGCGACCTTATCTCGGTGGCTCTCTTGATATCCGCTTTGAGCGACTCAAGATCGTCCGTCCGTTTGAGCTCCTCGGCGAGCGTCCTGATGTCGGTCGCTTCGGCGCACTGCTCGATCTCAGGCAGGTTCCCGCACTTGTTCATAACGATGATGCATCTTATCTTCCTGAGCTGGAGCTGTTTCATGAAATCGGCTTCGAGGTCACCGAACATTTCATCGCCGAGCCCGGCGTCGCACACGAAGAGGACGAGGTTGCACTTCCTCAAGACCTCATAAGATTTCTCGACTCTCTTTAGACCGAGGTCTCCGACGTCGTCGAGTCCCGCCGTGTCGATCAGCACGATCGGACCGATAGGCAGCATCTCCATAGTCTTTGAAACGGGGTCGGTAGTCGTCCCCGCGACCGACGAGGTGAGCGCTGTCTGCTGGTTCGTTATCGCATTGATGATCGATGATTTTCCCGCATTCCGCCTTCCGAATATACCGATCGTAAAACGCTCGGAAACGGGTGTGTCGTTCATTCCCATTTTAGTCCCTTTTCTCCTCCGGCAAAGGGCCGGCCGCTGCCGACCCGCCTGTTCCTTCACCAACACACGACCGACTTTCAGCCGGCCGACTGTAAAAGAATTTTACCACAAGCGAAGGGGTCCTTCAATTCGCGGGTGAGCGGCGGCGCATTTGCTTCATTGACGGTGCGTTAACGGTACATCGGGCGTGTTGCGGCCCTTTGGCCTTCCCTGTATAATGTTTATCGGGAAAAAAGAAAGGGCTTGGATCAAAGGTGACAAAATGTTGGTAAAAAGATATTTGAAGGACTATAAAGACGGCGAGATGATGAAGGACGAAGTTCTCCTCCTCAGCAAAGCCGAGATAAAACAGAAGAAAAACGGTGAAGACTATCTGCGCCTCACTTTCTGCGATAACACGCGGACGGCGACCGCCAACCGCTGGACTGTGCCGGAACTGCCGGAGGGGAAATCGTTCAAAGACTATACGGGCAAGCTGTACGCGGTGAGCGGGAAATTCGAAGCGGCGTTCGGCGGCCAGATAAGCGAGATCAAATTCAGGCTGCTCAGCGAAGAGGAGCTCGAAGGTGTGGATAAAAGGGATTTTATAAAATTTCCTCCGGAGGACACCGATGATATGTACGATTTTATCGTGGGCAGGATAAAAGATTTTAAAAACGAAGACCTTAGGAAGATCTGCCTCGCTTTTTACGAGGAATACCGCGATAAGATCATGTACTGGCCGGCTGCGAAATACAATCACCACGCCATATACGGCGGCCTCCTCTACCACAAGAAACGGATGATGATGGTCGGCGAGAGGCTGTGCGAGGTGTACACGAACGTCGACAAGGAGCTCCTGCTCGCGGGCATCGCGCTCCACGACATACAGAAGATCAACGAGATAGATTCGGATATTTTCGGGACCTCGCCGGACTATTCATGCGAAGGAAAGCTGATCGGTCACATCGTAATGGGCGTTTCGGCGGTCGAAAAGAAGGCGGACGAACTCGGGATCGACAACGAGATCAAGCTGTGCCTCATGCACATGATCCTTTCGCATCACGGAGAGCCGGAATTCGGAAGCCTGATAAGGCCGAAGTTCCCGGAGGCGGAACTCCTTTCGAAGATAGACCTCATCGACGCGAGGATGTACGACATGGAAGAGGCGCTCGCCGACGTCAAACCGGGCGAGTTCGGGCCGAAGGTCTTCACGCTCGACAACGTCGAGGTCTACAAGAAGAATATCAGATCCGATGAGGAAGGAACGAAAGCGTAATCATGAAGGAGCAGAGGGAAGGCGTCGTAGAACACGTCGTTTTTCACAACAGGGAGAATAACTATTACGTGGGAGTCTTCAGCACGGAAGACGAGGAGTTCACATTCGTCGGGACTTTTTACGACATAAAACCGGGGACGAAGTACAGGATCACCGGTGAGTTTAAAGTGCACAAAAAATACGGCGAGCAGTTCGCCGTCGAAGAATACGAGGAGCTGCAGCCGACGGACGAGGACGGGATAGCCGCTTTTCTCGCATCGGGTGCGATAAAAGGGATCGGCGATGCTAAGGCAGCGGCGATCGTAAAAAAATTCGGCAAAGACACTTTTCGCATAATCGAAGACGATCCGCAGCAGCTCTGCGCTATAAGCGGCATCGGTAAAAAGACGGCAAAGTCGATATACGCTTCGTACATAAAACACAGGCGCTTCGCTATCGTCTATTCCGAACTTTCAAAGCTTTCGATCGGGTCCGCCATGTGCGCGAAAATATATTCGGCGTACGAGGACGATGCGCTCGAGATCGTGAGGAACAACCCATACAGGCTGGTCAAAGATATCAAAGGAATAAGCTTTCCGAAAGCCGATGAAATATCGGAGAAGCTTGAGATCCCGCGCGACAGCATGTTCCGCATAGAAAGCGGCGTGCTTTACCAGCTGTCGCTCCACGCGGAGAACGGCAGCACCTTCATGGAAGAGGACCTTCTGATGAAAAGCGCCGTCGACCTTCTCGACACGACGGAGGAGGCGGTGCGCGAAGCGATAAGGGCCCTCGCGATAGAAGGCGAGATCGTCCGCGAGGAAGTGGACGGTCAGACGGCCGTTTACATGAAAGCCCTTTACGACAAAGAGCTTTCGATTGCCGGCGACCTTGCGAGGCTCCTCAAGGGCGAGGACGACAGGCTTGTTATAAATGTGGACAACCTTCTGAAAGAGATATCGGGGAGCGGGATACCTGAGCTTTCCGAGGAGCAGAAAAAAGCCGTAAGATCGGCCTTCGAAAACAAGGTCTCGATAATAACGGGCGGCCCCGGAACGGGGAAGACCACGATCATAAAAGCGATACTGGCGGGCATGGAGAAGTGCGGCCTGGAAGTAAAACTCGCCGCGCCGACGGGCCGCGCCGCAAAGCGCATGAGCGAAGCGACCGGCGGAGCGGCCAAGACCATACACAGGCTGCTCGAGTACGGCTTCTCGGAGGACATGGACTACCCGGTCTTCGGACGAAACAGGGAAAACATGCTCGAAGCCGATGCCGTCATCATCGACGAGATGTCTATGGTCGACGTCTATATCATGGCGGCTCTGACAGAAGCGCTTCCGAGCGGATGCCGCCTGATAATGGTAGGCGATATAGATCAGCTGCCTCCGGTCGGAGCGGGGAATGTGCTCCGCGACCTCATAAAAAGCGAGTGCATCGAGACGGTCAGGCTGAAGGAGATCTTCAGGCAGGCTGAGGAAAGCCTGATAATCAAAAATGCCCACATGATAAACAGCGGGGGATATCCCGGCCCGAATGAGCCGGGGAACGATTTCTTCTTCATGGAGAAATCAAGCGAAGCGGAGATCCTGGATACGATAACGGAACTCGTGGCCGGGAGGCTCGAAAGCTATTATCCGTTCATATCTTCACACCACGACATACAGGTACTGACGCCGCAGAAAAAAGGAAGGCTCGGGACGAGGAACCTCAACGCCGTACTGCAGGAATTCCTTAATCCTGCGGGCCCGATGAAGTGCGAGAAAAAATTCGGAAGGCCGGGCGAGGAGAAGATCCTGCGCGAGGGAGACCGAGTCATGCACATGATCAACGACTATTCGCTCGAGTGGAAGGACGAACTGACCGGCGAGGACGGAGTCGGCGTGTTCAACGGCGAAATGGGATCTATTGAGAGGATCGATGAAGGATCGGGCACGATCGTCGTCCGCTGCGACGGAAGGATCGTGAACTACGATGCCGATAAATGGAACGAGCTTGAGCTCGCGTACGCCGTCACGGTGCACAAGAGCCAGGGATCGGAATTCCCGGCCGTGATCATACCGATGACTTTCACCGTGCCGACGCTGGCCACGAGAGATCTGCTCTACACGGCGGTGACGCGCGGAAAGAAGCTCGTCGTTATCGTCGGTAAAAGAAAATATATGAACATAATGATAGACAACGACAGGAAGACCGCCCGAGATACGAGCCTCAGCTATATGTTGCGCGCCGTACTGTTCGGGCCGGAACTCTAAACGTGCCCCTCGAGTTCCAGCAGTTTTCTTTTTAATTCAATGCCGCCTGAGAATCCTCCGAGCTTCCCGCCTGCGCCGACGACGCGGTGGCAGGGGACGAAGATTGGCATGGGATTTGAGCCGACCGCACCTCCGACAGCGCGGGCGGACATTTTTTTGAGGCCGCGTTTTTCGGCGATGATGCCTGCGAGCTCACCATAGGTGACCGTCTCTCCGTACGGTACGGAGAGAAGCAGATCCCAAACCTCTTTCTGAAATTCGGTGCCGACGGGGCGGAGAGGCGGGATCTTACCGGGATCCCTGCCGGAGAAATAGGCGTCGAGCCAACGCTGCGCTTTTTCGAAGATCGGGCGATCCTGTTCGGAATATTTTTTCCCGGACAGGTCGGCGAGACCGGCGACTTCGTTAAAATAAAGACTTATCAGCCCGACATCGTCCGCTGCGAGCAAAAAATTCCCTATCGGCGATGAATAGCGGCTTATGTAAATCATGGGAACGACCTCCGCTCGAGAAAAAATTTGATTTTTAACGAAGTAAGGTATTTTTAACAGGGTATACTTTGTGATATACTTATCATACACGAGGCGGTTGTGATATACAACTGCCGGGGTGATAAAAGATTTTATCGATGGGACACACAGAAAGGAGACAGGACTTGGATATAAAAAAAGTAGTTGTAGCGGGAGGCGGCGTCCTCGGAAGTCAGATCGCTTTTCAGGCGGCATATGTCGGATATGATGTTACCGTTTGGCTCAGAAGTGAGGGGAGCATCGGTCGTACTCAGCCGAAGCTGGATCACGTTAAAGCCTCATACATCGAAACGATCAAACAGATGGAAGCGAAAACTCCGGGAGTTTGGGCGAGCGGAATAGCCGATGCGGACGATTTCGATGCGGCCAAGTGCCTCGAAAAAGTTGAAAAAGCCTACACCAGGTTAAAGATAGAACTCGATATGGCGAAGGCCGTTGCCGATGCCGACATAGTAATAGAATCGATGTCGGAGAATCCGGACGACAAGATCGCCGTATACAAGAAAATGGCGCCGCTGCTCGATGAGAAGACGATACTCGTCACCAATTCATCGACGCTTCTGCCGTCTCAGTTCGCGGAGTACACGGGCAGACCGGAAAAGTATCTCGCCCTCCACTTCGCAAACACGATCTGGGTAAACAACATGGTAGAGGTAATGGCTCAGCCGAAGACCGACCCTAAGATCTTCGACGAAGTCATGGCGTTCGCAAAGGATCTCCGCATGATCCCGCTTCCTCTTCACAAGGAGAAGTCGGGTTACCTTCTGAACTCGATGCTCGTTCCGCTCTTAAGCGCGGCGCAGGATCTGAATGTGGAAGGGATATCGGATCCGGAGAGCATCGACAAAGCGTGGACGGTCGGTACCGGCGCAAAGTACGGTCCGTTCAGGATAATCGACATCGTAGGTCTCAAGACGGCGTACGACATCATCTCCATGCTCGCGGCGACGGTACCTCCTGAGGTCGCGCCTTATAATTACAAAGGTCAGGCGGAAGTCCTCAAGAAGTACATCGATGAGGGGAAACTCGGCATGATCGCGGGCGAAGGCTTTTATAAGTATAAAAAGTAAAAGCCCGGCGCGCAGTAAGATAGCGGTAAAAATTTCGGGCGGCTTTCGGGTCGTCCGATTTTGTTGCGCACGGAGACGTCCGACCATTTTATTGCGCGGTGAGACGTCTGATCCTTGTTGCACGAGGCGCAGAACAGTCATAAAACAAAATATAAGGAGGAGATTTTTATGGACAGGAAAAAAGTCGCGCTTTTGATACTGATGTTCCTGCCGCTCGCGGCGGCGCTCATCTTTTTCCCGCACCTTCCGAACTCCATACCGGCCCATTATAACGCCGAAGGCACGATGGACAGAATGGGGCCGAAGACGGAGACCATGATCATCCCGTTCGTCACCATACTGCTCGGAGCGATAGGCATGATCATCGGGAGTATCGCTGAGAAAAAAGGGGAATTAGAGCCGGAAAACAGGAACGCATATTTCATCTCGTGTATTATCGTCGCGGTCGTGATGAACATACTGAACGCGTTTCAGTTGTACACCGCTTTTACCGGAACGATCCAAATCACAGGAGTACGTTTCGACGAGTCGATATTTCTCCTGTATGCCGTCGGCATCATTTTCATCGCGGTCGGTGTGATCCTGCCGTGGCTGAAGCCGAATTCGATCATCGGACTCAGGACGAAGTGGAGCATGAAAAACGAGATTACTTGGAAGAAGTGCCAGAAGTTTGCCGCAAAGGTGAGCGCCTCGGAAGGCGTTTTTGCGATCGTGCTCGCGGTCACGGCACCCGGGTATGTCGCTTTCACGGTGTGGCTCGCTGTCGTGTTTGCGGGGCTTCTGATAGAGGTCTATTACTCGTACAGGATCGCGCAGAAATTTTAGGGCTTCCGGGTAAAAAAATCGTGCTGAAGGGGAGGCCTGCCCGCGGTAAAATCGTTTTGACGAAAGGATCTTGGGGAGGCCGGAGCATGATGAGGAGCAGGTTTATAAGGGACGTGGGACTCGTCTTATCGGATGCGGCCGATCTGATCTACCCTGACGCGCTCTACTGCATCGCCTGCGGCAAGGTAATAGACGACAGCCGGAGATACAGGCTCTGCAACGACTGCATGAGCGACATCAGGTGGGCGACGGGAAGGACATGCTCGAAATGCGGGAAGATACTGGCGGGCGATAACGAAGGGACCGTGTGCCGGAGCTGCAAAGAGCACGGGCATCTTTTCGATGTCGGGATAACGTGCGCGGAGTACGGGCGGACCGTTCGATCCGTAATTTTTGCCCTCAAATACAGCGGGAGGACCGATATCGCAAAGACGGTCGCGGAGATCATGGCGAACCGCCTCGAATTTGAAGCGGCGCGCGGCGGAGGAAGATTTGATATCCGTGATACGGACATCCTCATACCGGTGCCTATGTTCGGGCGAAAAGAGGCGGCAAAGGGATTCAATCAGACGCAGCTGATCGCAGAAGAACTGTGCAGACGGCTGGGCAGGGACATATGTCGTGACGACGTCGTGAAAAGGGTGCGCGAGACGCAGGCGATGAGAGGGCTGGCGCCGGCTGAGAGGCGTGCGAATATAAGCGGGGCGTTCAACCTGACAGACGAAGATGCGCAGTTTGTGATAAGGGGGCGGAGCATTGCGGTGCTCGACGACATATACACTAGCGGAGCTACGGCGGATGAAATGGCGGGACTGCTCAAGGAAAACGGGGCGACACGGGTCGCAGTGGTAACGTTCGCGGCCGGAGCGGATGTGATAAAAGAGCTGTGACGGGCCCGGATCCGGGCGGATCGTTCTGAAAATTTTTAAATATATAGGCCCGGCCGTTGTATCGCAAAATAAACAAGATTACAATGAAAATATGTTAACGAGATTTTTTTCTGCATTCAATTCGTTAATTGCTTTAAAAGACATCCTTTTTATCTTATCTGAATCTTAAGAAAGGGGGAAATCATGCTTACATTTAAAAGAATAAGCGGGCTTTTGGTCGCTGCGGCGATAGCGGTGCTTATGATCTTCTGTTTTTCGACGGGAGTATTTGCCGATGACAACGACGCAAAAGCGGATCAGCACAACCCTGCTCCCGTTGAAAAGATCGGAGACACCGTTACGACAGATGATGTTGAATCCGAGGACAGAGGTAAAGTCGATGGTATCAATAACGATGAAAATCAAACCAAGCAAGAGTCTGCAGTAAAGAGCTCCGAATCATCGGACGGCTGGTATAAGGACGATGCCGGAGACTTTCATTATCGCAGGAACGGCTCGGATATAGTCAATGCCTGGCTGAGTTACAAAGGGCAGTGGTATTATTTCAGGAGCGACGGGAAAATGACAATAGGCGATACGTGGCTCGGGGGCACTGGATATCATTTTAATAATGACGGCAGTATGGTTACCGGCTGGTACTACTACGGTGGCAACTAGTACTATGCCAGTTCGAGCGGGGCTATATATACCGGCTGGCTCGAGTACAACAGTCACTGGTATTATTTGGGGGCCGACGGCAAAATGGCGATCGGCGATAAGGCGATCGACGGGGTCGATTACTATTTCAATGGTGACGGAACCATGCACACCGGCTGGCTGCAGTACGGTGCATATTGGTATTACTACGATCCGAGCGGAGCTATGCACGAAGGCTGGCTGCAATACGGCGGCTACTGGTACTATCTTGACGATGCAATGGTCGTCGGAGATAAGAAAATAGATGATGTCGATTATCATTTCAATTCCGACGGCAGTATGTTTACCGGATGGTTGCAGGTCAAAGAAACGGACGAAGAAGGAAACGAACACATAAGCTGGAAATACTTCGACGCATCGGGCAGCGGCAAAGACGGCTGGACGCAGGTCAACGGAACTTGGTATCACTTCACGGACGGTATCATGGATACGGACCTGATCGAGGAAGACGGTAAGTTCTACTATCTCGACAGCTCGGGCGCAATGCGTACCGGCTGGATCTATCACAAGGATCAATATGAGGAAGGCAGAGCGGATGCCTGGTACTACTTCGACGCAGCCGGCGCGGCACATGACGGTTGGCTGCAATACGGCGATAAGTGGTATTACATAGAGCAGGGAGACGGTAGCACTTTTGTCCAAACTCGATGTCGATAAGCACATAAGTGTTGAAATTGAGCTGGATGAGATGGATTTGACAAGTGCTGAAAGTAAGGCAACATATGCTCAAATCAAAGAATATGTCTGGAATAAATTTGGATTAAAAGTACCTACACTATATATTGCTCAGATAAAAAAGAAATGCGGAATTAAGCTGAGGGAGCATTATAACAAATCAAAAAAAGAGAAGCAAATTATTCCACAATGCACACCGGAAAAAGAGGAAGCAATACTGGAAGCCTTAAGGTATTTCAAAATGGTTGAATAGAAAGGGAAGATATTTTATGAGATGGACAATAAAAATAATCTTTTCCCCAATCAGCTTCCTGCTTAGTATTCTCACTGCCTTCCTGACATTCTTACTCGGAATAGGGACGGCACTGCTATATTTGCTGATGATGTTTTGCATATTTGAAGCAATATCGACGAGTTGTTTTCTAAAAATCTTTATCTTGAAGAAAAGGAAACAGAAAA
>CAMYCF010000007.1 GCA_947254375.1 uncultured Mobilibacterium sp. | reverse complement strand
AACGGCGGTAAGTACGCAGACGGAAAGATCACCTGGACCAAGAAGAACGTTGCAGACGGAGAGACATTCGAAGTAACGTTCAAAGTCAAAGTCGATAAAGATGTCAACGGAGCTCCGGTAGAGAACAAGGCGAACGTAAAAGACGGATCTAATACGTCAGACACTAACGTCGTACACAATCCTACCCCTACCGAGCCTGTTAAGAAGGCATTCCAGCCTGCGGATACGAAGACAAACATCGACGGCAAGGCAGTCAAGGGCGGAGAAGAGTTGCTCTACAAGGTAACGTACAAGAATACGACGGACGAGGCTCAGGATGTTACGATCACAGACTCGATACCTAAGTACACGACGTACGTAGACGGATCTGCCGACAACGGCGGAAAGTACGCTGACGGAAAGATCGCCTGGACCAAGAAGAATGTCGCGGTAGGAGAAACCTTCGAAGTAACATTCAAGGTAAAAGTCGATAAAGACGTCAACGGAAAACCTTTAGACAACAAGGCGAATGTAAAAGACGGCTTCAACGATTCCGATACGAATCAGGTGCACAACCCGACACCTACCGAACCGGTCAAGGAGGCCTTCAAGCCGACTGACACGAAGACAAACATCGACGGGAAGGCGATAAAAGGCGGAGACGAGTTGCTCTACAAGGTAACTTACAAGAACACGACGGGAGAAGCTCAGGATGTAACGATCACCGATACGATCCCGCAGCACACGAAGTATGTAGAAGGTTCAGCCGACAACGGCGGTAAGTACGCTGACGGAAAGATCACCTGGACGAAGAAGAATGTTGTAGACGGAGAGACATTCGAAGTCACTTTCAAGGTCACGGTCGATAAGGATGTCAACGGCGCACCTGTAGAAAACAAGGCTAACGTAAAGGACGGAGTCAACGATTCCGACACGAACCAAGTTCACAATCCTACGCCTACCGAGCCTGTCAAGAAGGCCTTCAAGCCTGCGGACACGAAGACCAACATCGACGGCAAGGCTGTCAAAGGCGGCGATGAACTGCTCTACAAGGTAACGTACAAGAATACGACGGGAGAGACTCAGGACGTTACGATCACAGATTCGATCCCTAAGTACACGACGTATGTAGATGGCTCAGCCGACAATGGCGGTAAGTACGCAGACGGAAAGATCACGTGGACTAAGAAGAATGTTGCAGACGGAGAAACCTTCGAAGTAACGTTCAAGGTAAAAGTCGATAAGGCTGTCAACGGTAAGCCTTTGGACAACAAGGCAAACGTAAAAGACGGCTTCAACGATTCCGACACGAACCAAGTCCACAATCCTACGCCTACCGAACCGGTCAAGGATGTATTCGTTCCTTCAGATACGAAGACGAACATCGACGGACGCATCGTCAAGGCAGGCGACGAGCTGCTCTACAAGGTAACTTACAAGAATACGACGGGAGAGACTCAGGACGTAACGATCACAGATTCGATCCCTAAGTACACGACGTATGTAGAAGGCTCAGCCGACAACGACGGCAAGTATGCAGACGGAAAGATCACGTGGACTAAGAAGAATGTTGCAGACGGGGAAACGTTCGAAGTCACGTTCAAGGTCAGGGTCGATAAAAACGTCGACGGTCAGACGGTGATCAACAAGGCGAACGTCAAAGACGGATTCAACGATTCCGACACGAACGCGATCCGCAACAAGACGCCTAAGATCCCGCCTGTAACGAATACTGGAGACACTACACCTCTGATGCCGTTCCTGTTCATCCTCGCGACAGCATCGCTTGCACTCATGCTGATGATCGTGTTTGGGAGAAAACGTCAATACTAAGAGACCGCAGTCGCATGGCGACGGGTAAAAACTAAGAGAACGCGGCCGAAAGGCGGCGGGTAAAAAAGAAAACGGCAGGGGAAGCGTCGCTTCCTCTGCCTCTTTTTATGGGCGATATTACCCTAAAAGCCTTGAAAATACTGAAGCCCCTGCGTTGCCATAGCGCCCCGTTCATGCTATAATTATTATTTAGAAAAACGAAAAACAGCACAAAAAGGAAAGAAATATGTTTGATAAACTCGATTTTACCGTTCAGAAATACGAAGATCTCGCCCAAAAGGTCTCGGATCCGGCCGTGATCGCCGACCAAAACGAGTGGCGTAAATATATGAAAGAGATGAGTGACCTCGAGCCGATCGTCAAAGAGTACAAGAAGTACAAAGAGGCCAAAGAAAGCCGCGACGAGGCGAAGGAGATCCTCGAGACCGAGGACGACGAAGAGCTTCGCGAAATGGCGAAAGAGGAGCTCAAAGAGCTCGATGCCGGACTCGAAGAACTTGAAGAGAACCTCAAAGTCCTGCTTTTACCGAAGGACCCTAACGACGACAAGAACGTCATCCTCGAGATCAGAGCCGGTACCGGCGGCGACGAGGCGGCGCTTTTCGGGAGCGACCTTCTCCGCATGTATCTGAGATACGCCGAGAGAAGAAGGTGGAAGACCGAGCTGATCGAGGTCAACGACACGGAGATCGGCGGTGTCAAGGAGGCCGTACTCCTGATCAAAGGAAAGGGCGCGTACTCAAGGCTCAAATACGAGAGCGGTACGCACAGGGTGCAGAGAGTGCCCGAGACGGAATCATCCGGAAGGATACACACGTCCGCAGCGACGGTCGCGGTAATGCCGGAAGTCGACGACGTAGAGGTACACCTCGATCCGAACGATGTAAGGGTGGACGTTTTCAGGGCGTCCGGCAACGGCGGTCAGTGCGTAAATACGACGGATTCGGCGGTAAGGCTGACCCACATCCCGACGGGACTCGTAGTGAGCTGCCAGGATGAAAAATCACAGATAAAAAACAAAGACAAGGCTTTTAAGGTCCTGAAGTCGAGACTTTACGACCTTATGCTGAAGGAACAGAACGATAAAATATCGGCGGAAAGAAAGAGCCAGATCGGTTCGGGCGATAGGTCCGAGCGCATAAGGACTTACAACTTCCCGCAGAGTCGTATCACGGACCACAGGGTGAACCTCACGCTGTACAAGCTCGATGTTTTCCTCGACGGGGATATCGACGAGGTCATCGATGCTTTGATCACTCAGGACAGGGCCGAGAAGATGCAGTCGTTCTAAAAAAGTACGAAAACGGTACTAAACGCTGCGAAACCGATACGAAAACGGTGCGAAACCGAGCGGAGATACATGCGATAAAATGAAGACGCTTTTACTGACGACAGGCGAAAAGGATATAGAGGAGGCGGGCAGGATCCTGCGAAACGGCGGGCTGGTCGCTTTTCCGACCGAGACCGTCTACGGACTCGGCGCGAACGCCCTCGATCCGGCCGCGGTAAAAGCCGTGTACGACGCGAAGGGAAGGCCGAGCGACAACCCGATGATCGTCCACATCTCAGCCGAAGATGAGCTGCCGACCGTCGTAGCCGAAGTGCCGGAAAAGGCGAAAGTGCTGATGAAAGCTTTTTGGCCGGGACCGCTCACAATGGTTTTCAGAAAGTCGGAAGCGGTGCCGATGCGCACGACAGGCGGGCTCGATACCGTCGGTATAAGGATGCCGAGCAGCGAGGTCGCGCGTGCCCTTATAAAAGCGGCGGGTGTTCCGATCGCTGCTCCGAGCGCAAACCTTTCGGGGAAGCCGAGCCCGACGAACTATAAAGACGTGCTCGAGGACATGGACGGCAGGATCGATGCTGTGATCGAAGGCGAACCGTGTGCGGTCGGCATAGAATCGACCGTGCTCGATCTGACGGGAGAAGTCCCGACGATCCTGAGACCCGGCTATGTCACGAAGGAGATGCTCGAAGATGTGCTCGCCGAAAGGGTCGACTACGACAGGGCGCTTTTGGAAAAATCGAAGGGCGGCGAAACGCTTCGCCCGAGATCTCCGGGAATGAAGTATAAGCACTATTCCCCGAACGCCGATGTAAAAATAATCGCGGGAGCGGCGGACAAGGTCGCGGTAAAAATAAAAGAAATCAGAACCGAAGCGGAAGCTGCCGGCCGGAAAGTTGCCGTAATAGATTACGGCGAGGACAGCGAGAGCGCGGCGAGAGGTTTTTTCTCCGAGCTGCGGGAGCTCGACAGACAGGGCTTCGACGTTGTGCTCGTGAGCGCACTCGACGAAAAGGGCCTCGGATTTTCCGTCATGAACAGGATGGTCAGATCCGCGGGCTACGATATAATAGAAGCCTGACCTTCGGGTCACGTAACACGGACGCCTTGCAGTAAGGCGGGGAGGTAGATATGAAAGTTGCAATAGGTTGCGACCACGCGGGCTACGAGCTCAAGGAAGCGGTCAAAGAAAAACTCGAAAAAGAAGGTTACGAGATCTTAGACGTCGGCACGTACGGACCGGAGTCGGTGGACTACCCGATATACGGTAAAAAAGTCGGAGAGGCTGTCGCGTCGGGACTTGTCGACCGCGGTATCGCTATCTGCGGATCTGGCATCGGGATCTCGATAGCGGCAAACAAGGTAAAAGGCGTCAGGTGCGCCCTTTGCACTTCCGTCGAGATGGCCGAGATGTCGAGGCGCCACAACGATGCGAACATCATCGCCATGGGCGCGAGGATGATAAGCAAGGATCTCGCTTTTGCCATGATAGACAAGTGGTTCGAAACGGGATTCGAAGGCGGCAAACACCTCAAAAGGATAAAAATGCTCGACGAATAAAAATGCTCTAAGAATAAACATATTCGAAGAATAAATATGCTCGATGAATAATTGAAGGAGGCTTTTATGGCAGAAAAACAGGGCAAGGTATACGTGTTCGATCATCCGCTGATCCAGCACAAGACGGCACTTATGCGTGATAAAAATACGAGCGTTCGCGATTTTCGGGAACTCGCGAAGGAAGTAGCGAGGCTCATGGGCTTCGAGGCGACGAGGAATCTTCCGCTCGAAGAGGTGGAGATAGAGACCCCGATCGCGACGGCCAAAGTAAAAATGCTGAAGGGCGAGGACATTGCGATAATCCCGATCCTGAGGGCCGGGCTCGGATTTGTCGAAGGCATGCTCGACCTGGTCCCGAACGCTAAAGTCGGACACATCGGACTTTACAGGGATCCGGAGACCCATCTGCCGGTCGAATACTACTGCAAGCTTCCTTCGGACCTCGAGAAGAGACAGATCTTCGTCGTAGATCCGATGCTCGCGACGGGCGGAAGTGCCGTAGCGGCGATAGATTTTATAAAGAGAAGAGGCGGTAAAGACATAACGTTCATGTGCTTCATCGCGGCCGATGCCGGGATCGAGGCGCTGTCAAAAGCCCACCCGGACGTGAACATTTTTATCGCGGCAAAAGACGAGGAGCTCAACGACTCGGCATATATCGTACCGGGCCTCGGAGACGCCGGCGACAGGCTTTACGGTACGAAATAAAAGATTTTTAAAGGTAAAAACCATAGAACGATATGATCGGAGGGAGTTTTTATGTTTCAGATCCCGGACAATGTGAGTAAGCACGACAACGTATACGACGTTCTCATCGAGCGCGGATTGATCGAACAGGCGACCGACCCGGAAGCCGTCAGAGAACTGCTGGGCAAAGAGAAGATAAAGTTCTACATAGGGTTCGACCCGACGGCGGACAGCCTTCATGTGGGGCATTTTATACAGATCATCGTCATGATGTATATGATGAAATACGGTCACACTCCGGTCGCGCTTATGGGCGGCGGCACGGGAATGGTCGGAGACCCGTCCGGCAGAAGTGACATGAGGATGCTCATGGACGTCAGGACGATCGACGACAACTGCGAACGATTCAGGAAGCTCTTTGACAGGTTCCTCGATTTTGATACGGAATGGAAGTACGAGGGGAACGAAGGCGTATATGTGCACGGGAGAGAGAACAGGGAGCCGTTGCCGGGCAAGGCGGTAGCCGTAAACAACGGTGCGTGGCTCAGACCCCTCAACTATATAGAGTTCGTCCGCGAAGTCGGAACGCACTTCAATGTAAATCAGATGCTCAGGGCCGAGTGCTTCAAGCGCAGGATGGAAGAGGGGCTGTCGTTCTTCGAGTTCAATTACATGCTTATGCAGGCATACGATTTTACCGTAATGGCGCGTGACTTCGGGCTGAAGATGCAGTTCGGCGGCAACGACCAGTGGTCGAACATCATCGCGGGTGTCCACCTGTCGAAGAAGATGTACGACCTCGACGTATACGGAATGACGTTCGCTCTCCTGACCAATTCGGAAGGGAAGAAAATGGGAAAGACAGCGAAGGGCGCGCTCTGGCTCGACGAAAACAAGGTCTCGCCTTACGAGTTTTTCCAGTACTGGAGAAACGTCAGCGACGCCGATGTCAATAAGTGCCTGAGGATGCTGACATTCCTTCCTATGGATGAGGTCGAGAGGCTTTCGGCTGCCGAAGGTTCCGAGATAAATCACTCGAAGGAGGTCCTTGCGTTCGAGGTAACGAAGCTCGTTCACGGCGAGGAAGCGGCGCAGAAGGCGCTCGAGGATTCGAGGAAAATTTTTGCCGCGGGAGGAAATGCCGGTGAGGCGGACATCCCTTCGGTCGAAATAGAAAAATCGAAGATCGAAGGCGAGGGCATGGGTCTCGTTTCGCTGATAAAAGAGATCGGCCTCGTTCCGAGCAACAGCGAGGGATTCAGGACGATCGAGCAGGGCGGCCTCAAGCTCAACGGCGAGGTGATCACCGATAAAAGGAGAGCGGTGACGACCGAAGATTTCGAGGACGGCAAGCTCATCCTTCAAAAGGGCAAGAAAAAATACATGTCGGTCGTCCTTAAGTAAGGACGGGAAGCGACAGTAAAAGCGGACCCCGAAGCAGATCCGGGATCCGAAGCAAGATCAATAAAAAATGTCCGCACGCCGGGAACGGCATGCGGACGTTTTTCGTTTTTAGGAGCGGAGCGGCTCCGCCTTTCGGGGCGATGCGATTTTACTGCGTCGCGCCCGTGTACTCTTTTACTATACCGCTCTCGTGTACTCTTTCAGCCAAGCGGCCTCTTCCTCGTTGAGGTGAGGTGCGATTTCTTTGTAGACGCGTTCGTGATATTCGTTCAGCATCTTTCTTTCTTCGGCCGTCATGAATTCAGGCTCGAGCGCATCGAGGTCGAAAGGTATCAGCGTGAGAACGTCGAACTTCATGAAAGTTCCGTATTCGTTCGTCTCATCTTCGCAGACGAGGAGTTCGTTCTCAAGCCTTATGCCGTGGGAGCCTTCGATGTAGAGACCCGGCTCATCCGTTATTACGAGACCGGCCGTGAGAGGCTCTTTTTCGCCCGCTCTGTACGTCCAGCGGAATCCGGTAGGACCTTCATGGATGTTGAGGAGATAACCTACGCCGTGGCCCGTTCCGTGATTGAAGTTGAGGTGTCTGTCCCAGAAAGGTTTTCTCGCGTAAGTATCGAGGTTGATACCGTTGCAGCCCTTCATGAAGACGGCGTTCGCAAGCGAGAGATTGCTTATCGCGACGAGCGTGAAATCTTCCTTCATCTGCTTCGAAACTTTTCCGAAAGCGTAAGTCCTCGTAATGTCCGTCGATCCTTCGTAGAAGCCTGCTCCCGTGTCGGTCAGAAGGAATCCGTTAGGCTCTACTTCGATGTCCGTTTCAGGAGTAGGAGCGTAGTGGACGATCGCGGCGTGTGCACCGAATGAGCTGATAGGCTCAAAGCTCGGCCTTATATAGTTGCCCATTTCCTTGCGGAAAGAGTCGAGCTTATCCGAAGCGCTGATCTCAGTGATTTTTATCTTGCCGACATTTTCCTTGAGCCACTTCATGAAACGAACGTGGGCGATGCTGTCTTTCAGCTGAGCCGTGCGGATGTTTTTGATCTCGACTTCGTTTTTTACCGCCTTGAAGAAGATCTCAGGATTCGTTCCCTCGACTTTTTTCGCGTCAGCCGGAATGTTGTTGTAAAGGGCGTAGTTGATCTTCATCGGGTCTACGAAGAGGATCTCGCCGCCGTACTTCTTGATGTCTTCGTAGATGTCGTTGTACGGGTGGAGAACGACGCCGTCCTTTTCGAAGGACTTCTTCATGTCGTCAGTCAGCTTCGCCTCGTTGATGTAGAGGTGATATTTATCTTTCGTAACGATCGCGTAGGAAAGTACGAGCGGGAAGAACTCGATGTCGTCTCCTCTCATGTTGAGGGTCCAGCATATGTCGTCCAAAGTCGTTACGACGTGAACGGTCGCTCCCGCCTTAGCCATCGCTTCGCGGATGCGTGCGATCTTGCTTTCCGTCGTCTCGCCTGCGTATTTGACGTCGAGGTCGAACGCCGGTTTCTGCGAAAGAGGCGGACGGTCTTTCCAGATCTCGTCGATGAGGTCTACGTCGTACTTGATCGTTGCGCCTTTTGCGGCGGCGACTTCTTCGTACTCAAGACCGTCGCCCATCGATACGACCCTGCCGTCGAAGCCGATGCACATTCCTTTTTCCGTTTTATCGGTGAGGAATTCGATGAGCGTAGGGACTCCCGGCTCGCCCATTTTCATGAGCTCGACGGTCGTGCCTTTGAGCTGCTCGCCGGCCTGGATGAAATATCTTCCGTCGACCCAAAGCCATGCGCCTTTTTTACCGATGACGGCGGTGCCGGCCGATCCGGAAAATCCGGTTATGTATTTTCTGGCCTTGAAATGTTCGCCTACATATTCGCTCTGGTGAAAGTCCGCCGTCGGGGCGATGTAGAAGTCGATCTTGTTGCCGTCCATGAGTTTCCTTAAAGCGGACAGTCTTTCAGGTATTTCGTTCATAATTAGTGCTCCTTCCTTTTTAGTATAAGCTAGAGAAACATATTTTACCGATCTTGCAAATAAATCCTGTTGCCTTTTAATATACTATTCCACATTCTCCTGTTTTACAAGAGATGTAAGCTTTCCGTCGAGGGCAAAAAGTATGCCTGTGCATATGAATGCCACGACGGCGATAGCGGTGCTCGAGTGGGTGAATGCGAATTTCCCGCCATATGCGAAGGCGTAAAGGTTTCCGTACAGTTTCGCGGCTACGAACAATCCGAGTCCCCAGATAGCGTTCATGATCGACAGGTAACGGCTCGGCGAATACTGTCCGATGAATGCCGCTCCGAGAGGCGAGAAGAACATCTCACCGAGTGTAAGGAAGACCATGAAGACGAGCAGGAACAAAACGCTTATCTTTGCCCCTCCGCGCGCTACGTCGAGGATCGCGAAATAGATATATCCCAATCCCAGGAAGGAGAGGCCGATGCCCAGTTTCTTGAATATGCTCATGTCGCCCTGCGGCCTTGCCGAAAGTTTCTGCCAAAGCATAGCGGTGAGCGGTCCCGATATAACGCAGAAGAGGGCGTTTATGGAGTCGACCCATGTTGTAGGTATTTTGAGGGATCCGACCTGCCAGCTCATGTTCTCCGTCCAATGGTAGTAAATAGGCAGGTATGCCAGGTACCAGAAGAGCCAGAATATGATCTGGAACGCGGAGATCAGGAGGATAGCAGCGATCCTCTTTTTCTCTATGGTCGTAGCATGATGCTTCTCGATGTGCTGAGCTTCTTCTTTCGCCTGCACGTCGAGCTCTTCGGTCGTCATGTTTTGCTTGAACGGCTTCTTTCCGGCTCCTTCGCCCTTCAGGAAGATACCGAGGGTGAACCATGCGCATCCGCACAGCATCACTATTCCTGCCATTCTGAAGCAAGGGCGGAAACCGAGAACGCCGTCGTGTGCAAAGGTGTTCTGGTATAAGATGCCTGCTACGAACGGACCGATGAATGCACCGACATTTACGAGAGAATATCTTATCGAATACGCCGAAGTGAGCTGGTCCGGTCTG
This sequence comes from uncultured Mobilibacterium sp., assembly GCA_947254375.1. Lineage (GTDB taxonomy): Bacteria > Bacillota > Clostridia > Peptostreptococcales > Anaerovoracaceae > CAMYCF01. The sequence goes on along the minus strand of CAMYCF010000007.1, from coordinate 50,341 downwards.
ACGATACGGCCGATCATAGGACCGGTCTTGAAAAGTCCGAGGCCGAAAGCTACGCAGAAGATCATGACATATATGAGCCTTGCGTCTTCCGCTCCCGATCCGGCGAAATATCCGACGGAAATAATGGCCGCACCGATAGGTGTAGTGTATCTCGCGCCTATGAATCGGTCTACAATGATAGCGCCGATCATCGCCGCCAAATAGGAATAAGCGGTCAGGTCGGCCTGCATCTTGGCTGCCGTCGTGTCAGGCAGGCCGAGTCCTCCGGTGGCTACGGATGCAGTGACGAATACGAGGATGAGGGAACGTCCCAGGTAAAAAGAGAGACGCTCGAATATCTCGGTCGTGCTACAGATCCAAAAGGCCAGAGGGTATTTCGTTTGTTTTGTCATGGATAAACCTCCGTTATAAAAATGATGCGGAAATATGTCCTCAGAGAGATTTGCCGGCGCTGCTTGTAACGCCGGAACAAATATCGTCTACATTTTAACATATGTTTTTGGCGCAGTAAACAATTTGCGAAGAACGGGAGGGCTGTGGCCGGGATATTGTATTTTCGGCGCGCCGCAGGCGCCGGCCTTTCCTGCGTTTGGGCGGGCCGGGGTTTTAACGGCGCCCTGCACTTTTACGGGTACTTCTATTGCAATTTTTACCGGGAGGGTCTATCATCATATTCGTAAAAACAAACACAGGGGAGCTCGCGAAAGCGGGCTGAGAGGAAGTTGTCTACTTCGACCCTTTTACCTGATGCGGATAATGCCGCCGTAGGAAGTCAGAACTGATTTTTTTCGGAGATATCCGCACGGGCATCTCCGATTTTTTTATTTTACGAAAGGGAAAAAGATGCTGAAGATCAACGGAGCAGAGACAGACGCGGCCGGCATGACTTTGGCGGAATACCTCGGACAGACGGGGCACGATCTTTCGCGGATAGCCGTGGAAAGAAACGGCGGGATCGTACCGAAGTCGCAATATGAGACGACCGTCCTGTGCGACGGTGATTCCGTGGAAGTCGTCAGCTTTGTGGGAGGCGGTTAGATTTGAGAGACGATCACTTGAAGGAAGAAATGAGGCAGGCCCTGGCGGACAGGATCGGCGAGGATTTGCAGAACAGGTTCGCGAACGCGTGCGTGGCGGTATGCGGGCTCGGCGGCCTCGGATCGAACATCGCGATATCTCTCGCGAGGGCGGGGGTGGGGAAACTCATCCTTGTCGATTTCGACCGGGTCGATATCACGAATCTCAACCGCCAGCAGTACAAGGTGAAGCAGCTCGGAGAATACAAGGCCGATGCACTTCGGGAAAATCTGGCGGAGATCGCGCCCTATGCGGATGTGAGGGCATTCGTCCGTAAAATGGACGAGAGCAACTACGAGGAGCTTCTCGGCGATGCGGACATCGTGTGCGAGGCTTTCGACCGGGCGGAAGAGAAGAGCAGGATATCGAATTTCGCGCTCGAAAACATGCCGGACAAATACCTCGTGGCGGCGTCCGGAATGGCGGGACTCGGCTCTCCGAACGAGATCGTGACCGCGAAGATAACGGAAAAATTTTACCTTTGCGGCGACGGTAAAAGCGAAGCGACGGCGGGGAACGGACTTTTTTCCGCGAGGGTCATGTTGTGCGCGGCGCACCAGGCTCAGACAGTACTGCGAATACTCGCGGGCGAATATGAAATTTAGCATGGAAATGCAGGATAGGGAGAGAAAAATGCAGAATAACGATAAATTGATGATCGGCGGTCACGAATTCGGTTCGCGGTTCATCCTCGGATCCGGTAAATATTCCCTGCGACTCATCGAAGCCGCGGTAAAAGATGCCGGCGCCGAAATGATCACGCTCGCGGTCCGCCGTGCCAACACTAAAGAACAGGAGAACATCCTCGACTTCATCCCTGAAAACGTCACACTGCTTCCGAACACTTCGGGAGCGAGAAATGCGGACGAGGCCGTCAGGATCGCCCGCCTTGCGAGGGAGCTCGGGTGCGGAGACTTCGTAAAAATTGAGATCATGCGCGATGCCAAATATCTTCTGCCGGACAACGCGGAAACGATACGCGCGACAGAGATACTGGCGAACGAGGGATTCGTCGTAATGCCTTACATGTATCCCGACCTCAACGTTGCGAGGGACCTTGCGAACGCGGGAGCCGCGAGCATAATGCCGCTCGCTTCTCCGATAGGTTCGAACAAGGGACTTGCGACGAAGGATTTTATAAAGATCCTGATCGACGAGATAGACCTTCCGATAATCGTCGACGCCGGGATCGGAAGGCCGTCACAGGCGTGCGAGGCCATGGAGATGGGAGCTGCGGCAATAATGGCGAACACGGCTCTCGCTACGGCGGGAGACCTGCCGCTCATGGCGTCCGCTTTCCGAAAAGCGATAGAGGCCGGAAGGCAGGCGTATCTGTCGGGGCTCGGCAGAGTGCTGTCGCGCGGTGCGTCGGCGTCGGATCCGCTTACCGGATTTTTGCGGGACTAAGGGGGCGTAGAAATGGAAAATGATTTTTTGATCGATTCCGAATATCTTTCCGAAGCGGCGCTCAGAAAAAAGCATAAGTTAGAGTCCGATCCGTCGTGTCGCAGGGACCACATGGAATACATGCCGGATATGGAGCGCATAGATCCGGAGATCCGCGAGAAGGTCATCGCGCAGATGAACGGATACGATTACAGCGTTTATACGGCGAAAGATGTTAAAGCGGCGCTTGAGCACGAAGTCTGTTCGGTGGATGATTTTAAGGCGCTTTTATCGCCGGCGGCGGAGCCGTTTTTAGAAAAAATGGCGGAGCGCGCGAGGTTCGAAACGAGTCGGCATTTCGGGAACACGGTGTATCTTTTTACACCTCTTTATATAGCGAACTACTGCGAAAACTATTGCGTTTACTGCGGTTTCAACTGCTACAACCACATCAGGCGCATGAAACTTTCCGCGGAACAGATCGAACACGAGATGAAGGTCATCGCGGACAGCGGTATGGAGGAGATCCTCATCCTCACAGGCGAGAGCAGGAGTAAAAGCGATATCAGCTACATCGGCGAAGCGTGCAAGCTCGCGCGGAAGTATTTCCGCCTCGTCGGCCTCGAGATATATCCGGTCAACACGGACGAGTACCGCTACCTTCACGAATGCGGCGCCGATTACATAACGGTGTTCCAGGAGACGTACGACAGCGACAAATACGAGACGCTTCACCTCATGGGGCATAAGCGCGTGTGGCCTTACAGGTTCGAAGCGCAGGAAAGGGCTCTCATGGGCGGGATGCGCGGAGTCGGGTTCTCGGCGCTGCTCGGTCTTTCGGATTTCAGAAAGGACGCGTTCGCGACGGCTCTCCATGTCTACTGCCTGCAGAGGAAATATCCGTACGCCGAGATGTCGCTCTCATGTCCGAGGCTCAGGCCGATCATCAACAACGATAAGATCGAGCCGCTCGACGTCGGTGAAAGGCAGCTCTGCCAGGTGCTCTGCGCCTACAGGATCTTCCTGCCGTTCGCCGGGATAACGGTCTCGTCGCGTGAAAGCGCGTCGTTCCGAAACGGCATCGTAAAGATCGCGGCGACGAAGGTATCGGCGGGCGTATCTACGGGCGTCGGAGATCACGAGGATAAATACAGCGGGCAGTCGTCCGGCGAAGATGCCGGCGACGAGCAATTTGAAATAAACGACGGGCGCAGTTTCGACGACATGTACAGAGATATGTCGGGCGAGGGGCTGCAGCCGGTACTGAACGATTATCTTTATGTCTGAAATAATTTGCGTAACGAGCAGAAAACTCTGCAAGACCGATTTTCTCATTCGCGTGGAAGAGATCGCGCAGGCGGGCCCGAAGGCCGTGATACTGCGCGAAAAAGATCTCGCCCCGGAAGAGTACCTTTTGCTTGCGGAGAAGGTCTCGGAGATATGCGAAAAGCACGGCACGACATGCATACTGCACGGTCCCGCCGCGGTCCGGGTACCGTGGTGCTCGGCGATCCACCTGCCGATCACAGATCTTCGGGAGCTCGGTGAAAACGAAAAGAAGAGGTTCCGCATCCTCGGCGCATCCTGCCACTCGGCGGAAGAGGCGGTCTTTGCGGAAAAAGCGGGGTGCACGTATATAACCGCGGGACATGTCTTCGATACGGATTGTAAAAAAGGTCTGCCCGGCCGCGGGCTCACCTTCCTCCGCGGGGTATGCGATGCGGTCTCGATCCCGGTCTATGCCATAGGCGGAATCGATAAAAACAACTACGCGGAGGTCATGAACTGCGGTGCCGCGGGAGCCTGCGTCATGAGCGGACTTATGACGTGCGATGCCCCGAGGGCGTACATGGAGGGATTTGAAAATGAACTTTGACAGCGAAAGACTGCTCCTATACGCGATAACGGACGGCGATCGTGAGGCGAAGCGTTCCGTTTACGAACGGACGGAGGATGCGCTCCGCGGAGGCGTGACGATGGTCCAGCTCCGCGAGAAGGACCTGCAGGACGACCTGCTCGTCGAAGAGGCGACGCGGATGTGCAGCCTATGCCACGAATACGGAGTGCCGCTCATAATAAACGACCGGCTCGACGTCGCGCTACGAAGCGGGGCGGACGGCGTCCACGTGGGAGCCGGAGATATGGATGTAGCGGAGATACGAAAGAAGGTCCCCGAAAACTTCATCATCGGAGCCACGGCGAAAACGGTCGAACAGGCCCGGCGTGCCGAGGATGCGGGAGCGGATTACCTCGGCGTGGGTGCGGTGTTCCCTTCCCCGACAAAAGCGAATGCCGTCTGCATAACGCCCGATCAGCTGAAGGATATAGAGGGAGCCGTATCGATCCCGTGCGTCGCGATCGGCGGCATAACTCTCGATAATGCCGATGTCCTTCGCGGTAGCGACATCGCCGGTATCGCTGTAGTCTCGGCCGTATACGGAGCGGAAAATATTACCGAAGCGTGCATAAAACTCAAAGAAAAAGCCCGCTCGGTGAGAGGAGGCCGCCTATGAAAACGGTACTTTCGATCGCGGGCAGCGACCCGTCGGGCGGCGCGGGCATCCAGGCTGACATAAAGACCCTGACTGTAAACGGCATTTACGCGATGACCGCCGTCACGGCCCTGACCGCGCAGAACACTCAAAGGGTAACGGGCATTTCGGAGGTCTCTCCGGAGTTCCTGGAAAAGCAGATCGACGCCGTCTTCGAAGACATACGGCCCGATGCGGTAAAAGTGGGCATGGTCTTTTCGGCATCGCTCATCAGGAAGGTCGCGTCCTGCCTGAAAAAATATAAGGCCGAAAACATTGTCATCGACACGCCGATCACGGCTTCGAGCGGGGCGCGCCTCCTCGAGGAGGAAGCTTTAAAAACTTTAAAAGAAGACCTGCTTCCGCTCGCCGCTCTTATAACCCCGAACCTCGACGAAGCGGGAGAGCTCGCCGGTCTGTCGGTAAAAACCAAAGATGACATGCTCCGTGCCGCGGAAAAGATATCGGTCGAATACGGCTGCGACGTTCTTCTGAAGGGCGGTCACAGCGCCGACGATCCCGACGATCTTCTGTATAGAAAAGACGGAACGCACAGGTGGTTCAAGGGGCGCAGGATAGACAATAAAAACACCCACGGCACCGGCTGCACGCTTTCATCGGCTATAGCCGCGGACCTTGCAAAAGGGTACGACGTCGAAGAGGCTGTCGCCCTTGCAAAAGAATATCTTACCGAGGCGCTCGCCTCGGGACTCGACCTCGGCGAAGGTTCGGGACCGATAAATCACGCATATATGCTCACGGATAAAAAAGAAGGGATAAATAAAGGAGAAAACTAAAATGGCAAACTACACCACTCAAATGGATGCAGCAAGAAAATCTATCGTGACACCGGAAATGGAGACGGTGGCCCGCAAAGAAAACATGCCTGTCGAGAAGCTCATGAAGCTTGTCGCCGAAGGAAAGGTCGCGATCTGCGCAAACAAGCGCCACACCTCGCTCGACCCGGAAGGTGTCGGCAGCATGCTCCGCACGAAGATAAACGTCAACCTCGGCGTCTCGCGCGACTGCAAGGACTACGATATCGAAATGCAGAAGGTGATGAGCGCGGTCGAGCTCGGCGCGGAATCGATAATGGACCTGTCGAGCCACGGTGATACACAGCCTTTCCGCAGGAAGCTCACGACCGAATGCCCTGCGATGATAGGGACAGTGCCGGTATACGACAGCGTCATCCACTATCAGAGGGACCTCGCGACACTGACCGCACAGGATTTTATAGATGTCATCAGGCTCCATGCGGAGGACGGCGTTGATTTTGTCACCCTTCACTGCGGCATAACGAGAAAAACTATCGACCAGATAAAACGCCACAAGAGAAAAATGAACATAGTCAGCAGGGGCGGCAGCCTCGTGTTCGCGTGGATGAGCATGACGGGAGAGGAAAATCCTTTTTACGAATACTACGACGAGATCCTCGATATCTGCGAAGAACACGACGTCACGATCTCGCTCGGAGATGCGTGCAGACCGGGATGCCTCGCGGATGCGACCGACGTTTGCCAAATAGAGGAGCTCGTCAGGCTTGGAGAGCTCACGAAGCGCGCATGGGAACACAATGTCCAGGTAATGGTCGAAGGCCCGGGACACGTTCCGCTCGATCAGGTCGCGGCTAACATGAAGGTGCAGCAGTCTATCTGCATGGGCGCTCCGTTCTACGTGCTCGGACCTCTCGTCACCGACATCGCTCCGGGCTATGACCACATAACTTCCGCTATCGGCGGCGCCGTTGCGGCGATGAGCGGTGCGGCGTTCCTGTGCTACGTTACGCCGGCAGAACACCTCGCTCTTCCGAATGTCGAAGACGTAAAACAGGGTATAATCGCTTCTAAAATCGCAGCTCACGCGGCGGATATCGCGAAGGGCATCCCGGGCGCGAGGGACATCGACGATAAAATGGCCGACGCAAGGCGCGTCCTCGATTGGGATGCACAGTACGCCTGCGCGCTCGACCCTGAAACGGCGAAGGCGATCAGGGACAGCAGGAAGCCGGAAGACGACCACGGCGACACGTGCAGCATGTGCGGCAAGTTCTGCGCGGTCAGGAGCATGAACAAAGCGCTTGCGGGAGAGCACATCGACATACTCTAAGACGTCCTCGCCATTGCGAGGAGAGCCGCGCCGTACGCTCCCGCGTATCTCCCGTTCGGCATCGCCTCAACGTGAGCGTTCAGCTTTTTAGAGAGGAGGGCCGCGAAAAATTCGTTGTGGCTCAGGCCGCCCGTGACGATTATCCTGTCCTGTAGCGATTTCCGCTGCATCATGTTGATTACTTTTACCGCGACGGAATCGATGACGCCGGCGGCGAGGTCCTCTTTGCTTTTACCCTCGCCCATATAGTTGATGATCTCCGACTCCGCAAAAACCGTGCAGATCGCGCTTATCGGAACGGGCGTCCCGGCTTCCGCGTACTCGAAAAGCTCGTCTATCGTGAGCCCGAGCCTGTTCGCCATGACCTCGATGAACTTGCCAGTGCCTGCCGCGCATTTATCGTTCATGAGAAAATCGACGGCCTTGCCGTTTTTGACGTTGATGAATTTCGTGTCCTGCCCGCCGATGTCGATGATCGAGCAGTCGGACCCCGCGAGGGCGTACCCGCCGCGGCCGTGGCAGGTGATCTCCGTTATGACGGAGTCAGCGTACTCGACCGATATCCTTCCGTACCCCGTAGCGATTATCTTCGTGTCACCGAGATCGCCGATCGCTTTTTCGAGATCTTCCTTTATTATTCCGGCCGTGATCTTGCTGTTCCAGCCGGTCGGAAGCACCGTAAACCGCGGCTCTTCTCCGTTCTCGTCCAGTATACAGACCTTCGACGCCGTAGAGCCTATGTCGATACCTATGTATTTATTGGGGTTAACCATATTTGTGCCTCGTGTTATCGAACGTGTTGCTCAGCATCTCGATGCCGATGTATGCGAGCTTCTTCTCCGCCGCGAGCGCTTTTATGGCCTCCACATCTCCGGGAGCCAGGAGTAGCGCGATACCGCAACAGACACTGAGCTCACGCGGGGTCGGGGAAATATTTGCTCGGAGTCCCGCGGCTTTTATCGCCTGGTACATCGCAAGCCCGTCCGTATGATTTGAAAAAAGCATGTAATAGTGTTTCTGTTCTTCCATTTTTACGCCTCCGATCGTTCGGCCGCATCGGACCGCACCGGCTTTGATAAAATTATATCACTTCGCGCCGAAAATGTTTACGCCTTTCGGAGGTCATGTTCGGTAAAATTGCGCCCGGTAAAAAAGTGAGCCGAGCCAAAGCCCGGCTGCACCATTTTTGCTGATGATCTATCCGAGTATCTCGATAAAAGCGCCGATCCTCGTCTTGAGCTGCTGCGCGTCGGTATCCGTGTAATCGGTCTCGATGCTGAGTACAGGAATGCCCTCTTCCTCGAGCCTCTTCTGGAGCGAATACCCTTCGATGTCGTACGTCGTGCAGAATTTGAGGTGAGCGTCGATGACGCCGTCGACATTGCATTCTTTCGCGAGCCTTACGATGTCGTCGAAACGCTTTTCGTTCGGCGTGAAGCATGCGCAGTTGATCTTCATGTAGCGGCCCGCGATGTTCGCGACCATTTCGTCGATCGTCGTGCCGCTCTCGTCTACCTGGTTCTCGAAGTAACGCGTTCCCGTGCACGCTTCTTCGACGACTACTGCACCGCCGGAAGTCTCGATGAGGTTGTGGAGCTTCCAGTTAGGGATCGCCATAGGCGTACCGGAGATCATTATCCTCTTCGTGCCTTCAGGGAATACGTTGACGCCGTCTGCCGCTCTCTTCTCGAGCTCGTCGCACAGCTTGTTCGTCATTTCCGTGAACCTTACAGGATCGTCGTAGTACGCGATCTGCTCGATCAGGATGCAGTCCGTTCCGCTGATCGGAATGTTGAGGTTCTTTCTCGTGTTGAAGAGGCGCTCGAGAGCCTGTCTCTTCTTGTTGAAGATCTTGATGTTCTCGGCGAGTTTCTCAGGAGTGATCTTGTTGCCGGTCTCCCGCTCGACCATTACGATGAGATCTTTTATCTCGTCCGCCCATTTCTCGATGTCTTTAGGGCGCTTCATCTGCGGGAGATCCATTATGTGCATCGGAACGTCCTTGCCGAGGATCTCGTACGCTTTCTTTTTACCGTCGCACGTGTTCTCTCCGATCAGGACGTCGACTAGACGGAAGAACGGGCACGTCCTGTCGAGCCTTGCGCCTACACTCGCCTTGATCAAAGGACAGACATTCGAAGGGAGGACCTTCTCGCCGCCCGGTACCCAGAACTGGGATCCCGCGCACAGCCCCGTCGCGATACCGCCGCCCGCGAAAATAACTTCGTCCGGAACGTAGATGCAGAAAGTACCGAAGACCTTTCCGCCGCCTTCTTTAAATTTGACGAGTTCCGCAGGACGGACGCCGTGTACTTCCGCCAAAACGAAATCGAAATAGTCCATACATTCAGGCCTGTTTTCCTGCGACATGAAGACATCGCCGACCGCCTGAGGCAGTACCTCGCACAAAAGGTCGTGCTGCTCGACGTCCATGCCGAGGTCTTCCCACATTTTTCTGTAATCAGCCATTTTAATACCTCCAACCAACAATAAATGTGAATGATTTTTCCGTATAGATTATATCAAAGCGGCGGAAGGGCGGTTAAAGTAATTATAAATAGCAAAAAAAGCATTATAGATTTTATCTATAATGCTAATGCTGCGAACTATTATCATACTATTTAGATAGGTGTTAAAAGACACTTACCGCGGAGCGCCCGTATCTACGCGGTGTTCGCGTATGCTGACGTATCCGTGCGGCACGCGGGTGCGTGGGGCGAGGCGGGCGTGTTGTCCGGGCCGCTCTATTTGAAGATCTTGAATATCGGATTCGCGTCGTAGACCCTGCTCGCGATATACGAATTGTCGAGCGAGGCGTTCACGGCCGGAAGTTTATCCGGTGCGATGAGGTGGGTCGCCGGAAGCAGGAACGTTATGAAGAGGAGCACGAAGATCGCGCCCCTTATCATGCCGAACAAAAGTCCGACGCTCGAGTCGACCGTGCCGAGGAGGTTCTTCTTCCTGCGCGCCTCCCTGAGGCCGCGGCAGAGGATCGAAACGATGATCCACACTATGGCGACGATGATAAAAAACGCGAGCGGCGACAGCATCTTGCGCGACACGATGCCGTTCAGCTGCGTGAGCGCGAGGGCGTCGGCAAGTCGCTTGGTAAAAAGCACGCCGCACACTATGGCCGCGGCGATCCCCACGAGCCTGATGAGAGAGCTCGCGAATCCGGAACTTTTACCGCGCACCGACGATAAAATGAATATTGCTATGATTATAATGTCTAAAACCATGAACTCAACGCTTCCCCAAACCCATAAGTCCGCATGACGGGCGGTCGAAATTTTTACCGAAGATACAAGATCCCGACATACACGAACTAACTTTCCCGACTATTATAATACATGAAGGGACGAACGGCAAAGGCGCGGCGGAAAGCCGTTAAAATACTTTTACGGGGAAGCGTTTTTTATTTGACAAAGCATTCTGCCGGTCGTAATATTATTCATAGCGAGACTATGAGATTTTATCGGGTTTGAGAGAATGCCCGCACGTTATTGCTTTTATTTTTTACGGAGGAGAATTATGGACACTGGCAAATTGAACAGAATCATTGAAAGAATGAAAAAACAGGATATGCCGCAGATGATCATCACGGATCCGGTAGCGATCTTTTACCTGACCGGAAAGTGGATATTCCCGGGTGAGAGGATGCTTGCTCTTTATATAAACGTGAACGGTGACAGCCGCCTGTTCGTTAACAAGATGCTGCCGCAGGACGATCTCGGAGTTCCTATCACATATTTCGACGACGTGGACGATCCTGTCAAGATCCTCAGCGAGGTGATCGAGAAGGACAAGACGATCGGTATCGACAAGGCTTGGCCGGCAAGGTTCCTGCTCAGACTGCAGGAGCTCGGTGCGGGAAGCAAATTCGTAAACGGTTCGGTAATCGTAGACAAGATCAGACAGCTGAAGGACGCTAAAGAGCAGGAGCTCATGATCGAGTCCTCGAGGATCAACGACGAAGTCATGGACGAACTCATCCCTTGGGCGGGAAAAGGCCTCACGGAGAAAGAGCTCAACGCCAAGGTAAAAGAGATCTATAAGAAACACGGAATCAACGACGTTTCGTTCGACCCTATCACGGCTTATGCAAAGAATGCATGCGATCCTCACCATGTTACGGACGATTCGAAGGGCAAACACGGCGACTGCGTCATCCTCGACATCGGAGGAGTTTATGAGAACTACGCTTCCGATATGACGAGAACCGTATTCATCGGCGAAGTAAGCGAGAGACAGAAAGAGATCTACAATGTAGTACTCGAAGCGAACCTCAGGGGTATCGCCGCTGCGAAGCCGGGCAACAAGATGAAGGACGTTGACCTTGCCGCAAGGAACTACATCGAGGAGAAGGGATTCGGAGAATACTTCACGCACAGGACGGGACACTCGATCGGTCTTGAGGACCACGAAGTGGGCGACGTTTCCTATGTAAATGAGGAAGTCATCGAAGTCGGACAGTGCTTCTCGGTAGAGCCGGGCATCTACATCGCTGAAGAGGGCATCGGCGTAAGGATCGAGGACCTCGTATTGATCACCGAAGACGGTTGCAAACTTCTGAACAACTACACCAAGGAGATTATCGTAGTACCTGAAGAGAAATAGTTTAAGAGAGCTGCGGCTTTGGGACCCTACCGGAGCCGCAGTATTTTTATTACACGTTCGCCCGGACAGCACCGGCGAAAGGAGGAAACATGGCAAAAATCACAGAAGGATACATGCCTTATTTAGGCAGAGAAACTTATTACCGCATCGTCGGCGAAAGAAAGGACAACGGCAAGGCGCCTCTGATCCTTTTACACGGAGGACCGGGATCGACGCACAACTATTTTGAGACGCTCGACAAAGTCGCGGACCTCGACGACAGGATGCTCGTAATGTACGACCAGATCGGATGCGGCAACTCCTATCTCGACGGTCACCCTGAACTCTGGACGAGAGAGACGTGGATGAACGAGCTCGAGGAGCTGAGAAAATATCTGAAACTCGACACCTGCCACGTTCTCGGACAGTCCTGGGGCGGCATGATGTGCTTCATCTACGCATGCGACTATAAGCACGAAGGCGTAAAAAGTTTCATCATGTCCAGCACGCTCCCTTACAATAAGATATGGGAGATCGAGCAGAAGAGAAGGATCTCCTACATGGACGAGGAGAGCCAGAAGGCGATAAAAGAAGCCGAGGAGAGCGGCAACTACGAATCGGACGCCTACCTCAAGGCCGTCGATAAATTCATGAACAGATACTGCTACGATCAGGAAAAGATCAAACAGTACGATTGCCTCACGCGTCCTAAAAAATCAGGCGGCGAAGCTTACGTCGCGGGCTGGGGACCTAACGAGTTCACGCCGATCGGGAACCTCAAGGATTACGACTACAAGGATAAAATGAAGGACATCGACACTCCTTGCATGATATTCGACGGCGCGGAAGATCTCTGCTCGCCTTACATCGCAAAGATGATGCACGACAGCATCCCGAACTCCGAGTGGCACCTGTTCCAGTATTCGAAACACATGTGCTTCGTCGACGAGAACGAGGAATATATCAAAGTACTCATTGATTGGCTCAACAGAAACGATTAAAATATAAGGGTAGGAGAAAAAGGTATTTGGGGCGCCGCACGCGGCGCGGAAACGGAGGAAGAAAGTATGAAAAAAGCAGTAATAGACAAGATCAACGAGCAGATAAACAAGGAATATTATTCCGCTTATCTCTATCTCAAGATGTCGGTCGTTATGGAAGAAGAGAAGAAGCCGGGATATGCAAACTGGCTCTTCCATCAGTATAAAGAGGAGCTCGAGCACGCGGAAGATTTCGTCAGGTTCCTCCAGAAGAGAGGCGTAGCACCTGTCCTCGAGACGATCGAAGCAACCGATGTCAACGAGAGAAAACCTCTTGAGATCGCAAGGCGCGTTCTCGCACACGAAGTTGCGGTAAGCGAGAGCATCTACGAACTCTGGAAGATCGCGGCCGACAAGGAAGATTATCCGGCCGTAAGATTTGCTCAGAAATACGTTGACGAGCAGGTCGAAGAGGAAGAGCACGCACAGGCGATCCTCGACATGTACGAACTCGCGGGAGACAACCTCTCCGCACAGCTCTTTGTAGACGGTCAGCTCGGAGCAAGAAAATAATCGCTTAAGCGTCATTTCGGCGAAAATCGTTAAGCGAGGATCGCCGGCGTTGATCGCTCGGTAAAAATCGCGGAGCCTCCCACCCGGGAGGCCCGTGTTATAAAAAGGTAGAATGTCAAACGAAAGAACGACCGGAACAAACGAAAAAGCGGAAAGAACGCACGAAGATCTTATGAGGATCGCCCTCGAAGAGGCCGCCCTCGCCGCCGCGGCGGGTGAGGTGCCTGTCGGTGCGGTCATCGTCAAAGACGGCGAGGTCATAGCGAAGGCCCACAACACCGTGGAAGAGGACAACGACGCATCGTCGCACGCAGAGATGATCGCGATGCGGGAGGCGAGGCGCGTCGTGGGATCGAAGTGGCTGAAGGGATGCGCCCTTTATGTCACCCTCGAACCGTGCGCGATGTGCGCGGGGGCGATGGCGCTCGCGCGTATCGACGAACTTTTTATCGGCGCAATGGACCCAAAAAACGGCGCCTGCGGATCGCTTTTCAACGTCGCCTGCGATGAACGGCTGAACCACAGGATCGAAGTGCATTCCGGGATCCTGGAGGCGGAGTGTTCGGAGATACTCTCGGGGTTTTTCCGGGAGCTCAGGAAGTCAAACAAAAGAGGATGAGCTTAAAGCCCATCCTCTTTTTCTTTGTGATGTCGTGTCGATCTTCGGTCTGATGCCGATCCATCTTTTATCGCTTATTTGCCGAGACCGAATTTTTTCCTTCCCGCAAGAGCGGCACCGGCCATTACGCCGAGCGTGAGCCAGAGGGCCGTTCCGTTGTTGTCCGAAGTCGGAGGCGTAGCGGCTTTTTTAGGAGGCTCTTTCTTCGCAGGAGGTTCCGCCTTGGTGAAGTTGTCGAACGGAAGGTTTGTATCTTCGGTCGACTTATATATCAGATCCTGCGGCGGCGTGTCGTCAGGTACTGCATATTCCACCGTGAGCCCTACGTAAGGCTCTTCAGGCTCTGCAGGTGCTGCCCCGAAGAAGATGCCGTGGTAAGTGGCTTTGATCCAATACAGCTGCTTTGAATATGTGATCTTAGGATCGTTCCCGGCTTTCTCTACGATCGAGAAATAGTAATCCCCGTTTTCAGGGAGCCTAGTGAACTTATACTTCATTACAAAGTGGCCGGTCGCATCATTTGTCGCTGTTGCAACAAGATGCCCGTCCCTGTCGTACATTTCGAATTCGAACTGTCCGGCTTTCGTGCAAGGCTTACCGTTGAGATTTTTTATGCAGTTTACGGAAAACTCCGGCATATCCCCGATGATAATCGGGTTGACCTGGTCATCTTCGGCCGCAAAAACAGACAGCGGAGCCATTACGAGCACGAGCATGGCGCAGAGAAATGCGCTTAAAAATGCTTTTTTCATTTTGTCACCTTCTTCTTGTTCAGATATGATTTACAGAATAAAAATTTAAGAACCGATTGACGCCTGCAATATATAGTTAGAGTCGCAAAAGTCAAATTTTGCAATATCTGTTAGCCTGCAATTCATTCGTGCGCCCGCGCCTGATCCGGCAGCGTCCGGGCCGTTTCTTTCGCAGGCGTCCGTAGGGCGCGCGGACGTCGTTTTTAAAACGGCGCCAAAGATGATATCATAAGGATATATTTTACCGCTGACGATTTTTACACCGAAGTTTCGGCAGAGCTTCTAATGAATAAAAGAGAAAGCCCTCATGAATAAAAGCGGAGGTTCTCATGGATAAATACATAATGGCTTTGGACGAGGGGACCACGAGTACCCGCGCGATACTGTTCGACAGGGATTCGGAGAAGGTCGCGATCAGCAGAAAAGAATTTACGCAGTATTATCCGCACCCCGGCTGGGTCGAGCACGACGCGGTCGAGATCCTGAACGCGACCGTCGAGGCGGCGCGCGAAGTCACGGAGCAGGCGGGCATTTCGGCGGCAGAGATCGACTCGATCGGCATAACGAATCAGCGCGAGACGACGGTCGTCTGGGACCGCGGGACGGGGAAGCCGATCTACAACGCGATCGTTTGGCAGTGCAGAAGGACGGCGGACATCTGCGAGCGGCTGCGGGAAGAAGGGTTTGCCGAACTTTTTAGGGAGAGGACCGGACTTGTGCTCGACGCGTATTTTTCCGCGACGAAGCTGAAGTGGATACTCGACAACGTCGAAGGGGCGCGGCAAAAAGCCGAGCGCGGCGAACTTTTATTCGGCACCGTAGACACCTGGCTCTTGTGGAACCTGTCGGCCGGCAGGACGCACGTGACCGACGTCTCAAACGCGAGCAGGACGATGATGTTCAACATACACACGCGCGAGTGGGACGATGAGATCCTCTCGATACTCGGCATACCGCGCGCGATGCTCCCGGAGGTCCGCGATTCCTCGGAGATATATGATTTTACCGATGAACGCTTTTTCGATAAAAAGCAAATACCGATCGCCGCGATCCTCGGCGACCAGCAGGCGGCTCTCTTCGGCCAGACGTGTTTTTACCCGGGCATGGTAAAAAATACGTACGGTACGGGCTGCTTTCTCCTGATGAACACGGGGGACACCGCGGTAAAATCGAAGCACGGCATCATCACAACGATCGCTTGGGGAATTGGCGGCGAAACGACATACGCCCTCGAAGGGTCCGTTTTTAACGGCGGCTCCGCCATACAGTGGCTGCGCGACGAGCTCCGCATCCTGTACGACGCTCCGATGAGCGAATACTATGCGGACATGGTCGGTGATTCAGGCGGCGTCTACGTCGTGCCGGCTTTTACCGGAATGGGTGCGCCTTACTGGGACATGTACGCGAGGGGCGGGATCTTCGGGATCACGAGAGGCACGCGGCGCGAGCACATAGTCAGGGCGACGCTTGAATCGCTCGCCTTTCAGTCTATGGACGTGATAGACGCGATGAAGGAGGACAGCGGGATCGAGCTTCCGAGCCTCAGAGTCGACGGCGGTGCGTCGCAGAACGATTTTCTCATGCAGTTCCAGGCGGATCTGCTCGGCGTGAAGGTCGATCGCCCGAAGACGGTCGAGACGACGGCGCTCGGCGTTTCGTATATGGCGGGTCTTGCTACGGGATACTGGAAAAACACGGATGAGATATACGGGAAGTTCGCCGTCGAAAAATCGTTTGAGCCGTCAATGGAAGAGGCGGTCAGGGAGGAAAAGTGCCGCTACTGGCATAAGGCGGTAAAAAGGACGCTGGACTGGATCGAATGATTTTTTGACCTTGCGACAAGTTCGTGCGTGTGATAGAATTACTCGGATATATAAAGAAACAAAAATCGGAGGTATATCGGAATGAAGAAAGCCGGCATTATAGCTTTGGTCGTATCGATCATGATCGCGGCGTGCGGAGCATTTGCTTTCGCTGACGAGGGTAGCCTGACACTCAAGTCCTCCTACCCGAAAGACGGACAAAAGAATACATCGATCGAGAACGTCGGCATGAAACTTTATTTCAGCAACTCCGTTTCGGACGATGCGACGAAGAAGCACAATGAGGGCCTCATCAAGATAGTCGACATGAAGGGGAAGAAGATCCCAGCAAGGGTACTGACCGCCGACAATAAGAGCGGCCTCGTTCTCGTCCTCGCCAACAACACCGACAGCAAGCATCTGGTCGTAAAGAGCAACACGGAATACAAGGTCGTCATCGATAAGTCATTCATGGACGATCAGGGCAACATGCTCGGCAGGAACGAAGAGATCAGCTTCAGGACGTATAACCAGAAGATGAACATGAGCGTCAACTTCATAATGATGGGACTCATGTTCGGCGGTATCATCGTCATCTCCGTAAGACAGCAGGCTCAGAAGCAGGCGGAAGACGCCGCTGAGGGCAAGAAGGAAAAGAAGGACGGCGCGTTCAACCCTTACCGCGAAGCGAAGAAGACCGGTAAAAGCGTCGACGAAGTGATCAAAGAGGAGCAGCGCAGAAAGGCGAAGAAAGACCGCAAGGTCAGGAAAGCCGAAAAGAAGAACGAAGAGATGAGGGAGAAGCTCGAAGCGAAACTCGATCTAAGCGCGGAGCTCCCTTACGTATACAAAGTTTCGAAGAGGAGACCGATAAGCGCAGCCGGCGGCACTTACAAGTCGGGGCTCGGCAAGTCGTCGCAGCAGAGCAAGCCGGAGAGCGGCAAAAAAAGAGGAAAGAATAATCGAACCGGTAGCAGGAAATAAACCGTTATAAAAGGGTGCCTTTGGCATCCTTTTTTACGGGCAGAGGTAGATATCGTGGGCGCGAAAACTTTGAAAGCATATGCAAAAGTGAATATCGAGCTTTTTATCGGAAACAGGAGACCGGACGGATATCACGAGATATCGTCCGTCATGGAGCGCATCAGCCTGTGCGACGAAGTGACGGTCGAAACGACGGCAGCGACGGAAGCGGAAGGCGCGATGAGCGCGGCAGAAACGGGAAGCTCCCGCAGTGCGGATGAACAGCTGCCGCCCGTCACGCTCGAGATCGAAGATAACGACATAAGCAGGGGCATATGCTCGGGCGAAAAGAACCTCGCCTACAGGGGAGCGGTCGCGGCACTTTCTGCGATCCGCGGCAAAGTAGGAGAAGGCGCGGACCTTCCCGGCTTTCGCATCACCCTTAAGAAGAACATTCCGGCAGAAGCCGGTCTCGCCGGGGGGAGCACGGATGCGGCGGCTGTCATGCTCGCAGTGAACTCCCTTCTCGGCAATGTCCTAAGCGTACCGGAACTGATCGCCGCGGGAATAAAAGTCGGCTCCGATGTCCCGGCAATGATCGCGATAGACGGATCCGCCGCAAAGGACGATCTCGAAGGCGAAGGAAAGCCGCTCGAGGGGAGCGCACTCCTTTCGACTGCAGTAAGGATAAGCGGGATCGGCGAGATCGTGGAACCGGTGAGATCGGTCGGCGGCTGGGCGATCTTAGTGAAGCCTTCCGAGGGCATTTCGACAAAGGAAGCGTACGATGCGATAGACCGCGACCGGGCGGAAAAATCGGCCGAAAAACAGCCCGATTTTACCGAAAATCGGCGCGACAAAAACAGCATTTTGTTTTACAATGAAATGGAAGAATATGCGTTCGAGTCGAGTCCCGAAACGGGCAGGATCAGGGACGCGATGACACGCGGGCTGTCGGCTTTTGCGGTAACGGTGAGCGGAAGCGGACCGACCGTCGCGGCGTACTATTCGGACGAAGATACGGCACGCAGGGAATTTTACGAAATCGATGGACTGCTGAGCGGCATTACTGAAGATCGCGGAACTTGGCTTGTGAAACTCGGAGGTGAAGGCAAATGTCAGGTATGAAATTCAATCTTCCAATACAGAAATCTTTGATGGAGCTTGTATATCTCGAGCTCAAGGACAAGATACTCAAGGGCGAGATAGAATCGTACACGAGACTCATGGAGATAAGCCTTGCCGAGAAGATGAACGTCAGCAGGACGCCGATAAGGAAGGCGATCAAGAAGCTCGCCGACGACGGCCTCGTCACGATAGAGCCGAGGCGCGGCGCGTACGTTTCCAAAATTTCCGTTAAAGACATGGTCGACGTATTCGAGGTCAGGGAGGATCTCGAAAGTTTCGCGGCCTACCTCGCGGCTCAGAGGATAAAGGACCCTCAGAAGTCGCAGCTCAAACACTACGTAGAGATGTTTGAATCAGCCGTCGAGAACAACGACAAGGAGAAGATGATAGAGTTCGACAGCGCCTTCCACAGTTTTATCGTCGAATGCAGTGACAACAGGACGCTCATCGACATGGTGGATCACATACAGGAGCTTTCGCTCCGCTTCAGGTACCTTTACTACGACGACGTTTCGCAGTACATCAAGATGCCTGCGGAGCACAGAAGGATAATGGAGGCGATAATTTCCGGAGACAGCGACAGGGCGAGAGAAGAGACCGATGCCCACGTAAAAGCGCTCAAGGAATGCATCTTCAATTTGGAGAAAAAATGGAACCATGGGAACAGGTGACTTTGGTTTTTTACGGGAGAGGGCAGGCGCAACACTTGCTCTCCTTTCTTGTGTAACGAAAAGGGCAAAGCAATGATTTTTTATAAAAATAAAAACGGATCGGAGGAGTAAAAGTGAGTAAAAGGAACGACGAAAAGGCTTATCTCGTGCTCGACGACGGCACGGTCTTCGAGGGCGGAAGGTTCGGAGCCGAAGGTGACAGCATCGGAGAAATGGTGTTCACGACGGGTATGTGCGGATATGTGGAGACGCTTACGGACCCCAGCTATTACGGCCAGATCATAATGCAGACATTCCCGATGATCGGAAATTACGGGATCATGGAAGAGGACTTCGAAGGCGAGTCCGTCTGTAAAGGATATATCGTCAGGGACTACTGCGACGAGCCGTCGAACTTCAGGTGCGGTTACGACCTCGACACCTTCCTCAAAAAGAAGGGCATCCCGGGCATATACGGCCTCGACACGCGCGAGCTCACGACGATCCTCAGGGAAAAAGGCGTCATGAACGCGATGATCTGTTCAAAGCCGCCGAAGTCCTTCGATAAAATAAAAGAATACGAGATCAAGGACGCCGTAAAAAGCGTTACCTGCGCCGAAGAGCACATCGTAAAAGCCGAAGGCGAGACGAAGTACAAGGTCACGCTCGTCGATTACGGTGCGAAGAAGAGCATTGCGAAGAAGCTCGCAATGCGCGGATGCGAAGTCAGGATCGTTCCTTCCACGACGACCGCGTCGGAGATCCTCGCGGCGGAGCCTGACGGCATCATGCTCTCGAACGGCCCGGGGGATCCGGCCGAAAACGTCCAGACGATAAGAGAAATAAAAAAGATGATAAAGAAGGTGCCGATCTTCGGCGTCTGCCTCGGCCACCAGCTTATGGCTCTTTCGTTCGGCGGCAAGACGTACAAGATGAAGTACGGTCACAGGGGAGCAAACCAGCCGGTCACGGTCATCTCGGAATGCGAGAATAAAGGCCGCTCTTACATAACGACGCAGAACCACGGTTATGCCGTAGACCCTGAAAGCCTTGAAGGGGTCGGCGTGATGAGTTTTGTGAACGCCGACGACGGAACGTGTGAGGGCATCGACTACATAGGTCTCGACTGCTTCTCGGTCCAGTTCCACCCGGAGGCGAGCGCGGGACCGCACGACACGGGATTCCTGTTCGATAAATTTGCAAGCATGATGGAGGAGAAAAAAGATGCCAAGAGATAAGAGTATTAAAAAAGTCCTGATGATAGGATCCGGACCGATCGTAATAGGTCAGGCGGCGGAATTCGACTATGCGGGAGCGCAGGCGTGCCGTGTACTCAAGGAAGAAGGCATCGACGTAGTTCTCGTAAACTCCAACCCGGCCACGATAATGACGGACAAGCACCTGGCGGACGAGATATATCTTGAACCGCTCAACGTGGACACGGTAAAAAGAATAATAGAAAAGGAAAGGCCGGACAGCCTCCTCGCGGGACTCGGCGGACAGACGGGCCTCACGATAGCCATGCAGCTCTCGAAGGACGGATGGCTTGAAGAGCACGGCGTCAGGCTGCTCGGATCCAAGATAGAAGCGATCGATACTGCGGAGGACAGGGAGCTTTTCCACGATGCTATGGAGGCGATCGGTCAGCCGGTCGTGCCGTCGGGCATCGCTGAAGACGTAGAGACCGCGGTAAAGATAGCGGAAGAGATCGGATATCCGGTAATAGTAAGGCCGGCGTTCACGCTCGGAGGAACGGGCGGCGGTATCGCTTCGTATGAAGAGAAGCTCAGAAGGATCGCGAAAGAAGGACTCGACCAGTCCCCGATCACCCAGATACTCGTTGAGAAGTGCATCGCGGGCTGGAAGGAGATCGAGTTCGAGACGATGCGCGATTCGATCGGCAACGCGATAGCGATCTGCTCTATGGAGAACTTCGACCCTGTCGGTATACACACGGGAGACAGCATAGTCGTAGCGCCTACGCTGACGCTTGCGGATAAGGAATTCGAGATGCTCCGCACGGCGTCGCTCGACATAATCTCCTCGATCGGCATAGAGGGAGGCTGCAACTGCCAGTTTGCCCTCGACCCTGAGAGCTTCGAATACGCTGTCATAGAGGTAAATCCGAGGGTGTCGAGATCATCGGCTCTGGCGTCAAAAGCGACGGGCTACCCTATCGCAAAGATAACGACGAAAATCGCTCTCGGCTACACTCTCGACGAGATAAAAAACGATATAACGGGAAAGACGTGCGCGTGCTTCGAACCGAGCATCGACTACGTCGCCCTGAAACTGCCGAAATGGCCGTTCGATAAGTTCGCCGGTGTAAAAAGGAAGCTCGGCACGAAGATGAAGGCCACGGGCGAGGTCATGGCAATAGGCCACAGCTTCGAGTCGACGCTCCTTAAAGCTGTCAGAGGCGCTGAGATATCACTCGACACGCTCGACCTCAAACAGAACTCCGACTTCAGCATAGAGGAGAGGCTCGACCTCAGGGACGACAGGAGACTCTTTACGATCTTCGAGGCTCTGAAGACGGGAGTGACCGTAGAAAAAATCAACGAGATCACGAAGATAGATCCGTGGTTCCTGAACAAGATCAAGAACCTCGTCGAATTCGAAGAGGAGCTTCGGGAGGCGGCTCCGGGCGGAAAGATAGCGGAAGATGTATATAAAGAAGCGAAGAAATTCGGATATCCGGATGAGGCTATCAAGAGGATATCGGGCGCGAAAAAACTTCCGGAACATCATTTCAGCTACAAAATGGTAGACACATGCGCAGCCGAGTTCAATGCGGAGACGCCGTATTTTTACTCGACGTGCGACGAAGCATGCGAGTCGAGGCGTTTTAAGAGAAGCGGAAGACCGGTCATAATCGTACTCGGATCCGGCCCTATAAGGATCGGCCAGGGTATCGAATTCGACTACTCGTCCGTACACTGCGTCTGGACCCTGAGGAAGCTCGGATACGATGTCGTCATAATAAACAACAACCCGGAAACGGTATCGACGGACTACGATACGGCGGACAGACTCTACTTCGAGCCGCTCTATCCGGAAGATGTAATGAACATCATCGAGATCGAAAAGCCTATCGGCGTCGTAGTCGCATTCGGCGGCCAGACGGCGATCAAGCTGACGCAGTTCCTCGATGAAAACGGCATCGCGATACTCGGGACATCGGCTGAGAGTATAGACATAGCGGAAGACAGAGGCCGTTTCGACGCCCTGCTCGAAAACTTCGGCATAAGCAGGCCGAAGGGCCTCAGCGTAACGACGCTCGAAGGAGCGATCGAGGCGGCGGAGCAGATCGGATATCCTGTCCTGCTCAGACCTTCCTACGTCATCGGCGGTCAGAACATGACCATATCCGGCGGCGAAGAGGATACGCGAAAATACATGGAGACCATTCTCGAAAACGGCTCCAATTCGGTACTCATCGATAAGTACATGCCGGGCATCGAGCTCGAAGTCGACGTAATATCGGACGGCGACGACGTGCTGATACCGGGGATAATGGAACACATAGAGAAAGCCGGCATCCACTCCGGCGACTCGATAGCCGTGTATCCGCCGTACAACCTCTCGGACAAGCAGCTCCGCAGGATATGCGACGTTTCGGAGAAGCTCGCGCTCGCGCTCGGAACGAAGGGCCTCGTAAACATACAGTACCTGCTCTATAAAGGTGAACTCTATGTAATAGAGGTGAACCCGAGGGCGTCGAGGACCGTGCCTTATATAAGCAAGGTCGCGGGAGTACCTATGGTAGACATCGCGGCGGAGGTCATGCTCGGCGCGAAGCTCCAGGATCTCGGATACGGGACAGGACTTTTTAGGACGCCTCCTTACGTAGCGGTTAAGGTACCTGTTTTCTCCTTCGAAAAACTGACGGATGCGAACTCGATACTCGGACCGGAGATGAAATCGACGGGAGAGGTGCTCGGACTCGGAAGGACGCTCAACGAAGCCCTTTACAAGGGACTTACCGCTGCGGGATTCACTGTGCCTCAGAGGAAGGCCGGGGAAGAACACGGAGTCATGATAAGCGTACAGAAGCGCGACTATCCGGAGATACTCCCTATCGCGATGAAGTTCGATGCGCTCGGTATGAAGATATACGCGACGAGAGGAACGGCGGAAGCGATAAAGAAGCTCGGCATCGACGTCACGACGGTAAAAAAGGCGCAGGTCAACAACGACATAATCGACCTCATGGAGAGCGGAAAGACGAGCTATATAATTTTTACGGGAACGGCAAACGATGCGGCGCTCGGAGATTATACGGCGGTCCACAAGAGGGCGATGCAGCTCGGAATCCCGTGCCTTACGAGCGTCGACACGGCGGGAGCCCTCGCGAACATGATCGCGAGCAGGTTCTCGATACAGAACACGGAGCTGATCGACATCAACCACATGCGCGCGACGCACAGGGACGTCAGGTTCCAGAAGATACAGAGCTGCGGCAACGACTATATAATCATCAAGAACTTCGACGGAAGGATCGAGGGACCGGAATCGCTCTGTATCAGCCTTTGCGACAGGAACAGATCTATCGGGGGCGACGGCATCGTCCTGATAGAGAAGTCGAGGGTGGCCGACGTCAAGATGAGGACGTTCAACCGCGACGGTTCGGAAGGCGGAGCTTCGGACAACAGCATAAGGTGCGGAGCGAAGTACGTATATGAAGAGGGCTTCGTAGCGCGCGACAGGATAACGGTCGAGACCGGCGACGGGATCAAGAAATTAAGGTTGTTCCTGCGCGACGGAAGGGTAAACTCCGTCAGCATCGAAGTCGAAAATATAAAAAGCGATGCGGTCGATGTGCCGGTAAAAACGAAGAAACCGAGACTCCTCGACTCGCTCGTGACGATCGGCGGCAAAGACTGCAGGGTAAGCTGCCTTGCGGTCGGCGGACCTCACTGCGTCGTATTCTGCGACTCCATCGATAACCTCGACCTCGAGGATATAGGTCCCGCGTTCGAGTACGCCGACATTTTCCCTAACAGGACGAGCACGGAATTCGTCAGGGTCGTCGATCCGAGGACGATCAGGATGAGGGTGTGGGAGCGCTCGAACGGAGAGACGCTCTCGTGCGCGAGCGGTGCGTGCGCGGCCGTCGCGATCGCGTGTGAACTCGGATACTGCGAGGAAGGAATGGACGTCATCGTCGAGTTCCCGGGCGGCGATATGACCGTCAACTACAGGGACGGCAAGGCCGTTCTGACGGGCGAAGTCGCGTTCGCGTTCGAAGGGAAATTCGAATATTAGACGGAGCTTTTTATTGATAAGTTGCGTTTAATCAGTGTATAATTAAGGATGTGTTGCGCCGGACCTGCGGGATCCGGTGCACATGTTGATTTTAGAAATAAAGGGCCCCGAGGGGTCGCAGCGGTCGCCGGAATACGGCGGTTTTTACCGCAAAAGACATGGCGGTTTTTACCGAGAGAAAAAATGATATAGGGCGGTTTTTACCGAAAGAGATGACGGCTGTTTTTGCCGGAAAACGGAGGTAAGGATGTATTGCTACAATAAAATAGGCGAAGATCTTTATTGGATAGGCGGAAGCGACAGGAAGATCCCGGTCTTCGAGGGCGTCGTGCCGGTGACGGACGGAATGGCGTATAATTCGTATTTTATCGATGACGAAAAGACGGTCGTCGTCGACGCGGTCGATCACGTGATCGCGAAGGTCTTTTACGAGAATGTCGAGCACCTGCTCGCGGGAAGGGACCTCGATTACATAATCGTGAACCACGTCGAGCCGGACCACAGCGCGTCGCTCGAGGATCTGATGATAAGAAATCCGAAGGCGAAGGTCGTCGGGACGGTCAAGATCCAAAACATGATCAAGCAGTATATCGACAGGGACATCGATGACAGGTTCCTCGTGGTGAAGGAAGGCGAGGAGCTTTCGTCGGGGAAGCACACGTTCACTTTTATCAATGCGCCGATGGTGCACTGGCCGGAAGTGATGGTGACGTACGATAAATATGCGGGGACGCTTTTCTCGGCCGACGCGTTCGGTATCTACGGGTCGATCGACGGAAATATTTTTGCCGATAAATACGACTTTGATGCCGAGTGGTTGCCGGAGGCGAGAAGGTATTACACGACGATCGTGGGAAAATACGGCATGTTCACGGAGAAGCTGCTCGCGAAGGTGGAGGAGCTCGACGTAAAAATGATATGCCCGCTCCACGGATACGTCATCAGGAAGGACCTCGACAAATATATAAACGCGTATCACACGTGGGCGCGCTATGAGGCTGAGGACAACGGCGTCCTGATCGTATATGCGTCGCCGTACGGAAACACGAAGAACGCGGTCGACATACTCGCGTCGGAGCTCGTCGATCTCGGCGTCGACAGGATGAAGCTCATGGATGCGTCGAAGGACGACCCGATGAAGATCCTGCCGCACGTGTTCAGGTTCAAGCACCTCGTGCTCGCGGCGCCGACATACAACACGGAGATCTTCGTTACGATGGAAGAGGCTCTCGGCGAGATGAGGACTATGGGCGTTTCGAACAAGAAGATAAGCATCATCGAGAACGGTTCGTGGCAGCCTATGAGCGGTAAAAAAATGCGGGAATTCGTGGAGAAATTCCACAGTGTCGAGTTCATAGGCGAGACGGTGACGATAAAATCCGCGGTAAAAGCCGAGACGAGGGAAGCTCTCGAGAAGCTCGCGAAGGAGATCGCGGCGTCGGTAAAAGCGGAGAACGAAAAGGCCGCGAAGTAATGAGTTCGGCAACGGCGCGATGACGAACTCGTCGGGATGAGCGGTCGGCACGGAGGCTTGATACCGCCGGTAAAAACGGAATTTGCGGAACAGAGATACAGGGGAAGAAAGTAAAAGATGGCAGAAGATAAGAAATGCGAAGTAACAAATAAAATAGGTTTTGACGCGAACAAATATATCGAGGAGCAGTCTAAGTATATTTTGGAGAGGATCAGCAACGGGTCCGGCAGGCTGTACCTCGAGTTCGGCGGAAAGCTCGTTTCCGACAAACACGCGCAGAGGGTGCTTCCGGGATTCGACGAGGACGGCAAGATCAAGCTCCTCCACAAGATGAAGGACGAGACGGAGATAATTATCTGCATATACGCGGGCGATATCATGACGAACAAGACGCGTCAGGATTTCGGCATCACATACGACCTCGAAGTCATGCGTCTGATCGACTGTTTCAGGAGCTACGAGCTCGAGATCAACTCGGTCGTCGTAACGAGATACGAGGACTCGCCGGCGGTCAACATGTTCATCAACAAGCTCGAAAGGCGCGGCATCAAGACTTACAAACACCGCTTTACGAAGGGATATCCGACGGATGTCGATACGATAGTAAGCGAAGAGGGATACGGTGCGAACCCGTACATCGAAGTCACGAAACCGCTCGTAGTAGTGACAGGCCCGGGAGGAGGTTCCGGTAAACTGGCTACCTCCCTTTCGCAGGTATACCACGAATACAGGCTCGGCAACAAGGCTCGCTACGCGAAGTTCGAGACGTTCCCGATCTGGAACCTTCCGCTCAAGCACCCCGTAAACATAGCGTATGAAGCGGCGACGGCCGACCTTAAGGACGTCAACATGATCGATCCGTTCCACCTCGAAGCGTACGGAAAGACGGCGGTCAACTACAACAGGGACATCGAAGCGTTCCCGGTACTGCAGAGGATACTGCAGAAGATAACCGGTTCGGAATCGGAATACAAATCGCCTACAGACATGGGTGTCAACAGGGCGGGCTTCGGCATAATCGACGAAGAAGTCTGCAAGGAAGCGGCAAAGCAGGAGATCATCAGAAGATATCTCATCGCTCAGACCGCATATAAGAAAGGAAGGATCGACGAAAGCGTTCTCGAAAGGACGCAGCTCCTCATGGAGGAGGTCAATGCCAGCCGTTACGACAGGCCGGTGGTTGCCCCTGCCGAGGAGTATGCGGAGAAGAAGCGTAAAATGGATCCGAGATACGAAAACGTCATAGTGACGGCGCTCCAGCTCCCTGACGGCAGGATCGTCACGGGAAGGAGCTCGCACAGGATGGTCGCGACCGCGGCCGTGGTTTTGAATGCGATAAAATGCATGGCGGGCATCGCGGACGACATTCCGATAATCTCGCCGACGATACTCGAGAACATGCGTGCCGTCAACAAGAATATCTTCAAGAAGGAAAGGTCGAGCCTCAACTGCGAGGAAGTCATCATGGCCCTCACGGTCAGCACGATGACGAACCCGACCGCGGATATGGCGATGAAACAGCTCCCGAACCTCAAGGGCTGCAAGGCGCACTGCACTGCGATCCTGAGCGACAGGGACGAGCAGACTCTCACGTCCCTCGGCGTCGACATAACTTCGGATCCGGAATTTTCGACGAACAATCTCTATTGGAAATAAAAACGAACTTATTGGGAACGTATAGGAAGGAGCACGATGGGAAGCGGCTCTAAAAGGAGACAGCTTAAAAGTTCTGCAGCTGTTAATCTGCACAGGAAAGAGACTTTCAAATACGTCCTCGTCATCGAGGGTGCCGTAATAGGTTTGATCGTAGGCGTCGTGATAGCGGCGTTCAGGGTCATGCTCAAAAGTGCCGATGCACTGCGAGCGACCCTTATTTTATATGCAAAAAGCGGACCGGAACACGCGGCCCTCGTCTTTGCGCTTTTAGCCGGAGCGGCGGCGCTCATAATCGCCCTCATAAAATTCGAACCCGAAACAGCGGGCTCCGGTATCCCGCAGGTCGAAGGCGAACTCAAGGGAATGGTGGAGCAGAACTGGGTAAAAGTCATGTTAGCCAAACTCGCCGGTTGCGCCCTTTCGATAGGGGCCGGACTCGCCCTCGGTCGCGAGGGCCCGAGCATCCAGATCGGAGCGATGATCGGAAAGGGGTTTGCGAGAAAATCGAACAGGCTCCTCACGGAGGAGAGGATGCTCATAACCGCAGGCGCGGGCGCCGGACTTTCGGCGGCATTCGGGGCGCCTCTCGCGGGAGCAGTCTTCAGCCTGGAGGAACTCCATAAAAACTTTTCCGCGGAAATACTGATAATGGTCATGACGGCCGCGGCATTCGCGGATTTTATCGCGGCGAACATCGTCGGCCTGCAGCCGGTCTTCAACTTCGACGTCACGCACAGGCTACCGCTCAAATACTACTGGCTCGTGGCGGCGCTCGGGGCGATACTGGGGCTGATCGGTGCTTTTTACAACAGGACGATAGCCTTTATGCAGGACTTTTTCGGGAGATTCTCTAAGCACAACGGGAACATAGCTCTCATAATGCTCTGCGTTTTTATCCTGATGTTCGTATATCCTGAGGCGCTCGGCAGCGGGAACGCGATCCCGGCAGAGATCGTTGCGGGAAAATTCGCGCTCCGCGCACTGGCGGTGCTGCTGGTCGTAAAATTCGTGTTCTCGACGGCGAGTTACGGATCGGGCGTGCCGGGCGGGATATTTTTACCGATGCTGGCCCTCGGTGCGATGGCGGGCGGCGTTTACTCGGAACTCCTCGGAGCGGGTGCGGGCCTCGACCAACGCTATATAACTTCTTTTGTAATAGTGGCCATGGCGGGGCTTTTTGCGGCGATAGTAAAAGCTCCGGTGACCGGGATAATCCTGATAACGGAGATGACCGGCGACTTCAGCAGCCTGCTCGCGCTCACGGTGTGCACCGTCGTGGCGTACATAGTCTCCGACTTGTGCGGAGGAAGGCCGATATATGAGGAGCTCCTCGAAAGAAGGCTCGACAGGGACGGCGAAAACAGACATCGCCTCCACAGCGGCGGTGCAGTCGAAGGAAGGTCGGGATCGGACGGGCGCGACGGAAGCAGCGACGACGACATCCTGCACGACGTCACGATAGATACGCCTCGCTTCGGAAGGATCGCGATATCGGACAGAAAAATAATAATAACCGCGGAAGTATACATGGGGTCGTACATGGACGGACGGCTCGTCTCGGATCTCCACCTGCCGCACGGCAGCCTGATCGTTGCGATCGTGAGGGGGAACACAGAGATCATACCGAGCGGCGACACGAAACTCCTGGGCGGCGACATCTTCCACGTGCTTTGCTCGAACGGAGACATCATCGATGCGGAAGAGGTCCTGGACGAGAAGTGCCGAAAGGTGCTGCCTATGGATCTGTAAAAAAATAATAAAACGGGGACGGTAAAATGAAGGCGGACAGAAAAAACAAAAAGAAAAACAGCTACGTCAACATCGTAAAATACGTCGAAAGAAACAACATGACCTTTAAGGAGAAACCTTTTAACCCGGTCGACAGCCTCGTGCTCAGCACTCTGGTATATGCGAGACTGGAGTGCGTGATCGAAGAGCTCGGGAAGGATCCGGTCAAGCCGAACATGACGGTAAAAGATTTTTTCCTGTCGGAATATTTCGACCTGATGTTCTGCGACGACGTGACCGACGAGGAGAATCTGCAGCTTTTCGCGTATGCGGCGGCGAGCAGGCGCTTTCGGGATGTCGAGGTCAGGAATGTGGTCTCCGAATACGATCCGAAGGAGGAGCAGCAGTTCGCGGCGATGACGTTCGCGATCACGGACGATAAGGCGTGCGTGGCTTTTAGGGGGACCGACGGGACCCTGACGGGGTGGAAGGAAGACTTCAACATCGCTTTTATGGACGAGATACCTTCGCAGGCTGACGCGGTCAAATACATGAACCGATTTTTCAGCAAGGGTAAAAGCATCAAAGAGGTGTATGTGACCGGCCACTCAAAGGGCGGGAACCTTGCGATCTACGGCGGCCTGATGTGCGGAGAGAAGGCGCTCGGCAGGATAAAAAGCATATACAGCCACGACGGCCCGGGTTTCAAGACAGGCATGGTAAAAAAGCTCGAGGAGTCGAGGAAGAAGAACAAGATCGACCTTTGCAGGTACCTGCCGCAGAGCTCGCTGATCGGCGTGATCATGGACAACACGAAGAAGTACAAGGTCGTCAAAAGCGACGTAATCGGGGTCATGCAGCACTCCGCCTACTCTTGGCAGATCGACGGCGGCAAATTCGTTTTCGTCGATGACATGACGGCGATGGGCGAGTACAACGACAGGGTCATGCTCGAGTGGCTCGAATCCGCGACTCCGGAGCAGCGTAAAATGTTCCTCGACGCCGTTTTCGCCGTTTTATCGAGCAATAAAATAAATCACTTCAAGGACCTCAAGACGATAACGCCGCGCAAGATGATAAAGATCATATCTTCGATCAACGGCCTCGATGACGAGACGCGCGATGTCGTGATACAGGTGTTCAAGAATCTGGGGACTTCGGTCGTAAAATCCCTCGACCCGTGCACGGCGCAGGGGATAGACGAGGTTGAATAAAAATTTTTATTTAAGGAGAACAACAACGTATGAAAAGAAAGTTGCTTACGGTATTGCTTGCCGTTCCTCTCGCCCTCTCCCTTGCGGGATTCGGTCATGTATTGGCTGACGACGGCTTTTTCTTCTGTCCAAAGGGACAGGGCCGGCATAAACCCGGACAATGTAAGTGAAGATTTTTATAAAACATTCAGCCCGGATCTCGGAGAAGACGACGTCATAATCGAGATGTCCGAGGACAAAGCAGCTGAAGCGAAAAAGCAATTCGATGAAGTGTCGATAGATGAAACGACCTTCTCCGATGAAGGGTCCAGAAATTATGTTTCGGAAAATTTTGATAAAAATTCCGACGGGAAACTGGACAGCGATGAAGTGCGCAATGCAAAGGTAATCGACAATGCGGACGGAAATTACGAGTTCGGCTCGCTCGAAGGAATAGAGCATCTTGCAAATCTCAAGAAGCTGACTCTCGGAGGGGATCCGATCGAGGCTCTCGACGTATCTAAGAACGCGAATCTGCAGATGCTTTCTCTCGAGTATTCCGACGGAATAACATCAATAGATGTATCAAACAATAAAAAACTCAGGATACTGGACATCAGCGGCACGGGCATCGAATCGATAAATGTTGAAAGCAACCCGGAACTGAGATGGCTCTGGGCGTTCGATACAGGCCTGACTTCGGTCGATGTATCAAAGAATCCGAAGCTCAAAAGGCTCGACCTTGCGAGATCGAGGGTGTCCGCGATCGATGTTTCGCACAACAAGAAGCTCCAGGCTCTCAACGTGGAAGACACCGGAGTTGAGTCGCTTGATGCATCAAATAACCGCGACATTTTTGAGCTGTATTTCAAGAATACGGGAGTGAGCACGCTCGACCTTTCCAAGAACTGGAACATGACTCAGCTTTGGGCATCGGACACGAAAATAAAGGAACTCGATCTGTCCCATTGCCATGCGCTGACGGTCCTTTATGTGCAGAACCTGGATATCGATGAAATCGATTTCTCGCACAACCCGTTCCTGTCGGAACTCTATGCATCGGGGTCGGCTCTGAAGCGCCTCGACGTTTCCGACAAAAGGGATCTGAAAGCCCTCGAGATAAACGACACGGCCATACCGTCCGTGGATCTCAGAAACGCGCGTAAGCTCCACGGCCTTTCGATATCGAATACCCCGATCAAGAAGATCGATATAGGCAACTGCAAAGAGCTCAAAAGGCTCGAAGCTGATAATACGAAACTCAGAAAGCTTGATCTCAACGGTCATGAAAATCTGGAGAAGCTCCATGTCGACAACACCTCGATCGACGAAATGGCACACTTTGATTCTTCGAAGCTCAAAAATCTGAAAGAGCTGTCCTGCGTCAACGCGGGAGTGATTACTGTGGGAGAGCCGACATCCGACGATGTCACACTTTGGCACACGCAGAACAACCACATCGCTGGCATGAAACTGCCGAGCACATGGAACGCATCGCAGAAAATAGAAGTGTCTCCGCAGGATATAGAAGTCAAGGGCAAGAAAGAGGGCGGCAATACGGTCGTCGATATGCACGATGTCGTAACGGACCTTTCTAAGCTTACCGTTCAGCCGGCATCGAATTACACATGGGACGGAGCGACGGGAAAGTTGACATTTGCTGAAGGCGCGGAGCTTTCGTTCAAATACACGTACGAAACCGGCAATCCCAAGACCGAAGGCGGACCGATGCAGGTCAATGTAAAGGTGCTTCCTGACGGTGCTGCGGAGGAAGGAAGGTTCGTCCCACAGATATCGGATGCTTATTCAATCAACGGCAACAACATGATCATCGTGATCTTCGACAGGGATATATCTTCGGACGGAATAGTTAAGTTCGGCATAGAATTTTACGACGGAGATCCTGCGAACGGCGGTAAGCTCACCTTTAAACCGGCCGACGGCGACAGAGTAAACATCAGCAAAAATATCATGACCGTCGAGTTTGCAAAAGCGCCGGAAACGGCAAAGACCGCTTTTATAAAATTCACCAAGGGCTCGCTCAAGAGTCCGGACGGCGTCGCGCTTTCGAAAGACATAGGGGGGAGCTGCGATCACGGAATGAGGATCCTGTCGCTTTCAACGGATAAAGAATCCCTGCCGAGCGAAGGAGGCACCGTGACCGGAACGATCAGCGGAACGAATCTCAACAAAAATGGCGGCGACCTCAAAGTCAAGGTCTGCATTCCGAGCGGCTCATTGATCGATGCCGATGTCAAAGTGCAGTCGACGAGCAAAGCCACATTTACCGTAGCCCTGCCGGGCAACGAGGGAACGAGACCTGCGGAATACACCTTTAGATTTTATGACGGAGATGCGAAACTCGATGTATCGTCCGCGTACGGTGCGAAAGACCACGTAGATGTCCTTCCGAAGGACGCGCCTGAAGTAACTCCTGCAAAAGTATCTTCCATAACATTGGAGGGCGAGGGCGATGAGAACGCCGAACCTCTCGTATATGAGAAGACGATAGAAAATGACGGGACTACGGCGCGTGCGACACTTACGATCGACGGAAGCGATCTTGATCAAAACAAAATAGTGATAAAAGCCGTAGACGAGAACGGTATACCTTGGTCCACAAAACCTGTTCCGCTCTGCAATGCAACGATCAGGTGGCAGGCGATCCCGAGTTACATCAGTCCTGACAGGGACAGCATGGAGTTCGATCTGAGACCGCCGAGGGCGATCGGGGCGGACCGCACATACACGCTGTTCATATCTGCCGACGGAGGTAAGACATATCTCGAACAGCCGACGGCGAAAGTCATCGTGCACAACAACGGCGTATACGGCAACGACGGATTCACCCTCGATGAGCTCACGAAAATGACGGAAGTGGAGATCCGTTATGTGGACGGCACCGGTAAAGAGATCGCTGAAAGCAGAAAACTCAAAGCATACGCCGTAACGGAGGTAAAATCCTTAGACAAGGCGCCGATAGCGATAGACGGTTATGCGTTCGACAAATATAAAAACGATCAATATGTTCTGGAAAGCGGTTTCGTCCGCGAGTTGTTCGGTGAGCCGATCGTGCTCGAATATAAAAAGGTCGATACCGGCAATGATCCGGGCACTGAATCGCCTGCGAATTCCGGAGGCAAAACAAATACGGGCGGCACTTCTGAAAATGCCGCGGCCGCAAAAGGCGGCGTGAACACCGGCGATGTTTCTGCAATATATTTATATGCTGCACTCTTTGCGACAGCTGCGGCAGCATACATATATATGAAGAGAAAGCGTGCGTAAATAATGATCCGTGGCCGGCGGCCCGAAAACACACAGACTTAAACACGGCGCTCCCTCATAAAGGGGGCGCTTTTATTAAATCGAAAGGTGCCGTTCTTCGTACTTGCATCGGCGGAGAAAGCAGAATATAATAAAAACGTGAGAAATCGCACGAAATTATATATAAAAGCGTGATAAATATCACGAAATTATATATAAAAACGTGAGAAAGGGGCGCGGCATGGAAAGATCTATACTGAATGAGTTGCTCGAATGGAAGGATTCACCTCACCGCAAACCGCTTATTCTAAACGGGATCCGCCAGGTGGGGAAAACCTGGGCGCTTAAAGAATTCGGCAGACGGTACTATGAGAACACCGCTTATTTCAACTTCGACGAAAACGAAGAATACAAGCAGTTTTTTGAAACGACCAAAGACGTCGACCGCATCCTGCAGAATTTGATGTTGGCGAGCGGTCAGAAGATCGTTCCCGGAAAGACGCTCATCATCTTCGACGAGATGCAGGACTCGCCCAAAGTGATCAATGCCCTGAAGTATTTCTGCGAAAATGCCCCGCGGTATCATGTCGCGTGTGCCGGATCGCTCCTCGGAGTGGCATTGGCAAAGCCGACCTCATTTCCGGTCGGCAAGGTCACCTTCATGAATATTTATCCGATGACATTCACGGAATTCCTTTCGGCGAACGGCGACCGGGAACTTGCCGAATATTTGGACAGCATCGATGAGATCGAACCGATCCCGGACGCTTTTTTCAATCCCCTTTGCGAAAAGCTGAAAATGTACTATGTGTCCGGCGGGATGCCGGAAGCGGTCGCGCGCTGGACGCAGGAAAGGGATGTTCAGGCGGTGCAGGGAGTTTTATCGGATATGATCGAAGCGTATGAAAGGGATTTTGCAAAACATCCGCACCTAAAAGATGTCCCGAAGATCTCTATGATCTGGGAGTCCGTTCCGTCACAGCTTGCAATGGAGAATAAAAAGTTCATTTACAACACCGTAAAAAGCGGCGCGCGGGCGAGAGAATACGAAGACGCCCTGCAGTGGCTGGTCGATGCCGGACTTGTGTATAAGGTCTACCGCAGTACCCGCCCGGGCCTTCCGATGTCTGCTTACGACGACCTTTCGGCGTTCAAGCTTTACATCGCGGATGTAGGGATACTCCGCCGACTGGCGAGGCTCTCTCCGACGGCGTTCGGCGAAGGAGACCGCCTTTTTACCGAGTTCAGGGGAGCCCTCACCGAAAACTTCGTTTTACAGACGCTGAAGACGCAATTTGAAGTGATGCCGAGATACTGGAGCCGGAACAATCCGCCTTGCGAAGTCGATTTTATCGTGCAACGCGAAAACGACATTTTTCCTGTCGAGGTAAAAGCGGGGACGAATATCAGGGGTACAAGCCTCAAAAAATTCGCGGAACTTTTCTCGGAAGATACGAAACTCCGTATCCGTTTTTCGCTGAGCAATCTGAAGCTTGACGATGATGTGCTGAACATCCCGCTTTTTATGGCGGACAGTACTGACAGGATGATTTCGCTTGCCCTCGAAAAGCATAGGAAAAGTTGATATAAAATTCCTTTCAAAACCTTGACTTTACCAACATCACAGAGTATTATTATTAGGCTACTTTTGACAAAAAAGGCGGAGCGGATACAAACCACTCTGCTCTTTGAGTTGTTAAAATAGCTTTGTATCGCAGACACCGCAAGGCGTTGCGGGTCATATAGTTAAGGAGGGATCACCGTGAGAAATAAGATCATTCTCGCATGCACAGAATGCAAGCAGAGGAATTACCACACGATGAAGAACAAGAAAAACGATCCGGACAGAATCGAGCTCATGAAATACTGCAAGTTCTGCGGAAAAGAAACTCTTCATAAAGAAACCAAATAACAGATTGGGGAATTACTATGGCTACTAAAGGAAAAGGCAAGTCAAAGAATGCACCTAAGGGAAGACAGAGCCAGCAGGGAAATGCCGCCGCAGGTAAAGAGAAGGGCGGTTTTTTCGGCTACATACAGGGCATAAGACAGGAGCTCAGGAAAGTCGTCTGGCTGACCAAGGAAGAGCTGGCTACGGACACCGTGATGGTATTCGTTGCGTGCACGTTTTTTGCGCTCGCATTCTGGCTCATCGACACGGGCTTTCTCGCCCTGCTCAAAAAGATGCTCGGCGTGACATTGACTTAAGCAGACAGGACCGGAGGAGAGAATGGCTGAAATTACCGAAAACGAGAATAAGAATACGAAACCATTGAACCTTTCGCCGCTCGAGGGGGAAGGACTTCGTGGGGACGGAACTCCTAAATGGTATATCGTCCATACGTATTCCGGTTATGAAAATAAGGTCCAGGAAAGCATCGAACGAATGGTCGCGTACAGGGGGATCGAAGATCTGATCCTCGAGGTCGCGATACCTACCGAGACGGTCGTCGAAAAGAACAAGAAGAACGAACGAAAGGAAAGACAGCGCAAGATCTTTCCGGGATACGTCGTCATCAAGATGATCGTCAATAACGACACCTGGTATCTCGTAAGAAATACCGAAGGCGTTACGGGATTCGTCGGAAACGGCTCGGACCCTACGCCGCTCACGACCGAAGAGGCCGTAAGGATGGGCGTGGAAAAAGCAGATATCGACCTCGACGTCGCAGTCGGAGACAAGATCAGGATAACGGGAGGACCTTTCGAGGGTACTATCGGTACGGTCGAAGAGGTAAATCCGGAGAAACAGATCGTAAAAGTCAAGACGGCGATGTTCGCAGGAAGAGATACCACCATGGAGGTCAAATTTCCGTGGGTCACCAAAGCCGGCAAATAGGCCGCGCTTTCGGCGATACAAATTTAATATTTGAAGAAAGGAGAAGCTGATGGCGAAGAAGATCGATGGCTACATCAAACTTCAGATCCCGGCAGGAGGAGCGACACCGGCACCACCGGTAGGACCCGCACTCGGACAAAAGGGCGTGAACATGATGGACTTCTGCAAGCAGTTCAACGCGCAGACGGCCGATCAGAACGGAATGATAATCCCGGTAGTGATCACCGTTTACACGGACAGATCGTTCACATTCATTTGTAAAACCCCACCTGCAGCTATTCTTATCAAGAAAGCCGCCGGCCTCGAGAAGGCTTCCGGTGAACCTAATAAGAATAAAGTCGGCAAGATAACCCTCGCTCAGGCGCAGGAGATCGCGCAGACTAAGATGAAGGATCTGAATGCTACCGACCTCGATGCTGCTACAAACATCATCAAGGGAACGGCAAGAAGCATGGGAGTTGAAGTTGAAGGATAGTTAGTGGGAGGCGAAGAGCCGCATGAACCACAGGGAGGAAAAAATGCCAAAGAGAAGTAAAAGATACAACGTCGCGTTGGAAGCTTTTGATAAGAGCGCCACTTACGACGTTGCAGAAGCTGCGAAGTATGTAAAACAGCTCGCGAGCGCAAAGTTCGATGAGACGGTAGAGATACACATTCGTCTCGGAGTAGACGGAAGACATGCCGACCAGCAGGTAAGAGGTGCAACGGTACTGCCTCACGGAACGGGAAAGAGCAAGAGAGTTCTCGTATTCGCAAAAGGACCTAAAGCGGATGAAGCTAAGGAAGCCGGAGCCGACTACGTCGGAGCTGAGGACCTCGCTGAAAAGATCCAGAAAGAAAATTGGTTCGATTTCGACGCGATCGTAGCGACGCCTGACATGATGGGAGTCGTAGGACGCCTCGGCAAGATCCTCGGACCTAAGGGATTGATGCCAAACCCTAAATCGGGAACTGTAACGATGGATGTACAGAAGGCGATCGATGAGATCAAAGCCGGTAAAGTCGAGTACAGGCTCGACAAGGCCAACATCATTCATACGGTAGTCGGAAAGACTTCATTCACCGAAGAACAGTTGACCGAAAATATCAACGCGCTCATCGCGGTAGTAGCGAAAGCTAAGCCTGCGGCAGCAAAAGGTAAATACTTCAAGAGTGTTACCATCGCATCGACAATGAGCCCGGGCGTTAAAATAAACACCACGGCACTCGCGTAGTCGAAATGAGCGGGATCAAAAAAAGAATACTAGCCAAAGACAGCGGGTGCATAAGCTTAATTTCCCGCCGAGGTACAATATATACCTACCCTGCTGTCTTTTAGCGGGGTGTTTTGTACCCGAAAGAAAGAAAAACAGGCGTGATTTTTATCGAAAAAGAAAAGACGTCTGAGAAAGGAGTATCAATGTCTGTAGAAGCAAAAGCAGCTAAACAGGTAGTGATCGACGAGATCAAGGAAAGATTCGACAATTCGGTTTCGGTCGTCGTTGTCGACTATCTCGGAATAACCGTTGCAGAGGCAGATGAGCTCAGAAGATCGCTCAAAGATGCCAAAGTAAAATTCACGGTTTATAAGAACAGCCTTGTAAAAAGAGCTATCGCGGGATCCGATTACGAAGGTCTCGGAGAATATCTCAAGGGCTCCAGCGCATTCGCGTTCTGCGAAGAAGATGCGACGGCATCGGCCAGGATCCTCAAGAAGGCTATCAAGAAATACAATAAGATGGAGTTCAAAGCGGGAGTTGTAGACGGACAGATCTACGACGCGGCACAGGTACAGGAACTCGCTTCCATACCTTCGAAGGAAGAACTCATCGCACGCTTCATGGGAAGCATACAGGCGCCTATTTCGAAGTTCGTCAGAACGATGCAGGCTATCGTGGACGCGAGCGGAGAAGAAGTTCCGGCAGAGGCACCGGCCGAAGCGGCGGAAGCTGCACCGGCGGCTTAAGATCGCAGTTTGAAATGATTTTATAAAAACAGAAAACCAGAAAAGGAGAAACATAATGGATAAAGATCAAATCATCGAAGCCCTGAAGGGTATGAGCATCCTCGAGATCAATGAGCTCGTTAAAGCATGTGAAGAAGAGTTCGGCGTATCCGCAGCAGCAGCTGTCGTTGCAGCACCTGCAGCAGGAGAAGGCGGCGCCGCAGCAGCTGAAGAGCAGACTGAGTTCACCGTAGTACTCAAAGAGATCGGAGCTGAAAAGATCAAAGTCATCAAGGCCGTAAGGGAAGCTACGGGTCTCGGACTTAAGGAAGCAAAGGCTCTCGTAGACGGAGCTCCGGCTAACGTTAAGGAAAACATCGAGCAGGCTGAAGCCAACGCTCTCAAAGAAGCTCTCGAAGCTGTCGGCGCAGTAGTTGAGCTTAAGTAACAGCAAGACAGACAGTAGTAAAAATCGGGCCTTTTTAACGGGCCCGGCTTTTGCTATTAGAAAAAGCCGTCTCTCGGTCTTTTTGCGGTGACTTTTTACGGAAAGATCACACGAACGCGCGGAGGCCGATTTTTACCAAAAGCAAGGAGTGATAAGATGCCACAACCTATAAAAGTCGGAAGAAAAGAACGCATGTCCTACTCGAAGATCCACGAAGTCTGCGACATGCCGAACCTCATCGGGATCCAGCTCGAATCCTACAAGTGGTTTGTGGAAGAGGGTCTGGCGGAGGTTCTTGAAGATATTTCGCCGATAGAATCTACGGGCACGAAACCCAGAGCATTGGAATTCACGGACTATTATTTCTCGGACGTTCCGAATGAATCGCAGGAGGAATGCAAGAGGAAGAATAAAACATATAACACAACTTTGAAGGTCAAAGCACGCCTGATCAGCAAGGATACGGGAGTGGGCAAGGAACAGGAAGTCTTCATGGGCGAGTTTCCGCTTATGACCGAAAAGGGCACGTTCATCTACAACGGCGCGGAGAGAGCTATCGTTACGCAGCTCGTACGTTCTCCGGGACCGTATTTTGACGCGAAAACGGATAAGTCGAGCAAGAGCCTTTTCTCGGCTTCGATCATCCCGAACCGCGGAGCGTGGCTCGAGTACGAGACGGACTCTCAGGGCGCTATCTACGTTCACGTGGACAGGCAGAAGAAAGTCCCGATCACGACGTTCCTTAGGGCACTCGACTTCGGCAGCAACGAGGACATAGAGGCCATATTCCGCGAGGATATGGAGCTTCTTCGACCTACGCTTGAGAAGGACCCCGCAAAGAATTGCAGTGAAGGTATCTTGGAAATATATAAGACGCAGAGACCGGGCGACCTTGCGACTATCGCGAACGCGCGCAAGTTCATCGAGTCCCTGCTGTTCGACAAGGCGAGGTACGACCTCGCGAAGGTAGGAAGATACAAATACAACAAAAAACTCGGATTGCACAACAGGCTCGTCGACATGACGGCCGCCGAGGATATCATCGATCCGAACACGGGCGAGATACTCGTCGAAGAGGGAGAGAAGATATCGAGACCTATGGCGATGCAGATAGAGGATGCCGGCGTCTATGCCGTATCCGTTATGAGCAACGATCCCGACAAGGCGGGAAAAACGGCAAGGGTCATCGGAAACAACTTCGTCGATCCGACTAAATATGTCGACTTCGATGTAAAACCTTTCAAGCTTTCCGAAAAGGTATACTACGAAGTACTCAAAGACATCCTCGACAACGCGAAGGATGAAGACGAGATAAAAGAAGCGTTCCGCGAGCGCAAACAGGAGCTGTCCCCTAAGCACATAACGAAGGCGGACATCATCGCGTCGATAAGCTATCTCCTCAATCTCGAGAACAAGATCGGCGAACTCGACGATATCGACCATCTCGGCAACAGAAGGCTGAAGACGGTCGGCGAGCTCCTGCAGAACCAGTTCATGATCGGATTCACCAGAATGGAGAAGA
Source organism: uncultured Mobilibacterium sp. (assembly GCA_947254375.1). Taxonomy (GTDB): domain Bacteria; phylum Bacillota; class Clostridia; order Peptostreptococcales; family Anaerovoracaceae; genus CAMYCF01. Next base: position 9,856 of record CAMYCF010000007.1, on the reverse strand, counting down.
CGATAAAAGAAAAGATGGCGAGCGACGAGGAAAACCCGAGGGGACTCATCAATATCAAGCCGGTCACTACGGCGGTAAAAGAGTTCTTCGGCCAGTCTCAGCTGTCACAGTTCATGGACCAGAACAACCCTCTCGCGGAGATCACTCACAAGAGAAGGCTGTCGGCACTCGGACGCGGCGGACTTTCGAGAGAAAGAGCCGGATTCGAAGTGCGTGACGTACACTATTCGCACTACGGCAGGATGTGCCCGATAGAGACTCCGGAAGGTCCGAACATCGGACTTATCGGTTCGCTCACGACTTACGGCAGGATCAACGAATACGGACTGATCGAGACGCCGTACAGGAAGGTGGACAAGGAGAGAGGTATCGTTACCGAAGAGGTCGAATACCTTTCGGCCGACGACGAAGAGCTCATGATCATCGCACAGGCGAACGAACCGCTGAACGCGGACGGAAGCTTCGCGAACAACAAGGTCGCCGTAAGGGGCTACAAGGGCGAGATCACGATGTCGCACAAATCCGAAGTCGATTACATGGACGTATCGCCGAAACAGGTAGTATCAGTCGCCACGGCGATGATACCGTTCCTCGAAAACGACGACGCGAACCGTGCACTCATGGGATCGAACATGCAGAGGCAGGCCGTTCCGCTCCTCGTTACGGAAGCTCCGTACATCGGAACGGGAATCGAGTACAAGGCGGCCATAGACTCCGGCGCCGTAGTCGTTGCGCGCTCGGCGGGTACTGTAGAATACGTTTCGGCTGATCTCGTCAAGATAAAACGCGATTCCGACGGCGGTATCGACGAGTACAAACTGCTCAAGTTCTGCAGATCCAACCAGGGTACGTGCATCAACCAGAGGCCGATCGTCAACCACGGCGAACACATCGAGGAAGGCGAAGTCGTAGCCGACGGTCAGGCGACTAACATGGGTGAGATCTCACTCGGTAAAAACCTGCTGATAGGTTTCATGACGTGGGAAGGATACAACTATGAGGACGCTATCATACTGAACGAGCGCCTCCTCATGGACGACGTCCTCACATCCATACATATAGAGAAATACGAGTGCGAAGCGAGGGATACGAAGCTCGGTAAAGAGGAAATAACCGCCGACATATCGAGCGTATCGAAGGCTGCCCTCAGGAACCTCGACGCCGACGGCATCATCAGGGTCGGAGCCGAAGTAAAACCGGGGGACATCCTCGTAGGAAAACTCACGCCGAAGAGCGAGAGCGACATCCCGGCCGACCTCAAACTCGTAAGGGCGATATTCGGTGAGAAATCGAAGGAAGCCAGAGACACGTCTCTCAAGGTGCCGAACGGCGAAGAGGGCGTAGTCATCCACGTCGACGTTTTTACGAGCGAAGATGAATCGGATGAAGAGAACGAGAACTACGTAGTTCCGGAAAAACCGGCATTTTTAGCCGACATACTCGAGCACGGCGATTCGGATGACGCCGAAGAAAACAAAAAAGGCAAGCGCAGAAAAGCTGCTACCAAGAACGATATGCCTCCGGGCGTAGAGAAAATCGTCAGGGTATATGTTGCGACGAAGAGGAAGATCAGCATAGGCGACAAGATGGCGGGACGCCACGGAAACAAGGGTGTAATCTCAACCATTTTGCCGGAAGAGGACATGCCGTTCCTCGACAACGGTGAGTCGCTCCAGGTCATGCTCAACCCACTCGGCGTACCTTCGCGTATGAACATCGGTCAGGTACTTGAGGTCCACCTCGGCCTTGCGGCAAAAGCCAAAGGCTGGTACATCTCGACGCCTGTATTCGACGGCGCGAGCGAGCAGGACGTTATAGAGCTGCTCGAAGAGTGCGGTTATCCGAAGTCGGGTAAATTGAAGGTCAGAGACGGACGTACGGGCGAGTACTTCGACAACGACGTTACGGTCGGATACATGTACATGCTCAAACTCCACCACCTCGTAGACGACAAGATCCACGCAAGAAGCACGGGTCCTTATGCCCTCGTAACGCAGCAGCCTCTCGGAGGTAAAGCTCAGTTCGGAGGACAGCGTTTCGGAGAAATGGAAGTATGGGCGCTAGAGGCTTACGGCGCCGCGCACACCCTGCAGGAGATATTGACGGTAAAATCCGACGATATCATCGGAAGGGTAAAAACGTACGAGGCGATCGTAAAAGGTGAGAACATCCCTGAACCGGGCATTCCGGAATCGTTCAAGGTACTCATAAAAGAGCTCCAGTCGCTGGCGCTCGACATCAGGGTGCTGTCCGGCGACAACGAGGAGATCCACCTCAAGGAGACTTCCGAATACGACGAAGCTCCTACGGTCGAGCGCATGCTCAAGGAGACCGACAGAAAAGCTGCGGCACGCAGGGAGCAGGAGAGAGATGTTGACGAACTCAGCGAGTTCATCGGCGAAGCTACCGGCTCTTTCGCGGACGACTTCGAAGGCATGTCGACATACGGATCTCAGGATGAACTCGCCGACGTACTCGGATTCGAAGGAACTACGCTCGAAAAGGCGGACGACGGCGACGGATTCGAAGCCGAAGACGACCTCGAAAGCGGTGTCGAAAGCGAAGGCGGGATCGACGGCGACGCAGAGGCGGAAGCCGGTGAAGAACGCGAAGGAGATATCGAAGGCGGAGACCGTGAAGACGGCGAGTCGCCTGAAGATGTCGAAAAAGCGATAGACCAAGGATTCCTCGACCTCATGGCGGCGATAAGCGGCAGCGACGATGCGCCTGAAGACGACAGCGAAGAAAGCCAAGACGATGAAGAATAGGGAGGTACTATGAGCAAAGATACAGATAACAGCATTAAAAAGTTTGAATCCCTGCAAATAAAATTGGCTTCACCCGATAAAATCAGAGAATGGTCATACGGCGAGGTTACGAAAGCGGAGACTATCAACTACCGCACGCTCAAACCGGAAGAGGGCGGACTTTTCTGCGAAAGGATATTCGGACCTACGAAGGACTGGGTATGCGGCTGCGGTAAAAGCAACAAGCTACGCGGCAAAGGCGTCAAGTGCGAAGTTTGCGGCGTAGAGATAACGAAGGCGAAGGTAAGGCGCGAGAGGATGGGCCACATCGAGCTTGCGGCACCTGTGTCTCACATTTGGTATTTCAAGGGAGTGCCGTCGAAGATCGCTATCGTCCTCGACGTACAGCCTAAGAAACTTGAGAGCGTTCTTTACTTCGCGTCCTACATAGTTACGGACGGCGGAACGACGCCTCTCAACGAGAAGGACATTCTCGACGAAAAACAGTATTTTGAAGCGATGAGCATGTACGGCGACGACTTCAAGGCGGCTATGGGCGCCGAGGCCGTAAAAGAACTCCTCAAGAGGATAGATGTAAACGAACTCGCCGATGAGCTCAGAGCCGAACTCAAGACTGCGTCCGGCCAGAAGAAGAGCAAGATCGTAAGGAGGCTTGAGGCGGTAGAGGCCCTCAGACAGTCGGGCAACAGGCCTGAGTGGATGATACTCGACACCGTTCCGATCATCCCGCCGGATCTCAGACCTCTCGTTCAGCTCGAAGGCGGAAAGTTTGCCGTATCCGACCTTAACGACCTTTACAGAAGGCTCATCAACAGAAACAACAGGATGAAGAGGATGTTCGAACTCGGAGCACCTGAGATCATCCTGAGGAATGAAAAGAGGATGCTCCAGGAAGCGGTCGACTCGCTCATCGACAACGGCCGCCACGGCAAAGTCGTAATGGGACCGGCCAAAAGGCCTCTCAAGTCCCTCTCGGACATGCTCAAAGGTAAACAGGGACGTTTCCGTCAGAACCTGCTCGGTAAGCGTGTAGACTACTCCGGACGTTCCGTAATCGTCGTCGGACCGGAACTGAAATTTTATCAGTGCGGACTTCCGCGCACGATGGCCCTCGAGCTTTTTAAACCTTTTGTAATGAAGAGGCTCGTTGAGACGAACATAGAGAAGGCGAGGAACATAAAAGGCGCCAAGGCCATGGTCGAAGCTCACGACGATCCTGCAGTTTGGGACGCGCTCGACTACGTAATAAAAGACCACCCGGTACTCCTGAACCGTGCCCCGACACTGCACAGGCTCGGTATCCAGGCATTCGAGCCGGTACTCGTAGACGGCAAGGCGATAAAACTCCACCCGCTCGTTTGTACGGCATTCAACGCCGACTTCGACGGAGACCAGATGGCTGTACACGTACCGCTTTCGGCGGAGGCGCAGGCAGAGGCGAGGTTCCTCATGCTTTCGACGAACAACATCCTCGCTCCGAAGGACGGAACACCTATAACCGTTCCTTCACAGGACATGGTACTCGGGAGCTACTACCTGACATACAAAGATCCTGCTCTTGCGTTCAGAGCGTCCGAACACTCGCCGAAAACTTCTCCGATGAGGAACGGCGACGCATCGGTCATCGAAAGGGCGAAGAAAGACTACTTCTCGGCTGACAACAAGAGAGAGATCAAGTGTTTCGCCGACATTGACGAAATGATGATGGCGTTCAGGAACCACGAAGTAAAGATCCACGAGACGGTTTGGGTAAGGTGCAAAAACGATGCCGACGATCCGGGCGAGATAATCGAGTCCACGGTCGGAAGGTTCATCTTCAACCAGGGGATACCGCAGGACCTCGGTTTTGTAGACAGGGAGAAATATCCTCACGCTCTCGAGATCGACGTACTCTGCACGAAGAAGAAACTCTCCGAGATCATCAGGAGATGCTTCAAGAAACACGGCAACACGAGAACCGTAATGATGCTCGACTACATCAAATCGACGGGTTACCATTATTCGACCCTCGCCGCCGTCACGATCGGCGTTTCCGACATGGAGATCCCGGAGGAGAAATTCCGCATCATCGCAGAGGCGGACGAGAGGATCGACGCGATCGAAGATGCTTACAACAGCGGTTTCATGACCGAAGATCAGAGATACGATGCGATCATCAACACGTGGTCCGGAGCTACCGGTAGGGTAGCGAAAGCCCTCATGGCTTCCCTCGGCGAGATGAACAACCTGTTCATCATGGCGAACTCCGGAGCAAGAGGAAGCGACAAGCAGATAAGCCAGATTGCAGGTATGCGTGGACTTATGGCCACTGCTACCGGACACACGGTAGAGATCCCGATCAAGGCGAACTTCAGAGAGGGACTTTCCATATTGGAATACTTCATATCTTCCAACGGTGCCCGTAAGGGTCTCGCGGATACGGCGCTTCGTACGGCCGACTCGGGCTATCTGACAAGAAGGCTCGTAGACGTATCGCACAGCGTCATCGTTACCGAGGAGGACTGCGGTTCCGACGAAGGCATAGAAGTAAGCGCGATCTTCGAGATGACGAAGGACGACTTCGGTCAGGACAAGAAGTCATTCACCGAGAAACTGTCCGAGCGAATCGCGGGCAGATATTCGGCTGAAGATATCATCGATCCGTCGAGCGGAGAGATCCTCGTAGCTTCCGGCGAATTCATCACCGATGAAGATGCGGAAACGATCGAAAATGCCGGCATCGAGACAGTAAAAGTAAGGTCGATCATGACGTGCAAGAGCGAAATGGGCGTTTGCGCGAAGTGCTACGGTAAAAACATGGCGACCGGATACAAGGTCATCCCGGGCGAAGCGGTCGGTATCGTAGCGGCCCAGTCCATCGGAGAACCGGGAACACAGCTCACGATGAGAACGTTCCACAGCGGCGGTGTCGCGGGAAGCGACATCACACAGGGTCTCCCGAGGGTAGAGGAGCTCTTCGAGGCGAGGGAGCCTAAGGGCCTCGCCTCGATATGCGAGTACGACGGCGTCGTTACTTCGGTAGTCGAGGAAAAAGAAAAGCCTATCGAGATCACCGTTGAAAGCGAAGACACGGTAAAAACGTACAGCGTTCCGAACGGCGCGCACGTCCTCCACAGAGAAGGCGAAGAGGTAAAAGCGGGAGAACCGCTCATCGCAGGTTCGCTCAATCCTCAGGACATCATGCGCATAAAAGGCGTTTCCGGAGTCTACAACTACGTAGTCAGGGAAGTCCAGAAGGTATACAGGCAACAGGGTGTATCGATCAACGACAAGCACATCGAAGTCATCCTGAGCCAGATGCTCTCGAAATACGAGGCGAAACAGACGGGCGACACGCATCTCATACCGGGTGCGCTCTACGAGATCGGCGAGATCAACGCGGCGAATGCGGAAGCCGAAAAGAACGGCGGAGAACCGGCCGTTTGCGAGAGGCAGCTCCTCGGTATCACGAAAGCCGCACTCGAGTGCAGATCGTTCCTGTCGGCAGCTTCGTTCCAGGAGACGACGAAGATCCTTACGGACGCCGCTATCAAGGGAAAGACAGACAACCTCAGCGGACTCAAGGAGAACGTAATGATCGGAAACCTCATCCCTGCCGGAACGGGCATGAAGGGATACAAAAATCTCAGCGTCGATTACGGCGAGCTTGAGGATGTCGTGAACGGAGAGCCTGAAGACGGGATCCCGTTCGACGAAGAGGCGGAAGTATCCGCCCAACAGGTGATCGTTGAGTAGTTATCGCAGGCTTTTGATTGACAAATCCTAAAGAAGCTTGATATAATAACAAAGTTCGAATCAGAGCATACGAACCTCGAGTTTGTGTGCTCTGAAGAGATAAAATAACGAAGAAAGGAGACAATAATGCCTACTATCAACCAATTAGTACGTCAGGGCAGAACGAGTTCGGTACATAAGTCGACGGCTCCTGCGCTTGGGAAAAATCTCAACACGCTCAAGAAGACGATGACGAACGCGAATTCGCCTCAGAAAAGGGGAGTATGCGTAGCGGTAAAAACGGTTACGCCGAAGAAGCCTAATTCAGCACTGAGAAAGATCGCAAGGGTGCGTCTGACTAACGGTATCGAGGTATCCGCGTACATCCCGGGTATCGGCCACAACCTGCAGGAACACAGCGTTGTTCTCATCAGGGGCGGAAGAGTCAAGGACCTTCCGGGTGTAAGATATCACATAATCAGAGGAACGCTCGAAGCGGGCGGTGTAGCCAATCGTGCTCAGGGCCGTTCGAAGTACGGTGCGAAGAGACCGAAAAAATAATTGAGTTCGGGATATTGTCTTAATATATAGATATTAAGGCGCCGCGGCGGGTGACGGAAGCTCGCCGAGTACCCCGAGGAACAAGGAGGGAAGAGAAGTGCCAAGAAAAGGTAACGTACCAAAGAGAGAAGTACTTCCCGATCCGGTTTACGGCAGCGTAGTAGTTGCCAAGCTCATCAACAGCATCATGCTCGACGGCAAAAAAGGAATTGCTCAGGGTATCGTATATGATGCGTTTGACCAGATAAAAGAGACGATGGGCGAAGAACCGTTGGAAGTATTTGAAAAAGCCATGGCAAACATCATGCCTGTGCTGGAAGTTAAAGCAAGAAGAGTCGGTGGTGCAAACTACCAGGTCCCTATCGAAGTAAAACCCGACAGAAGACAGACTCTCGCACTGCGCTGGCTGACGAAGTACACCAGACTCAGAGGTGAGAAGACGATGTCGGAAAGACTCGCGAAGGAGATCATGGACGCGGCCAACAATACGGGAGCTTCCGTAAAGAAGAAGGAAGACACTCACAAGATGGCAGAAGCGAACAAGGCGTTTGCACACTTCAGATGGTAATCGCAATGACGTTGATCACAAATAAAAAGCTTATAGCAGCGGAAAGGAGGAAGTAATGCCAAGAAGCTTTTCACTCGAAAAAACGAGAAATATCGGTATCATGGCACACATCGATGCCGGCAAAACAACAACAACGGAGAGAATACTCTTCTATACCGGAGTCAACCACAAGATCGGTGAAACGCACGACGGAGCGGCCACCATGGACTGGATGGAAGCTGAGCAGGAAAGAGGCATTACGATAACTTCCGCAGCTACCACAGCCCAGTGGAGAGACACGAGGATAAACATAATCGACACACCGGGACACGTGGATTTTACCGTTGAGGTAGAAAGATCGCTGCGTGTACTTGACGGCGCCGTTATGGTACTTTGCGCGAAGGGCGGCGTTGAGCCGCAGTCGGAGACGGTTTGGAGACAGGCTGAAAAATATCACGTTCCGAGGATGATCTTTGTAAATAAAATGGACATACTCGGTGCCGATTTTTACAGGGTCGTAGGAATGGTCGAAGACAGACTGAAAGCGAATGCGGTTCCCGTACAGCTCCCTATCGGCAAGGAAGACGATTTTATCGGTATAATCGACCTTATTACAATGAAGGCTGAGATCTACCGCGATGAACTCGGAAAGGAATTTTCGACCGAAGAGATCCCTGCAGACATGAAAGAGACTGCAACGAAGTGGAGAGAATCCCTGCTCGAGGCCGTTTCGGACAAGGACGAGGAACTGATGATGAAATATCTCGAAGGCGAGGAGATAACCGTCGATGAGATAAAAAGAGTCATCAGACAGGAGACCATAAAAGGTGACCTCATCCCTGTATTCTGCGGATCGGCTTACAGGAACAAGGGCGTTCAGATGATGCTCGACGGAGTAGTCGACTACATGCCGTCCCCTCTCGACATCCCGGCTATCAAAGGCGTTAAAAGCGACGGCGAGACCGAGGACGAGAGGAAGGCGAGCGACGAAGAGCCGTTCTCAGCTCTGGCGTTCAAGATCATGACGGATCCTTTCGTAGGGAAACTCGCGTTTTTCAGGGTCTATTCCGGAACGCTAACTACGGGTTCGTACGTCTATAACTCGGCCAAAGGCAAGAGGGAGAGGATCGGAAGGATCCTGCAGATGCACGCTAACCACAGACAGGAGATCGACAAGGTATACGCCGGAGATATCGCTGCAGCGGTAGGTCTCAAGCAGACCACGACGGGCGATACGCTCTGCGACGAAAAGAACCAGATCGTTCTCGAGTCGATGGAATTCCCTGATCCTGTAATCGAGATAGCGATAGAGCCTAAGACGAAGATAGGTCAGGAAAAGATGGGCATCGCGCTTTCCAAACTTGCGGAAGAGGATCCGACTTTCAAGACTTATACGAATGCAGAGACCGGCCAGACGATCATCGCAGGAATGGGAGAACTCCACCTCGAGATCATCGTAGACAGGCTCCTTCGTGAGTTCAAGGTCGAAGCAAATGTCGGAAGACCGCAGGTATCCTACAAGGAGACGCTTACGAAAGAGGTCGAGGTCGACCACAAGTACGCGAAGCAGTCCGGCGGACGCGGTCAGTACGGACACGTCAAGATCAGAGTATATCCGCGTGAGGCAGGCGCCGGATTCGAATTCAAGGATTCGATCACCGGAGGAGCTATCCCGAAGGAATACATACCGAAGGTACAGGAAGGTATCATGGAAGCGATGCAGATGGGTCCTATCGCGGGCTATCAGGTCGTGGACGTAGGTGTGGAACTCTTCGACGGATCGTATCACGAGGTCGACTCGTCCGAAATGGCATTCAAGATCGCCGGTTCCATGGCGTTCAGAGAAGCGGCGGCAAAAGCGAACCCTGTTTTGCTCGAGCCGATCTTCAAGGTGGAGATAACCGTTCCGGAGAGCAACATGGGAGACATCATCGGCGACATCAGTTCGAGAAGAGGAAGGATAGAGGGCTCCGAGATCAACAACGGAGCGGCTATCGTAAGAGGATTCGTTCCGCTTTCCGAAATGTTTGGATATGCGACGGACCTTCGTTCGAAGACACAGGGTCGCGGAGTGTATGTAATGCAGTTCGACCACTTCGACAAACTTCCGGACAGCCTGACGGAAAAACTCTCAAAGTAGGGCAAATTTTTACAGGATATGATTTTATTTTAAGAAATAAAAATTTTTCACTATATTTTATAGGAGGAAGAAAATGGCAAAGCAGAAATTTGAAAGAAACAAGCCACATATCAACATCGGAACCAT
>CAMYCF010000006.1 GCA_947254375.1 uncultured Mobilibacterium sp. | reverse complement strand
TTTTCCATCATCTTTTAACTCCCTTATCATTACATTCTATCTCCATCATAAATTCTAATTTGTCACTCGCTATTTTCTACAAAAGCCTCCCACCAAAAAAAGATGGAAGGCTTTCTAAACTGTTTACCTAAATTCAACAACTCCCTTTTAGACCTGTTTTTTCTTGTTTTTAGTATCAAAACAGTATCATTTAGGGAATTTTGCTACTCCAAAATCGCTAAACCCCTGTATTTTCAAGCGTTTCGCAACAGTAACATATTAGTTTCTGTTACTCAAACTCTATCGTCCCCGGCGGCTTGCTCGTCAGATCGTAGAGTACCCTGTTTACGTTGTCCACCTCGTTGACGATCCTGCCTGCCGCTTTTTCGAGCACTTCCCACGGGAGTTTCGCCGCTTCCGCCGTCATAAAATCGTTCGTCGTGACCGCCCTGAGTGCGATCGCGTAGTCGTAAGTCCTGAAATCTCCCATGACTCCGACAGACCGCATGTTGGTCAGCGCTGCGAAATACTGGTTCACGGAGCTTCCGTATCCGGCGTTCCCTATCTCTTCCCTGAATATCGCGTCGGCGTCCTGGACCATCCTGACCTTCTCTTCCGTGATCTCGCCGATGATCCTGATGCCGAGACCCGGCCCCGGGAACGGTTGTCTGTTGACGAGCTGCGCCGGCAGTCCGAGCTCGCGGCCGAGCTCCCTTACCTCATCCTTGAAAAGCGTGCGGAGTGGCTCGATTATCTCATTGAAATCCACGTGATCAGGGAGACCGCCTACGTTGTGGTGCGATTTTATTACCGCAGATTTTCCGAGGCCGCTCTCGATAACGTCGGGATATATCGTTCCCTGGACGAGGAAATCGACCTTGCCGATCTTACGGGCTTCCTCTTCGAAGACCCTTATGAACTCTTCACCGATCGTTTTACGCTTCGTTTCCGGATCGGTTATGCCTTTCAGCCTGTCGTAATATCTCTGTCTCGCGTCTACTTTTATGAAGTTGAGATCATAGCGGCCGTTCGGTCCGAATACTTCGGCGACCTCTTCCGCTTCGTTTTTCCTGAGAAGGCCGTGGTCGACGAAAACACATGTGAGCTGTTTTCCTACCGCTTTTGAAAGCAGGACAGCGGCAACGCTCGAGTCGACGCCGCCCGAAAGAGCGCAGAGGACTTTGCCGTCGCCGACCTTCTCTTTTATCTCGGCGATCTGCCTTTCGGCGAACGAATCCATTTCCCACTCTGGAGCGCAGCCGGCGATTTTCAGAACGAAATTCTTTATGATCTCGTCGCCGTTCTCCGTGTGCTCTACTTCCGGATGGAACTGAACGGCGTATAATTTTCTTTCGCTGTTCTGCATTCCTGCTACCGGGCAGTGCGAAGATCTCGCCGTGACTTCAAAGCCTTCCGGAAGCACGCTTATATAATCCGTGTGGCTCATCCAGGATATGATGTTGTCCGGGAATCCCTCGAATATGCCCTCGCTCTTTTCAATCGAAAGAGCCGTCTTTCCGTATTCGCTCGTAGGCGCGGAGTCGATCTTTCCGCCGAGCTTGTGTGCCATGAGCTGAGCGCCGTAGCAGATCCCGAGCACCGGGATGCCGAGGTCGAAGACGGCCGCGTCGATGTCCGGCGCATCGTCCTCGTATACGCTGTCCGGCCCGCCGGTAAAGATGATGCCCTTAGGATCGAAGGCTTTGATGTCTTCGATCGTCATCTTATCGTAGCCTTTTACTTCGCAATAGACGGAGCACGCCCTTACGCGGCGCGCTATCAGCCTGTTGTACTGCCCTCCGAAATCGAGGATAAGGATCTTGTTTTCAGCCATTTTTCTTTCTCCGTTTTGTGATCTTTTTAGCAAGACGGCAACGCCCGGTCGGGTCCGCATTAATATCAAAATCGCTGTGCCTTTTTACCGGCACAACGATCTTCTGCCAAATTTCCTACCTTATCGGCGCCATGCTGTTTTCCTTGAGCATAACGTCGTGAGCTCCGCCCTCGACTATACTCGTCGCCGATACGAGCGTGAGCTTCGCTTCCTTCTGCAGCTGCTTGATCGATTTTACACCGCAGTTGCACATCGTCGATCTCACTTTGTCGAGCGAGATGTTCAGATTGTCGCGAAGGTGCCCGGCGTAAGGAACGTACGAATCGACGCCCTCTTCGAACTTGAGACCTTCGTCCCCGCCGAGGTCGTAGCGCTGCCAGTTCCTGGCCCTCGCCGAACCTTCACCCCAGTATTCCTTGACGTAGTTCCCGTTGATCATCAGCTTCGCCGACGGGGACTCGTCGAATCTCGCAAAATATCTGCCGAGCATTATGAAGTCCGCCCCCATGGCGAGCGCGAGCGTCATGTGGTAGTCGTGCACGATACCGCCGTCCGAACAGATCGGAACGTATATTCCCGTCTCCTGATAATACTCGTCCCTGGCTTCGGCAACGTCGATGACGGCTGACGCCTGTCCTCTTCCGATACCCTTCTGCTCTCTCGTTATGCAGATGGATCCGCCGCCGATACCGACTTTTACGAAGTCGGCTCCGCTCTTTACGAGGAAGCGGAAACCTTCCTTATCTACTACGTTTCCGGCTCCGATTTTTACGGAGTCGCCGTATTTTTCCCTTACCCATCTGAGCGTGCGCGCCTGCCATTCCGAATAGCCCTCGGAAGAGTCTATAACGAGCACGTCGACGCCCGCATCGACCAGCGCCGGGACCCTTTCAGCGTAGTCCCTGGTGTTGATGCCCGCTCCGACGACGTATCTCTTGTGTTCGTCGAGGAGCTCGTACGGGTTCTCCTTGTGCATGTCGTAGTCTTTTCTGAATACGAATGCCTTCAGGCGCATGTTGTCGTCAATTATCGGAAGCTGGTTGACCTTGTGCTCCCAGATTATGTCGTTGGCCTCGGAAAGCGTTATGCCGTCCTTACCGTATATGAGCTTGTCGACCGGCGTCATGAATTCGGAGATCTTCGTGTCCTTATCGAGCCTGCTGACCCTGTAGTCCTTGCTCGTGACCATGCCCATCAGCCTGCCGTCCGGCGTCCCGTCCTCCGTGATCGCCACCGTCGAATGCCCGGTCTTTTTCTTGAGTTTTATTATGTCTTCGAGAGTCTGATCGGGCCTCAGGTTCGAATCGCTCGGAACGAATCCCGCCTTGTGATTTTTTACGCGCCTTACCATCTCCGCCTGGCTCTCTATCGGCTGCGAACCGAAAATAAAAGAAACGCCGCCCTCCTTCGCCAGCGCCACGGCCATGTTGTCGTCCGACACGGCCTGCATGACTGCTGAAACGAGCGGTATGTTCATCGTTATCGCGGGTTCTTCGCCCTCTTTGAATTTGGTGATCGGAGTCGCAAGTGACACGTTCTCCGGGATCGCATCCGCGTCGGAGTACCCCGGTAAAATCAGATATTCGCTAAAAGTTCTCGATGGTTCTTTGATGACCGTTGCCATTTTGCACCTCTTTCCCTTCTCTTCGGTTCATGTTTTCTGTCGTTGATATTCTTTCGGATTAAGGTTAAGTATAGCACGAAAACCCGTCCGATAAAAGTGTTCACGCCCGTAAAAACACGGCGTCTCCTCCCCAAAGATCCAATGCTTTCTCCGGGTAAAAGTCAGCCCCCTTTTCCGGTAAAAATCACCTCTGTCTCCCGGTAAAAATCACCTCTGTCTCGCGGTAAAAATCGGCAGCTGCGCCCTCACTTTTTCAACCTCGTCGAGGTCTATCTTCGTAAAAGCGGCCCCGCTCTTTTCGTCCAACTCCGCCAGGACTTCTCCCCACGGCGACACGACCATGCTGTGCCCCCACGCCACATACGCGTCCCCGGCGTTCCTCGCTGGCGACGTCCCCACGGTAAAAACCTGATTATCCACGGCTCGCCCTCTGAACATGAGTTCCCAGTGAGCGGGGCCGGTCGTCATATTGAAAGCCGCCGGCACTATGATGACCTTCGCTCCCGCGTCCGCCATTGCGGCGGCCAGATCCGTGAACCTGAAATCGAAGCAGATGCAGAGCCCCATCTTCCCGAACTCCGTATCGAACACCGTCATCTTCGTTCCCGGCGTGAGCGTATCGGATTCCCTGAAGACCTGCCGTCCTCTGACATTTATATCGAACATGTGCATCTTCCTGTGCTTTGCGATCAGGCGGCCCGTCCTGTCGAAGACATACGCCGTGTTGAATATATGTTCGGCGTCATCTTTTTCGGGCACGGAACCCGCCGAAAGATACACCCCGTAGCGGTCGGCGATTTCCGATAATTTTTTATAAGTCTCCCCGCCGTCCTCTTCCGCATATACAGGAAAATTCTCGCTTTTATACGGGCAGGTGAACATTTCTCCGACTGTAACGATATCCGGCACCTCTTCCGAAGGTCTGCCGGATATATATTTTTCGATATTTTCTTCGAGCCGCTCGATGTTCTCCCGTTTATCAGGATAAACGGCCTGCTGTATCTGAAGTATCTTGAGTTCTTTAGCCATTGTGCCCTCCGTCAGTTCCACGCCCTCTTGAGCGGCTTCGCCCTCTGCTCGTGCCAGAGAACTATCTCTCCCGCCTGCCGCGTTGCGTTCATATCGATGAGCCTCTGATTCGAGGAACCCCTGAATTGGAGCGACAGATCCTTTTTATCCTTTTCGAACCTTCCGTCCACGAGGACATCGATCAGCGAAAGCATCTCCTCGGTACATTCCGTGTGGGCGTGGTGGTTTTTATCGCGTAGCTGCTCGAGCGTAAAACCTGAGAACGACCATATCGTTTTATTCGGAAAACGCTCTTTTATTTTACGCAAAAAAGGCACGAGTGCCCTCTGGTTCTCCGGCTCGAAAGGCTCCCCGCCGAGGATCGTAAAACCGTCGATGTACGCGGGCTCGAGCATCTCGAGGATCTTCTCTTCCGTCTCCTCGGTAAAAGGTTTCCCGTACGCGAAATCCCACGTCTCCGGCTGGAAGCATCCTTCGCATTTGTTCGTGCAGCCGGAAACGAAAAGCGTGACCCTGACGCCTATTCCGTTGGCTATATCGCAATTTTTGATCTGTCCGTAGTTCATTTCCGTCTCCGATTGATACTTCTCGCTTTTACCGAATTTCGCGGGCCGTGCTCAGCCGTCACACTAAGCCTCGAGCACAGACACGACCGAAAATAAAGCAACTGCCGGCGACCTGCCCGACAGCTGCTAAGCTATCCTCTATGTTTTTATTACAGGTGCATTACTCTATCTTTGATTTCCTGTGTACGTCCCTGGTTCCAGAACTGGGTGCCGATGTATCCGCACGTCCTGCGCGCTACCGACATCATCGTCTGGTCGCGGTTTCCGCAGTTCGGGCACTCCCAGATGAGCTTCTTGTCGTCGTCTTCCGCGATCCTTATCTCGCCGTCGAATCCGCACTTCGCGCAGTAGTCGCTCTTCGTATTGAGTTCCGCATACATGATGTTCTCATATATGTATTTCATTACGTTGATGACCGCCGGAATATTGTTCTGCATGTTCGGAACTTCTACGTAGCTGATCGCTCCGCCCGGGCTGAGTTTCTGGAAATCAGACTCGAATTTGAGCTTCGTGAACGCATCTATCTCCTCTTCGACGTGAACGTGATAGCTGTTCGTTATGTAGTTCTTGTCCGTTACGTGAGGGATGATACCGAATCTCCTCTGTAGGCACTTCGCGAATTTGTAAGTGGTCGATTCCATCGGCGTTCCGTATACGGAGTAGCTGATGTTCTCTGCTTCCTTCCACTCTTTGCACTTGTCGTTCAGGTGCTGCATGACCTTGAGGGAGAATTCCCTTCCTTCAGGAGTAGTGTGGCTCTTTCCGATCATCCTGTAGCACATCTCCGAAAGTCCCGCGTATCCGAGCGATATCGTCGAATATCCGTTGAACAGGAGCTTGTCGATAGTCTCGCCCGGCTGAAGTCTTGCGAGCGCCCCGTGCTGCCACAGGATAGGAGCTACGTCCGAAGGCGTTCCGAGAAGTCTCTCATGCCTGATCCTGAGTGCCTTATGGCAGAGGTCGAGCCTCTCTTCCATGATCTCCCAGAACTTGTTCATGTCGCCGTTCGACGAGCATGCTACGTCTACGAGGTTGATCGTTACGACGCCCTGGTTGAACCTTCCGTAGAACTTGTTCGAGCCGTCTTCGTTCCTCTGGCTGTCCTCTACGGTCAGGAATGATCTGCATCCCATGCACGTATATACGTTGCCCTGCTTGAGCTCTTTCATCATCTTCGCCGAGATGTAGTCAGGTACCATCCTCTTCGATGTGCACTCTGCAGCGAGCTCCGTGAGGTATCTGTATCTCGAATCCTCGTATACATTGTCCTCGTCGAGCACGTAGATCAGCTTAGGGAACGCCGGAGTGATCCAAACGCCGTTCTCGTTCTTAACGCCTTTTACCCTCTGTCTGAGGACTTCTTCGATGGCGATCGCGAGGTCGTCCCTCGTCCTTCCCTCAGGCACTTCATCGAGGTACATGAACATCGTTACGAACGGAGCCTGTCCGTTACAGGTCATCAGCGTTATCAGCTGATACTGGATCGTCTGGATACCGTTCTTTACCTCTTCTCTCAGGCGCTTCTCCGTTATCGTGTTGATGATCTCCTCATCGAGGGATTCTCCGCACGCCTCGCGCTCTTCGATTACGTACTTCCTAATCTTCTTTCTGCTTATGTCGATAAAAGGAGCCAGGTGCGCCAGCGAGAACGACTGTCCGCCGTACTGATTACTTGCTACCTGCGCGATGATCTGCGTCGTGATATTGCATGCCGTATAAAAACTGTGCGGCTTCTCTATCATCGTCTCGCTTATTACCGTGCCGTTCTGGAGCATGTCCTCGAGATCGATCAGATCGCAGTTGTGCTCCCTCTGTGCAAAATAGTCGGAATCATGGAAATGTATGATCCCCTCTTCGTGCGCCTTAACGACCTCTTCAGGAAGGAGCAGCCTCATCGTGAGGTCCTTGCTCACCTCTCCCGCCATGTAGTCGCGCTGCGTCGAATTGATGACCGGGTTCTTGTTCGAATTCTCCTGCTTAGCTTCTTCGTTGTTGTAGTTGATCAGCGAAAGGATCTTGTCGTCCGTCGTATTCGCCTGACGAACGAGGGAGCGCGTATATCTGTACGTTATATATGCCTTCGCCACCTCAAAAGCGCCGTGCTGCATTATGTGCTTCTCTACCATATCCTGTATCTCTTCTACCGCCGGAGCGCGTCCGAGATCCGTGCACGCGAGCATGACATTGTTCGAGATCCTGTCGATCTGCATCGGCGTCATTCTTTCGCCTTCCTTGACCGCGTTGTTCGCGGCCGTTATCGCAGCAACGATCTTATCTATATTGAATTCGACTTCCGATCCGTTCCTCTTGATTACCTTCATATCTCTGTCCTCTTTTTCGAAAATTTGATGATTCCGTGCTCGGCGCCAAAATCTATATATTGGGCTTTGCTGGTACATTATATCCCACATGATGTGGTCTGTCAACAGGATCCTCCGTGTTTTGGGATAAAAAGAAGCATTTTGTGTGCCCCTTAAAAATCAACGCTTTCGGCGTTTTTACTTTCGTCGCCCCCGTGGTATTCCCGGATAAAATATGATAAAATTTACATGTCAAATCCATGTATATGGATAACGACGTAAACACAATATATAGTGGTGTCCGATCGGAGGAAATGTAATGAATAACTTCAAATATTATACCCCAACCAAGGTCATGTTTGGTGAAGGAACGGAAGAAAATCTTCCTGCACTTTTAAAACAACAAAATGCAAAAAAGGTCCTTCTGCACTACGGCGGTAAAAGCGCCGTGAAGTCCGGCCTCATTGACAGAGTCAAAAAAATGATGGACGATGCCGGCATCTCCTACGTCGAACTCGGAGGCGTCGTTCCGAACCCGCGCCTCTCGCTCGTATATAAAGGAATAGAACTCTGCAAAAAAGAAGGCGTCGATTTCCTCCTCGCCGTCGGCGGAGGAAGCGTCATAGACTCCGCGAAGGCGATCGCCTACGGAGCAGTGTACGACGGAGATGTTTGGGACTTTTACGATAAAAAGGCAAAGCCCGAGAAAGCTCTCGGCGTGGGCGTCATCCTCACCCTCGCGGCTACGGGGAGCGAGATGAGTGACTCGTCCGTAATAACGAACGAGGACGGTCAGAAAAAACGAGGCTGCAACAGCGACCTTTCGAGACCGCGTTTCGCGATCCTCGATCCTACTTTTACGATGACCCTCCCCGCCTATCAGACGTCGTGCGGATGCACCGACATAATCATGCACACGCTCGAGAGGTGGTTCACCTCAAAGGGAAATATGGACCTCACCGACGGTATAGCCGCTTCTGTCATAAAAACGGTGATGAAGTACGCGCCTAAACTTTTGGAGGATCCGAACGACTATAAGGGCCGCGCGGAGGTCATGTGGGCCGGCACGCTTTCGCACAACGGTCTCACGGGATGCGGCAACGGCGGCAACGATTTCGCGACACACAGGCTCGAGCACGAGGTGAGCGGCATCTACGACATTGCACACGGTGCGGGGCTCGCCGCGATCTGGGGAAGCTGGGCTCGGTATGTAAAAGACAACTGCCCTGAGCGCTTCGTAAAATTCGCCGAAGAAGTCATGGACATCGACCCCAAAGGTCTCACGGAGGACGAGATCATCGAAAAAGGCATCGCCGCCATGGAGGAATTTTTCAGGAGCATAGACATGCCGGTATCGCTCAAGGAGCTCGGCATCGATCCGAGCGACGAAGATCTTAAGCTCCTCGCAAAAAAATGCTTCGAAGCTACGGGCGGTCCTTTCGGCGCCGCAAAACTGCTGGACGAAGAGGACTTCTTCAATATATATAAAAAGTCCATAGACGGACCGGACGCGAAAAAGTAAATTTCAGATAGCAAAGATCCCGGGTATCCTTTGATCGGATACCCGGGATCTTTATTTGTCTTATCCGCCCCGCTTTTACCTGCGAATTTACAGATAATCCATCTTTTTGAATATTGCGTACGCTATACCGCACAGCACGCCCGATATGCCGAGCATGGCGAGGAACGCGTATTTTGCGCCCGCGATCGGAAGGAGCACATTCATTCCCCAGTATCCCGCAACTATCGTCGGGAGCACCAGTATGATCGATATGGATGTCTGCACTTTCATAACGACGTTGAGGTTCGTCGATATAACGTTCTGATACGTCTGCGAAAGCTGCTGGACCATCCTCGACGACTTGCTGACCATGTACTGGCCCTGGCGGTTTTCGACGATGAGGTCGTGGATCAGCTCCTCGGTGTGCTCTGATGTGTACATTTTAGGGCTGCGGCGCAGCTCGTCGATGACCGGACGGTTCTGATCGATTCCGTCCTCGAGATTGAGGTTGCCTTTCTGTATGCTCATGACCTGATAGAGTGAGTCGGCGTCGGTGTCGTTCCTAAGAGAGTTCTCGAGCGTTATACGCTGCTGGGCCAGGATCTTTACGGTCTCGATGTAACGTTGTGATATTTTCCATGCGAGCTCGAGGACGAGTGATTCGGCCGATTCCGCTTCCTGTATCCTGAACTCGCGGTCTTTGAGAGGCGTTTCGAAAAAGTCCGCATCGTCCTTCGTGACCGTTATGACCGTGTTGTCCTTGCATATCATCGAGATCGGGCGCGTTTCGAACGTCGGGTAGTCGTGATATTTTACCTCGACCGGGTAGAGCAGCATTATGAGCGCCGCCGTGCCGTCCTTCATCTGCAGGATGTTTTCGCCGCGGGCACTTTCGTACGGATCGAGCGCATCGTATATGTAATCGGTCGGGATCCCGTACTTCGTCTTGAGAAGGTCGATCTCCTCCTGCGACGGGTCGACGCATTTTATCCATAAGCAGTTTTCATTTTCGGACCCGCGGAAACCGCTGTCGCATCTTTCCAAATTTTTTATCATTTCCCCTCCTACGGTCAGCAGGCCGTTTTTATATGATCCTTTGAGGTATTTTATACTAAAAGCTTTGTATCTGCCTCTCTTATATGGTATACTTTAACACAACTTGATTTGATTCGTTAGCTCAGTTGGGAGAGCATCTGGGTGACAACCAGAAGGTCGACAGTTCAAGTCTGTCACGGATCACCAGCAAGTGCAGGTCGCATGCGGGCAAAGTTTTACGGAGCCTCGCAGTGCGGCTTTTTTTGTTGCCTTTTGCGGGCCGGCGCCGCGTGAAATTCTGACGGGCGTCGTGTCACGGCTTTACTGGCGCCGCGTGAAGTTTTACCGTCGCCGCCCTTAAGCCCTAAGAAGCGCGATCTCGTCCGCGTACCCGAGGTAGTCGTCCTGAGGCGTCTCGAGTATGCACGGAAGGCCGACCACGACCGGGTGATCCGCCACCCTTTTTATCGCGGAAAGGCCGATCTTTCCCTCGCCTATCCTCGCGTGCCTGTCTTTACGCTCACCGCGTTCGTTCATACTGTCGTTGATGTGGAGTGCTTTTAGCCGGTCAAGCCCTATCTTTTCATCGAATTCCGCAAAAACTCCGTCGGGATCGTCTGTTATGTCGTACCCCGCATCGCTGACGTGGCATGTGTCGAGGCAGACGCCGAGCTTTTCTTTGAGATCGACGCGCGCGATTATCTCCGCTATCTCGTCGAACGAGGAGCCGACCTCGCTTCCCTTCCCCGCCATCGTTTCGAGCAGGACGGTCGTCGTCATGTCAGCCTTCAGCGTTTCGTTCAGAAAATCCGCTATTAGCTCTATGCCCTTTTCCGTGCCCTGACCCACGTGGCTCCCAGGGTGGAAATTGTAGTACTGATGCGGTAAAAATTCAAGCTTTTCGAGGTCTTCTTCCATGCACGTCCGCGCAAAAGCCCTCACCTTCGGATCCGCCGAACACGGGTTCATCGTGTAAGGCGCGTGGGCGACGAGCTTCCCGAAACCGTTTTCTTCCGTCATCCGTAAAAGCGCTGCCGCATCCTCCGGGTCAACGGGCTTCGATGCCCCGCCTCTCGGGTTCCTCGTAAAAAAACGCGAACGTGTTCGCCCCGATCTCGAGCGCCCTCTTTCCCGTCGCCTCGTATCCTCCGGCGGAAGAAAGGTGGCAGCCTATGTATTTTATTTTATCGTTTTTATCCATCCTTTTTGCCCTGAAAGTTTTATCCTGCATTTTTACCGTGTAAGACAAAAGAGAAGCTATGCCGCTTCTCCCTTGATCTCGTTTTTATTTTTTCCCCTGATAAAAAGTCCTATGACGAGTCCGATCAGCGCCGGCACTATCCAGCTCATACCTATCGACGAGAACGGCAGTACCGATGCCGCAAAAGCGTTGACGCCCGACAGATGAAGGGCGCTTACGGCCGCAGCCGGCAGCGTCTTCAGGCCGTCGAAAATCGCCGGCACCATTGTAAACCCAAGAGTCCACGAATATACGCGCCTGTCGTATCCGAATGAGCTTCCGAAGATGCTCAGAAGTATTATCACGATCGTGAGCGGATACAGGAACATCAGTACCGGTATCGAGTACGCGATGATATTTCCGAGGCCGAAGTTGGCGAAACCGAACGAAACGAGGGTGAAGAGAACCACCCACTTGTTGTACGACATTTTATTCGGGAAGATCTCGCCGAAAGTCGTCGAGCACGCGGTTATGAGACCGATCGATGTCTTGAGGCAGGCGACGGTTATCGTTATCGCCATTACGGCGGCGCCTACCGAGCCGAGGTAGTGATCGGAAAGCCTGTTGAGGAACATCCCTCCGTCAGGGAACACCTCGAATCCGCCCCTCGACTGAGCTCCCGCTGTCGCGAGCGCGAAGTAGATGACGGCCATGGCGAGCGCGCTGAATATTCCGGCGAAGACAGTGCTTTTTGCGACTTCCTTCGGGTCGTTCACCCCAAGATTTCTTACGGCGTCTATGACTATTATGCCGAAGGCGAGAGACGCGAGCGCGTCCATCGTGTTATATCCTTCGAGGAATCCGGAGAAAAAGCTGTTAGCCGCATATTTCCCGACCGGAGCCGCATCTGATATATGGCCCATAGGATGCATAAAAGCGGCCACGAGCAGTATCGCGAGGAACACGAGGAATATCGGGTTCAGCACCTTTCCTACCCACGTGAGTATCTTTGACGGTCTCAGCGAGAACCACATGGCTACCGCAAAAAACGCCAGCGAAAAGATCAGGATCGCCGTGTGCGAGTCCCCTGCGATCGGCACGATGCCCACGGAATAGGATACGGTCGCCGTCCTCGGGATCGCGAAAAACGGTCCTATCGTGAGGTAGAGCAGCACGGTAAAAAACATGCTGTATTTCCTTGACACCTTGCATCCGAGTTCGAAAAGTCCTTCGCTCCTCGACAGGCCTATCGCGGCTATTCCGAGAAGAGGAAGTCCGCACGCCGTTATTACGAATCCCAGCGTCGCGGCTCCCACCTTCGATCCCGCCATCTGTCCCATTAGGCCCGGGAAAATCAGGTTTCCCGCGCCGAAGAACAGGCCGAACAGCATGGATGAAAGATACACATATTCTTTTGTCTTCAGTTGTTTGTTCATGTCGGTCCTCTTGCGATCTTACTTCGTTTTGCTTTTTATTAAAGAACAAGATCATCGCAAACATTTTCCGTTACGATGATCCTGCGTCTGTACTCTTAGTTTTTATAAAAGGTTATTTCATCTGAGCGGCTACTTCTTCTGCGAAGTTCTCTTCCTTCTTCTCGATTCCTTCGCCTACTTCGTACCTTACCATCGAAACGACCTTCATGTCTTTGCCGATCTCCTTTGCCGCATTGTCGACGTACTGTTTAACAGTCATGTCGGAATCTTTTACGAACGGCTGATCTACGAGGCAAACCTCTTTGAGCTCTTTCTTGATCTTGCCCTGAACGATCTTTTCTACCATCTCAGGCTTCTTTCCTTCGTTCAGTACCTGCTGAGTGAGGATCTTCTTCTCGTGCTCGAGGTATTCGGCATCTACACCGGATTCATCTACGAACTGAGGATTCATCGAAGCTACCTGCATAGCTACGTCTTTTCCGACTTCGTTTATCTCGTCGGCGCTCGCTTCAGTCTCGATACCGATGATTACTCCGATCCTTCCGCCGCCGTGGATGTAACCCGTGTAAACGACTCCCGGCTGATCGAGTTTCTTTACCCTTCTTACATTCATGTTCTCACCGATCTTTGCGATCTTTGCGGTGAGGACTTCCTGAAGAGTGGATCCCTCAAAAGGCTCAGCCATGAATGCGTCCATGTCGAGGTCGCCCTTTGCGAGTGCGAGGTCGGCTACGCCTTCTACGAAGTTTACGAACTCTTCGTTCTTCGATACGAAGTCGGTCTCCGAATTTACCTCTACGATCGCAGCGGTCTTGTTTCCTTCGCCGAATGCGGTCCTTACGAGACCTTCAGCAGCGATCCTTCCGGATTTCTTCGCCGCTTTCGAAAGTCCCTTCTCTCTCAAAATTTCTATTGCTTTGTCAATATCTCCGTCGGCCTCAACGAGTGCCTTCTTGCAGTCGAGCATTCCCGAACCTGTGATTTCACGGAGTTCCTTGACCATTGCTGCTGTTACTGCCATTTTATCCTCCCGGTCCTGCCGGCTTTTACCGGCATTTTTCATTTTGATCATCTTCTTTTTTATATGTGTCTTGCGGCGGGAATTTTACCCGTCTTCATGCGGGCGTTTTACCCGTCCCTGCGTGCCTACGCCTCTTCGACCTCTTCGGCTTCTTTTTCGGCGTCTTCGGAAACTTCTTCAGCTTCTGCAGGTTCCTCGCCTTCAGCCGCTTCAGGCTCCTCGGCAAAGCTCTCTCCCTGCTTCGCTTCGATGATCGCGTCTGCCATTGCCGAAGTGATCAGCTTGACGGCTCTTATAGCGTCGTCGTTTGCAGGTATGATGTAATCGAGGTCGTCAGGATCGCAGTTGGTATCTACCATTCCTACGACGGGAATACCGAGTATCCTTGCTTCCTTGACGGCGATCTTTTCCTTCTTAGGGTCTACTACGAAGATCGCTCCCGGCATTCCTTCCATGTCCTTGATACCGCCGAGATACTTCTCGAGCTTATCGGCTTCCGCTCTGAGCTTCAGGACTTCCTTCTTGACGAGCTTGTCGAACGTTCCGTCCTCTTCCATCTCTCTGATCTCGTTGAGTCTCTCGATCCTCTTGCTGATGGTCTTGTAGTTCGTGAGCATTCCGCCGAGCCATCTCTCGTTTACGTAGTACATGCCGCATCTTTCGGCTTCGTCTTTGATAGCGCTCTGCGCCTGTTTCTTGGTACCTACGAAAAGTACCGGTTTCCCCGACTCTCCGACTTCTCTCATGAAATCGTAAGCCGTGTCGATCAATTTGATCGTCTGCTGAAGGTCGATGATATAGATCCCGTTTCTCTCCATGAAGATGTAAGGAGCCATCTTAGGGTTCCACCTTCTCGTCTGGTGCCCGAAATGAACACCCGCTTCAAGCAACTGTTTCATTGAAACTACTGACATTTTAATACCTCCGGTTTTTCTTCCGACCCGATTTATTACTCAAAACCCCTTTCGGAGCACCGTAGCATCATCGGACCGTGTTTATTGGATTTGCGTCGCCGTACACAAAAAACGGGCGTACGCAGTCGTACTGAAACATTATAAAATAGGGCCTGCGACAATGCAAGCATTATTTCTTTACTTTTTTCCTGTCGCTCAGTTTTTTCGCCTTTTTCGGGTTGCTCCTCGCCGCCTTCGACACAGGCGGTTCTTCCTTCTTCTTTGAGCGGCTGAACATGGCCTTTCCCGTCTCGGACATCGCCTTTGCCTGCTTCTCGCTTTCGGCTGCCTTTTTGTCGAGCCACCTCTGTTCGTTCGGAGTCGGCGGTCTTACGCCCGTCTTGCGCTCAGCCCTGTCGGCCTTGAGCTTGTACCTTATGTTGTCAAGGATGACGGATATCCCCGATAAAACGATTATTATCATGAGGATCTTCACGAAGTGAGAAGTCGCCGTCTGTTTGTATGCGGTCAGCATAAAAAACGCCGACGGAAAGACGACGGCCGCGAAGGTCCGCGTGATAAAAGTTTTGTTGATATCGTTGTTTTTCATTTTTTTACCTCGGTGCTGAAGTTGATAGCACAATGATATAACAGGAGCCGCGTAAAATGCAAGCCGCCGCGTTTCGTGAACTTTTACCGCGGTTTTCTGAGGAATCGTTCGCCTTTTTACCGGAAGAGGGCCTTATTTCGATAAAATCCGCCCCTTTTACCCCCTTCTCCCTTGAAGAAGATCTTATCACTACATTATAATAACCGTATGCCCGGCATGTCTTTTTTATTTTTTGACGCGCCGGTACGAAACACTATGAACATTATATTAAGGAGTCTATCATGGAAAAATTTTTCAAGTTAGAAGAACATCATACCGACAGACGGACCGAGATGGTCGCGGGTCTCACCACCTTCCTTTCGATGGTGTACATACTCGCCGTCAACCCTACGGTCCTGTCGGCTGCAGGAATGGATCGCGCGGCTGTATTTACCGCAACGGCGGTTTCCGCGGCGGTAGCCACTTTGATCATGGCGTTCCTCGCCAACTATCCGGTAGCTCTGGCGTCCGGAATGGGACTGAACGCATATTTCGCTTACTCCGTTTGTATACCTATGGCGGAGGCGGGCATCAAGGATCCTTGGAAGATCGCTCTTGCCGCCGTATTGGTCGAAGGTATCGTATTCGTACTCCTCTCCTTCACTAATTTCAGGGAGAAGCTCGTCAACGACGTACCGACGAACCTCAAGCTCGGTATAACGGCAGGTATCGGACTCTTCATTGCGATAATCGGCCTTTCGGGAGCCGGCGTAGTCGTTGCAAGTCCTGCTACGATCGTGACCCTCGGAACGATCTCGAAACCGCAGTTCGTTCTCGCCATGGTCGGTTTTCTTGTCATCGCTATACTGAAGCACTACAACGTTCAGGGATTCGTTCTCTGGGGCATCCTCGCTACATGGATCCTCGGAATGATCGCGCAGGCGACCGGTTACTATCAGGTAGACATCGACGCGGGAGCGTACTCGCTCTATCCTGATTTCCACGGCGCATCGTTCATCCCTAAAGCGCCTACGATGTTCGCGTTCGATTTCGCATGGGTCGGAAAGCACCTGATCGAGTTCGCCGTAATAACGTTCTCGTTCCTGTTCGTAGATATCTTCGACACGGTCGGAACGCTCATCGGAGTAGCTTCCAAAGGTAACCTCCTCGACGAAGAAGGCAAGCTCCCTCGCGCGAAACAGGCTCTCCTGTCCGACGCTATCGGAACGATCTTCGGCGCATGCGTAGGAACTTCCACGGTAACGAGCTATGTTGAATCGGCTGCAGGCGTTGCAAGCGGCGGAAGAACGGGACTTACATCGAGCACGGTCGCAGTACTGTTCCTCGCTTCCCTCTTCCTCGCACCTATATTCCTCGCGATCCCGGCATTCGCAACGGCACCGGCGCTCATCTACGTCGGGCTCCTCATGCTCTCTTCCGTAAAAAACATGGAGTTTGAGGGCGACATCGCCGATACCGTCGGAGGCTTCATGGCGATCGTAATGATGCCTTTCACTTACTCGATCGCAAACGGCATCATGTTCGGAATGCTTTCATGGGTGATCCTCAAAGTCGTTTCCGGAAAGATCAAAGACGTAGCACCTGTAATGTGGGTAGCGTTCGCGCTCTTCGCGCTCCGTATGTTCACCCTTATTTACGGCATCGGCTTCCACTAAAGATATCGTAAAAAAGGTGCGCGGTATCGGTTTTTACCGCCGCCCGTAAAAACAAACAAACCATGTACCCTCTTTCCCCGGCAACGGGAAGGAGGGTATTTTGATTTTATGCGATTTAAAAGCACATATTGCATTGCCCTTCTCCTATAGCAACATAATATAGGTTCCTGATTGATTTTTGACGATTTTTATGGTTAAATATTAAAGCATATGTTTAAAACATATAGCTACGGAGGTGCCGAAAATGGCAAAGACTTTTATTGATCGCGCTAAGCAAACAGCATTCCAAAAAGCGGTCGATGTTGCTTTTAAGCACATACAGAAAGACCCGGAGAAAGGCATTCTCGATGTCGTCAACGTCATCGACGAGTATCTTATGCCTAAGGGAAACAACAGCGCAAAGGCCGCGATCGAAAACGTTAAAAGAACGTTCGAAAACGAGGATTCGAAATGGCGCAGGTTCGGTGTGAACCTTGTCAACACCGTAGACGAGAACATCATCAAGAAGTTCATCAACAACGTCGCATACAACGCGGTGTATTACGGGAACTCCCTGAGATGCGAACTTATGGAGAAGGAGCAATGTAATATCCCTTGGGCCATACTGTTCGACCCTACTTCCGCCTGCAACATGAAATGTATCGGTTGCTGGGCTGCCGAATACGGTTACAAGAACAATCTCACCTATGAAGAGATGGCCGACATAGTCCGTCAGGGCAACGAGATCGGCTGCTATTTCTACCTCCTCACAGGCGGAGAGCCGCTCGTAAGAAAAGCGGATATCCTGAGACTGGCCGAGGAATTCAACGACAGCGAGTTCCATATATTCACGAACGGAACGCTCATCGATGAAGCCTTCTGCAAAGAGGTCGCAAGGCTCGGGAACCTTTCGTTCGCCATGAGTTTGGAGGGAGACGAAGACGCCACGGATTCGAGGCGCGGGGAAGGTACTTACGACAAGGTGCTCCACGCGATGGACCTCATGCAGAAGTACAGACTTCTCTACGGCGTTTCGATCTGCTACACGAGTGTGAACTATAAGGCGGTAACTTCGGACGAGTTCATCCACCTGCTCACGAGCCACGGATGCAAGCTCGCTTGGTATTTCCACTACATGCCTGTAGGAAACGACGCGAACCCTGCCCTTCTGCTCAATCCTGAACAGAGGACGTACATTTACAACAGGGTGCGCCACATCAGGTCAGAGGATTACCCTGAAGGTATCTTCACGATAGACTTCCAGAACGACGGCGAGTACATCAACGGCTGCATAGCCGGAGGAAGGAACTACTTCCACATAAATTCGAACGGCGACATGGAACCGTGCGTATTCATCCACTACTCCGATTCCAACATCAGAAAGGATACGATAATGGAGGCGATGAAAAAACCGCTCTTCAAGGCGTATCACGACAACCAGCCGTTCAACGACAACCTGCTCAGGCCTTGCCCGATGCTTGAAAATCCGGGCAGGATCGTAAAAATGGTCAACGACACGGGAGCTCACTCCACCGACATGATCTCTCCGGAAACGCCGGAACACCTTACGAGCAAGTGCGTCGATTACGCTAAAACGTGGAAGCCGGTCGCGGACGATCTGTGGAACCACAGTAAAAACAATCCGGCCGCGGACGAGTACAAGTACAAAAACAAATAGCGCCGGAAACAGCGCCTGAAATAATGTTTGAACGCGCAAAAGCACCGACCGTACCGGCCGGCGCTTTTTTATCGCAGTACGGCGCCGAAACGGCACGATGCTGCATTCTTATTCCGTTTTATAAGCGACTACTTGGTCTCCGCCTTCGTTTCGAATTTTTTACAGATGATCACCGTGTACACAACCATTACGGCCGTGACGACGATCATTTCTACCGGTGCCGTCGCAAGGATACCGATCCCTACACCCGCAACGACCGAGCCGTTTGCATTCGATCCCGCGGACTGAGCCGTGCCGTAGAAAAAGTCGTAATTGTGCTTTGCCTCATAGAATATGTAGAACAAAGATACGGCGACCATTGCATACCCGACGACTTTCAAAACCGTTACCGGCACATCCGCGAACAGCTGAGCATGTGCAAGATAGATCAGCACCGCCGCTGCGACCGTCGTAATTATCTTCAAACTCAACTTATTCATCGCTGCATCTCCTTTCAACAGGGACAGTCTGTTTAAATATATCGACTGAAAAACCTCTCCCCGCGGCCGTTATAGCACTTTTATATGCGGCTGTCAACACGGTAAAATATGTGCTATAATCGATAACAAACGTCTGTTCGATTTTACGCGATAAAAGGAGCTCCTGCCATGTCGAAGGAAAGCCGCCGCGACAGAAAAATTTTACACTGCGATATGAACTCGTTCTACGCATCGGTGGAACTTCTCGCCTACCCCGAACTTCGGGACAGGCCGGTTGCGGTCGCGGGCGATCCGGAAAGAAGACACGGCATAATCCTCGCAAAAAACGAGGCGGCTAAGAAGTACGGCGTCGTGACAGCAGAGACAGTCGGCTCCGCGATGAAAAAATGCCCGGGCCTCGTCCTCCTTCCGCCTCACCACGAGAAATATTCTTTTTACAGCAGAAAGATCAACGAAATATACAGGAGATACACGGACCTCGTGGAGCCTTTCAGCATCGATGAATCGTGGCTCGACGTCACGGGGAGCGGCTCTCTTTTCGGCGATGCGAAGACGATCGCCGACGATATAAGGCGCGAGGTCAGAGAGAGATACGGTCTCACCCTTTCCGTCGGAGTTTCGTTCAACAAGATCTTCGCGAAGATGGGGAGCGAATACAAAAAGCCCGACGCCACAACTGTTATAAGCCGCGATAATTTCAGGGACATCCTCTGGCCGCTGCCGGTAGGCGATTTTTTCTACGTCGGAAAAGCTACGGAGCGCAGGCTCACGTCGATAGGGATAGAGACGGTAGGCGACCTCGCCGCCGCGGATCCTTCGTCCCTGCAGTCGCTCCTCGGTGTGCACGGCCTCAAGCTGCACAAATACGCCAACGGCCTCGACGATTCGCCGGTCGCGAGCTGCAATTTCAAGGACGATATAAAATCGATAGGCCACGGGATCACTTTCAGGCGCGATCTCAAGGGTGCGGATGACATCTCTTTTGCGACATCGGAGCTTTCGGAAATGGTCTCGGCCCGGCTTCGCGCGTACAAAAAGAAGGCTCGCGGAGTAAAAGTCGAAGTGACGGACCCTTACTTTTCCAAAGTGAGCCGACAAAAGCGCCTCCCCGCTCCCGTAAACACGACTTCTGCAATAAAAAAAGCCGCCACATCCCTCGTCAATGAACTGGGATACGGTGACAGGCCTATCAGACTTCTCACCATAACGGCGATCGACCTCACGGACGAACTTTCGTCGGAGCAGGTCAGCATTTTTTCCGTGCGAAACGAGACGGATGAGCGTCTCGACCGCACACTCGATGAGATACGAAGCCGGTTCGGCGATTCCGCCATACACTTCGCTCACTCTCTCGACAACGACTTCGGCATAACTATAGATCGGAACGCCGATCGTGATCATCACCCGGGGTGGATGCCCCACAAAGATGAAGACCTGTGATCTTTTCGACCTCTTTCAGGATCTTGAGGTCGCCGTCCTCTTCGCGGAGGTCGGAGCCGACGTTCAGTCGGTTCTTCATTTTTGCGCCGTTCTCGTCTTTACCTTTTACTATCATCTTTGCGATGCCCATCAGCATTTTATCGAAAGCCGATGCGGTCTTCGGATCGTATTTACCGCCGCATAAAACGAGCGGGACGTCTTTTATCGCGTCGTCGAAATTTACCCCTTTTACCTCTTCCACAACGGTCGGCATATCGGTGGAGATGCCGGTCGCGAATATCACGAGCCTGTCCGCGATCTCGGCTGCATGAGGTTTGAGCCTGTTAAGGCCGACTATGCCGCCGCCCCGGATCCAGCCGCCGTAAACTATGCAGTCAAAATCGGAGAGCGCGCCGAAATCGCACGCATCTGCAGGTACCGCATCGCAGCCGAGGGCGTCCGCAACCCTTTCGGCATATCCTTTCGTGGTGCCGTATTTCGAGCTGTAGATGACTATAAATTTCTTATCCATATCGACCCCTTCTTTTCGTCTCCCCGCACTTATCTGCTGAGGATATCTATTGCTTCGTATACGTTTCTTTCAAAAGGTTTCGTGTATGAGATCGCTTCTTCGATCGGAAAATCGGTCACGCCGCCGCACGACAGACCCACGGCAAAGCCGGATCCGCCCGTTCGTATGATCTCAACTGCGGCGCGGGCAAAATCTGTCGCTATCAGCCTGTCCCTGAGAGTCGGGGATCCGCCCCTCTGCAGGTAAGACAGTACTACGAGGCGAACATCACGGCCGGTCCTCTGCGAGATCTGACGGACCGTCTCGTCGGATGACGGCTCTGCCCCTTCCGCTCTTATTATTATACTATGCATCTTCCCCCTGTCGATACCTTCGGTCACCTTGTAGATCATGTCTTCGATGTCCGTTTTTACTTCGGGGAGAAGGACGAACTCGGCGCCTCCCGCTACGCCGGAATAAAGCGCGATGTCGCCGCAGTCTCTGCCCATGACCTCTATAACGGTCGTCCTTTCGTGTGCCGACGATGTGTCCCTTATCCTCGTGATCGCGTCGAGCACCGTGTTTACGGCCGTATCGAAGCCTATACTCGCTTCGGTGTATCCGAGGTCGTTATCGATCGACGCCGGTATGAAAGCTACCCGAACGCCCGCATCCGCCAGCGCTTTTGCGCCTTTGAGCGAGCCGTTCCCTCCTATGACGATCAGTGCGTCGAGGCCGAACTTCCCGATGTTTTCTACGGCGGCTGAAAAGCCCTCTTTCGTCATGAACTTTTCGCTCCTCGCCGTCTTCAGTATCGTTCCGCCCCTCTGAAGGATGTCCGCGACGGAGAACCTGTCCATCCTCCTGACATCGCCTTCTATCAGACCTGTGAATCCCCTCTCGATTCCGTAAACCTCAAAACGAAGGTCTATCCCGAACCTCACCACGGCCCTTATCGCTGCGTTCATTCCCGGTGAATCTCCGCCGCTTGTGAGAACGCCTATCTTTCTTATATTATCCACGCGGTCCTCCTCAGTTATCTGTCTTGACGTTTTCTTCCGAAAATATTTCTCCGAGCCTTTGCAGCAAGTCTCCCGTCAGGTCGACGCCGTTTTCGCTCCTCACCCTGAACTGTTTGCCGTTCGGCAGATCGATCACCATCGGGGAATTCCCCGGATATTCGCTCATTATCGAGGCGAGGTCGTTCATCAGCTCAGGCACGCCGCCGAAATTCCTCACGACTTCGTACGTAACATTTATAGTGACCGATGTTCCTCCGCCTGTCGGCTTTTGACCCGCATGGGCATTTGAGTCTCCGAGCGGATCGCCGTAGTGCTCCTGGACATTTGATGCTTCAGGCGGACGGCTGTCATAAGATCTCGTCCTCCTGTCTTTCGGTCCCCTGCCGGACCTGTTCAGCGTATCGATGTCTTCTATCGCGGCCATGTCGTCGAGCAGCACCTGCGACGGGGCCTCATCCTCCGTCTTGATCCGGCCCGCTACGGCCACGATCGCTCCCTCCTCTATAAGGCCCTTGTATTCCGAATATGCGGACGGAAAAACCACGACCTCGACCGATCCGAAGTAATCTTCGAGCACCAGTCGCGCCATCATTTTACCCGCGTTCGGACCCTTTTGGACGGACCATATCTTCACCGCCGCGATCTCACCGGCCATTATCACATAAGAGCCGTCTTTTACCTTTCCGCCTTCTTCGAGCGCCTCCGCTCCCGCGTCCGGGTACATGTAATCGGTCTCGCCTTTACCGGTCGAAAGGTCGGAAGTGTTCGCCGTGGCGTACGTTTTTATCAGATCGCCGTACTCGTCCAGAGGGTGGCCCGATAAAAACACTCCCGTAGCTTCCTTCTCCATTGCGAGCCTCTGCCTGTCGGTAAAATCCGCCACCTTAGGCAGTTCCCTCTCGATCTTCACGTCCTCGGTAAAATCGTCGGAAAGCTGGAAGAACGTGACCTGATCCGCATCTATGTCCTTCGCCCGCTTCTGGGCTTCGTCAAGTGTCTGATCTATTATTGCCAGCATCGCGGCCCTGTTGTCGTGGAGGCAGTCGAAGGCGCCGGCTTTTATCATGGCGGCTATCGCCTTTTTGTTCGGCTTTTTACCGCGCTCCGTCCCGGCGACGGCATCGGCGAAGTCGAAAATATCGGTGAATCCTCCGTTTTTACGGCGGGCTTCGATTATCGTATCGATGACGTCCGCGCCGACCGATTTTATCTCCTTGAGGCCGAACCTTATTTTACCGTCCTCGACCTTGAAGTCGGCGTCGCTCTTTGTTATCGAAGGCGGAAGGATCTCGATGCCCATTTCTTCGCAGTTCCTCATGTACATCGATACTTTCGCGGCGCTGTCGGTCGTGCCCGATATGAGGGCGGCCATGTACTCCGCCGGATAGTGGGCCTTGAGGTATGCCGTTTCGTAGGAGATCACGGCGTATGCGGCCGCGTGCGACTTGTTGAACGCGTACTCGCCGAAGCTCATCATCGCATCGAATATCTCTTCAGCGGCTTCCTTCGGGATGCCGTTTTCGATGCAGCCCGGGATCTCGGCGTTTCCGTCTTTGTCCTTTTTACCGTAGATGAAATAGTGCTTCTCCTCGCGCATCACGTCCATCTTTTTCTTGCTCATCGCTTTTCTTATGACGTCCGAGCGAGCGAAAGAGTATCCCGCGAGTTCGCGCACTATGTGCATTACCTGTTCCTGATATATCATGCACCCGTACGTGATGTTGAGTATCGGCTCGAGGGCGGGATGCATGTATTTGATGTTTTCCGGGTGCCTGCTGTTCTCGATATACGTGTCGATCGAGTCCATCGGGCCCGGCCTGTAGAGGGCGATGCCGGCTATTATGTCTTCGAAGCGGCTCGGTTTCAGCCTTTTCATGAAATCGGTCATGCCCTTGCTTTCTAGCTGGAAAAGGCCCGCCGTGTTTCCGTCGGATATGATCTTATAGACTGCGGGATCGTCGTATTTTTGGGACGAAAAATCAGGGCGAATGCCGCGATTCTTCTCTATACCGTCGACGGCATGCCTTATCATCGTGAGGTTCTTGAGGCCAAGAAGGTCCATTTTGAGGAGGCCGAGCTCCCCGATGACTTCCATGTCGAACTGGGTGGCCACAACGTCATCCTTCGACCTGTAGAGCGGCACGATCGATGCGAGCGGCTCCTTGCTTATGACGACTCCGGCGGCATGCGTTGATTCGTTCCTCGGCATGCCTTCCACTTCCATAGCTATATCTATTATCTTTCTGACCGACGGATCGTCCTCGTACATGTCGCGGAGATCCGGATTCGCCTCGAGTGCTTTTTCTATCGTTATGTGAAGCTCATTCGGGATCTTCTTCGCGAGCTCGTCTCCCTTTGAGTACGGCTCTCCGAGCGCCCTTGCGACATCCCTCACCGCCGCCTTCGCCTTCATGGTACCGAAGGTTATGATCTGAGAGACCTTATCCTTCCCGTACTTGTTGATGACATAGTTGATGACGTCCTGCCTTCCCTCGATGCAGAAATCCATGTCGATATCCGGCATGCTTATACGCTCGGGGTTTAGGAACCTCTCGAATATGAGGTCGTATTTGAGCGGGTCGAGATCGGTTATCCCGAGGCAGTTCGCAACGAGGCTCCCTGCCGCGGAACCTCTGCCCGGTCCGACGGGTATGTCGTTTCTCACCGCATATGACACGTAGTCCCAGACGATCAAAAAATAGTCGACGAAATGCATGGACTCTATTATTCCGAGCTCCTTGTCGAGCCTCTCCCTGTACGGGTTCCCATCCTTCGCAGCCTCTTCGCCGTACCTTTCGATCAGTCCGGAGAAGCATAGCTCCCTCAGATACACGCTCTTATCCTTCCCGGGCGGCGCATCGAACTCCGGCAGGTGATATTCGCCGAAGACGAACTCGACGTTGCACCTCTCCGCGATCTCGGCCGTCCTGTCGCACACATCGGGCATGTCGACAAAAATGCCGCGCATCTCCTCCTCGGACTTGAAATAAAATTCGTCGTTGTCGAACCTCATCCGCTTCTCGTCCATGACTGTCGTCTTCGTCTGCATCGCGAGCAGGACATCGTGGACGTACGCGTCCTTCCTGTCTATATAATGTACATCGTTCGTCGCTACGAGCGGTATCCCCGTCTCGTCCGACAGCTGTTTCTGCAGTCCTATCAGGCGTTCATCGTACTCGACCCCGTGGTTCTGCATCTCTATAAAAAAGTTGTTTCCCCCGAAAATATCCCGAAGCGACAGCGCTTCCTTCTTCGCGTCCTCGTACCTTCCCGCTAAAAGCAGCTTCTGCACTTCCCCGGCAACGCACGCCGACAGGCATATGATCCCGTCGCTGTACTGCCCGAGTATCGCCTTGTCTATCCTCGGTTTTACGTAAAATCCTTCCAAAAATCCGGCGGAGACGATCTTGCACAGATTCGTGTATCCCTCGTTGTTTTTCGCCAAAAGAATGAGATGACCCCTCTCCCTGTCTTTCTCGGCGATCCCGCGCGGCGCCGTGTAGACCTCACAGCCTATTATCGGCTTGATCCCCGCCTTCTTACACGCTCGATAAAAATGAACGGCACCGTACATGACGCCGTGGTCCGTCACGGCCACGGAATCCATGCCGTATTCCTTCGCCCTCTCGACGAGTTTATCTATCCTCGCCATCCCGTCCAGAAGGCTGTATTCGGTATGTAAGTGAAGGTGCGTAAAAGCCATCTGTTTCTCCTTTTATCGGGGCAAGACCCCTTATCAGGATTTGATTATATCACAATTCCTTCAAAAATGTTTTTCGCCCCGATCGGTAAAAGCGCTTTTTGCCGGCGCTGTACCCCTTGCAATAAAAGGCGTTCGCGCCATTCATTTTTACGA
Organism: uncultured Mobilibacterium sp.; assembly: GCA_947254375.1. GTDB lineage: Bacteria > Bacillota > Clostridia > Peptostreptococcales > Anaerovoracaceae > CAMYCF01. Next base: position 48,320 of record CAMYCF010000006.1, on the reverse strand, counting down.
CGCATTTTCATCCCAATAAAAGCGATATCTTCACAGTTTCTGCACCGAATGTTTGACAAATATTTGATAAACTGCTATACTTAACACAGTTAAGCGGAATCATATCGGGGGATCATTCCGCTTCGACGATCATTATTTTCATTTATTATTTCAAATTAAATGGAGGTTATTATGGATTATATTGTAATAATGAAAGGTCTCTGCGTTGTAGGCTTGATCCTCAACATCGCATTGGTAGCATCCAAGGTTAAGAAGAACCGCGCTACCGAAGAAGGTGAAGCACAGTGGCAGGCTCAGAAGAAATTCTTCGCTTGGAACGCAATGGTAGGCTTCGTAGCTAACTTCTTCGATACTCTCGGTATCGGTTCGTACGCACCGTCTTCAGCAATGCTGAAACTCAGAGGTTCCGTAGACGACATCAACATCCCGGGAACTCTGAACGTTGGTGATACTACCCCGGTATTGCTCGAGGCATTCCTGTTCTTCGGTTTCGTAGATCTCGATCCTCTTACGCTCGTTTCCATGCTGATCGCAGCTGTTCTCGGCGCATTCGTCGGAGCAGGAATCGTAACTAAGTGGAACCTGTATCACGTAAGAATTGGCATGGGCGTCGGACTCTGCGTACTCGGTATCGTAATGGTTTGCAAGCAGGTCGGCGTTGGTCCTTTCGGAATCGTAGGAACTGCTACAGGACTTACCGGCGGAAAGCTCGTTATCGGTGTTGTAGTTAACTTCTTCCTCGGCGCTCTCATGAACGTTGCGGTAGGTCTCTATGCTCCGTGCATGGCTCTCATTTCCGCACTCGGCATGAGCATCAAGGCTGCATTCCCTATCATGATGGGATCCTGCGCATACCTGATGGCATTCGGTAACGGACCTAAGTTCATTAAAGAGAACAGATTCGACATGGTAGCTACTATCTGCCAGATGCTCTTCGGTGCTATCGGCGTACTCTGCGCTTACTTCATCGTAAAGAGCCTGCCTATCACGGTTCTGCTCTGGGTCGTAGTTTGTGTAGTATTCTTCACTTCGTTCATGTTCTTCAAGGACGCAAAGAAGATGAAGAAAGACGGATTGGCTTAAACGGCATATTTAAAGATATAAAAAGGAGGAGCTCAGCTCCTCTTTTTTATTGTCCTTTTGCCCTGTAAAAGTCTCTGCATAAACGGCATGATAAAAGGGAGGCCGTCGCCTCCCCTCACCTTTTACTTATACTATCTGTCGATCCTCGTCTGCATTACGACCTCGACTATAGGCAATATGTTCTTTTTATCGACTCCGTCATAGCCAGTCTCAAAACGTTTTACTACTTCGTCCGCTTTCTCGGGCTCTATGGAACACATGCCCGGCATCATCATCTTCAGCGCCGATTTATTTGTAGGCGATAAAGAGGCCGGATCGAAGCGTCCCGGCAGATAGAAGAACGTGCCCGGTCCGTCTTCTGTTATGCCGTTTCTGAACCTGAGCGCGTCGATATATTTCTCCGTCGGCTCCATGGCCCCCACGGCAACGATGATCAGATTCTTATCGCTGAGGTGGAAATTCGCCTGATTCTGCTTGAGTACATTGAGTTTAGTTATCTCGGTACCCTTGACCCATCCCATAAAGATCACGTTCTTGTAGTACGTGGTAACGCCGAGCATCTTTCTGGAGTAGCTCATGACGTCGCAGTCGAGGGCTTTCGTTATCCACTCGGCATATTCATGTGTCGAACCGCGGTGCGAATTATATACCAAAATGGTATCGGGACGAACAAAATCTGTCGTCCCGCTTCTCCTCGCAGCAGCTTTTCTGTTCGGATTTTTCATAGTATTACTACCTGTTCTTGAGGTCTTTTTCTCTCATTCTTATCTTCAGTATCGTCAGGGCTTTTCTTACATCGTCGGCCGTCATGTTGTTCTCGCCTACGATGTTCGATTCGATGCCCTCAGGGTTTTTATTGATGTCCACGATATTCTTCTGGAGATATTCGTTTTCGACTACGAACGTCGCGATCGTGCCGCTGAAATTGAGTCCGCTGAGAGGGATGCCTCTTTTACCGAGCTCGTCGACGCAGTTCGTATAGTCTACGTCGCTGTTGCCCCATCCGTCGGATGTGAGGATGACGCCGTCGGCTCTCATGCACTCCGCCATTACGGCCGCTCTTTTACTGTTCCTGAGCTTCTCGACGTTGCCGTCCGACGTTCCGAAAACAAGGACGCCCATGAGGTCGATTCCCGTATCGCTCCCTGCTATATCAACCAGAGGATCTCTGAAATGATGTAAACTCGTTTCTTTTGTTGAAGGTCCGATTCCCATATTTTACCTCCTCCTTACTGCATCGATCTTATAGCGCCGTCTCTGTACTCGTTTGGAGTGAGCAGAACAGGCATGTTGTCCATTTCGATTATGGATCTTCCGCCTTCCACTCCGGACGGTTCATTAGGGAACAGATGCGTATCGTACATTGCGCCCTGGCCGGCCACCTGACGGATTATCAGGACCTTTTTCTGTCCCGGCCTGATAACGTCGTGGTATTCGTGCTTTTCGGTCGCTTTATTTCCGTTAAATTTCTTAAGTTTGTCCCTGTAAGACTGGATGAATTCGTCGCAGGCGGTGTGACCTTCGAGAGGTCCTTTCCTTTCCTGACCCATTCCGGACTTAAAGGTGACATCAAAAGAAATGATGTAGTCGTCTTCACCCGGTGTGCCTGCTCTTCCGAGCACGAGTTGTTCTTTGAGATTTCCTTCCGACGAACCGAACTCGTGGGTCTGTTTGCCGTCGGTATCGACTCCCGTCAGCATAACATAGACACCCGTTACCGTATGTGTTATTCCCTCTCCGCATACTCCGAGGACTTTAGTGGAGATAGGGATTATGTCCATTATCGTGTTCGTATATCTGTCGTGATCCCCCGGAGCTATAAGCTGGATGTCGATCTTTTCGATCGTTTCGTATTTCTTCTCCAGTGCCGGGATCATCTCTTTGGATACCGTAAACTTACCGTCGACCGTTATGTCGTTGTGCTCTCCCATCTCTACCTCGTTCATGTGGAAAGCTTTGATGACCAGTCTTCTTAAATCGATTTCATTCATACTCATACTAATGTACCCCTCAATGTTTAATTGAAACTAGGATAGCCTTCATATTAGGAAAAATAGGGCAGACTTTCATCTGCCCTATAATTCTTAATATCTTCTTTAAAACTAGATGTTTGCGTGATATTCGAAAGGCAGCGGAACGATCTTTCCAGGTGTCTGGATAGCTACGAGCTGTTCCAAAGTAGCCTTTACGATACCTGTCTGCATCTCGATGTTGTGAGGTTCTCCCGCGTTAGCACCCATAGGTACCAGCGGAGCTACCGCACGTGGAGTTCCTGCCTGTCTTACAACAGGTGGCAGCGCTGCGATGATGATCGTAGGGATGCCGACGGACTCGATTGCTCTCTGCACGATTGTTGCAGAGCGGTGGCAGGTTCCTCATCCTGCTGTGACGATTACGCCGTCAACGTTTTCTCTCTTAAGCATGTCTGCGATTTCAGGGCCGGTCTGGTTCGTGAACTTATCGATGTTACCACCGCCGCCCATGCAGCTTGCGTGTGTAGGCGCAGATCCTCCGATGAATCCCTCTTTAACGAGTTCGTGGATTCTTTCGATAGGGAACATGCAGTTGATGTCCTTGTTAACGTCACTGTTATCGTATCCGCCGTGGCTTACCATCAAATCATCAGGTGTTGCCGTATCAGGAATCTTTCTCCATGTAAAGTCTCCTGCGAGATTGAATCTCTCATCGGTCTTCAGATGCACACCGGCAGCTGTTGCAAGTCCGATGGTCATGTCCTTCAGTTCCTTAGTTACAGGAGCCCAAACCGACTTTGGTGTAATAGGAACGAAGATCTCGGATTGCAAGCCTTTTACAACTGTCAAACTCATTGTATTAAACCTCCTTGTTTTTTTCGTACTCCGCAGCTCTTCTGCGTCGTTGTCTGTCCTCAAATTTCAGATTCTCAATATACTTCTGATTGACCTCAGGTCCTTCCTGTTCAATGAAGCTCATGTTCCAGGCGACCATCTGGCCTACCTTCAAAGGATAGTCGCTTATTATCATTCGGAGCGGGATGAGCAGGTAACCCAGTCTTCCTCTCAGATCGATGCCTACGGCACCGTCGTGTACCTCCACGATAACTCCTTCCATCCTTATGATCTTATCACCGTATTTCATTCAGTATATCCTCTTCTGAAATTAGTCGTATTTCTCTTTTCTCTTCTGGCTCATTGGGAGTGACTGCTCATTCTCTTCGAGAACGATTTCTTTTCCGAGAGCTTTCGATACCAATTCAACGTTGTTGTTCTTAACGTTTACGTTGTACTTTCTTTCAGGTGCCTTGATCTCTTCGCCTGCCATCTTAGCTTTCAGCATTGCGAGACCTCTGATCGCATCCTCAGGGCAGAGCGTGTTGCACTGCAGTACTTCGTTTTCGATACCGGACTGAGATTTGTTGTTGTCGATCATTGCATCGCAGTATTTGTTTCCTACTACGAGAGCACCCTGAACTGCGCAGAACGAGAATCCTACTACAGGGATGCCTCTCTTACCGATCATCTCGATATGAGTTACAAAGTCAACGTGGTTGTTTCCGAAGCCTTCCGTAGTTACGAACGCTCCGTCAACGTCGAGAGCTTCTACCATGTAACCGAGTCTTCTCGATACATAGAACTTCTCGGAGTTGGCCTGCGGGCTTCCTACGAAGATAACGCCGCAAAGGTCAACGTCAGGATCGTGGATAGTCTCGATGATCAGAGGCTCTCTCCAGTAGTGTCTCGATACTTCCTTGGAAGCAGGTCCGATGCAGGTGAGTGCGTGGATGCAACCGTCGAGTACTTCGAGAGGTCCTGCGGATACAGGAACGTTTCCGAGGTCTACGTTAGGTCTTGCGCCGAGTACGCCTACAGGCTGTACAGGGAAGAGGAAGTTATCGTGCATAGCTCCCTGACCCATGATCTCTTTAACGATGACTACTTTCTTCTTTCCAGGTCTTCTGATCTGTCTGAGTTCCTGAGTATCAACTACGAGAGACTCGTCAAGTTTCGAGATAGCTTTTCTGATTTCTTCCGTTACATAGTCAAACGCGGAGTGAGCGGCGATAGGTCCAGGTCTTTCCATGTTCTTCTTCTCCTGGATGAGCACGTCGCCGTGGATGATGATCTCGCCCTTGTCTACTGCGCCCGGACGTCCCCACATCATGTTCTCATCGATGTATCCTTCGGATGAACCGAACTCACCGATCTGAACTCCTCTTTCGTCTGTTCCTGTCAGCATCATTACAACGCCGTCGAGAACTCTCGTAACTCCCGTTCCGAGGTCAGCATCGTCTTCCTTGCAGGCGATAGGCTGGATATCCATTACGGAGTTTACATAAGTGTGATAGTTATCAGGCGTAATGACGTCGAGCTTCATGTCGTGAACGATCTCCTGAGTCTCTACCGCTTCAGCCTCGATACCTTTACGGATGTAGAGAGTAGTTCCTTCGATCTTAGTCTCGTCACCGAACTCTACCTTTTCGATCTTGAAGTGTTTTCTCGTCAGGGTCCTTACGACTCTCTCCTCTTCAACTGCAGGTGCAACTGCAGCTCCGCCTTCAGCGACTACCGCTCCCGGTATCTCCGCTACTGCTTCGCCGCCGCCGAGTCCCGCAGGGATCTCGAGGTTGATATCTTTACCTTCTCCGATGTGGAGTTTGATAACTCCGCCGCATGCTGCCTTAGCGGCAACAGGTGCTGCAGCAGGAGCAGCTTCCTCTGCAGGAGCTTCCTCCGCAGGGGCTTCTTCGCCGCCTTCAGCCGGGTCGTACTTATCTACGATGTCCGGAGTGATAGGTGTGAGCGAATCAACCGTCTTAGTTAACTTCGAGCCGTTCAAAACCTGACCGAGCTGAAGTGCTCCCTCGATGTTCAGCAGTCCCGAATCAATAAGATCAGGGAAAATTGCCGGATCTTCGAAGTTAGCAGGGGCGAGTACTGTGCCCTCTTCTGCTCTGCAGCACAATACTGCAGGATCCTTAGCATGTTGTTTAGCTGTTTCAGCTGTAATTGACATATCGATCTTCCTCCTTAAAATTTTCTTTGCTTGCGCAAATGATATATTTGCCCGCCGGTTTGCCATATCGGGGGTAATGGTTCCCCGAACGGGAGAATACCGTGACTATTCGTTGTCCTCAACGTTATCTACTACGTCGAGATCCTGATCCACATGCTTCGAAACTCTGAGAGTTCTGTAGAGCGGATGTCCTACTGCTCTCATAGCGTGGTCCGTCATGTGGATTACCTTGAGTCCCATCTTAGGGCCGGATGCCATTACCGTGTTCGAGCAGTCAGAGCAGTTGCCCATGATAACGAACTTACATCCGTCCTTCTTGAACTGAAGGTTGTTTGCTACCTGTCCCGGGCAGTTTCCCGGACGTTCGCACTTACGCGTTCCGTTCGGCTGTTCCTGAGCCTGCTTGCAGTAGCAGATCGAAGCTACATCGGCGTTATACTTCGCTGCGATATCCTGCATCCTCTCGAGGTTTCCTCCGCATGCGCAGACGAGGATACCTGTCTTTGCTTTATGCAGATCCATGAAAGGTGCAGTTACGAGGATCGCTCCCGTAGTCTTCGTTATAGGGGAATCGAGCGTCGTAGCTTTGCCCGTGAATGCTCCGCCCATGATGATCTCGCCGTATTCGCCGTCGATACCGCCGGCTCTCTCTATGAGAGATCTTACACTCGTTCCTACAGGAACGTCCATGAATACGTGTTCCTGATTTCCGCCTTTGATCATTCCCCTTACCGTCAGGTGTTTGAGGAACGAAGGCTTTCTTTCATCTATAGCTTCCGCAACTCTCGAGCACGTTTCGCTGTTGATAACGATCGACTTCGCAGCCAAAGGCAGTTTGTCAGGTTCGAGCTCGATCCCAAGACATTCTCTTACTACGGCACGTTCTTCGCCCATAGGGTAGATGTCAGGGAGGAGATGGCGGGAAATGTTCGGCTCGTCTTTAAGAAGATCGTCCAAAATTTCGACCGCTTTGCGGTTTTTCTTCTTGATCGCGAATATGGCCTTGTCGGCGCCGGAGATCTCCATGACGTATTTAACGCCCTTGATTACCTTCTCAGGTTCTTCCTCTAACTGAACGATGTTGTGTCTCAGGCCCGGTTCACATTCCGAAGCGTTGATGAGCACATATCCTCCGTCTTCGAAGTGAGCATCGATCTTGATGCCCGTAGGGAATCCGGCTCCGCCCATCCCGACTACTCCCGCAGCCTTTACCATTTCAAGCGGCGTTCCCTTAGGGATCTTTACGTAATCATCCTTCTGTTTTTCGTCAGGCTTGATAACGATCATTTCATCAGTGACTTCCTCGACTACACCGTAGGCACTCGAGAAGATGTTGGCTCCCAGACCTGTAGGTTCAGCGATCAAAGTTCCTTTTTTTACTTTGTCTCCGACCTTTACGACAGGTGCACATGGCTTGCCAACATGCTGTCTTAACAAGATTTGCAGGTTTTCCATTACACAGTGTCTCCTTATGTAAAAATTACGTAATAATTTTTCGTGAAGGATGCCCGCACGAAATAAAAGCACGCACGTACTCATCCTGTGTTAAGAATATCACATCTATTTATTCATTTCAACAATATTCCGGCTTTTGTCATTTGATTATTCTATATTGCTAAAGACGGTAAAAATGAGTAATTATAAGGCTTTCCCTGCTGCTTTTTACGGTGTGTAACGGCGCGGGGACGTCGGCATTGTGAATTTGTAAAAATTTCTACATTAGTATATATATATACGCCCGGTCCGTTTTCACTTTTTATCGACCCCCGAGGAACATTCATATTTTATAAAAATCGTCTGCAACGGCATTTTACCGAACGAGAGCCTTTTACCCCCTTTTCACTTGTTAAATATTTGTTGACTTTGACTTTTGACTGGGATATAGTGATGATAGTTAATATACGAATTACGTATAGCAATTATTTAAGGAGGTAAAAAAGCATGAACCTTGAACCTAAAATTAAATTTGACAACTATGAAACTCATGTAAGAGCCATTGATACACACACTGTCGGCGAATTTACAAGAGTTATCATCGATCCGCCTCACATGGAAGGAAAGACCATGATCGAGAGAAGACAGTATCTCGAGAAATACGAGGACGACCTGAGAAGAGCTCTCATGTTCGAGCCACGCGGTCACCACGACATGTTCGGCTCCATCGTTTGCGAACCTGTAAACCCTGAAGCTGATTTCGGAGTTATCTTCCTCGACACGGGCGGATATCTCAACATGTGCGGACACGGCACTATCGGTACTACGACTGCCCTTATCGAAGCAGGTCTCGTAGAAGCGAAAGAGCCTGTAACAGAGATCGTTCTCGAAGCTCCTGCAGGTATCATCAGGGTTAAGGCTGACGTTAAAGACGGAAAGGTAACAGGCGTTACTCTCCAGAACGTTCCGGGCTTCCTCTACAAAGAAAACATCGAGGCTACTTACAAGGGCAAAAAGGTAGTTTATGATATCGCATTCGGCGGATCTTTCTTCGCTATCGTTGATGTTGAGAAATACCTCGGCCTCAAGGTAGTTCCTGAGAACGTAAAAGAGATCACCGACTTCGGTATGTGGCTCATCGACGAAGCTAACGAGAAGAACGAGATCCAGCACCCTGAACTCGACATCACTACAGTCGACCTCGCAGAGTGCTACTGCACGACGGACACTCCTGGATGCGACCTCAGAAACGTTGTAATCTTCGGAAACAGAATGGCTGACAGATCGCCATGCGGAACCGGTACATCCGCTAAGATGTCCCTGCTCCACGCTCGCGGCGAGCTCGAGATCGGTAAGGAATTCGTATATGAAAGCTTTATCGGATCCAGATTCTACGGCAAACTGGTAGGCGAAACTAAGGTCGGCGATTTCGACGCAGTTATCCCTACGGTAAGAGGTGCTGCTTATCTCTGCGGATATGCTACTTATATCATCGACGGAGACGATCCTCTCAAATACGGATTCGAAGTACCTGCATAAACGACGGTCAAAATTCGTTAAAAATCAAGGTGGCGGCCTTCGGGTCGTCACTTTTTTATTCGCCGGCGGTACCGATATCCAGATAAAAAATTTCATGACGGGGATAAAAGGGTCCTGCCCCTTCCGATAAAAAAACAGAGCCCGTGCGGTATCACGGACTCTGTTAAGCCGAAAGTTGGTACTATACATAAAAGAACAATACGGCCAATGCATAAATGGAACATTTTGCTCTTGTTTCGTCAATAATATAACAATTTTATCACGGCCTGTCAATAGGTTTTCTTTATAAGTTTGACATTTTCCCTTCTCTATTGTAAAATATGCGGGCGATGTTTGCGCCTGTAGCTCAACGGATAGAGTCACGCACTACGAATGCGGAGGTTCGGGGTTCGAATCCCTGCAGGCGCGCCAAGTAAAAAGCAAGGGAGTGAAGTTCACATCCCTTGCTCTTTTTTATTACATGTTTTGGATATCGTATCGTCGTCGTTCGGACCGGACTGCCGGCTTTCCTTCTTTTTACGGCATATCTGCTTTTTATAAAGCGAGCTTTCTGTCGAGCAGTTTTACCGTTCCGAAATATACGAGCACCGCGACCGCGACCGATATCACGAACATAAGGCCGTGGAATGCGGAATCGGCGTATTTTGAAGGCAGCGCTCCCAATATGACTCCCGAAAGCGCGGACCCGATTTTCATCATCAACGCTCCGAGCGCGAAGAACAAAATAAGCGCGATCAGAAGCTTCCCCGATTTAAGCCTTTGCAACGTTATGTCCACGAGAGTGACTGCAAAATACGCCAGCACGACTCCGAGGAAGAGATATGACGACACGGCGAGTACAGTGGTTATGAATTCAAGCGGAGCCTCTTTGAACATCTGTGTGAACTGTTCAAAGAATGTCCCGCCGGATCCCGAGCCTCCGTTCCCTAATATGTTCAGGAGCGCCGACGAATCTATGCACATCAGTACGATGAACAGCACTATCGTCACGACGTATCTCAGAAGGAAGACGCAAACTTTGCTTCCCAGTATCTGCCTGTTCGAACGCGGCGTCATGAAGATCATATAACCGCTTTTCCTCGTGAGGTCCTCGTGATACATGTTTATCGTTTCTATCGCTATAGTCACAAGCGCGATCATCGCGACCAAGGTAAATACCGATACTCCGACTATCATCATTATTCCGCCGGGCGTGGTCATGTCGCCGAGCTCGAAATCGATCCCGTTTGTTCCCACGGATGTTTTTACGCCTTCGGCGCCTTTGCCCAGAAACGCCGCTCCCCAGAAGAATACGACCTGCGAAATTATCGCCATAACGAGCAATACTATGTTGGAGGTCCGGTTCCTCCTTGTTTCATATTTCATAAGAGTCTTCATTTGACCTCGCCTCCTTCCTCTTCGGGTTCTTCCGTTTCTTCCGGCTCTGCCGCTTCGTTTGAGGCCTCGGGTTCGCTCTCTCCCCTAACGCCGTAGATCTCCCTGTACATCGCGGTTATCGATTTTCCCGTCTTCGAGCGGTTCTCTTCTACATTCCCTTCATCTGCCTTCTTCCCGTCTTTGAGGAAAATGACATGATCGATGATGCCCTCGATCTCCTCTATTATGTGGGTGGATATGATCATCACGGTGTCATCATCGGAGGCCGCAATGATCTCCCTGATTATCTCGTCGCGCGATATTAGGTCGATCCCGTTGAGCGGCTCGTCGAGCATGTACACCTTCGCCTTTCGCGAAAGCGTGAGTGCGATCTTCATTTTCGCCGCCTGTCCCGACGACAGCGTCCTAATCTTGGCGTAAGGCTCGATCCCCATTTTCTTCAGCCTGTTTTCGTAATCGAGCACGCTGAAATCCTCGTAAAAATCGGCATAAAAGCGCCCCGCGGTCTCCGGTGTCATATATCCGTAAAAATACGCTTCCGTAGGCATGTACGCTATCGCCGCCCTGTCGGCGTACCCCGCGTCGTGACCGTCGAATGTGATGCTTCCCTTGTTCGGCACGACAAGTCCCTCTATCATTTTCATGAGCGTCGTTTTACCGCTGCCGTTCGGTCCGAGCACGGCGTATACTTTCCCCGGCTCAAATTTTGCCGAGAAAGCGTCGACGACCGTCTTTCTCCCGTATTTCTTCGTTATCTCACTGCATTCAAGCATTTATTTTACTCCCCTTTCCTTCAGCAATCTGAGCGTCTCTTCCGGCAAAAATCCCATGCTTTTCATCTCCGCAAGAAAAGTTTCCACCGAGTCCACGGCGAGCTCGTGTCTGAGCCTTTTTATCGTCTCGTGGTCCTCCGTTATAAAAGTCCCGATGCCCCTTCTCGTAAAACAAAGGCCTGACGACTCGAGTTCCCTGTATACCCTGGCCGCCGTGTTGGGATTTATGGTGTATGCGACGGCCGTCTCCCTGACCGCCGGCAGCTTTTCCCCGGGAGGCATCTTGCCGGTTATCAGTTTTCGCTGTATGTCGCGAACGACCTGAAGATAGACCGGTTTATTCGGATCGTAATCCATGACCTCTCCTTCCCGCCGCACGCCACCGCAGTGCGCGCGACTTTTATCCGCAATTTTTATTGTAATAGTGTACTATTTATATAACACACCGTTGTGCCGCCTTGTCAACGGTTTTTACAAAAGTTTTATAGCGTTTTTTATAAAAGAGATTTTCCTACCCGTTCGACAGGACTTCTTTATTGTGCTAAAATGAGTGAGCGCGCAAAAGTTGCGCAAAACTAAAAAAACAAAAACAGGAGGTTGCTACACAGTCTTTACTGCGTACATATGTGGATGACTATGATCGGAGTAGTTGATGTAGGCGGCGGAATGAGAGGTATCTACGGGGCGGGGATCTTCGACAGGTGCCTCGACGAATCGATAGATTTTGATTATGCGATAGGAGTTTCTTCGGGAAGCGCCAATATCGCTTCTTATGTGAGCGGACAAAGAGGAAGGAATTACACGTTTTATACGGAATATGCCGAAAGAAAAGAATATATGAGCTTTCATAATTTTCTGAAGACGGGCAATTACCTGAATCTGGATTATATATACGGTACCCTTTCGAAACGCGGCGGCGAAAACCCGCTGGACTACAGTCACATGCTCGCTTCGGGCAAGACGATGAAGATCGTGACGACCGATGCCGATACGGGAAAACCCGTTTATTACGACCTGCGCGACATGGCGCATGACGACTACGGCGCTCTGAAGTGCAGCTCGTGCGTTCCTATGGCGGCGAAAGCGTACAGGTGGAAGGGAAAAGAGTTTTACGACGGCGCGCTGTCAGATCCGATACCGGTGCAGAAAGCGTTCGATGCGGGCTGCGACAGGGTCGTGCTCATACTCACGAGGCCGAAGGACTTTTTCCGGTCCCCTAAAGACCGCATACCGGCGCGGGCCCTGCGCTTCAAATATCCGGTGATATCGAAGGCGATAAAAGACCGTACCGAGCTTTACAACAGACAGCTCGCGCGCTGCCTGGAGCTTGAGAAGGAAGGATCGCTCCTGATCGTGGCCCCTTCCGACATCGAGACCATGAAAACTTTTTCCCGCGACGAAGGTCAGCTGAACGAGTTGTACGAAATGGGATATAAGGATGCGGCGGCGATAAAACCTTTTCTTGAAGGCGCTTCCGCAAAAGACACCGAGCCGGCGCTCGGGTAAAAACGCATCACGTTCGGGTGAGCGCGTATCACGCTCGGGCAGAAGCATTTAGTAAAATCAGCATATCATGAAATAACAAAAATACGGGGCGTGCCGCAATGGCGCGTCCCGTTTCGTTTATCCGTTATTTGTTTTGCGGGCACTGCGGTATTTTACTTCTCCCGCAGGCACCGGGATATATTATTCTGCGTCGTCTATCGCCTTCAGAGCCTCGAGAAGCCTGCCCGTGTCCTCCTCTTTAGGGAGCCTTATCCTCGCGGCGTTTTTACCGAGATCCCTGAACGATGCTCCGGACACGGCGATAACACCGTGATCCATTAGCTCTTCTACCAGGTCGACGCTTTCATCTTCGACGTAGGCGGTGAAAATAGGGATCCTGCAGTCGTGCTCGGCGATTTTTACCCGGTGAGCGAGTTCCTTTTCTATGAGCTTGTTCGCTTTTATGAATTTCTCGATGTCCTCATCGACCTTGTCCTTGTGTTTTAACGCCGCGGCTATCATATGCCTCGACATCTCGCCCACCGTGTAAGGATTGTTGATGATCGTGAAGAACCTCGCCAGAGGCCTGTCGCTCAGGATGTATCCCGCCCTGACGCCGGCCATTCCGAAGCCCTTCGACATGGTGCGGAGGACGATGAGGTTCCTATACCTTTCGAGGAACTGCACCGCCGACTCGTGTTTCGCGATGAAGTCGCCGTACGCTTCGTCTATGACGACGACGATGTCCTTCTCGTTCGCGTACCGTATTATCCTGTGGAGATCGTAGACGGAGATCGTCTGGCCCGTCGGGTTGTTCGGGTTATCGATATAGATCATCGTTATGTCGTCTTTGATGAGCGGCATGAACTTCTCTATGTCGAACCTGTAGCCGTCCTTTTCGTCGAGGACGAGCGCTGTGTACTCAATGCCGTTTATCTCCGCGTTGACGACAAAATCCGAGAACTGCGGCGATATCCCGAGGCACTTCGCGTCTTTGCAGGCCAGAACCTGGTTGATCATATTGATCCCGGATATGCTCCCTTCGCAGAGGACGATGTTCTCTTTTTCGAGGAAACAGAAGTCGCGCCAATACTCGGAGAGCGCGTCATATGCGACCTGGCTGTGCGGATATTCGGATATCGATCCCGCATCAACGTCGGCGGCCTCTTCCGTAACTTCCTGCGGGCAACCGTACGGGTTGCACCCGAAAGTGCAGTCGAGCATGTCGCCCGTTTCGAGGTCATCCTTTGCATATACATCTTTTGTGAGATCAAGCAGGGTCTCGCGTACCTTAAGCATATCAACGCACCTCCCGACCGATGATAAAAAGTTCTATTTCTTGTTGTTCACGAATTTGATCATGGCGTACATGCCGATCAAAAGGGTCAGGCCGCCCAGGATCATCTGCAGCGTTGTCATTTTTTGTTCCTTTCGCTCTGAAAAGCTCAGTTCTTGGAGTAATACTTCCCTTTTTTCGGATAGACCTCTTTGATATTTCCTTTTTTGTACTCTTCGTAGAGCTGTTCGAGGTCGTCTATCTGCTCGCGGAGTTCTGCGCCCGTATCGGTGTCGAGTATCATGAGCCTGTGCGGCATTTCGTGCACCCTTCTGATGATCGGGTTGCTGAATTCCTGAGTGCCGTCCTCTCTGAGCGGCTGATAAGGCTTGTGCTCCGACAGCGCCATGAAGCGCGAGTTGAAGATGAAGGTGTAACCGGCGATGCCCGTCGTCTTCTGGTAGGCCTTCGATATGCCGCCGTCGATGACGTAGAGCATGCCGCCGCCTTTTATCGGGCTTTCTCCGTCCTTGATCTTTACCGGGACGTGGCCGTTCAGGATCTTTGCCGTCTTCGGGTCGAGGCCGAAGTCCCTTGCCACTTTTTCGCAGATCTCCCTGCCGTTTATCTGTTTGTAGTAGTAATTGGCCGTTTCTTTGTGAGACGCTTTGTCCGCGATGAAAAGGCGCTCGAACGTCGTCATTTTATCCTTCCCGAAAAGAGGCGAATCAGGCGAGAGCCACAGGTACCACATGAGGTTTGCGGCTTCGGCCGATGTCTCTCCGTTGTGCGGATCGAAGTAGGCGTCCCTTATTTCCGAATCGAGGTACTTCATAAGTGCGGCGCCCTTGTGCGTCTCGCGGTTTATCGTCACTTCCCTGAACTCGCCGTCTTCCGTAGTCGGTATGCATCCGTGGAAGAGGAGGTTCCCGTTGCAGATCGTGTAAAGCGCTCCGTGGCTGTACATGAACTTGATGTGCTCCTGGAGTTTCTCCGAGTGCAGTATCGAAGCCTCGAGCGACACCATGACCTCTTCCTCTTCAGGCGAGAGCTTGTACGGGTCGTTTGGATCGATCGTCGGAATGTTCGTATCCGTGAGTTCGTACGTCTGCCCGTAGGCGGTGACCGTTCCCTTCTCGAAATCTATTTTATCGAGGAGGAGCCTGTGGTCGAGGCCGTATTCCGGGTGGGCTTTTATCGCCTGGCCTTCACACTTGAACTGGCAGATCGCTATCATCTTGTGCATTTTTGCGGCGAGGTCCTCCGGGATCGGATCGAACCTGTTTTTATCCAAAATATGCGGCATGAATTTCGTACACGGATCGTCTCCGTATATTTTTTCCGCCATCGTAGCGAGCGGACGAAGATTGATGCCGTAGCCGTACTCGAGCATGTCGAAGTTGTTGTAGCTCACGTTCATCCTTATGATGTTCGCGATGCACGGCCTGTTGCCGCACGCCGCGCCCATCCAGACGACATCGTGGTTCCCCCACTGGATGTCGACGTTCCTCGCGTTCATCAGGAAGTCCATGATCATGTGAGGTTTCGGTCCCCTGTCGTAGACGTCTCCGATTATGTGGAGCTGATCGACGGCGAGCCTGCTTATCGTCTCAGCGAGCTCCCTTATGAGCGTCCTCGCCATGTCATATTCGATGACGGAATCGATGATCTCGCTGTAGTAGTGCGTACGGTTTTCATCGTTGTCGGCGAACATGAGCTCGTCCATGACGTAGCCTGTGTTGTCCGGCAGGATACGCCTTACCTTCGAGCGAGTGTATTTGGTCGAAACGGCCCTGCAGATGATGACGAGCCTATAGATCACGGCGGCGCACCAGGCGTCGAAGCCCTCTTCGCTTTTCTCCCTGCGCGCTATCTCCGCGTCCGGATCGTATATCAGAGCCGCGAGCGAATCCCTGTCCGCTTCGCTGAGCACCGTCTTAAAATTCTCATCTATCTTGACTTTTATCGTCCCCGATGCGCTCCTTACGAAATACTGGAAGGCATCGTACTCACCGTGTAAGTCGCTCAGGAAGTACTCCGTGCCCTTAGGCAGCGCGAGGATAGCTCTGAGATTGACTATCTCGGTTTTTACCGAACGGTGATTCGGATATTTCTTGGCGAGCATCTCGAGATATTTGCTGTCAGCCATATTTTCCTCCGTTTTTATACTTTCCTACTCGACTCTCATTATGTCGGCGCCGAGGGCTTTGAATTTTTCGACAAAGTTCTCGTATCCGCGCTCTATGTGATATATGTCGCTTATCTCGGTCGTACCCGTTGCGCTGAGGCCTGCGAGCACCATTGCGGCTCCGGCACGAAGGTCGGTCGCCCTGACCTGAGCACCGTGGAGCTGTTTTCCGCCCGGCACGAATGCGCTCCTGTCCTGCGTCGTTATATCGGCGCCCATTCGATTGAGCTCGATGACGTGCATGAACCTGTTCTCGAAGACCGTCTCCTGTACGACGCTCTCACCTTTTACCGTGGTGAGAAAAGCCATGAACGGCGACTGTATGTCCGTCGGGAACCCCGGATACGGCAGGGTCTTGAGGTGCGTGCCGATGAGTTCACGGTCGATCGCATTTACGAGGATGCCGTCTCCCACGACCTCGACGCACACTCCGCATTCCTTGAGCTTCGCGATTATAGGCCTTACGTGGCCCGGTATCGCATTTTTGATGAGGACCTCTCCGCGCGTTATGGCAGCGGCGAGCATGAACGTCCCCGTCTCTATCCTGTCAGGGATGACAGAATGGATCGAGCCCGAAAGCCTGTCAACGCCGTTGATCCTTATCGTATCCGTACCTACGCCTTTTATCTTCGCGCCCATCTTGTTGAGCTGGTTCGCGAGGTCGATTATCTCAGGCTCTTTCGCCGCATTTTCTATTATCGTCGAGCCCTTCGCCAGGGTCGCCGCCATGAGGATGTTCTCCGTCGCTCCCACGCTCGGGAAGTCGAGGTATATCACATCTCCCACGAGTCCACCCTTAGGCGCCGTGATCACGACCCTCTTTCCGTCGTCATCGACGGCGGCTCCGAGCGCCCTGAAACCTTTAAGGTGCAGGTCTATCGGTCTTTTGCCGATCGCGCATCCGCCCGGCAGCGGCATTATCGCCTTGCCGCACCTCGCGAGCAGCGGTCCCATAGCCATGGTGGACGCCCTCATCTCCTGGACGAGATACTCGCTTCCTTCCACGGTCGTTATCTTCTCCGCGCATATCTTCATAACGCCCTTTTCTTCGGTCTTTACGGCCGCTCCGAAGTTTTCGAGCATTTTGCGCATGACAAAAACATCTGCCAAAGCCGGCGCGTCGTTTATCACACATTCCTCTTCCGTCAGAAGGGTCGCGGCCATAAGCGGCAGTACCGCGTTTTTCGCTCCGCTTATCTCTACGGAGCCCGAAAGCGGTCCGCTTTTATTTACCAAGATCTTTGCCAATTTACTTCTCCCGATTTTAAGTTATTGGTCGCCGAAAGCACGCTTTTATCCGATAAAATCGCGCATGCCCCGGCTGACTTATTATAGCACATACCTATATATCTATTAAAGAATATAAAAAGCCACGCACCGCGTGGCTTTTATATCTCACATATCCTCATATCGCATGCAACCGCTCTGATATTCCGGGCATGCGTTACCGACTTTGATCAGGCTTTCTTTCTGTATACTTTTTTTACCTTCTTTGAGGCTTTGCGGGCCCTCGCCCTGTCCATGAACGCCTCGTCGTCCTTCGTCCTGAAGTTCGACAGCACATCTTTCATCGAAGCGAATCCCATTCCTATATTGCTCACCTTGTCGATGAGATTGCTGTTCCCGCGCACGGTGTCCGCGATCGAAAGGACCGCATCCGATGCCTCACCGACCACGTAATCGAGCTGCTCGCTCCTTTCCGCAACGATCTTGGAGACCCTCTTCGAATCGTCGAGCACTTCGTTCACCTTGCCGAGAGTCTTCACGGCCTTGATGCACAGAACTATCATAACAATTACCAAAACTATGAGCGTTATAAAAAGCAATGTCAGCGCCAGTTGCTTTAAATCAAACGATACAACCATGGGGCAACTCCTTTCTTACTATACGGTCATTATACACATCAACGCCCGCAGATTCAATCTTTTGTAAGCTCTTCTATCTCCTTCATCGTATCCGCATCGATGTTTTCCATATCATCGTTCTGCTTTTTCTTCTTCCCCTTGCGCATGCGCTTTATGTCCGCCTTCGGATACACGGTGACATCCTGGGAAAGCGTCTCCTCGCCTGTCTCAGGGTCCTTTTCGATGCGGCGCGTATCGACCTTCCCGCCGAACAGATCTATGCGGACGACTTTTGCAGTCCCGTTCGGAGTGATGACCGTCTCGCCCTCGTTAGGCATGCCCTCCCTCAGCTCGGCATACGTCTTGTTCTCGTAGTTGAGGCAGCACATCAGCCTTCCGCAGCATCCCGATATTTTAGCGGGGTTCAGGGAGAGGTTCTGCTGTTTCGCCATTTTTATCGTCACCGGATCAAAATCGCTCAGCCATTTGCTGCAGCAGAAAGGCCTCCCGCAGATGCCGATGCCTCCGATCATACGCGCTTCGTCCCTCACGCCGACCTGCCGAAGCTCGATCCTCATCCTGAAGTGAGACGCGAGGTCCTTGACGAGCTCCCTGAAGTCCACACGACCTTCCGAGGTGAAAAAGAAGATCACCTTCGATTTATCGATAGTGTATTCGGCGTCTATGAGCTTCATGTCGAGGCCGTGCTTCGCTATCTTCTCCGCACAGACCGCCATCGCCTCTTCCTTCATGCGCATGTTTTCGATGTACGCGTCAAGATCGGCCTTCGTCGCTTTTCGCACGATCGGCTTGAGCGGCGCGACTATTTCGGACTCCTTAACGTCCTTATTCGCAATGGTGACGCGGCCGAGTTCCAGCCCCTTGGCCGTCTCGACGATCACCTTTTCTCCCATTTTGTAAAGCTCGTCGCCCGGGTCGAAATAATATGTCTTCCCCGCGTTCACGAACCCTACTCCAACGATTGTCGTCATATCTCTATCCTTCCGATATACCTGTTTTTATCTGTAAAAAAATCCTCTTGAGCACTTTCTTGTGATCGACTTTTCTCTCGAGATCCGAGCGCGCCTCTTCGGCGAGCGATATGATAAAAATCGCTTTCTCCCGTTCTCCCGCTTCCGATGCTCCGCCGTCCTTGAGTGCGCTTTCACGCATAAAAGCGGCCGCCCCTTCTTCGAGGAGCTTCAGGAACTCCGCGGCGTCTTCCGGTAAAAAGTCCTTATCTTCGACAGCCTTCGCATATTTGTAAAAAGGTCCCGCATCGAGCAGCCCGAGCAGTTCCCCGGCCCTGTCTTCCGAAGCGACTGCGGGATCGTTTTCGTCGAGCCTTATGTACCTGCACCTCGACCGTACCGTATCCAAAAGGCGTTCCCTGTTCGATACGCCGATCAGGATCACCGTTCCCTCAGGCGGTTCCTCAAGCGTCTTCAGCAGTTTGTTCTGAAGGATCTCGGAAAGCCTGTCCCCGTCGTATATCGCGGCCACATGCCTTATACCGTTCGGATGCATTATTATCCTGCTCATCATCTCTTCGAGATCTTTGACGGACCCTCCGAGCTCCACGAGATCCTCGTTCGTGCCCGCATCCATCCTGCGGCACGATGCACATGAGCCGCACGGAAGCGGTCCTCCCGCAGGTCCCGTGCACATGAGCGCTTTAGCAAAATCGCGGATTGCCGCGGTGCGCAACGCCGCGGCGCTGCCCTCTATTATGTACGCATGTGATATGTTGCCCGATGCGACGGTCTCTCCGAAATCCACGCGACCCACTTTACTCTTTCTCCGCTTTTCCGCCCGAAACGATGAGCCTGTCCATATAGTTGCAGATCTCGTTTCTTACGCTCTCTATATCGCGCGAAGCGTCTATCCTAACGACGCGGTCCGCGCATTCCCCGCAGATCGCGATGTACCCGCCGTACACCCGCCTGTGAAAATCTTCCTTCTCGGCTTCCAGCCTGTCACGCGCGACCTCTCCGATCCTCTTCTTTCCCGCTTCCGGTGAAAGGTCGAGGAAAAACGTGATGTCAGGCTCGAGACCGAAAGTCGCATATTCGTTGACCTCCTGCACCTGTTTTCCCAGGCCTCTGCCGTATCCCTGATACGCCACGCTCGAGTCGACGAACCTGTCGCAGATGACCGCTTTCCCCGCTTCGATCGCAGGGAGTATCACCTCCGACACGTGCTGCGCCCTCGCTGCTGCATAGAGGAGCATCTCGGCCACGGGATCCATCTCGCTGTTCTCCTTATCGAGAAGGAGATCCCTGAGCTTCTCCCCTATCTTCGTGCCGCCCGGCTCCCTCGTACAAAGCGTCTCAAAGCCTTGAGCTTCAAGGTATTTCCTGATGTTGTCGATCTGTGTGGTCTTCCCCGCTCCATCGGAGCCCTCGACCGTGATAAACAATCCCCTGTTCATCTGCGTCTCCTCCTGCCCTTGATGTTCTCGTCGTAAAACCTGTCAAAAAGTTTAACGCCGTACCATGCGAACGGGACCGCCACCAATATCGAAAATATAAACTTGATAAATCCCATAGATACCTTCCGCTCATCCACAATATATCGCGTAATTATATCATACGGGGGAGTGTCATTCAACGCTCGCGCGGCACCCCCGTCCCCGTCTCCGTCCTTCCTTCGGCTTGCAATCAAAAGGGTCCGCCGTTTTTACCGGCTGCTGTAAATTGCATTGGGCCGTCCCTTAGTATATAATACTGAAGGTCGCTGTCCCCCGCAGGAGGCGCGGCAAAAATTTTTTAAAGAAGGAATTTTTACGGATAAAATGGACGCAAAAAAGCTCAGCGGCATGATCTACAAAGATGCCGATAAAACACCCGAATTTTTTGAGGAAAAATACCCTAAAAGGGATCTCCCCGAAGGCGCGAAGGTAACGAGGCTCGGTCCGAGCCCTACCGGATTCATCCACCTTGGGAATCTGTACGGGGCGTTCGTCGACGAAAGGCTCGCCCACCAAAGCGGCGGCGTCTTTTACCTCAGGATCGAGGACACGGACGACAAGAGGCACGTCGACAACGCGGTCGAGACGATAATTTCATCGCTCTCGTTTTTCGGCATATCCTTCGACGAAGGCGTGACGGAAAACGGCGACATCGGCGAATACGGGGATTACACGCAGAGCAGGCGTGCAGAAATATATCAGACTTTCGCGAAGAAGCTCCTTTCGGAGGGCAAGGCATACCCTTGCTTCCTTAAGGAAGACGAAATCGCTGAAATACGCGAAAAGCAGGAAGCGCTTAAGATCGCTCCCGGGATATACAGAGGTTGGTCGAAGTACAGGGACTGGGATACAGGCGAAGGTCTCGCGGCGGAAGTCGAAGAAAAGATCGCCTCGGGAGAGCCGTTCGTATTGAGGCTCAAATCGACGGGAGAGCCTAACGCCTCCGCCGAAGAGCTCAAGAGGACGACGGTCACGGACGGCATAAGGGGAAAACTCGAAGTGCCGCACAATTTCCAGGACGTCGTTATCCTGAAGGCAAACGGCATCCCTACATACCACTTCGCACACGTAATCGACGACCACCTCATGAGGACGACGCATGTCGTCAGGGGCGAGGAATGGTTGCCGTCACTCCCTATCCATATCGAACTTTTCGATAAGCTGGGCTGGGAGCCGCCGGTATACTGCCACACGGCTCAACTCATGAAGATCGGCGAAGACGGAAACAAGAGGAAGCTCTCAAAGCGCAAGGATCCGGAGCTCTCGCTCGATTACTACAGAAAGCTCGGCTACCACAGGACGGCTCTGAGGGAGTACCTCCTGACGGTCCTCAACTCGGACTTCGAGGAATGGAGGACGGCAAATCCGGACCTCCCTATCGAGGACTTCGATTTTACCACGAAAAAAATGAGCCGCTCGGGTTCGCTTTTCGACCTCGACAAACTGAACGATATCTCAAAGGATACCCTACTCAGGATACCGGCAAAGGAGCTCGTAAAATTCCTCAAAGACTGGTCTGACGAATTCGCACCGCAGTACGCCGGCAGATTTGAGGACGAAGAGTACATCGAAAAGATACTCGACATAGGACGCGGCGACGCGAAGCCGAGGAAGGACCTCGTGTTTGCGCAGCAGATAATGGACTTTATCGGATACTTCTTCGACGATTCGTTCAGGCTCGAAGACGCGTACCCGGCCGAAACGTGCGGCGACGAAGAAAAGATACTCGAGGCTTATCTCAACGGCTACGACCACGCCGACGATCAGGAGGCCTGGTTCAATAAGATCAGATCGATCGCGACCGATCTCGGATACGCCGCTAAGCCTAAGGATTACAAAAAACACCCTGACGAATACAAGGGCCATGTCGGCCACGTCAGCACGGTCATAAGAATCGCGCTTATGGGACGCGCTCAGTCGCCTGACGTCTGGACGATACAGCAGATAGTGGACGAAGATAAGGTTCGCGGAAGGATAGAAAAAGAGCTGAGGCGTCTCCGCGAAGTCGGAGAGCCGATGCTCGTCGTAATGGCGGCCGGAACGGGAAGCAGATACGGCGGAGATAAACAGATCGACCCCGTGACTTCCGAAGGCGACATAATAATGGACTTCTCCCTTTTCGACGCTTATAAGGCGGGATTCAGAAAAGTCGCGTTCATAATAAAGCCGGACTTCGAAGAAGCTTTCAAAGCCCATATGGAAGAAAGGGCCGGGAAATACCTCGACCTCAGATATGTGTATCAGGACATAAACGACATACCCGAAGGATATGCGGTCCCTGAAGGACGCACGAAGCCTTGGGGAACGGCACACGCCGTATACAGCGCGAGGAACGAGATCGACGGACCTTTCGCGGTCATAAATGCCGACGACTTTTACGGAGCGGAAGCGTTCAGGGTCATCTACGACTTTTTGAAGAACGACGTTACGCCTTCCGACTACTGCATGGTCGCCTTCGACATCGAGAACACGCTCTCCGAGAACGGGACCGTTTCGAGGGGCATCTGCAACGAAAAAGACGGCAGGCTCGCAGACATAGAGGAGCACACGGAGGTCGGACTCGAGAGCGTCGATGACGTCTCAGGTGAACTCGGCGGACACGGGGAACAGGCTCGCGACGGACTTATTATCACCGGCATCGGCATGGACGGCGCAAAGAAGATCATCCCGTTCGGCACGCCGGTATCGATGAACCTCTGGGGCTTCGACAGGACTTTCATCTCGCGGATCGAAAGCGATTTCGACGGAGCGCTCGAAGAGATCCTGGCAAAAAATCCTCTTAAGGGAGAATTCTACCTTCCGTTCTGTGTCGATAAGCTCATAAAAAGCGGCGAAACCGTCGTTACCGTCCTCCACTCGGGCGATAAATGGTTCGGTATAACGTATAAAGAGGACAAGGAAAAGGTCAGCGAAAGGTTCGCGGAGATGAAGGATAAAAAAATCTATCCCGCAGATCTTTGGGATAGATAAAAATCTAAAGCAGGACCTTCAGAGATGCGCACATGTCATCCAAGCCGAAGCGCGGGCGCCAGCCCATCAGCGTTTCGGCTTTTTTTATGTCGGCATATACGACGGCGAGATCCCCGTCCCTCCTCTTTCCCATTTCATAAGGAACGGTGACTCCGTTCACCCTTTCGAATGTTTTTATAAAATCGAGCACACTGTAACCCCTGCCTGAGCCGAGGTTGAAGACTTCGTATGCACTTCCGCCCTCGTTCAGCTTCGGCATCACGTTCTTCATGTATTCGAGCGCCGCGACGTGCCCCGCCGCGAGGTCGCATATGTGTATAAAATCCCTGATGCACGTTCCGTCCGGCGTGTCGTAGTCGTCTCCGAAGACCTTGAGGTCGTATTTACCTTTTACCGCAGCGACTACCGCGGGTGCGAGGTTTTCAGGCCTCCCCTGTATATTTTCACGGAGGAGCCCGCTCTCGTGGACGCCGACGGGGTTGAAATACCGAAGCGACATGGCGCGGACATCCCTTTTACCGACGCAGTCTTCATGCAGCATATCCTCGATGATGATCTTCGTCTCGGCGTAAGGATGCGCCCCTGCCAGAGGGCTTTTCTCCGAATACGGCGACTCGCCCTGAGAACTGTAAACGCAGGCGCTCGAGCTGAATATGAAGTCCCTGACGCCGCACTTTTCCATAGCGCATATGACACCGCGCGCCGCGCCTATATTCGTCCTGAAATACCTGTCCGGCTCCGCTATGGATCCGCGTATCGATTTGAGCCCGGCAAAATGGATCACGACATCCGGCTTTTCGCGCTCGAGAACGGCGGTCACTCCGTCGCAGTCGCACGCATCGATCCTGTAAAAAGGCACCTTCCTTCCGGTCAGCTTTTCGAGGGTCCGGGCCGTGTCCGGCGAACTGTTGGAGCAGTCGTCAAGAACGGCGACATCGTATCCTTTCGCCGACAGCTCTGTCGCAGTGTGTGAGCCTATGTATCCGAGGCCTCCCGTCAAAAGGATCTTCATCTTACCGCACCTCCGATCCTTTACGCTCCTTCTCATATTCATCGAGGAACATCCCGAAGTACGTTTCCAAAAATACCGAGAGCGCCGCCGCTTTTCTTTCGGCATCGTCTCCGTAAAAACCGCAGTGCAGGACGAGCTTCGATCCGCCTTCATCCGTGTACGCTATCAGCCTTCCGTCGTCGCTCAGCTTGTAGCAGAGCATTTCGGCACGCGGAGCGAGGTCGACGAATTTCTCGACATCGACGCCGGTCGCATCCGATATCTTGGCGCCGAAGTGGCTCCCTTCTTTTCTCAGATAGCGGATCGCCGCTTCGAGGGTCTCTTTCCCGATCTCATCTTCACGGGTAAAAGAAACGTTCCTCTCGGCCGCATCCCCGCATTCCTTCGCTATAAAACGAAGCTGGTCGAAGAGCGTCACGCCGCTCGCTTTTACCGACGCGGCAACGAGCGAAAGTACGATCGCCGTCAGCATCGCATCCTTCTCCATAGCGGCTTTTCCGATCATGCATCCGCCTTTTTCGTCGAATCCGGCTATAAAATTGCCTTTGCCTTCTTCGTCGTTCTCCCTTATGAGCGCCGTAAAATATCTCGACTCGCGCATCGTCGCGTACAGCTTCGCGCCGTACACATCGCAGATGCGCTTCGCCGTTTTTGCCGACACCATGGACGCGATGCAGAAGATATCCTCCTTCGGGCGATCGGACAGCGCGTTCTTGAGGAGCAGAAAGTCGATGACGAGCGATCCCGCCATGTTGCCCGTGAGAATGCCGAAGCTGCCGTCTTTTTCCCGAGCGGCGACTTCAAGGGAAGTGCCGTTGTGGTCTGTCAGGAATAAAATATCCGCGCCGAGGTCATCTGCGGCTTTTACCGCTTCCTCCCGGCCCATTTCGTATATCGCCGTAACATCGGTAAAACCGAATGCATCGAACATTTTTCCCATGTATCCCTCGGCTGTACCGCGGGCGCAGCTGTATGAGATCTTAAGCGAACTCCTTGCATCGGCGCCTATTTCGGTAAAATCAGCGGCCGGCCTTACTCTGTCTATGTATTTGCCGAACAGTTTCGAAGGTATATTCACTATGCGTGCTTTTGCGCAGAGCATGTCGAAATCTTCGGCAGTCTCAAGCATATCGAAAGGATCCGGCGATATATCGATCCTGTTTTTTACGGCCCTCGCCGCTGTCTCAGAGATGTGACTGCCGCCAGGAGCGTAAGCCCTTATTCCGCCGTAGCCCGGCCTTTCGTCAGCCGATGTCACGACGATCCCGCCGGCGCATGAAAACTCCCTTACGGCAAATGAAACGAGAGAAAGCGGCGCCGGATCCCTTAAGAAGAACACCTGAACGCCTTCGCGGGCGCATATCCTCGCGGCGGCCTCGGCAAACTCCCTCGAGTTTTCGCGGGCATCGTAAGCGACAACAAGTCCCTTTCTGCGCATATCAGCATCGCAGACGGTCTTCGCTATCCCGAACGCCGTCCTCGCCGCCGTCCATACGTTCATCCTGTCGGTGCCTATGCCTATCGGTGCGGTCATGCCCGCTTCGCCGAAGACGGGATCGCACGAAAAGCGCGCCTCGATCTCATCGAGATCCGAGACCATGCCGTGGAGCTCCCTTCTGGAGATCGGCCCCACGTCTTTGGCCCTGAGCCAGCGCATATACATTTTTTGAGCTTTGCTGTCTTCCCGGATCATAGTCACCAACAAATAGCCTGTCTGTAAAAGTATCGCTCAGCAAAAACGCCGTTAAAAGCGCCTTTTAGAAAAAAACTCGCGGGAACGCCATTTTGATACGGTGTCCCGCGAGATACTGTCCTATTTGATTCCGTATCTGTCGATTATCATGTCGGCTATATCTTCCGCATAGCCTTGTATTTCCGAGGCGTCCTCGCCTTCAAGCATTACCCTGATGATCGGCTCTGTCCCGGATACCCTTATGAGCACCCTTCCCGTGCCTTCGACCTTCGCTTCGGTCTCGGCGATCTTCGCTTTTATCGCGGGATCTTCAAGGACGAGAGTCTTTTTCTCAGGATCCACTTTAGCATTGACGAGAGCCTGCGGATAGATCTTTATCTCATCTCTGAGCTCGCTGACTTTTTTGCCCGATGCCAAAAGCGCCCTTATGAACTGGAGTGACGAGAGCACTCCGTCTCCGGTCGTCGTTAGGTTGAGGAATATCATGTGTCCCGACTGCTCGCCGCCGAGTACGCCGCCCGTCTCGAGCATGGATTCGAGCACGTATCTGTCGCCGACCTTCGTTACGTCGACTCCTATTCCGTATTCGGCGAGGTATTTACCGAGACCGATGTTGCTCATTACCGTAGCCGTCACCTTGTCTCCGAAAAGGACTCCCTCATCGCTGAGCATCTTTCCGCATATGCACATTATCCTGTCGCCGTCGACGAGCCTTCCTTTTTCGTCTACTACTATGAGCCTGTCGGCGTCTCCGTCGAAGGCAAGACCGATATCGGCGCCGAGTTCTACGACCTTCTGTTGAAGGGCTTCAGGGTGCGTCGATCCGCATCCTTCATTGATGTTTATTCCGTCAGGATCGTGGAAAAGCGTCGTGACGTCGGCTCCTAGGGCCTCATATACGGTCGGAGCCGTGATGTAGGACGCTCCGTTCGCCGTGTCGAGAACGACCTTCAGTCCGGAAAGGTCGGCATCGATCGTGCTTTCGAGGAATTTCGTGTATACGCCCAAAGCGTTCTCCTCGGCTTCGACGCACCTTCCGAGCCTGTCTCCGACGTACTCCGGATGAGAGAACTCGCCGGACAGGATTATATCTTCGATCTTCTCTTCGATCCTGTCGTCGAGCTTGAATCCGTCGCCGT
The DNA here is from genome assembly GCA_947254375.1 of uncultured Mobilibacterium sp. Classification (GTDB taxonomy): domain Bacteria; phylum Bacillota; class Clostridia; order Peptostreptococcales; family Anaerovoracaceae; genus CAMYCF01. Next base: position 21,045 of record CAMYCF010000006.1, on the reverse strand, counting down.
TGAATATTTTTATCCCGTTGTACTCGAATGTGTTGTGGGATGCGGAGATAACGACTCCCGCATCGCCGTCATAGTGTTTTACGAGATAAGCGACCGCAGGTGTCGGCATTACGCCCACTTTTATAACGTTGCCGCCTACCGAAAGGACGCCGGCCGTCAGTGCGTTTTCCAGCATGTCTCCCGATATCCTCGTGTCCTTACCTATAACGAATACCGGCTTTTCGTTTTCTTTTCCGAGGACGAAAGCCGCCGCTCTTCCTATTTCGAAAGCCAATGTCGCCGTGAGGTCTTTATTGGCGACTCCCCTTACTCCGTCGGTACCGAATAATCTTCCCATGTTTTTCTCCTTTAGCTTATTGTTATGCTTATGCCTGATACGTTCAGTGACGCATGGCGTACATTAGATGACGTCTTTATAGTCGGCTTCAGATAGTATGTACCCTTGCCAGAGTTTCCGGCATCCACCGTAACGGTTATATCCGCCGCCGTTATGCTGTCTATGTTCGACCTGTCGGACGACACGATGACCGGTATCGATCCGTCGTTCACCGTCGCAACGGAGCCGTCAGGTACGTTCACTATCTTGACCGAATCTCCGCCGATGTCGATCGTCTTCTGAGGATATCCCTCTATCTTTACATCGAGCTTAAGGCCCATAGATTCGTTCGCTATCTCTATGCCGTCCGGCAATACGTACGATATCGGCACCGATGTGTTTTCGGTGATGCCCGAAAGATCTATCGTCTGCGTATCGATGCTCGTTATCTTCTTAATGTCGGTTTTTTTGCCCTTGATGACGACGGATGACGGCGCGTCGTACGTCCTGCTGTACATGGTACTGTCAGGGTTGTTCACTTTTACGTTGAGGGCCACCTTCTTCGTGTATGCTTTTACCGCCTTAACGGATATGCGCCCCGGGCTGCTTTTGATGAACTTGATCTCCTTGCCGTTTTTATCGACAGCCTCCGGCTTTACGCTGAAAGATCTTGCCGAATCGCCGACTTTCTTCGAATCGAGCGACAGCCGCACATATGAGACCCTGCCGACCAGGCTCTTCGCGCCCGAAACCGTCACCTGCGAATCGCTCTGCGACAGCGCGCTCGGCTCAGTGTGATCGTTCGACCCGTCGACGAACACGGCCTTCGCATCGACCTTCTTCTTCACGAGGTCCTCGACGCTGATGTTGACCCGCTTGACGCTCTGTTTCTTCACGATCGCATCATTCGGGATGACGACCGAAAGGGAGATCGGATTGTCCCCTTTGCCGGCATCGGCGACGTCGGCGTTCACCTTGATCTGACCCGACTGTATGTCGTCGAGCACCCGGCGTTTCGCTCTTACCGTGATGTCTATGGAATCGACGTCCATGGACTTTACTGCCATTCCGTTTTCCCTGAGAACGTTCTCGTTAAGGAGCGTTATCGGGACGTCCTTGAAAGTCCGCGTCATCGTAGGGTTTACGTTGTATACGACGAAGATCCACATTGCGAAGGCGATCACGATAGACAGAACGAGATTGCGCTTGTTTATGCCCTTCTTTCTACTTTCCATCGTGCTTTCCACCTCCTCTGTTGAGGATCCTGCCGATCCTTTCGTAGATCGTTTCCTCGTCCTGTATATAGAGGTCGAGAAGCATCTTCTCGAGCGATTTGAGATCCATGAATCTCCTTATCATGCCGTTCTCCGCGACCGATATTACGCCCGTCTCCTCGGAGACGATGATCACGAGCGCATCCGACTGCTCACTGAGGCCGAGACCCGCGCGGTGGCGCGTCCCGAGGTTCTTGCCGAGGTTCTTTTTCTGTGAAAGAGGAAGGACGCAGCTCGCCGCGTATACCCTGTCTCCCCTTATTATGACGGCACCGTCGTGCAGAGGAGCACCTTTGTAAAAAAGATTCTCGAGCAGCCTCGTCGAGATGTCGGCGTCTACGATCGCTCCCGTTTCAACTATGTCGGACAGCATCGTGCTGCGCTCTATAGCGATGAGCGCCCCCGTCCTGTTCGCCGAAAAATCGTCGATCGCATTTATCATATTATTCACTATGGAAACGGCGTGTTCCTTGTCTATGTTTTTGAGCTGGTCCGCCGCCAGGTTCCTGCGTCCCATCTGCTCGAGCGCGCGCCTGAGCTCCGGCTGGAAGACCACGACGATCGCGAACATGCCCATGGCGAGCAGGCTCTTGAGGAGCCAGTTGAGAAGGTAAAGGTCAAAAAGTTTGGACATCAAAAAGACCAGTACGAGTACCGCAAGTCCACGCACCAGTTGCTGAGCCCTCGTCTCCCTGATAAAACCGAGCGTTTTATACACTATGTAGGAGACTATCGCTATATCGATCGCATCGGCGAATCTGAAACTCCTTAAAATCCCGCCTATGGTCTCAATCATTTCCCTTCCTTCCGATCGCTTTTCCGTCCGCCGTCCCGCTTATTATTATTTGCGAGCTTACATACATATTTAATTTATTATAACTATTCAACCCTTGATTTTCAAGTGTTACAGAAGTATGTTGTGTTATCGTTTTGTGATGTTTCGGCACTTTTATTAGTGCATTCGGAGTTCGGGTAAAATAAAAACCGAGCGGCCCCGCAGGCACCGCCCGATCCTATAAAAGCTCGTTTTTCTAAAAGCCGAGATAAAACATATAAAAGCCGATCGCCAGGATCAAAAGCCCGAAAACGACGTTCAGCGCCTTGCTCCATTTCCCGTATTTCGGATCCGCCGACATTTTTCTCACGAAGCCGACCGATGTGCCGGCGATGACCGCGAGTATGCCGTGGCCTAGCGCATACAGTAGGAGCAGGAAGGCTCCCCAGGCGATGCTGCCTTTGCCCGCCACGACGGCGAGGACAGCCACAAGGACGGGCGTCGAGCACGGCGTCGCGAACACTCCGCCGAGGAGTCCCGTGATAAATGCCCCGAGATATCCTTTCTTCGTGTTCTTCGACGTCAGGTAGCTCGAAGGTATTATCTCGAACACCCCCCACATCTGAAGCGCCATGAGGACCATGAGCGCGCCGAGGAAGATGAACCACACCTTCGACGATGTGCCGAGGAGCTTGCCGGCCGTCGCCGCCGCAACTCCGAGCGCCGTATACGTGACCGCGGCACCGACCGCAAACACGATCGAAAATTTGAACGCCTTCTTCGTATCCTCTTCGCCCGATCCGCCGACATAACCTATGATCAGAGGTATCGACGAAAGCGAACACGGTAGGAACGATGCGAAGACACCTGCGACGAAGGCGAAGACGGGCGCGAGCCAAGCGCTGTCAGTCATGCCTTTCGCAAGAGTGGCAAGCAAACCGTCGATCATGCTACTTGACCCCCATGTCTTTGAGGACGTCCTTCAACTCGCTCTTCGTCAGGCTGCCTTCATGCGTAGTAAAGATGTGCTCTCCCGTAGCCTTATTGTTGTACTTTGAGAACGATATGCGCGAAAGCATGTCCTTGCTCGGAACGTACGGCGTCCCGTCCGCATTGAAGAAAAAGAGCGCAGGCGTGACCTGTACAGGCCAGTCCTTTATGCCGTCTCCGTGCTTTGAAACGTTTATCGTCTGTATGACGGCTTTGCCGTCGTATTCCTTGTGCAGGGCCTTGATGTCAGGTGCCATCTTTTTGCAAGGCGGGCAGTTGTCCGCGCTCGCGTCTATTATCGTCGGCAGTCCGTATCCTGTTACCGTCTGCATGTCGATCTTCTCGATCTCGAGCGGATATTTGCCGCCGGCGTCGCCCGAGTTTTTGATGCGCCCCATCTGCTTATATACGAATATCCCGCCTATTATCACTATGACGAGGACTATCGTCAATGTTTTCGCTGTTTTATTGTTTGCCATGATCTACCCCTTCAACATTTTACTCGAGTCTAATTATAACATCATAGACCGCCTCGGAAAGGGTAATTGAGAATTTTTGTATAATAAATCTCTATGACTAAAGCAGCGAATGTATGGCACCGTCCCTTCCCTGATTCGGGGTCATGACGTAAGGCACGTTCTTGGAGTCCATCATATTGTGGCTTCCGACGAATCCCGCAGGTTCGTAAGGGAACATGGCGGAGTCGTACATGTTGCCGAGGCCGGAAACGATCTTGACCTGTATTATCTTGCACTTGTTCGGCTTCGACATATCGTAAAATTCCTCACGCTTATAAGGCATGTTTTCGACCTTTGCGAGTTCCGTGCGGATCTCCCTTACGATCTGATCGGTGACCCTGTGCGCCGCCATTATGCCGTCGGATGTCCTTCCCTCTCCCTCTTCAAAGAGGAAATCTACGTGGAGTATATAGTCGGACGACGCCGGCGTTCCCGCGCGGTCAGGGACCATCTGCTCCCTGAGGATGCCTTCGGAGGAGCCGATGTTCGACGGCTGAAAACCGCTTTTATCCTCTACGCCCGTGATCATGACGGTGACACCTGATATGAGGTGCGTGACACCTTCGCCGAGTTCTCCCCTTATCTTGCATGCTATCGGAAAATAGTCGAGATTGGAGTTGACGAAGAAGTCGTATTCACCGGGTTTGATGATCTCGACTTTTATCTCTTTTATCCTGCTCTCGCTCTCGGCATACCCGCTTTCTATACCTTTTCTCAGGGCGAGAACTCCGCGGTCTATAGATGTTTTATCGCCGAATTTCACCTCTTTTATTTCGAAGACCTTGCGGGTGAGGCGCCTCAGGACTTTTTCACCTTCGCTTCCGTCAGGCTCTATGTATTTGCCCGACCTTTTGAGCTTGTTCCTCAGAAGGGCTACCGCCTTCATGGCATCGCACTCCGTAAGGTTGTTGTCGCCGACTACGCAGGATTCGTATCCCGATGCGTTTTTATTGAAGTCGACGACGCAGTCGACGTAGTTGTTCGTGCATACGAGCCTTCCCTGCTGCCCGATGTAGCTGAGCCCGACGGAAGGTATGCCGCGTATTCCGAGTTGCTCTATAACATTCACGAAGTCCACATGATGATTTCCCCAGCCGTCTATCGCTACTATCGCTCCGTCGACCCTCATCAGCTGCGCAAGGTCACCCACGCGCTTTGCGGTATATATTTTGTCGTCGCAGACCTCCGATACGCCGTCGACGATTATGCCGCGATATTCGAAGTCCTCCGCTTTCGAAAATTCGGAAGTCACCGGGCACCTGTAGTGGTGCAGGGTGGTCATTTTAATACTCGGTCCGAGACCCATAGTCGATCCTCCTTTCTTCGATCGCCCTATGCAGGCATATACTCTCGGTCAACAAAGGGGCTGCAACTGATGCAGCCCCTTCGTACAATGTTTATTCGTTATTATACGTTGTGGCGATATTCGTAAGGGAGTACCTTAGTCTGGTTGAAGCTCGGGCAATCGCGTACCCACTCGAGTGACTCTTTAAGAATAGCCGTCTGCATAGCCTTGTTGTTAGGCTCGCCCGCGTTCGAACCGATCGGAACGTGCGGTGCGGTTATTCTCGGTGCACCCTGCTGTCTTGCGATAGGAGGAAGTGCAGCTATTACGCAGCAGCTCATTCCCGCCTCTTCGCAGGCTCTTGTAACGATAGTTGCCGAACGGTGGCATGTTCCGCATCCGCCCGTGCACAGAACGATATCAACGCCCTGCTCTTTGAGCTTTCTTGCGATTTCAGGACCCGTTTCGTTCCTGAACTTCTCAACGTTTCCGCCGCCGCCCATGAATGTATAAGTCTCTTCAGGCAGTGAGCCGATGAAGCCCTCTTTTACGAGTTCATGCAGACGGTCGATAGGGAACATGGAGTTTACGTCCTTGTTGATATCGGAGTTGTCGAATCCGCCGTGAGTTACCATGAGCTGGTCGGACGGAGTGTCGAACGAGATCGTCCTGTAGGAGAAGTCTCCGGATGTATTGAACGGAGTCTGGTTCTTGTTGTGGATACCGCCCGCGGTTATGAATGCTACTTTGCACTCATTGAGTGGCTTTTTCAGTTCCGTAAATACAGGTTTCGGTGTGACCGGTACGAAGATTTCCGATTGCATACCTTCTTTTACTGTCAATTTCATTATGTTACCTCCTTAGATAGATCCTATCGGTAGTTTTTTCTTTCCTATTTGTTTCATGCAGCTGAAATAGAATTCAACATCCTGCCCTTCGCAGATGTCCACCGGAGTAAACACCCACCTTCTCGGAACGCTGACCGTTCCCCTGTCGTTCATGACTTTTACGCTTACAGCCGTGTCATTTACTTCGGTGATCTTTCCTCCGAGTAAGCAGGGGCGGAGCTCGTGATCCGTCGTCATATCGCCGTCATCGTAATCATACGGATCCTCTACGACCTGAATGTAACTGAAATAGAATTCAAGGTCGTGGCCGGGGGTCAAAGGCTGATCTGAAATTATGATGTTTTCCGGTACCGTTATGACTCCGAGGCGACCGTAAAGGTTTACTTTTACGGATCCGTTTTCGACTTTTTTGACGAGTCCGCCCATTTTTACCGGGCTTATGATGTAATCCATTAGTGCTCCGTTCCGCTCTCTACTAATTTCGTCTCAGGAAGTCCGAGCAGTTTGTTGTTTGCGTTGATGACGTCGTTGTTCCACTTCTTCTCAGCAGGCTTGATAGCAACGCCGGAGATCTTGTTCTTCAGCATCTGGATAGCGCGTGCAGCTACTTCCTTTGTTACGCATGAGCAGCCTGCGATATCGTTTTCGAATCCGCCTGCATCCATGTTTTCTTCTACCATGGCATCGGCATATTCGTTACCTACTACGAGCTGGCCCTGATAAGCGCAGAAGGATACTCCTACTACCGGAATGCCTCTCTTGCCTGCCTGGCCGATGTGCTGTATGAAGTCGATGTGGTTGTTTCCGAATCCTTCAGTAGTGATGATGACACCGTCGAGGTTCATCGTCTCGAGGATCGATCCGAGTCTTTCCGATACCCACATCTTCTCGTCGTTTACCTGTGGGGATCCTACGAAGAGAACGCCGATGAGGTCGAGTTCGTCGTCTGCTGCAAGTCCCTCTACCAGTGGCTCTCTGATGTAGTGTCTGGTCATTTCCTTAGTTGCAGGTCCGATGCAGGTAAGTGCGTGGATCGATCCGTCTCTTACCTGGTTAGGGGAAAGCATGATAGGAACGTTTCCGCAGTCTACGTTCTTCTGTCCGCCGGCAACCCCGCAAGGCTCGGTTGGGCAAAGGATGTTATCGTGCATAGCACCCTGACCCATGATTTCTTTAATGAGAAGTATTCTAGGGTTGCCTACTCTGCGGACATCTTCACAAAGTTCTTCGCGAACTACCGTGCCTTCATATTTTTTGAGCTCTTCACGAACGGCCTGGACGATGTAATCCTGGCACTTATGAGCTGCGAAAGGTCCCGGTCTCGTCATTCCGGAGAGTCTTTCAACGACTGCGTGGCAACGGATGATGATATCGTTTTCGTCTGCGCATCCCGGGTGACCGAAATACATCTTTTCATTGAGGTAACCTTCGGATGCTCCGAATTCGTGTACCTGTACTCCGTCTTCGTCTACGCCTGTGAGCATGAATACTACGCCGTCGCAAACCTTCGTAACGCCTTCACCGAGCTCGCCTTCCGCTTTTACCGCGATAGGGCAAACGTCCATGATGGTTTCCGTATATATGTGTCTCTCGTTAGGATGTATAACTTCGAGTTCGAGGCTCTTGCAGAGATGATCTTCTTTTACCGCTTTCTTGACGATGTCTTTGTCTATAGTGATGACTCCGTCTTTGATCGACGTTTCTTTGCCGAGCTTAACATCTTCTATTTTGATATGCTTCTTGACCAGTTTCCTTATTACAGTTTTTTCACCCGCATTAGGTGCATCGGCCAAAGGTGCTGCCGGTGCAACGCTTCCGCCGACAACAGGTACATCTAATTTCAATCCGTCGAATTTCTCAGCTTTACCGATTTCAATGTGAATCATTCCGTTACCTCCTGGTGTTGATGTGACCGCCGGACCGGCAGCTTCCTCACTTACAGATACTTCTTCCTTTTCAGGAAGTCCTTCTACCTCATTCACCCTGTCAAGGACGTCTCTCGTGATAGGCATGAGCGCATCCATGTCCTTGAGAAGAGTGCATCCGATGACCTGCTCGATAGTCAGCGATTCCGGTGTCAGTGTCAAAAGACCGGACTCTACCAGATCATCGAAAAGTCCCGGATCTTCGAGATCCGCAGCGCCTATAACGAGTCCCTTCTCTCTTCTGCAGCAGAAGATCGCCGGATCTTTAAGGTTATTCTGCAATGTTTCTTGTGTGATAGACATTTTTGTTCCTCCTTTGTCCGTTTTATCTCTTCACAGACGTAGGCTGCCTTTTCCGTCGTTGTCCGTAAAAGCGGTCGACCCCGTTTTTCGGATCTCATCAAAAAAAGGTACCCAAGCCGTGAGCACAAGCCGTAAAATCACAAGCGACATCATTCCGACCGAATGCTCATTGCTAAGCTACCTTATAAGACGATCAATACGATTTTTTTACATTCATCCTCATCCGCGAACCGGGTGCCGGCGACCTGACAAAAATCGCACACCGCGTGAGCCGCACTGATACCTTTTACCCCTCGAATCCGCCGACATCGTTTAATAATTAACCATCCCGAAATATCGGCTTTTTCAATGAACAGAGCGCTGATATTAGGCAAGCTCAATTTGTTCGCACCCGCATTATATGATAGAATTCAGCCGGACGGAACTGAAATTGTTTAATATATAACATGCTAAACTTTCATAACTGAGTAATAGGAGATGGTATATGGACATCAGTAAACTTGCTTTATTTTGTGATGTGGCTGATACGAATAACCTGACCCTTAGTGCGGAACGGATGGGATACACGCAGTCCGGCGTGAGTCATGCTATAAGTAAACTGGAGACCGAGATGGGGGTCCGCATAATACGGCGGACAAAGCACGGCGTCGAACTGACGGCGGAGGGAAATCTTCTCCTTCCGTACATAAGACTCGTCGTCTCACACTACGAGCGTATGGACGGTGTGCTCGATTCCATAATCGCGCTCCGGCGGGGTTCACTCTGTATCGGTTCTTATTGCAGCATAGCTTCTGAATGGCTGCCGCATGTGGTAAAGCAGTACAAACAGCTTTATCCGAACATAGATATCAAGATACGGGAAGGCGGCACAAGGGATATCGAAAGATGGCTGTGCGAAGGCAGTATCGACTTCGGCTTTCTGAGCTGGAAGAAGGAACAGAATTTCAAGTTCATATCCCTTGCGAGAGATCCCCTCTACGCCATAGCACCAAAGTCGTATTCGATACCGGATTCGTACGATAACGGATTCCCGGTGTCAGCATTCTCGGACTACCCATTCATAGCATCGGAGTCCGGTGTGGACAACGATGTGACGCTGACACTCGAGCAGGCATCCGTATCGCCGATGACGAGCTTCACGTGCAAAGACGATCACACCGTCGTTTCGATGGTCGCACAGGGGCTCGGGATAAGTCTCATCCCGAACATGTTTCTCAAAAGCCACAGCGGCGAGGTCAGGAAGTTCACTATAAAGCCGTGCGCCGTACGGACTCTCGGCATAGGCCTTCTGTCCGAGCGGTCTGTATCGAAATGCGCAAACGCTTTCATAAAGCTTTCGGTAAAAATGATACCGACGATCTGCGAACACGGCTGCGACTGAGCGGTCGCCCCTTCTGATCTGAGTTTCAGGTCCTACGAAAATCACAGCTTTTACGATAAAAGCTCTCCGTCATGCAGCGGCACGATGATGAGAGCTTTTTTCATTGCTTTCTGTATTTTTTGCGATCCGTTGTTTCCGATCTACGATATAGATCGCCCGATCTCAAGCCTCCTGAATATCACCATAAGCATCGCTCCCAGCAGCGCCGCCGTCAGGATGATCCCGTACGGCAGGATATCGTCCGCGTCCGATGTCACTACGATCGCTTCGTCGCATATCGTTATCGTTACCTTATCCGCCTCAGCGAAGCCGTAGTCTTCCGGCACCTTCACGGCGAATTTTTTGTCATTCAGTGTGTAGCCCTCCGGCGCCTTTGTCTCTTTCACATAGTACTTTTTATACTGACTGTACGGGATCTTCCACGAGATGCGGCCGACCGCGCCCGTAAGGCCTCTGCAGTCTTTTCCTTCCGCATCTTTTACGATGTTGCCCTTGCCGTCGAAAACGGTCATCTCAGCGCCTTCGAGAAGTCGGTCCGGCTTGTTCTTTTCTTTTTTGACGATGAGGACGCTCAGACTTTTTGCTTTGTCCGTCATGGTAAAAGTCTGCACTTTCTTTTCCCGCGTGACCGTGAACTCCTTGTCTTCCGCCTTTTCATATCCGAACGGAACCTTATCTTCGCGGATGATATACGTCCTGCCGTCCTCGACCTCCGCAGAAACATCCTTTTCTTCGAGAGAACTTTCCCACTCGTCGACGACTTCGTTCGTTTCCTTATCGATGAGCTGCATCTTCGCGCCCCCGATCGGCTGTCCGTCTTCGTCCGCCTTCTTTATCCTGTAGTCGATCCTGTCGTCCGTCATATTAGCCGTTACATATCCGTCGTTATCTTCCGACACCGTGAAGCTTACGTCGTCCGCCCTGAAATATCCGCGCGGCGCCTCTTTCTCGCGCAGTATGTACTCTCCAAGCGGCAGGGCTTTTATGATCTTCGCTCTGCCGTCAGTTACGAATTCTTCCGCGACTTCGCCCGTGGACTTATCGATGACCTGAAGCGTTGCTCCCTTCAGCGGAACGTCCTTATCATCCGTGACAGCAGACGCACCGTACTTATTTATCTCGACCGTGGTCGGCTTTTCGGCTGACTCTACACCGTAAGTGAATACCGCCGTATTCTTCTCCCTGACCCTCGCCAGGACCTCCTGCGTTTTTTTATCGAGCAGGTACCCGAGCGAAGCGGTCCTTTCTTTTACAAAATAGACGCCCGCTTTGAGGTCCTTCAGGATACCGTATCCGTTTTCGTCCGTCGTTATGCTCCCGGCCAAAACATTTTCGAGCTGATGGGCGTCGTACATGAACACATCGTAAATCGCTCCCGCGAGCGAACCGTGCCCCTGCGCTACGGACAGACCGGTCTCGGAGTCCTTTTTACGGATCTCGATGTCGACCTTCTGCTCTTTCTCGATCGTTTCGGCGTCCTTGAGTTCGGCCGATCCCCTGAGCCCGTCTCTCGCGCCCGTAAATCTGCGGCAGTAGATTAGGCCCTCCGTCTTTGCGAATCCCTTCGGGGCATCCGCCTCCTCTATCGTATAGGTGCCTATCAGGCCGACGACTTTGCCGCCTTCGTCGGTAAAAAGATCGTCTCCGCCCGTCTTCCACTCCGGCCTCAGCTTTATGACGCCGTCTTCGTCCGTCCTAAAAATCCACGTCCTGAAAGGAGTTTTCCCCTGAAGTCCTTCCTCGTTCGTCACCTCTTTGTAATACTTCACCGTGTACTCGGCACCCTTGAGGGACAGGTTCTTATCGGAGCCCTCTTCGGCGCGCTTCTTTACGGCCAGACCGAGGGTAGAAAAGATAGGGTCGTCGGCAAATTCCACCGTCGAGTCTTCGCCGGCGGTCACCGTTACGGCCTTAGGGCTTCCTTTATACAGCCTGTATCCCTTCGGCGCCGCTGTCTCCCGAACGTAATATGTGCCCTCTCGAAGTTCTACGGCATCCGTATCCCCGTTTTCGTCAGTCGTGAGAGTGCCCACAGAACCGGTCTCATTGTTCGCGTCCTCTTCGCTCGCATATATATCGAACTTCGCACCGGCTATCGTGTAATTCTCGGGACAGAGCTTGACGAGATCGCTGTCGTGAGCCGTCTCCTTTCTTACCTTAAGATGCCCGTTCGGGATCTCCCTCCACACGATTATCTGCTGTTTACCGCCTTCCGGATATACCCTGTACGCCTTGAAGTTCGAAGGCGCAACCGACAAAGCGTTCGCTCTCGACATGAGAGAATTGACCTCGTCACCGTGGATATATGCGTTCTGTGCGGTATATCCGAGGGCCGTGGAGCACGCCCTTCCGACCACGTAGAATTCGATATCGCTCGAGGCATCCTTCCCGAGATACGCTATCTTCGTCAGGATATCGGTCTGACTCAGTTCGTACAGGGTGCACGGAGTGCCCGCAGAAGGGATGTTGTTGTTCGCCGGCTGTATGCACGTTCCGTCGGTCTCGCCTATGGAAACGCTATTGATCCTGAACATCCCCGTCGCCGAAACGCCGCCCAGGTGAGCTATCCTCGCGGATACGACAGTACCCGACTCGGAGGCGTAGCAATTATTTGCATTTGCGAACACCACCGTCAGCAACATGCAAACCAATAATATTTTGCGCATCAGTTTCATCTTCTCGATTTTCCTTTCCGTCATCCAAAATTTTTCCTGCTCGGATTATACGGTCTGCGCAGTGCCCGCGGCATCCATTCTCCTCCCTTTTTGCGCGATCGGAATTCCGTTTATCGACATTGATGTCATTCGTTCCATTTGGCACAAAAATAGACGGATCTTTCGACCCGTCCCCTTTGATATACCTTATTCTTTTCTGTATAAATGCCGCTCGCTCCGGAAGCGTCTCTCCCTGCAGAAATTTCACTCGCTTCAAAAACGTCACCCTCTGCAGAAGCCGCCGCTTAATCGGCCGGCACGAATTTGCTCAGATTCTCCTCCTGCTCTTCGAGAGTCATGGTAAAAAATCTTACGTTTTTATCGAGCCCGCGGATCCTTTCCATTTCGTCGGCAGTGAGTTCGAAATCAAAAATATCGAAATTCTCCTTCATGTGTGCAGGATTCGTCGTTTTAGGGAATACGACGTTGCCTTCTTGTATATGCCACCTCAGGATGATCTGCACATTGCTTTTACCGTATTTTTTACCTAACTCCGTAAAAAGCTCCTCGTTGATCAGATCGGCATCTCCGTGGCCGATCGGGTACCAGCTCTCAATTACCGTTCCGTAAGGAGCGAGTCTCTTTTTGAGGGAAGCCTGCTGATAATAAGGATGACACTCGACCTGCATGGCCGCCGGCTTTATCTCCGCCGCTGCGAGGACCTCTTCGAGCCTATCCGATTCGAAATTACTGAGACCGATCGAGCGCACCTTGCCCTGCCGAACTGCCTTCTCCATGTCCTTCCAGGCTCCGATGTAATCGCCGAACTGCTGATGCAGAAGGAGGAGATCGATGTAGTCCGTGCCCAGTCTTTTGAGCATCTTATCGATGCCGTCCATAGTCTTTCCTTCTCCGTATTCGCTCGGCCAGAGCTTGCTTGTTATCCAAATTTCCTCTCTCGGTATCCCGCTTTTCTTTACGGTTGCACCGACTCCGCGCTCGTTTTGATAGGCGTGGGCCGTGTCTATGTGCCTATATCCGAGAGACAGTGCCTCGCTGCACGCCTTCTCCGTTTCGTCATCGCCGGCGATCATAAAAACGCCGAGTCCGAACTGCGGTATCTCATATCCGCTGTTAAGTTTTATATAGCTTTGTTCCATTCCGTTCCCCTTTCCTTTTACTAAACGCGAGGTACGCGCGGCTTACGATGCAGTTTGTCGCACGGTCTGCGGCATACCTACAGCAACTCGCCGAGCCAGTTCTCGAGGTCGAAGCCGACTTTGCCGACAGATGCGCCGCGAATCGCGTATCCGTTTTTGACGTCCGCACCCGGCACGAGCTTCTCAAGATCCTTCTCGCTCCTTCCCATTCCGCTGCCTTCGTTGGTGCAGAAAGGGATGACCGTCTTTCCGCTGAAATCGCGTCCTTCGAGGAACGTCCACACCGCCATCGGCATCGTCCCCATCCAGTTCGGATAGCCGAGAACTATCGCATCGTATCCGGAAATGTCTTTGTCACCTTTGATCTCAGGGCGCGCACCCGTCGTCCATTCGTCGCTGGCGACTTTTACGCACGCGTTGTAATCCTCCGGATATTCTTTTACCGGATCGATCTTAAATATGTCTGCTCCCGTGATCTCCGCGATCTTTTCCGCAACGACCTCGGTGTTGCCCTTTTCGAGATCCGTTATTTCCCCTTTCAGATAATTCTGACCGGCCTTGGAAAAATACGCCACGAGTATCTTTTTGTCGCTGAACATACGCCACCTCCCGATTTCTTTTTACATGTATATGATAAAACCTAAATCGCACTTTAGGTCAAGGCCTAATCGAGCCGCTTCTCCTTTAACCCCACAGTCAGCACGACCGCCGCCGTAAGCGACAGAGCCGCACCGAACACGAACGGCGCATACACCCCTACTTTTTCCCATAAAACGCCCGCTATTATGCTCGCCGGCAGAAGCGCGACGCCCACGAGCGTCCCGTGGAAACCGAGCATCGTTCCCTTGAGCTCGGACGGAGCTATCTCGGAAATGAAAGCCCTCTCCGCTCCCGCCATCATCGCCGTATAAAGGCCGTAGAGCGAGAATGCGGTTATCATCGCCGTCTGCGATCTGCCGAAAGCGAATATCATATAGACGAGCGCAAACAGGAGATATCCCCTCACGAGCACGCTCTTCCTGCCCTTCCTGTCCGAGCGCTTCCCCATCGGTATCGCGAACGCCGACGCGACGATGTTATAAAGAAAATACAGCATGATGACGCCCGTCGCCCCGAAACCGATGTTTTTTGCCCGCAGCAAAAGGAACGTGTTCGATGAATTTCCGAGTGTAAAGATCGTCACGACTGCGAGGTAGAGCTTGAGGTTTTTATCGAGCTTCTCCCCCTTCTTCCAAAATGCGCCCCTCGGACAGTGCTCCTCCCTGTCCTTTTTTTCTTTTACGAAGGCAAAAAGGCAAAGCGCTGCGCCTATCGGTATGAGCGACAGCGCGAAGACGATGCGGTACGAGTGGACCGACGCGCCCGTCTTTTTCATTATGAAAAATGCCGCAAGTATCCCTGCCGCCGAGCCGAGCATGTCGAGCGCCTTGTGGATGCCGAACGAGTTCCCGAGCTTTCCGCCCTCCGAACTTTCCGCGACCATGACGTCGCGCGGAGCCGTCCTTATCCCCTTGCCGATGCGGTCGATCACGCGCGCAAAAAGCACTCCGCCCCAGGAACCTGCGAACAGAAGTGCCAATTTGTAGATGACTCCGGATGCGTAGCCGATGAACGCGAGCTTTTTCTTCCTGCGATACCTGTCGCTCAGATATCCGCCGAAGACCTTGAGCAGGCTCGCGAGACTTTCCGCTATCCCCTCGATGATCCCGACGATCTCAGGCGTCGCACCGAGCGCCGTCGTCAGATAGAGCGGTATCAGAGGATAGACCATCTCCGATGAAAAATCGGCAAAACAGCTTATCATCCCGAGCAGTATTATGTTTTTGAGGAGCCGATCAGGCTTTCTTTCGGCTTTCATGCATGCCGCTCCCTTCCGAAGTCACGAAGGATCCGGTAAAAATTTTTAAAAAATTTTAGGTCGCCGTAAAAAGCTCTCCTAATCCTTTTTTCCTTTTCTCGCGCGCGCCGCATCGAGCCCGAAGCACACGATCGTCATCACGCCGATGATAAAAAATTTTACGATCATCGTTATCTCCGCCGCCCGTCCGAGGTGCACGGTCATGTGAAGAAACGCGGACAGCGCCGCCATCATGATGAGCAGCATCGCGCACGAATCCCCGAACGTCCGCCAGAGGCGCGACCTGTATTTTCGGAATATGTAATAGATACCCCACGCGGCCGCCGTCGTTATCGCAGCGATCGGAGCGCCGATCCGAAATACGACCCATTTATCCAATATGTAGCTAAGTATCGCGAGGTACGGCAGTATCGATATGCTGAAAGCCGTCAGCATGTTCCTGACGACCGCGCCGCGCGTCATGAGCCCCGCATAGAGGATCGCCACGGTCACGGCCAGAGAGGCGGTAACTATGAGAGACCACGGAAGCCATTTGCCCACGCAAAGATCGACTATCAAACATATGACCGTCGCAAGAACGGCGGAACCCGCCGTACATATGAAGACTATAAGCCGCGCCTTGCCGGGCTTTTTTCGTTTTCTCCCATAGTAAGCCTTTAAATACTTTTTATTCTATTTATACGATTTCTTATATATCTCAACGACATCCTCGACGCCTATGTCGAACCTGTCGCAGAGGAACAGTCCGCCCATAGTTTCCCTTGCGTCCTTCGCCATTACAGGGAATTCGTCAGGCGTGATCCCGTAGCCGCTCATCTTGAGGTCGTCTACTCCGCAGGCCCTCATCAGCGACTCGAGCGCTTCGAGGAAATCCTCCGGAGCCGTCGCATCGGCTTTGCCGAGAGCCTTCGCCATCGTGACGAAACGGTCGTCGCAGATGTGCTCGTCGATCCAGCGTCCGAAGTACGCCCTCGATACCATTATAAGCCCGGCGCCGTGAGGCAGGGACTGGTGATATCCCGAAAGCGCGTGCTCGATGGCGTGCTCGCTCATGCAGGAGCATACTTCCATCGAATATCCGCTCATCGTATTCGCAAAGGCCACTTTAGTGCGGGCTTCAAGATCGCTTCCGTCTTTGACTGCGCGCGGCAGGTACTCCCCGATATTCCTTATGGCTTCGAGTTCGAACATATCCGCAGCTTCGTTCGCAAACTTCGAAACATAGCCCTCGACGCTGTGGAAAAGAGCATCGAACCCCTGATATGCAGTGTAATTAGGCGGCACGGAGACCATAAGCTCCGGATCGACTATGGCGAGCGACGGGTATCCGCCCTGGAACCCGATCTTCTCGTGAGTCTCAGGATTTGTCACTACTCCCCACGCATCGACTTCGCTTCCCGTCCCTGCGCTCGTCGTTATCTCGATGTACGGGAGCGGCTCCTCTTCGAGCGTTCTGCCTCCGCCCGTTCCGCCTGAAACGTAATCCCAGACGCGTCCTTCCTTCTGAGGTGCGACCGCCGATATTATCGTCGTCGAGTCGAGCACGGAACCGCCTCCGAGGCCTACGAGGAAATCGCATCCGTTCGCGCGCGCCGCTTCGACACCTTCCATTATAGTAGGTTCGAGCGGGTTCGCCTGTATTTTATCGAAGATTACAAAATCCGCTCCGGCGAGCTCGAGCTCTTTTTTTACCCTCTCAAGGCTGCCATTCTTTTTTACCGAATTGCCGTTCGAAATGACGAGCAGGGCCTTTTTCCCCGGCATCGCCTCTTCGTGCAGGTTGCCGAGCTGCCCCGGGCCGAACAAAACTTTAGTCGGAAGATCCCAAATATAACTCATAACACTTCTCCTTTCAGACTTTTACCGTTTTCTTTCGATAAAAGCATAAATATAAAGTTGACGTTAGGTGCAGGGCTTTTCCGTAAAATATGTGAACCGTTTAGTAAAAAGTGCCCGTGAGATCCACGCCGGGCGTTGCGCCTTTTACAGCAGCGGAGCGATCTTCTTTCCTCCGTACTTTTGGATATCCTCCGTACGCCCGAGGACAAGCATGCTCCCGCTCTCCGGGATCTTCGTGTTTGCATTTATCGTAAAATCGATGTTCGCCCCGTCTTTGAACGCGATTATGTTGATCCCGTAATTCTTCCTTATCCCGAGGTTCCCGACCGTCTCGCCGATCCAGTGCGGCGGCAGAGGCATCTCGAAGATCGCATGACCGAGGTCGAGCTCTATGTAGTCAAAAATATTGTCGATGCTGTACCGAACGGCCGTCCACTCGGCGATCGCCCTCTCCGGATACACGACGTGATCCGCGCCGTTCTTGAGGAGGAACTTTTCGTGCACCCCGCTTACGGCACGCGATATGACGAGTTTCGCCCCGTACTCCTTGAGAAGGGACGTCGCCTCGAGCGAATTCTGAAAATCATCGCCTATCGCTACTATGCAGATATCGAAATCACGGACGCCCAGCGATTTTATGAAATCCTCGTTCGTCGCGTCGCCTATCTGCGCGTTCGTGACGTACGACATGACCGGATTTATGCGTTTTTCATCCACATCGATGGCCATGACCTGATGTTTCATGTCGTTCAATTTCATCGCGGCATGACGGCCGAACCTTCCCATACCAATGATCAAAATCGACTTCATACAGACAACCTCCCTTTAGCAAACCATGATCTTCTCGACCGGGTATCTCGACGCCGCCGAAGTTTTATCGGAAAATGCCGCAAAGACCAGCGTCAGTCCTCCTACCCTGCCGAAGAACATCAGAAAAATCAATATCAATCTTGAAACCACACCGACGGATGAAGTGATCCCGAGGGAAAGACCGACCGTTCCGATCGCCGAACTCGCTTCAAAAAGCGTCGTGAGGAGCGGCAGCGATTCCCTGTAGCTTATGATAAGCGCACCCGTTACGGTGAGCATGATATACATCAAAATTACCGTTATAGCGTCCCTGAGGGTGTCGTTCGAGATCCTTCTTCCGAAAAAAGACGCCGATTCCCTCTTAGTAAAAACGGACCCGGCCGTGCCGACGAGCACCGCAAAAGTCGTCGTCTTGATACCGCCTGCCGTAGATCCCGGCGAGCCTCCTATTATCATCAGGATTATGAGTATCGCAAGTCCCGTCTCGTGCAACTGGGTCAGGTCCACAGTGTTGAATCCCGCAGTACGCGCGGTGACCGACTGAAACAGCGAAGCGAGCAGCCTCTCCTGTCCCGGGCGGCCTGCGAATTCGCAGAAGAAAACGTATAAGGTCGGCACCGATATAAGGATGAGCGTCGAAACGATTATGACCTTGGTCTGCATTTTATACTTATGAAAATGAAGCTTGTTGCTCGCAACGTCCGTCCATGTCAGGAATCCGATACCGCCTACGATGATGAGGAGCATGATCGTGATATTCACGAGAGGATCGCCGGCATAGTGGACCAAAGAGGAATACGGTCCCTGTATCCCCATAAGATCGAATCCCGCGTTGCAGAACGCCGAGATCGAATGGAAAAGCGAGTACCAGAGCCCCTTGCCCAATCCGAAATCCGCACAGAACCTCGGCGCGAGCGCCGCAGCCCCCGCGAGCTCTATCAAAATCGTCGCTTTTACTATCGTCCTCGTTAGCCTTACCACGCCGCCAACCTGATGGGCCGATATGGCCTCCTGCATCGTACTTCGCTCCATGAGCCCTATTTTTTTACGGGAGAGAGCGGTAAAAGCGATGGCGACCGTTATGACGCCCATTCCGCCCACCTGTATCAGGCACAGTATCACCGCCTGCCCGAACACGGACCAGTATTGAGCCGTGTCGTGAACGACGAGTCCCGTCACACATGTCGCCGATGTAGAGGTAAAAAGAGCGTCGAGAAAAGGCGCCGACTGTCCGCTCCTCGTTGCAACAGGCAACATCAAAAGCAGGCTTCCGGCTAAAATCACCGACGCAAACCCCATGATTATTATTCTCGCTGATGTAAAATGTCTTTTTCTGTGAAACTCGCCCATTTATAAAAACCGTCTGAATACGGCGTATATTTCTCCTTCCGTGTAAATGTACCACTTATTAAAGAATTTATCAATCATTACCCGATATTATTGCAGACTATCATCTCCGCGGCCATGCAATTGTGATATCATAATTGAGGAAAGATAAGGAGAAGCACGACATGCCGTGCATAACGATCGACACGGACTACTCCAAGTCGGACGCCGGACAGCTCGCAACGAGGCTGACAGCTTTCCTCGAGATGCTGAATGTATAATAACTTACAGATATGACAAAGGCCCGCCGGCAGGCGGGTCTTTTAGTATGTTCTTTTAGTATGTTTTGTATAGCCATGCAGTGCCATATCACTGTTTTATCGAACTTTCTATAAGGCAGAACCCGCAGCACGAGCCGCCGGCTATCCTATCCCTGTAAGAGATCTCAGCAGGCGAACCTTTCGGCCACGCCTCATCGAACCATTTCAGAAACGCCGTCGTATCGAAGCGGACTTCGGCCACCTCGACATATGCGCCTCCTATTTTCTTTTGCCATATAAAGTCTCTGCCGGGAAATTTTGATACGCGCGTTATAAGACCCGCCAATGAGCCTTCTATGCTCGACATCCCCATCCGGCGACAGACTTCTCGTCTCCGTAGTTACGGCGACCTTGATGCCGCCCGCTTTTACCGAAGTCACGGCATCCCGCTCATTAAGGGCTTTTACAACATCAGCGTGAGAGCTCGCAACTTTTTTCAGCTTAAGATGTATCTCGTTCGACCTCTCCACCGCTTCGTCGGATGTCGAATAAGGATAGGAGCATCCGCAACCGGCACCGATGTCGTCGTCTCGACGCATCTCCGCCTCGACATTCCCGAGCAGCCTTATGTCGCCGGAGATCGCCTTTTCTATTTCGATGAAATCGCGGTAACGATAATCGAACCAATGCGTGTCGCCGTTGAATATCAAAACAGGCTCAGACGAAGTGAGCTCGGTCTCCCTGCGCTGCATCTCCTTGATCGCGCGAAGAGCTTCGCGGTTGCCGTAAAGACCGCCGATGATATAGGCCGAATCGTATTCGCCCGTGACGGCGACAAAAGCGTTTTTACCGATGGTATAGTCCGCAGGACAGGTCCTTCCCGGTATCATAAAAATCTCTCCTTTTACTTATGCAACGCCCTTCTCTGCGGCTTTTCCCCTACCGGATAAAAACCCCGGAACTACATATCCTATCGTGCAAAGTATCGTTCCGTAAAGGTTCACGCCGAGAAGCATTGCATTTTCCCCCGTTCCGACGCCGAAGCACGAAGGTATCAGCCCGACGGTAAAGAGCACGCCGAGCACGATGCCTGTCCAGAAGCTCAGATGGAATCCGAGTTTCGTAGGCTTTATGAAGCCGTGGAGGCAGCATATCGGCGCGAATCCTATCACCATAGTGCCGCTTATCGTAGTCGCTTTTAGGATGTCCGTACCGAAAATCATCGGTATATTACCTATTATAGCGAATATCACCATGACCGCCATTCCTATTTTTCTGGCACGATCCTTCTCTATCGTTTTACCCGCGACCCCCGGAAGATCGACAGCCGCCAGCTTTGATATCGACGAAAAAGTGGAGTCGAGAGTCGAACCCGCAGCCGATACCATTACGACCGTCATGCTTTGCAACACTTGTCCAAGTAAGAAACACATCATTACAATCATTTTTCTGTAATTTAAGTCCCTTTGCATCGTGCCATTCATCACTTCCCATTGCTCCGGAAACAGCATGGGAATGTCCTC
>CAMYCF010000005.1 GCA_947254375.1 uncultured Mobilibacterium sp. | reverse complement strand
CATCTCCTCAGACAGCTTGTATATTATATCCAGCCCTGCGCCCTTTGTCAACACTTAGAACGGACTTATTTTACTTTTTTTAAAATATTTTTTTACACGCCAAATATATTGTTTTTGCCGCCGCCGAGCACCTATATATAGATGAAGACTTTTACCGCGACGCCTGATTACGCTTTTACCGCCGCCACTGATTACACTTTTACCGCCGACGCTGCCCGCACTTTTAGGAAGCGACCGCCGCAAAACAAAAGCGACGCCCGATCGGCGCCGCAGACATATCATATGATCTTCTTATTTCTTCGAACGGCTCTTCTGGTCTTCGTCGAGCACGAGATGCTTCTCCCTCGCCATCTGCCTGTTCAGCTTCTGGATCCTCTCCCTCGCGATTTTGGTCTCGCGAACGCCCTCTTTGGCCTTCTTCATGCCGCGCCTCTCCATCTCCCTGGCTTCGCTCAGGCGCTCATGAGTCCCCGTTATAAAGGAAGGCCTCCTGTATTCGAGGTTGATCGCGTATCTGAAACCGCACAGGCCGAGCAGGAACATCGACGCTCCCACGAGTCCGAGGATGTTCAGGTGGAAAAGGTACTGGTTGAAAAACATGTATAACCCTACGATGATGCAAAGGGCACCGACAACCAGGAAGATGTTGTCCTGAGCCGTATTCGACTTCATCTCTTTTTTTACCGAAGCCAGGAGTTTCATTCCCTCCTCAATGAGCATGAATGCGAAGAGCGCCATGACAGCCATGTTCTCGGGCACGGTCCCCGTCACGAAAACGATCCCCATGATCAGCAGCATGATACCGCGCACACCGAGCTCGCCCCTGCTGTCTCTTACGAGCGCTATCTTATCGACGAGAATCTCGCAGATCCCGGAAAAGACCAAAGACGCGCCGACCACGAAAGCGACCGACAGAAAAGTTGCCCCGTAATTCGCCATGCAGAAAGTTCCTACAATGACGGCAACTATACCTTCAAACATCATCAGAGTTCTCATTAAACAACACCCTCGATTTCTTTTCTCTAAAAAACTCATGTAATAATAGCATTTTTCATTGCCGTTTTCAAGGTAAAAAGCGCGCCGCCTGCCCTCAAAGCCTTGAAATACACGCGTTCAACACAAAAGGCGCCCCTTTGTGAAGCGCCTTCTTTATACACATTATATATGTGTCTTTTATCGCGCCGATAAAAATCGGTGACTATTTCGATGCCGCCGCCGCGAATACGATCGAATAGTATTTCTCTGCAGCGCTCGATCCTCTCGAAGTGAGGACGATAGGAGCCTTTGCTCCGACGATCAGTCCCGCCATGCGGCCTCCGCCGTTGATGACCCACGCTTTTCCGAGCATGTTGCCGGCTGCCATGATAGGCATAACGAGGATGTCGGCGTCTCCCGCTACAGGGCTCTCAAAACCTTTCATCTCGGCGATCTCTTTGCTGATCGCGATATCGTAGGAGATAGGACCTTCTACGATGCATCCCTTGATCTCTCCTCTCTCGTTCATCTCTTTGAGCTCAGCAGCGTCGGTCGACTCAACAGCCTTCTTGTTCAGCTTCTCCGCTGCGCAGATGACCGCTACCTTAGGCACTTCATAGCCCATGTTGTGGAGAGTCTCTACCGCATTGTTGATGATCTTTACCTTCTGCTCGAGGTCAGGGTGAGGCAACATACCGCCGTCCGTATTGATCACTACCTTGTGGTAATTAGGAACTTCGAAGAGTCCTACGTGCGACATGATCTTTCCTACCTGAAGGCCGGTCTCCTTGTTTACTACCTGCTTGAGAAGGTCGGCAGTCTGCATTTTGCCCTTCATGAGGAAATCTCCCTCGTCTTCCCTTATGAGCCTTACTGCAGTCTTTGCGGCCTCGATATCATCCTGTTCGTCATAGATCTTTACATCGCCGAAGTCGAAACCGTTTTCAGCCATGATCTTCTTTATCTCATCCGTCTTTCCTACGAGGATAGGTTCGATGACACCCTCTTTGTACGCTTCGTATACGGCATCGAGCGAATGTTCATCGTGAGCGCAGGCAAGAACGAGTCTCTTTTTGACCGGATGGCTCTTTACCATTTCGGCCATAGCTTCAAAATTCTTTAACATAACGTCTCCTTCTCTGTTTGTTCTATAAAGTTTTGCTATCTGTGATTATAACATTTTTATGAGCCGCTAAAAAGTCCGAATTTACGGGCCGCTGAAAAGCCCGAGCTTTTCACTTTTATCGTCGGGCGCGGTAAAAATCGCTTTTAACGGCAAAAGGAGCCGGCACTGCCGACTCCCTTTTTAGTAAAATCCGTTCGATTAGATCTCGTATCCGGCTTTGAAAGCCTTCTTGTTGAGTTCTACGAATTTAGGCTTAACGTTTTTCTCGATCTGCTTATCCCAGTCAACGTCATCAAGTCCGCCGATAGCTTTAACAAGTGCTCCGAGGAGTACGACGTTCATAGCCTTAGCGTTTCCGAGCTCTTCAGCGATCTCTCCCGCTTTGATCGAGAGTACGTCGCACTTCGAAGAGAGCTCTTCGATGATCCCTTCAGGATACTCAGCTTTTCCGAGAAGTACAGGTGCAGGAAGGATGCTGAAGTCATTTACTACCATCTTTCCGTTTGGTTTGAGGTGGTCGAGCCATCTCAACGCTTCCATTCTTTCGAACGCTACGATTACGTCAGCTGCGCCCTTACCTACGATAGGGGAAAGAACTTCGTCACCGTATCTAACCTGAGTACTTACGCTTCCTCCACGCTGTGACATTCCGTGGATCTCACTCATCTTTACGTCGTAGCCGGCATCGATCAGACCGCTCGTAAGAACCTTACTTGCCAAAATGGTTCCCTGTCCGCCGACACCTACCAACAAAATATTCTTAACATCACTCATTATCTTGCCACCTCCGAAATCGCATTGAATGGGCATACCTGCTTGCACACCGTACAACCCGTGCAGCTGTTCTTATCGATCACAACCTTTTCCTTGGTGGAGATCAATGCAGGACAACCGGTCCTTACGCAGGACTTGCAGTTTCTGCATGCCTCTTGGTCGATGTAGCACTGGCGCGTATTAAGCGTAGTGAACTCATCCTTATCCTGCTGACTGAATTTCTTGAGCATACAAGGCCATCTGGTGATAACTACAGTAGGCTCGTCCTTAGCAATAGCTTCGTCGAGTACTCCGCTTACCTCTTTGAGGTCGTTAGGGTCTACGATCCAGATGTTTTCCTTCTTGATTCCGATAGCTTCGCAGAGAGCAGGGATATCAACTTCGATAGCAGGATCTCCCATGAGGGTGAATCCCGTTCCAGGGTTCTCCTGGTGTCCCGTCATTCCCGTGATCCTGTTATCGAGGATAACGGTCGTGCTCGATGCTCCGTTGTAGGAAGCGCCGATCAGGCTCGGAATACCGGTATGGAAGAAAGTGGAGTCTCCGATAACGGCAACTACCTTAGTAGGCATTTCCGCTTTCTTGAACGCCTGAGCTGCACCGTATCCGGTGGAGATACTTCCGCCCATGCAGAACGTAGTATCGAGAGCGCTGAGCGGAGGTGCCGAACCGAGCGTATAGCAGCCGATGTCTCCGGTGATCATGATACCTTTCTTCTTGGAAAGAGTGTAGAAGAAACCTCTGTGAGGGCATCCTGCGCAGAGTACCGGAGGTCTTACTACTGCGGACTTCTCTGAAGAGAGCGTCTCGATCTCTTCGCCGAGGAGGCAGTGTCTTAAGATATCAGTGTTCAGCTCGCCGTACTTAGGCAACAGTTCTTTACCCTGACATTCGATTCCGTTCATCTTCAGGAACTCTTCGAGGTAAGGATCCATTTCCTCTACTACGTATACCTTCTCTACCTGTGAGCAGAAGTCTTTGATCAGCTTGGTAGGGAGAGGGAAAGTCATACCGAGTTTGAGGTACGATGCCTTATCTCCGAATGCTTCCTTAGCATACTGATAAGCGATACCGGAAGTTACGATACCGATCTTCTTGTCGTGCCATTCAGGCTGGTTGATGGAAACCGTGTTTGCAAATTCTTCCATTGCAACCAGTCTCTTCTCGAGTTCGCCTCTCATGACGATAGCGTTAGCCGGGGAAGCTACATATTTCTTGATGTTCTTCTTGTAAGGAACTGCAGGAACTTCTTCTCTGTCGCCGAGTTCTACGAGTCCCTTGGAGTGACATACCCTTGTCGTCGTATGGAACAATACAGGTGTATCGAACTGTTCGGACAGCTTGAACGCCATCTTCATGAAGTCTTTCGCTTCCTGGCTGGAAGCAGGGCTGAGCATAAGCAGTCTTGCAGCCTTGGCGTAGTTTCTGTTGTCCTGTTCGTTCTGGGAGCTGTGCTGTCCCGGGTCATCCGCCGAAACGATTACACATCCGCCCGTTACGCCTGTGTAAGCAAATGTAAATGCAGGGTCCGCAGCTACGTTAAGTCCTACGTGCTTCATCGCCGCAAACGATCTTACTCCGGCAACCGAAGCTCCGATAGCGGCTTCCAAAGCTACCTTCTCATTCGGAGCCCATTCGCAATATACCTTTTCCTTATACTGAGGCATATTCTCGAGGATCTCCGTACTTGGTGTTCCGGGATATGCAGAAGCAAAAACGCAGCCGCCTTCATAGGCTCCGCGGGCAGTTGCTTCGTTACCCGACATAATTTCTCTCATCTATTGACCTCCTTACTTAAAAGCAATACGGCTTTTTTATGTCTCCAAGTATTATACACAAGCGTTTACTTTATGTCAAATTTTAATAATCCCTAAAAGCCTTGAAATTCCTATGTTTTAGGGGGGATATATGCGCCGCGCTCAACCCCTTTTATCGCCTGTTTTGCGGGCTTAAATACAAAATTTTCACATTTTACATACGCGAATTATCGACCTGTGCTATAATGTCCGCGGAGATAGTATTTGCCAAAAACTATACTTTTTATAATTGAATAGGGAAAAATCTATCTTCCGAATTTTCATTTTTTTACGAAAGAGAGGAAGTAAAATGCTGATCGCAAAGACAGTATCCGAGGCGCGCGCGTTTGCGCAGTCTCAGAAGAAAGAGGACAGGACCGTCGGGCTTGTACCTACCATGGGGTGTCTCCACGAGGGGCACGCTTCACTTATCAAAAAATGCAGGGAACAGAACGATGTCGTTATCGTTTCCGTTTTCCTGAACCCTACGCAGTTCGGGCCGAGCGAAGACCTCGACAGCTATCCGCGCACATTCGAAGCCGATAAAAGGCTGTGCGAAGAGCTGGGGGTCGATTTGATTTTTTGCCCGGATCCGGAGGAGATGTACCGCGACCACAAGACGTACGTCAGCGTCGAGGGGCTCTCAAAGAACCTTTGCGGCGCGAGCCGTCCGATCCATTTCCGCGGAGTCTGCACAGTCGTATCGAAACTCTTCAATATAATTACTCCGGACCGCGCTTACTTCGGTGAAAAGGACGCGCAGCAACTCGCGATCGTCCGTAAAATGGTCTCCGACCTCAACTTCGACATCGATATCATCGGCTGCCCTATAGTGCGCGAAAAAGACGGTCTCGCGAAATCGTCACGCAACAATTACCTCAATGCCGAGGAGAGAAAAGCGGCGCTTTGCCTGAGCCGCGGTCTCGAAGCCGGTAAAAAAGTCATAAAAACCGGCATCCCCGCCGCAGAGGTCACGGACGCGATAAAAAGCGTCATCGATGCTGAGCCGCTCGCAAAGATCGGCTACGCGAGCGTCGTCGACTCCGAAACGATAGAACCGGTCGAAACGATAGAAAGGGATGTTCTCGTGGCGATAGCCGTATACATCGGCAGCACCCGCCTCATAGACAATTTCACCTTCAAGGCGAGGTAGCGCCATGGAGAAGCTGAAATCCCTGTCATATGCGCTGACCAAGAATATAAGTTTGATAATAATCGCTTTCTCGGTCCTCGCGTTCATCCGCCCCGCGTTCTTTGCGTGGGCGGTGCGGTACACTGCCGTCTTTCTCGGAACGGCGATGTTCGGCATGGGACTCACGATAAGCGCTGACGATTTCAGGGTTGTGTTTTCACACCCGAAAGAAGTGATCGCGGGCGTCATCGCCCAGTACACCGTCATGCCGCTCACCGCGTGGGTCCTCTGCACGGCTATGCACCTCCCTTCTGACATAGCACTCGGCGTCATCCTCGTCGGTTGCTGCCCGGGAGGAACCGCAAGTAATGTCATAACGTATATAGCAAAAGGCGACGTTCCCCTTTCAGTCGGAATGACGATAGTGTCGACGCTGATCTCTCCGCTCGCGACGCCTCTTCTGGTGTACGCCCTGGCGGGAAAATGGGTCAGCGTCTCTTTGATCGCCATGGTCATAACGGTCGTAAAAATAATACTTATCCCGGTCCTCCTCGGCATCCTCGCGAACAAGCTCTTCAGCTCGCACGTCGAGAAGGCGTACGATGCGCTTCCGCTGATATCGGTCGCCGCTATAACACTCATAATCGCGGGCATCGTCGCGACGAACCGCGATAAAATTTTCGCCGGCGGGTTCACCGTCATCGCCGTCGTAGCGATTCACAACCTCGTCGGCATGGCGCTCGGCCTGCTCGTTGCCCGCATGATAAAAACGGACTACAAAAAATCGACCGCGATCGCGATCGAAGTCGGCATGCAGAACAGCGGACTTGCGATATCGCTCGCGACCGTCAATTTTGCGGCGTCACCGCTCGCCACTCTGCCGGGTGCCGTTTTCAGCGTCTGGCACAACCTCGCGGGATCGGCTTTTGCGGCAGTGCGGGAGAGACATGCGGATGACGAATGACCGGCAATGCGCCGAATGATTTTTTACGCAAAAGGCTGTCACATAAAAGCGGCAGCCTTCTATATATATATCTTTCGGTATTTCTGATTTTTATCTCATCTGATACGCTACGGCCTCTTCACGCGTCATAAAAAAGTGTATCCCCGCCGACGAATCCATCCAGCGGTCCTCCTGGAAATAGCTCGGGTACACCCATTTCCCGACTTCATAGTAGAAGTCCGGGTCGACCGTCGACTGGGCCCAGTCGTAAGAGACGGTCTCGTCCACGCTTTTTATCGACAGGACCTTTGCCTTGCTGCATCTGCACGTCTCCCCCGTCGCGGAGCACCGCTTCGCATCCGCCGGCACGAGGAGCTGTACGACACGAAGTTCCGTGCAGCATTTCCATGCGACGAAAGGCCCCTCTTCAGGACAGTAATTCCTGAAGAACTTCGTATTCTCATCGTCTTTGACGCCGTCGAGCGTAGTGTATTCGAGGAGCGCCCTGTGGAAGTTCGAACCGGAGAAATCGGCACCCGTGAGATCCATGTGGCGCATCATCGCCTCGGCCACATCGCTGTTCGTGAGTTTTACGCCCGGCATTATGCAGTCCTTGAACCAGACCTTGTGCAGGTTGCAGTTGTCGAAGTCGGCGTTCCTTAAGTCTACGCCGTCGAAGGTGGATCCGAAAAAGTCGATGTTCCGAAGGTCCGCACCCGAGAGGTCGCCCCCTGTTATCTCCGACTCGCGCAAATCAAAGCGATTGCCCGAAAGGCCGTTCGCCTCCCTGTGTTTTCTGATTTTATCGAGAACTTCCTCACCCGAATACTTCGCCATGGTCCTCACCTCCGAGTACATTTTACCCTTAAGCCGCCCCTCTTACAATCAGAGGCGCGCAAAAAGTGACCTGCCCGCCGGGATCGGACGTGGGGCTTTTTCCGTTGGGGGTTTTTACTAAAAAACCGACTTTTCGGAAAATTCTTTGTAAATTTCCTAAAAATTGCTTGACTTTTTGGTGACGCTGCGTTTTAATAGGTTCAAACCTTATGAATAATGCTTGACACGATAGAGGTCGCGGAGACGATCAGTACCTCGTCGCGACAGCCTCGGGAAGGCTGCGGCGAGCGAAAGGCAGATCCGCCGAAGGGCGCGTATCCCGGTACGCGAGCCTGGGCCGTCATAGAATATATGACGAACTGTCACATCAGCATTGCTATGTGAAGCGCTATCAATGGTTCGAGACACATTTTTTGCACAGCCGGCCATGGATACGTTTCAACACGTTGTTCATGGTTTTTAAAATTTTTTGGAGGTAATAAAAATGAAAGTCTTGAACAGAAGAAGATTGCTGTTCGCCTTCGGGCTCGCCGCTCTCATTGTCGCATCCATGACGATGATGACGTTCGGCGCGGAAAAGGAAAGCCACCCCGCTCTCTATGCGACAGGCTGGTCGGTACTGCCGCCGCTCGTGGCGATAGCGCTTGCACTCATCACTAAAGAGGTCTACAGCTCGCTGTTCCTCGGCGTTCTGACGGGGGCGATCCTTTACGCGGGAGCCGATTTCTCGGGCACGCTTACACAGCTCATGTCCGGAGGTATCATCGCATCGCTTGCCGATTCGTACAATGTAGGGATACTCGTTTTCCTCGTAATACTCGGGATGTTCGTCGCAATGATGAACCTGTCCGGAGGGTCAAAAGCCTTCGGCGAATGGGCGGCGACCAAGTTCAAAACGAGACAGAGCTCGCAGATCGCGGTAATACTGCTCGGCATCCTGATCTTCGTAGACGACTATTTCAACTGCCTCACCGTAGGCAGCGTAATGAAGCCGATAACCGACAGATACAACGTATCGAGGGCTAAGCTCGCGTACCTGATCGACGCGACCGCGGCTCCGGTCTGCATCCTCGCCCCTATATCGTCGTGGGCGGCGGCCGTAAGCGGTTTCGTAAAAGGTCAAAACGGGCTGACCGTTTTTATCAGGGCGATACCTTTCAACTTCTACGCACTTTTTACCATACTTATGATGTTCGCTCTCGTTATCATGGACTTTGACTACTCGAAGATGGCGATGTATGAGCAGAACGCGCTGAAAGGCGATCTTTTCACGGTAAAAGATCAGGCGGCGATCGAAGCGGCAAAAGCGCAGGAGACTTCCCGCACCGACGGCAAAGTCAGGAATCTCGTTTTCCCGATAATCGTGCTCGTCATAAGCTGCGTCATCGGAATGATATACACAGGCGGATTCTTCAAGGGCGAATCGTTCGTGAATGCGTTCGCGAACTGCGACGCTTCGAAGGCGCTCGCAACGGGAAGCATCACGGCGCTGATAATCACGATCATCTTTTACTCGGTCACGGGAGTCATCTCTTTTACGGAATGCATGAACTGCGTGCCTGAAGGTTTCAAATCGATGGTTTCGCCGATCCTGGTGCTGACGCTCGCATGGTCGCTCAAGGCGATGACGGACAGTCTCGGCCTTGCGCCTTTCGTAGCCAAACACGTTCAGGGTCTCGGAAGCGGATTCGTAGATCTCTTCCCTGCCATCATCTTCCTCATCGCATGCGGTCTCGGCATTGCGTCCGGAACATCGTGGGGAACGTTCGGGATTCTTATCCCGATCGCCCTTGCTATAACGGAAGGCGACCCTAAGATGACCATCATCGTCATCTCGGCGTGCATGGCCGGCGGAGTCTGCGGAGACCACTGCTCACCTATTTCGGATACGACGATCATGTCGTCCGCAGGAGCTGCGTGCCACCACCTCAGCCACGTAGAGACCCAGTTCCCTTACGCGATGACGGTAATGGCGGTAGCATTCGTAACGTACATAATCGCGGGATTCACGAAGAGCGCACTGATCTCGCTCCCTATCGGTATCGCGATCATGATCATCACCCTCAAAGTCATCAAGGCGAAGTTCGGAGTTTCGAACGCGGTGCCGGCAGAGGGTTAAGATGCATTTTATATCCGGGCTTTTTACTAAAGACTATGCAGTAGTTATACATCCCGTATTTATATACACATAAGCTCAAATAACGACATTCGGTACGGGTGTATCCCGTACCTTTTTATTACGCTATATATCGCTTATATTGTTTAACGCAGTACCGTATGTTTTATCTTATAAAACACCACAAATAGGATTGTTCTTTTTTTGATACAATTTTTGTTTTCGCATTTTTTGCATAAGCACAATATGTTGTTATTCTTTCAAACCGGTCCGTCAAAGTTTCGGGGGTTTTTTGCTGTATTTTGCAATATAACATCGTATGCAATTCTATTCGACTCATCGGATTCGATGAGTTTTTTGTTGAAGTATGAATGGTTGGATGATATTATATCGGTGTGAATTGTACGTTTTTACAATATTTACAAGAAAATTTCATAATAAGGAAAGGGCAGCCTAATGAAGCGCAAAATATTCCCAAAAAAGGGATTCAGTTTCATCTTAGGCTTTATGATCGTGTTTTCATATATGCCTATGATCAATGCGTATGCTGACGGCGGGACTTATCCGCTTAAGCAGGTAACGCTTAATCAATTCACGATCAACAGATCCCCTGCTAACGCAACCAAAGACCGTTTCAGCGATCTCTCATTCACGGGTTACCCGGGCGGAGAACTCCATGTTCTGTGTCTGGACCCGACAGTTGGATTGCCGGCCAATGCGAATAATCTCAAATATGAAGAAGCGGATCTCGCGACGTATAAGCCTGCTATGCCGGCAGACTGCGTTGACGAGGCGGCCCTCGGCATTAATTATTTTGACACCGAAAGCGAAATTTCGGACAAAGCTCAACTCGTTGCATATAAACAGGTATGGGTATGGAGGGTGCTTTCAAAGCACGGTTGGCACGCCGGCAAC
Organism: uncultured Mobilibacterium sp.; assembly: GCA_947254375.1. Lineage (GTDB taxonomy): Bacteria > Bacillota > Clostridia > Peptostreptococcales > Anaerovoracaceae > CAMYCF01. The sequence goes on along the minus strand of CAMYCF010000005.1, from coordinate 72,340 downwards.
TCTCATGCCCAAGGTGCGTATGGATATGATGCTGCAGTACTTGGTAATGGCAGCGGCGTTGTGACACCGTCGGCCGAAGAACAAAATGCTATTTTTGCTAAGGCCGAGAAGTACTATCAGGATAATAAGTCCGACTATTACGGTACCGTAAAGATTTTTGAAAAAGCGGCTACTCCTAAAAACACTCAGGTTGTGGGATATTTTAGCGTCGTTAAGAAAACTCCTGCGCCTAAGCCTACGGTAAGCACGACAGCTACTTTCGACGGCGATGCCAAAGAAGCTACGGCTTCGCACAACATGACCGTCAACGACAAGGTCAGCATGACCGGCCTCGATACGACCAAAGAATACACCGTAAAAGGTGTCCTCATGGACAAAGCCACAAACGCTCCTCTCAAGGATGCCGAAGGAAAACCGATAGCCGCTGAGACAAGCTTCAAGCCTGACAAAGCTGATGCAGAGAAGACAATCGAGTTCAAGTTCGACGGATACGCTCACGCGGGTAAAGATGTCGTAGTATTCGAAACTCTCTATAAAAAGGCACCCCTGACAAAGAGGTCGCGAACCACAAATAGATCAACGATGCGGGACAGACCGTAAAGATAAACGCGCGCACATTCACGCTCGGAACTACGGCGAATTTTATTGACGGAACGAAGGAAGCGGTCGCCGCTAAAAATCTCGTCATCAACGACAAGGTCGACTTCACCGGGCTCGACAAGGGAACCGAGTACATGGTTACGGGTACTCTTATGGACAAAGCCGCCAACGCTCCTCTCAAGGATGCCGAAGGAAAACCGATAAAAGTCAGCACTTCCTTCACAGCGACCGGCGGAAACGAATCGCAGACGATAGAATTCAAATTCGATGGGTCAAAACTCGGAGGCAAAGACCTCGTAGTGTTCGAGAGCCTGTCGGAAAGGGCAACACCTGATACCGTTATCGCAAAGCACGAGAACCTTGAAGACAAAGGCCAGACCGTAACGGTAACCAAGCGTACCGTCACTCTTTCAACGACGGCAGCGTTCAGTAACGACCAGAAAACGGTCAAACCGGCTGCGAACCTGACGATAAACGACAAGATCATGATGCGTGGACTCGACAAGGGTGCAAAATACACTGTAAAGGGTGTTCTCATGGATAAGAGCACCGGCAAAGAACTGAAGGACAAGAACGGCAAAGCAATAACAGGAGAAACCCCATTCACGGCAAATGATGAAAATCAGGATGTCATAGTTTCGTTCAAGCTCGACGGTTCAAAGCTCGCAGGCAAATCGATAGTCATATTCGAAACACTCTATGCGGAAGACGGAAGCGTCATTGTTGAAGACAAAGATCTCAACAGTGTCGAAGAGACCGTAGCTATCGAAAAAGAGAAGACTCCGAGCGTAAAACCTAACGACAAGAAGCCGGCAACACCTGAAACCGGCGACATGACTCCTATCGGATACTTCACGGGCATCGCCCTGCTCGCAGGAGCTGCACTCATGCTCACGAGAAGAAGATCGGAGAACTGATCTAAAAAAGCAATTACCCATCTTAAATAACCCACCGAAAAAGCCCACCGAAAGGTGGGCTTTTTCACATCTGTTTATATAGCTTTTCCGGTTTCGGACCGCACTCCTACGGTTCCGGTCTGCAGACTTGCAACACCTGCTTCGTCTACAGCGTGACCTTCGGATTCACGAACTGGCCGTGATCCGCCGTTTTATCGCCGTATCTTATCGCGAAAGCGGGACAGCGGTGAAGGCAGCCGAGGCACAGGGTGCAGTTCTTTTTTACCCAGGCCGGCCTGTCGCCCCACATTTTTATCGCCCCGACCGGACATTGCTCCGCGCAGAGGCCGCATCCGATGCAGTCGCGCGTTACCTTGAAATTGCTCGTTTTGCTCGCGCTGTGCCTGTAGACCGCGTATGTCACCGGCGATATTATGCCGCTCCCCTTGTTGCGGTTGAAATCACCCTTGTCCTTCTTCAGGATGTGCCTGATGACGTTGTCGATCTTCGGGTCCGCCGCTTCCGTCTGCCTCAGGTTTTCCTCGGGATCGGAAAGGTCGAACATAGGGGCCCAGGTGTCCACCATTTTTACCGCGTAGCAAGCGTCGAGAGACAGTCCTTTTTTATGCAAAAGCCTGTCGAGCATTTTATTGGCCGAGCCGGTAAAAGTGCCGAACGACAGCACGTGGTAGATGTAGTGCCTTCCGTGCGTTATGAGGTTCATTTTATCGATAAAATCTTCGACTATCGACGGGATCCCGTAAAAGTAAGTAGGCGTGACGAAGCCGAGGTCTTCGTTGAGATAGAGCTCAAGCTCGAAGTTCCCGTTCTTCATGCAGTCTGTCACGGAAACGAGACGGTCGCCCTTGACTGCCTGTATCCGCTGCGCTATGTACTTGTTGTTCCCCGTAGCCGAAAAATATATTATCATCTCATGCCCCTCGGTCGCGCATTACCGCGCTATTTGAATTTTACAGCCGTGCCGTAAGCCATTACTTCGGATGCACCCTGCATCGCCGAAGCGGAAGCGTATCTGACAGCTACGATTGCGTCGGCTCCGAGTTCTTCGGCCTGTTCCGTCATCCTTTCCGTGGCGATGTTTCTGGAATCATCCATCATCTTCGTGTATCCCTTGATTTCACCGCCGACAAATGTTTTTAAACCGGCAGCAATGTCTTTCCCTACATTCACACTCTTTATCATGCTGCCCTTGACCAAACCGAGGGCTTCTATTTCTTTTCCCGGTATCGAATCCATCGTTACTATAAGCATTTTTTCTTCCTCCGTATTTTCACCAAATTTATATTACCCGTATATTATAGCACCTATTACGAAAAAACCGTTCGCAAGCGAACGGCTTTTCTTGTTTTTTATTCTGATGATCTTTACCGCCTATTAGGCTTCAGGTGCCGCCGGCAGAAGTTTTACCGGCTCCGTATCGAGCTGATACGGCCTCATGTTCGCGATGACCGATCCTATCGTGAACATGTTGTGCAGGAACGCGGTACCCGTGTTCGTAAGTATGCTGAACAGTCCGAGCACGAGCAGAGCTCCGTTTGTGCCGATTATGCCTTTGTAATTTTTGTCGATACGCTCGTTGAGCTTCTTCGAAATGCTGATGACGTCAGCGAGCACGCCGAGATCGTCGGAATTGATCGCAACGTCCGCTATCTCGCGGGCTATATCGGCTCCGAGGTACATCGCGACTCCGACATCCGCACCCGAAAGCGCGACAGAGTCGTTTATGCCGTCGCCGATCATGATGACCTTCCTTCCGGCCTCCTGCTCCGCTTTTACGTACGCCGCCTTCTCCTCAGGGAGCATCTGCGATCTGTAATCGTCGAAGCCGAGCTCCTCCGCGACATATTTCGCCGCGTTCTCGCTGTCGCCGGTGAGCATCACCATTTTCTTTATGCCGAGATCCCTCAGCCTGTGGATTATCTCCTTCGTGCCTTCACGTATCGGATCGTGTATCCCGAAAACGCAGGCGAGTTTCCCGTCCATGCTCATGAACAGACAGGAGTTGTCGCTTTTTATCTCGGAGATCCTTACGATCTGCTCAGGAGTCGCCTCCGCATCCTCGTCTTCAAATATGAAGTGTTCGCTTCCGATACATATCCTGTGACCTTCCGCTTCCGCTACGATGCCGTGAGCGACTATGTATTCAGGTGTGGAGTGGAGCTCGCCTTTGTGGTGTACACCTCTCTCCTCGGCATAGTCGACGATGGCGTTCGCAATGGAGTGCGGGAAGTGCTCCTCGAGGCAGGCCGCCAACCTAAGGGCCTCCTCTTCGGAGATATCCGTCATAGGAACGATCGTTTTTACCTGAGGCACGGCCTTCGTGAGCGTCCCGGTCTTGTCGAAGATTATAGTGTCTGCCTCCGCCATTGACTCGAAATGCTTGCCGCCTTTTACGAGCGCGTCCATTTCAGTCGCCTGCCTCATAGCCGTCATTACACCGATAGGTATTGCAAGCTTGAGAGCACACGAAAAGTCGACCATGAGGAAGGATTTCGACTTATATATATCCCTCGTCAGACCGTAAGTGGCCGCGGCTCCTATGAAGTTGTATTTGACCAGCCTGTCCGCCATGTTCTCCGCGCGCTTCTGCTTCACGGATTTGGCGCGTTCGGAATCGGCTATCAGCCCTATGATCTCGTTGAGTCTCGAATCTTGGAAGGTGCTCGTCGTTTCGACGACTATCGTTCCCTCTTCGACGACCGTCCCCGCGAAAACTGTACTCCCTTCGAACTTATCCACCGGTATCGATTCGCCCGTAAAACTGCTCTGGTTCACGGCGCCTTCGCCGAAAGCGACGACCCCGTCCACAGGGATGACATTGCCCGCGGATATCTCGATCATATCGCCTGTTACCACTTCGCTGAAAGGTTTTTCGTACTTCATGTCTCCGTCGACGATCCACACGGTGTTCACCTTCAGCTCCAGGCTCTTCTCAAGGTCGGCTTTTGATTTCGCGTATACGGCGCTCTCCAATTTTTCACCGAGGCCGAGCAGGAACATTATGTTCGTTGCCGAATTGTAGTCGCCCGCGAGGACACACGACAATACCGCCGACGCATCGAGGACTTCGACACACAGCTTACGGTTTTCCCTGTAAGCTCTGATCGCGCGCCCGATCATCCGATATGTACCGTACATCGTGTAAAGCATCCGTATATACGGCGGCAGCAGATACCTCTTTGCGAGCCTCTTCTCGAAGCCGTCGCGGATGATATCGAATATCTCCTCGCCCGCTTCTCCGATGTATGCGGAACCCTGTTCGCCCTCTGCAAGGCCCTGAACGTCCATGTCCTTCAGGAAGGTTTCTATCCTGCATATGTTGTCCGTGTATTCGACTAAAATACTGCCGTTGAGCGGATATATCACCGCTTTTCTTACTCCCGGGAATCTCTCGAGACGGGTCTTGAGGCAATTCGATTCGGCTTTGGTGAATTTATACGGAGTGGCATAGCGTATTCTGCCGTCCAATGAATGTATTGTTTTGATATTCACCGTACTACCTCGCTACCCCTATTCAGCTTCTTCCTCTTTTGCCGCACGGGCTTCGTCTCTCTCCTTCTCGAGCTCTTTGATCCTTTTTACGAGCTCTTCCTTCTCGTTGTTCGCCTTCGCCTCCGCAACGATGTCTCCGGTCGCTGCCTTCGCTTCCTCGATCGTCTCATCGACAGACGCTTTGATCTTGAGCCCCTGCGAAACAGTAGCAACGCTGACCTTATGCATCGTGTCAGTCTTGAGCACTTTCGCTAAAACGAGTCCTCCGACGACTCCCCAGAAGATGTGTTTCTTCTTGTCGTCATCGTCATCGTCGTCCTTCTTGTTTCCCTTAGCGGAATTCTTGTAATCTTCCTTGCTGCACATTTTTCCTACCTCCGTTTTTTTATAAAATGTCACGACGCGCTCCAAGGCAAGAAGACCATAAAAAAATACGAGCATGGGCACGATCGCCACAACGTTAAATATAACTTACAACTATTATATTAGTCTAACCTGTCAAGTCAAGGCATTGAGGGAAAGTCGGCGGTAAAAAAATCGCATCAAAGGCATATCGGCAAATCAAAGGCATGTCGACAAAACGAGCAGTAAAAAAGTCGGCCATCAAAAGGCCGACCGTATATCCCGCTGAGGATCCGGCGGTACCGTCATCGTTACATAGCTGCGTCATCAGACCATCAGCGCCTGAAGCGCCTTGTTGGCGACCGGACCCGCGACTCCGGCTCCGTTTCCGCCGCCTTTTACCCAAACGACGAAAGCGTACGGGTGATCGGGATCGTCGAGGAATCCTACGAACCAGGCATTTGTGCTTCCCGATCCGACTTCGGCCGTTCCCGACTTCGCACCTATGTCGAGGCCCGGGAAGGACGACGTTCCGTAGTTCGCCGAAACGTTGTTCTTCATCATATCTTTAAGCTTATCGGCGGTGTCCGCATCAAGGTATTCGCCGAGCGATTCTCCGCCGCGCAGTTTTTTTATTATGTTCGAGCTCTTCAGAAGGGACGGCCTCACGGCTTCTCCCTTGTTCGCGATCGCTCCCATATAGACCATCATCGTGCACGGGTTCACGAGGTCGGACCCCTGGCCGATGCCCGCCCACGCAAGGCTGCCGTCGTCGGTCGATGAAAAGTCGAAACTTCCTTTGGCGGTTTTTACGCCGTCGATGTCGAGGGACTTTGTGAGGCCCGCTTTTTTTACATACCTCTTCATATTTTCCGCACCGACCGCCTGCGTTATATGGCCGAACGCGCAGTTGCACGACTGAGCGAGCGCCCCGTCGAAATCGACCGTTCCGTGTGCATATGCACACGTTATTTTCGTTCCGTTTATCTCATCGCTTCCCTTGCACGTGTAGGAGAAATTATCGATATCGTCCACCGTCTCTATCGCGGCATAACTCGTCACCGTCTTGAACGTCGATCCCGGCGTCATCGTACCGGAAATGAACGTGTTGAAATATACCGGCGAATTCGGGTCGCTCGGTGCTCCCTCCTCGGGATCGAACGAAGGCTTATTGACGAGTGCGAGTATCTCACCCGTTTTATAATTGAAGACGCCGACGCAGCCGTCGTATCCACCGAGCGCATCGTACGCGACCTTGTTCGCCGTGCCGTCGATCGTGAGCGTTATCTTCTTTCCGTCCTTCTTCGTATCGTATGTACCGTTCAGAAGATCGTAGCCGATCAATTCCGACTTGTGCATATTTATCGCGCCCGTCGCGATGTTCCCCTTAGGGTCTCCGACAACGTGGAGTGTCGACACCCTGAGTTCACGGTCGTCCGGATAGATCGGCCCGTCAGGGGTGCACCGGAGTAGCAGTGTGCCGTTCCTGTCGTATATCGTCCCCCTGTTCAGTACTCCGTTCGTGTATATCTGCGTATTTCCGTAAAAGCCGGCCCATTCTCCGCCTTTGGTTATGAATCTCCACGTAAAGACGAGTATGCCCATAAAAAGCACGGCCGCAAGCACCAGAAATATTTTAGCCCGTCGTTCCTGTTTCTTCATATATCTCCTAAGGCCGCTTCATTTTCGACCTTTTCCTTCTTTTTTATCGCAAGGCTTGCATCTTTTCGCATATCGGCCGCCTTGAAATAGGCCAGCATCGCCCAGGAGGCGATCATGCTCGTTCCGCCCGTAGATACGAACGGGAAGGTAACTCCCGTGAGCGGGAAGAGATCCACCGCTCCGAACACGTTGAGCATCGTCTGGAAAATGAACACCGTCGCCGCTCCGCACGATGCGATCGTGTAGAATGTAGACCTTCCGGCAACGATCGAGTTATACGCGAAAAGCGACAGCGTGATTATGCACAGCACGAGAAGAACGGCTATTATGTATCCCCACTCTTCCATTACCATGCCGAATACGAGGTCGGTGTTGGATGCCCCTACGGTCTTGAGAGAACCGTTGCCGGCTCCGAGTCCGAGCAGTCCGCCGCCCGCTCCGTAGCACATGGTCCTCGTCTGCTGATATCCCATTCCGTCGGAATAGTCCCAAACATGTCCCCACACGTTGAAACGGTCCGCTATATACGGCTTGAATCTCAGGACCATGAGGCCCATGAGGCCGGCCGCTCCGATCGTCAGGACGAGCCTGGAAAAATCGCCGCTCCGCAGGAACGAAATAACGAGGAATGCGACGAAGAAGATCAGCGCAGTACCGAAGTCACCCATTATCGCGAGGCAGCCCATGCAGAAGAGCGAGAAAAGCATGAACATGTAGAGGTTCTTCTTTTGGAAGAGCTCTTCGAGCCTCGCCGCTCCGATGCAGATGAACGCTACTTTAACTATTTCGGACGGCTGTACGGAGACGCCGCCGATCGATACCCAGTTCGCAGCACCGTACTTGATGCTTCCGAACGCCAGGTTGAAAAGGAATATGATTATCGAGATAACGACGAGGGCCGGCTTCGCTTTTGCGGTCCTGTCGAGATCCCTCATGTATATGCATGCAAAGACGAAAAGCAGCATTCCGAGGAGTATGGCGATGCACTGTTTCATCGTTTCTCCCGGTGTCGAAGATGCCGTGATCGCAAGGCTTATCGTCGACATGAAAAATGCTATCATCTCCATTTCGAATCCCTTGCTTCCCATCGCGCGGAAGATACCGACGTAGACCCACATCGCCGCACAAAGTATCACTATCGATAAAAGTGCTGAAGGCTTGAGGTCGCTCCCCATGCTTATTATGAGCTGCAATATGGCGAGAGCCTGGAACACCGTTATCGCAACCATCGTGGACCACGGCGACGCCGGTCCCTTATCCATGTTACGCATCTCTTCGTTGTTCATCTCTTCCTCGATGCTGATCGAGGCGAGCGTGCAACGGACGCCGCCCATGATGATCTCATCGCCCGGGTTTATTATGTAGCGCTTTCTCGGTATGAGCTGGACGCCGTTTATGACGGTGCCGTTCTTGGAGTTGAGGTCCTGGAACATCCACTGACCGTCCTTACGCCTGTTGAGGATCGCCTGCGTCCTCGATATCGTGGCGAGCGGTATCCGAAGGTCGACCGACGGCGCCTGTCCGATGATGTTCTCCCAGTGGGTAATAGGCATGCTCGCGCCGCCTTCCACGCAAAGATAACCCCACACCTCCGGGGTCGCTTTCGTCGATAAAAGCGACATGATCGACTTGAGCAGTATGTATACCGCCAAGACCGCGAACACCCATCTGAGTGAGGTCGTTACGTACTTTGCGAAAACGGGTTGCGCCTGTACCAGATCGAATATTTTACCGAAAACCTCGTTTATACCCTTCTCCTCCTATTTTGTAAAAGCGGCCGAACGCATCGCGCCGCTTCACGCGTCAGTATCAGTTCTTCTTCCAGGAGCTCTTGAGGCTGACTATGCTGTTGAACACCTTCTCATCGTCCGTCGTCAGCTCTGCATCCGCGATATAAAAGCCCTTACGGAAGAATTGGAAGCGCTCTCCCGCCTTTGCATCGGCGAGCGAAGGTTCCGCATATCCCCACGTCTCTTTAAGGGAGTCCTCGTTGAAGACGTATTCGTCGTTCTCATCTTTGACCATGAGATATCCGTACTCGCGGATCTTTACTTTTACCGCGGTTGACGCCTCGACGAAGTGAATCGTGCCTTTTACCTTGCGTCCGCTGAAATCGCTACCGCTCTTCGTCTCAGGGTCATAAGCGCAGCGGAGCTCTTTTATCGAGCCGTCGTCGTTCTTGACGATCTCCTCGCATTTTATAAAATACGCGCCCTTGAGCCTGACCTCGTTGCCCGGGAAAAGCCTGAAATATTTTTTGACCGGCTCCTCCATAAAATCCTCGCCGTCTATCCATATCTCGCGACCGAACGGGATCGTCCTTTCGCCGAGCTCAGGGACGTTCCTGTTGTTCTCGACGACGCAATCCTCGAGCTTGCCTTCCGGATAGTTGATTATGACGATTTTTATCGGGTCCGTGACCACGTTCCTCGCGCTGACCTTATCCTGAAGATCGTCCCTCACCGCCGTCTCGAGCTGAGCGATGTCGACCGTCGAATTCGACTTCGCAACGCCTATCTCGTCGCAGAATTTGCGGATCGCTTCAGGCGTGTATCCGCGCCTCCTTATACCTGCAATGGTAGGCATACGGGGATCGTCCCAACCTGTAACGGTGCCGTCTTCGACGAGTTTCTTGAGATACCTCTTGCTCATTATCATGTTCGTTATGTTGAGCCTCGCGAACTCTATCTGGCGAGGCGGATTGTCGTTCCAGAAGCCGACTTCCCTTACGACCCAGTCGTAGAGAGGCCTGTGATCCTCGAATTCGAGCGTGCAGATCGAATGAGTTATCCCTTCGATCGCGTCCTCGATCGGGTGCGCGAAATCGTACATCGGATAGATGCACCACTTGTCTCCCGTGTTGTGGTGAGTGGCGTGGGCGACCCTGTAGATGACCGGGTCACGCATGTTGATGTTCGGGGACGCCATGTCGATCTTCGCGCGGAGGACCATTTCGCCGTCCGCAAATTCGCCCGCTCTCATCCTCTCGAAAAGCTCGAGGTTCTCCTCGATGCTCCTGTTCCTGTTCGGGCTCTCTTTCCCGGGTTCCGTGAGCGTGCCGCGGTAATCTCTGATCTGTTCGGCCGTAAGGTCGCAGACGAACGCCTTGCCCTTCTTGATGAGTTCGACCGCAGCCTCGTACATCGTGTCGAAATAGTCGGAAGCCCAGAGGCGCTCCGCCCATTGGAAGCCGAGCCACCTTACGTCTTCTTCGATGGAATCGACGTACTCGGTGTCCTCTTTTACCGGGTTCGTATCGTCATATCTGAGATTGCATTTACCGCCGTATTTCAGCGCCGTGCCGAAGTTCAGGCAGATCGACTTGGCGTGGCCGATGTGCAGATAGCCGTTCGGTTCCGGCGGAAATCTCGTGATTATTTCCTTGTGTTTTCCCGACGCGAGATCCTCATCGATGATGTGGTGGATAAAATTATCGCGCATTTCCAGGTATTCTTCTCTTTCGATCGTATTGCTCATTTCGTGCCTCCGGGGTCTTGAGTCTATGCGGAAATTATATCACAGCCGTTAAAAGCGAACAACTGCGCGGGCGGCGTCATTCTTGAAATACAACGGTTTCTATGCTACGATTAGCGTATGGATAAAAAGTACGAAAGGAGCATTCGATGAACAATAAACAACTGGAGCGCATGAAGAATGACAAGGGTTTTATCGCCGCACTCGACCAGAGCGGCGGAAGCACACCTAAGGCGCTTAAGCTATACGGGATCGAAGAGGATAAATACAGCAGCGAAGAGGAGATGTTCGATCTGGTCCACGAGATGAGGACCAGGATCATAACATGCCCGACTTTCACTTCGGAGAAGATCCTTGCGGCGATCCTTTTCGAGATGACGATGGACAGGAAGATCGGAGATCTTTATACGGCGGATTACCTTTGGGATGTCAAGGGCATCGTGCCGATACTCAAAGTCGATAAAGGGCTTGCCGATGCCGAGGACGGCGTTCGTATGATGAAGCCGAATCCGGGACTTCCGGCGCTTCTGGAACGAGCCAAGGAGAGGCACATTTTCGGGACGAAGATGCGTTCGGTGATACTGGAGCCGAACAGGGAGGCTATCAAGAGGATCGTGGATCAGCAGTTCGAGACGGCCCGCGTGATCATCGATGCGAGGCTCGTTCCGATCATCGAGCCGGAAGTCGACATCAACGCGCCGGCTAAAGCAGAGTGCGAAGAGATCCTGCACGAGGAGTTCGTCGCGCACCTCAAAGATATGAAGGACGACGACTATCTCATGTTCAAGCTCACCCTTCCTGAGAAGGCGAACCTCTACAGGGATCTGCTCGATTTCCCTTGCGTCATAAGGCTCGTGGCTCTCTCAGGCGGATATTCGCAGGAAGAGGCCAACAGAAGGCTTGCCGAGAACAACGACATGACGGCGAGCTTCTCGAGAGCCCTGACGGAAAAGCTGTTCGTTCAGCAGACCGACGAGGAGTTCGCAAAAGAGATGGCGAGCTCGATAGATAAAATATACAAGGCGTCGATTACTTAATGCATTTAAGTGCAGGCTTTTATGCCGCGTAAAAACTAACTCGGAAATACTGAACAAGATACGAAAAAAAGACCCTTTACAGGGTCCTTTTGCTTGGAGCTACTGGTGAGAATCGAACTCACAATCCCTTCATTACGAGTGAAGTGCTTTACCATTAAGCCACAGTAGCATATGCGGCAACGATGATTATACAACATGTCCCGCAGGAATTCAAGTTTTCGGGCCGCCAATGTCGCAATAATTATTTTTCCTGCTTCGCGCGCCTCTGCCTGACTATATCGTACATGATGACAGCCGCCGCGTTCGACGCGTTCAGCGAATCTATATGGCCGAGCACCGGTATCGACACCGTAAAATCGCAGTGCTCTTTTACGAGCCTTCCGATCCCGCTCCCTTCGCTTCCGATCACTATCGCTATCGGTCCCGTCAGGTTCGCGTCCGAATAGTTCTCGCCGTCCATGTCGCAGGCTGCGATCCAAACGCCTTTTTCCTTCAGCTCATCGAGCGTCCTCGCGATGTTCGTTACCCTGACGCACGGCATGTATTCCGACGCTCCCGCGGAAGCCTTCGCTGCAACCGGCGTGACTCCGCCGGCACGGCGTTTCGGTATGATGACGCCGTGAGCGCCCGCGCACTCCGCGGAACGAATGATCGCCCCGATGTTCCCGGGATCGCTTATCCCGTCGAGGACGACGACGAAAAGATCCTCGCCTTTGCTCTCGGCAAGCGCGTATACATCCTCCAAAGAAGCGTACTCGTGCTCAGGTACTTCTGCGACTACGCCCTGATGCTTTGCGTACTTCGTCATTCCGTCAAGGACCTTGGCCGGCACGAACTCCACGGCGATCCCTGCGCGCTCCGCCTCTTCGGCTATTCGTTTCGCACGGTCGTCGCAGCCCTGCGCGATGCAGATCCTGTTGATCCTGTTGCCGGCTTTTATCGCTTCGGACACAGGGTTTCTGCCGATCAGGATGTCGCCTTCGGCCATAGTCGCTTCTTTATTTTTTCTCGGCGCTGAGCCTTTTCTCGGATCTTTTTTCAAAATCTACTCCGCTCTCCTATAGGTGCAAAATCTGTAATCGATGCCGTTCTCGCTGTGCGTTTCGCTTTCATCGGTAAGGGTAAAAAGCGGGTCCTCGTCGAGGTTCGGCATGAACCTGTCGGCTCCGAGGTCGGCGTCCATCTTCGTGACATAGCAGATGTCGCACATGCGGTAAAATTTTCGGTAAATGCTTTCGCCGCCGATCACGAACACCTTATCGCCGTCGTATTCGGATAGCTTCGATAAAAGCTCTTCGTCGCTGTTCACCGTGATGCATCCCGGGGCTTCGTATCCTTCGCGGCTCGTGAGCACGAAGTTGACCCTGTTCGGGAGACCTTTTTTGCCGGGCATGCTCTCGAGGGTCTTGCGTCCCATGATCACGACTCCGCCCGTCGTTTTTTCTTTAAAATATTTGAGGTCGCCGGGGATGTGCGCGAGGAGCTCGCCTCCGCAACCTATTCCCCAGTTCCTGTCTACTGCAACTATCAGCTTCATATCGCCACCGGTATGTCCTTTATCTGAGGGTTTTTCTGGTAATTCTCGACGATAACGTCGTCCGCGGTGTAGTCGTAAAAATCTTTTACGTCCGGGTTGAGCGTTACCTTCGGCGCCGGATACTGCGGCCTTTTTATCAGCTCTTTTACTATATCCACGTGCCTGTCGTAGATGTGAGCATCGGCGATCACGTGCACGAGCTCGCCCGCCTTCAGACCGCTGACGTTCGCCATCATCATCAGGAGGAGCGAATACTGCACGACGTTCCAGTTGTTCGCCGTCAGGATGTCCTGAGAGCGCTGGTTCAGTATGCCGTTCAGCACGTCGCCTTTTACGTTGAAAGTCATGCTGTAAGCGCACGGCTCGAGGTTCATCTCAGAAAGGTCCGCAAAATTGTACATGTTCGTCATTATCCTGCGGGAGTACCTGTCGTTTTTGAGGAGCCACAGGACGTTGTCGACCTGGTCCATCTCGCCCTGCTTGAATTTATATTTCACGCCGAGCTGATAGCCGTATGCCTTCCCGATCGTTCCGTCTTCTCCGGCCCATTCGTCCCAGATGTGGCTGTTTAGGTCGTGTACGTTGTTCGACTTTTTCTGCCATATCCAGAGGAGCTCGTCGAAGGCGAGTTTGATAACCGTCGGTCTTAGGGTCAGCGCCGGGAATTCCTCCGAAAGGTCGTACCTGTTCACGACGCCGAAGTTCTTGATAGTATGCGCCGGCGTCCCGTCCGGCCAGTGCGGTCTGACTTTCTGCCCTTCCGTACTGAATCCGTTTTTGATTATGTCGTCGCACATCGCGACGAATTTTTCGTCAGCCTTACTCATCCGTCCCTCCGTTTTCGTTCCCGGGGATATCAACGGCACCGTTTCCGTCGGTCCCGTTTTCGTTTCCGATGATATCTATCGCCTTTGATATCACTTCCTGCAGTCGGGCTTCGTCCCCGTAAAGATACAGGTAGCCTATAAGCGCCTCGAATCCCGTCGCTAACTTGTATTTGCGCGGATCGGCGTTTCTCGGCATCGATGAAGTCTTGTGGTTCCTCGCCCTTTTTACGAGCTTGAGCTCGTCCTCGGTCAGAAAGCCGTCCGTCATCGCTTTTAACGCCGCGGACTGACCCTCGGCCGAAACGTATTTTACCGCTTCCTTGTGGAGCTTCCTTACGTTCTCAAATCCGTCGTCTATGAGCTTCCGGCGCACCGCGACTTCGTACACGGCATCGCCCATGTATGCAAGCGAAGTCGTGTTAATCATTTTTTATTACCTGCACGCCCTGAGGAGTGTCCTTGAGGGTGCAGCCTTTTGCGGCGATGATGTCTCTTATCTCGTCAGCGCGGGCGTAGTTTTTCTCCTTCCTCGCCTGCTGCCTCTCCTCGATGAGCGCCGCTATCTCTTCGTCAGGTCCTTCGTCCTCGCTCTTTTCCAAAAGTCCGAGGATGCCGGTTAGCTCTTTGAGCCTTGCGAGAGCGTCAGTCGCGAACTCCTTGGAAGCTCCGTCTTTGACCGCCATGTTTATCTCCGTTACCATCCCGAAGATCGCCGAGATCGCATCCGCCGTGTTGAGATCGTCGTCCATCGCCGTCATAAAATCGTCCTTGTACTTATCGAGCGACGCCAGCGTTTCCTTCTCCGCGTCGGTCATGCCGTCCGTGCCGTTCTTTATTAGGTGCTCGAGCGTCTGAGCCGCGTTCACGATCCTGTCGAGACCCTGCTTCGCCTGCTCCATGAGCTTGTCGCTGAAGTTGATCGGCCCGCGGTAGTGTCCCGAGAGGAGGAAAAATCTGATGACATCTCCCGAATACTCTTTTCTTATGTCGCGCACGGTAAAAAAGTTGTTGAGCGATTTCGACATCTTCTTTCCGTCCACGGTGATGTAACCGTTGTGCATCCAGTACCTTGCGAATTGGCAGTCGTTGCACGCGGTCGACTGGGCGATCTCGTTCTCGTGGTGCGGGAACTGAAGGTCCTGTCCACCTCCGTGGATGTCGATCGTTTTACCGAGATGCTTCTTCGCCATCGTAGAGCACTCGATGTGCCAGCCCGGGCGTCCCATTCCCCAAGGCGATTCCCACGCGATCTCGTCCGGCTCCTTGCGAGCCTTCCAAAGCGCGAAGTCGAGCGGATCCTTCTTCGTCTCGCCGATAGCTATCCTCGCCCCGGCCTCGAGGTCGTCGATCTTCTGCCCGGACAGCTGTCCGTACATTTTGAACTTTCTCGTCTTGTAATATACGTCTCCGTCCGCCTCGTACGCGTACCCCTTGTCGATCAGCGTCTGAACGAATTCGATGATCTCCGGTATGTGCTCCGAGACCTTCGGATGAACGTCCGCCTTCATGACGTTGAGCGCCTTCGCGTCCTCAAAATACTCTTTTATATATTTCTCCGATACTTCGGGCGCGGTGCAGCCTTCCTGCTTCGCCTTGTTTATGATCTTGTCGTCGACGTCGGTAAAATTCTGCACGAACTTCACGTCGTATCCTTTATAGATAAAATACCTTCTCAGAGTGTCGAACACGACAAAAGGTCTTGCGTTCCCTATGTGGAAATAGTTGTAGACCGTAGGTCCGCAAACGTACATTTTGACCTTTCCCTCTTCGAGCGGTACGAATTCTTCTTTCTTTCCGGTTAGAGTGTTGTAGATCTTCATCATGTCCTCCTTGATTTGGATATATTTTACCGGAGCTCCGGCGCAGGCCGTTTCTCCTTTTTTTAACATCATACTCCCAGTATGGCCCCCACAGCCGCCATTACGAGCAGCACTTTGAACGGGTCCATTTTGAATTTATCTATTGCCAAGGCCGTCGCGACGCATATCACGAGCGACAGCGGATCGAGTCCGTTTGCCAGGATCGTCCCCGAAAGCGCCGAACTTCCGATGCCTCCCGCAAGTCCGAGATTCGCTCCGAGTCCGTGCTCCGCGAATATCGCCGGTATACCTATCGTAAGGACCGCAGCCGCTATGAGCCCGAGGCTCGCAGGCCTAACTCCCGCAAGCGCCCCTTCTACGGCGCGGCTCTCCCTGTATTTTTCGACCGTTTTACTCACTATCGTTATCAGAACGAAAGACGGTATCGAAACTCCCAGCGTGGCGATGATCGCCCCGAGCGTCCCCTTCGTCTCGTATCCGACGAACGTGGCAGTATTGACCGCGACCGGTCCCGGCGTCACCTGAGCGATCGCCACCATATTCGCGAACTGCTCCGGCGTGATCGCCGAGAATTGCTGTATCGAGTCGTAAATGATCTGGATTATCGCAAGGCCGCCGCCGAATCCCAGGATCCCTATTTTGGAAAATGTCAGTAAAAGATTCAGATACGTCATTTTTTACCGCCTCCCGGACCCTCATCCAGTCTTTTTTTCGTAAAAAGCGCATACAGAATCCCGACGCACACGTAGGCTAAAATCAGATACGGCACGGGCGTTTTACAGAATGCGACAAGGATAAAAGCGAGCAGCGACGTCGCGAGGGTCAGCGGCGTTTTTACCACCTGCTTCCCGACCGTATAGACAGCCACCGCAACGAGTCCGACCGCCGCCGCACGGAGACCTCCGAGTGCGCCCATGATGTACCTGTTGTCTCCGAAGCCCGCGAGGCTCTTTGCGATCAGGATGATGATCACGAGTGACGGCAGCGTCACGGCCACAGTTGCAACGAAGGATCCAAGCAGCCCGCGCCGCTTGAATCCCACGTATGTCGCCATATTTATCGCAACTACGCCGGGTACGCTTTGACAGATCGAAATGATGTCGACCATTTCGTCCTCACTGAACCACTTCTTGTCCTCGACCATGGTCTTCGTCAGTATCGGTATCATTGCGAGACCGCCGCCGATAGTCAAAATACCCAGCTTGAAAAATACACCGAAGAGTTCTAACACGATCAGATACCGAATCTCTCTTTATCTACGAGTTCTTTGGCCTTCTTGATCGCCTCTTCAGCCGAGAGAATCTCAGTCTTGTCCCTGTCGTCTCTTCTCAGCTTGTATTCTACGAATCCCGCTTCCGTCTTATCGCCTATCGTCATCCTGATAGGAACTCCGATAAGGTCGGCATCGTTGAATTTGACTCCCGGCCTCTCGTCTCTGTCGTCCACTACGACTTCGACGCCCATGGCTTCGAGTTCATGTTCTATCCTGTCGGCGAGGGCAGCTTTTTCTTCATTCTTCGGATCGAGCAGCGTGATCCATACGTGATAAGGAGCGACCGACATCGGCCAGATTATGCCCTTCTCATCGTTGTGCTGTTCGATGATCGCCGCGAGCGTTCTCGTTACGCCGACTCCGTAGCAGCCCATGTGGTATACCTGATCTTCTCCGTTTTCGTCCTTGTAGTAAGCGTGCATCGAATCCGAATACTTCGTTCCGAGTTTGAAGATCTGGCCTACCTCGATACCTCTCGTATGTTTTACAGGTCTGCCGCACTTAGGACAAGGATCTCCCTCTTTGAGGACCTTGATGTCCGTAACGATGTCGCCGGTATAGTCTCTGCCGTAGCATACTCCGAGCATGTGGTGGTCTTCCTTATTTGCTCCCGCGCACATGTTCACCGTGCCTACGAGCTCGCTGTCGACTACGATCTTGCAGTCGTGAAGGCCGATAGGGCCCGTAAATCCTCCGACTATTCCCGTCGCGGCTCCCATGGCCACCTCATCCGCAAATTCGATGTAGTGCTCAGGTATATCCAGGGCGTTGACGAGTTTGATCATGTTGACCTCCCTGTCTCCGCGAAGGAATACGCACACGTACTCGTTCGGATTGAGTTCCTGATCGTATGTAACAAACATCAGCGCTTTGATCGATTTCTTTACGTCGATGTCCAGATAGCCGCATACGTCATCTATCGTCTTCGTGTTAGGCGTATATACTTCCTGCAGCTCCTGCATTTCTTCCTTAGGTGCAGAATCGTCCGCGCACTCGGCACGTTCTACCGTAGCCGCCATATTACAGTTCTCGCAGTATGCGATCTCGCTTTCTCCGACATTAGAGAGTGCGGAGAACTCGTGAGAATTGCTCCCTCCGATAGGTCCGTTGTCGGCCTCTACTATCCTGTACTGGAGACCGCACCTGTCGAACATCCTCTTATACGCTTCGTAGCACTGCATGTAGCTCTTGTGGCATTCTTCTTCGTTCCTGTCGAAGGTGTAGCTGTCCTTCATGAGGAACTCCCTGCTCCTCATAAGTCCGAACCTCGGACGTGCTTCATCCCTGTATTTCCACTGTATGTGGTAAAGGTGTACAGGAAGCTCCCTGTATGAGGAAACTTCGTTTCTTACTATGTCGGTAAAAACTTCTTCGTGCGTAGGTCCGAGACAGAAGTCGCGACCGTTCCTGTCCTTGAGTCTCCAAAGTTCAGGTCCGTATGCATACCACCTCCCGGACTCTTTCCAGAGTTCGCCCGGGTTCGGTGCAGGCATGCGAAGTTCCTGTGCTCCGATCGCATCCATTTCCTCTCTTACGATCTGCGCTACCTTCTGAAGCGAGCGCCAACCGAGAGGCATGAAGCCGTATATACCGGATGCCAGTTTCCTTATCATGTTTGCCCTTACGAGCAGTACATGGCTGACTATTTCCGCCTCGTTAGGCGCTTCTTTAAGTGTTCTTAAGTGTTTACCCGCTAATTTCATTCTGATCCCCCTTCTATCACGCAGCTCGCCAAAGCTGCAATACCTTCTCCTCTGCCTTCGAACCCGAGGCCTTCCGTTGTAGTCGCTTTTACATTGACGGCGCTCTCCGGGATACCGAGGACAGCTGCGACATTCTTTTTCATATCTCCTATGTACGGAGACAGCTTGGGTCGCTCCGCTATGATCGTCAGATCTATGTTCACGATCGCGGGGTCGCCCGCTATCTTTTTTGCTTCCGCAAGAAGCTCCATGCTGTCGGCTCCAAGGTACCTGTAGTCATCGTCCGGGAAATGCTTTCCTATATCTCCCTGACCGGCCGCTCCAAGCAGTGCATCAGCAATGGCATGCGCTGCCACGTCGGCATCGGAATGACCTTCCAGGCCCTTGCTAAAGGGGACAGGGATCCCACACAATATGAGCCTGTATCCTTCAGCGAGACGGTGTACATCGTACCCGTTCCCAACCCTTACGCTCATCTTTAAGTCACCTTTCACCGTGATTTTTCTGTTTGCGGGGTCGCCTTCAACGAGCGCGACCGGTATGCCCGCAAATTCAGCTACCGATGCGTCATCGGTCGAAACGAATCCGGCGGCATCCGCAGCCTCGTACGCTTTACGGATCGTGCTCAGTCTGAAACTCTGAGGAGTCTGTACGCTGAACACCGAATTCCTGTCTAAAGCTACAGTATCAATTATAGGATAAAGGTGTTTTGAGTTCAATACGCCGTCCTTAAGAATTCGCACGGAATCAACGGATCCGACGGCGGTGCACACGGCATCACAGCTGTCCAGCGCTTTTATGTTGCGTTCGATAACATCGCGCATCACAAAAGGCCTTGCTCCGTCGTGTATCAGTACGAATGTATTGCTCTCCGGCACACCTTTAAGTGAGGCGATGTTCGCCGCTTCGGAAAGGCCCGCTTTTACGGAATCGCTTCTCTCCGCGCCGCCGAGTGCGACGGAAGCGCTTTTACCGAAAGAACTCTCAACGACGGCCGCCGCCTTGATGTACGGCTCTGCATCGGCATCGGAAGGCATCACGATGATCACGTGAACGATCTCCGGCACCGCCGCCATTGCGGCTGCGGACATCTCAAGAACGCTCCTGCCCCCTACGGACATGAGCTGTTTGGGCACTGCCGCGCCCATTCGCGTTCCTTTTCCGCCCGCCGCAACTACGGCTATGTATAACTTTTTACCCATATGAGATCTTCCTGCCTGCCGCGCCGCGGTTTTTACTTGCCGTTCTGCAGCTTCTGCCTGCCGAATATCATTTTACCGGCGGCGGTCTGGATAACGCTCGTAACGGTTATGGTGACCGTTTTTCCTATGTGATCCCTGCCGTCTTCGACAACGACCATCGTGCCGTCGTCGAGATAGCCGATCCCCTGCTGAACGTCCTTGCCCTGCTTGATGATGTTTATGATCATCTTCTCGCCCGGTATGACGACAGGCTTGAGCGCATTCGCGAGCTCGTTTATGTTCAGCACCTTGATGCCGTTGATCGCCGCTACTTTATTCAGATTGTAATCCGTGGTGATCAGCTGCCCGCCGAGAAGCTTCGAAAGTTTTATCAGCTTGATATCGACCTCCGGGATCTCGTCGAGCACCTTCAGTTTTCCGGTATTATAGATCTCTACCGAAAACTCCTGTTTTATCTCCTCGAGGACGTCGAGACCTCTCCGGCCCCTGACCCTCTTGAGCGCATCCGACGAATCGGCTATGTGCTGCAGTTCCGTGACAACGAATTCCGGCACGACGAGCCCGTCTTCGATAAAACCGGCCCTGAGTACATCCGCTATCCTTCCGTCGATGATCGCGCTCGTGTCGACAACCTTCGGTGGGGTGGATATCTTCCTTCCCATGATGCCGTCGATCAGAGTCGATCCGCTCTGGGACTTTCCGTGCGGCGCGCTGACATCGCGCGACTTGCTTATGCCGATCGCATACCCGAGGTAACCGAGCACTATGTAGAGCAGGATCGTAATGAGCGTATATACCCAGCTTGCGAGCACGGCGCGGTACGTCATCGAAATGAGCAGCGCTATTATCAGGCCGGAGATTATACCGACCACGCCGCCGAGGATCGTCCTCGCCGGTACGTCCTGCAGGTCCTTACCTATACTCAGCGTCGTCTTATGACTTTTTCTGCTCAGCGCCGGGGCCGCCACATAAAAAATAAGTGCGAAAGAAAACACGCTCAGTATCATCATACTGTAATCCGTATTATTGGTCATCAGGCGGTCGCCCCTGTGAAAACTGTCATCCGCGAGCAGCTTCGTAAGGTAAAAAACGAGCACTCCCACGAGTCCTCCGCAGACGCAGAGAATGCAGGAATAGATTTTTCTTATCATGTTCTCACCTCCTTTCGTAAAAAGAATAAAAAACCGGTCAAAGGTATTCGATGCAGATTAAAAACGGCCAAGCTGCGCATTCCTTTTAAATACGCGCCTCGACCGTCTCATCGATCTCCTCGATCGTCTTACCGGATGCGAGTGCCAATTCGCTTTCGAGTATCTGCTTCGCAGAATTGAGGAGCTTCCTTTCACCCATGGAAAGTCTTTTCACCTTATCGTTGCGCCGCAGATCACGAACGACCCCCGCTATTATATGGATATCTCCCGTATGGAGCTTGTCGGTGTTCTCACGAAAGCGCCTGTTCCATGCGGAGTCCATAGGCTCCGACTCGGCGGAAAGCACATCGAGTACACCGTCTATCAGATCTTCGGATATTATATGCCGTAAGCCGACATTCTCACATTTGTCCACAGGAACAAGGATCTTCATCTCGCTGTGAGGAAGATCGACGTCGTAATATTTTACCGTTTCGCCATGCACCTCTTCTTCTTTGATGCCCCGTATCACTCCGGCGCCGTGCATGGGATAGGCAATTTTATCGCCTACTTGAAACATTACATGCCTCCTGTGATCTTTGTTATATATTATACACACTCGGCCGCTTTTTTTCAACAACATGAAAATGAGTGATTGTATCATAGGGTTTTTGCATTGTCAACACGGTACATTCAAGTATATTATGTAAAATATAGAAGCGATATCGAGTTTCGGTTGATTTTTTTGCCCATGAAGATGCCGCAATTAAACTATAAATAAAATTTTACCTGTGATATAATGCATTAACACTTCACGGAGGTGCGAAAATGAAAAACTTACTCATAGTAGACGACGAACAGAAGATCAGAGAGGTCATAAAGGAATACGCCGAATTCAGCGGCTACAACGTCTCCGAAGCGGGCGACGGCATGACGGCGATCGGCCTTTGCAAGCTGAACGATTACGATCTCATAATAATGGACATAATGATGCCGAAACTCGACGGATTCAGCACCGTCAAGGAGATCAAGAAGACGAAGGACATTCCTGTCATCATGCTTTCGGCGAGGGACGAAGAATACGACAAGTTGTTCGGATTCGAGCTCGGGATAGACGACTACGTCACAAAGCCGTTCAGCCCCAAAGAGCTCATGGCCAGGGTCAACGCCGTTCTCACGAGAAAAGTGCCTGCGGTACAGCCGGCGAATTCCGTCATGAAGTTCGACGGTCTCGAAGTCAACTTCGCGGCCATGACGATCTCCGTCGACGGTAAAAGGATCAACCTCACGCCGAAGGAATATGAGCTTCTTTTCTACCTCATACAGAATAAAAACATCGCCCTTTCGCGCGACAGGCTCCTCTCCGACATCTGGGGATACGACTTCTTCGGCGACGACAGGACGATCGACACCCACATAAAGAACTTAAGGAACACGCTCGGACCTTATCGCAATTTTATCGTCACCCTGAGGGGCGTAGGCTACAAGTTTGAATATGAAGACAAAGAAGAATAACTTAGATTTTACAAGCATAAAAACCGTATCGCTGACATACTTTTTGCTGTTCGCGATGGCTCTTGTAGCATTCATTTGGATGCTACAAATTTTCTTTATAAACAATTACTACGAGAGGATGAAGATCCGCGAAACGAAGGCGCTGACGGAAAGCATGGAAGCGCGCTACAACCGCGGTATCGATGCGTTCGACTCCGCCGCGATGCAGACGTCTTTCAGCAGTGACGTCATCATCCGCGTCGACGGCCCTATGGGAACGAAGATCTTCGACAAAGGAAGCTTCCTGTTCCAGACTTCATCGCCTTTCGACCCGGACATCGAGAAAGCGCACAACCGCCTCATAGCTAGCAACATGGATTCTGCCTCGATGATAACGACGTCGGCGAAATCTCACCATTCAAAGCTGATCTACGCGAAGCGGCTCGGCGAGGAAAAAGACGAAACGACAATGTACGTCATCTCGCCTCTCTATCCGGTCCAGACGACCGTCGCCATAATGCGAAAACAGATGCTGTACATAATGGCGATCTCGCTCATCATCGCATCGATCATCGCGTGGCTGCTGTCAAAGAGACTGACCGCGCCTATAGAGAGCATAACGAAGTCCGCGACGGAACTCACGCGCGGCAACTACAACATACACTTCAGCGGCGGCAATTTCACCGAGACGCAGGAGCTCGCAAAGACCCTGAACACCGCCTCGTACGAGATGCAGAAAAGCGATACGTATCAACGCGACCTCATGGCGAACGTCTCGCACGACCTCAGGACCCCGCTCACGATGATAAAATCGTACGCCGAAATGGTGAACGACTTTTCGGGCGACGACCCGGAGAAGCGCCGCGAGCACATCGGCATAATAATCTCCGAGACGGACCGCCTGACGAACCTCGTTTCAGACATGCTGTCGCTCTCGCGTCTCCAGTCAAACAATCTGGAGCTACGGAAGCAGGACTTCGACTTCGTCGCGGCGGCGAAAGAGGTCGCGGCCACATACGAGATCCTCAAAGATCAGGAAGGCTTCGATATAGAGACTTCTTTCTGCAGGAAAACATACGTCAACGGGGATAAGGAAAAGCTGAAGCAGGTAATGAACAACCTCATCTCTAACGCGGTAAAATACTCCGGCGACAACAAGTTCATAAAGATAAAAGTATCCCGCACCGCCAGGAAAGTCCGCTTTGAGGTCATCGACAACGGCGTCGGCATCCCGAGCGACGAGATCTCCCACGTATGGGAAAAATATTACAGGACGAGCGCCAACAGAAACCGCGACATCGAAGGCACGGGCCTCGGTCTTTCGATCGCAAAAGGCATCCTCACCCTTCACCACGCCGAGTACGGCGTCGTAAGCAAGGAGAGCGAAGGAAGCACCTTCTGGTTCGAACTGAACTCCGTCAGGTCACCTTCGGGCGACGATGAGGGCAAAGGCCTCTCCGTAAAAAATATAGTACGATCGTAACCCCGCCGGATCTGTCGGTCCGCAAGATACTGAAAACGCGAGGCGAAGCTATGTCATTTGAGAACGTAAAAAAATATTTTGAAAGCATCGGCAGGCCCGACATGCTCATGGAATTCGACACCTCGAGTTCCACAGTCGATGCGGCCGCCCCGACGATCGGATGCGAGCCGAAGTTCATCGCAAAAACTCTCTCGTTTCTGCTTTCGGGCGATCCGATACTGATCGTGACCGCGGGCGACGCAAAGATAGACAACAAAAAGTTCAAACAGTTTTTCGGCGAAAAGGCGAGGATGATCTCGCCCGATCTCGTCGAAGGATATGTCGGCCATGCGCCCGGCGGCGTCTGCCCGTTTGCCGTAAAAAAAGACGTCCCGATATATCTGGACGTCTCCCTGAAGCGCTTTGATATCGTCTATCCCGCCGCCGGAAGCGGCAACAGTGCGGTACGCCTGCCGCTCGACGAAACCGAGAAGTACATCGACTTTAGATCGTGGGTGGATGTATGCAAGCTGCCGGAGTGATCACTCCTCCGAAAAGTCCGCAATCAAATCGAATTTTTTAGCTCCGTCCCAGAGGTACACGGCTTCGATATCCTCGGGCGGAGTTTTTTTGAAATAATCCGTAACGGCTTTTTCATCCGAATTTCCTCGGCCTCCGCTACGGTCTTGCCCGGCATTTTCGCCCCGGTCCTCCCCCTCGACATTATTGAAATAAACGCATGTCCCGCACGACGCACTCACGGCCCGCGGGACCGGCATCATCTTCGCATTCGCATCAAAAGACTGAGCCTTGTTATAAAAGACCTGCGCCCCGTAATGCGTATAAAAAGTCGCTATATACATAGTCGCTCCTCTGATCATTTTTACCTGCGGCCCTCCGCTTCTCCGGTGTGAGAAAAGCGTCTTGATATGATAAAAGCGCCCGGACAGGCCGAACGCTTTTATCGATGCCATGGCCTAAGCCATTATAGCACATAATTTTTAGGAGAGCGTTATTTCGTAATCTCCCTCTTCCGTCTCTTTATACTCCATTTTGAGCCCGTGGTTCGACGCGTAACGCGAAATGTTTTTTACCGGCGTCATGTTGTCGACGAGCACCGTTACAGGCGTGCCTTTTGCGACCGCCTTCTGAGCCATCAGAACAGGTTCGGGGCAGGAATATCCCCTTGCATCAACTTTTTCCATTTTACGCCTCCTTCGACTGCTTTGAGTTCGCGAAAGCTATCACGAAAACTACGATGAAGCCGATGATGACCGCGGCCTTACCTGCAGGCGTAGGTCCGAGCGGCGAAGATGCGAGCGCGAAGTTGTGCGCGAAAGCAGCTCCGATGAGTATTCCGAGAACGGTCACTCCGGAATCGGCATTGCCGGATCCCGAAAGGACTACCTGTCTGAGCGGGCAGCCGCCGAGCAGTACGGCCGCAAATCCTACGAGCGCCATGCCGAGGAAGTTCCAAAGGCCGTCGTGGAAAGCGATCGGCTGATTGTCCCAACCCGGGTGGAAAAATCCCATAACGATGTTTCCGATGAGCGCCGCAACGAAGATCGCGATGAATCCCGAGAGCAGGTAAAAATCTTTGAAAAGTACCGCATCGCGGATGCCGCCTACCGTGCAGAGGCGCGTTTTCTGCGCGAGAGCTCCCACGATCAGGCCTGCGATGAGCGACATTGCCAAAGGAGCGTGCATTGCTCCCGGTCCGATCTTGCTGAACGCGAGGAGCGTCGGGAACGCAAGCAGAATTATGAGCAGAACGACCGCGATGATCGACATCATCGAGCCCTCTAACTTGCCGAGAGGTACCGACTTCTTGAGCGTGAATCCCCTCTTGAGAAATGCGATACCGATGAGTATTCCGGCAACGTAGCCGATAAGTCCTACGATCGCGTTAAAATCTCCGCCCGCGATCCTGAGTACCATACGAAGCGGGCAGCCCAGGAACATCAGTGCACCGATAGTGATAAAAAATCCGAGGACGAAGCGCGTCATAGGGGACGACCCTCCGCGCACGCCGAACTCTTTGCTGCCGAGCGACATCACGAACGCTCCGAGGATGAGCCCGATGATCTCCGGCCTCGCGTACTGTACGACCGGTGCGGCGTGGAGTTTGAGCGCTCCCGCCGTGTCTCTGAGGAAGCAGGCGATGCAGAACCCCATGTTGCCCGGATTCCCGTATTTTACGAGCAGGACGGCGATCAAGCCGACGATGAGTCCCGTCGCGATGATCAGGCCTTTCTTTTCCGTACCTTCTTTATTCATTGTCACCTCCGAATATATAAAAACAATAAAATGATTTAGCGAAACGGGGTCTTTCGGTTTTCGGGTAAAAAACGCCGGCGCCGCGGGCCACAAAAATGGCGTCCGCCGTTAGGCGATCCCACCCTAAAAAACGATCAGATCCTCATTCCACTTGCATTCTAACAAAACGCCCCGCGCAAGACAACACGGCAAGACCCGATATGCCCATTAGCAATATCTGGCCCCTCCTGCATTGTATCAGCTTATCGCATTTCTCCCTTCATCTGCGAACCGGGCGGTCGCCTCCGTGGGTAAAAAGTCGTATCGCATCGTTTATGTTTTCGGCTCCGAGTATTTCTATCCCGTCGACCTTAATATTCGCGTTTTTCTTAGGCAGTATCACGGCTTCATATCCGAGTCGCTTCGCCTCCGCCGCTATCTTGTCAGCGCCGCGCACGGACCGCAGGCGGCCGGTCAGCCCGATCTCGCCGATCGCAACGACCTTCCGCGGCGAGATCCTCTCCCGCAGCGAGCCGTACAGGGAGAGGGCGACCGCCAGGTCGGTCGCCGGGCTGTCCGGCCGCATCCCGCCAACGACATTGACGTACACATCATAATTTAAAAGCGGAGTGCCCGCCCTCTTTTCCAGAACCGCCAAAATCATGCTCAGGCGGTTATTATCTATTCCTACCGAAGTCCGGCGGGCAAACCCCACGTTGGCGGGCGCAACAAGCCCCTGGACTTCAAAAAATATCGGACGGCTCCCCTCATAAATGGCTGATATGACGGCGCCTTCCTCCATTGCCTCCGAATCCTCAAGCAGGCTTCCTGACAGGTCTGACACCTCTTCCATTCCCGTGGCACACATCTTGAAGGCGCCCACTTCTTCAGTCGTTCCGAACCTGTTTTTTACCGCACGAAGGATGCGAAGATCCATGTTCCTCTCCCCGAAGAACGAAAGAACGCAGTCGACCATATGCTCGATAGTTTTAGGCCCCGCAAGATCCCCCGATTTCGTTACATGAGCAACTATAAAAATCGCAACATCATTCGTCTTTGCGAACTTCATCAGTATGTTCGAACAAGCTCTTATTTGCGAAACGCTTCCCGCCGTCGCGTCCACCTCATCGGTGTACATCGTCTGTATCGAATCGATGACCACGAGTGTCGGCTTCGCCTCTTCGCATGCCGCTATTATGTTCTCCGCATTCGTTTCAGGATATATCCAAAGATTTTCAGAGATCTTTCCGCAGACGCGGTCTGCCCTCAGTTTTACCTGCTCCTCAGACTCCTCTCCGGTTACATAAAGGACGCGCCCCGACTTCTCGGCTATCGAATTTGCCGATTGGACTATCATCGTCGATTTTCCTATGCCGGGCTCACCCGAGATGAGCATCAATGCCCCGGGGACTATTCCTCCCCCGAGCACCCTGTCGAGTTCTGATATCCCCGATGTGAAACGTTCGTGTTCTTCCGCTCCGACTTCTCCCAGCCTGATAGGCTTTTGGTATTTAGCCGATGCTTTAGTCAGGTTGCCGCCGCCCATTTCCTGCGGAACCTTTTGCTCCACCATCGTATTCCAGGCACCGCAAATGCACTGCCCCTGCCACTTCGGGCTCTCATATCCGCACTCCGTACAAACGAAAACGGTTTTCGGTTTCTTAGCCATGGATCTTCCTCTTCGTGTATCAAATCTTATCACGCGCCGTCGTTCCCTTTGGCACAATGATTTTCGCGTCGCCATTTAGGGTCGCCGGTTTTTTACTGCGACTGTCACATCTTTCGCATTGCCGTTAATTCATGAGATATTTTACCACAGAAGCTCTTTTTCTGAATCCCGTAATGTCCAGATTTTATCCCGCGGTCTCACCTTTTCTCACACGCGGCCGAGGGCGGAGCCCAAATGCCCTTGTCCGAAGCCAACGGCCCTCAAGTCTATATACATATGCCGAGGGCGGAGCCCCCTCGAGTTTATAGACAAAGATTTGAGTCCGAAGGCTTCTTCCGCGATCTCAATTCCCCGCCACTAAAAAAGAGCTGCCGTCCGCAGATCGATCTGCAGGCGACAGCCCATTTGCATCTTTATTTCTCGGTCTCTTCCTTGTGGGCCGCGATTATCTTTTCCGCGATCTGTCCCGGTACCTCTTCGTACTTCGAGAACTCGACGGTGAAGGTTCCGCGTGCCTGGGTCATCGCTCTAAGAACTATCGCATAGTCGAAGAGCTCTGCCTGAGGTGCTTCGGCGTAGAGCCTCGTTCCGTGCTCCGTAGGGTCCATTCCGAGGATCCTGCCGCGGCGCTTGTTCATGTCGCCCATGACATCGCCCGTGTATTTCTCAGGAACGTCTATCTCCAGCTTCATGATAGGCTCGAGCAGGCAAGGCTTAGCCTCTGCGATGCCCTTCTTGAATGCGAGCGAAGCCGCGATCTTGAAGGAAACTTCGTTCGAGTCTACCTCGTGGTAGGAACCGTCATAGAGAACGGCTTTGATGTTAACTACCTTGCAACCTGCGAGAGGTCCCTTCTCCATGCTCTCGACGAGTCCTTTTTCGACTGCAGGCACGTAGTTTTTAGGGATAGCTCCGCCGAACAGCTCTTCGGAGAACTCGAAGTTTTCCTGTGAAGGCGAGAACCTGATGTGGACGTCGCCGTACTGGCCTGCTCCGCCGGACTGCTTTTTGTGCTTGCCCTGGACGTCGGACGTTCCTTTTATCGTCTCCCTGTACGCTATCTTCTGAGGGACGGAAACTACGTCGATCCCGTATTTCTCTTTGAGTTTTGCTTTTATGATGCCGAGCTGGATGTCACCCTGTCCGCCGAGGAGCGACTGATGAGTCTCAGGGTTCCTCTCGAGTACGAACGAAGGATCCTCTTCCATGAGCTTGAAGAGACCCTGCGCCATCTTCTCTTCGTCGTTAGCATCCGCCGCTTTTACCGCGAGGAAGTAGTTAGGACGCGGGAAGTCGATAGGCGGGAATTTTACGATGTGCGACTTGAGGCAAAGCGTGTCGCCCGTCTTCGTGTGCTGCAGCTTCGCGAGGGCCATGATGTCGCCGGCTTCGACGTTGTCTGCAGGCTCCTGATTTTTACCCCTTACGAAAAACATCGATCCGAGCTTCTCACTCTTCTGTGAACGAGGGTTGTAGAGCTCCTGCCCCGCTTTTATCGTACCCGAGATGACCTTTGCATAGGAGATCCTTCCGAGGAACGGATCCGCGATCGTCTTGAATACATAGCAGATCGGCTCGCCGTCGACCTTGCAAGGTACTTCGATGTCGTTGTCCGAATCGTCTTTTGCAGGGTATGGGGCGTGCTCTTCAGGGTCCGGAACGTATTTGGCGATGACGTCGAGTATCTCGTCCATGCCTTCGCCCGTGTAAGCCGAAACTTTTATTACAGGTACGATGTCTCCGTTTGCGACGCCGTTTTTAAGACCGTTGTTGAATTCCTCTTCGGTAAAAGGCTCGTCATTGAAGAATTTTTCCATGAGCTCTTCATCGGCGCTCGCTACCGCTTCGTTCAGAGCGTCCTTGTCTTCGTCTGTAACGATCGAGTTTCCGAACATCGCGCGCATATCCTCTACTACCTTGTCCGGATCGGCGTTTTCCTTGTCGATCTTATTGAGGACGACGAACTTAGGCGTCTTGTGCTCTTTGCAGATATCCCAAGCTTTTTCCGTACCTACCTGGATCCCTTCCGATGCGTCTACCATGATGATCGCTGCGGCCGCCGTGCTGAGAGCCGACTGCACCTCTCCTACGAAGTCGAAGAATCCCGGTGTATCCAGGAAGTTGTATTTATATCCCTTGTACTCTACCGGGACGAGCGTCGTGTTTATGGAATACTTCTTCTCTATCTCCATTTTGTCGTAGTCCGATACGGTGTTGCCGTCTTCGATCCTGCCGAGCCTGGTTATAACTTTCGTCTTCAGAAGAGCAGCTTCGAGAAAAGTCGTTTTTCCGCATCCGCCGTGTCCGAGTAAAACAATGTTTCTGATCTTATTGCTTGGATATCCTTTCATTCATCGATCCTCCTAAAAAATATTTGATTGTTTTATAGATAATAGCATTCGCTAAAAAAGCCATTTTTATCGCGGGCGCTTGGGCCCCTAAAAGTTTTGCCCCTAGAATTTCGCGTTCTTCGGCGTACGAGGGAACGGCAGCACGTCTCTGATGTTGCTCATGCCCGTCATGTACATGATGATCCTCTCGAAGCCGAGGCCGAATCCGGAGTGTTTTACTCCGCCGTACCTTCTGAGGTCGATGTACCAGTCGTAGGCGTCTCCCTCAACACCCATCTCTTTCATCCTTCTCAGAAGGACATCGAGTCTCTCTTCTCTCTGGCTTCCGCCGACGATTTCTCCGACGCCCGGAACGAGCATGTCGCACGCCGCTACGGTCTTGTTGTCGTCGTTGAGCCTCATGTAAAACGCCTTGATCTCCTTCGGGTAGTCCGTTACGAAGATCGGTTTCTTAAATACCTGCTCCGTGAGATACCTTTCGTGTTCCGTCTGAAGGTCGATGCCCCACTCGACCGGATATACGAAGTCCGCATCCGCCTTCTGCAGGATCTCGACTGCTCCTGTATATGTGACGCGGTCGAAATCGGAATCGACGATGTGCTGCAGTCTGTCGAGCAGCCCCTTGTCGATGAATTTGTTGAAAAACTCCATCTCTTCAGGTGCGTTCTCGAGCGTATATCTGATTATGTATTTTACCATGTCCTCGGCGAGCTGCATGTTGTCTGCCAATTCCGCAAAAGCGATCTCAGGCTCGATCATCCAGAACTCCGATGCGTGCCTCGCCGTGTTCGAGTTCTCAGCCCTAAAAGTCGGCCCGAACGTGTATATCTTCTTGAACGCGAGAGCCATCGCCTCGCCTTCTAACTGTCCCGATACCGTCAGGTTCGTTTCGTGCCCGAAAAAGTCCTCCGAAAAGTCGATCTTCCCGTCTTCCGTCCTCGGTATGTCATTGAGGTCGAGCGTCGTTACCCTGAACATTTCGCCCGCGCCTTCGCAGTCGCTTCCCGTTATGATCGGGGAGTGCGCATACACGAAACCTCTCTCCTGGAAAAACTTATGTATCGCAAAAGCTACGATGCTCCTTACCCTGAACACCGCGGAAAAAGTGTTGCTCCTCGGACGCAGGTACGCGATGTCCCTGAGGAACTCCATGCTGTGCCTTTTATTCTGGAGCGGATAATCGGGATCGGAGTCCGCCTCGATCGTTATTTCGTCCGCTTTTATCTCGAACGGCTGCTTCGCCTCCGGCGTCGGCACGAGCGTGCCTTTTACCTCGATGCCCGCCGCGATGCGGGCTTTAGCGATCTCCGAATAGTTATCCAATTTATCGGCTTCGTATACGACCTGCACCGGCTTGAAAAAAGTCCCGTCATTGAGTTCGATAAAACCGAAACTGTTGCTGCTTCGATTGTTCCTGATCCAGCCTTTCACGCATACTTTTTCGTTATCGTATTCTCCCTGTTTCCTGAACAGATCTCTGATTTCCGGTCCTATCATCTCAAAGACTTTCCTTTCTTCGGCACACGGCCGTAAAATAAGCCGTTTTTATTGTATTCTTCAATAAATCTGACTTGTTGATTATATCACAATGAATGCTCGTTCAACAACCAAACTTTCCTTTATATGATAAAAGCGCGCGATACAGCATCGTGCGCTTTTTCTGCTTTTCGCTTTTTCGCTCAGTCGTATTCACAATGTCCCGGAACTTCTTCGGTAGTGGTATACGCCGGTTTGTCTACTACGGTAACGGTTACCCATGTCGGAATCGCATAGGTGTGGTTGCGGTCTCACGGAACGGGCCTGTGGTTCGTCCACTCCGTCCTGGTTTTAAAAACCGCTCCGCACTGACACGTATAGTGATCGATATAGCGTTTCTCGTGGGTCTCCGCCGCATGGTAGACCTCCTTGGTCGTCGCCGGCACCCAGTGTTTCTTCCTTGTCGTGGTTTTCCCGTCCGATCCTTTTTTTGCGGAAGATTTTTCGCTCTCTGATTTGGCTCCGGTGCTGCTCTTTTTGGAGTCGGTGCTTTTATTCTCGGATTTTTCCGAAGCCCGTTCCGGATCCTTTTTATCGGTTCCGCCTTTGCTCTTTTTCTCTTTTTCTACCTGCGTTCGGGATTTCTTTTTTTCGTTATGCGAACTCCCTTTGCCTGAAGCGCAGGCCGCGGTAAAAATGAGCGAGCAGATCAGAATGACTGAAAGTATACACTTCTTATTTCTCATTTAAGAGATTTTTCTTTCTGAGAGCGTATGCTGCCAAAAGTGCTGCAGCCGCCGCTAAAATCCCCATGTACATGAAGATACCGCTGTTGTCTCCGGTATTTACGGCAGTGCTGTTTTTAGCCGCGCTCTTGCTCTTATCCGAAGTTTTACCGTTGTCGACCGTTCCCGGATGGTCGTTGCCCGTCGTTCCGGTGTTGTCGTCGTTGATAACTTCTTTCTTCGTTACAGTGAACTCCGAAGATACCGATGCAGTACCGGCATTGAACAACGCTTTTACGGTGTGCTTGCCTTCAGCCAACGTTTCGAGATAAGCGGCAGGAAGCGAAACTTTAAGGTTCGGACCTGCGTAGGAATATGCGGAAGCATCGAGTGCCTTTCCGTCTACCTCAAGGCCGCTGAACAGCGCCTCGCTCTTATCCTCGGCAGCACCCTCTGTCGCATATGTGAAATCGAGAGCATCCTTGCTTCCCTTTTCCCACGAGGATCCGTCGCCTGCAACATTCTTGAATGTGATGTTTGTATCGTTCGTACCGTACTGGATGATGACAGGATGTACGGACAGCGATCTCATGTCGAACTTGATCTTATTGTCGTTCGTCTGCGTGAATTCGAGAGGTACGACTTTTCCTTCGTCATCGATATATGATACCTTCTTTACCGTCTTGCCCTCAGGGATCGCGGTCGTTATCTTGAACGGATCGCTGAAATCAGACAGCTGAAGTTTCGAACGCTCGATCCTTGCCATGTTGACAGTATGTATGTCGAGTACATCGAAGTCGCCGGCGAAGCCCTTTGCGATATTCTTATCGACGCTCTTTTCGTTGAGAGCATATCTCGGTGTGTCCTGTTTCTGTGACGGCCAAGGGAGTTTTCTCGGGTCGAAATTCCATCCCTCTACCGTTGTCTTACCGCTTACGCTCGTAAGTGTTCCGAGGTACTTCGATACTTTGAAAGTTTTATCACCCTTTTCGTAAAAGTAAATTTCGCTCTTCGGGGCACAGCTCATGTGGTTGTACGGCAGTTTAGGATTGTTGCGCTCCGAATGGTCTTTTACTACTACCGGATAAGGGAAAGTCCCAATCTTATCGCTTTTTACCGATACTACGTAAGCCATATCTTCCAGAAGATCTACTTTTACATAATTTGACTTCAGCGGCACTTCGACCTTGTCGAACGGGCTCGTGAATACGAGAGTGGCGTTCGCTTCTGCCCAGTCATAGCCGTCATCTTCAAAATCTCCGCCGTACCAGCAGAAGCACGTGAACTCCGTAGTTACGCGGTTCTGCTCAGCCTTTTCTGTCGGCTTCGCCTTTTTGGTCAATGCAAATTTTGTGACCGCATCCGGATTGCTTGCATTTTTGCTTCTGTCATTTATGAGACCGTTGTGCTCGGTGCTCCAAATGATGTAAGCGTTGTTATCAAAATCATATTCCTGATCTTCTGCATACACTATATAGCTGTTATCGTTGAATACCTGAACGTCAGGCAGGACGCCGTTCGCGGAAGTTACGGTCGTCTCGTATGTCTGACGCGTAGCGTTCCAGAAAACGAATTTTATCGGCTTTTCTATCTTCTGTCCCGTAGTCGCATCTACGACAGGCATGCCTTTGATCGTCGACTTGTCCTTGTTGTAGAGTATCTCGAACTGAGACTCTTTGTAAGGCGGCTTCGGGGATTTTACGACGTGTCTTACGACAGCTTCCGTATTTTCCGTCCCGCTCACTGCAGGCGTTGCGCTTGGTGTCGATTCACCCGCAAAAGCGTATACCGGCAACGATACTGCTATCATCATGGCCGCCATCGCAGAAACAGCTAATTTGACTGAAAATCTCTTTGCTTTCATTCTTCCCTCCTAAATAGATTTTTGGTGTCTTTCCAACATACTGAGCAGATTATACTCCATATTTTTGCGCCGTATAAATACACTTTTTCTATAATGTCGTTTAATTGTATCCAAACTTTTCAATGTTGCTTCAGCGCGATAAAAAAGACCGCCGGTCTCCCGTCGATCCTCTTCACATGCAGCGCCGTCAGTCCCGCTGACATTTCGCCGTCAGTCCCTGTGTTCACGCTTCCACTTTTTTATCTTTTCGAGCCTCTCCCTGTACGCGGCCTCGCGCCCCTGATCCGTCGGATCGTAGTAAGTACGGCCTTCCAGGTTTTCCGGAAGGCACGTCATCGACGTGAGCTTTTCCTCGTAGTCGTGAGCGTACTTATATCCCTCGCCGTATCCGATCTCCTTCATCAGCTTCGTCGGAGCGTTTCGGATGTGGAGCGGCACAGGTTCGGCGATGCTCTCGAGTGCGTCCCTTTTGGCTGAAAGATATGCCGTCTCCATAGCGTTCGACTTCGGAGATATCGACATATACACGACCGCCTCCGTAAGGTTGACCGAGCACTCCGGCATTCCGATAAAATGGCTCGCCTGATATGCGGCCACGGCCACGCTCATAGCATTCGGGTCCGCAAGTCCGATGTCCTCCGACGCGAACCTGACTATCCGCCTCGCTATATAGAGCGGATCCTCTCCCGCTTCGAGCATGCGGGCCAGCCAGTACACGGCCGCGTCCGGGTCGGAGTTCCTCATCGATTTATGAAGAGCCGAAATGAGGTTGTAGTGTTCCTCGCCTTTTTTATCGTAGAGAAGCGACTTCTTTGAGATGCACTGCTCGATCGTGTCCTTCGTGATCTTCGTCACATCGCCCGAAACTTCGCCGTTCAGCACGACCATTTCGAGAGTTGAAAGAGCCGTCCTCGCATCTCCGTTCGCGAATACCGCGATCATGGATATGAGGTCATCCGAGATGTCGATCTTCCTGTCGCCGAAGCCGCGCTCGTCCGTGAGCGCCCTTTTTATAAGGAGTTCGATGTCCTCCTCGCTCAGGCGTTCGAGCACGAACACCTTGCAGCGCGAAAGCAATGCTCCGTTTATCTCAAAAGAAGGGTTCTCCGTCGTCGCACCGATGAGGACGATGCTTCCCTTTTCGACGAAAGGCAGGAACGCGTCCTGCTGCGCCTTGTTGAACCTGTGTATCTCGTCCACGAAAACGATCGTCCGTCTGCCGAACCGCGCCGACGCCTCCGCCTGCTTCATCGCCGTCTTGACATCTTTGATGCTGCCGGTCACCGCGGAAAAATCCATAAAATCCGCTTCAGTCGTGTTAGCGATCACCCTCGCGATCGTCGTCTTCCCGACGCCCGGCGGCCCCCAGAAGATCATCGACGGCACCGAGTCGTCCTCGATCATGCGGGCCAGCACCTTGCCCTCGCCGAGCAGATGTTTCTGACCGATTATCTCGCTCAGGTCGCGCGGCCTCATACGCGCCGCCAGCGGCTTCATGTCTTTATTTTTATCGAATATGGAAATCTGTTCCATGTCGGTCCGCTCCCCCTAAAAACGGCCGGCCGTCACTACCCGCAGAAACAGCCGCCTTCGCTTTTGCACTAAAAATAGCTCGTCGTCACTTTTTTGCCCATCTTCTTCAGGCAGGTCTCAAGCTCGTCGGCCAGGCTCATTTTCATCATGTACTTATAATCGCCCTGCATCTCGCTGTGCGCCGGATTCACCGCTTTTCCGATAAAAAGATGGATGTCCGTCGCGTCCTCGAAAAGCATCCTGCTCGCAATCGCGGCCGGGTCCTTCTCGAAGTCCCAGTTCGAGATCGCGTTCTCATCGTCGAGGAAGGCCTTCGCGTTCTTCAGTATTTTATCCATGGTGACGACGCCTTCGGTGACGAGGTCGACGCCTTTTATCTCCGACGGAGGCGGCAGTTCGCCGCTTATCTTCGAGTTCGTACTGACGACATCGGTCCCGAGATATTCAGCCGCGATAGAGGCGGTCGTGCCTCCGCATATGATGTGCTTTCCTTTTTTCGAAAAGAAGAGCGACATCATGCGGTCGCAGTCGTCCCTGTTCGCGGGCGGACCGAAAAGAAGGTTGACCTGCTGTCTTTTTATCACCCTGACGATACACGCCGTCGCGTCGTCAAGCGGCTTGCCGCCGTAAAGCCTGTCGCACTCGTCGACCAGGATGCCGGCCAGCGTTTTTGCCGGATATCCGACGTGCGCTATCGTCTCGATGAACTCAGCGATATCGTCGCTCTGCCAGTCCATGTTGTACGCGATATCCGAGTTGGCGTGCGGGCAGCCGTCGCTCATGGCGAGCAAAATGTCGCCCTCCTGCAGATCGATTATCGACCTGTATATCTTCTTACCGTCGATCTCGTGCTCCACCTTCTCGTAGTCGCGGTGGATGAGGTCGCGTATAAAAATTATGTGCGGGTCGTCGAACTGTATGAGCTCGGCTGTCTCGTTGTCTTTGATGTGTATTATGGTAAAAGTCGAGTACGCGACGCCGTACTCTGAGTGCGTCGGCAGGGTAGACGCCATCGTCCTCACGCACGACTCGAGCGGCATCCCCTCCGCCATCATCGTTGAGATGATCTTCGAGGTGAGCGTCGATAAAATATTCGCTTTCACGCCGCTGCCGAGGCCGTCGGCTAAAACGATCAGTTTGGAGTTTGCCCCCTGATCGATTATGTCCACGTGGTCGCCGCAGAGCTGCTCGCCGTAGTGGTTTATGCTTTTATAGCCAATGTCGATGGTTAGGTCGTTCATTTTTACCTCTGAATTCTAAATCGCAGGTGGCGTCCGCCGGATCACTCGTCGTCCGACATCGATTCCTTCAGCTGCGTCAGCGCGATCTTCGTCTCCGCCGTCGTCTCGCCGAGGAGCGACGCGATCTCCTGTACTATCCTCATCTGTTTTTCGACGACCTTGTCCGCGATCTCGGTCGTCTGGAGCCTCATCTCTTCCTTCCTGACGCGCGCTTCCTCGTTTTCGCTGACGTCGCGGAGGAGGCAGAATATCATGTGATATGCCGCGTCGTAGATGACGGTCTGCTCGACGTGCTTCTCGTATTCGGCGAGGTATACCCTCTCCCTTATCGTGGACTTATTATCGAGTGCGTCGAAGAACGGCTTCGGATCGAGTATCGATACGACGCCGTCGCCGAGGACGTCTTTAGGCGAGCGTATGTTCATCAGCTCGCAGGCCGCAGGATTTATCTGCTGTATCTCGAGGAGCTCGTTTACAACGACGATGCCGTTAGGCGTGTTGTCGAACGCGATGTTCGAAAGGCTTTCCGATCTTTCGCGGAGGTAAGGCAGGCACATCGTTATCTCAGCCTTCCCCTGATATACGGCTATAGCCTTGTCGCGACAGGTGTGGTAGCCGCACGTCTCGCAGTTGAGCTCGTCCTCCGGTGAGTTTTTACCCATCTGGCGGAGGATGCTTTTTATCTGATCCTCATTCGGGATGTATTCCTTCTTCTTGAGCATCTCGAAGTTCTTGTGTATGGTGCTGAGCTTAGGCTGTTCGACCGGAAAATCTTTGCTCCCCGCGTATCTCGCGACCGAGATGTAGTCGCGCACCGGCTCCGCACGGTATTTCGCCATGACGGGCCCGTTCACACAGCTCCCCGTGCAGGCGGACATCTCGATAAAACAGTGGTCTATCTCACCCTTTTCGATATCTTCCAGGGCTGCCAGGCAGTTCTCGACTCCGTCGCAGACCATGTACATGTAGTCCTCCGCTTTTTTGTTCATCGTCTTGAGGATGCCGCCGGCGACCGGGAAAAACCTCGCGAGGCTTTCGTCGTTTTCGTCCATAGTTTTCTCAGGGACTGCGCAGTCGTCTTCCATCCACTTCGTCAGTTCTTCGAATGTGAGTGCGGCGTCGACGATATCGCCGTACCTCGCCGCTTCATCCTTCTTTGCTACGCACGGTCCGATGAACACGACCTTCGCGTCAGGATGCCTCATTTTTATATCTACGGCATGAGCCTGCATCGGCGATGCGATGTCGGCGAGGCGGTTCAGGAGCTGCGGGAAGTGCTTCTGTATAAGCAGGTCAACGGAGGCGCAGCACGAAGATATGACGATACTTTCGTTGCCCTCCTCGACGATCCTGTCGTATTCGCGTTTTACTATCGTAGCGCCGATCGCCGTCTCTTCAGCGTCGGTGAAGCCGAGTTTTTTGAGGGCGTCGCGCATGGCGTCGATGCCGCTTCCCCTGTAGTTCGCTATAAAGGAAGGGGCAAGGCTCGCGTAAACGGGGACGCCGCTTTTTATCATGACTTTTACCCGCTCGGTGTCGTCCTGTATCCTCTTCGCGTTCTGAGGACAGACAACGAAACATTGACCGCACAAAATACATTCGTCGGCTATTATGTGCGCCTGGTCTCCCGAAAAGCGGATCGCTTTTACCGGGCAGTGCCTTATGCATTTGTGGCAGTTTTTACAATTCGATTTTTTCAATCTCAGGCAGTGTTCCATGGAAACAAGCCTCCCTTCGCCGTTTATCTCCCTACCGCGCAGGACCTCGGGTCCGCTTAGTTAAATATTATTGTTATTTTCTTGGCTTGTCAACATTGCCGCATGCTAAAAGGACCGCCCGATGCGTCGGACGGCCCTTTTTTACGGTTGGTTTATT
Organism: uncultured Mobilibacterium sp.; assembly: GCA_947254375.1. Lineage (GTDB taxonomy): Bacteria > Bacillota > Clostridia > Peptostreptococcales > Anaerovoracaceae > CAMYCF01. Next base: position 33,378 of record CAMYCF010000005.1, on the reverse strand, counting down.
CTAGTGTGTTTTACCGCTGTGCTCGGCATGACCCGGGCACTTGCTGCAACCGTTGCAAACTCCGCAGCTGCATGTGAATCCAACGGTCCTCTTTCTGTGGATGAGTCGTGCCGTGACGCCTATTACGAGCGCGGCGACTACGATCAGCACCACGATATCCGTAGCGTTCAATGACATGATCATCACCTCCTTTTATCTCTAATACCCCTGTCTATTTGAAAAATCCGATAACTATGCGAACCCCTATCACGAACAACACGCCGAGTACTACAAGTATCACGATGTCGTTTGAGTTCACGGGCACGTCTATTTTCAAATCGAACATCCCCTATCTTTTTTTATTTTATCACACCCTGCTTACGCGGTGTGCTTTTACACCCTGCTTACGCGGTGTGCTTGGCCGCTTCCGCTTTCGCTTTTAACGCCTTCTTCCTGTAAGGATCAGGCCTGAAGAGGAGGTAGAAGAACGTCAGAAGCAGGACGATCGCTACGATGCTCCAGAGTCCGAATGCAACCTCTCCGATCGCAAGTCCTACGAGCTGGTATACTACCAGGCAGAAGCAGTATGAGAAGAGGTTCTGGAAGAGGATGGCGAACCAGAAGAATCTTCTCGAGCCGATCTCCTTAGCAACGCTGGAGATAGCTGCCAGGCACGGTGAATCGAACATGTTGAAGAACAGGAACGATACAGCCGCCATTGCCGTAGGGAAGAACGACTGGAATGCCGCGTGCATGCTTCCCGCATATTCTTCGATCTCGCCGAGTCCGCTGAGTACGCCCATCGTCGAAACGATTGCCTCTTTGGCTACGAAACCGGAAATCGAAGAAGCTACAGCCTGCCATGTTCCGAATCCGAGCGGCTTGAAGATGAATGCGATGCCGCCTCCCATGATCGCCAGCAAGCTGTCGTCAGGATCTACCATGCCGAACGCGCCGTTTTTAACGCCGAACGTTCCGAGGAACCACATTACTACGCAACAGAGGAAGAGGATAGTTCCTGCTTTCTTGAGGAATGCCCATACTCTTTCCCAAGCGCTGAGGAGCACGTTCCTTGCTACAGGTGCGTGATACTGCGGGAGCTCCATTACGAACGGTGCAGGGTCTCCGGCGAACGTCTTTGTTTTCTTAAGGATTATGCATGCGCATATGATCAGGATGATCGATACGAAGTACATAACAGGTGCAGCCCACCATGCTCCGCCCATGAGGAATCCGGCGATCGCCGCGATTACAGGCAGTTTAGCTCCGCACGGGATCCAGGTCGTCGTTATCATGGTCATATGACGGTCTTTTTCGTTCTCGATCGTACGCGTAGCCATGATTCCCGGAACTCCGCATCCGCTCGAGATCATGAACGGGATGAAGCTCTTTCCGGACAGACCGAATCTGCGGAAGATCCTGTCCATGATGAACGCTACCCTTGACATGTATCCGCAGTCCTCGAGTATCGCGAGGAAGAGGAATACGATAGCCATCTGCGGTGCGAATCCGATAGGAGCGCCGAGACCTCCGATGATACCGTCAACGACGAGGGATACTACCCAATCGGAAGCGCCTGCTCCCTCAAGGAAGTGCTGTGCAGCCGGCTGGATGATACCGCCGAACAGCGTGTCGTTCGTCCAGTCGGTCACGATCGTACCGATAGTCGTTACCGATATGTAATATACGAGGAACATTACCGCTGCGAATATCGGCAGAGCCAATATCCTGTTCGTAACGATCCTGTCGATCTTATCGGAAGTGCTGAGTTTCTGTTTGCTCTTTACTTTTATTGCATGCGGCATTATCTTGCCGATATATTCGTATCTCTGGTTGATGATGATACTTTCGGAGTCGTCATCCATCTCGCGCTCGCAGTCAGCGATGTGCGCGTCGATGTGATCCATCAGAGCCTGATCGAATCCGAGCTCCTCGATGATCTTCGAATCTCTCTCAAAAAGTTTTATCGCATACCAGCGGAGGTTTTCCGCAGGCACTTTGCCTTCGATGCTTTCCTCGATATGAGCGAGGGCGTGCTCAACGCTTCCTTCGAAAACGTGAGGCGGCTCTGTCGCTCTGTGTTCCTTCGCTGCATCTACCGCCGCCTGAACGAGCTCCTTCGAGCCCTCTTTCTTGAGCGCGCTGATAGGCACTACGGGACATCCGAGTTCCTTTCCGAGTGCTTCGATGTCGATCTCTTCGCCCTTCTTCTTGAGGACGTCCATCATGTTGAGGGCAATGACTACCGGGATGTTGAGGTCGAGCAACTGCGTAGTCAGGTACAGGTTTCTCTCGATGTTCGTACCGTCGACTATGTTGATGATCGCATCCGGTTTCTCATTGATAAGGTAGGTTCTGCTTACTACTTCCTCCAAAGTGTACGGCGAAAGGGAATAGATTCCCGGAAGGTCCTGGATGATGACGCTCTTATCGGAACGCAATTTACCGTCCTTCTTCTCTACCGTTACACCCGGCCAGTTACCTACGTACTGGTTACTGCCGGTCAGGTCATTGAACAACGTTGTTTTACCGCTGTTCGGGTTACCTGCCAATGCTATTTTTACTGACATTTACCGTAATCTCCTTTCATTAGTGGATCCTCCGTAAAAATTTTTATCGGAGGCCGGCCCGGTTAAAACACTTTAACCCTTCCTGTAAAAAAAATCGTGCTAACCGTGCCTGTGCGTTTGCTATGCCTGTTCGATCTCGACGTATTCGGCGTCCGCTTTTCTTATGGAAAGTTCATATCCTCTTACCGTAAGTTCGATCGGATCTCCGAGCGGCGCCAATTTCCTGACGTAGACCTTGATACCCTTGGTGAGGCCCATGTCCATGATCCTTCTTTTAACAGGTCCGCTACCGCCTATTCTCGTGATTACGACTGTAGAACCGACTTGTGCATCTTTCAAAGTTGACAAAAGATGTCCCTCCTTCCTAAACCATTATCCTATTTGCCATATCCTTGTTCAGAGCGACCCTGCTCTGATGTACCTGAAGTATTACGCTACCTTCGACTTTATTCACGACCTTGACGACTGCATCTACGACAAAGCCGAGCTCAGCCAGGTGCTGTCTGACTTTATCATCACCGACGATCCTTTTGATCGTTACAGTTTCTCCCTTGCCGACCATCGTGATAGGCATTTTCTTCCTCCTTCAAAACATGCGCCCAAAAAAAACCGGACGCAAACAAGAAAACGGTTAGTGCTTATTAACTACAATGAGTTTAATACCTATCACCGTTCGTGTCAACATGATTTGGCAAAAAATATTTAGTTTTTCAAGCTTTAGAGGGATTTAGGAGTTTTGTGCGCCGGCGGCGGTTTGAGTTTATGTGGCGCCGCTTCGGCTTTATCCGTAGCCGGCGCCTTGGGGCCATGCTCCGGCACCGCTTCGGCTCTATGCGTGTCTCCGCGTCGGCTTACTTTACAGACAGCGCATTGTAGCCGGCATCCGTGACGGCCGCCTCGATATCGGCATTCGCGACCTCTTTATCGCACTGTAAAAGCGCCTCTCCCGCCTTGTGATCGACATCGGCCGAAACGACTCCGTCGAGTGCCAGAAGGGCTTTCTTTACGTGAGCTTCGCAGTGTTCGCACATCATTCCTTCGATAGATACTTTCTTTTCCATTACACTTTTCTCCTTTTCATTATTGCTTTGATCATTCGTTTCCGATATTTCGAGGCGATCTGTAGCCTTCGTTTCGTCCGCTTTGTGGACTTTAAAACGGTTCAGCCTCAACGCATTCATGCAGACCGAGAAACTCGATATGCTCATCGCTGCCGCCGCTACCATAGGATTTACGCTGACTCCGCCCATGACATTCACGAATGCGCCCGCCGCGAGCGGGATCAGAAGCACGTTGTAGCAAAATGCCCAGAACAGGTTCTCTTTGATATTGCGGAGCGTAGCGCGTCCGAGGCGTATCCCCGACACGGCGTCGGCGAGACTGCTGTTCATCAGCACTATGTCGGCGGCATCTATGGCGATGTCGGATCCCGCGCCTATCGCTATACCGACGTCGGCGGAGGCGAGAGCGGGAGCATCGTTGATCCCGTCTCCTATCATGGCGACGCGGCTTTTTTCCTTCAGCTTTTTGACCGTTTCGCCCTTGCCGTCAGGAAGGACGCCCGCGATGACTTCGTCGGCATCGACGGCTTTACCTATCGCATTGGCCGTCTTTTCGTTGTCGCCGGTCAGAACTATGACTTTTATGCCGAGTGACTTAAGTTCTTTGACGGCCTCGGCGCTGTCGCTTTTTATCTTATCCGCCGCCGCGATCAGCCCGGCGAATTTACCGTCTTCGGCAAAATACATGCATGTCTTTCCCTCTTCCGCGAAAACGTCCGCCTTTTCTTTTACGTCATCGGGGATGCCGGCGATCTCATTTATGTATGCGGCGTTGCCGCCTGCGAGCTCTTTACCGCCGAGGTGCGCTTTTACGCCCCTGCCCGGAACGGCCGCGAAGTCCTCGACATCGTAGGCTTTTATTGCGCGCTTTGAAGCCGCTTCCGATATGGCCGCAGCGAGAGGGTGCTCGCTTTTAGACTCGAGGGAATACGCCAGCTCGAAGAGGGATTTTTCGCCTTCGTTTTTCGCCGGAACTATGTCAGTGACCTCAGGCTTCCCTTCCGTTATCGTTCCCGTTTTATCGAGAACGACCGTCTCAGTCCTGCCGGCGGCTTCCATGGATGCGGCGGTCTTGAAAAGTATCCCGTTCTTTGCGCCGACGCCGTTTCCGACCATGATCGCGACAGGTGTCGCAAGGCCGAGGGCGCACGGGCAGCTTATGACGAGTACCGATATCCCGCGGGCGAGAGCATATCCGGCAGCCGCTCCCGCAAACAGCCAGATGAGCGTTACCGCAAGAGCCGTTATTAGGACGGCAGGCACGAAAATGCCCGAAACTTTATCCGCCATTTTTGCGATCGGGGCTTTTGTCGCCGACGCCTCGCTGACCATTTGTATTATCTGCGCGAGAGTCGTGTCTTCGCCGACCCTCGTCGCGCGGACTTCGATATATCCCGTGCCGTTGATCGTGGCCGCGGAGACCCTGTCGCCTTCGTCTTTTTCGACGGGGATGCTTTCGCCCGTCAGAGCCGATTCGTCGACCGATGTCCGTCCGGAAACGATAAAACCGTCCACCGCTATCTGTTCCGACGGCCTTACCGCCACGATGTCGCCGACGACTACCTCTTCGATCGGCACTTCGACCTCTTCGCCGTTCCTTATGACGGTCGCAGTCTTCGGTGCGAGGCGGAGGAGGTTTTTGAGGGCGTCGGTCGTACGGCCTTTCGACATCGCTTCGAGCATTTTACCGATCGTGATTAGGGTCACGATCATCGCCGCCGATTCGAAATACAGGTGGTGGAGGGTCGTCATCGCCGCGGCCCTGTTGTAGTCGTTGAGCTCGGCCGTCATTTTGAAGAGCATGATGACGCTCCACACGAACGAGACGCCGGAGCCCATGGCGACGAGCGTGTCCATGTTAGGCGCGCGGTGGATCAGGCCTTTGAAGCCTTTTATGTAAAAATCTTTATTTATGTACATGATGATCGCCGATAAAATCATTTCCGCAAGGGCGATCGCTCCCGGATTCCCTAAAAATTTCGGAAGCGGGAAGTGAAACATCATGTGGCCCATCGATATGTACATCAATATCAAAAGGAAGACAACGGATGTCGTCAGCCTTTTGCGGAGGCGCGGAGTTTCGGTGTCTTTGAGGTCGTCTTCGGTGACGGAAGCGCCGGCGCTTGAGCCGCCGACTTGTGACGCTGCGCCGCGTTGCGCCAAGCCGCCGACTTGTGACGCTGCGCGATTTTGTGACGCTGCACGATTTTGTGACGCTCCGCGATCTTTGGAAAAAGCATCGTATCCGGCATCTCTGACGGCTTTCACTATTACATCGTCAGGAGCGTCCCCCTCGACGAGCATTGAATTTGTGAGCAGGCTGACCGAGCAACTGTCGACGCCGTCGAGACCCGATACGGCCTTCTCGACCCTGGCGCTGCACGCCGCGCAGCTCATTCCTTTTACATCGTAATGTCTCATTTTATGAGCACCTCTGTTTCATATTTTAAAAGCGCCTCTTTTTAAGCGCGATTTATTTCATGACTTTTCTCAGAAGTTCGACGAGTTCGTCTATCGTTTCTTCGTCGCCTTTTTCTATGTCTTCAACGACGCAGGATTTTATGTGAGAAGCTAAAAGCACTTTATTGAAGCCGTTGAGCGCGCTCGTTATCGCGATTACCTGGACTATTATGTCCGGGCAATACGCGTTGTTGTCGAGCATTTTTTCGACGCCGCGAACCTGGCCTTCGATGCGTTTGAGGCGATTCATCAGATCTTTGTATTCTGTGTCGCTTCTATCTTTCTTCCTGGCGCAGTGAGGACATTGCGGTTTTTGTTCGCTCAGTGGTTTTTGTTCGCTCATTTTTATTCTCCTTTACGGGGATCTCCTTGAAATGATGATATACCCCCGTGGGGTATTTTGCAATAGGGGTATTTTGCAATAGGTGTGTTTTGCGATAGGAGCGTTTTTCAATAGGAGCTTTCGGCGTTTTATATACCTTTTCAGAAAGCCTTACAAAACGGGATACGGGATCGTATGATTTCGGGAGTTTTTCGTCGATTTATAAAAAACGATTTTGTGCGATGCATCGGGTCTAAATTTTTTTATGCCGCGTGTGCCTTGCAATGCACGGTGTTCAGAGCGAGTGACGAGTTAGAGGGATTTTATTCTTACGCTGTTTTTTGCTTCGAAAAATTAACGAAAATCGACATTTTTCTTACGGGCGGCGGAATATTCGGCGGATGCGTAACAGAAACATACAAAAGCGGCGGAAATGAAAACGGCACCCGAAGTCATGATCGGATGCCGTATTAATGAAACGGCATCCGAATTTACGATCGGATGCCGCAGTGTCGTACGGGTCGCGCCTTCCGGCGCGCGTGTATGTGTATATGCGCATGTTTATATGCGTATGTGTGTATGTGTGTGTTTTTAGGGGGCTATTGCTCCGGGTTCGTGTCTGCGGGGGCTTGGCCGTGCTTCTCGTTGTACATTTTTTTCGCCATGAAGACCAGGGCGAAGATCGCGAAGAGGATGAGGAGCACCGTGACAACGGTTTTTACGCTGCCCGTGAGCATTCCGCCGACGTAGGAATAGACGATCGTGGCGGGGAGCTGGCCGATGCCGGTGGCGATCATGAACGATGCGAAGGACATCGAGGTGAGGCTGGCGGCGTAGCTGACGAAGTCGAACGAGACGAACGGGAGGAGGCGGCAGATGAGGATCGTGTTTTTGCCGTACCTCTCGAAGAAGACGTCGACGCTTTCGAGGGCGAATTTGCCGGTGAGTTTTTCGACGGCGTCACGGCCGAGGATGCGCGCTATGAAGAAACAGAGGGCGGCGCCGACCATGGCGCTGGACCAGGAGAGTATGGCTCCGCGCCACCAGCCCCAGATCGCGGCGTTTGCGAATGTGATCAGGAAGGCGGGGAGCGGGGCGGCTACCGACTGGAAGACCATGAGCGAGAACGAGATGAGGACGGCGTATACGCCGTAGCCGCGGATGTATGCGGCGACTTTTTCGACGTCCATGCTGCTCAGGAGTTTTGCGGCGTCACCGATTTTTGCGTTGAATGCGGGGACGGTGAAATACATTATTACGAGCACTAAAAACGCCCCCAGCAGGATGATGCGGGAGACGTTTTTCCTTTTCTTTTCCGCAGGGGCGGGCTTTTCCGCGACGGCACACTTATCCGCGGCGGTGCGTTTGTCCGCAGGGGCGGGTTTTTTGTCCATGTTGGCCTCCGTTATGTATGTTTTGATTTTTTCGAAGGCTGCGGAGCTTTTATTTTCGCGACTTTTACAGCATCGACCCGCGATCGGTCCGTGTCTGTCTGCGATCGGTCGACAGCGGCCACGCTAATGCGATCAGTCGACGTCGGTCCTGCTGAGGATCGCCGCCGGGGTCTGTCTCATCGTGCGGGCGACCGGCAGGAGGCCGAATATGATGTTCACGCCGAATATGCATGCGAGGCATATGAGTTCGACGAGAGGGTTCAGGTAGTACTGGGTCGAGAGCATCTGCGCCTTCATTAGTTGCTTAATAATATATATCATGCAGACGTAACCGGTCAAACCGGTGAAGGCGGTGATGACGAGGATCTCGCCGAGGAACATTTTATAGATATCCGACTTTTTGACGCCGATAGCCCTGTAAACACCGACTTCCTTGATGCGCGACAGGAATGAGGCGCGCATCATCAGATAGATCTCGATTATTGAACTTATCAATATAACTATCGAAAGTATCAATTTAGTTTTGAGGGACTTCGAGAGCGTCTGCTTGTACTTGGCCTTTTCGCGGGCATAGGCATCCTCGGCGCTGATGCCGGCTTTTTTGAAGGCGGCCTGTGTCTTCGCTTTCGAGTGCTTCGGTTTTACGGTTATGTTCGAGGTCTTCGTGATGAGCTCGTACTGCGAGGTCTGAGCGGTCACGATCCTGACGTCGCGGCTCATCGTGTCCTGATAATAGCCGACGACCTTGAGGTTGTTGCCGGCAACCTTGTCCGGGAGCGTCTTGCCGATCGCGTACTCGTCCTTGTGCGAGTAGTCGATCGCGGCCTCGTAGAGTGCGGACGGCCAGCGGCCTTTCTTGAGGGAGATGCCCTCGGCGTTCTGCATGAGGTCGAGGTTGACGATCTTCGCCTTTTTGGTCGAGGTCTCGGCCGATGCCGTCTGCTTGCCGTCATCCTGATTTTCGGAGATCTTCTGCTCGTTGCCGATGATGTCGTAAAAAACGGAGCGGTCCGCGTAGATGCACGGCGATTTTTTATCGGTGATGCCGACGATCGTAAAATCGGGCATGTTGTTGATTTTTACCGTTTTACCGATAAAATCTTTTGCTTTATAGTAGCCGGCCTGCTTCGAGGACGGCACGTCCTGGCCGTCGATGATCTTCTTGAGCGTGAGTTTGTCGACCGCGAGCTCGGTGCTTTGGGTCGGCAGCTTTCCGGCTACGATGTCGCTCTTTTTGAGGAGCGAGGAGTCGGAGAGGGAGCCGCCCAGCGAGGTCGGGTTCTTGCTCGTCTGGAGGAATTCGTCGTATGTGAGGTTGAAGTTCACGAGCGAATTCCCGGGCATGGCGTATTCGACTTCAGGGTTCGATGCGATCGCGTTAAAAGAGTCGACTGTCGGGTGCTTCTCCCTTATGAGCAGGTAGGATTTATCCTCCTTGATAAAACGCTCGTCGGGCATGTGAAGGACGGCTGCGACGCTCGAGATGCCGAAGACGATGAACATGGCCGACACGAAGAAGCCCAGAAGAAGGATCTTCTTGCTTACGTTGAAGTCGGCGATCTTTCGGAAGCCGTCTTTGAGCATGCGAAGCGGACCTATGATCGAGGCGTTATGCGGCGGATCATTCGGCTTCAGCTTGTCCACATCGAAGTCGCTTCCTATGTCGTCGTCTCTGTCGATGTTCCTGTAGCGGTCATCGATGAGCTCGACGGCGGAGTTTTCGTCTACGACCTCGAGGCGCTTTGAAGCGTCGTCGGTTTTTACGTAGATGTTGCCCTTCTGGATGACGATGTCGAGGTCGATGACGCCGTCGCTTTTATCGAAGATCCTTATGTTGAATTTGTCGTTTTTGAGGGAATATCTGTTCTCGATGTCCTGCAGATATATCCTGTTGTCTATCCTGTAGTCGAGGCTGTTCTCCTCGTCGTTGACGGAGTCGGAGGTTATGCGGCCGTCGTTCAGGCGGATGATCCTTGTCGCGTAGAATTTCGCGAGCTTCTCCTCGTGCGTTACGAGGATGACCGTACGTGTGGCGGAGATCCTTTTTATGATGTTCATGACCTCGAGGGTGTTCTTGCTGTCGAGGTTGCCGGTCGGCTCGTCGGCGATTATGACCGGCGGATTTTTTGCCAGGGCGCGGGCGATGCCCACCCTCTGCCTTTCACCGCCGGACAGCATGTCGGCGTAGCGGTTGCGGTACCTGTACATGCCTACCTGCTCGAGGGCGTAGTTGACCTTCTCTTTTATCTCCTCCGGATCCTTCATGCCGAGCATGCGGAGCGGGAGCGCCACGTTGTCGAAGACGGACATGGTGTCGACCAGATTGTAGTTCTGGAAGATGTAGCCGACGCTGAGATTGCGGATCTTATCCTTTTTGTTCATCGAAACGCCGGTGATCTGCTGATCGTCGATGTAGATGGCGCCGCTGTTCACCTTGTCGAGGCCGCCGATGGCGTTGAGCAGGGTCGTTTTACCGGAGCCGGACGGACCGAGGAGGGCGATGAGGCCCGGGCCTTCGATCTCGAGGTTGGCGTTGTTGATGACGTGTATCTCGTTCTTCTTCTTTTTATTGAAGTACTTGTTTACGTTTATAAGTTTTATCATTTTACTCCTCCCCCCTGAATGTGCTCATGGCGGATTTCCTGAAGAGCGAGGTCGAGAACCTGCGCGACAGTAGGAAGGACATGAGTATGATTATCACATAGAGCACTGCGTCGTCGGTCGGCCTGAGGTACTTGAACAGGTTGGTGATGAAATCGGGCGGCGTGTCCATGAATTTTACCGCGGCATTGAACCCGGCGACTACGACAGCGGCCGCGATGTTCGCGACGATGAAGAGTTCGATGTCGAGGATCGTTTTTATATCCTTCTTGTTCATGCCGAGGAGACGCAGTATGGAGAAGTATGTGCCTCTCGATTTGAGTATCAGTTTTATTACGAAGTAGCAGATGAAGAATATGATTATTACTTCAAGTATGCTAAAAGGTGCGCTTATCAGCTTGAAAAGCGTGGTGTCGGTCTGCGTGGCGTTCGCGCGCTTGAGGTCGAGGGTCCTGTAGCCTTCCTTGTTGAGGGCTTTTACCGTCGCGGAGACCTTGTCAACGTCTTTTACGAACACGCTCGACTGATAGTTCGGGCGGTTGAAGACGGCGTCGCTGTCGGCCTGACTCATGTAAATAGGGCCGTTGATCTCGTCGAAGTCCTTGTCGCTGCCGAGTAGCTTTTTGTAATTCTTCTTCGTATAGTTTTCGGCTATCTTATATTCCTTTTCATCTTGGAAAAATATGTTATTGTATTTTATTTTTATCGCCTTGCCCTTGCCGGTGCCGTCGTCGTAGAGCATCCCGACTTCCTCCGGAACATAGACCTTGCCGGACGGCACGTTCGCGTTGGCCTCGACCGGGTACGTCCCCGGAGCCTGCACCTTGCCGTTTATCGTTATCTCGATGTTCGTGACGTCCTGGAGCGCCCTGTTCGCTATTGCGGCCATGTACGGATCGCTGCAGTATGCGCTGTTTACTTTCAGATTGTCGTCGTACTTGATGCCGACCACCTTGCACGGCATCGGTATGTTGCCGCTCGTGTAGAGCTTGAAATCCTGCCCTACCGACGCTTTGAGCGCCTTTTCGTCTGGGTCGAGCTGCCACTTCGGTCCCTTGAGGAGGACCTCGTCGTCCGCTTCAGGGAGCCTGCCGATATCGACCTTCTTCGGCATCGAGGTACGCGAAACAGGGCACGCGACGAACGTCTCGCTGCTTCCCTCGATCGTCAGCTCGCAGTCGAGCGCGATGTCGTTCTTCACGAGGGTCTTGACGCCCGTCGTCTTCTCGAGCTTTTTATAGTCTTCGTCGGTGAGTGGCTGCCCGTCAGGGCGTTTTACGATTATCCTGTCAGACTGCAGGTTCGGGAAAAACTGATTGGAGCTGAACAGCTCGTTCATCTTGGCGTTGTCCGCCCGCCTACCCGCGTAGTTCGCCGATATCGCCGTGATCATGAAGATAAAAACGAACAGCAGAAGCAGGAACTTCGGCAGTATGTTAAAAGTGTTCCTCGCGCCGAGGAGCATTTTATTTCCGCCCGTTATGTTGCCCCTGTTGAATTTTTCCGGATCCGGATCGCCGAGATCCGCGGTCTCGCGAATGACCGTATCCTCCGTCACCTTCCCGTCGTTCAACTTTATCCGCCTGGTCGCGTGCTCCGCGAACTGGTCGTAGTTGTGCGTGACGACGAAAACGAGCCTGTCCTTCGACAGCTCCGCGAGAAGCCTTATTACGTCTTCCGCCGACTTCTGATCGAGGTTGCCCGTCGGCTCGTCAGCGACGATTATCGGCACGTCCTTTGCGAGTGCCCTCGCGATCGCGACCCTCTGCTTCTGTCCGCCCGACAGCTTCGACACCTTCGTGTTCCGAAATTCCGTCAGGCCGACCTTGTCGATCATCTCGTCGATGCGGTCCTTTACCTCTTCCTTCTTCTTTCCTTCGATCAGGAGGATGAGTTCGATGTTCTGATATACGGTGTAACTCGAAACCAGATTGAAACTCTGGAAAATGTTTCCGATATACTTTTTTCTGTACTCCTCAAAGTCCTGGGCGTTGTAGTGGCTGGTCTCCTTCCCCTCGATGTACATCTCGCCTTCTTCGTACGAATCGAGGCCCGAGATGACGTTCAGCAGGGTGGACTTGCCGCTGCCCGACTCGCCCGTTATCACGACGAACTCGCCCATGGAAAACTCCAGGTTGACGCGCGTGATACCGCTCGCGATCATGCCCTTCTTGTAATAAAACTTTGATACGTTCTTAAGTTCGATCATCTTTTCCACGATCACCTTTCAAAAAATATTTTTACCCCCGCGGTAAAAAGTTCGGAATTTTGCTGCACCGCCCGAAGATGCGTTGTCAGAGGCCGCCCCGGAAACGCCGGAGCCTGCGCGGCCCGCAAGACCTGAGGACTCAGTACTAAGCAGTTGCCTCGTTCGGCTCTTTTTCGCCGTCCTTGCTGAATGCGATCGACAGCAGAACGAAGATGAGCAGTGCGAACTGGTAGAAGAGGAACGGCATTATCGAGATGCTCGTTATGCCCGCCAGGCTCGCCGCGATGAGGAGCTGCGCGCCGTAAGGGATGATTCCCTGGCTGACGCAGGAGAACGTGTCGAGGAGGGACGCCGTTTTCTTCGGGTCGATCCCGTAATCGTTCGTTATGGCCTTTGCGATCGGTGCCGCAAGGACTATCGCGACCGTGTTGTTGGCCGTCGCCACGTCCATGATCATCGTGAGCACGCCTATGCCGAGCATGCCGCCTTTCTTACCTTTGAACCTTTTACTTATAAATTGCAGGATGGATGCGAAACCGCCGTTCCTCCTCATGAGAGCTCCGATCGAAGCTACGAGGATCGTAACGATTATCGTCTCGAACATCCCTGTCGTGCCTTCGCCCATCGAGCTGAAGGCCGTCGCTACAGTAAGGGAGCCCGTCGCAAAACCGACCAATGCGAACAGGACGGTCCCCATGCACAATACAGCAAATACGTTGAATCCGTAGATCGAAGCCGCGAGGACTATGAAATACGGGAGTGCTCTCCAAACGTTGAATTTGAAGTCGCCGATCTCGGCCGCTCCGCCTCTCATCGACATTACCGCAAGCACGATCAGCGTCACTATCGCAGCAGGAAGCGCGATCTTGAAGTTCGTCCTGAACTTGTCCTTCATCGCAACGCCCTGTGTCTTCGTCGCCGCTATCGTCGTGTCGGATACGAACGAAAGGTTGTCTCCGAACATCGCTCCGCCGACGACGGTGCCGACGCAGAGAGGAAGATAAAGGCCGGCCGTCGATGCAACTGACGCCGCTATCGGCACGAGCACCGTTACCGTTCCTACGCTCGTTCCCATTGCCATTGATATCAGGCACGCGATGACGAAAAGCCCCGGCACCGCGAAGTCAGCCGGTATGACGCTGAGAAGCATGTTTGCCGTGCTCTCGGCCCCGCCAGCTTTCGATGCGATACCGCTGAACGCTCCGGCCACGAGGAAGATGAAGATCATTATCGTGATGTTGTCGTCCCCGATGCCCTTCGCACATTCGTGTATCTTCTCGTCAAAAGTCATTTCGCGGTTCTGTAGCATCGCCACGATCAGCGCGATGATAAAAGCGACCACGACGGACATGATGTAGAATCCCATCTGCCCCTTTACAGGTTTGATATATTCGAAGTAGATGCCGTTCGCCAAGTACAGCACCAAAAATACCAGTATCGGGATCAGCGCCTTCCCGTTAGGTGTTTTTTCGTTCATTTTGATTTCTTTCTCCTTCCGCAGTAAAAACTCTTTTGATTATACCAAATAAAGGGATTTTATAAAAGCGGAGGAGCGGGGGCGCCGTTTCCTCTTTGATTATAAAAAGGACGCCTTCCGGCGTCCTGTCATCTCCCTTACATTTCGGGCGGGCGGCTTACATGTTTGAAAGGTTGGATAAAAAGAGAGCCGCGAACGGCTCTCGGGTGGGGCATATACCGTCTTTTATCGGGTCTTCACTCCTGCTTTTGGTTTATCCCCGCCGCCTTTTCCGCCATGTACCGCCTCGGCAGGATCCTCGAAGCTATGTTGAGCGCCTTTGTGAGCGGTCCCGCATATGCGATCGGTCGCCTCATTTCAGCGGCTCTATACCCCGTACGCGCAACGCGGTCAGCTTTCGCCGGCGGCATCATGCTGAACATCACCGACTTTCCCATGTTGGCGTTTTTCTCGAAATTCGTCTTCGTCGGTCCCGGGCAGAGCGCCGTAACATACACGCCCGTCCCTTCGAGCTCTACAGAAAGTGCAAGCGAGAAAGAAAGGACGAAGCTCTTCGACGCATAGTAAACGGCCATGTAAGGGCCCGGCACCATAGCCGCCGCGGAGGCGAGATTTATTATCCGCCCTCTTCCGCGCTCCCTCATGCCGCGTCCGAAAAGATACGCGAGCTCCGTCAGGGCTTTTATGTTGAGGTCGAGCATCCCCTTCTGCCTCTCCCAGTCGGAATCCATGAAGCCGATCATGTCTCCGAAGCCGGCGTTATTGACGAGGTAATCTATATCGATGCCTCTCTCGGTGACGCAGTCGTAGACTCTCTGCGCTCCGCCTTCCGACGCGAGGTCTTCGGCGCATATGATGAATTCGATACCGTATTCCTTTTCAACGAGCTCTTTTATCAGCTGCAGCTTCTTTTCGTTTCGGGCCACGGCTATCACATTGACGCCGTCCACGGCGAAAAGCTTCACGAACTCAAGACCGATCCCTCCGGACGCTCCCGTTATCAGTGCATATTTTTCCATTTTTTAAGCCTTTCCGAATATCTATTCGTGCAAATTTATGCTTATGTTTATTTTTACCCAGCCGCCGCGCGTCTCCTTCGAAGTTATCACCCCGAAAAGCAATTTCCCGGCGTCCATGAGCCGCGAAAAAATCACGTTGTCGGCTTTCGGCACGTACCCGATCTTTACCCCGTTCTCCGTTTCTATGAGTATGGCTTTCGGGTCGAACGCGTTGTCGGGTTCCCTGTAAAAATTCAGTTTATCGCCTATTTTTAAAAACGGCTCGAGCTCTTCCATGCCTTCGATGTGCGTCGTCCCCGCCACATACGTTTCGAAGAGAAAAATGTCGCGCTCGAACGGGACGGGTTGCCCGACCGCACCGGTTTTAGCGTGCAACACGGCTAAAAGGTCGTTGCCGCCTGTTTTTATCAGATCGTCCATATCTTCTATCTCCTAAGCGAGCATTTCTTTTATCTTTTGGCGCAGGCCGGCGGCGAGGTCGTTCGCCCATTCGATCCTTTGCTCGAGGCCCTCACGCTTTGCGGCGAGCTCCTCCTTATCGTCGAGGATCGTTTTGAGGATGTAAGGATATTCGCATTTTATCTTCTTGATGGCCCTTTTCGTCTCACCGATACTTTGGGTGAGGCGCCTCTTTGCCTTTACGAGCCTGTCCATGGCGTCGCTGCCGTAATCGTGCTCCTCTTTCGACTCGAGCAGGGAGTCTATCATCCTGAGGCTGTTAAGGTCTCCGCGCGAATACGCTTCGGCCGCCCGTTCGAAAAGCTCGAGTTCTGCCTCCGTGACGTTCGGATTGAGGTCGGGGTGAAGCTTTTTGACCGTTTCGCGATAGAGCTTTTTGAGCTCGGCAGTGTCCTCATCGGAGAGTACCGGAGCAACCATCCGCGCGAGGGCGGAGCTTATTTGTGAGATGAATTCTTCGGACCTCAGCCTGTATTCTTCGAACTCATCGTCGAGGAGGGCTTCCACCTTTGCGATGTTCGGCCGCTCGCGACGGTTCAGCGATACCTGTATGAGCTCTATCTTTCTGCGCAGCCGGAGCACGGTGCAGTTCGCCTTGAAGTCCCTGTATTCAAGTTGCCCGACCTCGGCCATGTACTCCGCCTCGATGTTGGGACATTCTACGAGGATCAGCTGCTCCTTTTCGAGAAGGAGCATCGAAAGCTCGCCGCGGAGCTGCTCGACCTCGTTTTTGAGTTCTTCGAATTCGGGGAAAAGGATCATGGCCGCGCCGCTTCCGCCGGATTCGTTTTTAGCGGGTCGGTCGTAGCTTCCTTTTTCGTTTTCGGCGATGTCGCCGTTTCCGTTTTTACCGTTTCTTTCGTCGTTATCCATTTGTCGGTAGTCCTTTGCTTTTTCCCGTAAAAAACGGGTGATACTTGATTATACCACCCGAATTAAAGCTTTACATTCTTTTTAAGATTCTGTCGATCCTTTATTCTTCATCTGCACCGGGACCTTTTACCGAAAAGTCCTTTATCGGCACTATAATATTTTCAAGTTTTGACCTTTTCCATATGTATAGTCCGGAGAGCAGTACCAAAAGTCCGCCTCCTATCATTTCCACTTCGTATATTATGTTGTCCCTTACGGTTTCCATTACCGGATAAGCGGAGAGGACGATAGCCGTTATGCACACTATAAGTTCCATATAGCCGAGCCCTACCCCGACGCCTTTGCTTTTTGTCATAAGATATCTTCCTGCTTTGTCTTCCTTCTCTTTCTTGATTTTTATATATGCCGTGAACAAAAGCACATACGGGAACAGCGATGTGAGCGCGGTCATCGTTACCAGTACGTTGTATATGGTCTCTACACCCGGGAAAAGCGAAGTTGCGGCAAGAAGAATCGTTACGATTATAAGCTGCAGCATTACGGCTTTTTCAGGGATCCCGTGAGAATTGTTCTGCGTCAGTTTATCTGAAAAGGCTCCCTTCTCAGCCTGTCCAAACAGCATTTTCACGGGTTGTGCTATATACAATATCAACGCGCCCAGAATCGAAAGTGCGATGCCTGCCGCAACCAGCTGTACCAATATCGTCGGTATACCGAGCAAGTTGCATGCTACTATCAGTGCATCGAGCGTTCCTGTATATGCAAATATTTTCGATGTCGGCATCAACATCGTCATAGCTATCGAACCTACAACATACAGGATGCAAACTATAGATGCAGATATTATTATCGCCCTCGGGAAGTCCCTTTGCGGATTTTTCATATCTGATACGAAATTCGCGGAGAGTTCGGCTCCCGTATATGCAAATATTATTGCAGATATCGCGACAAGAGAGTTGCCGTTGAGCTTAGGCGTCATCGTGGCGACGGTGTATGTCGATGCACTCGGCGCCTTATGTAGCACGGATATCGCAAGGAACGAAAGCCCTATAAGCAATATAGTCGGTATCGTCGACCCTAGTGATCCGGCGCTGGTAAAGATCTTTCCGAATCTCATTCCTTTCATACTTGCGAATGATAATGTCCAGAACAGCGCCAAAGACATGATCAGTACAAGCATCTTGTTATTTGCAAGATCCGGCTTCCCTATCATGTAGGTAAAGTTGATGGAGAAAAACGTCAGGAAAGATGCGTACCAAAATATTTTCGCCGTCCAATTAAGCCACGAGGCTATAAATCCGTACTTCGTACCGAATGCGATCTTTACCCATTCGCCGAGTCCGCCGTCAGACGGGTACGCGGAGGCAAGCTCCGCGCACATAAGCGCCTGCGGCACGAAAAACAGGAACATAAACAGCACCCAGCAAGGAATCGCGCCGAGTCCCAGGCCGAAACTGTCCGAAGTGGATTTCGCGATCCAGCGTATCCCGTACAATGCCGAGACATTAAACAGGATAAGCTCGCCGAAATTTATCTTTTTAAACTTCGTCATAACGACCTCCTTACTTTTTTACAGCCCGTTTCTCGGAACTTTTTCGTCGTAGTCTCTGTGGAATACTTCTTCCCCGTTGATCTTCATGTCCATAGAGCCGGTGAGGTAGAAGTTTTCCTTATCCGCCGTTTGAGTAACTATTATATCACAGTCCGAGAGCCAGCCTTCGCGGCCGTTCTTCATCTTCTGTATGATAGTGTATTTAGCGGTCAGAGGGTCTTTGTTACTCATCGTGAGCTCCCTCTTCAGGTTATGCTCTACGACCGTGCCGATATCATCAAACCTATATATTCCCTCTCCGAAAACGCCGCCTACACCGTTGGTGATCGAAGTCCAGGAATCGTTGACAAGATCGTATTCGACGGTCCTGTCTACATGACCTTGCGCTAGCGTGCTCATCGGCGTGAGCGGAGCGCACTTAGGATCCATGCAAGGTCCCTTCGCATCTCTTCCCGAGAATACAGGCAGCGTAAACTTCGCGGTAGAAAGATCGAGCTTTAACGTAGCAAGTTCAGGTGAAGGCCAGATCATAGGCCAGAACGAATTTGCTATCGACAGACGGATCCTGTGTCCCGCAGGGAAATTGTGTCCGCAAACGTCGAGTTCGACTTCCGCTTTATACTTTTCTCCCGGATTGAGATATACCACCGTATCGTGTCCCTCAAGATGCGTGAGGTTCATCAGTCCGTACGATACTCTCGTTGCGGCTCCGTCAGGATGTATGTCGCAGAGTTCGGCATAAAGGAACGATGCCGGCTTGTCGCTCGTCAGCTCTACTTCAAATTTAGGATATCCGAGTATTTCTATCTCTTTATCAAGAACATCCGAATCGAATACCATCGCCATTCCGTCGTCAACTCTCATGTCCGCAGGGCTCTCTCCCGGAACTCCTGCCCCCATCCACTCGTTGGCCAGTAAGCCGTGGTTAGGGAGCGTGCAAAGATCGACGACCTCTTTCGCGTCGTTAGGTTTATCCTGCAATTTGCCGTATGTCATCGAGAGGGTCTTTCCCGAAACGTCTTTTGAAGGCCATTCGTCGAGCGCTACCCAGCGTCCGTTGCTTACAGGATGTACGGTCTCAGGTTTCATGCTGTCTTCCAGCCACACCTGTACCTGAGGACAATCCAAAGTATCATTATCGATACCCTTAAGCCACTTATCCCACCACTTAGTCGCTTCCCCGAGGAAGTCGATGGCAGGGCCCGGATATCCGTCATGAGCGAAGACGTGCGCCCAAGGTCCGATGATGGCTTTCCTCGGTACGCTCAATCCGTTCATGAGTGTCAATACGCTGTTCGTATATGAATCAGCCCATCCGTCAAGTGCAAATACAGGGACCTGTATGTCGTCGTAATTCTCCGCTACGGAACCGTGTCTCCAATAATCGTCTTTCGTCTGGTGCTCAAGCCAGTTCTTAGGCCAAAGAGGCATTTCCTCTAACCTTTTAACGGACTCTTCAAACCATGTGTCAGGTTTTATCTCCTTATCTATGGCACGGCACATGTATGCGAGCATGATGTTGCCCCACCAGAAGTTATCGTTCAGAAGGAGTCCGCCTTTATAGTGTATGTCCTGCGTATACCTGTCATCAACGAAGCCTACGCAGATTATCGCTTTAAGGGCTTCAGGGCTTCTCGCGGCGACCTGCAGGGAATTGAATCCGCTCCAGGATTTTCCCATCATGCCGACGTTCCCGTCGCACCACGGCTGTTTGCTGATCCAGTCTATACAGGCGATAGCATCGTCCTGTTCCTGCTTGAGATATTCGTCGTAGAAGCAATGATCCGATTCTCCCGCACCTCTCATGTCGACACGAACCACGTTATATCCCATTCCTGCAAAATATCCGTACATCGGCTCGTCTCTTCCGCGCATGCCGTCTCTCTTGCGATACGGCTGCGTCTCAAAGACGGTAGGCAGAGGTTTGTCGGATCTCGGCCTCCATATACGGCTCGACAGTCTGCAACCGTCCGGCATCGTTATCCAAACGTTTTCGGTCACATCCCATTCATATGGGAATTCTTCCCTTTTCATAGCTCTTTTAGCTTTCGCTTCCACTTTTGCCATTTTTTTACCTCCTTATGGTTTTTTAACAACATCCTGTTGTAAAAAGTTCCGGTTACTCTTTTACC
This sequence comes from uncultured Mobilibacterium sp., assembly GCA_947254375.1. GTDB lineage: Bacteria > Bacillota > Clostridia > Peptostreptococcales > Anaerovoracaceae > CAMYCF01. The sequence goes on along the minus strand of CAMYCF010000005.1, from coordinate 13,270 downwards.
TCGACCGGTTCACCTGAAATGTTTTCAAGTTCCTTATCCTGTTCAACAGTTTTTTTCTTTCCGTAAGTCTTTGCCCATATGATCGATACCGCCAATCCTATGACGCCCATGACCAACATATACATAAAGTTAAGATGATAGCCCGCGTATCCCGGGTTTTTATCGAGTAGCTTACCTGCGATTATGTAGCTCAGTACTTCCGGCAAATATCCGAGTGTGCACGCCATTCCTATGGCTACACCTGACAGGTTCAGCGGGACTCCTCCTTCGGATATGAACGAGAAATACAGGCCAAAGTTCGAATACATGCCCACATATACGAGCACACACGCCGCGACTACAAATATCATGCGGTTATCGGATTTCATCGCATGTGTGAAATCCATTATGAGAACGCCCACGATCATCAGGATATAACCTATGGCCATCGTCTGACTCTTTCCGAATTTGTCCCCGGCAAATCCGCCCAATGTAGCCGCAAAAGGTCTCACATACTGAGCCAGCACGGTAAGGACAGCAGCAATGACTGCGGTAACGCCGATAACGTTACTTGCATAAGGCGTAAAGTAGTACGAAGACATATTGAACGTATAGCTCGTATACATCATTATAACGATCAGCCACATTACCGGCATTTTGATCACGCTGGCAATGTCCTGCCACGACACTTTGTTCTTCTGCTCGGAAGTATCTTCGACCACACGCTCAGGTTCTTTAAGTAAAAAGATAAAGAGTATACCGACGATAAGCGGTGCTAAAGAATAAAACCAAATTATTCCTTTGATTCCGACGTAAGGCATTGCCTTAGCCTGAAATACTCCGAAAATAGCCGTAGCTACGGCTAAATGTCCGGCGTTGAAAACGCCTCTGCTTCCTTCGAATATTCCGTATGTACGGCTCTGTTCCTCATCGGTCCCCTGCGTCCTTACGACTTTCATCAGCGCCGGCCAGAATGTCAGGAGTGATGTAATACCCCATAGGCCGTATATCATTACCAGTGCATGGAAACTCGTTACCACCAGGTGTAGCAACCCTCCCAAACCTGTCAGGATCATCGAAATGATCAGCAGTTTTTTTGCCTTAAATTTGTCGGCCAGGACACCTCCGATTACATACGAAACAACTCCCAATAATCCGTACGCACTGCCAAGCAGTCCCATCTGAGTATTGGTCAAATGATACATACTCCTGTATGCGTCATAGTAGTATGACCTGAAATACGGCAATCCGTAGATTATGGATCCTGCAAAAGCAAGGAGGATTATCATGCCCAGGTTCTTTTTATAACCTGTTTTTTCTTTTGCCATATTACCTGCCTCCTATAAAATTCGTTTATAAGATAATGTCCCGAACATCCTTTGTTGTAATTTTACCAACCTGATATTTCCCCCGCAAATGACCCATTTTTACAATTAAGAAATATTTCAGTGGCTATTTTTTCTATTTTGGAAAACAAAATCAGTTGAAAAAATAAAAACGATCCCACCGTGATGTTTTGAGCTAATTTAATGAATTTCTTTCGTTTTACGAAAAATTTTTAGAGGATATTGAAGAAAAAGTGATAAAATTACTTCGGCAAAGTTACGGGAAGGAGGCAAAATGTACAATCGTGAGTTTTACACAGATCTCGGCAAAAAGATACGAGCTCGACGCAAATTTAAGCATATAACGCTTTCGGAAATGGCCGATGAACTCGGTAAAAGCGTTGCGACGATATCGAAATATGAAAGCGGCGATTTGGCGATAGGAATCGACGCGCTGATCGACATATGCCGAATACTCAATCTCAGCATAGAAACACTTTTGCCCGACACTTCGAGCAATGTGCCGAGCGATGATTTTAAAAGATACGAAAAGATCTTTGAAGATAAGCTGTATATATATTGGTACAACGGCGAACAAAAGCGCATAGGTGTCGCAGCCCTGAGCAATGACAGCATATCAATGAACTCCATCCTCTTTTTCGGGCTTAAGGATGTTTCAAATATTTATGAATGTGAATATATCTATAACGGCACGATACTCTTAAGCGATACCTGCATAGTATATCTTTACAGGAACACCGATCCTCCGTTCGACACTCTGATGATGCGTCTGCCGGTATTCAGTAAAAAAGGCAGAAACCGGATCGGACTTATGACGACTATTTCAAGTTATTATCAGAGCATCGCGCTGAAGGTATTTGTAAGCGAAACACCGGTCACCGATCCCGAATCTCTGATGCCAAACCTCATCATATCTCAGGAAGAACTTAAGGATATGAAAAGGAGCAATTTCTTTACAGTATTGTGATGGCCCGCAAGTATTGCGAGCCATCGCTTTTTATGTGTTCTTTTATTCCGACGGCTTAAGCGTTTCCGCCATGTCGACTTTTTTCATCTTTGACGAGAAGATGTAACTGACTATCAGCGATGTGCCGATGACCGCCGCCGCGGACAGCAGATACGACTTCCAATAGACCATGACCTCGTAATCCACCTCTTCGCCGTTGCTGTCAAACATGGCCTGGAGGGTGAGGCGGCCGAACGGTGAGCCGATCAGGACGCCGATGACGGTGAGCCAGAGGTTCTCGCGGATGAGGATCTTCCGGAGCTGCTTATCGCTGAAGCCCTGGACTTTCAGTATCGCGAACTCCTTCTTTCGCTCGTTGAACGAAAGCGCGCCTGAATTGTAAATGACTATTACTGTCAGCAGGAGCGCGAGCCCGACGAAATAGTAGATCATCGTATAGTAGGCGTCCATGTCCGCGTCCCATGCGGAGCGAAGGTCGCTGCGGCCGTGTATCGCCTTCACCGAATCGTTTTTATATCCACTGACGTCCTTATCCGTCACGCACATGTTCGGCTTGAATGTGTACCCCGCCTCTTCAAAATCTTTTCGGCCGATCGTGATGCCGATTATGTTCGGGTTGCGGGTGATGTATTTTATTACGGACTCCGTCTCTTTGTCGCTTCCGACGGCGTGCCACTTAAGGGTGTCGCCCGGCTCGATGCCGTATTTTTCGGCGAGCCTTTTAGTGAGGGCGACCTCGCCCTCTTTGAGTTCTATTCTCTTTTTGTTTTTATCGGTAACGCCGTAAATGTTTTTATTCCCCGTGACCGTGACGGTCGTAACGTAATTGTCCTTCGTTTTTTTATTGCCCTCGATCTCCGCCGAGCCGAACATGACGAGCTCCCCGTCCGTGTCGGCAGCGATCCTGTCGGCGTTTTCTGCCGAAGTGCTTTTCTTGAGATCCATGCGGTATGCGTACGGATTCAGCTGATCGAAGACCCAGTGATCGAGGTCCGTGAGGGTGTCGCCGCTTCCGAAGCCGCCGACCGTCAGGAGCGCGCCGCCCGTGATACCTATGAGGACCATTATCGAGCGCATCTTCGAACGCGAGATGTCGCGAAGGCAGTACTGCGTCGAGAAGCTGAGATGCTTCCAGTTCGGGAGTTTTTCGAAGATGCAGTGCTTCGCTTTTTCATCAGACCGCGGGTAGAGGACGGCCGCCGTGTTTTCATTGACCAACTTCCTGCAGGAGAGGTAAGCGACGAGACCGCCCACCGCCGTCATCATCAGGGTCGCGTAAACGAATTTTACGGAATAGCCGTGCGTCCACGTCGGCAGCGTATATTCGGTCGGCATGAAATCATCGAAAAGTTTTCCGAGCGATGCCGGTCCGACGACGGAACCGAGTGCCGCTCCCGCAGCCGTCAGGATCATGCTCATGCTTATGTAGCCGCCCATTATCTTCCCGCGGCTCATGCCGAGCGCTTTGAGCGTTCCGATCTGCCTGCGCTGGTCGTTGATGAGGCGGTTCTCGGTTATCATGATAGAGAGAAGGGCGATCAACAGGAAGACGAGCGGGAAAACATCTGCGAACATGTCGTGCTGCTCGAGCTCTTTGTCGAGCATGTCGATCCCCGAAAAGCTCTTCCTGTTGAGGAGCGACGTGTATTTGTGAGGGAGCTCTTTATCGATCTCCTTCTGCAGGCTCATGACTTTTACCGAGGAGGTAAAAGCGATCTGGTTCCAACAGAGATCCACCGGATACCCGGTCGCCGCTTCCGTATACTCCTTCTCCGGGAACGCCGCACGCGGCATGTAGGCGTAGCCGATGTCCGAGAAGTCCACGTTGGTGTCCGATTCGGCTTTGTAGTATTCGTATTCCGGGGTCATGATCAGACCTTTTATCGGCTGCTCCGTTTTGAAGGAACCGTAATATAATGTAAATTTATCGCCGACCGAAAGCTTGTTTTCCTCGGCATAGCGCGAGTTAAGCCAGATGCCCTCCGTCGCCTTCGGGTCGTACGGAACGCCTTTTATGAGGTACGGCTTTGTTACCTTGTTTTCGTCTTCGAGGTAAAGCGTGATCGGATCTCCCGACTTGCTCTCGAGCGGAAGGCCGATCCTGAGCTGCGTCTTTTGTACGCCTTTTATCTTCTCGAGCGCCGCGACGTCGTCTTCCGTAAATTCTTTCCCGAAAAGCCAACCGTTCGCGAGCTCGGTCTTGGCGTGGTAGTCGGCCATTATCTCGCGTATGCCGACATTCGAGCTGACCATGCCGGCATACATGTACAGTCCGGTAAAAGCGAGCAGGAAGATCGCGATGCACGACGAGATGTGCTTTCGCATATCCCTGAAATTCTTTTTCAGCAAAGCGTATCATCTCCCTTCACGGAAGCGTCGCCCGCTCTGTCCTCGATTTCGATGATGCGGCCGTCCTTCATCCTGATCGTGGTGTCGGCGGCCTTCGCGATCTCCTCGTTGTGTGTCACGATTATCAGGGTCTTGTTCCCTTCGCGGCACGTTTTTATGATGAGGTCCATGACCGATCTTCCCGTCTCCGAATCGAGAGCTCCCGTCGGCTCGTCCGCCAGGATGACCTCGGGATTTTTAGCGAGCGCCCTCGCTATCGATACGCGCTGCTGTTCTCCTCCCGAAAGCTGGGACGGGAATCTGTCCGCGCGGGAAGAGAGTCCGACCGCCTCGAGCATTTTCTCAGGGTCGATCGCTCCCGGGCTTATCTCCTTCGTTATCGCGATATTTTCTATCGCCGTGAGCCCGGTCAGAAGGTTATAAAACTGGAAGACGTATCCGATCTTATCGGCGCGATACCCCGAAAGCGCCTTTTCGCTCAGCGCCGTTATGTCCGTTCCGTCTACGACTATCCTTCCCGATGTCGGGCGGTCGATACCGCCGATCAGGTTGAGCACCGTCGATTTCCCCGCGCCGGACTGGCCGAGGATGACGACGTATTTGCCGCGCTCTATAGAAAGATCCACGTCCTTCAGCGCATAGACCTCGCTCTCTCCGGATCCGTATTTTCTGCTGACGCCTTCAAATTTTATTATAGGTTCCATATCTGTCCGCTCCGTCATATCAGTCATGTATGTGTATTAGTTGTGTCTAACCGTTAGCTAATTCTATTCCCAACGCAGGCGTTTGTCAAAAGGTAATAAAAAACAGCCCCGCTACGATCCGCCGCAGTTTCAGGGCTGTCCCGATCCGATATTATGAATTTGCAGGCTTCCGATCTCTGCACATTTACGCGCGCCGATCCCGTCTTGCGCCGCGTGCCTTTGTATGTCCCGGCGCCGCGCGCATCTCTATGCCTTGAGCCTATACCCCGCGCCCCACACCGTCTCGATGTATTCAGGGGACGAGCTGTCCTTCTCGATCTTGTCGCGCAGGCGGTTAATGTGCACCGTCACCGTCGAGGCCTCGCCGCACGGGTCCGTCCCCCAGACGCGGTCAAAAAGTGCGTCCTTCGAAAAAAACGACGTCGGGGTTCTCGGCGAGGAATAAAAGGAGTTCATACTCCGTGTTCACCAGTTTTATCTCGGTGTCCCCCATAAAAACGCGCCGCGTCGCGCGCGAGATCTTGAGATCCCTGATAAAAATATCGGACTCCGCCGCTTCCGCTGTCCATGAACACGCCTTCAGGCGCTCGTGCATCTTGATGTGCGCTTTTACGCGGGCGACCATTTCGGCGGGACTGAACGGTTTTACCATGTAATCGTCGGCACCGAGGCCCCTTATCTTGTCGACGTCCTCTTTTCTCGCCGTGACCATCATGATCGGCACATCGCTTTTCGACCTGATCATGCGACACAGTTCGAAACCGTCGATCTCCGGGAGCATCACGTCGAGGATTATGAGATCGTAGTCGCCCGGGTCTGCCGAGATGAATTTTCTCAGGCACTCCTTCCCGTCTTCCGCGATCTCGACATCGAACTCGCTCGCCATAAGGTAGTCGCGTTCGAGCGCCGCTATCAGTTTATCGTCTTCAACTATCAATATATTTTTCATCTTCGCCTTTGCCTTCTTTGAGCGGCAGCCTTATCTCGAGCGTGAATCCGCCGTCGCCGTCCGCCCACGGTTTTCCGTTATATGCTTTTATCGTTCCTTCGTGATCGTCGACTATCCTTTTTACCACGGCAAGACCGACACCGCTGCCCTTGCCCGGCTCGCTCCTCGCCGCATCCCCGCGGTAGAAGCGCTCGAAGATCCTTTCGAGGTCGCCGTCCGAGACGCCCGGCCCGGCGTCGGTGATCGAGATGACCTCATCCGAGCCGTCTTTTCCCAGCGAGAACACGACCTTCGAGCGGCCGCCTTTCTTGTATTTTATCGTATTGTCTACGATATTGGAATCCATCCTTTTTATCTCGCCGGCGTTTATGTCGGCAAAAATTTCGCCGTCCGATCCCCTCAGCTCGAAGTCGATGTCATCCTTTATGTACTTGCTTTTGAGCTCGTCTATGTGCTCCCCGTAAAAACCGTTGAGCTCCGTCGTTCTCCTGGTAAGGCCGCCGGACAGCTCTTCCGTCCGTGAAAGATCCGTGAGGTCGGAGACGAGGCGCTCGAGGTTGTCCGCGCTCACGTCTATGGCGTCGTAATACTTCATGCGCATCTCAGGCGTGTCCGCGATGCCGTCCCTGAGGCCGGCGAGGTAGCCTTTAATCGAAGTGAGCGGCGTCCGAAGGTCGTGCGATATACCGATCATCAGCTCGCGCCTGTACCGCTCGTACTTCAGCCTCGCGTCGACGGACTCCTTAAGGTGTTTTCGCATTTCGTCGAAGTCGTTTATAACCATGCCGAACTCGTCGTTTTTCGGGTACGACATGTCGAAATCGAGTTCCCCGCGCCTGATCTTATCGCTTCCTTCGCTCAGCTGGCGAAGCGGTTTCAGTATGCTCCTCGATACCCACCACGAGAGGATCACGTTCGCGACCAGTATTATCATGACGACGAGGAAGATGAGCAGGCCGACGAACAGCCCGATATATCGCTTGATGTACGGATTTTCGGTGCTCACGTGTTTGTCGGACACCTTGACGGCGAACGCCGAATAGGTGTGATCGTTGTCGCTGAAATCCTTCCTGATGACCGCGGCCTTGTCTTTGACGATCGTGTAGTCGTTGCTGGTGTCGTAGACGTCACCGGCGATGCTCTTGGCCTTCTCGATGTCGTCGTCGGTCAGGTCGGAATACATGGTCTCGCCGTCCTTGGTCACGCTGAACCTGTAGCCGGCTTTCTGCATCTCGACCTTCGTCGCCTCGATGTCGTCAGGGCCCGTGCAGGATTGGAGGAGCGACCGCGCGGAATAGACGCGGTTTTTATCGCTGAAAATGTTCTCCGTTACCTCCCAGTAATTTTTTATCGGGCCGTTAAAAAACAAGGCAAAAGCCCCGCCGTTATGGTGAGGGTTATGAGTATCATTAAAATATTCGAGATTATCAGTTTCGTCTTGAGTTTCATGCCTTTCACGGCTTCATTCTATCACACGGGAGCGGTCTTCGGGGACATCTCCTCGGTAAAAATCTTCCGCAGTCCCACCCCTATAAAAATCTTCAGCCGTCTCAAAGCGGTATCCTTCCTCTATCCACACCGGAAGAACTTTTTCGAGTGCGGCGACCGTGCGTCCCGGCGCTCCCTCCGCGCCTCTTCCGTCGTGGATGCAAATGACGCTACCCTTTCCCGTCTTTGCGAGCAGGCGGTCCGCGATCTCATCTGCAGTTACGCCGGCCGACCAGTCGCCGACCATGACGCTCCAAAGGAGGACTTTGAGGCCGCGCTTCCTGAGTTCTTTTATCAGGGCCAGGTTGAATGTGCCCCAAGGCGGGCGGAAATATTTTATTTTTACATCGAGGCCGTTCATTATTTCGAGCGAGCTCTCGAAGTCCGCGCGTGTCCCTTTTATCCCCTGAAAGATCGGACACTTATGCTCACGCGAATGGAGGCCGACGACGTGACCGTCCCTCTTCATCCGCTCGATGATGTCCGGGTTCTCTTTCGCGAAATCCGCCCCGGTAAAAAAAGGTCGCCTTCACTTCGTACTTCGAAAGCAGCTCCAAAAGTTCAGGCGTATATTCACGGCTCGGACCGTCGTCGAACGTCAGGAAAATGACTTTTCCCGCCCGGCCGTTCTTCTTCATTTTAAAATAGTTCGCGCACCTGATGACCGCCGTCGGTATCGGTGCGTAGATGCAAAACGCCGCGACCGCCGCGATCGCCGCCGCGATGAGCGCTGTCAGTATGTTCATGGTACACCTTCCCGCTGACCGAAGCTATCCGCAAAGCGCAGCTATCGCCTGCGCCGGAGCGTTTTTACCGTTCTCCGCTTTGATCTTTCTCATGTTGGCGATCATGGAGCTCGACTTCGTCTCCGCCGCGAGGACCTTCTCGATCTGCTCAGGCCACTCTTCGCTTTCGCCTTTGAATACGACGCCTATGCCACGGCTCTCGATATACTCTGCGTTGTCCTTTTCCTGTTCGAAAAACGGCGGTATCACGAGAAGCGGCGTCTCCGAATTTATCGCTTCGAACATGGTTATGCCGCCCGCTTTCGTCACGAGGCAATCGGCGTTCTTCATGTAATCGGCTACGGCGTCGGTGTATCCGACGATGTCGATGCTTTCGGACGACGAGAAGTTCTCGTCGAGGCGCTCTTTCATCTTTCTGTTGCTGCCGGTCACTACCGTAACATGCGTTCCGTTGTCGTCCGCGAAATGGGCGAGCACCTCTTCGATGCCCGGGATGAGGCCGAGGCCGCCGCCCATGATGAGCACTTCTTTTCTGCCCGCTTTTACCGCGGCGCCCGCATTTCCGGTCTCTTTAAAAGCCTGTTTTACCGGGATCCCCGCGACATAGATCTTCTCCTCAGAAATGCCCCTCTCGAGCAGCCCGTTTTTCGTGATCTCCGAACCGACGATGTACGCGCTCGTGGTTTTCGAGAGCCACTCCTTGTGCGGCGCCATGTCCGTTATGCACGTGATATACGGGATGTCGTTCCCCGTGAGTTCCTTGTATTCACCGATGTACCTCGCCCCGACCGGCCATGTCGATATCAAAAGATCAGGCTCGTACATGTCGACGAGAGCCTGAAACCTCCTCGTGAACCACTTCTTCAGCGGAAGTGCGAGGAAATGCTCGTTGAGCCTGTTGCACGTGTTGTAGAGCCTCGGCGTCTTTCCGACCATCAGGTCGAACACCTTGTACATCCCGTTGCTTATCGGCGCAAAAAGATAATCTATTATATCGACGACCGTCACGTTCGCATCGCCGCGCGCGGTCTCTATCTCTTCTTTGAGGGCGTTCGCCGCGGAAACGTGTCCCATTCCGCATCTGCCCGTTATTATCAAAACATTCATCGAATAGTCCCCCTTCAGGAAATCCTTTTATGTCTTAATGATAGCGGGCAAATCTTAAAAAAATATAAACTCGCGATTAAGAAATTATTACAATGCATTTTGCTCAAATGATCGAGAACGCGGTCAGTATCCCGGTAAAAATGTTCGACACCGCGTGTATCGCCCAGCCCGGTAAAATCGACCCGTCCGCTTTCATCTCGTTCACATACCCAAGCATCCACGCCACGGCTCCCGTAAAGATCATTATCAGCACGGCCTTCCCCGTCCCGACGACGGCGTAAAACATCCACGCATGGAGGAGCCCGAACGCGAGAGCCTGCACGATGTTCGCCTTAAAAACGCCGAGCCGCGCCGCAAACCTCTTCAGGAAAAATCCCCTGAAAAGTATCTCCTCCGGAAGCGCCGTATTGAATATCCCGTAGACGAGCACCGCCGGCAATGCCGAGGCACCCATCCCGTAAAAACCGCCCGCCGCTGTCTTCGCTCCGCCGACCTGTTTGACCGCAAAGACGCCGATCAGCATGAAAACGAGCGTCGCCGAAACGCAAAGCTTCACGATCCCGTTGCCGGATCTCTTCTTCGGTTTCTTTAGGCCTATCCAGCGGGAAAACGACTCTTTCTTCCGCGCGGTCAAAAGCCACCACACGAACGGGAGCGCCGAGAAAAGCACGATCTGCACCGCGCTGCTTATGAGTTTGCTTACAAAAAGGTCCATTTTCTCTCCCTTTTTCCCTTCGCTTTTATTCTCTTCTCAGGACCTCACATATCGATCCGCAATGATTATATCGCTTTTTCGTATATATGATATCAAGCTTTTGTAAAATCCTTCTCCACCTCTTCAAGACTGTATACGCGCCCGTTATCAAAATCTTCCTGAGCCTTCATCATTTCCCTATCAAAATCCTCTTCAGATAAATTAGACAAACAAGTCGGAACCTCTGTCTTCTCGCCCCAAAATTCCTTTGCCATTCCCTCAAACTCGTCTGCACGACCATCAAAATCCTCCCGGGCCTTCATCATTTCCAGATCGAATCCCTCATCATCGAACTCGGTCGCTTCCTTCCACTCACCGTTTGCTACATCCAAACACGTTTCGTAGTTTTTGGAGTTGCGATATACCCAGGCCCAATCTTCATCAGTAAAACGCATGGCACAATCGGGAAAAAGGATCACCTTCTCCCACCGGATCATTTTTTTCGCGCCCATCAGCGCATCAGCCGCTTTTTCTTTCCACCGCGTTCATCGCGATCTGCTTCATTGATGACCGTGTCCAGTTCGTCCAGTATCTCCAGATCCGAACTTAACATACAAGCGGATGCCCACTCGACGCCGTATTTTTCATACAGGCACGAGTAGAGAAGGTCGTTCTTCTTTTCATAGTGTATAGAAATCTCGCGTATCTTCGTCAGGAGCCCGTCGTCTCCTTCTTCGCTGAAGCTGTCGATCAGCCCGGTAAGCGCTTCATTTTCTTTTACGAATGTATTCATTGGGTGACCCGGGATATCGGCGAGCCTTTCATCCGGCATTTTTATATGTCTATCCTCAAGCATAAATGCCGGCGGCTCCGGGTCGAGTTCGAAGCCGTTTTCCAGGAGCGCATCGACGACCGCTTTCGTAGAAACGCCGCAAGAGTCGGCAAGCCCCGGCAAAAGCAGGAAGCGACTGATCGGGCTGCGCGCCGTCTCGGGTTTCATTTCGGTCACCCCGATGTTGTACATGATGTCGATCAGCTCCGGATACTCTTCTCTGAGATCCTGCACCTCTTTATTCACTATATCTATTTTCTTAGCCATAGCGCGCCTCCTTATATCGTTCATTGCCATGTAATTATACCCTAAAAAAGAAGCCCCCGCATGCCGCGTGTGTACCGATCACGGTTCGTTCTACGGTAAAACAGGACACTAAAAAAGCCGCCTCTCCCCGAGGCGGCCCATGTCTGCATGCAATATTTTATTTTGTAAAATATTCCTTCGCGAACTCCATATCCTGCACGAACTCCGCTGTCCCGATATAGCTTCCGTCCCTGTCCCTGACGGCGAAATACTGCACAAGCATCGTGCGTCCGTTTTTGTTCGCCCACCTCGTGACGCTGTCGCGCTTCCCGCTTTTGAATTCATCGATTATGGCGCGCACCATCGGTTCGATCTTCGGCGGGTGGCAGGAGAACACATCGCGGTCTATCGCCATTCCCGGGCGCTTGAACGCCTTCGGCCCTTCGTTGAAGAAACGGTTGATATCGTCCGCATCGATAAAAGTTATCTCGACCGGTATCGTGTTCAGAAGGGCAGTGAGCTGCTGAAGCGTCATGTGCCCGCCCGGCATAACGATCTCCCCGTCGATCGGTTTTACCGCCTCCTTCGCGAGAGCATCTTCGGCTTTTTTCCACTCGCCGTTCACCACACCGAAGCACTTATCGTAATCTTTCGAGTCGCGATAGATCTCGAACCACTCGTATTCCGTGAAGTTGACGGCGCATATCGGGAAAAGTATGTTCTGCTCTTTGTAGATCATCTCCTCCGCTCGCTTGAGGACGGCGTCCCTCCGTTCCTCCCACGCATCGCCTCGTTCCCGCGCGTTCATGACGGCTCCGAGTTCTGCCCTTATCTCGTCGTCGACGGTCCACATGACATTTGACGGCCCGGACACATCATATCTGACCTTCAGGTGCGGATAGATGAGATCGCCCTTCTTCGCATAATGTACGGAAAGTTCTCGTATCTTCACTAAAAGTTCATCGCTCCCGTCTTCGCGGAACTGAGCGAGCAGCCCTGCGAGTGCTTCGTTTTCTTTCGTAAAAGTGTTGAGCGGGTGCCCCGGGATCGCCGAAAGTTCTTTGGCGAGCGTCTGCTTGTCGGAGTAATCCTTCGTAGGGAACGAGCCTCTTTTTGCCATCTCTTCGGCGACATTACGGCTCATCTCCGGATCGTTTTTACCGGCGTCTCTGCTCCCCGTTTTTTCCTCCGCCGTCGCTCCGTGGAAAAGCGCGGAATGGACATCGCAAAGCTTCTGCACTTCGGTGAGCGGGGCACCTTCCTTGATGAGCTGCTGCTCGGCCTGCATGATCTCAGATGCCTCTACATCGCTGAAGTTTTTGACGAAATCGGCGCGAACGCTTTCGAGATCCTCTCCTTCGTTCAATCTCCTGAGGTATCCCTTGAGAATCCCTACCCGGTCGTCTGCCTTCTCATCTGCCTTCCCGTCTGTCATTTCTTTCATCTCTCCCTCTGCTTCCGGCATCGGCATCTCACCCTCGAGTTCAAAGCCGTTTTTCATCAGCGCCGCAACGACATCGATCATCGATATGTTCTTCATCTTGGCGCCTTTCGGGATCGTCATGAATTTCCCCACAGAATTCAGCATCGCCTTTTTACTTATCTCCGTAAAACCGAGATCATACATTATATCGATCAGCTCCGGATATTCCGATGCCAGCTCGTATACACTTTTATTCAAATCTATTTTTTTAGCCATTTTTGCCTCCCGTTCTTTGTCGTATGCTCATTATACCCGAAAAATCATGCGTCGTATGTTGTCGGTACAACGAAACTCGGGACAAATGACGGAATTCCCTCAAAAAAATGGATCTTCACGGATTTTTGGGGGATTGGTAACAAATTGAATATTTGAATTGACAA
>CAMYCF010000004.1 GCA_947254375.1 uncultured Mobilibacterium sp. | reverse complement strand
ACACAAGGAGTATCGTCGGCAGCGTCAGATGTGTATAAGAGACAGGTCAAATCCCTTCTCCTCCGAGGTCTGCACCGGCTCTTCTCCGTGACGCCCGAATACCGTTTCGATGTTGTTTATAAAACAGATCTCTTCTTCCTCGGTGCCGACTTTTCCGCGCCTCGTGATCGCGCCCTTTTCTTCCCAAAAAGCGAGCGCTTTTTCGATCGTTTCCGGTCCGACTCCGAGCACCTTAGCCGTACCCTTCTTCGATATCTCTATCTCCTGCTGCGCGTACATAAGAATAAAAAGATATATCTTCACGTAATCTCCGGGCGCCTGAGGCATGAATTCGCTCAGAAACAGGTTCTCGACCCTCGTCGCGTAAAGAAATATATTTTCACTTCGTATCTCGACTATCCTCGGTTTCAATATATTCTACTCCTTGAATGTGATGAATATTTATGTCTTTCTTGAAAAATCGCCCCTACAGGCATCGCGCCTCGCTTAGTCCTCGTACTGCCCGTGGGCCTTGTTCTCAAACTTCGTGTAGTCTTCGACCCAGACGAGCTCGATCGAGCCGGTCGGACCGTTCCTGTGCTTCGCGATGTTGACCTCGCAGATGTTGTCTTCTTCCATGGTGTCCGCGCTGTCGTCCTCATCCTGATAGTACGAGTTCCTCTTCAAAAAGATGACGATGTCGGCATCCTGCTCTATCGCTCCGGAATCCCTCAGGTGGTGGAGCTGCGGCTGTTTCTTGTTCGACCTTTCCGAATCTCTGGAAAGCTGCGATAAAAGTATGACCGCGCAGTCGAGTTCCTTCGCCATAAGCTTTATGGACCTCGTGAGTGCACTTATCTCCTTCTCTCTGCTGTCGACGCTGTACCCCGGCAGTTTCATGAGCTGTAGATAGTCGATTATAACGAGGTCGAGTCCCCTCTTCATCTTGAACCTGCGGCACTTGTTCTTCATTTCGAGGATCGACAGCTGAGTCGACTCGTCGAACGCGAGATTTTTATCGTAAAGATCGCCCATCGCCTTATCGATCGACATCCAGTCTTCGGTATCGATATCCCCGTTTTTTATGTCGGCAAGAGGAACCCTCGCTTTCATCGATAAAAGTCTCTGACCAAGCTGCAGCGACGACATCTCCATGCTGAAGACCATTACGGAATTTCCGTTCATCGCCGCGTTCATGCCGATGTTCAGCGCGAATGCGGTCTTTCCCATTCCCGGTCTTGCCGCCAGGACGATCATATCGGACCTCTGGAGACCTCCCAGCTTCCTGTCCAAATCTATGAAACCCGTCGGGATGCCGGGCATCTTATTGCCGGATTTCTGCCTCTCCCTGATCTCATCCGTCGTCTCGCCGAGGACATCTTCGGCCATCCTAAAATCGCTCTGCCTGTGCGTCCGCGCGATCCCCATGATCTGCTGTTCGGCGAAATTCACGGCATCTTCGGCTTCTTCCGCGACGTACGCCTTGTCCCTTATATCCGCCGACGCCTTGATGAGCTTCCTCTTCATCGACGCGGACAGGACCTTGTTGATGTACGTCTCTATCGCGGACGGTGCGACCGCTATCTCCATAAGCTGTAAAATATAATATCTTCCGCCGACGAGATCGAGCAGTTTCTTCTGCTCGAGCGCATCCGCCAGTGTCGTTTCGTCTACGGCCTGATCCCTGTGCTCCATTTCGGCCAGCGTTTTGAATATCTCTCTGTGCTCCTGCAAATAAAAGTCATCGGGAACGAGCGCGTCGATCGCCTCTCCCCTCGCATCGCTGTTAAGCATCATCGAGCCCAGTATCGCCTGCTCGAATTTTATCTTTCGGGGCATTTCATACCCGATGTTTTCTTCGATGTCGCCTTGCATATCCGTTTCTCTTCCTTCCGCGGTAAAATCGCTGCGCCGCTTTTATTCGGCCTCGATCTTCACTCGGCCTCGCCCTTTATTCGGCCTCGACCTTCACTTTTATCTTCGCGGTCACATCCGTGTGCAGTTTTATCTCTATTTCCTCCGTTCCGATCTCTTTTATCGGCTTCGGTAAAACGATCTTCTTCCTGTCGATCTCTTTTCCCGTCTGCGCCTCTATGGCGGCCGCGATGTCCATCGAAGTTATGGAGCCGAACAGTTTCCCGTTCTCGCCGACCCTCGTTTTTACCGACACCGGAGCTTTCTCCAGCTCGTCCGCAAGAGCTCTCGCATCGGCTCTTTCCTCAGCATCCTTCTTTTCCTTCATGGCGCGGTCCCTTTCCGCCGCCTTTATGTTTTTATCGGTCGCCTCGACGGCGAATCCGCCCGGGATCAGCCTGTTCCTCGCGAATCCGTCGCTGACTTTTACCGTTTCACCGGCCTTCCCGGTCCCTTTTACATCCTTTTTTAAAATTACAAGCATATCCGTCCTCCGTTTCCGGTCGTTATGTATCGATTTTTCATTGCGCCATCGATTCTCGTTATCTTATCGATTTTCGTTGACGCTCCCTGCTATTGGTTGTCCTTGTTCGGCTCGTCCTTCGTCATTTCGGAGAGGACGCCCTTAAGTTTTTCCACGAATTCTTCCTGCGTCATGTCGACCTGCGCACCCGCTGATGTCAGGTGCCCACCGCCGCCGAACTTCTCCAGTATGTACTGTACGTTGAGTTCTCCGAGTGATCTCGCGCTTACGATCGTGTTGCCCCTCATGTTCCTGCCGACCACGAACGACGCTTTTACCCCTCTTATCATGAGGAGCTCGTCCGCGACCTGAGCATTGATTATCTGTTCGTTCGGGCCTTCTTCGTTTCTGATCGATATAGCGATGCCCTCTTCGAGATATTCGGCGTTGACGATAGCTTCCGCTTTGCTCTGGAAAAACGATGCGTCCATCTGGAAGAACCTCTTTACTTCCGTGGTGTCCGCGCCTATCCGCCTGAGCCACGCCGCCGCTTCGAACGTCCTGACTCCCGTTTTTATCGAAAAACTGTTGGTGTCTACGGTTATCCCGGCGAGCAGCGCTTCCGCTTCGAATTTGGTGAGCACCCTCTTTGACGATGAATACTGCAGTATCTCCGTCATCAGTTCGCTCGCCGACGAAGCGTACGATTCAACATATGCGATCGTGGCATTGTCCACGGCGTCGTCAGTCATCCTGTGGTGGTCGACGACCGCTATGTGATCCACCATGCCGAGCAGCTCCGGGCACTCGACGAGGATCGGTCTGTTCGTATCGACTATTATGAGCAACGTATCCCTGTCGCAGATCTCAAGGGCTTTCCTGTTGTTTATGATCGCATCGCTGTCGGTGGCCTTCATCTGCTTATATATCGCCGTGATGCCGTCCGTATCTCCGTCGATGACGATGTGAGCCTCTTTCCCGTTGAGCGTTGCGAGCCTGTGCGCACCGATCGCCGAACCGAAGCAGTCCATGTCCGGCTGCCTGTGTCCCATGATGAGGACGCGCGACGAATCGCGCACCAGCTGCCTGAGCGCATGCGCTATTACCCTCGATTTGCCCTTCCTGTTTTTCTCTTTTACTTGAAGGGTACCGCCGTAGTAGTGCGTCCTGTCCCTGTTTTTTACGACTGCCTGGTCGCCGCCCCTTCCCATGGCGAGGTCGTGGGCTGCCTGGGCCAGTTCTTCTGCATCGTCGAGCGCCGATATACCGAGGCCCATGCCTATGCTGAGACTCAGCGGAAATTCGCTTGTGACGTCGAGGTTCCTGACTTCGTCCAATATCGAGAACTTGTCTTCTATGATCCTGTCCGCCTCTTTCTTGTAGACGAACATGATATACATGTCATCCTTGATCCTGTTTATCGAGGCGTTCTGTTTCTCGGCCCATGCCCTTATCGTCTTGTCTATGGCCGCGACTACCTCAAGCGTTTTGTCGGACCCGAGCGATGATTCGAAATCGTCGTAGTTGTCGATGCTGATGTATGTTATACAGAGTTTCTCCGCCTTGTAGTCGGATTTGAGGTTCTCACGCTCCGTTACATCTATGAAGAAGACCTGTATGTCGCCGTCGCTGTCCGCTTCTCCGCGCGCCTTGAGTGAAAAATATTTCTCACATCTGAAAATGACCTTTTCGGCGCTTTGCCCTTCTTCGCCGTCCGCCGCCAAAAGATTCTCTCTCTTGACCCCGGTCAGCGCAAAGAAGTTGCTGCCGACTATGTCGTTGTATTTGAAGACCTGTTCGACCAATTCGTTCGCGGCGACGATGTCGCCTCCGGGACCGACTACGCACATCGGCACCGGTATCATGTCGAAAGCTCTCTCCGGATTTTGTTCGTTCTGTGCTTTTTTCGGCACTTTACACCTCCGCCCGCGGTCTGCCGCAGGCTTTTCTTTTACCTGTCTCCTATTCCCTTGAGCATGTCGAGGAGCCCGTTGAGCTCATCCATGCTGTAATATTCGAGTTCGATCCTGCCGGCGTTCGCGTTCCCGTTTATCCTGACCTTCGTTCCCAAAATTTTACGAAGATCGTCCTCTGCGGCCGAGATCTCCGGATCCGCTTTGGAAACGCGCCTGCGCTTCCTCTCCAGCCTCGCTTCGTCTTTGATGCGTTCGGCCAGACGCTCCGTCGCCCTTACAGAAAGGCCGTTCCTGATTATCTTTTCGCAGATCGCCACCTGTTTGTCCTCTCCGCGGACGTTTATTATCGTTCTTCCGTGTGCGGCGGAAATGGATCCGTCGCTTATCCTGTCCTTTACGGAGGCCGGGAGCTTCAGCAGTCTCAGGGAATTTGCGATGTATGCACGGCTCTTTCCGACCGCTTTCGCCGCCTCTTCCTGCGTGAATCCGAAATTCCTGACCATTTTGTCGAGACCCTCGGCTTCCTCTATCGGGTTGAGGTCTTCCCTCTGCATGTTCTCTATTACCGTAACGACGGCGTTCTGCTTCTCGTCAAAATCGCGCACGATGACCGGGACGGACTTAAGACCTGCAAGCCTCGACGCCCTCCAGCGCCTTTCGCCCGTGACAAGTTCAAAGCCGGTCTCGCTCTTCCGTACGACGAGCGGCTGTATGACGCCGTTTGATTTGATCGAATCGGCGAGCTCCTGAAGCTTTTCCTCGTTGAAGGTCTTGCGCGGCTGCGCCCTGTTCGGTTTTATATCGTTTATATCGGCATAGATGACCCTGTCGGTATCATCTCCTTCTGCCGCCTTCGCGGTCCTGCTCCCCGAAGCTTTCCCGGTACCCGAAGCCGCTTTGCGCCCGGTCTTTCCCTTCGATGCGCCGGAGGTCTCTTCTATATCGGCCGTTTCCGCGATGTCGCTGTCGTTTTCTTCTTCGTAGATTGGTGCCGCATCCGCAAAAAGCGCATCCAGGCCACGTCCCAGGCCACCTCTTTTTTTAGCCATGTCTCTTCCCCTCTCTAGCTAAAAACTCTTCGGCAAACTTTCTGTACGCCTTCGCCCCTGTCGAATTTATGTCGTAAGTCAGGATCGACATCCCGTAGCTCGGCGCCTCGGCAAGCCTTACGTTTCTCGGTATGACCGTTTTAAAAAGTTTTTCCCCGAAATACTGTTTCGCTTCCCGGGCGACCTGCAGAGACAGGTTCGTCCTTCCGTCGAACATGCTCAAAATGACGCCCTCTATCTCGAGGTTCGGATTCATGTTTTTCTTTACAAGTTCTATCGTGCTCATGAGCTGGCTGACGCCTTCAAGCGCGTAAAATTCGCACTGTATAGGGATGAGCACGCTGTCGACGGCCGTGAGCGAGTTGATCGTCAGCAGTCCCAGTGAAGGCGGACAGTCTATAAAAATATAGTCGTAGTCCGGCCTTATCTTGTCTATCGCTTTCTTGAGCCTCTTCTCCCGGCCCTCGATATTGACGAGTTCTATCTCCGCTCCCGCAAGATCGACGCTCGCCGGAAGTATATCCAGATTTTTCGTCTTGGTCTTCAGAATGGCCCGCTTGGTGTCGTAGTTGTCGTTCGCCAGTACATCGTACAACGTCTCTTTGAGCGTGCGCTTTACGATCCCGATACCGCTCGTTGTGTTGCCCTGCGGATCGATGTCGACGACGAGCACTTTCTTCCCCTCCGCTGCCAGGCATGCGCTGAGGTTGATGTTCGTGGTCGTTTTGCCCACGCCGCCCTTCTGGTTGAAAATTGCTATGGCTTTTCCCATATAGACCTCCTGTTAGCCTCTTTGTGACGTTCCTATTATGATACACTAAAAGGCCGGTTTTTTCCAGTTTTTGTTGCGGTAAATCGTCTCTTTTTTCGATTGTACCCCTTGTTATTTGTGACTTTTGTAAAAAACGAAGGGTACAAACGCGTTCTTCCCGCCGCGTCCGTACCCCGCGTTATAAAAATCTTTTATCAGCTGCCTACGCACCCGCGCGGCCGCGCCCTCTTTCTCCTGCGCGCCCGTGGCGCGCTCTACCGTATCAGCATCCGCCTGCGCCGCCCGCGCTAGATCCTTTTATCTATATACGCGATCGCATCGTCGTACGACATCTGCGACGCCGAGGCCGGATCGAAGTTCTTCCAGATCGAAAGATCTTCTCCCGAGGCCGCGTAACTGAACATTATGACCTGCCCCAAGTTCTTCTGCGTTTCCGTGAATTTAGACATTCCGGCGCTGCGGTCTATAAGCTTGCCGTTTTCGTAGTAGCGGTCGACCGTTGTTTCGTTATTGCTGTTGTAGTCGGAAGAAAGCCAATCACCGTCGGCGTATCCGTAAAAATTGTACAGACGAAAGTCGCGCTTCGACCCGTCTTTGATCTCAAATCGATCGATCCAGCTGTACCAGTTCTCATCGCAGATACCGTGCTGTATGATCAGGTGCTTGCTGTCTTTGTCGCAGTAAATTATATAGTGTGTGCCTCCGGCCGCACATACATCGCGAAGCGGGCCGCTTTCCGTATTATAGTCCGTTACGCCGTAGGACATCTCCTCCGCCTTTCCCTTCTTGTATGTGTAGATCTTAAGCTCGGCGGTCATGTAATTTGCCGGATCTGACACCGTCATGAAGAAAAGCTCTGGGATCTTGTCCCCGTCGATATCATAAAACGCTACGGGCTTGGCGATCGCACCCGACCTGTCGTTTTGAAAATTATAGCCCATGATCCCGTCCCGGTTGTTCTCGAGGATCTGTTTATATGCGGCGTATGCCGCCTTGGCGTCCGGTCCTTTGGCCGGCTTCGCGGCCTCTTTTTTCGCACCGCAGGATGTCATCGCGACCGCGATGATTGCGATCCCCGCCAAAAGCACAACCTGCTTAAACAACGATCTCTTTGTGTTCATAATTGCCTCCCGCCTTGTGATCTTAACCTTTTGCGGAAAACTTCCGAATATCCCTCAGGTACATTTAGTGCCGCGTGCCGACGGTTGCACAACATGTGGTGTCATAATTCCCCGTATATGCATCGGCATTGTGGAAATGTGCTAAACTTTGTGGAAAAGTGGCAGTTCTGTGGAAAACTCCGCCCTGCCTCCTTGGCCGAACCGGCGCCCTGCTGCGGCCGTCACGAGTTGCCTCCGGCCGCTCCGCCCGCCTCGGAAAATGTTTCACGTGAAACATTATGACCTGCGATTCATCTTCTCCATATATACGAGCAGAACATTTATGTCCGCCGGCGAGACCCCGGATATCCTCGAAGCCTGCCCTACGGTCAGCGGCTGTATCTCCGAAAGCTTCTGTATCGCCTCCAAGCGCAGCCCGCCGATCGAATCATATTCTATGCCTTTCGGGATCTTCTTTTCTTCCAGCTTGCGGAGCTTCGCAACCAGCTGCTCCTGCTTCTTTATATATCCCGAATATTTTATTTCTGTTTCTATTCCCGCGCTTTCGGTCGGGGTGAGGAGCGGTCTTTCTCCGTCATCGATCTCCTTTGTGTCTTCATACGAGATCTCCGGTCTTCTTATCATATCGTAAAGGCTGAGCGTGTGATTTTCGCACGGCGAGCTGTTCTTCTTCGCAAGGAATGCATCCTGCTCCGCCTGGGTAGGCGTTTTCTTTTTAAGTCTCTCCAGCTCCCTTTCTATATGCTCTTTCTTTTCTATATATTTATTGTAGCGGTCTTCCGTCGCAAGCCCTATGCGGAAGCCCTTCTCGGTAAGTCTTCTGTCGGCGTTGTCCTGCCTGAGCAGCAGACGGTATTCCGCTCTCGAGGTCATGATCCTGTACGGCTCTCTCGTTCCTTTTGTCACCAGATCATCTATAAGTACGCCTATATACGCCTCGTCCCTTCCGAGAACGAACGGTTCTTTTCCTTTTATATACAGCACAGCGTTTATTCCCGCCATTAGGCCCTGTGCCGCCGCTTCTTCGTAGCCGGAGCTCCCGTTGAACTGTCCGGCGCAGAAAAATCCTGCGAGGGTCTTGCTTTCCAAAGAAGGCTTAAGGTCAAGAGGGTCTACGCAGTCGTATTCTATCGCATATGCGGGTCTCACGATCTCCGCGTTTTCAAGGCCGGGGATCGTCCTGTAAAATTCTTCCTGCACATCCTCCGGCAGGCTCGACGACATCCCCTGTATGTACATCTCGTCCGTATCCAGTCCTTCGGGCTCGACGAAGAGCTGATGCCTTTCGCGGTCTTTGAATCTGGCGACCTTATCTTCGATCGACGGGCAGTACCGCGGCCCGACTCCGACAATATTTCCGGAGTACATCGCGGAGCGCCCTATATTCTTCATTATTATTTCGTGAGTTTTTTCATTCGTGTATGAAAGCCAGCACGATACGCGGTTCCCACCGATGTCCTTCCCCTCGTTCATAAAAGAGAACGGCACGATCTCTTCGTCGCCGAACTGCTCTTTCATTTTATCGTAATCGAGGGTCTTCCCGAGCATACGGGCCGGCGTCCCCGTCTTGAATCGCCTCATGGGAAATCCAATTTCGCGCAATCTTTCTGCGAGCAGGGTCGACGGCGCAAGGCCGCCCGGGCCGGACGAATACGCGGAGTCACCGATAAAGATCCTGCCTCCGAGGAAAGTTCCCGTGCAGATGACCGCAGCTTTTGCCGTATATTCCGCTCCCGTCGCCGTTATTACGCCGCGTGCTCTTTTATCGCCGGTGTCGCCGTCCGTTTCGAAGATGAGGTCTACGACTTCGGCCTGTTTAAGGTGGAGCCGAGGTTCTTCCTCGAGCGTTTTTTTCATTTCCTGATGATAAAGGGCCTTGTCCGCCTGAGCCCTGAGCGACTGCACCGCCGGCCCCTTCGAAGGGTTCAGCATCTTGCTTTGGATAAAAGTCTTATCGATATTTTTACCCATCTCGCCGCCGAGGGCGTCTATCTCGCACACCAAATGGCCCTTGCCGGTCCCGCCTATCGACGGATTGCAGGGCATCATCGCTACCGATTCAAGGTTTATGCAGAGCACGAGGGTCTCCATACCCATACGCGCTGCGGCGAGTCCGGCTTCGCATCCCGCGTGGCCGGCACCGATAACGATGATATCGTAATCTCCCATGTGATATGTTTTGTTGTTTTCGGATCTTCTGTTCATGTTTTGTTTTCCTGTATGCGCGGGTCCCGGTTCCGGAGTCCTGTTTCAGCGTCCTATTTCCCGAGGCAGAATTTTGAGAATACGGCATCGAGGATCTCCTCACCCGACGTTTCTCCGACTATCTCTCCGAGAGCGTCATAGGCCATATGGGCGTCAAGCTCCGCTATTTCAAGTGGATTCCCCAGGCGAAGGAGATCGATCGCGTCGCAGAGACTTTGCTCCGCACGTTTTAGGGCGTCGAGCTGCCGTTCGTTCGCGACGATCGCTGCGTTCTCCGCAGACACATCTCCGCCGAGGACTATGTCTTCCATAGCTTTTACCACGTCCCGAACGGATTCGTTTCGAAGCTCAGGAACGGTAAGTGATGTGTACAGGATCGGGGTGTTTTTAAGGCTCTGCTCTATTTTCGCGCCTTCTATGATGACCCCCTTGTCCTTTTTATTCATAATTACGAGAACTTTTTTACCGTCAAGCTTCGAGAGGAGATCCCCGTCTTCTTTCGTAAGCGCCTCGCTCGCATCGAGAACGAGGAGGATTATGTCGGCTTTTTCGAGCTCTTCGTTGGATCTTTCTATGCCGATGCGCTCAACTTCGTCATCTGTATCCCTTATTCCCGCCGTATCGATCAAAACGACAGGTACACCTGCGACGTTCGCGAGCTCCTCTATGGTATCGCGTGTCGTTCCGGGCACATCCGTGACGATGACCCGCTTCTCGCCGAGCATCGCGTTCATCAGGGAGGATTTGCCGACGTTCGGCCTTCCGGCGATAGCGACTTTTATGCCTTCCTTTGCGATCCTGCCGATGCCCGAGGTTTTTATAAGGGCGCGAACGCGTTCAAGCACAAGGGAAAGCTCACCTATGAGCTTTTCGTATTCCTCCTGCTCTATGTCTTCGTCGGGGAAATCGATGTTGACGGCCATCTGCGCGAGGGCGTCTTTTATGAGATCCCTTATGTCCGAGACATCGTCGGCGAGGGTGCCGGCGAGCTGTTTTACCGCGACATCGTGCGGGAGTTCGCTTTTGGCTTTGATGATATCTATGACGGCTTCAGCCTGAGTGAGGTCTATCCTGCCGTTAAGGAAGGCGAGCTTCGTGAATTCGCCGGGCTCGGCGAGGCGGGCTCCTTCTTCGACAGTCCTTCTGAGGATCTTTCGCATCGAGACCGTGCCGCCGTGCGCCTGTATCTCGAAGACGTCTTCGCATGTGTATGTGTGCGGGGCTTTCATGAGGATGAAGATCGCTTCGTCTATCTCGGTCCCGTCTTTTTCGGTCACTTTGCCGTAGTAGGCGTGGCGCGGTTTTATTTTATCGGGGCAGGCCGAAAAGACCCCACGCATTATTTTTTCCGCGAGAGGACCGCTGACCCTCACTATCCCGATCCCGCCTTCGCCCGGCGGGGTCGATATCGCTGTTATCGTATCTGCCATCGTATTTCCCTTTTTCGCCCTCTTTTCTCGGTGTTTCGTATATTATGCAGCAAAGCGGCCCATCAAACGATGAGCCGAATACCTGTTTTTATCTATTTCTTCTCGATGATGACGCGCCTGTAAGGCTCTTTGCCTTCGCTCCTCGTTTTTACCTTCGGACGATCCTGGAGCGTCATGTGGATGACTTTGCGTTCGTAAGGATTCATCGGTTCGAGGGCGATGCTCCTCTTCGTTCTTTCTACCTGACCTGCCAGGCGGGTCGCCAGGTTGACGAGCGTCTTTTCCCTTTTGGCCCTGTAATTCTCGGCGTCAAGGACTACCCTTATGTAGTTTTCGCTGTCCTTGTTCACGAACAGGCTCGCGAGATACTGGACCGCATCGAGGGTCTGTCCCCTCTTGCCGATCACCGCGCCGGTGTCGCTTCCGAATATCTCTGCATAGATCATTTCATCGTCGCCCTTGAGTTTGAAGCTGAGGTTCAGGCCCATGTCCTTCGTAAGCTGCGTGAGGAAGCCTTCCAAAGGATGATTTTCGAGGTCGGCGAGGTTCTCCGTGTCGATGACCAGCGATGCTCCGGTAAGGTCCGGCGCTTCCGTTCCTCTTTCCCTTCTGCCCGAGTCTTCTCTTCTTTTTCTGCCTTTGCCCTTCCTGCTTTTCTTCAAAGCGAGGGCGTCTTCCATTTCTTCTTTTTCGTATTTGTCGTATTTTTCCCTGATCTCGTCCGGAACTTCGGTCACCCTGTTTTCCGGGAGGTCTGCGAGGATCCTGTCTATGTCCGCAAACTTTCCTTTTTCTTTGTTTTGCGTCATGCCGTCACTTTTAGCGGTGACTCTCACCTTTGCAAGCTTGGAACCGATGCCCAGAAAACCCTTGGTCGACTCTTCCAGGATCTCTACGTCCACGTCTTCTCTTCCGAGCTTAAGTTCCTGAAGCGCAAGATCGACGGCGGTATCGACATCTACTCCCCATTTTTCTATTGCTTTCATCTATCTTCCTTTCATTTTGGCTCTTCCGGCCGCTCTTTTCCTTTCGAGCTCTTTTTCGGCTTTTTTCCTTCTCTCTATGAGGTTCTGCTTTTCCTTCATCTGCCTGCGGACTTTGTTCATGTGGATGTTCAGGAATATCTGCATTATCTGACCTGCCGCCCAATAAATGGCGAGACCTGCCGGGTATGTCCTGGCGAGCCAAAGTATACTCAGCGGGAAGAATACCTTCATTACGGTCTGCATGGCCTGAGCCTGTCCCGCATCCGCCTGAGTGAGGTCCTGAGTCATCGTGAATGAGAAATACGTCGCTACTGCCGCGATGATCGGCAGGATCCAAAGGTCCGGCTGGCCGAGGTCTTTGATCCAGAGGAACGATTCGTGTACAGCGAAGAGCATCTTCTCGTCCGGCATGTACTGCATCGGGTTCCTGAGCAAAGCAAACAAGCCCATGATGATCGGGAACTGGATGAGCATCGGAAGGCAACCGCCCATAGGGTTGAAGTCTTCTTCCTTGTAGAGCTTCGTCATTTCCTCGTTCATCTTGACTTTATCGTTCGCATATTTGGTTCTGATCTCCTCCATCTTCGGTCCCATGGCCTGCATGCCTGCGGTGGATTTGATCTGTTTCAAATAAAGCGGATAAAGAATGAGTTTTACTAAGACGGTTAGAATTATGAGCGATAAACCGTAATTTTTCACCATCGCGTAAATTACTGTGAGCAGAGCGCCGAGTGGGCCCGCGAAAATCGAAAAAATATTCATTCTTGCTCCTTGTTACGATTTACGGTAGAGGGTCGTATCCGCCCGGATTCCCCGGATGGCATCTCAATATCCTTCTTATCCCTAAATATGAACCTTTGAGCGGTCCGTATTTAGCGAGCGCCTGTATAAAATACTCGCTGCACGTCGGCGTGAACCTGCACGTCGGCGGGAAAAGCGGGGATATGAATTTCTGGTAACCCCGTATCAAAAGAATCATCGTTCTTTTAAAAAATTTGCTGACTTTTTTCATCTGTCCTGATTCTCCAGCAAGTCCGCAGCGCGCATGGCTCCGAACATCGCCTTTTGCACATCGTTCATCTTTCGGTCGTTGACGGTGTTCCGCGCGACGAATATGACATCGTATCCCCTGCGCAACTCCCTGTTCATCGTCCGATATGCTTCACGCATCAAACGACGCGCTCTGTTTCTCTGTACGCTGTTTCCTACTTTCTTGCTCGCAAGGAATGCCACGCGGCTGTATGCCAGCCCGTTTCTTTTATACAAAACGACGACGTATTTGCTCCCCTTGCTTTTGCCCCTTTTGTAGACCGATGCGAAGTTTCTCTGATTTCTTAAGATTTCCTTCTTCTTCATCTCGTCTCCCGTACAGAAAGGCGGCTTTACGCTGTCAGCTTCGCTCTGCCTTTTGCTCTTCTTCTCTTCAGTACTTTCCTTCCGCCGACGCTGGACATCCTCTTTCTGAATCCGTGCTCTTTAAGGCGTTGTCTTTTCTTAGGCTGATATGTTCTTTTCATCTTGCCTGCTCCTTCCTTTATTTCATATTATGATGCTTATTCGAAGGCCCGTTGCCTCCGTCCGTACACCTTCTGAATTTCAAAGGCGCACATATCGTTCTATTATACGTTTCAGGTGGTAAAAAGTCAAACTTTACGCCTTAAAATCCGATGACCGGTCCCGCCCGCGCCGGTAAAAATTTTTTACAAAAATTTTCTTATCCACAATATTTAGATGAGATGCCTTTTATTAACAACTTTTTCCACAATATATGCAAAACTTTATTTTTGTTTGCCTTTTTACGATTTTTATCCGCCGTTCCTCATTATTGTAAATGTGGATTTTTTTATGTAAAATGTGTTTATTCGCAAAGGAGAAGCAAATTGACTAACCACAACATCTGGGACGAAGTTCTTGATCTGATCCGGCCGACGATGACCGAGATCTCTTTCAACACATGGTTCAAGCCCCTCATCCTTCACAGGATTGATGAGAATCTGGGCATGGTTTATCTTGAGATAAAAGACCCGAATTTCATCAAATTCGTTGAAAACAGGATCACCACGATCGAAGACGCCTTTGAAAAAATTGCAGGCAAGCCGTATAAAGTGGTAATAAAATCGACGCATGAGTACGCCGAGGATAAAAGGGTGAGCCATTCGAAAGACTCTCTTTTCAAGGCTTCCAAGCTTTTCAATCCGATGCTCACCTTCGAGAATTTTGTCGTGGGCGACTGCAACAAGTACGCTCATGCCGCAGCGCTCGCCGTGGCGGAATCGCCGTCGGTCGCTTACAATCCTCTTTTCATATACGGCGGTTCCGGTCTCGGAAAGACGCATTTGATCCAGGCGATCGGCATCTACATAACGAAGCAGGATCCTTCGACGAACGTGGTTTTTGTTTCGGCCGAGATGTTCACGAACGAACTCATCTTTGCGATCAAGGAAAATAAGACTAGAGATTTCAAAAATAAGTACAGGAAAGCCGATGTCCTCATCATCGACGACATACAATTTTTGGAGGGAAAGGAAACGACTCAGGAGGAGTTTTTCCACACCTTCAACGCACTTTATGAAAACAATAAACAGATAATTTTGACGAGCGATCGCCCGCCGAACAACCTGACGCAGTTAGATGAACGTCTTCGTTCCCGCTTTGCGTGGAACCTCATAGCCGATCTTCAGCCGGCGGATTTCGAGACGCGTGTCGCGATCCTTCAGAAAAAAGCTGAAAACGCAGGCATCCCTTTCGACGACGACATCTATGAAGTGTGCTGCCTGATCTCGGAAAAGATCCCGGACAACATCAGGGAACTTGAGGGCGCTTTCAACAGGATCGTGGGTTTTTCAAATCTTTTGAGAGAAAAGATAGATGTTCCTTTCGCAAGAAGGGTGCTTCGCGATATACTTAAAGACGGAAATAAGGTGATCGCGCCGGAGAGAATAAGGACGGTCGTCGCAAGGCATTACAATATCAAAGTCTCGGACATGGATTCTCCTAAACGAAAGGCCGAGATAAATCTGCCGCGCCAGGTGGCGATGTATATTTGCCGCGAGAAGACTGACCTTTCTTTCGAGAACATAGGAAAGCTTTTCAACCGCCATTATTCAACGGTCCTTCACGCTCATGAAAAAATAATGGAAGAGTACGATTCCGATCCTGAGTTCAGAAAAGAAGTGGATAAAATAATATCTCAGATCGTAGGAAAACAGGACGGTAAAAAGACGTAACGAAACTGTAAAATTTTATGCACTTTTTATAGAAAAAGAAGAGAACACATTTTTGCACAGGATTTTTGGAACGAAGCTGTTGATTTTTCGCCAAAAAACGAGATATCAACATTTTCCACAGCCCCTACTAATATAACTACACAAGTTAAAGAATAAAGAACGGAGAGAAACATGAAGATATACTGCGCAACAAGAGAATTCGAAAAAGCCCTCAATATAACATCGCAGGCTCTTGCGGTGAGAACGACTTCTCAGATACTTGAAGGCGTTTTGATCGAAGTCGATGACGGGAAAATGACGCTCACCGGGACCGATACGAACATGACGATAGAAACGGCGATCGCAGTTATGGGAAAGGAAAGAGCGGCTTTTGTCATCCCTGCAAGATTCGTGCTCAGCGTTATCTCGAAGGAAAGCGAAGAAGAGATAATGCTCGAATACGATGAGATAAAAGGAAAGATGAAGATAAAAACGGCGACTTCCACGGCTGATGTAGCCTGCCTTTCGGCCGACGATTTTCCGAAGATAAAACCTTCGCTTGACGGAGAATACATATCTATAGAAAAAGAAAAGATAAAAAGGATGATAGACAAGACGGCTTTTTCCGCAAACGCCGGAGAGACGAACGCGATACTTTCGGGAATACTCGTGAAACTGAAGGAAGGAAACTTCAGAATGGTAGCTCTCGATTCTTTCAGAATGGCAATATACAACGAACACGTTGAGAGCGCGGGAGAATTCGAAGCGATCATACCTGCGACGATGCTCAAAACGGTCGCCAGGATCATCGACAAGGGAGACGGAGAAGCGAAGATATACAAAGGCGACAACAAGATAATAATAGAAATAGAAGACACGAAGATGATCCTCAACACGATGAACGGGAATTTCCTCGATTACGAAAGGATCATCGACAAGGAATTCAAGATAAAAATAAGGGCCGAAAGGCAGAAACTCCTGAACGGGATAGACAAAGCGACGCCTTTCGTTTCGATAAAAAACAACAATCTCGTAAAACTCAGTGTCGAAGAAGATATCATCGATCTTTCGTGCGTGTCCGATCAGGGCTCTATGGAGGAAAAGATAGAGATAATAAAAGATGGAGAGGACATTACGATCGGCTTCAACGCGAAATACATGATGGAGGCCCTCAAAGTAATAGAAGATGAAGAGATCCTGATCTTCATGAACGGAAGAGGAAAGGCGGGAATAATAAAACCGCTGAAGGGAGATAAATATCTCTACATGATACTGCCGGTAATGTTGAAATAATGAAGATCGAAAGAGTAAAACTCAAAAATTTCAGAAATTACGGGGATGTCGTCCTTGAGGCGGACCCGAAAACGAACCTTATCATCGGAGCTAATGCGCAGGGAAAGACGAACTTGATCGAAGCCGTCTATCTCTGCGCTTTTGCAAAATCTTTTCGTACGCACAATTCCTCCGAGATGATAAACTGGGATTCTTCCGAGGCGAAGGTAAGCGTTATTGCCGAAAGTGAAGAAATCAAAAAAAAGATAAGTATAGAACTGCGCAAAAACGGTAAAAAGATGATAAAAAAGGACGGAAAGCAGCTGAAACGGATTTCCGACCTTTTGAATAACATCGTTATCGTTGTCTTTTCGCCTGATGACCTTAAGCTCGTAAAAGACGGTCCCGACCTTCGCAGAAATTTTATAAACAAAGAGATAAGCCAGCTGAGACCGAAATATTACAACGCGCTCAGAAGGTACGATGATATTTTGGCGGAAAAAAACAAGATACTGAAGGAAATAGGACTCGGACTTTCCGACCGCGAATATATCGATATGCTCGATGTCTACGATGAGCAGCTCGCGAAATACGGGGAAGAAATAATCGGGTACAGGGAAGATTTTATAGAGATGCTTTCCGAAGTCGCGGGAAAGATACAGAAAAACATTTCAGCCGGAAAAGAGAGACTCGAAATAGAATACAAAAAATCGATAGAAAAGGACGAACTTTTTTCGCGGATCAAAGAAGACAGGAGAAAAGATATATATAACCGCTACGCCGGGAGCGGTCCGCACAGGGATGATATCGTCTTTTATATAAACGGAAAAAAAGCGAACAAGTACGGATCGCAGGGACAGCAGCGGACGGTCGTTTTATCGCTCAAATTGGCGGAGATAAAAATCGCGGCTTACACGCTCGGCGAAAACCCGATCCTCCTCCTCGACGATGTTTTATCGGAGCTCGACGCCGACCGTCAGGCCTTCCTTTTCAGCCAGATCGACGATGTGCAGATCTTTATAACGGCGACGGAAGTGGATGAAGGCGTTCTCGGTAAAATGGGAAGCGGAAAGATCTTTGAGGTGAATGAAGGCAAAGTATCTATAAAAAAACAATAGATTTTTATAACTCAAAAAAAGACGGATCCTCTTAAAATGGCAAAATTTGCGATTTAAGAGGATTTTTTTGTTTGGCCGCGTAATATGGCGACAATTGAAAGATTTTCGCTTATATGGTAAAATAAAGCCGTACAAAAAAGAAAAGCAGCGCAAAAAACGCGCAAAAGGAAGCGAAAACATGGCAAAAAAAAAGGAAATAAAGGCGTACACGGGCGAATCGATACAGGTCCTCGAAGGGCTTGAGCCGGTCAGAAAAAGACCGGGAATGTATATCGGAAGCACCGGGACGAGCGGGCTTCATCACCTTGTCTACGAGATAGTGGACAACAGCGTGGATGAGGCTCTTGCAGGTTTTTGTACGCAGATCTCGGTAGCGATAGAGGAAGACAACGCCATTTCCGTAGAAGATAACGGAAGAGGAATGCCGGTCGACATCCACCCTAAGATGAAGATACCTACGGTCGAAGTAATACACACGAAGCTCCACGCCGGCGGAAAATTCGGCGGCGGAGGATATAAGGTGTCCGGAGGTCTTCACGGTGTAGGCGCCTCGGTCGTAAATGCGCTGTCAAAGCACATGATCGTCGAAGTGCAGCGTGACGGCAAAATCTACCGCCAAGAATACGCCAGAGGCATCACGACGACGCCTCTCGAGTGTGTCGGCGAATCGAACAAGACGGGATCGAAGACGATCTTTTGGGCGGACCCGGAAATCTTCAAAGAGACGGTCTTTGACTACAAGGTGCTCCAGAAACGTCTACGCGAAATGGCGTTCCTGAATAAGGGCCTTAAGATCACGCTCGAGGATAAGCGCGAAGGGCAGAAAAAGAAAGAATCTTTCAGATACGAGGGCGGTATCAAGGAGTTCATACAATATATAAATAAGAACAACGAAACGATAACCGACGATATTTTCTATACCGAAACGAAGGCGGAGAAGTACGAAGCTGAAGTCGCGATACAGTACACGACGAACTACAACGAGTTCATCCTTTCGTATGCGAACAATATCAACACTCCTGAGGGCGGATTCCACCTCAGCGGACTCAAGTCGGCGCTCACCAGAGCGATCAACGACTACGCGAGGAGGAACAAATTCATCAAGGAGAAAGAGAGTTTCCTCGGAGAAGACGTAAGGGAAGGCATAACCGCGATCGTCAGCGTAAAACTCGAGAATCCTCAGTTCGAAGGGCAGACGAAATCGAAACTCGGAAACAGCGAGATCAAAGGTTTCGTCGAGACTTCGACGAATGAAGCGTTTGCGGCATACCTAGAGGAAAACCCTTCGCAGGCGAAAGCCATAATGGAAAGGTGCCTCAAAGCGTCGAAAGCCAGAGAAGCCGCGAAGCGCGCGAGGGATATAGTAAGGGGAAGCAACGTCCTCGAATCGACGTCGCTACCGGGCAAACTTGCCGACTGCTCGGAGAAGGATCCTGCGCTTTCGGAGATATTCCTCGTAGAGGGAGATTCCGCAGGCGGAAGCGCGAAGCAGGGAAGAGACAGGGCGCGTCAGGCAATCCTTCCGCTCAGAGGTAAGATCCTGAACGTCGAAAAAGCGAGAGAAGACAAGGTGCTCGCGTCCGAAGAGATCAAGAACATGATCACGGCGTTCGGCTGCGGCATCAGAGAGCACTTCGACATCAACAAGCTCAGATATCACAAGATCATAATAATGACGGATGCCGATGTCGACGGAGCTCACATCAGGACGCTTTTACTTACGCTCTTTTACAGATATATGAGGCCGCTCGTTGAGAACGGATACGTCTATGCGGCGCAGCCACCTCTTTTTAGGGTCAAAAAAGGCAAAGACATCTACTACACTTACTCCGACGCCGAGCAGGATAAACTTTTAGCCGAACTCAAAGAGACGCCGGGCAAGATCGACATCCAGCGCTACAAAGGTCTCGGAGAAATGGACCACAATCAGCTCTGGGAGACGACGATGGATTACAGCAAGCGTACCCTGATACAGATAACTCTTGAAGATGCCGTCGAAGCGAACGACATATTTACCGTGCTGATGGGCGACAAGGTGCCGCCGCGCAAGAAATTTATCGAAGAAAACGCTAAATATGTACAGAATCTCGACATTTAACACGACGGACGGGGAGAAAAAATGACAAAAGTTATAGAAGAAAGCAAGATAATAAAACACGAGATATATACGGAGATGAAAAACTCCTATATAGACTACGCGATGAGCGTCATCGTGGGAAGAGCGCTTCCGGACGTCCGCGACGGACTCAAGCCCGTACACAGGAGGATCCTGTACGGACTCAGCGTCCTCGGCATCACGCCGGACAAGCCTCACAAGAAATCCGCCCGTATCGTCGGAGAAGTAATGGGTAAATACCACCCGCACGGCGACAGTTCGATCTACGAGGCCATGGTAAAAATGGCGCAGGATTTCTCGACCAGATACATGCTCGTCGACGGGCACGGAAACTTCGGCTCGGTCGACGGAGACGGCGCCGCGGCGATGAGGTACACGGAAGCGAGGATGACGCCGTTCGCGCTCCAGATGGTAAGGGAC
The DNA here is from genome assembly GCA_947254375.1 of uncultured Mobilibacterium sp. Classification (GTDB taxonomy): domain Bacteria; phylum Bacillota; class Clostridia; order Peptostreptococcales; family Anaerovoracaceae; genus CAMYCF01. The sequence goes on along the minus strand of CAMYCF010000004.1, from coordinate 65,873 downwards.
ATCGACAAGGACACCGTCGATTTCATGGACAACTTCGACGGCGAGGAACAGGAGCCTATGGTCCTTCCTGCGAGGGTGCCGAACCTTCTCATCAACGGTTCGAACGGTATCGCCGTAGGAATGGCGACATCGATCCCGCCGCACAACCTTTCCGACGTCATCGATGCGTGCGTAAAAATGATCGACGACAAAGAGTGCACGATAGACGACCTTATTTCGATAATAAAAGGACCGGACTTCCCGACGGGTGCTCTTCTCCTCGGTAAAAAATCCGCCGAAGAGGCGTACCGCACGGGGCAGGGCAGGGTGACGATCAGATCGAAGTGCGACATCGAGGAATCGAACCGCGGTAAAATGAGGATCGTGATCTCGGAGATCCCTTATCAGGTAAACAAGGCGAGACTCCTCGAGTCGATCGCCGAAATGGTCAAAAATAAAAAGCTCGAAGGCATCGCAGCCATAAGGGATGAGTCGAACCGCGAAGGAATGAGGATCGTCATCGAGCTCAAGAAGGATGCGAATCCGAACGTCCTTTTGAACAGGCTCTATAAACACACGCAGGTACAGATAACGTACAGCGTGATAATGCTGGCGCTCGTTCACGGAGAGCCGAAGATCCTCAATCTCTATCAGGTCCTCGACGAATACCTTAAGCACCAGAAGAAGGTCGTTACGAGAAGGACCAAATTCGACCTCGCGAAAGCGGAAGCGAGAGCGCATATTTTAGAAGGTCTGATCATCGCACTCGACAACATCGACGAAGTCATCAAGGTCATCAGGGCGAGCTACGACGACGCCAAAGAAAAGCTGATGATAAGGTTCGGCCTCAGCGAGATCCAGGCGCAGGCGATACTCGACATGAGGCTCGCAAGACTGCAGGGCCTCGAAAGGGACAAGATAGAAAAGGAGCACGCCGAGCTCCTCAAGAGGATCGCGTACTACAAAGAGCTCCTCGCCGACGAAAACAAACTCATGGGAGTCATCAAGGACGAGCTCCTCGAGATCAAAGCGAAATACGGCGACGAAAGAAGGACGCACATCGTACACGACAGCGGCGACATCGACGACGAGACGCTCATCGAAGAGGAGAACGTCGCGATAACGCTCACCCACCTCGGCTACATCAAGCGCGTGCCGGAAGACATGTACAAGGCGCAGAGAAGAGGCGGCAAGGGAATCGTCGGAGTGACGACGCGCGACATGGATTTCGTAAAAGACCTCGTAATAACGTCGACCCACGACTATCTGATGTTTTTCACCGACATGGGCAAGGTCTATAAAATAAAAGCGTACGAGATCCCGGCGGCATCGCGCACGGCTAAGGGCACGCCGGTCATCAACTTCCTGAACATCGAGCAGGGTGAAAAGGTCACGGCGATAATCCCGATAAAAGAATTCACCGACGATGAATACCTCATCATGGTGACCAAGTACGGCGCGATCAAGAAGACGCCTCTTTCACAGTTCGAAACTAACAGGAAGAGCGGGCTCATAGCCCTAACGCTCAAGGATGACGACAAGCTCATCTCGGTAGCGCGCTCGGGCGGAGAGGAAGTCGTATATGTAGTTACTAAGAACGGAAAAGCCATAGCATTCTCGGAAGAAGACGTCAGGAGCATGGGCAGGAATGCCGGCGGCGTTCGCGCCATTATGCTCGAAAGGGACGATGAAGTCGTATCGATGGAACTCGATCACGAAGGACAGAAGGAATTCCTCGTTGTAACGGAAAAGGGTTACGGTAAGAGGACGAAGCTCGACGAGTACAGGGTACAGACGAGGGGCGGCAAGGGCGTTTACACGTATGACACCACGAAGTTCAAGCGCACCGGAAAACTCGTCGGAGCAACTCTCGTCGGCCGCGATGACGAGGTCCTCCTTATCAACTCGAACGGAGTCATCATAAGGATAAGGGCGAAGGAGATCTCGAGGTCCGGAAGGACGACGCAGGGCGTAAAAATCATGAAAGTCGAATCGGAAGATTACATCGTTTCGCTCGCGAAAGGTCTCGACGAAAACGACGCCGACGGCGACAAATAAAAAGGTTAAGTAAACCGGCCCGGCGTGAAAAGCGCCGGGTTTTGTGCAACTGTATATGTAAAAATCTTTTGTTTTACAAGCTAAGGAGGGAACAGATGCTTAAAGATCTCATAAAGAAAAACCGCTCATACCGTTGCTATAACAGGGACAGGAAGATCCCGCACGAAGAGGTGCTGGACATGATAGATCACGCCCGCCTGTCGGCGTCGAGCATCAATCTGCAGCCGCTCAAATTTTATATCGCGGATGGAAAAGACGCGGAGATCATAGAAAAGGAGACGAAACTTGCGGGACTTTTACCGGAGCTGCACCTGCCGATCCCGGGAACGGAACCTCCCCTCTATATCGTGATCTGCCACGACGAGAGGATATCGAAGGTAAAAGATTTTTCGATCGATGTGGGGATAGCCGCGCAGTCGATCACCCTCGCGGCCGCCGAAAAAGGCCTCGGCGCCTGCATGCTCGGAAGCTACAACAAGAACACGATAGACGGCATACTGGCCTTTCCTGAGTACCTCAAGACGAAGCTGATAATAGCGATCGGTGAGCCGGCGGAAGAGCCCGTCCTCGAAGATATGGAGGCCGGCGGAAAGACCGCATATTACCGCGATGAAAAAGGCGTTCACCACGTGCCGAAGAGGAAGCTCGAGGATCTGATCGTGGAGAAATAAAAAGGGGGCGTTTTTATGAGCATGAAATATAACGGGACTGCTTGGTTCATGATGACGCGAATAATGAAAAAGCCGCTCCGACGCCGCTACGGCAAGGCCGCGGACAAATACATAAAGGACAGCAAAGAGATATACAGACAGATGCTCCTCGACGCGGACGACATAGGTGCGGGTAACCCGATGAAGGGTAACATATACGGAGCGTTTCCGATCATGGCAGTGTGGAAAGCTGCGGGCGGCGCGATAACCACGGAGGATCCCGACGGGATCATCGATGAAATGATGCACTCTTCTCTCGTAAAAAAAGTCGTGGGCAGGGGCGATTTCAACGATCCGCAATATGTGCGGAGGCTCAGGGCATCGTTCGGGGGCTATAAAAAATGGGCCGACGAGCACGCCGAATACACCGATAAAACATGGGACTTCAATTTTGACGATACCTTACACGAGCAGGGGTTGATCTATCATTTTACGAGGTACCCGCTGAACGATTTTGCCCGTAAAAACGGGTTCCTCGAAGTGTTGCCGTGCATGTGCAGAATGGACTATGCAACTACCGCGCTCAAACACGGGGTCCTGCACCGCAAAAACACCCTTGCGGAGGGCGGCGACATTTGCGACTATTGGTTCGTCGTCGACAGGGCGGAAAAATAAAATACCGAGCAGCAGAGCCGGCGTATAAAGCGCCGGTTTTTTACGTAAAAGGACCCGTACAATTTCAAAAAGAGAAATAAAAGATCTCAATACGGGAAATAAAAAACGAAGTTATCATACGGCCATAAAGCACATTGAAGTAATTTTGTATAATATAACAAAAACAGGGGCGCGGATTTGACAAAATTTGTCGAAGTGCTACAACAATTATGCAACGACGTCGTTCTAATCAATACCGCGTTAGATCAAAAAGGAGGGAAATCATGAAGAAAAGATTAGCATCAGTATTAGTTATGTCTTTGTTAGTACTTACAAGTGTCCTTCCGTTTACCGCCGCATTTGTTGCAGACTCGTCGGAGCAGGGCATCGTCAATGACGAACAGGCAGCGGTAACAGAATAGCAGGAAACAACAGTTGAAGAACAGACGGCGATAGCCAACGAAGTCAACAGCGACATGGAAAGGCTGTCGCAGGCGGAAGTACAGCTGAACGCAATTTCCGCCCAGTCGGGAGATCTCGGTGAATTCGTTAAAGTAGTCCAGACAATAACCAAAATTGCAAAACAGCTCAAAGATCTGCTCGGTTCCAACGGGACACTGATCGATCCGAACACTTTGGCGGTCATCCACAGTAAAGTCGATCTTTTAGAGGCTTGCGTAGATGCCACCTCTGTCGGAGCAAACGATATGGTTTACAAAACCAAACCGGCCCGCGTTGCGTTGGCAATGGCGATAACCCGCGCCTCGCTGACGTTAGGTGATCCTTGGGTCACCGTAGATGAGGTAAAAGCCGCGACGACAAGACTGCAGAATGCTGTAGCAACGGCAGTAGCTTCCCGCGATATCACGGATAACGACATCGCTGCCGTTCCGTTCAGACATCATCTTTGCAATTCTATCCACGATGCAAATCAGGCTTGCTCGACCTATCTCAAAGATACAAAGAATCCAAAGATCAAAGCAATCAGAAAACAACTGCGCAGAGCTATCCATAAAGCCAACCGCGTCAAAGGAGATCACTTCTCCACCGTTGCCGATGTAAACAAGGCGATCGCCGATCTGAACAAAGCAGTGGACGACGCAATAGCGGCAGCTCAGGCCGTATAATCAGGCTGTGTAACGATAAAAAAGCTGCTTCGGCTGAAGTAAAAAAAAGAGAAAGGCGTCCGTCGCACACTTTCGAAAGAAAACGGAAGAAGCCGCTGACCGACGGATCCTTCAGGTCGTTGTAGCCGAGCATATAGCCGCGGGCGGAGACCTTCGCGCCTTTCGGCATGAAGGCGAAATCTTTTTCGAGGTCATCGACGTGGAAGAATGCGCCGACGTCCTTGATGCCGGCCTGTTTTACCCATGTCTTGAGCATGAGTTTTACGGCCTTTCTCCCCGCCGTGTCGAAGACGAGCCTGCCGCCGCGGAAGTGCTCCGCGATCTGCGGGAAAAGCTTTTCGATCTCGTCTCGACGGAAATAGTAGAAGACGCCCGCCGCGATGAAGATGACGCCGCGCGACGCGTCGATCTCCGAAAAGCAGCTTACGTCGTTTAAGTCGGCGGCTATGTTTTTGATGCGGTCCGTTCCCGGGAGGAGCTGATCGCGCGCGGCGATGACGTCCGGAAGGTCGAGGTTGTAGATCCGGCAACGTCCGTTGTCGCAAAATTCAGCCGTCTGGCCGAGGCCGCAGCCGAGGTTCACGACGGCCGCATCCGGATGATCGTCCAAATAATTTTTTACCTCGAAGGCGAGATCGTTCTCACGCATCGCGACCTCAAGCGCGCCGAAGCGGTACAGCGATTTTTTAGCGGTCTCCTCGAGGGAGGAAACATCGTAGTCGAGGCGATCGATGAGTTCGATCGCTTTTTTATCGTAAAAAAGATCAGGAAACTGTTCGGCGCACAGCTTTCTCCCGAAAAGCGGTATAACGAGCGTCTCCTGAACGGTGTTCGGTTCTATGTGGATCTTTTGCACGGGGTCCTCCTTTTCAAATAAAAAAAGTTGATCGGCAGATCCCGACTGTACTGCATTTTAAAATCCCTACCGATTTAATTTATACCATTACGGAAAGGGCAAATCAAGATAAAAGCCCCGCGAACGGGGCCGTTGTCGGTAATATCAAATTCGTTCGGCGCATTCGGCTTTCGGGAGCGGCTCAGAGCCCGCTATTTGAGAAAGCTTTTGCTGATCGGTTCGCCGTTTTCATCGACATGCGGTTCATACACCTCCTGCGTCGCGAGACCGGAGCGGATCGTGTCCTCGACCTCATTCAGTATGCGGTGGAGCTCCTTGTTGTCCGCGCCCGCCGTTTCGACCTGCGGATGTATCTGCACCTTGATGTGCGCCGGCTTTATCGTGCCGTATTCCTCGAGCAGGTGATACGAACCGTCGATCGTCACCGGGATGATAGGCACGCCCTGCTTCTGAACGAATTTTATCGAGCCCTGCTTAAAGTGACCCATTTTACCGCAGCGGCTCCTCGTCCCCTCCGGAAAAAGTATCAGAGAATAGCCGTTTGCGAAACGGTCCTCGGCCTCACGCAGAGTTTTCAGCGCCTCGCGGGCATTTCCGCGCACGATAAAAACCGACGAAACGACGAGCGCCGCCTCCCTGATAAAATACAACTTCTGAAATTCCGCTTTGCCGATCAGCCCGAGCGGGAATCCCTTGAACGCCTCGAGCAGCGCGAGCACATCGCCGCTCCCCTGGTGGTTGGCGACGACGAGGACCGGCCCCTTCGCGGGAATGTTTTCCCGACCGGAAACATCGTAGGTGATCTTCAGCCTCTTGGACGTGGAATCGACGAATTTTTCGCTGACTTCCGCCGTGAGCCGCCGCGCCTCCTCGTGATCGCCGCGCTCCTTCGCCCTGTTGATCGGGACCTTGTATTCCAGAACGTCCAGCAGACGCTTTCTTATCGCTAAAAACGCCGGTATCGTGGTAAATGGATTCATCTCAAACTCCTTGATATATTTAGTAGAATTATAAGGCGGTAAAAGCTAAAAAGCAAGCAACGCAAATTGTGAGCGGCGCCGCCTTTTGATATAATCATTGGCAGGCAGCCGTAAAAATCGGTACTGAAAAGAATAAGCTGCCGGATAAAATATAAGGAGAAGAGCAGGATGAAGTTCGTAATACAGAGGGTGACGCATGCGGAAATAGATGTTGACAAAAAGCCGTTCGGCTCGATCGGCAAAGGTTTTGTCGTGCTCGTCGGGATATCCGACTCGGACGACGAGAAGATCGCGGACAGGATGCTCGACAAGACGATAAAACTTCGGATCTTCGAAGACGAGAACGGGAAGACGAACCTCTCGCTTGCGGACGTCGGCGGGGAACTGATGCTGGTGTCGCAGTTCACGCTGTATGCGAATTGTAAGAAGGGGAACAGGCCGTCTTTTATCGAGGCGGGAAGCCCGGACGAAGCGAGCAGGCTTTACGACTATATCGTGGCAGAGTGTGAGAAGAGGGTGCCGAAAGTCGCGCGCGGGAAGTTCGGGCACGACATGGACATCGAGCTTTCGAACGCCGGGCCTTTTACCATAGTGCTCGACTCGAAGGAGATCTTTTAATGCTGAAGACGATCATAAAATTCAATTACGACATACCCGAGAACAGACTGAATGTGCTTAAGATCGCGGTGGAAGCCGCTTTTAGGAACGGGGAAGGCACGATCGAAAATTCGAGCGATGACCCGAGGATGATGATTTTTGAGGGCGCGGAGGATCAGAGGGCTTGTCTTGATCTGGGGATCCTGAGGTTCAGGCGGGACGCCGGGTTTTTAGACGAAGTGGACTCCTGGATATGGATCGATGATCAGATACCGGTTGATAACGGCAGTATACTGGAGATCTTCCTAAGGCGTTTGGAGGAATCTGACATACAGAAACCTAAGAGAAGGAGAAAAGCGAAGAAGACTTTTTAGCGACGGAAAATTCTTGATTTTTTACCGGAAGAATGTATAATAGATAGGCACGACCGCAAAGGGCGGCCGAATATCCTACACCGAAAGGTGTCGCAAGGCCATAGGAGGTGAAGACATGAGAGAATATGAAGTATTGTTCATAATCGATCCTACTCTTGATGAAGAGGCGAAAGACGCTCAGATCGAAAAGGTCAAAGGCGTTATCGCTGAAGGCGGAGAAGTTCTCGACGTTGACGTTTGGGGAAACAGAAGACTCGCTTACGAGATCAACAAGAAGAAGGATGGATTCTACGTACTCATCACGTTCAATGCAGGCGCTGATCTGCCGAAAGAGCTTGATAGAAGACTTAGGATCGCTGACAACATTATGAGACATATCACAGTTTGTCACGACGAGAAATAGAAGACAGGATTTACGGAACTGCCGGCGGCGAGCCGGAGAAAGTGAAGAGAAACTATGAACAGTGTCGTTTTGATCGGAAGGCTCACGAAAGATCCTGAGCTCAGATACACACCGAATAACCAGACGGCGATAGCGAATTTTACGCTCGCCATAGACAGACCGATGGGACAGAACAGAGAGAAGTCGGCCGATTTTATCCGCATAACCGTTTTCGGTAAGCAGGCGGAGACTGTCGACAGATATCTTTCGAAGGGTCGCCAGGTCGCGGTACAGGGAAGGATCCAGACGGGAAGCTATACCAATAAGGAAGGCAAGACCGTTTATACGACGGACGTTATCGGGGAGCGCGTTGAGTTCCTCGGAAGCAAGGGTGATTTCTCCGGAAGGAGCGATTACGGCCAGGGCGGCGGTCTCTACGGGGACGACGGCGCGGCCGGAGCACCTGATGTTTCCGGCGACGGCGGAAGCATGGGTATCCCGGATGTCTTTGAGTCGACACAGGATGATGTGCCGTTCTAAACGACAGACAATTCCTGTTTTGAAAGGAGAAAAGTCTAATGGAAAATAAGCAGAGAAAGTTCAGCGGAATGAGAAGGAAGAAAGTTTGTCATTTCTGCGTTGAGAAGGATAAGAAGATCGACTACAAAGACGTCGAGACTTTGAAGAAGTACACGACCGAGAGAGGCAAGATCCTGCCTAGGCGTGTTACGGGCGCATGTGCGATGCACCAGAGAGCTATCACGAAGGCTATCAAGAGGGCTCGCGTTGTAGCGCTCCTGCCTTATGAGGCTGACTGATAATTGATCAGTAAATGAGAAAATGTGCCGGCGGTGGTGCCGGCACTTATTTTTTTGTTATAATGGTCGGCGGAGGGGGGGCTGACCCGGGCGCGGCGGCTATAGGCCGTTGGCTGTCGGGCGGCGGAGATATCGGACAGCTACGGGTGACAGTTAGAAATGCAAGTATTGTGAGGTAAGTTATGTACGAACAGAAGATATGCGATTATTTGAGGGAGCTGGGCGCGAAGAAAGCGGTGCCGGGCGGCGGCGCGGTAGCGGCGCTGAACGGGGCGCAGGGCGCAGCGCTCGTGATGATGGTGGCGAATTTTACGGTGGGGAAAGAGCGCTACACCGCTTTCGAGGAGCTTTGCCTGAAGGCGAGGGACGAAGCGGAGCAGCTGCGCGATGTTTTGGAGCAGGGGATAGACGACGACAAAGAGGCGTTTGCCCTTGTTTCTGCGGCATACGGGGTGCCGAAGAACACCGATGAAGAAAAGGAAGCGAGAAAAGATGCGATCGCCGAGGCTTCGGTAAAAGCGACAGAAGCGCCGCTCGGGATAATGCGTTCCTCGATAAAAGGCCTTGAGCTCGCTCATCTCATGATCGGGAATTCGAATCCGAACCTTGTGAGCGACCTTTACGTCGCGGCTGATTGTTTTAACGCGGCGATCAGAAGCGCGTCGTATAACGTGCTCGTCAACACGCCGTCCATAAAAGACAGGGGGCTCGCCGAAAAATTCGAAGCGGAGTGCCGGAGCATCCTTGAAGAGGGAGACAGGCTCGCGGCAGAGATAAGAAAGCAGGACTGACCTGCAAATATAATGTAGAAAAAAGGAGCGGATCATGCCACTTCGGATAATAAGAAACGACATAACGAAGATGAAGGTCGACGCCGTAGTGAACGCCGCGAAGGAGTCGCTCCTCGGGGGCGGCGGAGTCGACGGCTGCATACACAGGGCGGCGGGACCGGGACTGCTCGCGGAGTGCCGCATGCTGGGCGGTTGTGAAACGGGTCAGGCGAAGATCACGGGCGCATACGATCTTCCGTGCAAATACGTTATCCACACCGTAGGCCCGCGCTGGAGCGGCGGAAGAAAGGGAGAAAAGAAGCTCCTGGAGTCATGCTACAGGACCTCGCTTCAGCTCGCAAAAGAAAACGGTTGCGAAACGGTCGCCTTCCCGCTGATATCCTCCGGTATATTCGGATATCCGAAAGACAGGGCCCTTCGCGTCGCCGTCGACACGATAAGCGCTTTTCTTGCCGAGAACGAGATGGACATATATATAGTCGTTTTCGACAGAGGCTCGTTCGACATCGGAGAAAAGCTTTTTTCCGACATCGAGGAATATATTAACGACAGGTATGCCGAGGACTTAGCGGATGATTACAGGCGTAGGCTCCTCGACATGGCTGAGCCGCGCGGCGAAGAGATCTCGCTCGAAGATGCGCTGAAGGAGCGTGACGAAAGTTTTTCGGAAATGCTGCTCCGCAAGATCGACGAGAGCGGCATGACGGACGCGGAATGCTACAAAAAGGCGAACATCGACCGCAAGCTCTTTTCGAAGATACGGAGCGACCGCATGTATAAGCCGTCGAAGGCCACTGCGATAGCGTTCGCGATCGCCCTTGAGCTTTCGCTCGACGAAACGTCGGAGCTCCTTCGGAAAGCCGGCTTCGCCCTGTCGCACAGCAGCGTCTTCGACATCATAATCGAATATTTTATCGTAAAAGGAAACTACAACATCTTCGAGATCAACGAGGCCCTTTTTGCCTTCGACCAAAGCCTGCTCGGCGTGTAAAAAATTTGTCGCTTCACGGGCGACCAAATGCCTTTTATAAAATCGTACAATGTGACCGCAACGAAAGATGCGATCATATTTTTTTATAAAAGGAGGAAAACACAATGAAGATGGGGCTTACCGAAATGGTTTTTATACTCGATAAAAGCGGCTCGATGCGCTCGGAGGGGCCGTACATCATATTTCCAACATTCATAAATATGCACGCAAAGAGGATCTGCCGGAACACACGGTCTTCGTGATAACGACTGACGGGTACGAGAACGCAAGCTACAGATACAGGCTGAAGACCGTAAAAAAGATGATCGAAAAATGCCAAAGCAAATACGGCTGGAAGTTCGTTTTTCTGGGCGCGAATATCGACGCGACGGAGACGGCCGGAAGCTACGGTATCGACAGGTGTTATGCCGCGGAATATGTCTGCGACGAAGCCGGTACGGAGAGGATGTTCCACGCGGCTTCGAGCGTGCTTGGGGCTGTCCGCAAATTCGGCGGAGCGGACGAATCGTGGAAAAAAGATCTTTGAATAAAAAACACTCAAAATGCATTTTAACGAAATATGAAATGACGGCCGCCGGTGATGCCGGCGGTCATTTTTTAGCAATAAAAGAGGCTACCGCCGAAACGGTAGCCTTTTATCGTGGTGTCCCAGAGAGGATTCGAACCTCCGGCACCTGCTTTAGGAGAGCAGTGCTCTATCCCCTGAGCTACTGAGACATATGACACAAGCGAGAGCGGCGCAGATAAGTGCTGTGCAAATAAGCGCGGCTCAAACAGTGCCCATACATAATAGCACGAGTCGGAAAACAATTCAAGATTTTAGGGGGCTAAGGGAAGGAAAATCAGTAAAATCAAAGGGTGCGCTTTTAGCCGAACACAAAAACCACGGGTGGGCGCCCGAACAATATTGTAAGATTTTACAAAAATATATAAAAAGTTTGTAAATAATTAAAAAAGCACTTGCAAAGCCAAACTAAATACGGTAGAATGTGTTCATTCATCTTGAAGATAACTTATTGCGACGGAGGAAAAATTAAATGTACGACAGCAGAAAAGTTCTGGAGGAGTACCGGCACAAGCTGATAATCCCCGAATTTGCGGCGAACCTGGTCAAGAGCGACTACAGGCTGCACTTCGGTATCGGCGTCGGGTGTTCCGTATACATGGACAGAGCCCTGGGAGAGCGACTCAGGAACGACACGCTTTTGAGGGGCCTCGCTGTACAAACTGAGATAGTTATAAGAGACGAGATCTTTGAAACATATAAGGCGGCGGATTCGGTAGACAGGGTAAGGTTCTATTCGACGCATTTTTCGGATCATGACAGGGAGATGAGAGACGGGGGAAAGTGCTGGTATGTGCCGATGCTTTTCAACGAAGAACCGAACTACTGGGAGATCGACGGCAACGGATTCGACATCTGCTGCATCCAGGTCGCACCTATGGACAAATACGGGAACTTCAATTTCGGGCCGATCAACGCAGACCTTCACGGGATCATCCGAAATTCGAAGACGGTGATAGTGGAAGTGAACGAGAACATGCCTATCGCCCTCGGTTACGAATCCCACATAAATATATCGAAGGTAAATTACATAATAGAAGGAGACAACCCGCCGCTCACCGAGCTTCCGCAGAAGCCGGCGACGGACGAGGATAGAAGGATCTCCGAATACATAGTTCAGGAGATCGGGAGCAACAGCACCCTTCAGCTCGGGATCGGAGCGCTTCCGAACTGCGTGGGCACGATGCTTGCGGAGTCGGATATAACGGACTTAAGTTCGCACAGCGAGATGTTCGTAGACGCCTACATGCATCTCTACTACGCCGGAAAGCTGACGGGAAAGAAGAACAGGGACCTCGGACTCGCGGTATATACGTTCGCGGGAGGGACGAAGGAACTCTACGATTTTATCGATGACAACCCGATCTGCTGCTGCGCACCGGTCAGCTATGTGAACAACGCCCACACCATTTCGGGAATAGACAATTTCGTTTCCATTAACGGCTGCATCGGCATCGACCTTTTCGGACAGGTGTGCTCGGAGAGCGTGGGATACAGGCACATAAGCGGCACGGGCGGACAGCTCGACTTCGTACAGGGCGCCTTCGCCTCGAAGAACGGAAAGAGCTTCATCTGCACCCATTCGACGAGGACGCTCAAAGACGGGACGAAGAAATCCCTGATCACGCCGATACTGCCGCCGGGATCGATCGTGACGACGCCGCGTTCGGCGACTCACAACATCGTAACGGAGTACGGGTCGGTCAACCTCAAGGGCAAATCCACCTGGCAGAGAGCGGAGCTCCTGATCAGCGTCGCGCATCCGGACTTCCGCGAAGAGCTGATCAAAGAGGCCGAGAGGATGGGCATCTGGAGGAACACCAGCAGGTCTGAATACTTTTAGGATCGGCCGGGCGGACTGTTTTTAGAACCGGCTCAAAAACCGGCGGTGCTGAGTATTTTTAAGGGAAAGAAGTCGCAGGAATGTACCAGGAAGCAATGCGTCAGGCGTGGATCGAGATCAACCTCAGCGCGCTTGAAAGGAATGTAAAAAGGATACAGGAGATCATAGGTGATGATTGTGAGATCGTGGGCGTCGTAAAAGCGGATGCCTACGGACACGGGAGCGTGGAGTGCTCGAAGCGCATGGTCGCAGCCGGCGTAAAGAAATTTGCCGTCGCTACGATCGCCGAGGCACTGGAACTCAGAGAGGCGGGGATAAAAGAGCACATCATCGTGCTCGGTATTTCTCCGAACATGTGCGCGGACATCATCGCGGAACACGAACTGACACCGCTCGTCTGCAGCATCGAGAGCGCAGAGGCGCTGTCCGAAGCGGCGGTAAAAGCGGGTAAAGACATCGATTGCCTGTTCGGTATCGATACGGGAATGGGAAGGCTCGGCTTCGCCGTCGACAGCGAGGAAGCCGTCGCGGAAGCGGAGAAAGTCTTCGCCTGGATAAGCGGTAAGAAAGGCATAAAGATCCGTGGCGTGATGTCACACTTCTCGTCCGCGGACCAGGACGCCGACTATTACACGGAAAATCAGCTCAGACTTTTCGACGGCTTCTGCAACAGACTCGAAGCGGACGGCCATGAGATAGAGTGGATGAGCATCGCAAACAGCGCAGGGCTTTTCAAATTCAAGGACGCGCTCAAGGATGCGGTGAGGCCGGGGACGGCGCTCTACGGAGTGTATCCCTGCCCGGAGATCGAAGAAAATCACCCGGGTCTGCTCGAACAGGTGATGAGCATCAAGGCAAACATCGTATACATCAAAACGGTGCCCGCCGGAAAAGCGATAAGCTACGGAAGGCGTTTCGTCACCGACAGGGAAAGCGTCATCGCGACGATCCCCGTGGGATATGCGGACGGCTATCTCAGAAGCCTTACGGGTAAGGCGGAGGTACTCGTTCACGGTAAAAGGGCGCCGATCGTCGGAACGATCTGCATGGATCAGTGCATGATCGACGTCACCGACATCCCGGATGTCAAACGCTGCGACGAAGTCATACTTCTAGGAGCGGCGGGAGACGAAAGGATCACCGTCGAGGAATTGGCGGAAAGGGCCGGGACAATACATTGCGAAGTCATGTGCAGCTTCGGCAAACGCTTATCGAAACTGTATGTGCAATAATAAAATATTCTTCACTACGAAATCATTTTTTTAGGAGGGTCACAGAAATGGGAGAGACAAAACAAACGAAAGGGGCAGAAGGCAGAAGTAACTTCAGCGGGAGCTTGGGTTACGTACTCGCGACAGCAGGATCCGCGGTAGGTCTCGGAAATATTTGGCGATTTCCGTACCTGGCTGCGAAATACGGGGGAGGAGCATTCCTCCTCGTGTACCTCATCCTCGTATTCACCTTCGGCTACACGCTGATGATGTCCGAAACTGCACTCGGCAGACTCACGAGAAAAAGCCCGGTAGGCGCATTCAAAGCATATACCGATAAGGGCTGGGCCAAAGAGTCCGGCTGGGTAAACGCGATCGTTCCTATGATCATTTTGCCTTACTACAGCGTAATCGGCGGCTGGGTAACGAAATACCTCGTCGAATACTGCAAAGGAAACGTCCACGGCACGGCAAAGGCTTCGTTCTTCGGCGGATTCATCACCAACGCCGTAGATGCCGAGATCTGGTTCATCGTTTTTGCCGCTATGGTACTCCTTATCATAGCCGTCGGCGTCCAGAAAGGTGTCGAGAGAGTATCGAAATTCATGATGCCTGTATTGGTAGTTCTGGCCGTTATCGTCGCCATATACTCGATGACGAGACCGGGAGCAATGGCAGGAGTAAAATACTTCGTCGTTCCGCGTTTCAGCAACTTCTCATGGATGACGGTAGTTGTGGCCCTCGGACAGATGTTCTACTCGCTGTCGATCGCAATGGGTATCCTGATCACATACGGATCTTACGTAAAGAAAGACGTAGACATGGAAAAAGCTACGATCCAGGTCGCAGGATTCGACACGGGAATAGCAATCCTCGCAGGACTTATGATAATCCCGGCCGTATTCGCCTTCTCCGGCGGTTCGCCTGAAGCGCTCAACGCGGGACCTTCGCTCATGTTCATAACCATACCTAAGGTATTCGAAAGCATGGGCCTCGGCGTAGCGGTAGGAGTCGTATTCTTCCTGCTCGTACTGTTCGCAGCGCTGACGAGCGCTATTTCGCTCGCAGAAACAAGCGCATCCACATTCGAAGATGAATTCGGAATGAGCAGAGGCAAGGCGACGTTCGCGGTAGCGATCATCATGCTCATACTCGGTTCGCTTTCATCGCTCGGATACAGCGCATTCTCGAAGTTCACTATACTGGGACTGCAGATGCTCGACTTCTTCGACTTCCTGAGCAACTCGCTCATGATGCCGGTAGCGGCGATCGCAGTATGCGTCCTCGTAGTAAAAGTACTCGGCAAAGAGAAGATCAGCGAAGAGGTAAAACTCTCGTCGAAGTTCAAAGGAGAAAAGCTTTACAACGTAATGGTATCGTCGATAGCTCCGTTCTTCATCGGGATCATATTGCTCACTTCGATACTGAGCTTCCTCGGCGTAATAAGCATGTAGTTATACGCGATAAAAAATACGGATCTTATACAAACACGCGGTCCCGGACGATCCCGGGGCCGTTTCATTTGTTGACCTCGGCGCGGTAAATGTATATAATTACAACCTGCATTACGCATCGACATCGCTCGCTGCCGGAAAGGGGTAAAAAGGGTAAAATGACAGCTATACAGGCTTTTAGAAATTTCGACGGGCATCTTTTGATCGCCATACAGCATCTTTTAGTACACGACGGGTTGACGCCGTTCGTAAAAGCGGTCACGACGCTCGGGAACAAAGGCTTCATCTGGATAGCCCTCGCTCTTTTAATGCTCTTTTTCCCCAAAACGCGCAAGGCCGGCTCCGTCGCCCTGCTCGCCCTCGTGATCTCGTACACCTTCAACAACCTCATCCTTAAGGAACTTTTCGCAAGGACTAGGCCATACGACGTCTTTGACGGGGTGCAGAGGCTGATCGCAAAGCCGGGAGATTTCTCATTCCCGTCGGGCCATGCCGCAAATTCCTTTGCCGCGGCCACGGCGATGGCGCTCTGCCTGCCGAAGAAATACGGCGGCCTCCTCATAGCGCTCGCCGCACTCATCGCGCTGTCTCGCCTGTACCTCGGCGTCCACTATCCTTCGGACGTTTTGTTCGGGGGATTCTCGGGAGCGGCGATGGGATACATCGCTTTTAGGATAGATGGAAGGCGGCGTAAAAATGAAAAAGCGGCTCGTTCCCGTAAAAGAAAAAAGTAGAGAGCCCGCCTCATCAAATATGAGATAAAAGATCCTATGTGCCCGCCGCGCGCGGGCATTTTGCTTTTTTCGGAAAATAATGTACAATCCATTTTGAAAGTTATCGCGAAACAAAAGGAAAAACGGAATGGTCAACATAGGGAACGACTGGGACGGGATCCTCAAAGACGAGTGGACGAAGCCCTACTACACGGAACTGCGTGAATTCCTCAAGCGGGAATATTTCGGGAGGACCGTGTATCCGGACATGTACGACATCTTCAGCGCGCTCAAATATACGGCATACGGCGATGTGAAGGCGGTCATCCTCGGGCAGGATCCGTATCACGAGCCGGGGCAGGCGCACGGCCTCGCTTTTTCGGTAAAGAAGGGCGTCCGTCAGCCGCCGTCGCTCATAAATATTTTCAGCGAACTGCAAAGCGACCTCGGCATCGAAGCGCCGTCGATCGACAACGGCTGCCTGATACCGTGGGCGAAAGAGGGCGTGCTTTTACTGAATACGGTCCTGACCGTGCGCGCGCACGAGGCGAACTCGCATCGCGGCAAAGGCTGGGAGATCCTGACGGACAGGATCATAGAGCTGCTGAGCGAGCGGGAAGAGCCGATGGTCTTCATTCTGTGGGGCAACCCGGCGCGGGCAAAGAAAGAGCTCATCTCGGGCAGACATCTGATTTTAGAGGGACCGCACCCGAGCCCGCTTTCGGCGCACCGCGGTTTTTTCGGGGGAAAATATTTTTCGAAGACAAACGCATTTCTCGAAGCGAACGGGATATCTCCGATAGACTGGCGGATAGTGAAATAGCCCGGACCGGCGACCGGCCAGGCGCACCGCATTCAGCGATGCACGGCAAAAATAAACTGCTTTCAGACAATATACACATAATCGCCACCGCGCGGGGCGAAAAACATGCTACTATATTGACAATAAACTAAAAGGAGTGATTGGACATCATGAAGAAAAAAGATACAAATCTGTCGAAACTTACGATAACTCTGTACGTTATTGCGGCGATCGTTCTTCTCTACGGAGTTTATGCGTTCGCGAGCGGACTCTCGTATCTCAGCAATTATTATCGTGCGTACGGGCTCACGCTGGCATCGAGCTTCGGCGAGACGCTCAAGTTCCTGTTCAACAACACGGCGCTGTACATCGTTTATGCCGTGCTGCTTTATGCGAGCGGCCGCATTTACGAGAAGGTGAGATTCCTCGTTCCGGCTGATGACGCCGCTGTAAAAAGCGAAGAAGCCGCTGCGGTAAAAGCCGAGGATGACGCCGAGGAGGAGATGAAAGAAGCCAACGTTATCGAAGTTGAAGGTGAAGGGATCAGAACATCCGCCAACGAGGTAACGGTAGAGGTCACTCCGCCTTCGCCTGAAGCGGAAGAAGACGAAGAAGCTGAAGAGGCTTCGGAAGATGCTGACGGAGACGGCGAAAAGAAATAAAAACCATGGATACCGTGATCAACAGGGTCCTGCCGAACGACTACCGCAAGCTGGTTTTTAAGGTGACAGGCGAAAAGATAAAAGAAGTCAAAGCCATAGACATCATGCGCAACAGCGCCCTGACCGTGGGCCTGTACGAAGACGGTGAGCTCATGGCTTTCGGCCGCGTGTGCGGAGATCGGGCGATGTACTACCTCGTCTGCGATGTTTTTATAGACGAAAACGCGCCGTATCTCGGGCTCGCCGAGATCGTGATCAAGGAGATAGACGATTATCTCAAAGCGGTTTCGGACAGGCACAGCAAGGCGATCGTCATGTCAGATCCGAGGTACGACAGGCTCTGGCGATCCTTGGGATTCAAATACATAGACAGCGATTACCGTAGCATCCTGGAACGGTAACACGGAAATTTGGTCACGGAACAGGAGCATGATCCCGGAACGGTGACCCGGAAATAACGAAAAATTTCGCCGAAAGGCGGATTTTTTTACGGGCTCTGCGCGAATATGAAACTGAAGCTTTTTACGGAAATGTGAACCGAAAAACTTTTACGGGAACGGAAAGCCGAAATACGGGAGTTGCTCGAACTCGCGAAGGTTGTCGTAGTCGAACGAGTTGCTCGAACCGTACTCGTAGAGCCGTATCAGATTTTTGAAGCTCATGTTGCTGAAGTCGTCGTCCGCAACGTGGTCCGGGCAGGCGATCATACCCTCGTGCTCGTCGTCGAAAGGCGGGAACCCCGTGACCGGAGATTTGCAGCGGCAGCTGTCCGCACCGAAGACCGCGGCGATCACGGCCGCCACCGCCCGAGGCTCGACATCGTATGTGAGGACCTCCGAGAGGTAAAGCTCGCCGTCTTTGAGAGACTCCGCGACGAAGATCGCGAACGGCTTTTCCAGCATGAAAAACCCCAGGCCTTCATCGCAATAGGAGCTGACCGCGGCAAGGGCGTTTTCG
Source organism: uncultured Mobilibacterium sp. (assembly GCA_947254375.1). Lineage (GTDB taxonomy): Bacteria > Bacillota > Clostridia > Peptostreptococcales > Anaerovoracaceae > CAMYCF01. The sequence continues at coordinate 47,409 of CAMYCF010000004.1, read as the reverse complement.
TTCAGTACGATGTGCGGTCTGTATTTAAGGATTATCTCGCGGATCTCGTTGTACCTGTCCGGCGTCAGCCTCGTCGCAAAGGAAAACGACTGCTCTCCGCGCATCGACACGGGAAGGAGCGCCGGGGCAAAACTTTTTTCCGCGTAGAAAAAGGACTCGTATCCGACGGCGGAATAAAATTTTTCAAGCGAGTTGCTCTCCGGACAAAGTGCGGACAGGTGTCCCATGTCGGTCGCCCGCTTTCGTGCAAAGTCGGTTATGGCTTTGCCGTATCCCTTGCCGCGCCCGGCGGTCTCGGTCGCTATCGCGTAGCTGACATCTACGGGGATGTGGTGCGACTTGAAGGAACCGTTCTCGTCGAGAGGCCGCCCGAGTGTTTCGACATCGAAACCGTATATCGGCGTCCAGAATTTGCTTTTAGGCGAGCCGGGTATAAAAAGGTCGCCGATCGGGTACTGCGTCAGGATCGCCCTGACACTGCCCTCATCCTTCAAAACGAATTTCGAGGCGTTGTCTCCGAAGCACGCTAAAAATTCATCGACATCCGCGCGACCGTCGCCGAACGCCTCCTCCCAGATCCTGTAAAAATCGTCCGCTTCGCCCCCGCGAAGCCCGTGTATATCGAAATCCGTCAAACCTTTTATCGGCTTATCCTTCATCTTTTTCTCCGCAATTTTCACCGCTTTTTTCGCGATCGCCGCCGGCTATTTTTCCGTGGCGTAGTACTTCATGAGTAAAATGTCCGGACGATAACTTTCCTTTGCTCGGCGCAGCCCTTCGAGCCCCATGTCCTCTTCCCTGTTAAAAAATTCGATCTCCGGGAATTCAGCGACCACGAGGTTCGCAAACTGCTTATTTATCATCGCGTACGCGCCGTCTACTCCCGGGAGCGCCTTCTCGAAATGGACGTCGAAGACGGTGTCCCCGAGTTTTGTTCCCGCGGTAAAAGCGACCGGCTTTCCGTTCTGCGTCAGCAACCCGCCGAGGAACCCGAGCTCGTCGAAATTATCGAACATCTCGTCGATAGCGCGCGCTTCCGCGGCGAGATCCGGGTCGGGCTTTTCACGGTAAAAATCGGCGACGAACGCCCTTGCGGCCCCGAGGTTACCGGCCCTTACGGCTTCAAAGCTCCACGGCCCGTTTTTTTCAAAATGTTTTATATGGTTGCGCTTCGACGACAGCTTTCTGCCCGCGAGGTGGCAGAGCTTTTCGGCGGAATAAACGTAGTCCGCGTTGTCGCGGTCCTCCTCAATCGTAAAACGGTCGCCGTATATAGGCAAAAACTCTTCAAGTGTTTTGTCCGTCAGTCCGCGCATGGCGAGCTTGCGCCCGTTCGAATGCGCGTATTCGAGCATCGCTTCGATCGCAGGCTCGACCGGGCCGGCGCCCTTAGGGTATGCGAAAAGGTCGTCGTACTTCGGCATCAGGAGCAGCATGCGCTCGCCGAGGAAGCAGATCTTCGGCTCATACGAGTGTCTCCATATGTACAGGTTGGCAAAGCTGTAGTCCGCGCCGTGGCAACCGCTCGCGCAGATCAACATCTGCGCTTGGTCCTTATCTTCTATTTTCAAATCTCTGAATTCAAGCATATTTAACCCCGATTCATTTCGTAAAATTTTATCGACCTAACTAACGACTTAATTATACACTAAAGAGCAATATATCAAGCCTCGGTTTTTGTATCAAAATGAATTCACGGTGATTTTATAGGAATATCGAGATAAAAACACACAAAAGCATTGATTTTATATGGAAATAATGGTAAGGTAACAGGCAGCAAGAAGAGTATGAAGGGAGATCTAGGTTATGGAAAAGATTACTAAAGATATGATCATAGGCGATATACTGGCGGAGAAACCGGACCTGGCTCAGGTTTTCTTTGCACACGGAATGATGTGCATCGGCTGCCCTGCATCGCGCGGAGAGAGCGTACAGGATGCATGTGCAGTTCACGGAATCGATGCCGATGCGCTTACGGACGCACTGAACGAGGCTCTTTAAGCCTCATTTACGGGGCATTGGCGCAGCTGGGAGCGCGTTTGACTGGCAGTCAAGAGGTCACGAGTTCGAACCTCGTATGCTCCACCAATAAGGAAAGCCTTGAAGTCGTTTAGATTTCAGGGCTTTTTAGTTCGGCGATAAAATCGGCAGGAATGACGCAGTGCGTTTTTTCGAGTAAAAGGAGCGGCTATGGTGAAATGTCCCGTGTGCGGTAAATACGAATTTAAAGCTCCGGATGATTTCGATGTTTGCCCTATTTGTAATTGGGAGAACGACGGATTGCAGACTGACGAACCAGATTATGCGGGCGGAGCCAACAAGATGAGCCTGAATCAGGCAAAAGAGGCGTGGAAACGCGGCGAAAAAGTTTTATAGCATTTTGCGATCTGTTCGCATAAAGCACCGAAGTGAGGCGCAATATGTACAAATATTTCGGTAAAAATGTAAGAATAACGGATGCCGACGGAGTGGTATGGGTAGGCCAAGTCGTGTCATGTGAATCTCCGGCCGACTCCGAAGACGACCAATGGTGGCTTGATGTCGATGTACAAAACAAAGGCGATTTCGGAGAACTCACGATACCCGAAGGCGACATAAAAAGCATTGAGATAATCTGATTATAAAAAAGGAGAGAACTTACGATGAAGAAAATAAAAGTTGATATTTTTTCGGGATTCCTCGGAGCGGGAAAGACGACACTCATCAAGAAGCTGATCGCGGAAGCCTATAAGGGTGAGCAGCTCGTCCTCATCGAGAACGAGTTCGGCGAGATCGGCGTCGACAAATCGTTCCTGAAGAACACCGGAATAGAGATAAATGAGCTGAACGCGGGCTGCATTTGCTGCACGCTCGTCGGGGATTTTGAAAAGGCCCTCGAAGAGGTAATAGATAAATTCACGCCGGACAGGATCCTGATCGAACCGTCGGGCGTCGGAAAACTCAGCGACGTTATGGCGGCAATAGACGATCTTCATGACGAGCGCGTCGTGCTGAACGGGCTGATCGCAGTCATAGATGCGAAAAAGTGCAAGAGATATCTGGCAAACTTCGGCGAGTTCTACGAGAACCAGGTGGAATATGCTACATCGCTCATACTCAGCCACACGAAAGATCTTTCCGACGCAAAAATAGAAGAAGCTATATCGATGCTTCGCGACATCAACAAGGATGCCGTAATAGTTACGACCGATTGGGACGAGCTTGACGGTGCGAAGATCCTTCAGGTAATGGAGGAGTGCGGCTCGGAGTCGAAAGTGATCGACGAGTTCCTGAACGAACGCGCTCACGATCACAACCATGACGAGCACGAGCACCACCATGACCACGACCATGACGAGCATGAACATCGCCACCACGACCACGATGAACACGAACATCATCACCACGACCACGGCGAGACTTGCTCATGCGGCTGCCACCACGAGCACGGCCACCACCACGCCGACGAAGTCTTTGAAGAATTCGGCATCGAAACGGCGAAGGCCTTCACCAAAGATCAGATAGAAGAAACACTCGACGAGTTAGAGGATGACGGTAAATACGGCGTCGTCCTGAGGTCGAAAGGAATACTGAGAGATGCGGACGGCGGCTGGCTCGAGTTCGACTACGTCCCGGGCGAAGGAGAAGTCAGGAGCGGCGAGCCGAACGTCAGCGGGATCTTCTGCGTGATCGGAACGGCCCTCAACAAAGAGAACATCAAAGAGCTTTTCGGGATAAACAGATAGCGGGAAGCTTTTCAGGCGAGAGCAAAAATTTTTAGGAGGCGGAATTGATACCCGTAATTTTACACAACGGATTTTTAGACGCGGGCAAAACGACTTTTATAAACAGCGTCCTCAAAGTGCCCGGCGACGAACCGCATAAAACACTGATCCTCGTCTTCGAGGAGGGCGAAGAGGAATTCGCGACGGATAAATTCATAGAGCAGGTCATGCTCGAATACGTGTCGGAGGAAGATTTTACCCGTAAAAACCTCACGCGGCTGGTGCGGGAAAGCGGCGCGGACAGGATCATAATCGAGTACAACGGCATGTGGCTCCGCGAAAAACTTTTAGAGAGGATGCCGCAGAACTGGGCGATTGCGCAGGAATTCGCGATCTTCGATGCGACAACATTCGAAATGTACAACAAGAACATGCGCCAGCTCTGCTTCGATAAAATGAAATGGGCGGACATCGTCATTTTCAACCGCACCACCCCGGAGGCCGATAAAATGCCTCTGCACCGCGAGGTCAGGATCGCGAATCGCAAGACTTACATCCTTTACGAATACGGGCCGTACGACATGGAGCCGGACGAGATAGAGGATCCGCTGCCGTATGAGAAAAGCGCTTCGAAGATCGTCGTCGAGGACGACTGGTTCGCTGAGTGGTACGCCGACATGAACGATAAGCCTGAAGACTACGACGGTAAAACGATCGAGGTCAAAGGGATCGTCGCGCTGAGCGATGAGCTGCCGGCGGGAAAGTTCGCGTTCGGAAGGCCTGTGATGACGTGCTGCGTCGAGGACATCGAGTTTGCCGGGACCGTGGCGGTCTATGCGGCGAAGGACGATCTCAAGGTGGGCGACTGGGTAAAAATAACGGCGAAGCTTCGCGTCGAGTACGAAGAGGCGTACGGCGAAAAAGGCCCGGTCCTCTACGTAAAGAAGCTCGAGAAGTGCGAGCCGGCGGATCCGGAAGTCGCGACTTTTTAGGGCGGCGCAACCACTAGGCCCACGGAAATCTTTTTTATAAAGCGACATGAAAAAACAGCAACCTCCGATCCGGAAGTTGCTGTTTTGTTTTGCTTCGATCCGCCTGCGCGTTCCGCTGAAACTAACGTTTCGAGAACTGGCTTGCTTTTCTTGCTTTCTTGAGACCGTATTTCTTTCTCTCTTTCATACGAGGGTCTCTCGTGAGGAAGCCCGCTGCTTTGAGAGCAGGACGATAGGACTCTTCGTCCGCTTCGCATAGAGCTCTCGAGATACCGTGCCTGAGCGCTCCCGCCTGTCCCGTGAATCCGCCGCCGTGAACGGTCGCGATCACGTCGAACTTCTCAGCTGTGCTCGTTACATCGAAAGGTCTGCGAACTTCGTTTCTGAGGATCTCCATACCGAAGTAATCATCGAGGTCCTTCTTATTAACGACGATCCTGCCCTTTCCCGGAAGAAGTCTGACTCTAGCTACAGAAGCTTTCCTTCTACCTGTTGCCTGGTATTGTGTCTTAGCCATATCTTAACCTCCTTCCTTTTATAACGTCCACTCTTCCGGACGCTGTGCTGCGTGCGGATGATCAGGACCTGCATAGACTTTGAGCTTCTTGAACATCTGCCTGCCGAGCTTGCCCTTAGGCATCATGCCTTTTACGGCGTGGCGGATGATCTCTTCCGGCTTTCTCGCGCGGAGCTCACCGAGAGGTACTTCCTTGAGTCCACCCGGATAACCGCTGTGGCTCTTGTAGATCTTTTCCTTTTCCTTCTTGCCGGAAACGGCTACCTTCTCAGCATTGATTATGATGACATAATCGCCGCAGTCTACGTGAGGAGTGTAGATAGGTTTCTTCTTGCCCCTGAGGATCGATGCGGCCTCTACCGCGACCTTTCCGAGGGTCTGGTCCGCAGCGTCGATCACATACCACTTATGCTCGACCTCCTGCGGTTTTGCGATAAAAGATTTCATTTCTGATTTCCTTTCTACCTACTCGGATCGCATTGCGATCGGTTTCGGCATTGCCTACTCGAATTCGGTAAAATTTGTTTCGGCATCCTAAAATAACTTAGCGCCCGGGCTGTCGGCCATGCCTGCCCGAAGCATTTTGCGCATAAGCGCCTAAAAAGTATATTACCCCGCCCTTCAAAAGTCAAGGTTTTTAGGCAAAAGAAGCCCTAAAAAACGCCCGGCAACTTTACATTTTCGGTCTCTCTGATATAATTTACAGGCGGCCGTAAAAACCGTTTCGCGGATCGTACAACCCCGCCGACCCCAAAACATCATGCACCGGTAGCTCAGGGGATAGAGTAGCACACTCCGAATGTGTTGGTCGAGAGTTCGAATCTCTCCCGGTGCGCCAAAGGAACAGAAAGGGCGGGAAATGTCAAGGAAGATACACCTCATACGGCACGGAGCGACGAAGGGGACGCAGGAGAAAATTTTATACGGTAGCACCGAACTTCCGCTCACCGAAGAGGGACGGGCAGAGATAGCCCGCACGCGGGAAGAGGGACTGTATCCGAGCGCTCAGGGAGCGCTTTGTTTTACGTCGGGAATGAGGCGTGCGGAGGAGACGTTCGAGCTGATCTACGGAGACACGCCCCGCGAGATCATGCCGGACCTTCGCGAGATCGACCTCGGTGAATTCGAGATGATGTGCCTCGAAGAGGCGACGGAGCACGAGATAATAAGGAGCTGGCTGAGCAGGGAGACGGACGCGTTTTCTTTCCCGGGCGGCGACGATCACTCAGGATTCAGGGCGAGGACCGAGCGTGCCGCAGCGGACCTCATGGAACGCGGACTGCCTCAACATGATGTGGAAGGAGCGCCGGCAGATCCGGCAAAAGCCCCGGCGACAAATTCGGCAGCAGGCCCCGAAAAAGATATAATCGCGGTCTGTCACGGCGGCGTCATCATCGAGATAATGGACATCCTCCTGCCGCATATCAAAGACGATTCGTGGCAGTGGCTCCCGGCTCCCGGATACGGATATTCGATCGAGGTCGAAGGAAAAACGGCGACCGGCTATACCCAGATAAAATAGAAACGACAGCGCAATCAAAAAGCTCCCCGAGATCAGATCCGGGGAGCCCTTTTATATCCGTATAAAATTTTTATTCGGCTGCTGCCTGACCTGCGGCTGCCATTTTTTTCCTGTTACGGATATCCGCAACGGCTGTAAAGAGTACGTCCGTCGAGGAGTTGAGCGCCGTCTCGCAGGAGTCCTGAATAACGCCTACGATGAAGCCTACGCCGACTACCTGCATAGCGATGTCGTTAGGAATACCGAAAAGGCTGCAGGCGAGCGGTATGAGAAGGAGCGATCCTCCCGCAACACCGGATGCGCCGCAAGCGCTGACTGCGGAAAGTACGCAGAGGATTATCGCGGTGGGAACATCGACTGCGATGCCGAGCGTGTGAGTCGCTGCAAGCGACAGGGTCGCGATGGTTATAGCTGCTCCGCCCATGTTTACGGTCGCGCCGAGAGGGATCGATATCGAATACGTATCCTTGTCCAATCCGAGCTCTTCGCACAGCTTCATGTTTACAGGGATGTTCGCTGCGGAACTCCTCGTGAAGAACGCCGTGATGCCGCTGTCTTTGAGGCATTTCAGAACGAGCGGATAAGGGTTTTCCCTTATGTTCAGATAAGTTATGATCGGGTTGATGACAAGCGCGTCGAAGAACATGAGTCCTACGAGCAGTCCGATCAATTTACCGTAGTTCAGGAGCGTGTGGATACCGCTTTCTGCGATCGAGTTGAACACGAGACCCATAACTCCGAGAGGTGCGAATCTGATGACCCACCTTACGAGCTGCGAAAGAGCATCCGCAACGTCGCTGATGACCGTCTTCGTCGAGTCGTTCGCGTGTCTGAGCGCTATTCCGACAAGGATCGCCCATGTGAGGATACCGATGTAATTCGCGTTCATGAGAGCGTCGACCGGGTTAGAAACAATGTTGAATACAAGTGTTTTCAGTACTTCGGTTATGCCGCTCGGCGGAGTGATGTCGCCGCCGCCCGCTCCGAGGACAAGTTTTATCCTGAAGATGTAGCTGGCAAAAACGGCAAGCGTTCCGGCGCAGAAAGTTCCGAGCAGGTAGAGGCCGACGATGTGCTTCATGTTGGTCTTCTGCCCTTTCTTGTGGCCCGAGATCGCCGACATTACAAGGAAGAATACGAGTATAGGTGCAACGCCCTTCAGCGCTCCGACGAACAGCTGTCCGAAGATCTCGACTCCCGCGAGCTGCTTCGGCGCAGTCACACCCATGATTATACCGATAACGAGTCCGATGATGATTTGCTTTACCAAGCTCAGCCTCATCCAGGCTACCCATAATTTTTTCAAAACCAACCTCCGTAAATCTAACGAATAGGCTGCAACCTCAAATGAGTTGCACAGGTTACATTATCTCATGCTAAAGTGACAAAAGCAAGAATTTTTGTGATTTAGGGTCAATGAAAAAACTTTTAGTCGCGTTAAAATCACAAAGATTGGAGGATTTAACAAAGTTTTTATAAAAATGGGTTGACAGGCCACTATCTCTTTGGTATATTACACACATCAGATTGAAATCTACGAAAGGAGAGCAGCATATGTTCGGAAATATCGGCATGATGGAAATGAATATGATGGGCATGTGCATGCTTCAACTTAAGTAGGTAATCAATCTAACACTATGCGGTGAGAAGATCTACGGATCGTTTTTATGAAAGCACACGAGCAGGCGTTAGATGCCTGCTCTTTTTTTATCGCAGAGGTCCGACGCGCAGGCGCGCTGAGGTAAAAAACGGGATACCTGACGCGCAGGCGTGCTGAGGTAAAAAGAATGAACGGAGGACACGTTGAGTACGGATAAAATCATCAGCCTTCAGGGCATTACAAAAGAGTTCGACACCAAGGGCGGAAAGGTCGTCGCGCTGAGGGGCATTTCCCTCGATATCGAAAAAGGCGACATCTACGGCATAATCGGTCTTTCCGGCGCCGGTAAAAGTACCCTCGTTCGGTGCATGAACCTTCTCGAAACGCCTACGGAAGGGGAGGTCATCTTCGACGGAAAGTCGCTCCTCTCACTCGGGCAGAAGGAGCTCAACATCGAGAGGAGGAAGATCGCGATGATCTTCCAGCAGTTCAACCTGCTGATGCAGAGAGATGCGATCGGGAACGTCTGCTTCCCGCTCGAGATAGCGAAGGTCCCGAAAGCGGAGGCTTCGAAGAGGGCGCAGGAACTGCTTGAAGTCGTAGGGCTCGGCGACCGAATGCGGTCCTACCCTTCACAGCTTTCCGGAGGACAGAAGCAGCGCGTAGCGATCGCGAGGGCGCTGGCCTCGGATCCGAAGGTGCTCCTCTGCGACGAGGCGACGAGCGCACTCGACCCGAAGACGACGAGATCGCTGCTCGCGCTCCTCAAGGACATCAACGAAAAGTTCGGGATAACGATAGTGATCATCACCCATGAGATGAGCGTCATCAAGGAGATCTGCAACAAGGTGGCGATCATTGAGAATGGAGAGATCGCCGAGCGCGGAAACGTCGAAGACGTTTTTACGAAGCCGAAAACGGCGGCCGCGAGAAGGCTCTTTTTTCCGGACGGAAGGGGCGAAAGCGACGGACTTTACAAAGTTTCGAAGAGCAAGAAGATCAGGCTGGTGTTCGACGATTTTGTAGCCTACGAGCCTCGGATAGCGAACATGATCCTGGCTACGGGAGCGCCGGTCAACATATTTTACGCCGACATGCAGGTCGTCGACGGGCGTCAGAAGGGACAAATGGTCCTCTGCCTCTCGGACGATGAAGAGAAAAGCGAACAACAGAAGAAGTTCCTCAGAGACAACCACATAGAATTTATCGAGCTTGAAGAGGAGGTGGAATAGATGGGAGCAATGCTTTGGGAAGCGGTCTTACAGACGCTGTACATGACCCTCGTCTCCACCCTGCTCGCCGAAGTGATAGGCATACCGATCGGGATCTCACTCGTGGTCACCGATGCGCAGGGCATAAAACCGAATCCGGCGTATAACAAGGTAATGGGATTCATCGTAAACGTCATTCGCTCGGTACCGTTCCTCATCCTCATGATCGCGCTCATGCCTTACGTGAGAAAAATAATCGGAACGGGCATCGGGACGTCGGCAACGGTATTTATCCTCGTCATCGCGGCGGCGCCGTTCGTGGCCAGGCTGGTCGAGTCCTCTATAAAAGAGATCGACAAGGGCGTCATAGAAGCGGCGCAGTCGATGGGAGCCTCGAACATGACGATAATCACAAAAGTCATGCTCGCCGAGGCCAAGCCTTCGCTAATCGTCGGCGGCGCGGTAGCCACGATAACGATCCTCGGATATTCGGCGATGGCCGGTATCGTCGGAGGCGGCGGACTCGGAGATCTCGCGATCAAGTACGGGCTCTATCGCTACGAAACGGCGATAATGTGGATAACGGTGATTTTATTGGTGGTTATTGTTCAGATTTTACAGGAGATATTCGCAAAGGTCGCACAGAAGGTCGACAACAGGATATAAAGGATATAAAAGGATACAGAAGTACGGTAAAAGTTTTTACGGAAAAGGAGAAAGACTATGAAAAAGAATTTTATAAAAAGAACGATCGTGATCGCAACAACACTCGCACTTTCGACGGCGCTTTTAGCGGGGTGCGGAGCAAAGAAAGAGGATAACGTGATAAAAGTCGGGGCATCGCCTTCGCCGCACGCGGAGATCTTGAAGGCGGTATCGAAAGAGCTCGAAAAGGACGGATACAAGCTCAAGGTCGTCGAGTTCGAAGACTATGTAAAGCCGAACCAGGCGCTGACGGACGGGGATATCGACGCGAACTACTTCCAGCACACGCCGTATCTCAAGGACTATAATAAGAAGAACAAGACCGATCTGGTAGCGGTCGCGAAGATCCACTACGAGCCTCTCGGAATATATAAGGGAGCGAAGAGCAGCCTGGACGCTCTGACGGCGGGCGACAAAGTCGGAGTACCAAACGACACGACGAACGAGGCGAGAGCGCTTCTCCTCCTCCAGAAGCAGGGCCTCATAACTCTCAAAAAGGGAGCCGGCCTGCAGGCGACAAAAGCGGACATCGTCGACAACCCTAAAAACCTCGATATCGTAGAGCTCGATGCGGCGATCATCCCTCGCAGCCTTCCTGATCTCGCGGTCGGAGTCATCAACGGCAACTACGCGCTCGGCGCAAACCTCAAGGCCGGCGATTCGCTGGCGTTCGAGGACAAGGATTCCGAAGCGGCGAAGGAGTTCGCAAACGTTATCGCGGTAAGAAAAGAGGATAAAAATTCCAAGAAGACGAAGGCTCTCGTAAAAGCTCTCAAGAGCGCGGAAGCGAAGAAGTTCATCAAGGGGAAATACGAAGGAGCGGTCGTCGCGGTATAGAAGCGGCGCAGCGTCATAAAAAAGCGAGACGACGTTATAAAAAGCGGCAGATCGCAGCGGAAAAACAAATAAAAGATGTCGGTGAGCGGCACTCAAAAAAGCGGGCTCGTGCCCGCTTTTGTTTTATCCTGTTCGTCCTGTTATATTGCGGGGACCGCTATACTGCAGGGACCGCCTTGCGAAGTCTTCCCGCGACGATATATGCGACGATCATTTTTGCGATGTCGCCCGGAATGAACGGGAAGACGCACATCGCGAGGGCCGGGACGAATGCCGTGCCCGTGACTTTTGTGAACCAGAGCGTGCCGAGGATGTACAGTATGACCTCGCCGATGACGGTCACTACCGGGAAGACCCACTTTTTATCGGCGTGATCCTTATATATCCCGCTCATGAAGGCGAGCGGCAGGTAGCCTATCAGGTATCCGCCCGTAGGGCCGGCGAAGATGCCGAAGCCTCCTGTGAAGCTGTGGAAAACCGGAGCGCCCACCGCGCCGAGAAGCAGAAATATCGCGACGGCAACGGTCCCGTATTTACGTCCGAGCACTGCGCCTGCAAGGATAACGGCGAATGTCGCCAGGTTGATCGGCACCGATGTTCCCGGGATCGGTATCGATATCCACGAGCATACCGCGATAAGCGCGGTAAAAATTGCCGTCTGTGTCATAGCCGCAACGTTGCTTCCTTGTTTTGTCTCTCCCATTTGACCCTCCTGCGTGTATGTTTTTTCTGTTTACGGAACGATAATAGCACTGCCCCGCGATAGTGTCAACTATGGTTGAAAATAAGTTTACAATATTGCTTAACTTTATCGTTCATTTCCTATTATTTTCCTACAACGAACACAAAGCAAAGCCTTTTTATTGTATAATGTATTTTGTATAGTTATGTGGAGAAACAGTAAAGGAGGAACGCTTGCTGCCATATATCCTGAGCATGATAGGACTGCTCATTTTATCGGCGTACTTTTCCGCCACGGAAACGGCTTTTACGTCGATAAACAAGATAAAAATCAAAAACATGGTCTCGAACGACGTCAAGAACGCGAAGCTCGTTCTTTCGCTCGAGGAGAAATACGACAAGCTTCTTTCCACGATACTGATCGGGAACAACATCGCGAACATCGCGCTCACGGCGATCGCGACCGTCTTTTTCATAAGCCTTTACGGGAGGAGCGGCGCCACGATAGCGACCATAGTCGTCACGGTGCTCGTCCTCATCTTCGGGGAGGTCTCGCCGAAGAACATAGCCAAAGAAAAGGCGGAGCCGATAGCTCTCGCGTTCGCGCCGCTGATAAATGCGCTGATGTATCTTTTCGCGCCGCTGAACTTCCTGTTCTCGCTGTGGAAAAAATTCATTGTCTACATTCTGAAGGAGAAGGAAGGCCCGGCGTATACGGAGGACGACCTCATAACGATCATCCAGGACGCAAAGGCTGACGGGAGCATCGGCGAGGAACAGAGCGTGCTCATAACGAACGCGATAGAGTTCGACGACCTCGAGGCGATCGACGTAATAACGCCGAGGGTGGATATCGTCGCGATAGAGCTCGGGACTTCGAACGACGACATACAGGAGATCTTTAAGGAGAGCGGCCTTTCGAGGCTGCCGGTCTACGAGGATGACATCGACAACATAGTCGGCGTGCTCAATCAGAAGGACTTCCACAACAAGGTCATCGCGGACGGCGATGCGATCGAAGACCATATCAAGCCGGTCGCCTATGTTGCGGAGTCGATAAAAGCGGCTGTCCTGCTAAAGAAGATGCAGGCAAAAAAGACGCACATAGCGATCATCGTCGACGAATACGGCGGCACCACCGGCCTCGTCACCATGGAGGACATAATCGAAGAACTCGTAGGGAAGATATACGACGAGCACGATGCGGTCGAGATGCGCGACGTCACGAAGAGATACGACGGGACGTACATGGCGTCCGGGGCGGCAAATGTCGAGAAGTTTTTCGAGATGTTCGGCGAGGACATCGACATCGACGCCACGACGATAAACGGCTGGGTCATGATCGAGCTCGACAGACTGCCGAAGGTCGGCGATACTTTTACCTGCGACTCGAAGCACAAGCGTTTCTTCGTCCGCGTCACGAAGGCCGACGACAAGCGGGCGCTCATGACGAGCATCAAGGTCGAGAACAGGCCGGAAGAAGAGGACGAATGATTTTTAGCAGGGGAGCGTGCCTCGAAAGGGGCGGCTTTTATAAAAGATTTTTATAAAAAAGGGTATCGGCGAGAGCCAAAGAAAAATGCCTTTTGAAAGGAGAAATTATAAATGGGATTTATGGAGAAGATCTTCGGAGACCTCAATAAAAAAGAAGTCGCGAAGATAGAGAAGATCGCGGATGCGATAGAAGCTCTCGATGAAGATATGCAGAAGCTTTCCGACGATGAACTCAGGGCGAAGACGGAGGAATTCAAGGGACGGCTTCAAAACGGCGAGACGGTGGACGACATACTGCCGGAAGCTTTTGCCGTTTGCAGAGAAGGCGCCGTGAGGAGCCTGGGCATGAAGCACTTCAAGGTCCAGCTCATCGGCGGAGTCGTACTTCATCAGGGCCGTATCGCCGAGATGAAGACAGGTGAAGGAAAGACTTTGGTGGCGACGCTCGCCGCATATACGAACGCTCTCGAAGGGAAGGGCGTACATGTAATAACGGTCAACGACTACTTGGCAAAACGTGACGCGGAGTGGATGGGAAAACTCTATACATTCCTCGGGCTCACCGTCGGCTGCGTCGTCAACGACATGGAAGGCGACGAAAGGGTGGCCGCATATCAGGCGGACATAACATACGGAACGAACAGCGAGTTCGGTTTCGACTACCTGCGCGACAACATGGTCACGTACAAGGAGGAGCTTATCCAAAGAGGACTCCACTACGCTATCATCGACGAGGTCGACTCCATACTCATCGACGAGGCGAGGACGCCGCTCATCATTTCCGGGCAGGGCGTCGATTCGAGCGATATGTACAGGAGGGCGAACAGCTTCGTGCGCATGCTCAAAGTCGACGACGATTTTGAGATAGAGGAAAAAGAAAAGCAGATCTCGCTCACGGACGAAGGTGTCAAACAGGCGGAGGCGTATTTCGGGATAGAAAACTTCTCCGATCCGGACAACATGGAACTGAACCACTATGTTATGCAGGCGCTCCGTGCGAACAACATAATGCACCGCGATATCGACTACATCGTCAGAGACGGCGAGATACTGATCGTCGATGAGTTCACGGGCCGTATCATGTACGGAAGAAGGTTCAGCAACGGACTCCACCAGGCGATCGAAGCGAAGGAAGGCCTGAAGGTAAGGGCGGAATCGAAGACGCTCGCGACGATAACGCTGCAGAACTATTTCCGCATGTACGACAAGCTTTCGGGAATGACGGGTACCGCGAAGACGGAAGAAGACGAGTTCACCGACATCTACAACATGGACGTAGTCGTCATACCTACCAATAAACCGATCATCAGAGACGATAAAGACGATGCCGTTTTCGTAAAGCAGCGCGGTAAATATAAGGCGATAGCCGACAAGGTCGCGGAGGCGCACGCAACGGGACAGCCGGTCCTCGTAGGTACGATATCGATCGAGATATCGGAGCTCATAAGCGACAGGCTGAAGAAAAAAGGAATAAAACACAACGTGCTCAACGCAAAGCAGCACGAACGGGAAGCTGAGATAGTCGCAGAGGCGGGCCGCGAAGGTGCGGTAACGATCGCGACAAATATGGCAGGAAGAGGAACGGACATAATCCTCGGAGGAAATCCGGAATTCGAAGCGAAGAAAGAGATGAGAAAGCTCGGATACACGCCGGAGCAGATCTCCTTCGCCACGAACTTCTCGAAATCCGACGATGCGGAAATGAACGAGGCGAGAGCTAAGTTCAACGAGCTCCACCGTCAGTATGCGGAGGAAAGAAAGGAAGAGCAGGAGAGAGTAAAAGCCCTCGGCGGCCTCTGCATAATCGGTACGGAAAGGCACGAAGCGCGAAGGATAGACAACCAGCTTCGCGGACGTTCCGGAAGACAGGGCGACCCGGGCGACACGCAGTTCTTCATCAGTTTGGAAGACGATCTTATGAGACTTTTCGGCGGCGAGCGCATACAGCGCATGATCGAGAGGGTCGGGATCGAAGAGGACGAAGCGATAGAAGCGGGCATGCTTTCGAGACAGATCGAGAGCGCACAGAAGAAAGTCGAGGGTAAAAACTTCGGAATAAGGCGCTACGTTCTCCAGTACGACAACGTAATGAACAAGCAGAGGGAGATAATTTACGGACAGAGAAAAATGGTCCTCGACGGCGAGAACCTAAAAGAGTACATAGAGGGCATGGCGGGCGAGCTCGTCGACGGTATAATAGATCCGGTGACCATGGAATCGAAGTATCCGGAAGAGTGGGACATCGACTCTATGGTGGAAGACATCTCCAGGATAGTTCCGAAATTCAAAGAGCGCTTCAGCATCACCGAAGAGGAGCTCATGGATATGTCCGCCGTTTCGCTCAAGGACAAGTGCAAGGACATCCTGAGGGAACTCTACGAAGAGAAAGAGAACGAGATCGGCACGGAGCACATGCGTGAAGTCGAGCGAATGATCCTCCTCAGAGTCGTAGACAACAGGTGGATGGACCACATCGACGCCATGGATCAGCTGAAGAGCGGTATCGGACTTCGAGCCCTCGGTCAGCAGGATCCGGCCGTCGCATACGCATCCGAAGGATTCGCGATGTTCGACGAGATGATAGCTGACATCCGTGAAGACACGGTAAGATACTGCTACAACGTCACGGTCGAGACCAAGACGGAAAGAAGGAGAGCGTCGTCGTCCGAAAGAGCTTCGAAAGCCGAATACACGGATGACGGAAGCGCAGGTCCGTCGGGTCCGGCAGGAGGCGGAAGAGCGGAAGCGGCAGAGCCTGAGAAGCAGGCCCCGGTAAAAAGGGACCACCCGAAGATCGGCAGGAACGATCCTTGCCCTTGCGGTTCGGGCAAAAAGTACAAGAACTGCTGCGGTAAAAATCAGTAAAAACGGGTGTCGCGCCGATGCACGGAACCCACTGCGGATCCGCGGCGCGGTACCGGACCGGCAACTTATGCGATTTTTAGGAGAGGTGTAAAAATGCTCAGTATGACCGATATAAAACAACGCGTTTCAGCGGTAAGCGAAAAGGTGACGGAACTCGGAGGGTCTCTTTGACCCCGTTGCTCTGAGAAAACAGATCGAAGATATGAATAAAGAGGTCGAAGCCGAAGGTTTTTGGAACGACCCCTCGAAAGCGGCTGAGATCCTGAAGGAAAAGAAATCCCTTGAGAACAGGCTTGCTGCTTACGACTCGCTGACATCTTCGATAGAAGATGCGGAAGTCATGCTCGAGATGATCGAAGAGGAAAGCTCTGATAGCGGAGAAGATTCCGTCTCGGACGAGATCGACGCGCTTGAAAAACAGCTCGATGTGATAGAAGAAAAAGCGGACGATTTTGAGATCGACACGCTCCTTTCGGGTGAATACGACGGAAGCGACGCGATCCTGAGCATACACGCGGGGACGGGCGGCGTCGATGCTATGGACTGGGCGGAGATGCTGCTTCGGATGTACCTGCGGTTCTGCGACAAGAAGGGCTTCAAGGCCAAGGTGGTAGACGTACAGGACGACACGCTCGCGGGGATCAAAAGCGCCACGGTAGTCGTCGAAGGAGAAAACGCGTACGGCTATCTCAAGAGCGAGCACGGAGTCCACAGGCTCGTCAGGATATCACCGTTCAACTCGGCGGGCAAGAGGCAGACGTCTTTTGCCGCGGTGGAAGTCGTCCCGGAAACGGGAGAGGCGGATGAGGTCGAGATATCGCCTGAAGACATCAAAGTGGACACATACAGGAGCAGCGGTGCGGGCGGTCAATCCGTAAATACGACGGACTCCGCGATAAGAATAACGCACCTTCCGACCAACATAGTCGTAACGTGCCAGAACGAGCGCTCGCAGTTCCACAACAAGGAAATGGCAATGCGCATATTGGCGTCGAAACTGAAACAGTTAGCCGAAGAGCAGCACAAGGAAAGCCTCAGCGAACTCAAGGGAGATATGGGAATGGTGACGTGGGGATCGCAGATACGCTCATACGTTTTCCAGCCGTATACCATGGTAAAAGACCACAGGACGTCGGCGGAGGTCGGCAACATCTCCGCGGTAATGGACGGAGACCTCGACGTCTTCGTAAAAGCTAAGCTGATGCAGGATGCAAAAGAAGAAAAAGGTGCAAATGAATAAAAGACACACAGCATTTGATTTTGACGGTACGGTGCTCGACACGAACGAAGTCATCGTAAATTCGTGGCAGGAAGTGTTCAGACATTTCGAAGGGAAGGAAAGGACAGAGGCGGAGATCTTCGCAACTTTCGGGGAGACCGTGGATTTTTCCATGAGGCGCTTTTTCCCGGACGACAAGGTCGAAGAGGCGAAAAAAGTCTATAGGGCATATCAGGCGGAGCACGCCGAAGAGCAGGTGAGGCTTTTTGACGGGGTGCGTGAGCTTTTATCCGAATTAAAAGTCCGTGGACATCTGGTATCGCTCGTAACATCGAGGCTCTCGAGGACGACGCACGACTACCTCGAAATGTTCGGGATAGCGGATCTTTTCGATGTTGTAATAACTTGCGACGACGTCGCGGAACACAAGCCGGACCCGAAACCGCTTTTGGTCGCTATGGAAAGGCTTGGTGTTACCGCCGAAGAGACGATAATGCTCGGGGACACGAAATTCGACATCGGCTGCGCGAACAATGCGGGCGCGGACAGCGTCCTCGCGAAGTGGAGCCACGCCATATCGGAAGAAGACGTGCGGGATTTCCCACCGAAATATGTGATAGACAAGCCGGAGGATTTTTTAGAGCTGGTGCAGGAATTTTTACGCGGCGGCATTTAAAATTACGCGGCGGCATGTCCGAAATTAAAAATTTATGCGGCGTCGTGCGCGGGGAGGAACGGACTATGGTGACTTTTTACAGAGCCAGAGAAAATGTGAATAAGGAAAAATTCATGTACGACCGCATCCGTGAAAGCGGTGCGAAAGGGACCCTGGTCATCGTTCCGGATCAGTACACTTTGGTCGCGGAAAAACAGGCGCTCAAATATCTCGAAACGGAATGTCTCTTCGACGTCGGGATAAAGACGATGAACCACATCGGGAACCACCTGCTCGCGGAGGCGGGGGAAGACGGGAAGAAGATCGTCGACAAATACGGGAGGGCAATGCTCCTCTCGCACATACTTTCGGAAAAAGATAAAGAACTGAAGGTTTTTAGGGGCGCGTACAGGAAGCGCTCGTACATAAAATACATCAACGATTTTATCGACGAAGCGAAGCAGCTGGATTTTACCCCGGAAAAGCTGGCGGCTCTCGCGCAGGATAAGGGTGCGGACGATCTGCTGAGCAAAAAACTGGAAGACCTGAGTCTGATCCTTTTCGAATACGGGAAGGCGCTCGAGGGCAAATACCTCGACATCGATGACTACACGAATCTGTACAATTCGTGCATCGCGTCGTCGTCCTACTTCGACGGGAAAGAGATCTGGGTGTACGGATTCGATAATTTTTCGCGCAAATTCATAACGACCCTCACGGAGATCGCGGCGAAAGGCGTGCCTGTGAATATAGTGCTGACCGACAGCGACTTCGGCCTCAGCGATATGACGGAAAAGGAGATCGCGCGTGCTCTCGCCGAGCGGGACATCGAGGCGGAGACGGAGGATCTGAACCTGTTTTGCGCAACGGCGGAAGGGAGCCGGTACATCGCGGAGCGCCCGGCTGATCTCGCGCTGCTGGAAAGGCGGCTTTTCAGCACGAACTACGAAAGGGAGGAAAAGGCGGCCGCACCTGAGTCGATCCGGCTCGCGGAATGTTCGAACCCGTACAGCGAAGCGGAGGTCGCCGCATCTCACATCTATCAGCTGATGCGCGACGAGCACTATTCGCCGAGCGATATCGCCGTTGTCTGTAACGACGAAGGTAAGGGCAAAAATATAATCAAGAGGTGCTTCAGGGAATACGGCATCCCTGTCTTTTTCGACGAAAAAAGCAGGATATCGGACATGCCTATCGCGTCCTTCGTCATGGGGCAGCTCTCATTTATTACGAACGGGTATAGGTCGGCTGACATTCTTTCGATGATAAAAAGCGGCCTCCCTTCACGCAGAATTTCCGGCGCAAAGGAGAACCTGAGCCTTTCGGACGGGATCATCGAAAAGTTCGAATTATACGTCGAAAAGTACGGTATAAACGGGAACGTGTGGAAGCGGGAGTTCGAGTACGGCGCCGACGAATATATCGAGGCCCCGCGAAAGACTCTTATGGATAAAATATCAAAGCTTGAGGAGCTCGCGGACGGATGCGGCACCATGGGAGATCTCGCCAAGGGATACTATCGATATCTTGAAGACGAGTGGGACATGAGCGGCAGGATATCGAGAGCGGCAAACGACCTCCTCGGGGAAGATCTTCCCGAAGAAGCGGCGAGGATGATACAGAGCTATAACGGCGTGGTCTCCGTTCTCGAACAGATCGATGCGATCATAGGCGATAACGAAAAGAACCTTAAGCTTTTTGCCGAGTTCGTGTTCGACGGGATAATGGCGACCGAAGCGGCGATAATCCCGCCGTCACCGGATATGATAACGTTCGGCGCTTCGTTCAGGACGAGGACGGCTCCGGTAAAAGCGTTGATAATAATGAGGGCGAACGACGGGCTCCTTCCGCGCACAGCTGAGCAGGATCCGCTTTTTTCGCCGGAAAACAGGAAGTTCTTTGAAGAAAGGGATCTGACCCTCGGCTCGATGGACAGGATAAAATCGCTCGAGGAAGAAATGGCGACATACAGGATCCTTACGAAAGCCGAGGAGAAGCTTTTCGTAAGCTGGGCGATATCAGACGAAGCGGGAGAGGACCTCAAAGAGGCTCAGATCGTAGAGGATATGATCGGACTTTTTGAGGAATGCGACGCTCCGCTCGAACCGGAGTCCGATTTTATCGGAAGCGGCTTCTCGAAAGAAATGATCAACTCGAGAAAGGAAGCCATGCGCCACTATTTCGGGCACAGGAGATACCCGGAAGCGGGAGCGGAGCTCCTCACGGCCGTGAAAAAACGGTTCGCGGAAGAAGGCGGTGACGGGATCTCGGAGATGACGCGTCTCGATGAGATCTCAAAGCGCGACAACGACCCTGCCCCTCTCGAAAATGCGCTGGCGAAGCGCCTTTACGGTAAAAACGGAGAGTTCACCTTCAGCGTCACGAGCCTTCAGACCCAGAAGGGTTGCCCGTTCAAACATTTTGTACAATACGGCCTCAAGCCTAAAGATGACAGAAAGTTCGAAAGCGACAGCCTCCGCGTGGGCAATGTTTACCATGCATTCCTACAGAGAATCGCTGACGAATACATTGAATCAAAGGCGGAAGGCACGGAAGGGAAATTCGACGATGATGAGTTTACCGCCGGCCGCGTATCCGACACCATGAAGGATATAGCGGAAACGTGCGAGGAGGGCCTTTACACATCGAACGTCAAGGAGAAATACCGGGCGGAGCGCATACAGGAAATGTGCACGGAGATATTCGCTGAGCTCCGCAGCCAGCTCTCGAACCCGGATCTGGAAGTCTCCTGCTTCGAAGAAAGCTTCGGATACGATTCCGATAAAAGTTTCGAAAAAGCACCTGCTTTTCCGCCGATAGAGATAAAAGTCGGCGACGAGACGGTCTTTATACACGGTAAAATAGACAGGGTAGACAAATTTAAAGGGAATATATGCAGGGTCATAGACTACAAGAGCGGTAAAGATGAAATCGATATCGAAAAAATGAAAAGCGGCTACAAGATGCAGCTGATGGTCTACATGAAAAGCCTCGAATCCGACGGTATGATCCCGGGCGGCATCTACTACATGCACTTAAACAAGCCGGTAAAACCGGTCAAGCTCGGCGACAGCCGCGGCAGTGCAGTGATGGCGCTGAACAATGCATTTAAGCTGAGGGGAATATCCGTGAAAGAAGATGACGGGACCCGAAGAACGCCGCAGGAAGACAATCGGGAGAAACGGAAATCGAGCAAGGACAAAGATGTTTACTTTGACGAGCAGTTCGATCAGCTTAAAGAAGCGGTCACGAGATCCATTGAGGAGCTCTGTCGTCAGATCGTGTGCGGCGAGATCGATATAAAGCCGCTTCGGGAAGAGGGCAACAACGGCCGAGCGGAGTGCGGTATCTGCGATTACAAACCGATATGCAAATTCGATCGCACATACAGAGGCAACACATACAGATATCAGAAAAAGGGAAATTCCGACAGTGACACGGAACAGTAAGAACGGAGCAGTCACAACGGGAGAGTCAGAGAAGGAGACAGAATGACGTTAAGCGTTTTGTCGCTCGGCAGCGGGAGCACGGGCAACTCGTATTTGATAAGCGGCGATGACACACGCATCCTCTTGGATGCGGGATTGAGCGCGCGCAAGATCGTGTCGGCCCTGTCGTGCGTCGGCGTCGACCTCGAAGAGATAGATGCCGTATGCGTCACCCACAACCACATAGATCATATCAGGAGCATACATACGATCGCGGGGAAATGCGAAAATGCAAAAGTATATGCCTCCCGCGGCACGGTTTGGTCGTGCGAAAAATTTGAGAAGATCGAGCCGGCGCAGGTAGAATACATTGCCGCGCAGGAGGAGAGGCTCATCGGCGGGATAAAAGTGAAGGCTTTCGGCCTCTCGCACGATGCCGACGAACCTATCGGTTTCTCCTTCGCGGAAGACGGCATCTACGCCTCCGTCGTGACGGACACGGGAATAATAACGGATGAGATCTGCGAAGAAATATGCGCGTCCGACCTCCTCGCCCTCGAAGCGAACCACGAGGTGGATCTCCTCAAAATGGGCAGCTATCCTTACTATCTAAAGAGAAGGATATTGGGCGATCAGGGTCATCTTTCGAACGAGACAGCGGGATATGCGATCCTGAGGATGCTTGAGAAGAGGAAGACGGATACGCCGCCGAAAGTCATGCTCTCCCACCTCAGCAGGGAAAACAACATGCCGGAGATAGCGCTCGGAACGGTCGGCCGCGTACTCACGGAGTGCGGCGTGACGCCGGGCAAAGACGTGCATCTTGGTGTGGCTTCCGTAGAATATGCGGGCGACCGCATCATACATGCCGAGGACCGCATCATACATACAGGTGACCGCGTATGAATATAAAGATCATAGCCGTGGGGAAACTTAAGGACAGGTTCTGGTCGGAGGCTTCTGCGGAATACGAGAAGAGGCTCAGCCGTTTTTGCAGCCTCGACATACGCGAGATCAAAGAAGCGAAACTTCCGGGCAACGCCTCTCCCGCGGACGAAGCCGACGCTATGGAGGCGGAAGGCCGAGACATACTTTCAAAAGTCGAAAAGTCCGACTACGTGATCGCACTCGCGGTCGAAGGAAAGGAGCTCGACTCGCCCGCATTCGCCTCGAAGATACGGACGCTTGCGGACGAAGGAAAGTCATTGGCTTTTATCATCGGCGGAAGCAACGGCCTCTCGGATGAAGTAAAGGCGCGCGCGAACGAAAAACTTTCATTTTCGAGGATGACGTTCCCGCACCGCATGGCGCGGATAATTTTACTTGAACAGATCTACCGAGCGTATAAAATAAACGCCGGGGAAACATATCACAAGTGATGACAGGGGGAAAACAATGGCAAAGAAGAACAGTAAAATTCCGGAAAACCGCAGCGACAGCGAGAGCAACATCGGCCGCGGGACGAAGGCGGTCGCATTCGTGCTGATCGCGGCGATGGTCGTATTCGCTTTTTTGACGGCGGGCATATTTTTTATGAATTAAAGGCGTGATTGTGTGTAAAAAAATACACGTATATGTTAAAAAGTAAATAATTAAACACAATTTTTTGCGGAGTAAAAACCCCTCGTTTTATGGAATCATTGAAACGGGGCTTTTTTATTAAAATCTATAATGTTAAAAAATATACGCAGGCCCTGGAACGCCTAATTTTCCAAAGACAAACGGGAAAATTGTGATATAATACCATACATATCAGCGCGGCTTAATCTGCCGTGCGGAAAGGAAAAATGCCTATGTCGATAATCGGTATTGAAAAGATCAAAGAAGCCGAAGCTAAGGCGGCGGAACTCCGTAAAAATTCGGAAGAGAAGGCCGCCGATCTTATTGCGGCAGGTAAGCGCGAAGCGAACATGATCGTAGAAAAAGCCGGCAGGGAAGCCGAAGCTGACTACAAAGCGGTGCTCGCTAAAGCCGAGGAAGAAGCGTCGTGGGATCAGGAGAAGAGAATGACCCATGAGCGTGAATCGTGCGAAGCGCTCAAAGAAGCCGGCCGTGCAAACAAAAGCGCGGCGGTCGAATCCATCGTCAGAAAGGTAGTGGACAGTTATGGCAATAGTTAAGATGAGAAAACTATCTGTCATAGGTGTCGAGGAAGAGAAGAGCACCCTGATGAAGGAGATGATGGATCTGGGCATCGTTGAGGTCGAGAGCGTATCAAAGAAGCTCGAAGATGAAGCCTGGAGCAAGCTCGTCGTCAGAGACGGGGAAGAAGCTCTTGCGGCGGAATACGATGCCAAGGTGCAGAAGGCCGATACCGCGATCAAAGTCCTTTCGGATTTCGGCGTTTACAAGAAAGCGCCGTTCTCGGTACGCAGACGCGTCCCGCAGTCGGATACCATGCGACTTGCGCTCAACGAGGAAACGTACGAGCGGGAAGCGGAAGACTTGATCGACCTTCACGAGAAGCTGGTGGAAGCCAACGCGGCCGAAAATGCGGACAGAGCCGAAATAGCGGCTTTGACACCGTGGAAAGGCTACGATCTCCCTTTGGATCTGACCGAAACCGAAATGATCAGGGTCAGACTCGGCGCTTTCCCGCCGCTGACGGATGGGGACCGGCTCGCGGAAGAGCTGGAAGGCAAAGGTCTCGAATGTCAGATAGATGTTCTGGGGAAAGACAGAGACCAATGCTACATGAGCATTTGCTATTTTAAGTCCGACGAAGACGAAGTCATGGAGATTTTGAAGTCACACGGCTTTGTCGATCCGGGGCTTTCCGGTAAGAGCGGAACGGTCGCGGAGAACATAGCGAAGCTCGAGGAGGATATCTCGCAGAAATCGATACTCAAAGAACAGATCGAGGTCGAGATCAAAGGAAAGGCCGCCAATCAGTCGAACATCGAATTTTATCACGACATGATGACGGTGAAGCGCGACGAATATCGCGTAAGGGAGAAGCTGCTCAAGACCGACAGGACTTTTACCTTCGACGGATGGGTACCGGTCGCGGCGGAAGAAACGCTCAAGCGCCTGCTCGACGGATTTACCTGTGCGTACGAGCTGTCGGATCCGGAGGAAGGTGACGATGTTCCGGTAAAACTCAGGAACAACAAGCTCTTCGAGCCGGTAGAGTTCATCACGAAGATGTACTCGCTGCCGGATTCGAAAGAGGTGGATCCTACTCCGATATTCGCCTTCTTCTATGTGATGTTCTTCGGAATCATGTTCGGCGACATAGGATACGGTTTGATCCTGTCGATAGCGACCGCACTGATAATAAAGAAGAACCACATGTACGAAGGATCGGCGCTCAAGCTGATGAGACTCCTGTTCTACAGCGGACTTTCGAGCATTTTCTGGGGAGCCATGTTCGGCGGATTCTTCGGGAACCTGCCTACGGTCGTCGCACAGTTCTTCTTCGGGAAGACGTTCGTGATGAAGCCTCTCTGGCTCGATCCGGGTCAGGCGGCGATGACGTTCCTGGCGTTCTCATGCGGATGCGGTGTCGTCCATCTGTTCGTCGGAATGGGTATCAAGGCCTACAAACAGATAAAAGACGGAGAGATCCTCAGGGCGATCAACGACAACTTCGTATGGTATGTGATCGTACTCGGTGCGCTCTTCTGGATCTTCGGAGGAAAGGTATCCGCAGGCCTCGTACTTGTAGGAAAATATATGACTCTCGCAGGCATTGCAGCCGCGATAGTTATCCCGATCATCATAGAGAAAGGCATCGGGAAAGCCGTCGGTGTGTGGAACATCTACAGCGGCGTGACCGGAAACCTCTCGGACATACTGTCGTATTCGCGACTTCTCGGACTCGGACTCGCGTCCACATCGATAGCGACGGTAATAAACTTCCTCGCGACAATGGGAGGAAAGACGTTCGGAGGCATCGTGTTATTCATAGTGGTCGAACTTATAGGCCACGTTTTCAACTTCGCGATCAACGCACTCGGTGCGTTCGTACACTCGTGCAGATTGCAGTTCGTTGAATTTTTCGGAAAGTTTTACGACGGCGGAGGAAGAGAATTCGAGCCGTTCCAAAAAGAAACAAAATATATCAACATTGTTGAGGAGGGAAAGTAAATGAGTACAGGAATCGTATTTGCTGTATTGGGAGCAGCTATCGCGGCATGTGCCGGTATCGGAAGCGCGATCGGAGTAGGTATTGCAGGTGAAGCGGCTGACGGCGTTATGACGAGTGACGGGACCAGCTTCGGTTCGACGCTCGTATTGCAGGCGCTGCCGGGCACGCAGGGCATCTACGGACTCGTTATCGCAATCATGATCCTGACAAAGGTCGGCGTATTGGGCGGAGGCGCAGTTGATCTCTCGCTCCACAGCGGACTGGCGTTCCTCGCTGCCGGACTCCCGGTAGGAATCATCGGTATCGTTTCCGGAATTTCGCAGGGAAGAGCTGCAGCTGCAGGTATCATGCTCGTTTCAAAGAAAGAAGGAAAGCTCGGACAGGCTATCATCTACGCGGTAATGGTAGAAACTTACGCTATCCTTGCATTCATCATTTCGTTCCTCATGTACAACGGTATCGCCGTTTAATCAGGGAGCTGACGCTGAAGAAAGGGACGGTGAAGTATGAGTATAGAGTCTATACTGAATAAAATAGAAAAAGAAGCGGAGCAATATGCCGACGAACAGTTGGCGAGAGCCGAAGCCGCGAGGAAAGAGACTCTGGACGAAGCCCGTCGTCGTGCCAAAGATATCAAAGCGCAGGAAGCAAAGAGGGCCGAGAGCGATGCCGCTGTATTGAAAGAAAGAAGAGCATCGGTATCCGACCTCGAAGCGCGCAAAATGTGTCTTGCCGCGAAGCAGGACGTCATCGAAGAGGTTTTTTCGGAAGCCATGGAAAAACTCGTAGAGCTCGATCCGGATAAATACATCGATTTTATCCTCAAATGCCTGGAACAGTTCAAGGCGGAAGGCGGAGAAGTCGTTTTATCCGCGCGCGATCTCGACAGATACGGTAAAAAGCTTTCGGAAGCGCTTTCGGGAAGCGGTCTCTCCGTTTCGAAGGAAACTGCCGACATCAAAGGCGGCTTCATTTTGAGGAAGGGCAATGTCTCTTACAACGCATCTTTGGAGAAAATGATAGAGAAGGCTAAGGACGAGATGACGCCCGAGATAGCGGGACTTCTTTTCGCGTAAAAGCCGGAGATTTCCGGCAGGAACCGGAAAGGAGGATAGATTTGGGTAAAAATTACATATACGCTACGGCGCGTATAAGGAGCATGGAAAAGAACCTGCTGAAGACCGATCAGTTGCGGTCCATGACCGAGGCCAAGAAGATCGACGATGTGTTCAGCGTCCTTCAGAATGCCGGATACGGAGTCGAAGGATCTCAGCTCAGCATCGATAATTTCGAGCTCGCCCTCAAAGGGGCCGAACAGGATCTTTTTGCGGAGATCGACGAACTCAGCAAGGAAGATGAGATCTTCAATATCTTCAAGTATCCTTCCGATTACCACAACATCAAGGTCCTTCTTAAGGCAGAGGCGCTCGGTACCGAGAGGAACGATATCCTTGTCGGGACCGGTACGATCAAGCCTCAGGAAATGGTAAGGATCGTAAACGAGAGGGACAAATCGTCTCTCACCGAGTACATGGCGGAGGGCCTCGAAGAGGCGATCGACACGCATGCCCGCACGAAGGATCCGCAGGCGATCGACTTCATCCTCGACAAATATTGCTTCATGGATATAGCGAGGGTGGCCGACGAGTCGGGGAACAAATTCGCGAAGGGATACGTCGCGCTCCTCATAGACACGCTCAACCTCAAGACTTTTATGAGGGTGAAGAAAATGGGGCAACCGTGGACGTATTTTGCGAACGTGTTCATCCCGGGCGGTAACGTAGATCAGAGATCGTTCGTGAACGGATACGACGAAGACATCAAACATGCGGCGGAGCGTTTCGCTCCTTTCGATATAGGCGAGGCGGCGACAAAGGGCATAGAGTCGGTCATCGAGCACGGAACTTTTACCGAGCTCGAAAGGATGTGCGACAACGTCCTTATGGATTACGTGAGGGCAGCGAAGCTCAAGACGTTCGGCGTGGAACCGCTGATCGCTTTTATCGTGTCGAAGCAGATGGAGATAAAATGCCTGAGGATACTTTTATCGGGAAAACTCGCCGATATGGAGCCTGAGGCGATAAGGGAAAGGATGAGGATCGTATATGAGTAAGATCGGGATCATCGGAGATGCCGACAGCATCCTCGGCTTCAAGGTTTTCGGCCTCGAGGCGCACATCTGCAATGCGGGCGAGGAAGCTGCGAAGATATTGAAGGAGATCGTAAAAGAAGATTACGGCATCATCTATATAACGGAGAAATATTACGGACAATTGAGAAAAGAAATCGCGGAGTACGAAAGTTTGAGGATCCCGGCGATCGTTCCGCTTCCCGGAATAGAGGGGAGCTACGGCATGGGATCGGCGAACCTGAAACACGCGGTCGAAAAGGCAGTCGGAGCGGATATCCTCTTCGGCGAAGAGTAATGGAGGTAGCAATAATGGATCTAGGAAAAATCGTAAAGATATCCGGACCTCTGGTAGTTGCATCGGGCATGGGAAAAGCCAACATGTACGACGTTGTAAAAGTCGGTGAGCAGGGCCTGACCGGCGAGATCATCGAAATGCGCGACGGCAACGCCTCGATACAGGTATAT
The DNA here is from genome assembly GCA_947254375.1 of uncultured Mobilibacterium sp. Classification (GTDB taxonomy): domain Bacteria; phylum Bacillota; class Clostridia; order Peptostreptococcales; family Anaerovoracaceae; genus CAMYCF01. Next base: position 19,293 of record CAMYCF010000004.1, on the reverse strand, counting down.
GAGGAGACCGCGGGTCTCAAGCCGGGCGATCCGGTAAGGACGACGGGGAGACCTCTTTCGGTAGAACTCGGGCCGGGACTTATCGAAACCATATACGACGGAATACAGAGACCGCTCATGAAACTCGTCGAAAAGACGGGTACGAACATCACGAGGGGCGTCGACGAACCGGCGCTCGACAGGAGCAGGAAATGGGATTTCGTTCCGGTCGCAAAGGTCGGAGGTGAACTCGAAGCCGGAGACGTCATCGGTACCGTACAGGAGACCGTCGTAGTAGAGCACAGGATCCTGACGCCTTACGGAGTCAAGGGTAAGCTCAAGAGCATCGAGAAGGGAAGCTTCACGGTCGAAGAGGTCGTCGCAGTCATCGAGGACGAGCGCGGCAAGGACGTGGAAGTCACGATGCTTCAGAGATGGCCGGTACGTAAGGAAAGACCGTACGTAGAAAAGCTGTCTCCTAATGAACCGCTCATAACGGGTCAGCGTGTAATCGACACGATGTTCCCTATCGCCAAGGGCGGCGTCGCCGCAGTACCGGGACCGTTCGGTTCGGGCAAGACGGTCGTACAGCACCAGCTGGCGAAGTGGGCAGCGGCAGACATAGTGGTATATATCGGATGCGGAGAGCGCGGAAACGAGATGACTGAGGTACTCATGGAGTTCCCTGAACTGATCGACCCGAGGACCGGAGACTCCCTCATGAAGAGGACGGTGCTCATTGCAAACACTTCCGATATGCCGGTAGCCGCAAGAGAGGCGTCCGTATACACGGGCATCACGATCGCGGAATACTTCAGAGACATGGGATACTCGGTAGCGCTCATGGCTGACTCGACATCGAGATGGGCTGAGGCCCTTCGTGAGATGTCCGGCCGTCTCGAAGAGATGCCGGGTGAAGAAGGATACCCTGCGTACCTCGCATCGAGGCTCGCTCAGTTCTACGAACGTGCCGGCAAGGTAGTTTGCCTCGGAAAAGAAAAGACGGCAGGTTCGCTTTCGGCGATCGGAGCCGTATCGCCTCCGGGCGGAGATATATCGGAGCCTGTTTCGCAGGCGACCCTCAGGATAGTAAAAGTTTTCTGGGGACTCGACGCGGGACTTGCTCACGCGAGACACTTCCCTGCTATCGACTGGCTCAAGAGCTATTCGCTCTACTCAGACCGGCTCGACAAGTGGTTCGCAGAAAGGGTAGACAAGAACTTCCCTGTACACAGGTCATCGGCGCTCAAGTTGCTCCAGGAAGAAGCTGAGCTGAACGAGATCGTACAGCTCGTCGGAGTCGACGGACTTTCGAAGGAAGACAGACTCAAACTCGAGACATGCAAGATGATCAGAGAGGACTACCTCCACCAGAACGCGTTCCACGAAGTAGACACGTACTCCTCAACGGATAAGCAGTTCAAGTTGCTCGACCTCATCCTGCGTTACTTCGATGAGAGCACCAAGGGCCTCAGAGCCGGTGCGGAATTCTCGAAACTTGCCGACATGCCGGTCAAGGAATCGATCGGGAGGTTCAAATACGTGGCGGAAGAAGCCGTCGACGAAGAGTATTTGAAGCTCAAGAACAACATCGAAGAAACCGTTGCGAAGTTGGTAAAGGAAGCAGGTGAAGCGAAATGATAAGAGAATATAAAACTATTTCGGAAGTAGCCGGCCCTCTTATGCTCGTAAAAGGCGTCGAAGGCGTCGGTTACGATGAACTCGGAGAGATCGAACTTGCGGACGGAGAGATCAGACACTGCCGTGTCCTCGAACTGAACGGGGACAACGCGATGGTACAGCTCTTCGAAAATTCCGCGGGACTGAACCTCGAAGAGAGCAAGGTAAGGTTCCTCGGCCACGGTATCGAACTCGGAGTTTCCCTCGATATGCTCGGCAGGGTATTCGACGGTATGGGAAATCCTATCGACGGCGGCGCCGACATCATCCCGGAAGCAAAACGCGATATCAACGGTCTTGCGATGAACCCGGCAGCGAGAGAGTATCCGTCCGAGTTCATCCAGACGGGAGTATCCGCGATCGACGGTCTTAACACGCTCGTCCGCGGACAGAAACTGCCGATCTTCTCGGGCGCGGGACTTCCGCACGCGAACCTCGCTGCACAGATAGCGAGACAGGCGAAGGTACTCGGTACGGAAAGTAACTTCGCGGTAGTATTCGCTGCAGTAGGTATCACGTACGAAGAGGCGGATTTCTTCGTAAGCGATTTTAAGAAGAGCGGATCGATCGACAGAACGGTAATGTTCATGAACCTCGCGAACGACCCGGCGGTAGAGAGAATAGCGACACCTCGTATGGCGCTCACCGCTGCCGAATACCTCGCATTCGAAAAGAACATGCACGTTCTCGTAATCATAACCGACATCACGAACTACGCGGAATCTCTCCGTGAGATATCCGCCGCAAGAAAAGAGGTACCGGGCAGGAGAGGTTATCCGGGATATCTCTACACGGACCTTGCGACCATGTACGAAAGAGCCGGTAAAAAGAAGGGAATCGACGGGTCCATAACGCTGATCCCGATCCTGACTATGCCGGAGGGCGACATTACTCACCCGATCCCGGACCTTACCGGATACATAACGGAAGGACAGATAATCCTGTCGAGAGACCTTTACAGAAAGGGCATCGAAGCGCCGATAGACGTTTTACCGTCGCTCTCCCGTCTGAAAGATAAGGGTATCGGAGAAGGCAAGACGAGAAAAGACCATGCCGACACGATGAACCAGATCTTCGCTATTTATGCGAGAGGTAAGGAGTGCAAGGAACTCATGGCGATCCTCGGTGAGGCGGCACTCAGCGATACGGATAAGCTGTACGCCAAGTTTGCTGACGAATTCGAGAGGGAATACGTATCACAGGGTTACGAGAAGGACAGGCCTATCGAGGAAACGCTCGAAGTAGGCTGGAAACTCCTCAGGATGATGCCGAGGGCGGAGCTCAAGCGTATCCGCGACGCATACTTAGACGAATTCTACGACGCCAAATAGTAATACGGCACGCAGGATCCGTATGATCAGGAAGGGAATGATTATATGGCAAGATTAAATGTAAATCCTACCCGTATGGTCCTCACGAAATTAAAGGGTCAGCTCAAAGTTGCGATCCGCGGGCACAAGCTCATGAAAGACAAGCGCGACGAGCTCATGAAAGAGTTCCTCGACCTCGCAAGGGAGACGAAAGCCCTGCGCGAAGAGATCGAGCCGATGCTCAAAGAGGTATACAACAGCTTTTCGGTAGCGAGGGCGGTAATGATGCCGGAGCTCCTCGAAGAGGCGCTGATGTATCCGAAGCAGAGCGTAAAACTCATAACGAGCATAAAGAACGTCATGAGCGTAAACGTCCCGGAATTCGATTTCGAGCAGCAGTCGGCCGATGAAAACGACGTGTTCCCTTACGGTTTTGCGACGACGTCCGGAGAGCTCGACAAGTCGATCGAGAAACTTTCGGAACTCTTCCCGAAGCTCCTCAAGCTCGCGGCTATGGAGAAGGAAGCGATGCTTCTCGCCGACGAGATAGAGAAGACGAGGAGAAGGGTAAACGCTCTGGAATTCGTCAAGATCCCGGATTATCAGGAAACGATCAAGTACATCAAGATGAAACTCGATGAGGACGAAAGAGGTAACCAGACACGTCTCATGAAGGTCAAAGACATGATGCTCAAAGAGAGCATTGAAAAGAAGAGAGAAGAGACCCGAGAGGCGCTGGAAAAATTTGCTTAGAAGTTTTATATTAATAGCTGTCCTTCATATAATGAAGGACAGCTATTATTTAGTCGACAACTTTTCATGCTTGCGGAGATAGAAGCTTGACAAAATATATGTTTGACAAGGTTATCGATAAAATAAAAAGTGAGAATACTTGTATAAATAAAAAGTATAAATTGGGTGGTAAAAAAATCTTAATATGTTTTGCAAAAATATTTACATTCATAGCAATGACAGTGTCTGTAGGCATGTTGATAAGCATGTTAGCGGCTATTGTCTTCATGTACCTTTTAAACAATCTAGCATGGGCAAAAAACTCTATCAATGCAGTCTTAATATGCTGGATTGTATTGTGTGTCTCGAGCGTTATACTGTTTGTTGGAGATTTATTAAACAAGAAGAAGCTTCGCAAAAATAAAGAAGCGAAAAATGAAAAGAAGAATATGATTATAAAAGTCTTTGAAGACGAGGGGATCGATATTTACAATATTGAAGAAAACGAAAAATGGCTTGAAGCAATAGATATACAAAAAAGTGGCTATCGTGAAAGAATTATTCTTTTTAACAAATGGGTACCGATCATAACACTGATAGTCTCCAATGGATTTTCAATTTTCGGAATACTTTTTAACCGCCATAAACTCACGGATTATATATTGGTTTCGGTGTGGATGCTTACATAAATTATTTTAATAGCAGTCGCAGCGCAGTTTTTTGATGATTATAATAACTAGTGTGAAAAGTATGAATTAACAGAAGAAGTGCTTAGAGAAATAAAAATTTTTAATTAGATGTTTCGATTGATTTGGGATTGAATTGCGAAATACAATTATCGGAGCATCAATTCATCCCGATATATCTCCGGCAGCGAAGTCAGCGCCGCCTCGTAAACGGCCGAGACGGGAAGTCCGACTATATTGAAAAAGTCGCCGCGGATCTCTTTTACGAACAGGCCTGCAATGCCCTGGATGCTGTAAGCACCGGCTTTATCGAACGGCTCCCCGGTATCGATGTAAGACAGTATCTCATCTTCGGAAAGCTCCCTGAAGATGACATCGGACGATGAAGCAAAAGATATCTCTTCGCGATCCGCTGTCAGGATGCTGACTCCGGTCACCACACGATGCGCCCTGCCTGAAAGCGACTCGAGCATAAGAACGGCGTCGGCGCGGTCCTCCGGTTTGCCAAGTATATCGTCGCCCGAGACGACGACGGTGTCGGCTGCGAGTACAAGATAAGGACGACCGGACTCTTTGCATGAAGCGACCGCGGAGGCGAGGTCTTCGGCGGCATGGGCCTTTCTCGAAGCGATTGCTTTTAGCGCATCGTCGATCGAAAGGGACGCGTCCACTGTTTCGTCGGCGTCCGGGCTGAACGTCTCGTGATCTTTGAAGATGCGTGAGATGAGCTCGCGCCTCTGCGGGGAAGAGCTCGCAAGCAGTATCAGCGGCCTTTCTCTTACCTGAGTAGAGGGATCAGTCATCGAGATCGCCCTCCAGATATTTTTTTACCTGCGGGCCGACGAAAATTTTACCGTCCTTCAGAAGGATCGGGCGCTTGATGAGCATCCCGTCGGAAGCGAGGAGCTCGTAGCACTCGTCGTCGGTCATGGAGCGGCGCTTCTGCGCGATGCCCATTTCGCGGTATTTGATCCCGCTCGTGTTGAAGAACCGACCGATGTCGAGACCGCTCTTTTCGCGGAGGTCCTTCAGCTCGGCGGCGGAAGGCGTGTCCTTATCGAGTTCGCGGTAAGTGTATTCGATGTTTTTATCGTTCAGCAGCTTTTCGATATTCTTGCAGGTGCTGCATTTTTTGTATCCAAGCAATTCTGTCATTTTGTTTTCCTTTCATGGGCGCCCGGTAAAAAGTCTTTCGGAGGACCGGTAAAAATTTCGACGGGCGCAAGTTGCGGAGGCCCGGTAAAAATTTTTAAAGCACGGAAGTGTCGACTCCATCGACTTCGGCCAGGGCTTCTTTTATCAGTGCCACGGCGAGAGCCGAAGTCCCTTCTTTTGACGACTCGACGTTGAGCGGAAGGAGAGGATCGTGGAGCGACTTCCTCATGAGGAACCAGCCCGTGTCGCCGTCGAAGTCGAAATCGACGCGGACGCCCTCGTGGTTCGGAGTCACGAGTGTGAGTGCGGGATGGGTATCGGCCAGATCGCTTATTGACGATAATGCCGCATCCGCCACTGCTGAGAAGTCATCTGCACTTATAGGAATCCTGAATTCTACAGATTCTGCAGGTGCAGAAAGGCCATCGATGAGCGAATCTATGGTTTTCCCTTCCTTTTTGCAACGGGCGGCTTCCACAACGGCGAGCGCCGCGAGATATGCCCCGTCGTCGAGATAATAGTTGTCCTTGAACGCCGCGTGGCCTGACGTCTCTATCGCGAGGAAGGCGTCCTCACCCTGAGCGTCGAGCTCGATAGCCTTATTTATGACGTTGCGGTAGCCTCTTTTGAGCCTGAGGTGCTTGAGGTCGAGCGAATCTTCGAGGAAACGCGTCAGCTCTTTCGATGTTATGCTGTCCGTGACGACCGTTCCGCCCGGGTGTGATTTGGCTCCGATTGCGGCCGCGAGAGCGACGATCTCATTTCGCGCTATAGGTCTTCCGGTCGGCGAGACGACGGCGCTCCTGTCAACGTCCGTATCGAATATGATGCCGAGGTCCGCGTGCTCCGAGACGACGGCGGTGCAGAGGGCTTTCAGAGCCTTCGGGTCTTCGGGGTTCGGGGCGTGGTTAGGGAAATGACCGTCCGGCTCCAGATAAAGGCTTCCCGACACGTCGAATCCCAGAGGCGCCAGCACCTGCTCGGCGAAAAACCCGCCCGCTCCGTTTCCGGCGTCGACGATCACCTTCATCCCGTCCGGCTTTCCGCCCATACCCATCGATATTATGCTTCTAAGGTGAGCCGCATATATCGGCATCAGCTCCACGTTTTCGTATTCATAAAAATCGGTGACGATCGACGCGCGCTCGGCGATCCTGAGGATCTCCGCGATGTCTTCCTTGTTGAGCCCGCCTTCCTCGGTAAAAAATTTGAATCCATTCCTGTTGAAAGGGAGGTGGCTCGCGGTGACCATTATCGCGCCGTCGAATTCGTAAAAAGGCATGACGGTTGACATGAACATGGCTGGCGTCGACGCGAGGCCGGCGTAGGTCGCCTTCGCGCCCATGTAGTTTATGCCCGTGACGAGGGCCTTTACGAGGGGATCCGCAGAGAGGCGCGGGTCGTTCCCGATGCAGATGTTCAGCGCCTGAAAACTTTTAGTGCGCTTATAGGCGAGCCAATACGTAAAAGCGGCGCCGATCGAGGCGGCTTCATCGTGTCCGAGGTTGACGCTCTCGCCTTTTACCCCCTCCATGGCTACGCCGCGTATGTCGCTGCCGTTTTGCAGTTTTTTTATGTCGTTATACATTTTTATGCCCCTGTAGATATATAGTTTTACCCGCCGAAGCGGATATGTATTTTATGGATACATACTATAATATTAGGGTTTCAAAGTCAAAGACATCAATGCGCGCGGTGGTTGTATGTAAAAACGCGGTTTGGTATAATAGTGGCGTGTACCCTGAGGCACGGACCTCGAGATCGCGAGGCCGGCCGGGGCTTTTATCAAATAGGATGAGAAGCGATCATGGGAAAAATCGGAAACATAGCGAAGAAGGTAATAGTTTTTTGCCTGATCGCTATTATCATTGTAAGCGGATATAACGTCGGAAAGTCGCTGTACGGCTACTACAAGGGGCGGAAGGCTTACGACAGCCTGTCGAACCTGGCGCAGGTAGACCCGCGCATGACGGAGTTCACGGGTGTCGTGGATTTCGATGCCCTTCAGAAGGTGGATCCGAACGTCATCGGCTGGTTGTACATGAAGGACAGCCACATAAACTATCCGGTCGTGCAGGGAAGCGACAACAGCACGTATCTGCACAGGCTGATAGACGGCAAATATAACGCGGCGGGGACGCTCTTCGTCGATTATCGCTGCGAAAGGAATTTCGGAGGATTCAACACGATAATATACGGGCACAACATGAAGGACGGCAGCATGTTCTCGGACATATCGTCCTCCAGGAACAAGTCGTTCTTCGACAAGCATAAGAGGCTCGAGCTCATAACTCCGGACGCGAAGTACCACGTCGAGCCGATCGCTTTTATCGAGACCGACGCCTCGTCCGATCTGTATGCCACGAGCTACAGCAGCGATTCCGCAAAACAGGCTTTTATAGATACCGTCATGGCGAAGTCGTATTATAAGACCGGCAATACGGCGACTGCGAGCGACAGGCTCATATCGATGAGCACCTGCGTCCGCGCTACGGGCGATGACAGGTTCATCATGGTGGGCAAATTGGTCCCGTGGACCGATAAAGAGATAAAAACCGGAGAGGCCATTCAGGCCAAGATCGACGCGGCAAACGCGAGGAAGAATAAAAAGCAAAAGTAGAGCGCTGATATATCAAAGGTGCGCACGGGCCGGCGAAAAAGCCGGATCGAAAGGAGATAAAAGTGGAGTACAAAATGAAGATCGCGGGACTCGAAAGGAGCCTCCCGCTGTGTCCCGTATCGGATGACCTGTATATCGCGGCGTTCATAATGTTCAACGACGTTGAACTTACGCGTGCCGCGGCGACGGAACTTCTGAAGAAAGCTCCGCCGTTCGATATCATCATCACCGCGGAATCGAAGGGGATCCCGCTCGCCTACGAAATGGCGAGGCAGTCCGGGAACTGTCCGTATATCGTGGCACGCAAAAAGGCGAAGCTGTACATGAAGGACGTGGTCAAGTTCTCGGTAAAATCGATAACGACCGACCACATCCAGACGCTCTGCATCGGAAAGGACGAGCGCGAGGTAATGGAAGGCAAGAGGATATTGATAGTCGACGATGTCATCAGCACCGGCGACTCCATAGCCGTCATCGAGAAACTCGTCGAGCATGTCGGCGGAAAGATCGTCGGGAAGATGTCCGTGCTCGCGGAGGGCGATGCACCGCATCGTTCGGATATAACGTATCTCGAAAAACTTCCGCTGTTCTCTCCGGACGGGACACCTAAATAGAATGAATAATAAAAAATACGATAAACAACTTTACGAATTTCACTATATAGAAACGATAAAAGACTTCATCGTGGGGAGCGCTTACAGGTGCGCCGACGAACCGGCGTACATGTTCAAGAAAAAGCACGATGAGCCTTTTAGCGTTTTGACGTACGCCGAATTCGACCGCATGAGGAAAGCGCTCGGGACCGCGCTCTGCGACATGGGGCTTTCCGGGAGCAAGATCGCCGTCTTCGGGGACAACTCGCATCTCTGGGCGCTCGCGTATTTTACCGTAGTCACCGGGGTGGGCGTCATCGTTCCGATCGACAAAAACCTTCCGCAGGACGAGATCGAGAACCTCCTCGAGCGTGCCGACGTCGAGCTCCTTTTCACGTCGATGTCCGTGGCGAAGACAGCGCACGACATCATCGGGAAATCGGACAGGCTCAAGTGCGCCGTCATCCTCGATGAACCCGATGCGTATTCGAACCACAGGCAGGACTTCGAGACCCTGATGAAAGACGAAAAGATGCTTTCGCTTGACTCGCTCATCGCTTACGGCGAAGAGCTCATCGAGAGAGGAGAGCGCGGCTACATAGACGCGGAGATAGATCAGGAAGATCTTTCGACGATACTCTTTACCTCGGGGACGACCGGCCTCGCGAAGGGCGTCATGCTCTCGCACCGCAATCTGGCGCAGAACGTCTTCAACATGTCGAAATACGTAAGCATACCGGAAGACGGCAGGGTGCTGTCAGTCCTCCCGATGCACCACGCTTACGAAATGACGTGCACGGTAATGACGAGTTTTTACCAGGGAAGAACCGTCGTCATATGCGAAGGCCTCAAATACATACAGAAGAATTTCCTCGAAGCGAAATGCGCGATGATGCTCGGCGTTCCGCTCGTCTTTGAAAACATCTACAGGAAGATTTGGCAGAAGGCGAAGAAGAGCGACAGCACGGAGAAGCTGAGGCGGGCGATCGGCATATCGAAGAGGCTCAACCTCAAGAACAACAGGGCGGCCACGAGGCGCTTGTTCCGCTCCGTGACGGACATTTTCGGCGACGACCTATATCTCCTCATCTCGGGCGGCGCGGCGATAGACGCGGCTGTCATCGTAGAATTCGAGGCGATGGGTCTCCCGATCATACAGGGCTACGGCATGACGGAGTGCGCTCCTATCATAGCCGTCAACCAGGACCGCTACAGCAAGGCGGGCGCCGTCGGAAAACCTATGCCGAACACCGAAGTCCGCGTCGTTGACAAGGACGAATACGGCATCGGCGAGATAATCTGCAAGGGCCCGTCCGTAATGATGGGATACTATAACGATCCCGAAAACACGGCGAAAGCGATAAGGGACGGCTGGCTCTACACGGGCGACTTCGGCTTCCTCGACGACGACGGCTTCCTATATGTAACGGGTAGAAAGAAAAACGTCATCGTCACCAAGGGCGGTAAAAACATCTTCCCGGAAGAGGTCGAATACTACCTCCTGCTCAGCGAGTACGTCAACGAAGTCCTCGTCTACGGCAAGAGGGATCCGATAAAAGACGACCTCATCTGCACGGCGATAATCTACCCGGATTACGCGGTCCTCAAAGAGCATAGGGCGACCACCGACAAAGAGATCTACAAAAAGCTCAGCGCGGCGATCGACGCGGCCAACGAAAAGATGACCCCGTATAAGAGGATAAAAAGATTTGAAGTCAGGGAAGATGAGTTCATAAAAACGACGACACTGAAGATCAAAAGGTTTGAAGAGAAAAATTATGAGTATAAGTTCGACAGCAGAACATTCGAGAAGTAACGACGACGGAGAAAAAAGGAAAGAGCTCGAGATGCTCGAATCGGAAGCGATGATGGAGGCGATCGCCGAATCATCCGACCCGAGGATAAGGTACAGGTGGAGAAGGCCGGTCACGGACATAAGGCAGATGCTTAAGAGTAGCGCTGCGATATACGGGAACAAGCCGCTTTTCATGCAGAAGTTCGATCCGTCCGAGCCGTTCAGATCGATATCATACAGGCAGGTCGGTAACGACGTCGACGCGCTGGGCACGGCTCTGATCGCCCTCGGCCTCAAAGGTAAGCACGTCGGAGTAGTCGGTAAAAATTCCTACGAATGGGCGGAGACGTATCTCGCTGTCGTAGGCGGCGTCGGGATCATAGTCCCGCTCGATAAAGAGGTGAACGAGACCGAGCTTGCGACTCTGACGACACAGGGCGAACTCGCGGCCGTGATCGCGGACGAATCGCATTTCGAGATTTTTAAGGAGATAAAAGAAAGGGACGATAACGAACTCAGGTATTTGATCGGCATCGGCCTCGATCCTCAGGACGAGGATCCGGACAACGGGATCTTATCCTGGGAAAAACTCAGGAGCTACGGATATTTTCTCGTGGACGGCGGCGACCGCCGCTACCTGGATGCGGAAGTTTACAATAACGAAGTCGCGACGATACTTTTTACGTCGGGAACGACGGGTGTCTCCAAAGGCGTCATGCTGACGCATAAGAACCTCGTCTCGGACGTGATGATCGCGCAGACGCTCCTCGAGGTCAGAGAGGACGACATATTTTTCTCGGTGCTGCCGATACACCACACGTACGAGTGCACGGCATGCTTCCTCGAGACGATCTACTGCGGAGCGACGATAGCGTTCTGCCGCGGCCTTAAATACATAACGAAGGACATGCAGGAAGTCAGACCGACGATCATGCTCGGGGTCCCGCTCATCTTCGAGAAGCTTTACGGCGGAATAATAAGGCAGGTCAGAAAGTCGGGGAACGAGGAGATGCTTTCCAGGATCTTAAGGATCAACAGGATAACATCGAAGGTCGGCATCAACGTCTCGGGGATAGTTTCGAAGCGAATAAACGAGAAGCTCGGCGGAAGGATGCGCACTTTCATCAGCGGAGGCGCGAGCATCGATCCGACGATACTCGACTTTTTCAACGACATCGGCATAAGGGCCGTCCAGGGCTACGGTCTGACGGAGTGCTCGCCGATAGTCGCGCTCAATCCGGACGTGAGGAAGGACATGAGGAACGCGTCGGCCGGCTACGTATTCCCGTTCGTGGAGGCGAAGATCGATTCTCCGAATCAGGCGGGAGTCGGCGAGATCTGCTTCAGGGGCCCTGTCGTCATGGCGGGATACTATAAAAACGAAGAGGCGACCGAAGAGGCGCTCCGCGACGGCTGGTTCTACACGGGCGACCTCGGTTACCTCGATCCGGACAACTACGTATATATAACGGGAAGAAAGAAAAACGTCATCATCACGGCGAACGGTAAAAATGTCTTCCCGGAGGAGATAGAAAGCTACGTCCTAAAAAGTCCGTACATCCGTGAGTGCATGGTATGGGGCGACGAGGACGACGGAGGCGGCGTCAACGACAGGCGCATAACGGCCACGCTGATCATCGACGAAGAAGGCGTCGATGAAAAACTCGGGTCGGGGTACGACAGGAAAGAACTGTATGCCCTGATAGACGGCGAGATCAACCGCATCAACTCCGATCTGCCGGTCTTCAAGAGGGTCGGCCACTTCGTCATCCGAACGAGGGATTTCAATAAAACCACGGCTCACAAGATCCGCAGGTTCGACCGGGACAACAGAAAGGCGTAAAGCGGTTCGACCGGTGGAGCAGAAAGGCGTAAAAATGAAGTACCCCCTGTTAGAGGTCAATACGGAAAAATTGCGGGAGAACGTTCGCATATTGGTCGATCGGTGCGGGAAGCAGGGGATCGTCGTAGCAGGCGTGATAAAAGGCGCGAATGCCTATCCGCCGGCGATCGAAGCGTTCGCCGCGGGCGGAGCGAAGTTGCTGGCGTCAGCGAGGCTCGAGCATCTTGAGCGCGCGAAAGAGGTCTGCCCTGACATACCGCGGCTCGCCCTGCGCGTCCCGATGATAAGCGAGGCGGAGCCCCTGGTAAAAACGGCGGACATCAGCCTCAACAGCGAGAAGAATACTCTGATCGCGCTCGACAAGGCGGCCGCAAAAGTTTTTGCGGGAAACGGCAAAGAAGCCGCCGCTGAAGACGGAGCTGCCCCAAAGCACAAGGTCATACTCATGGCCGACCTCGGAGACCTGCGCGAGGGTTTTATCGACAGCGATGCACTCGTAGAGCTTGCGGTTTTTACCGAGAAAGAACTCCCGAACATTGAGCTCGCGGGCGTCGGCACGAACCTCGGCTGCTACGGATCGGTGATGCCGACCGAAGACAAGATGCAGGCTCTCGCCGATATAGCGAGGCGAGTAGAAGCGAAGATCGGCAGGAAACTCGAATATGTTTCCGGAGGTGCGACATCGAGCCTTATCGCCGTCTTCGGAGGATACATGCCGAAAGAGATAAACATGCTCAGGCTTGGCGCGTCGGCACTCTGCGGACCTCTCGATGATATCTATACGGCGTACGGCTGCGAAGAGGTGCTCGAACTGAGCGACGATGCTTTCGTCCTCACGGCGGAGGTCGTCGAGCTCAAGAAAAAACCGACGCACCCAATCGGGAAACTCGGAGTCGACGCATTCGGCAACAAGCCGAAATATGTTGACAGAGGAGAGCGGATGCGGGCGATCGTCGCGGTCGGCCGCGCGGACTACGGAGATACGGCGGACATAGTTCCGATCGATAAGGGGATCGAGGTCATCGGTGCTTCCGGAGACCATACGATACTCGACGTCGAAGAGGCGGAGCGAAAGCTCGATATAGGAGATAAGGTAAAATTTAAGCTCAAATACAGCGCCGTTTTACGACTGACGGCGAGCGAGAATGTGGAAAAGACGGCGGTTGCCGAAAGGAGAAAGTAAAATGGCTGAAAAAGAAAAAATGACAAGAGCCGAATATGAGGCGAGAGAAAAAGAACTCAATTACCTTCAGACGGAGCAGAGGCGCGAGAACGCGGCGAGGCTGAGCGAAGCAATCGGAATGGGAGACCTTTCCGAGAACGCCGAGTACGATGCGGCCAAAGAAGCGCAGGCCGAGACCGAAGCGAGGATAGTCCAGCTAGAAAGGATGCTCAAGAATGTAGACGTTATTGAAAACGACCAGATCAGGGACGACGTCGTCGGAATCGGAACGCGCGTCACGATCAAAGACGTCGCGACGGGAAAAGAGTCGACTTACAAGCTCTACAGCTCCGGCGACGGAAGGAGCACACCGCTCGAAGGAGTGCTTTCAACGGCATCGCCTGTAGGATCGGCGATAAGCAACCACTATGTCGGCGACGTAGTAAAGGTGATAGTCCCTAAAGGACAAATGGAATACGAGATAGTTAAGATCGAGAAGATCAACGAGTGAGGAAACAGCAAATGGCAAACAACAACGGCAGAAACGACGGAAACACACCGCAGGAGCTTACGGCGGAAGACATAAGCGAACAGATGCAGATCAGGCGCGGCAAGCTCGCCGACCTTCGTGAAATGGGACGCGACCCGTACGTCGAGGAGACGTACACGGTCACGGCGCACAGCATGGACATCAAGGACAACTTCGAAGCCATGGAGGGAGAGGAAGTCTCCTGCGCCGGAAGGATAATGGCTTTTCGCCGCATGGGAAAGATCGCTTTTATCGACCTGCAGGACAAGCAGGGAAGGATACAGTGCTTCGTGGCGAGGGACAACATCACGCCGGAAGAATATGCGATTTTTAAGACGTACGACATCGGCGACATAGTCGGCGTAAAAGGCGAGACCTTCCGCACAAAGGCGGGCGAGATCTCGATAAGGGTACACGAAATAAAACTGCTCTGCAAATCGATACAGGTGCTGCCTAACAAATGGCACGGCCTCACGGACGTCGACCTTAGATACAGGCAGAGATATGTCGACCTCATCATGAATGAAGACGTACGCGATACTTTTATAAAGAGAGCTAAGATCATCAGCGCGATGAGAAGAGTTTTGGAGAGCGACTACGGGTTCCTCGAGGTCGAGACGCCGGTGCTGACGACGATCGCGGGAGGAGCGAACGCAAGGCCTTTTACCACCCACCACAACACGCTTGACATCGACCTCAAGCTCAGGATATCGCTCGAGCTTTACCTGAAGAGGCTCATCGTCGGCGGGCTGGACAGGGTTTATGAGATCGGAAAAGTCTTCAGGAACGAAGGCATGGACAAGAACCACAGCCCGGAATTCACTTCGATGGAGGCGTACATGGCGTACGGCAACATGGAAGACATGATGGAGCTCATGGAGCAGATCGTGTACAAGTGCGCTATGGAGATAAACGGCACGCCGATCATAAAGTACGGTGAAAAAGAGTTCGACGTGACGCCGCCTTGGAACAAGATAGATATGACGGAAGCGGTAATAAAAACGACGGGCGTTCGTTTCGACAGGATCGATACGGACGAAGAGGCCGTCGAAAAGGCGATCGCTTACGGCATGGATAAGGACGAGGTAAAAGGAATGACGCGCGGCAAGATCATCGCGGAGATGTTCGATAAGTACTGCGAGGACGTCCCGGGATTTCTTGACGGTCCGTGCTTTGTAGTCGGACACCCGATCGAGGTGTCGCCGCTCGCTAAAAAGGACCCGAAGGACCCTCGCATCACGAGAAGGTTCGAGGCGTACATCAACGGCTGGGAGCTCGCGAACGCGTTCTCGGAGCTGAACGACCCGATCGATCAGTACGAGCGTTTTGAGAAGCAGCAGAGGGAGCTCGACCTCGGTATCGACGACGAGGCGCACCCTATGGATAAGGACTTCGTAAACGCCCTCGAGGTCGGACTGCCGCCTACGGGAGGCATCGGTATCGGAGTTGACAGGTTGGTCATGCTGATCACCGATTCGGCGACGATAAGGGACGTGCAGCTGTTCCCAACAATGAAGCCGATGGAATAGAGATGCGGTCACAGCGAGGCTGAAATAAAAAACCCATTTACGATCTGCCCGGTGCAGGTGCGTAAATGGGTTTTTGGTTTATTAGACGCGGCAATCTTCTTAAAGCCCGGAGAGTGTGATAAAAAGTCTGTAAATTAAAATGCAGCCTTCTATGGCAGAATATAAATATCACAGGAGGCTATTAATATGGCAAAGAAAAAAGAAGTTTATCATGTAAAACCATTAACAGAGGGAAAGAAAAACATCATCGCATCTCTAATCAATGAATATGACATAGAGACAGCAGATGATATCCAGGAAGCTCTAAAAGACCTTCTATGTGGTACCATCAAGTCAATGACGGAAGCAGAGATGGATGAACATCTAGGCTATGAAAGCTATGAGCGTAGCGATACTGACAATTACCGCAATGGAACAAAGAAAAAGAGAGTACGTAGCAATTACGGAGAATTCGAGATAGATGTTCCACAGGATAGAAAAAGCAGCTACGAACCTAAGGTTGTCAAAAAACGTCAGAAAGGTATTTCTGGAATAGATGAAAAGATAATCAGCATGTATGCGCGAGGACTTACGACAAGGCAGATATCAGAACAGATTGAAGAAATATATGGATTTGAATGCAGTGAGAGTTTTATCTCAGATGTAACAGACAAGGTATTGCAGGACATTTTAGACTGGCAAAACAGACCACTAGATGATATATATCCAATACTATTCATTGATGCAGTACACTTCTCGGTTAGAGATGACAACATAATCAGGAAATTAGCAGCATACGTGATAATTGGTATAAACTGCGATGGAATGAAAGATGTAATAAGCCTAGAGATCGGAGAAAATGAGAGTAGCAAATATTGGCTTGGCGTATTAAACAGCTTAAAAAACAGAGGCGTAAAAGATGTAATGATAATTTGTGCAGATGGGCTTAGCGGAATAAAAGAAGCAATTCAAGCAGCATTTCCAAAGACAGAATATCAAAGATGTATTGTACCCCAGATTAGAAATACCCTCAAATACGTTTCATACAAAGATATGAAGGATTTTGCAAGTGATCTTAAGAAGATATACCTCGCACCAGATGAAGCTAAGGGAAAAGAGCAACTAGAAATCGTTACCAATAAATGGGATTCGAAATATCCAAATTCTATGAAAAGCTGGCATAATAACTGGGATGTTTTAAGCCCAATTTTCAAATTTTCCTCTGACCTTAGAAAGATAATCTATACTACAAAAACGATAGAAAGCTTAAATAGCACATACAAGAAGCTCAATAGGCAGAGAACAGTATTCCCAAGCGATAAAGCTCTGTTAAAATCTCTATATCTATCAACCCTCCAGGCTACTAAAAAATGGACACAGCCCATAAGGAATTGGGGCAAGGCGTATGGTGAATTTAGTGTAATGTATGAGGGAAGAATACCTCTCTAATTAGTCATGTCAAGAAATCAAGGACCGCTCGATTTTGAGCGGTCCTTGACATACCATTATTAATATTTTACATTTAATTTGTGAGTTGAGCCAGTCAATCACGACTAGGCTCTAAAAGAAACTGCCATAGAAGGCAATTTACAGAAAAAATCTCACATTCTCAGTTTTGTACTTAATAAAAAGCATATATGAAATGGTTAGTGAAATCTCACAATTTCGTCTTTGTGGCGCGGCACAATTCGGTGGGGGCGGCGTCTTGATATCACACGGAATTTATATAGCCGACACAATAAACAAATATAAAATTGATGAAAATACTAAATAAAAAACAATCGACAATTCGCAAATCATATCGAAATGTGCAAAAAAAACAATTGCATGCAAGGTGCTGTTACTGTAAAATATTAACGAATTAATCGTCTATACGTTTATTCTTCAACTAAAAACTCATGATTAGCAACTCTCGTGCATAGCGGATCGCGGATGCATTTGAGTCATGTTGCGGGTATTTTATCAACACCACCCACATCACCCACGAGATCATCAGTAAGTGTTTTTGTTGGAATTATAGACTTTGGCGGAAAACTAAAAATAAATAAGGAGAACTAAGATGAAACAAAGGAAATTCAGCAAGTTCCTGGTCGCCATAATGGCATTTATGGTGTTCTTTTGCTATTTCCCCGTTGACGCATTTGCGGCGGCGCAGGATCCGATAAAAACCGGATACTACAACTCCGAGAACCAATGGGTCGAAGGGAAATTGACGCAGACATTGCCTGAAGGTATCGACTCGGTCGACAAGACGGCCAAGAAAATTGCGGACAACAAGTACGAGTTGACGCTGAAGGTAGTTGCGAAAAAGGACGAGGAACAGGTACAGGAGAAGGCCGCAACGGTTCTGGTCATAGATACTTCGAAAAGTATGAACGACAATAACCGTCTTGAAAATGCAAAAAAAGCATCGAAGGAGTTTATTGACTCTTATGCCGGTCAGGTCAAAAACACCGGACATTATCTGGCCGTAGTTGATTTTTCAGGAATTTCGAATGTCGACCTGCAATGGACGGATGTTTCGACCGATGCCGGAAAGCAGGCGGCAAAAGACGCTATCGACAGTCTGTCGGCATACGGAGGAACGAACCTGCACGCCGGTATTTTGCAGTCAAGGGTTTTGTTCAACGACAATGTTGTAAAATCTATTGCAAAGAAAAACAAGAGTACGATCTTACTTACTGACGGTGCCCCTACATATAACCTTGAAAGGCACCCAAGTTGGAATCTTTTCCCTGCTGATGTTACCATCGGCGGTGTAAAGTATGATGTCGATGGCTCCGGCTCTGAAGGTTCCAAGTACATAAACGATGTAACGGCTGCCGAGGCAAAGAACCTTAAAGCACTGTCTACAGTTTATACCGTTTGCTACGGTGCGAAGGACGATGTGACATACGACGGAGGTCCTACCGTATCCGAGTACCTTGCAAACAGCATAGCGACTTCGCCTGACAACGCTTTCAATGCCGACAATCAAGAGGAATTGTTCAAAGCATTTGCCGACATAACTTCCGCTATAGTACACGGATTTGACGGCAAGGGCCTGAAGGTTACCGATGGAGCGGCACTTTTCGTAGGCGTTAGCGATCTTCCTTCGGCTGTCACTCAGAACGAAGACGGCTTCATATGGGAACTCGACAAAGCGGAGGTCCGCAAAGAAGGAAGCACTACTTACTACACTTATACGATGAAGTACACCGTCACCCTCGATGCGGACAACCCGGCATTCGAGGAAAACAAATGGTACCCGCTCAACGGACAGACGTACCTGACTCTTGGTAACGGTCAGAAGGTCTATTTCCCTATCCCTGCAGCTCAGGGCGTTAAAACGCGTTACACGGTAACATATAACGACGGAGTAGACGGAGAAGAGGTCTTTAAAGATCAGGTAAACGAAGGTCTGATAAAAGGAGACAAAACTCCGGCATTCAAAGGAACTCCAAAGAGACCGGGATATACATTCAAGGGCTGGAGCCCTGCAGTAGCGGAGACCGTAACAGGTAATGCGGTATATAAAGCTACATGGGAGAAGAACAAATACACGGTAACTTACAAAGACGGAGCAGCAGGAGCAGTATTCGCCGACAAGGTAACGAATGATCTCGTATACGGAGATAAGACACCTGCGTTCGGTAAGGACCCTGAGAGAGCAGGATATACCTTCAAGGGCTGGACTCCTGAAGTTGCCGATAAGGTAACGG
>CAMYCF010000003.1 GCA_947254375.1 uncultured Mobilibacterium sp. | reverse complement strand
ATAAGAGACAGCGGTGCCGCATATAAAAATTTTAAGATCCAACTAATTTCAATCCACGCACCCACGTGGGGTGCGACGATATCAGAATTAAAAATCATGACTATTGACGCCATTTCAATCCACGCACCCACGTGGGGTGCGACGTATATACGGCAGAAGCTATGAGCTTCTTTTTATGATTTCAATCCACGCACCCACGTGGGGTGCGACACCTTAAGTACAAGCGGTGGGATAACGTTAACTAATTTCAATCCACGCACCCACGTGGGGTGCGACATGTAATGGATTGTTTTCCAAAGCGGTTAGTACCATTTCAATCCACGCACCCACGTGGGGTGCGACTTCTATGTGCGATTTCTTCTCCGACATACTGCAAATTTCAATCCACGCACCCACGTGGGGTGCGACTGACATTCTCGGTATGCGACCCATCGGAATCAGAATTTCAATCCACGCACCCACGTGGGGTGCGACTTCGGCTGCATGCTCTGCCCCTTGACACGTAGACAATTTCAATCCACGCACCCACGTGGGGTGCGACCATCGTTCGGTATGATTTACGGATCTCACAACTGATTTCAATCCACGCACCCACGTGGGGTGCGACTAGGCAGGATTGCTTACCTATACCGCGGTACAGAATTTCAATCCACGCACCCACGTGGGGTGCGACGCCTGTGGGAATGGTCATATTAGCAATGTTTTAGAATTTCAATCCACGCACCCACGTGGGGTGCGACCTGGTAAAACTAAGATTATGATTGATTGTATTGTATTTCAATCCACGCACCCACGTGGGGTGCGACAACTAAATATAGCAAATCATTTTTATCTTTACCATATTTAGAAAAACTTTTTATAACAATCGCGCTTTTTATCCGCAATTGTCACTTTTGCTTTTATAAAGCAGCAAATTTTGGCTGTTTTGCCCACATTTTTATGGGCATCGACGCCTCGCGCTACTCAATAATAAACGGCGGATAAAGTTCCAGATCCCCCCTTATGGTTCTGGCTAAAAGTAAGGCCTGTATATAAGGGATCAACCCTACATTTACCGTTTCTTCTAGAAATGGATGTTTCAACGGTTCCTGCAATCTGGCATTCCACAGTTCAAGAAATTTTTTCTGCCCATCTTCCGTAAATAACACGGCCCCGCTTTCCTGAACGACAAAATCTTTCGGTGTCATTTGCTGATTATTGATGATACCAAGAACAAACCGATCAACCATAAACGGTCGTAGCTCTTCCATCAAATCCAAAGCAAGTCCGGTTCTGCCGGGTCTGTCCTGATGATGAAACCCTACATATGGATCAAGACCGACACTTTCAAGCGCACTTTCCATACGCACCCTAAGCAGTCCATATCCGAAAGAAAGCATAGCGTTTACCGCGTCCAAAGGCGGACGCCGGCTGCGACCGTTAAAAGAAAAGTTGGAATTACGTATCAGATCATTAAAAACCTGAAAGTAATTTCTCGACGCATCCCCTTCTATTCCCATCAGGCTTTCCGTGTTTTTTGCTTCATAGGCAATTTTTTTGGATTCTTTCAACAGTTCTACAGTTCGTTCCATCTTTCCCCGATTTGAAAGATCAGAATGATCTCGCAGAAACCGCTGTAAAGTTTTCATCGAGTTATAGATCTTTGCAAAGATAAAATTTCTGGCGTAATATACCGCATCTTCCGGGCTTTCGGAAATTCGGTATTGCTCTTTTCTCAGGAGCACATTCCCGTTTATTTCCCCATGAACAGAACCGCGATAATGTCCGAAGGGGGATAAAAAGGTTACAGAAACATTGTTTTCCATAGCAAGTTCTATAAGGCTCGAGCTGATTCCGGCATAAGTAAAAAGAATAACACTTTCTATGTACTGAATGGGACACTGGAAAACCTTGTGATCCTCTTCTCTTATAACCAGATTGCTTCCTTCACGGGCAAGATAATAGTCCGGCTTTGTAATATAAATTGTATTGAGTAATTTTTTCATTTTTCCTCTACATACCGCCTTATATAATTTCGCACGCTTTTTTTGCGATTTGTCAATCGCGGTACACAGATCTCTTTAAGAGAGCACCGATTGCAATGCTGTGATTGTTTCGCTTTAGGCGTTTCTTTACGTTTATAATATCGATGCATTTCTTCGATCAACTCAACGGTCTCTGCCCGAAGTTGATCTGTAAGCGTAACATCGAGTCGTTTATTGATGCTTTTGTAGTAAAGGCTGCTTTCTTGGATGGTAAGATCGTTCATTTCCTCCAAACAAAGCATCTGCGCCGCTAATTGATATACATCGCACTTATTGGTCTTGATTTTTCCTTTTTTATATTCGACGATTTTCGGTTTCCAATATCCTGTATACGGTTCCAACACTATACCATCGTCACAGCGATGATACTCCACCAAGTCTGCGACTCCATTGATACCCAGTTTTGTTGATACCAATCCCATTGATCTGACATAGATAGTATCCTTTCGTTTTTCACGATAAAATTCATCATCCACGTTTCGATGAATATATTGTCCCAGAACCGTATCCTCGTTTTCTGCCCAAGCCTGCTCCAGCACGATCAATCCCCATTGCCGTTTACAAAAGGCAAAATGCTGGATCTGGCTGATTTGCAAATAGTCCATTAAAGTTCGTAGATGTCCGCATTCAGGCCTTCAAGTGGCGTATATTTTATTTCATAGTCATTTATAGATTTCGGGCTTTCAACTCCGTCTTTTAGCAGAACCTGTACGCTATTATGAACTTTGACGGATGGATATTGTCCCGCTTGACTGTCGTGTTTCCACCAATATACTCTCTCTACAGCCATGGAGCCTTCAGGCCTCGCGGATGAAGCATCATTTTCGAACAAACTGATGAGTGCTTTATGTATCTTCTCCGCATCTTCATCGGTGAATCCCGTCTTTTCCGCCAGCTGGCAGTTAATGCTGCCTTTTGTTACATACACGCCGAAATTGATGCGGTGCTTCATTCCCATAGTATCTGAAGATTTTCCTGCCGCCGGCTCTGAATTGACACTCTTTGTGATCTGAAGATCTTCGATTTCGATCGGAGTCACGGAAAATGCCGGATGTATGGATACAGGGCCTCTTACGCCGACAGAAACTTCATTTGCAGCGTTAGATTTCTTAAAAGCAAATACTTGCCCAAAACTTCTAACATCAGTCCAGAGCTCACAAGCCTTTTGAGCATATTCATCTTTATTCTTTTCCATTCCTTTGAGATTGCTTGCAGCCCTTTCACTTAACGACTTGCAATCGTCAATTGATTTTTCATCTGATTGGACAAAGATATTTTCTCCCATATCAAGCAAGCGATTGCGAATTTTCCTTTTTAAGCAAACATCGGAAATTTCTCCATAACCTTCGCTGTCCTCTCTCGGACGATTTCCGTTCAGCGGGTCTCCGTTTGGATTTGCGCGATTTGCACTGATAACTACCAGAAAGTCATACTTATGGTTTAACATTTATTTTTCCTCCTCTTTAGTTGATGTATAAAAATCATTTAACTGACAATGGTAACCCAACAAAAACGACGGTTCCAATGGATGATTGTTTTCAAAGTCCTCCGGATCAAATTTCGACATGATCTCGTTAAGTAATTTTTTATGATTAACGATCCTTCCCGCGGAAAACTCATTTCCCTTTTTCGCTAAAATTTTCCAGTAAGGTGTCAACCCAAGTTCAATTGTCTTCCAAGTTTTATATGGGCGCTTGGAAAACGTATCCATATATCTGCCGGCCATCGTTTCCCTCTCCGAATTTGCAGCCTTTAAAGCATCTGTTTCAACTTTATCCGCAACTGCCAGCAAACGACCGTACAGATAGCTTCGATCTCTGTTTTCTTTGTCCAAAGCCATAGTGTATTCCACTCCCTTTCTGTCAATATAGTATTTCCTTATAACGCTGCATCCTACACTTAAACACTTTTGCCAATTAAACCAATTTTTCTTTTGCGGAGATACCGCATTTTTGTAAACGCCTTTTGCAAAATCCGTCGGAAGCTTTGCTCCGTCGACAATACAAGGAAGCAACCTTTGCAACTGATGATTTAGGAATTTATCGTTATTCCCCAGTGTCATCTTCTCGCCTCGTTCTGCTCCGTAAGCACATATTACGATGTCCAGGGCGGAAGGGGCGCCGAAGGTGCTGTAAATCTTAAATTTACCGCCATCTGTCTTTTTACCTTGATAAAAGTGCTTCCAAGCCAACTCCCGATGCCATTTTTCAATTGCGCTTAAATAATCTGAAGCGTCCTTCTCACCGTAATAAAGGATAGACATGCGTCCCGGCGTTGCTCCGTCGATTGCCATTATATTTATGGTTTTACCGGTATCGAGCTGTTGGTGATGCAGACTTCGTATTGCCTTGGACAGCTGCCCGGAAAAATTCTCCTCAGTGTTGATTTCTTCCGATGGAAGCTCCAGTCCCTCTATACCTTCAAAAAGATCATTAGAACCGAGCATAGGCTGAATGACCTTATCATTTGCACTCCACGCAACAACCGTGTAACCGTTTTTACTGTACCCCTGATTGCGAATCAAATACCGCAAAGCGCTGTGTGCCTTCTCCGACACTTCATAGCTTATTTTGAAGGCTTCTCCCGCATCCGCAAATCGTCCGCGATATGTAAAATTTGAACTGTCATTTGACGATATGAGTTTTGACCCGTCACCTGCATAGCGAATATTTTTGCCGTGCAGATCTGTCATATAACCCTTTTCTCCGGTAGCGTAGCAGAAATTCCCGTCATTACCCTGCAAGATACCGGTATAGTATGAGGAGTAATCGGAAAATAAATCTCTGTTTTTTGCGAGTGGATAAAGCTGTCCCTCTTTCTCTATTGAGAATCTGATAAACAATTTTTCCTGATTCATCCCCTGGATCTTAAATTCCGGGTCTAAAACTCCCTCTTCGTTGAGCTTCAGGATTCCAATATCTATCAGATCCTTCACCATTGTCTCTTTCTCGATATATACATAGACGATCTGAAGGAACGGATTATGCGAATAATCCAGCCACTTCTTTAAATTCTCTTTGTATGGAAGAAAATTTTTATTGTAAGGATCTTCTCTGGAAGATTTAGGCACATAATAATCTTTCAGATCCCCGGCCAAATACATCAAATTGTCAAACAAGCTATGTGGCTCGGGACTGCTTGTACGTCCTGCTGAGCTTAACGTCACCGGCACGATAGTACTTGCATTCTCTTTCGATATTACTTCCCCTCTAACCAGTTCCGATCGGTCATTAAGCACAAGTTCCAAATGAGCATTTTGCGTAATGGTAGCAGGAGGATACAGTCCCTCGATTGTTCCCGGATGCTTGGATTCGTATTCCCATAGGTCGTCGTAAGTTTGGGCCAAAGTACTTAACCAGCTCATTCCACACCTCCCGCAAAACTGAAATTCTCTCCGGGCACAAAGTCCTTCTCGGACATTTCGTGTATGATCCGCCTGTATTCGGCATCTTTAGGCACCGGAAATTCAATTACGCCGTTTACCATCACCGGTTTCCAGAAGCCCACGCTGAGCTTCCCGTAGCTTTGATCATCACATGCTTCATCCGGATAGATAAAACTATGGAACTGCATCCCCAAAGAGAGCTCGCCGTAATCGTCATAAGCACTTTTGCCCTGTCCGAAAGCACAAGGCTCCACATATCCCTGGCATTCTCTGGTGCCTAGGAAAATGTCTCTTCGTCCGCCTTTTTCGATGGAACGCTTTGCGATTTGAAAATGTTTGTCTTCGTTCCAATCTCCTCGAAGGTCCGGACGATTTTCATTCCAATCGAAGGTCACCTCAACCTGATACACCACATCCCTCAGATAAGTGTAATATGAAAGGTCGTTCGCATTTTTATCCATCTTTATAGGGCGGATCCCTGAAGATTCCGTTGCAATCTTATTCATGACCCTAACCCTGAGTACCCGCCAAATAAAACTGGGCTTCCAGTAGATGGATTCAGTTATGCCCTTTAATGCTTGATATGTCGGCACAAAGTAGCTCATCTTTTCGCCGCCTACCCGGGTCACCGGATCGGAAAATAATGCCCGTCTTCCGTAAACCAGGTAGGTCAGCTTATTCTCATACTTCAAAATTTTCACCTCCTTAAAAAATCAAATCCATGTGAGTCGGTTCCATCTTAAATCCCGTCTCACCGTAATGAGTTGCTTTCAATACGGGTATCTCATCCCGAATCAAATATATCCCTCCTTCTTCTAATAATTTGTCGTACTGTGTTTTAGAGATCTTTACGGAATAACGGCTCATCTTTCGGATCAGGCTCTTTTCATCCATAAAACTACATTTGCCGTTAAGCCGCAATGCGATTTCTTTTCCTTGGCCCCATTCTACCAAAACCGATACGCCGAAATCATCTTCCAATGGCCTATAAATGTCCCATGCCGTCTTAAAAGCCTGATTAAGAGTTTGATTTGTTTCGCTTTGCGAAATAGTTCCTTCTGCTATCTTAACGCTTCGCGTTTTTATTCTGCCATGATCCGCGCTTAGCAATTCCACCAGAGGAATATCCTTTCCGTCATCCTTACAGTAATAGTGAGTAAATTCCGGATAGTTGTGGTAGTAGTTATAAAAATACTGTTCCAAGGAAAGATGAGACGTAAGGCTCCCTTCATATTGCTTCGGCCGTTCACTGAAATCATGCAATACCGGATACATTGCATCCTTTGAGTGTCGAACTTCCGGCATCCTGCCTGTGTTTTCCCAATCATCGGGATTGATGATCCATAGCTCCCCACGTTCCATTTCTCCGTGACGATTGCATCGACCTAAAGCCTGAACAATAGAATCTAAGCCCGTCACCGATCGAATGACTCCGCTGAAAGAAAGGTCTACTCCTGCTTCGATCAATGGCGTGCTGATTACGAGTGTTTTCTCTGTTTGCAGGCTTTCTTTTATGTCGTTTAGGACTGTTTTCCTGTGTTCGGGCACATAATCATTGCTTAAGAAAAAATGTGAATAAGTCACCCCTCTGCTATCCAGCAGGTCATAGAGCGTTCGAACAGCAGCCCGTGTATTTAAAACTACCAAAAGAGACCTCTCCGTCTCCATTCTTTTTTCGATCATATCAGCGATCTCTTCAGGCGAATACGGTGTTTTTCTTGTCTTATCTTCAATAGTTGCTCGTAAAAATGCCGGTTCGTTTTCATAACTCGTGACCAGATCCTTCGGCTCCGAGTAAAAGATCTTCGGTATTTCACAACCCTCCCTGCCAAGGTCTCTGTCAAAAGGAGGCTGAGTCGCAGTGCAAAGTATAACGGTAGCATCGAAAATTTTGCTCAGCACATTGATCGCCAAATTGAACATGCTGATACTCTTTGTCGGAATCGACTGAAATTCATCAACTATGATGACCGAGCGATACAACTGATGGAAGCGTCGCAACGAATGTTTATTTGACGAAAAGAGCGTGTTTAGAAACTGCACCATGGTGGTGAGGATCATCGGAGCATCCCAGTTATCAATGAGGTAACGATACATTTTCAGCTGTTCGTTTTCGTAGCCGCCTTCTTCGATATCCTCTTCTTCCATGATCACATCGCTGTGATGCTCCAATATGTAATCCTCACTTTGAAATATTCCGCGATAAACCTCCGCATTTTGATCAAGGATAGATTTAAACGGCGCACAGTAAAAGATGCGTTTTTTATCATACTTTATAGAGTGCTTCAATGCGAACCGCATAACTGCAAGAGTTTTTCCTCCGCCGGTAGGCACGTCCAAGCGATAAATTCCGGTCGGATATTCGCCGTGTTCACAGCATTCCTCGGATATCTCTCCCCTGATTCGATTGATATCGGTATCCGCATGGAAACCATACACAAAATTCTCCAATGATTCCGAAAAATCTTCCATGGAGAACTCATTCATTCGTTTTTCCCAAATCTGTTCTGTATCGTCGAAAAATGCTCCGGCATCGCTCCAGTCGCTGTCAATAATTACAGATAAAAGCATCCTTACTATAAAATGAACGGTAAAATGTATTTGCTGTTGTGGCAATTCTTCTTTATTACTACTGAGTTGAAAACGCCCTAAAGGTATGATCATCTTAAAAATATCCTCCATCTCCTTAAGCGCATTTTCGATCAACTTTTCTATATGTTCCTTTGAGAATTCCGAGAACAGAAACTCCTTCGCTTCATCAATATCTCCCCGTTGACGGATCTCGTCGATTTTCGAGAGTATCACGGCCCTCCCATCGCAATTCAATGCATCATAAATCGAATGGTGTGCACCGACGGTATATGCGGTGATATCCCGAAGGAGCTGCCTGTATCTATCTTCTGTACCTTCAAACCGTTTTGAATCGATCATCTCGTCCAAGATCGCCATACCGGTCAAAGAATGAGATACCTGTTTGCCGCCGTTTAATAAGTAATCCTGCCATGCAGATGTTGCTTTGCCTGCATCATGAAAAACAGCGATCAATTCCGCCGTTGCTTTTAAGTTTTCCGGTGCTGATTGCACCGCCCGCCTTCTGACACCTTCGATGTGATCGATAAGCGGTTGTTTTTGTAAACCGTCTTCCGACTTTCTTCCGTAATACACTTTTCTCTCCTAAAAAATCAACGCGTCCTTTTCCGGATCGTAACTTCTCTTTTTCCCTATGATCTCCAAGTTCTTCTGCCAATTCTTTCCGAGATGATAAATGCGCAGATTGTCCTTCTCCTTGTCGATGATTTGCTCCAGTTTTAACTTAAGTTCGATCAATTCCGCAGGCGTCACTACACACTCAAATACTGAATTCTGGACCCTTTGTCCGTAATTCACGCAGATTTTCGCTACATGACGCAATCTTTTCTGCCCGCCTTCCGAAACGGTTTCCACATCATAAGTGACAAGAACCAGCATAATACCATCTCCTCTCAGTTATATTTGTTATTATTTTATACTATTCAAGCTGCATAAAAAAATAGTTTTTTGTGACGTATCACCTCTCAAGACTGTAAAAAAACAAATTGAAAGGCACAAAAAGGCGGAGCTCTCAAGCCCCGCTTTTCAAATTATCAAACTATTAAACTTCTGAATCTATTAGGACTTCTTCATCGACAGCTTCCTGAGAGCAGCGAGCGATACGAGCATGATGCCGAATGCAGCTGCGAACGGAACGGCTCCGTTGTCGCCGGTCGAAGGCGCAGCGGTCTTCTTTGCGGAATTATCTTTTCCTTTATTTTTGTCGGCGCCGTTGTTGGTAGCATTGTGGTCGTTGTTGTCAGGCTTTTTATCGTCCTTGAACGTTGCGGCTACGGCAACTTCGTTGGCGGGCATCGAGAACGAAGCCTCTGCTTTCGTTGCGTCGTCGAATTTTACGTTGTCGCCTTTTACTACTACCCACTTGTCGAACACCTTGCCGGCAGGGGCTTTGTCGGCTTTTACTTTTACCGTCTCGCCCTCGGCATAAGCGGCTTTGTCGGCGGTTCCGTTTTTAACGGTCACATTGAACTTCTCGATAGGCTCAAAGGTTATGGTGCCCGAAAAGCTTTTATTGTTATCGAAGCTCGCCGCGCCCGCTTTTGCAGGATCCGCAAGCTTGAACTTGCCGTCTTTGGCTTCGAGACCGGAAAGCTCTTTCAGCGCCGGGATCGATCCGTCGATATAGCGGAGCGGATTTTCGAATTCGCCCTCGGCGTCGACCTTTATAACGACAGTCTGTTTTTCCGCAGAAAAGAGTGAATGTCAATAGTAATTTGGAAAGATAACGTAAAAAGAAAAAAAGAACATGTTTTTTTACAAATATCACTCTATATCATTCTGTAAATGGTGAGGTTCATATGTAATAAAAGCGCGTATAAAGTTTTTCCTATTTTTACGCAACAAAATAGAAGCACTTCGTATATCTGGAGTTAATATCGGCTACAATTTATCCAGCTCTCTCATGTAAAGATCGTAAGAACATGCTCCACCAAATAGAGGACGCGGATATTCGTTCATCCAATCTTCTACCGCTTTCGCTTTAGCCCGAGTTACAACAGAATCGAAGTCGGCTCCTTTACTAAAGAATCTACGTATTAAATGGTTATTATTTTCGTTACTACCCCTTTCGTGCGGAGATTGCGGATGGCAGTAATATATCTGTGTTCTTTTTCCTTTTCTATATATTGACTGTTCCATTCCTCTAAAGTCTTTAAACTCTGAACCGTTGTCTACAGTAATGCTATTAAACACTTTGTAAAAATCAGCACCATACCTTTTCTCGATCCGATTAAGTGCTTTTACGACCTCATTAGTCGTATGGCTTCTCAAGACTTCGATAATCTCAAACCTGGTTTTTCTTTCGGTAAATACCAAGAGAGTTTTTTTATTTCTCAGCTTGCCGACAACACAATCCATTTCCCAGTTGCCAAAAGAAGCTCTGGTAAGAACATCTTCATTTCTCTTTTCTATAGATGTTCCCGCCGGTGCTCGTTTCTGTATTACAACCCTTCTCTTTCTTTTTTTGTTTCTACCCTGCCTAGGAAGAAGGTTTAGAGTAACGCCATCTATATAACCGTTTTTAATGGCGGAATAGATCGTATTTATCGATTTTACGTTAGATTGAAAACTAATATTATCTTCCTTGATCTTAAGAATTATTGCCTCTGGACTGTATTTGTGTTTAACTATCATATCTTCTATATATGATTTGAGTTTTTCGTCTGATGCAATTTTAGGGCGTTGCCCTTTCTTCTTTAAGTTTTCTCTATATCTCTCATGCGCAATATGCGGAGAATATCTTTTCTCAACGGTGTGATTATCATTTATATACTCGTATTCTCCTCTTTTTAGTTCATAATATATGGTACTTAAACTAAATCCTGTCGCTCGTGCTACATCGAGCTTACTGAAGCCGTTTTTAAGCATTCTTTTAATGATTAGTCTATCGGTCAATGTCAGATGGCGGTACTTTTTATCCCGGTTCAAATTTATATGCTCCATTCGTCCATATTTTAAGTTTTACGGCATTTTATTCCGCAAGTAGTAATGATATACCCTATTTCATCAAAAATGGCTGTATGGCTGTATTTGAGCAATAAAAAAAGAGCAGACTCTGTTACAGCCTGCCCTTACTTTTTTAGCTCCCACTTTCTGGTAGGGTACACCGCTTTTTTAGCTCCCACTTATCGGTAGGGTACACCGCTTTTTATGATATCTCTACCCTGTGTTCGCATTATACGAAATACCGTTGAAATAGTCAACATGGTTTATCTAATATTCAAATTCTTCCTCATCTTTTGAAAAGGAAAAGTCTTTTTTATTGATCTGCTGATCCTGATTTTCGATATGTTCGGTTTTCTCTTGCTTTTTCTCAAAATCCGTAGTATCATTAAGTAAATCAAATGGCGGCCTACCCATTTTGAAATACTCACTTGAGTATTCGGGAGCCTGCCATTTTTTTATTTGTTCTAATTCCTCCAGTCTTACTTTATGTAGATATGTTTTATGATCTTGGTTTTCTCTGACATCTATAATTACTTTGCACATATCATTATCGATCAAAATTTTCTTTTCAAAATAGTGCCACTCTTTAGTCGATTGATGTATCTTATTTTGATTTTGCTTTAATTCCGGAGAGCTGTGCTTATAGTTGCTGTTTTTCAAAAAATCGACAAGGTCGTTTTCCACTCCAATAGAAAGCCTATGATTAAAGCTTTTGTTGGTTTCTATTTTGTCTTTTTTCCAATAATGTATTCGTGAGTCGGCATTTATTTTAGCCGCTTTGTCCAAGTCCTCAAATTTCCTTTCTTCCGGATATTCAAATGGGACAGTCATTCCCTGATATTTTTCCTGAAACAGCCTTCTTACATACTCAAGTTTTTCTTTTTTAGTCATATTGAGCGTTTCTTCTTCAAAAGATATGACTTCGATGCGGTCTCTTGAATATGCTTCACCGTTTACAAGATCCTGGTTAAAGTCCTTGTTTTTAGGCAGTTCTCTTGTAATGAAGTAGTCCTTACCAAAATTGCGGGCGATCTCGCTGCATGCCTTATAGCCGGCGTCGTCATTATCGGTGCATATATTTATATGCTCGATGTCTG
Source organism: uncultured Mobilibacterium sp. (assembly GCA_947254375.1). GTDB lineage: Bacteria > Bacillota > Clostridia > Peptostreptococcales > Anaerovoracaceae > CAMYCF01. The sequence continues at coordinate 115,843 of CAMYCF010000003.1, read as the reverse complement.
TTTTCTCTAAAAATTTCTCAAGGGCTTTTTCCGATACGCCACCGAGGGATATATAATTCTCGTTCCTTGCAAGCTCATGTTGCATCGATATATACGACAAGAGATCTATCTCGCTTTCAAAAACATTCACCGTCTTATTTGTCGGATTCTGAATTCTAAATCTAAACTCTTTTTGACTTCCTTTTTCATCTCCTTTGACCCATGCGCCTTCTTTAGGGTCTGTTATGGTAGTTCGCTTAAATGCGCTCACGATATTCCCGTCATAGTCCTTACCGACAAATACAGCATTGTTATATTTAGCACTTTGGTAGAGTACGCCACGATTGATTAGATCTTGAACAAGGTTCTTATCTATGCATCTTGTTTTAGTGAGGTACGCATATACTCGTTTATTATCTTCGGCTTTTTCCGGAAGCACAAAATCGCTTTTTACATAATTCGGGTTCCGCGTATTTACTGTTGAAACCACAACATTTTTCTTCGTAAAGTCATAGTTCATTACTTCAAGCACTTTTTTTACAGCGTCTTTGAATTCCATGTTTCCCACTTCTTGATAATAGTCTATCGGATTCCTTGAACCAACGCCTTTAGAAAACCAATAGAAGCCCTTACCCGGAGTTATTACTAAACTATCATGTTCTCTATGCCGGTATTCTCCGTTTCTATTCACCATAGGCACGCCGTCTCTGAGCAATATGTCATACACATCTTGTTCTTTCGCAATTTTTATAAGTTCCGGATCTATCGGGTATTTCTTCTCCATACTTTTATCCTCCTAATAAAAAAAGGGCTATCGCATATAGATTTGATCTTCTTGTGCGACAGCCCCCCGTTCATTTATATTCCTACCAGGAATTCCAGCAACTTTTGATTTATTGTTACTTCGTCTGAAAAATACGGTCTATGGATCATCTTCCATCTTCCGCCTTCCTCTACAACAATTACGCCTACATACTTAATGGTATTAAGCTCTGTGATATATCGCTCCTTTATTACCCGTTCCTTTTCGTCCGGCATTACGATCCAGGACTTGTTGGAAAAAGAAGTGTTTACTTTAGCTTGCAGAATAGCTTTTTTAATATCGTTAAGCTTAAATTCAAAGGCATTTATTTGATATAAACCTTGAAACCGTTCCAAAGTTACCAAGTCAACAGCCCCTTCTCTTAATGGTGCTTCAAATTGATAACGTATAGCGCGACCACTTCGATTATAGTTTTTCCAGAAGGCTTCTCTAAGCTCTCTTTCCGAAATAAACATAAAATACTACCCCTTATTCTTCATCATCTTCTTCGTCGTCCTCGTCTTCATCTTCTTCAGCAGCATCTTTCTTAAAGCTTAAAACGATCTCGTGATCTATATCGTCCCAGGAAGCCGTAGCAGAGAAATTCTCGCAGGTTTTTGGCGAATAAAAATCCTCGATATATAATTCTTCTCCTGAATACAGTTCTTCCCTTTCTTCTTTTGTCCACTCATGACCGGCTGTTTTCATCGGTATGCCGATTTGATATCCCCAGTACTCTTTGCCTTTGTATTTCCCTTTTTCAAGTCGCCCAATGACAATTTTATCATTCTCTGTCATGACCTTTACTTCTTCGCCATCGAGCAGCATATCCACTTCCTGATCCAAGAATCGATGTCCGCCCCACATTACATTGAACCCTTTTTCCAGGACTTCGCCGGTTGGCTTAAATGTTCTTCCAATAGCCGTTTTTTCCTTTGCCGGAAAGTTGTTTTTAGTTTCTTTTTTACCCATCTTGTTCCTCCGTTATTAAAAATTTAAGGAAGGGCTTATTCCCTTCCCTTACATCAAAAACTCCTCTTCTTCACGTTGTTTCTTTTCAACACTAACATCGCCGATAGCTGCCTCTAAGTCCTCGGAATCTACACGCACCAAGTCATTAAATGATGATCTTTCTATTTCGTTTTGCATATTCCTTAGGGCTTCACTCTCTCCCTTGTTCTCATAATCAAAACTCTCTGTTTTTATCGGAACATCGTCAATATACTGCGTCCATGTTTTTCCCTCCAAGTTGATTTCATACTGAATGCTATGTTTTTCGTCAGGCGTATTCGTATATGCAACACCTATATGTCTTATGTCCGGATATAAAGTGTCAAATTCATCGTAACTATGGTTTTCTTCATACTCCCGATTGCAAAAGTCTATAACGGCTCTCTTTACATTCTCAATTAGCGGATCGCTCTCTTGAGTTTCTTCTGCATCTCCCATATCGAGCAGTTTGTTGAGTTCCGAGAGCCTTAACACTTTTTCTTTTAATATATCCGCCTGTTCAAACGGTTTCTCCAGCTCTTTTTTCGCACTTTCAAAACGCTCTTTTGTACCTTCAAGCTTTGCTTCTAAATGCTTTAATTTATCCGGTATTTTTTCGATTGCATTATCAAGTCGTATGATATTCCCGTCAGGGTTTGTACCAAGCTCAAGCGCGTGCTTTGCGTTGCCGTTTAGACTGAATTTATACTCATTGATCAAAGGATCATATCCTGCCTCTATGTCCAGATTCCTATATCTGCCGATGACCTTGCTTTCATCGATCTTGACGGTCTTAATAGCTTCGATAAGCTTTTCTCCCGCAAGTTTCTTGTCGGTTATCTTCTCTCCGGCTATTATGATCGACGTAAATTTTTCTTCACCATCGGCTTTTGGCTCTATTCTTGCGATATCGTTTTTCACTGCTTCTATGAGCTTTTCCCTTCGGGCAATTTCAACAGGATAGTCCTTTGTAATTTTATCTTCAAGTCTATAGCGGTTTGACTTATAGTTGGCTTCGAGCATCTTGAGTTTAGTGACCTCATTAACATCTTTATTCTTTGAAGCTGTCTGGCTTATGTCGAAGATATAATCGATGTTTTTATATGTTCCGTGATCTTCTAAAATCGGTATGCCTTTCTGTCCATGTGTGGCGATCCTCCCGAAATGCTCGTCCCAGTACTTATATTTCGCACACGCGATTGCATCAGGATTCTTGCCATAGATACTCAGTTGACTTGTGAAATCATATCTTTGATTGTTACCGATCACCTTTAACAGCTTCAGATATTCTTTTTCATTGCTTACGGAATCCTTTTTTAGACGCTCTAATATATTATAAAAATCATTTACTTTCACGACTTCCTCCCTGGTGATGTTTTAATCCTTAAAATAGAAGTTCTTCTTAAGCTTTATATATCCTGACGGATGAATGACTATTAGATGTTTTTCATATGATCGCCAGGCTTCAGGATTTACCGCAAATTCTCTTTGTTCGCTCTTATTTACACTTTTCCCTTGTTTGCTGCTGGACACACTTTCTTTTTTCACCGTTTCTTTACCGATCATATTAGAAAAATATTCTCTGGTGCTATTATCGTTGGCCGACAGCACAACTATATACTGAGAATTATCTAATATTACCTTCCGTTCATTTTCGCTGTATATTAGGTCTATATCAGCGAGTGATTGAGTCAGTATACAGAGATTGGCGCCGTTTTTTCTCCATTTCCTGAACGGAGACAGTACCTCAAGGTGTCCTATCGAAGCGAACTCGTCAAGTGCGACAAGTATCCTTTTATCCCGTCTGGGATCGAAATTCCTACCGCTTATGTAATCTACGATTTGACCCGTTACAATATGCATGAATATGGAATAGTATTCCTGTTTTTTGTCCGGAACTTTTAGAAACACTTGGCTTTCCTCAAGCAAAGCAGGATAAAAGCTTTTAGGTTCTATCCTTCCGTCAAAATCAATTATCGGTCGCCTTAAGATTTTTTCCATCTTGATATTATCTGCAAACAGTTTGATTTTGCCGTTTAATGCAGATTTAGCACCCGATACATTCTTCTCATTCTCCTCCAAAAGCGGCTTTATATAGGCTATTGCAAGAGCATTCTCCGTAGCTTCAAGGAGCTTTGCTATTTGAGTAACATCATTAAAGAATATTTGCTTACAAATATCGATGAAGTCCATTCCAACATCGTAAAATCCTATTATAGCAGCAAGGAAAATCTTTCTTGCCGTTTCGAGGTAATACTTATCCGCATCTTTCGCCGTAGGTGGAACGTCAACTATCAGGTTGACCAGCTCTTCGAGTTTAGTTCTTTTTTCATTTTCGTCTCGCAATGCATCAATACCTCGAAATACATCAACCGTATAACTTTCATCAGGATTGTCCGGAGATATGATTACCCTCTCTTTCTCACCAGCCGGCACATTCCTCGATATATCTCCCGATATATCGATCGCAAAAAACGGTCCGTCCCACGCGCTCAAAGAGGGTATCAAAAGTGCCGAAGTTTTTCCTTTACCTGATCCTCCGAAAATCGAGATATGACCCTCTTTGTTATTTTCGAGGGCTACTTTCTTTCTACCAATCTTTCCGAAAATGAATCCCTTTGGATTTTCGGCTTTTATAAGTCCGCTGCCCGATAATCCCGTATTTACCCGATCGCCTTGAATACCTCCGACTTTTTTCCTTAATCTTGTATATATTATTGCAATAACAAGAAATACAATTGCGATCAAAATAAGTTTTACCATCAGTATCTGAATTTTATCCTGAACCATCGGTCTCCCCCTTAAAACATCGATTTTATTTCCGCCATGATTTGCAGAAGCGTATTAAACAATTCCGTACGAGGAGATTTATAGATCAAAGTTATCAATGCAAGGGATATCAGTGTCATCGAAGCAACATCAAAAATCGCTCTCAAAACATCCTTCACGATCTTAAAAGCCACTTCTGAAGCCCTTTTTTTATTGATAATTATTGTATTTTCTTTTGTCTCTTCTCGTTGTTTTGCATCGTAAAGAGATTGCGTAAATTCTTTAAGTGTCGTTTCTTCTTCAATGACCTCTTTTTGTGCCGCGGCTATGTCCGCTCTTTCGTTTGCATCGTAAAAGCCCACTAAAATCTTTTCGAGCTGATCCTTTTGTTCGCCCATCAGTAGACTGGAATTGATAAAATTCTTAATCTGATGAGCTAGTGCCGCTTTTACGATTTCATTTTTCGGATTATCTGTTGGAAGATAAAGAATCGGCTTCGCTTTATTAGTTCTGTAAATTCTCTTGATTATAGAAACTATTTCTTCTCCCTCGTTGTAGTATTGATCCACATCGTAGATTATGTAACTGGAATTTGCTGCAGCATTAAGAATATCGTTTTCCTGGGCGAGGATATCAGAGCTTTCTTCCAGATACACTACATCTTCATTGAGCCTATTCTTTATTACTTCGGCAAGACCGCCCATTTTGTACTTGTTACCAACTATTACAATCACAGGCTCCTCCTTTCAAGAAAGCAAGGCTTAAATTTTCGTTTTAAGCGATTTTTTTAAGCCTTGCCATACTTTTACCCCTTCATTTTTTCTAGTATTCCTTCTTGGATTTTGATCTTTGCTTTAAGCTCCTCAATTTTTATAGTGTCCTCGTCTTGTGCCGCCCTAAGATTGTCATATTCATTTGCGATCTTAGATTTTTGATTATCAGTCGTTTCTTTTTCCTTCTCGGTTTGGAAGTTTTTCATTTTTTCCAAATCTTCCAGTTTTTCATGTGCAATCTTAAGTCGTTTATCTCTTTCGCTCATTTGTTTCCTTATTCTTTTGATTGAAGCTCTCATTCCATCGAGTTTTCGAGTAGCTGCATATCTGCGATATTCCTTGTTGCTTCGGTCTCGGATCGATCTTACCCTGTTTACTTCCTTATCATTCATTCTTATGTTTGTAGACTTCGATCCCGCCTGAACAGATAACATGCATTCTGTCCATCTTCTCGGCACACCTTTGGCCCGGACAACTACCATATCACCCATTTTTTTATAGACTTCGGTTTTATATATTTTATCTCCCCTTCTCACAATAAACTTATAGTCCGCGTCGTTATCCAAGGTAAGATTTTGAACGTCAAAGATAATTTCAAACGAGTGATCTTTTTTTGAATAATCCCAAGTGTCAAAAGTAAGGACATAATCTTCAAGATCCAGGACTGCTCCTATCGGTGTAACCTCTTTGTATCTATAGACCTTTGGCATGAACAGGTTGCTGTTGAAAAAGAACAGATACCCTATTACAAAGATCCCAATGAACACCTTCAAGAGTCTGTCGTTTCTGTCTCGTTGTTTATTCTCTAATTTTATCTTTTCTTTGAGATAATTCTTTTTAGACAAATTCATCACCGCTCTCTTGTTGTGGGAAATACGGTCTATATGTTGCCGCATCATTTTTAATCAAAATAACAATGCTGTATAGATGATTTCGCTTCTTATTAAATGATGAGGGCATCATTAAAAACAGTCCGCAGGCGAAGCTGAAAATCATATACGGAACATATAAAAGACCGTTAACGTTATCCCTGAGCATATAAGCAAACATCATATACATTGCAAGGAATATTAAGTTCTTTAGATCTAAATTCCTGGTCGCTTTTGTTTTGCTTTCTATGTCGGTAATTACGTTGCTTTGTACCATTATTTTTTACCCCCTTTCTTTTCTTCGCCAACACTCTTATATGCCTTATGCAGTACTTTCGCTTTTTCATACACCTCGTTGTAATATGGCGCTCTTGCCCCTTTAGGCGGCTCTATTACACCATTCCCGGATGTTATACTGTCCATTTGCTCGTGGAAAAATTTCTTTTCCCCCTTGCTGGCATTCGCATCAGGTTTCAACTCCTCGTGTAATCGGCTGAACTCATTTTTCTGAGATGCTTCAGGTGTTACTGCATTACCATTCATGAACGAAGTGTCAATCACTCCGCTACCAACATTGTCCTTGCTTACAACTGTTGAATCGTTCATGAAATTGGCTTCGCCCATTATATCCGTAGCAGCCGGTACTCCTGCGTTTAATCCTTCATCTTCTTTTCCTTCCATAATGGAATTGTCTTTTGAAAATTTGTTGTGTAACTTTTTGCCGAAGATCTCGCCGCTGGATGCTCCGTTAGGATGTCTGTCGGCGTAGCTCTTGCCCGTGGCTACTGCTTCTGCCGTACGAACTCCGCTTCTTCCGGCCGCTACTCCTGCGAGCGCTACACCCTTGGCTGCACCGAACATTGCCATCGTCCTTGCGAACGAAGAAGAGAGACCTGCGTCCATACCCAGTATTCGTTCTACGATATTCGGACCGTCAATTACGGCATATGCCACAAACACAAGCACTATTGCCCTCGACAGCCCGGTAATACCGAACCCCTTAAGTGCGCCGGAGATTATTTGATATAAGCGTATCGACAGTACAGATATACATAGCGTTATATATACGTCTCGAATGAACAACAGAATGCTTTTAAGTCGCTCACCGCTGTTCAGATCAGCTGCGTGCATGTAAGCCAGGATCCTGGCTATAACAAGTTCGTATGCGATTCTGACATTCTTATATGCGAGTGCCGTAAACATGAGCACTATCGCAAACAGTTGCAGTATGCAGCTCCAGAAATCTACCTGATAGCGATAATAAAAATTATTTCCTATCTTCTTGAACCCGTCAGATACTTTAGTCGTTGTATCGTTACCCGTAGCCTTATGTACAAGCTTATACTGTATTAGTTCATTAAAATCATCACTCCACCCATATATATCTTTCCCGTCGTTATAATCCAGGACTTCGTTGTAGTCGATGGCATCAAAGGTATCCTGGGAATTTATTCCTGCACCCGTGACAATACCTCTGCCCGCTTTATAGTTTACATTGCGGATATTATGTGACTTGTCGTCCAGATAAACTAGATCGGTCATATTATCATTTACTACCTTGTATGCCTCCGTAGTGCTCTGCTCTTGCAACATCCCGTCCTTAAAAGCCCCGACCAGTGCATTTGCCGTTATGAAAATATAGGTGCTCGATGATAATACAAGCATGGCAAGCACGACATTCCTAAGTATCGGCCTTTTTTCTTTGGAGAAGAAAGACATAACAGCAAATACCGTAACGCACAAAACCATCAATGCTGCAAGAACAGGCCTAAGTTGCGCAACTATGTTATTTATTGCCGGATAATTGGTTATATCGATCAGTCCGAACGTTTTATCGTATAGTGACTGTACGGTATCTGCAAACAGGCATAGGACCTTTATTATTCCCCAACCAAGCCATCTTATTCCACTGGATATTACATTGTTGTTGGACAAAATAGCTTTATTATTTTGATACCATGTCGGATCAACAGTAGTAACGCCGCGAGCATCGTCAGCTTTTGATGCTACTTCCGCAAACGTAAAAACTGTTGAAAGAAAAAAAGATGCTGAAGCTAACGCCAAGCATCTAAGTGTATTCACGATCTTTTTCAAAAGGTCCCTCCTTTCTTAATCGTAATATATTAACTTAAACCAATATGTTGAATCAGGCTCCTTTTTATATTCAGTACCGTCAACTACTAATGTCTTGTCATCTTTAAGCAACACCTCATGTTCACCGTCAAACCGGCTCCTGAATCCGTCCATTGTACTTACATTGATATGCTTATGATCTTTAAGCGCATATGTAGACGGCATGTTATATATAGGCTTTTCGTCTTTGTCTATTGTTGAAGAATATACATCCATAAAACGGCTGAAAAAAAGAAGTTCAACATTGCCTTCGTCATCTTTTCGCGTCCACGCAGTGTCATTTAATGCGCTTTGCAATTCGGCGGTACTTTTTACAGTGGTATCATTTAAATGATTTTTAATAAATGAATATCCCTCAAACACAATAACCGGGATAAGAAGTGCCAAAATTAAAACTAACTTTTTTTTGCTAACAGGCTTTTTTAGCTTCTCGCTTTCTTTTTCATTTTCCATCATATAGCCTCCTTAAGGTTGATATATAAATCCCTGCAATCTATAATGACCGCCCTGGTATCCGCTGGCCTTCGTCCACGTCTGCAACCAAAATGGTCCTGCACGCCACCCAGAGTTCGATGTTACAATATCACCATTGGATTTGATTTCTTCTACAACTGCAACATGACCGAACGGATCATCTGTATATCTCCAGCAAATTATAGCACCAACCCTAGGCGTCTGTCCCTTCGGGAAATTTCGAGTAGCTGCATACCATGTTGACGCATTTCCGGTTGCAAGTCCATTAGGTTTTCTGCCCAGAATTTCCGCAAATCTCCCATAGGCGTACCATGTACAGTTATGAGTAAGAGCCGGGGGGCCGCAGCTCGTTCCGACAAAGGGATTATATTTCGAGCTAAAATAAAAAGCATTTGAGGATGACGGATATGATGTTCTTTTACCTTTAACAACACCTGCCTGTATATTACCGTCCATTTCGGTTTCAGGCTGACTTTCGGATATTGCTAATGCACCTGACAAGTTATCTAATTGAGCTGCTGCCATACCGACAAACAACATCAATAACACCACGACTACTAATGTCGGTATCCCCAGGACAAGCGCAACTTTTGCGGTGGTACTCCTGTGCCCTTTTCTCCTCATCATGCATTATCTACCTCCTGAGAACAATTTATCTTCATATTCTTTTGATAACCACTCTTTGAACTCCAGGCTGCTGTCTCCGGATATAGATAATATGGTCTCTCCGGTTTGAAGATAAGGTATTCTGTCTACTTGCGAGAATGTCAGCTCCTTGCCGAATATATTTTGTATATGTTCCTTAGCGGAGGATGACTGCTTGAACATAAACTTATACTGCGCAAACTCAAAGATCTTCTTTATCTTATCCATTCCTGCATTATCACCTGTCGATATAAAATCACTTATCGACTGCGATGCAAGGACTATTCCCGCAAAATATTTTCTTGCTTCTCTCATATATTTGATAATCATATCGAGCAATAAAGGCATCGATGTGTTCACCCATCGGTGGCTCTCATCGATCAGGACAAGAAATTTTGTGATTTCGTAGCTTTCTGCAGTACCGCTTTCCCAAAGGTCTTTCATTTTTTTGCCATTGACCACGGCGTTGTCCCAACATAGGGACACATAATTTTGCATTTGGGCGTAAAATATTTCTTTAAGCCCCTGCAATCCTGATATATCGAAAGTTACTATTTTTTCTTTGGTTATATTGTTGATCGTTGTATGCCCATTAAAAATATATCCGTAGTTGTTTATCAAATCATCTACGGAGTCAAGCAGTCGTTTTATGTTTTTCGCTTTTTCAATATTTAGTGCCGTTTCTACATCTGTGATCGCTTCTTTATCGAGGTCATTGATTATAGATAACGCTTGCCTTAAATACACCCTAAAGTTTTCAAGGGTCGGATAACTTGACGCATCAAGTCCCGTTATCTCTTTACCGGACTGCGGTATAAGCCCATATAGCTTGTAGAAATTCTGAAGTTCGTTAGCAAGCTGCTGTATGAAAGCGTCGGATAGATCCGGACTTACACACTTGAAAAAAGCCTGTAACTTCTTAATGTGATTTGCATAGCTTTCATAATCATCATCGCCTGCTTGTAATATCTCCAGCGGATTTAGAATCCCGTCGCTCCCGTTGGCTTTAATTATCTTACCGCCGAACTCATTGGTTATGTTTGTAAATTCTCCTGAAACATCAAAGACCCTTATGTAGTTACCGATACTTGCCGCCTGCTTAAAAAGTTTTTTGAGGTGAGTAGATTTACCTGAACCCATATCCCCGCAAACGATCGAGTTGTAGTGCTTTCTCTTTGAGGTTTTCGTAAATGGATCGTACAAAATCACTCCGCCGGTATTGCTGAAGCCGAGCAGTACGCCTTCGTCGTCATTAAGCTCAGAATAATTAAAAGGATAGCCTATTGAAAGCTGTTCAGACGTCAAAGCCAATCCCTTGATCACATATGTAGCCTGATGCGATTTTTGATACGGCTCATAAAACGCCTGCCATTCGCTCTTTTGCTCATTCAAAAGCACGGTCGTTTTATATGAATCTCCGGTCAGATCTTTCAATATATCGTCCGTAAGTTCTTCTAATTTCTGAAGCGTCCCGGCCGTTACAAATATCCTGAAATCACATAATTTTATTACTTCGCCGAGAGTTGATATGTTGTCAAACAGAACCTGAAGATCCCGCTGCCTTTTTACTGAGTCATACTTCTCCTGCCATTTTCTGGCGGTAGCTTCCCTTGCTTCTTCTTCCTGGATCGACCTGTTTATGTTCTTCTTTACCTGGTTCACATCTTTGGTAGATATGTCGATCGTACAGATGCAATTCTTGCGGTTGAATAAATTGATTAACCAATATCCCTTGAGGTTGGACGGCAACTCATACACATGAAGACATCTTACATATCCGTCGCCGAACTGCATATATGAAGGCTCTTTAAAGCTGATACCGCCTTTAGGCTGGATTATTTGAAAAAGCACATCATCAAATTCTTCGCCTTCGAGTTCCGTGATATTAGGCGTAAAGTCTATTTCTTCGTGGATATCCTCGACGGTATTCATGTTATTTATTTTAGTCAGTACATGAATCTTTTGATCTTTGGACAGCTCTTCTGTAAGCTCTACAGATCCGGATGCCGTAAACTTTAATATCTCCTCTTTGTTTTTTATGAATTCAGTATCGTTTTTGCCAAAGATAGATATATAGAATTCTCTTGTCAATATACCTCGATCCGCTTTTTCAAGCTCCTCGCTCTCCCTTTCTATCCATAATCTCCTGACGCTGTCTTCCGTTCTTTCGAGATGCTTTTGCAGGATCTCCCTTTGCTTGCTTGTATTCAGCGGGAAATTCATGGATATGATCTTGATATCGACGGATACGGTCTTGAATACTTTTATAAGGTTGAGGATCTCCATATCGAGTTCGTCCGGAGACATATTCTCAAGATCCCTCGGTATGATCCTTATAATATCCAGGTAACTACCGTCCTGAAGCTTAAACGCCTCGATTTTATCATCGTATATCCTGACCGGGATCAGAGAAGTACAGTTCTTCGGCGCCTTGCTTTTTTCGGATTTTTTCTTTTTTATTCTTTCATTTCCTTCTTTCAAAATGTCCCCCTTTCTACGGGAAATTGCTTATTCCTCGTGAAGAGATGCCAAGTCTTGCTGCTCGTAAATTTCATAAAGCATAGCTCTTATAAGCGCATTGAGTTCAACAAGCTGCTGTGTAACTGCCGCTAACTGCATTTTAATTTTCCTTATGTCTGCAACTCCTTGTTCCAACGCTTCTCTTTCACATGGTGCCATTTTCTTTTCCTCCTTGAATTTAATGTAATATGAGGAAGGCTATATGCCTTCCTCGGTACATTATACTCTTTTTACGAAACCCATGATATAAATGTGGCGACTATGTCTGCCGCCAAATATCCGATAAAAATGCCCGCTAATGCTTTCATGACATTTTCTTTAACGGCCTCTTTCCAGTTTTGACCCTGGATAAATGACAACACTCCGACAACTACAAGAAACAATCCCGCCGCAGGTACTATTAAGGTTTTAACTGCTGCGGCAGCCTGCAATAATCCATTCGCTATTCCGCCCATAACTTTATCTCCTTTCTCAAACAGCTATGTTTGTTTTTACCGAACATATTCTTCTTCCTGTTTCTTTTCTAGATTTTCGGTAACGGCTTCTTCTTTCTGAACTTCCTTCTTTGATTTCAAATATTCTTTATTTGCTTCATGAACAGCAGAAGCCAAAACATCTACATCCACTCTTACCTTCTCCCAGTTTTTACCGTCTTTTCGTAAATTAACTGTGATTGCATTATCTTCAAGACGATCTTTATCATATTGGGCGACCATCATATTCGGATTAAATTTATCCTCATACATAACTATCGGATTGATAACTCCACCTGATAGGTCCATTTCTCCGATTTTTATACCTTTTGGAAGATACATCATATTCCACTTAGGTATATTCTCGAACTTACTGTCTTCAGTCCTCGTAAAACTTTTATGCATCTTGATATACGCAAAATTTTTCTCTTTCCCATTCTCTTTCATAATTGTTCCCCCTTATTGTTCATCTTCAGCTTTTCTCTTTTTTCTCTTTAATACAATAAAAATCGCCATTACCACTGCAAGCACGGCAATGCCTGCTCCACACAACACTTCCCACAATGGATATTTAGGTGCATATTTACAAATGGCGACTACCTCGCTTTGGTCGTTGAGATACGTAGCCTCTTTCATACGCACCTCATATATGCCCGTATAATCCGCTACACGGCGATTTCCGGTGTATACCGCAGTCCGAGTCACCATATCCCCGTTCCGGCTCTCTCCCGTCCATTTTGAGCCGCTGAATGTATATGTATCATCAAGTCCGAGGTAGTTTTTAAGTGTCGGTTCATATCCCTCGAATGCCGGTGTTACCGTTTCAACGGGATATTCCTTACCTAGTATGATAACGTCCTGTGCTTCTTTGTCGCCCGTATATACACCCGTTACGCGAAACGGAACCGTATAACGTCTAATTCCCTTGAGGCTTTGCAACGTACCGGCTACGGTTTTTCCGTCCACGTCAAATGACTGTGTCTTTGGCAGCGTGTTACTGGTTACACCTATAACCGTATACTCTTTCTGGAGGGATATATCCTCGACCTTGTCCTTTTTAAGCTTTACGACCTTGCCTTTTACCGTTTTATTTACGGTATCAGGGATCGCTTCCTGTTCAGAATATTTGACCTTCTTTTTTACACTTCCCTTTTTCCTGACAACATCATATTTGATGCTTTTAAGGACAAGCGTCTTATTTCCCCTCTTGATCTTTTGTTTTGCATGGTAGTTGAATCCGCTGCTCTTATTGCTCAGGAACTTATGCTTTTCTATGACGCTGTTTTTATTCTTGCTGCTCTCCCCTGCGTGTGCGATCTCCGGGCAAGCGAGTATTGTCATCATCGCCACGCAAAGCATCACCGTAAAAAAGGACGAAATTCTTTTATTTTTCATCATTCTCTTTTCCTCCTTTTGGCTTTCTCGCAAACAAAACATAGATCCCGCCAACGGCCGCGACCATGATCAAAACATAGAACATCATTTGTGTTTGGTCACCTGTCCCTACACCTAGTCCCCTGCTGATCTGTCTGAATGCAAAATCCATTCTTGCAGGCGGTGCAAAACGTACTGTCTCGCCTTTGTCATTTATATCCTTGTGTTCCACAAGCAGCTTGTTATCTCTGTACAGTTCCGTATATATGACTACGTACTTTCCATCGAGCTTGTCGGCTACAAGCGGATATTCAAGATCTACGCTGCCTTTTGTCTTGTCGGCGGTAAAGGTTTTTTCGCTCTTTATCTCTTTGCCGTCTATGACAAGAGGCTTCTTGGTGTCTTTGTCCATTACCCAGCCGACAGCCCTGTATGTCGTCCCGGGGATCAAGCGATCATATTCAACTTTATCCAGGATCACCTGTTTATCTTTCGGTCTCAGTGTTTTATCATTATCCTTCTTGTCTACCGCAGTCGTCTTGATGATCGGCACAGCCTCCTCGTTGAACGTAGGCACGTTATATTGCGTGAGTGCGCCCGTATCTGATCCGGTAGATTTTATGTGACACAAGGTCACATCCTCTGTCCTAATGAATCCTTTCGGAGCTTTGGTTTCTTCGATAGAGTAAGTTCCGATCAATCCGACTACGCTGCCTTTCTCATTTTTGAAAAATTCATCGCCGGAGACCAAATACTCCGGACGCATAAATGCCTGTCCCTTTTTATTCGTCCTAAGCACCCAAGTTCTTAACGGCGTCATTCCCGATACATCGTCCGTCGCCTTGTTGTAATACTTTATCGTGTATTCAGCGCCTTCAAGCGGTAGATTGTTTCCGGACGCATCTTTTTTGTATAGAACAATATCCATAGGGTCAAACCTCGGAACATCTTTAGATTCAACGGTTGCCGTTGCGTTTGCCGCAACATTCACGGTATATTTCTGCGGATCTTTGATATATCCTTCAGGTGCTTTCGTCTCTTTCACATAATATGTTCCCGGCGTTACCTGTACAGCATTTGTCTCTCCGGCTGCATTTGTAGTAAGCGTCCCCACGCTGGTTGTAAGCGCAGAATCGCTGTATATCGTGTATTCCGCCCCTGCAAGAGTATAGTGTTCCGGGCACAAATCAGTAAGCGATTTATCATTTGCGACCTTCTTTATAACTTTTGCATAGCCTTTAGGGACTTCTCTCCAAAACAGGATATCCTGTCCCCCGTTGCTCGGGCTGGCGATATATGCCTCAAAGTCCGCCGGCGGTGTTGAAGCATGCTGCGCTCGATATATAAGGTTATTTACGTCAGTTGTATAAATATAGTTGCCATAGCTTGTATGACCTGCAAGGTATGACGCCGCCCTTCCGACTACGTAATGTCCTTTATCGGACGACAGCATACCTCTTGACACATATGCGAGCTTACACAGATCGCTGTTTTGCGGGAGCCGCGAAAAGGTCAATCCCGTCCCGGCGACTGCTATTCTGTGGTTATTTGCGTCCATGCACGTCCCCGTATGAGTTCCCAGGTCACCTTGCACAACAAAGCCCCATGTGCTGCTTCCACCTCCATAGTGCATCTGCCACGCAGACTGAACACTACCGCTTGCTGCAAAACTCATGTATACAGTCGACAGTATCATGATCAGCGTTAGTGTTGTCGAAAACAACTTGTGCAATAACTTATTTCTTTTCATCTTCTTTCTCCTTTTCTTTATTTTTATGTACCAAAAAGAGGACACTCTTTGCGTGTCCTCATATACATCGTTCCCTCGATAAAATCTACCTCGTATTACATTTCCATGTCGAATTCCACGTTTTTATCCCTTTCAACGGTTTCTTCTGCCGGATCGATCTCATCTCTTCCATAATGCGATCTTGTAAAAGTTAGCTTATCTAACCCCTCCCATATTTTATATCCCGAAGGATCTGCATTTACTTCCGCTGGATTATCCCAGTCGCAGGCATTACTCTCATCTTCCAATATGCCGATATGCTGCGCATCAAACAATGCTAAGTCATAGAGAGGCTTACCATCATCATCGATATACTTCTCTCTCGATATCTCATTATTCTTCGCAATATCAATAACTATCTATATTCCCAATGTCCTTGCTCCGGATGCTGTACTGTTTCATACGTTGTTACAGGCACATCTATAGGATACAATGAACCTCCGCCTTCAGCTATATGTTCATCACTGCCATAATAAGCATATCCCGAATCATAATCATCAAATATTTTGCTCCCACACTTATACTTTGTTACAGTACTTTGATGGGAGATTGTTTCCGTCCACGCGGCCCTATCGACGACCCAAACTCTTGTTTTTGAAGAAGATCCCGAATGCTTTCCCTTCGATGCTGCACTCTTTTCTCCGCTTGCAGTAGTGGACTCTGATTTAGTTGTTCCGGAAACATCTTTTTTCTTGTCTGACTCGCTATCAGTTTTCGCCTTAGCTTTCGCACTCGTATAGGTGCTTGACTTACCTATCGGCTTATCGTTTTTCATAGAATATATACTTGCACCTACAAGCAGGATCAAAGCACAAATGCCGATCGTAGCAATAATAGCGACTTTTTTATTTTCTTTGATCTTGTTTTTAAGCTTTTCAAAAGCCGGTATATTCTTTTTCATCATTACCTCCCCCTTAAAACTCGAACTCTATTTCCTAGTTCTTTTCTTTCTTTAAGATCTTATCTCTTGGTTCAATCTCTATACTCTTATCGAAGAGTTGATTTTTATCATATTCCTTACCAACATTTGTTTCTTTACAATCTCTCATACATTTGTTAAGCCACACATGATTTTCAACCAACTCTTTTAAGACTGCGTCTATGTCAAACGCTGTTAAAGGATGTGTTGAAACATATACCGATCCCTGTTTCCGTTCAAAGCCGTTTTCGATCATATGTCTTTTTATATCATCGTATGCATGTGTCCAGCATTCTTTAGGATAATATCGTTCAAGCATCTTCGTATCTAAATCAAAAGCTATCTGTTTTCTATTTCTTCCCATTAGACTTCTCCAATCGTTTTAAGAAGGTCTCAAGGATACTACCATTATCACACGGAGACTCATCATCGATCCATTCCCAGGATTCTAACGTGTTCAAGAACTCTCTGTCCCTGTAGAAAGTTAAATATCCCAAAGAAAGGCACGCCTCCGTTTCATCTTCAAAAATCATCACATTCGGATCATCACTCAAGTTTTTAAGCGATCCGGCTCTGTTAACGAACGCTGCATCGACTTTCTTCCTGAGCTCCATTAGTCTATCCTCTGATATGCCTTCTTTGAACGTCAAGATCGTTCGTTTCGTTTTACTCACGCCTTTACCCGGTACACCCAGTCGCTTATAGAAAAGCTCCAAAATATTGTATTCTTCGTCCGGATTTTCCTCATCGATCCATATCCAGGAGTCCGTATTATCTAAGAAATCTCTATCACGCCTGAACTTAAGAACACCCAGCTCAAGGCAAGGTCTATAATCTTCCGTGCCTTCAAAAATCATCATCTTCGGATCGGCACTCACATTCTCGATCTTGCCTTCGCTGTTCTTAAAAGCTTCTTCTATCTGTTTCTTATCCTCATCACGTTTATCCTCGGATATATCGTCCCTAAATTTTATAATTGTCCTTATCATCGCTGCTCTCCCGTTTATATAAGGTGTATTTTATGTCTTATGTGTATATCGCTTCTATGATTGCATTTTAACATATAAAGCGATTGCTTTATCTACTAATATCTCCCAAAAATGTCTCATCCTCTTGATTTAGTGCATGGTCTATATTTTCTATGATATCCTCGACCTCCCTTCCATGGGACAAGAGATATTCTCTTTGCATTTTCAGCTGGTTTACCGTCATATTTCCGCCCTGTGCTTTTGTTATTCCTGAATTTATATTCGCATCGATCCCCTTCTTGTTCAGATACTTCTGCAAATCTTTATGAAATGTGATGAGATCATTTTTATTTATCACCGCTTTTGCTGACAGCTTTTCAGTCTTAATATCATCTTTCGTCACATCTCTGTACCTTCTGACGGTTTTCCTTGATATTCCTAAAGCCGCCGCTATCTCGGTGTTGTTGGCTTTCGGATTCTCGCTAACATAGTCTATTACTTTTAGCATATTGTCATTAGGCTTATATTCTGCAACCGGAGTGAAAAGGAAATGCATATGAGGTTCTCCCGATTCGTCTTTATGTACATTGGCTGCTATTACATTTTTTTCGCCGCCGTATCGATTTTCTAAAAATTCATAGCAAGCTTCAAAAAATCTCTCCTCATATTTTTCATCCAGCTCTTTCGGCTTCGTTATGATCCAACCGCTTAAAATGACTCGATCTTTATTATTATGTATATGCAGTTCGCTTAACCTTTTCTTCAAATATTCTTTCGGTGATAAATATCTCATCGGTGTAAGCGAGTAATTAAGATGTGTCCTTTCCGGATCTATATCGGTGTTTTTAGGATATTGAATTTCTCGTAACACATGACGAAGTTGATTTGTGATTTCCTGTCTACCGAATTTTTTGTTTGCTCCCATATTTTTTTCCTTTCAATAGTTCAGAGGGCGTAGCCCTCATAATGGAATTGCATTTATGCAATTCCTTCCGACCAAACTCGAAGAGTTTGGCTCGTAGGCAGAGAAGAGGTTTACCGATTCTCTGCCCTTCGGGGGTCAATCCATAAGGGGGCGCAGCCACCTGATGGCAACCCTGACTGTCTCAGGGCGACCGCAGGGAGGATATATCACTTATGACCGCGCAGCGGGCAAAAGTGGTATATCTTGTATGCTGCTTTTGCCCACCTCTATTTTACTGTCTAAAATAGAGTCGGCTTAAAAAGCTGCATAAGCTATAGCACTTTGTTTCCAAGAGTTATAGCGTTTTCGTGATCTTGATCGCGGCATTAAAAAAACACCCAATTCGTTAAAATTCGGTGTTTTCGTCGGCTGTCTCGAATATTTATATTTTTCTACAGTTGCATTATAGCACAAAATATCGTTAATTTTTGACCGATTTTTCATTTTGAAAAATAGCAGAAAATGTGCATTTAGCAATTTTGATTTTTTACCTTAAAGTTCAAAATCTGCTTCATTTGTTCTATCATGGATTTCTTCTATTTCCTTATGTAAGTCACCCACTTCAACTTGAAGCTCTGCTATCCGTCCTTTCTGCTTTTCAATAACCGCCTGGTATTCCTTGCACTTTTCTTTATAGTCATTCAGTTCCGCAAATACCGCCTGCATATTAGCCGCCATCATTTCATATCCGACACCGGTATTGTTTTCTGCAAGTCTCTTTCGGAATTTTATATCATCAAGCACGAACAGAAGCTCTTTATCAATTTTATTCGTAACCTCATTCGATTTCTTTAAGTCCGGTCTAAGGTCATTGATTATATATTTATTGGCTTCGCTTGTTTTTTCTAAAGTCATCTCAATTACAGGCTTAAGCGAAGCTGTATCGGCTTTTACGTCTTTAATTGTTGCTCCTCTATTTGAAAACCAACCTCCAATCGCCGCAGCCAAACTCACTCCGATTACACCGATTATCACCACTACCAATGAGTTACCTTCAATCATCTCACTGTTTCCTCCCGTCTCCGCTGATTTCATTGCAAATGCTGCATATATTATAGCGACGACGGTAGTATATATAAATAGCCAGTGTTTCTTTAACCAGTTCATAGCCTTATTATCCTTCGTAATTTTCTTCTTTGCTTATCTGATAGCTAAGATAAAATTCAGCTGCATTAGACAGCCACTTTTCTCTATCTTTCATATCCTTGAGGTTCTTTGGAAATAATGAGTCCTTTATCTTATACAGCCCTTCTGAAGCTTTAAGCTTCTTGATCTTATCAGCTCTTCTCGATGTCTTTGTTTCGTCGTCCGGAACTTGTCCACTTCGTACAACGGCTCTCATGGTGTTAAGCGGAAATTCTCCCAGGCCGCTCGGATTCTCTCTTTCTTCATCGGATACTCGCCAGACTTCTTTTGCTATTTCGTCCGTCATGTGAAGTTTATCCTCTTTCAATGCTTCACACATGCTCGTTTGTGCCATCGGCGTAGCCCGCGAGATATATTCCATCTGCTGGTGCGTGATCTTTTTCTTGAGATATAGATTTACAACCTCGTCCGTGCAGTTTGCCAGTGCCATTTTTCTTTCAAGAGTTCGTCCGGAGATACCATACTTTTCTGCTACAATATCTCTCGTTCTCTTCCCCTCTCTATCCAAGTGGTCAATTTGTCCACTTGGCGAAAAGCCCATGTTTTCAAGGCTTTCACCGTTTTCGATTTTCTCTTGCGACATTGCTTTAGCTTCCTGGATCGCCCTGCCCTTTAATACCTTATCATTGCCGCCTTTATCTCGTTTGAGTGCTTCATAAGTATTTTTATATGCTCTCGCAAGCTCAAGTTCGGTAACCTTTTCCCTCTGTATATTCGACTGTGCTATAAGCAATGTTGCTTCAACATCACTACAGGCGACGATGATCGCTTTAACATGTTTCTTACCGATTTCTTTAAGACAATCTACCCTTGTGTGTCCTACAAGGATCTCAAAATCTTTTTCTATCTTGTCCGGATATCCTTCAACACAATCTTTCGGTCTTACTATGATCGGATTTATCTGTCCGTAACTTTTGAGAGAAGAAATGAACTCCTCTCTTTTCTCACCTTCCATCTTGCTGTAGCAATTCATAGGCGAGTCGCTGAGATCGTTAATATCAAGCTCGACTATCTTCTCTTTTGCGTCTTCGATAAATCGGTTAATATTTGCCGTTACCTCATCTTTATCCTTGCTGCCCTTTAACGCATCCGGGGTTAGCTGTGCCACTCTTTCCGAATATTTATCGGTCATAGTCACCACATCATACCTATCCATAACACTGTTCAGATAGCTCGGATTTTCTTCTTTCATTTTCTTTATATCTTCTACGCTTTTACTTATTTTCACGGCCATGTCTTACCCCTCCTTTGTCGTTCTTTCAACGAATTCCATTGTTAGCCCTCTAAACGCATCTGCAATTTTGCTTTTCGGTTCATGGTCGCAGATAGGTATATGCATATATTGGCTTTCCGGAGCTACTATCGACTTAGGTATGTAGTTATTAAATATATAGTTCTCATCACCCCAGAGCCGTTTTATTACATCAACTATGCCAAAATGCAGATTAGTCCTCATATCCACCTTGTTTATAACTATGCCTGCGATATTAAGATCCAAGTTGAAAATCCTTTTTATTTCGGCTATTATACTAAATACAGTATTAGTGCCGTCGGTGCTTGCACTTTCGGGTTCTGTAACCAGAAGGTAATAATCAGACGCTACCAGCGAATTTTGGAGATCAAGATTTATAGACGGTGCATTGTCAATAAGCACATAATCATATTTTCCAATCACGTTTATAGATCTAATCGCTCTCTTTAGTATCGTCTCCCTTGCAAGTACCGACAATGCACTATTACTCCACCCTTCTTTGGATATATCACACGGTATGATGTCAAAGCCCGGAGTGATCTCATATATCGGGGCCTCATTTATCTCTTCGTTGCTTATCGTCTTTTTCAATATCGTTATAAGGTTCGCTGAAACTTCGTGTTCTTTTTCTATTCCCGTGAATTTTGTCAAAGTACCTTGCCCGTCAAAATCGATCAGTAAAACACTGTATCCCAGCCTGTTAAGTTCAGCTCCAAGATTGTATGTTATCGTCGATTTACCGACGCCGCCCTTAAAATTCACTACTGAAATTATTTTTGTATCTTTCATTGCTCTCTCCTTTTTATTAGATCCCAATCGTTGCTGCAAAGCATTTGAACCATCTGTCGACCTCATTTTTAATAAGCATTTCCTCGTAGGCTTCTACTTCTTTTCCTTCAAATACATACTTCCAGACTTTTTCTCTGTTGTGTTCATTGACCGTGGCCGCGAATGTGCTTTCTATACTTTCGATATAGTATTTTTTCTTAAAGAAAGTAGCCAGATCCGTTTCGTTTAATCTGTTTTCTTCTTCCCTCCGTTCAAATTCTTCGACTTCTTCTTTAAATGTCGGATAAAGGGATATAAACGATTTCACGGCTTTACGCTTTTTACCTGAAATTCTGGTAGTCATAACTCCCTCCTATGTATCTAAATACTTCTGACAATTAAGTATCTGTTTACCCATCAATTCTTCTGCAACAAGCCGTATAAACGTCTCCTGTTTTGATATGTATACCTCTATGTTGGATATATAGATCGGATCGATCCTTCTTTTGACTATGTTATCAATAAAGGTATCTTGATATTCCTTTGCGATCGAGCTTCTCGAAAGTGCATTGAGTACCGGAGCAAACGCTTCTTTTACTGCGGTGTTACACTCCGTATAATCAGCTAATCTTGAATCGTGATTACCGGTACTTGATTGGACTTTTTCTTTATCATATTGAATCGCTCCTACGCCGGTAGCCTTATACAGAAGATCGTCTGACAGATCCCGATATTTTTGGTAACAAGCAATATATTTAATTATTAGAGAATATATCGTGTTATCCATTTCACTTTTCCTCTTGATCCTTATGTTTTATGAGATAATCCCGCAATGCTTTGAATCCTATATCTCCAAGCACCTTTTTTGTTTCGGTTATCATGGCCATATATGGATCATAAAGGGTATGCCTTCCTTCTCTGTATGTCTCGATATCAAGCCCCTTTTTAAGCTCGTCATAAACAGTTTTACTATTTACTCCAAATTTACGAGCAATGTCCGTGGCTCTGTAACCATCATTCAAAAGTGCTTTCAGCAGCATCCTGTTCTCATAATCCCAGATACTTCTACTCATTCTTAATTCCTCACTTTCTCTGCAATTTCCATGCAGCTCTCGTAATCACTCTTTTCTCCATTAGATGATTGCATTTTCTTTAATTCGCTAAGTGCATTAACTATCATGTTTCTATATTTTTCATCGGAACTTATGGAGCTATATTCTTCTTCGGTAAGGAAAACATTATCGTGTTTACCGTATCTCTTTTCTTCATTTGTTTTCGGAAGAAGGTTTATATCGGAACTGTCAAGTTCTCTGCGTTCAGCCCTTTTATAGTCAGCGTATTTTGTACTTCTACCCGTATTGTTTATGACCTTTGGGATCTTCAACACAGCTTCTAACTGATCCACAGTTTCAATAATCTCAATTAGATTTAGTTCGGTCAGATACTTCAATGCTTTGACAACATCACCCTCTCTTTCCTCTAGGTCAAGTGCAAGATCAGCTGCAAAGCTCGCCAATGGACTGGTTCTTGGAATCCTCACGAATCCACCGTCCTTTACAGATAGACAACATATCTCCAGGTATATAACCACATGCTTATATCCATCAGGTAGCTTCTTTAAATACCGGATCTCATCATCATTGAATGTTGTCTTAACAAGCCTAAAGTACCAGTACTCTTTATTGTTGTATCCCATATTATTTCTCCCTAGATACTATCTCTTTCTTTCAATAGTTAAGAGTATAGAGTATATAGTTATATGTCTGGACATTTGTCGAACGGTTCAAATTTTGAACGTAATTTTCAAATATCTGTCATTCCCATATCTCTCTAAAAAACGCTCAACACCTTGAAATTTCAGATAAAAAATTAAGTCGGTTTATGTTTTCCGACTTAATTATAAAACTCAGCTTTTCCGCAGAAAAGTTATAAACTTTCAGATCTTTGCAATCCTTTAACGGTGTCAGATCATATATCGCATTGTTGTCGAGATCCACATCATTCAGTTTGGTAAGACCCTTCAGCGCAGAAAGGTCGGAGATCTTGTTTCCGGAAATTTTCAGCTCCTTCAATTCCGTCATCGAAGCGAGCGGTGCGATATCCGTCAGTTCATTGTTTCGTGCATAAAGAGCCGTGAGATTTTTGAGCGAAGAGAGCAGGGAAATTTCTTTGATCCCGTTCTTTTCGATTCCAAGGCCTTCAAGCTGAGGCATTTTGCTGATCGGTGTCAGATCCGCGATCTGATTGTTGCCGACGTAGAGCGATTTTACCTTGGTCGCATACTGGATGCCTTCAACGCTTTTTATCCCCAAGTCTTCAGCGGTCACGATTGCCGTCAGCTTCCCAAGTTCCTCTTTTGTAATATCATGATCTGCAGGTCTCATATAGTCGATCGCGCTATTAAGTTTCGCTTTAAAAGCGGCATCGGGGATAACGTTTTCTTCCGCCGCAAAAACAGGCGAGCTGAAGATCGGCATGAGCAGAAGCGCGCACGCTGCCGCCAGCGATAAAATTCGTTTGCTTAAATTCTTCACCATATCCTTTTTCCTCTCAATGTAAAATACTTCTAACTTTAGTTAGTAAAACCTAACCGAAAGGGATATTATACACGGGAGGCAGGTGTTTCGCAACACAAAAAAGCGGATCCACCTGCGTGTCAGCCGTTACCTGCAGAACAGTTCAAAACGGAGTATAATATCAATGAAAATATCGCCTGCAATATTACTTCGAACGAGATCAAGGAACATTAAAAACCCATTTATAACTTAAATTCATTTGAATTGTGTTATAAATGGGTTTTCCCTTTAAATTCGCGTCTTATAATGCTTGATTTAACTTTTATTTGCTAGATAAAAAGATTTACGTTTCCTTCCGTCGCCTTTCCCATGTAGGTGGCTACACCGCCGACTTCGACGCCGTCGATGAGCTCCTCCTCTTTTACGCCCATGACATCCATGGACATCGCGCAGGCGATCATTTTTACGCCCGCCTTTTTGGCGTTCTCCATGAGGCACTGAAGGTCGTCGACGTTTTTCTCCTTCATAACCTTCTTCATCATCTTCGTGCCGAGACCGCCCATGTTCATCTTCGAGAGGTGCAGGTCGGAGGCGTCCTTAGGCATCATCTTGGAAAACATTTTTTCCATGGATGTCTTCTGCGTCTTGACGTTCGCCTTTTTGATGATGTTGAGACCCCAGAATGTGAAGAACATCGTTACCTGCTTGCCCATGGCGGCCGCTCCGCTCGCGATGATGAACGAGGCCATGGCCTTGTCGAGGTCGCCGCTGAAAACGACCATCGTGGCGTGATCCTGAAGGCTGCTCGCGGCAGGCTCTTTCGAGACCGCGGCCCCTTCCGCGCCCTCAACGCCCTTTCTCAGGAGGCAGCGGATATTTTTATCCTCGTCGGTCAGGCTGACAAGCGTGTTGCCCGTCTGTTTGCACCACGAGTCGATGTCCCTCTTGAATCCCGGATCGGTGACCGTGATCTCGAGGTATTCGCCGTCCTTCATGTCCTGCATCACCTTGAAGACCTGCATGATAGGTCCCGGGCACTGGAGGCCGCAGGCGTTGAACGTTATTTTATTGATGTCGCCTTTTATCTCTTCGCCTCTTCGGGCATCCTCCTTAGGCGCTTCTTCCTTTTTATCGCCGCAGCAGGAATTCTGACACGATGCGCTTTCACTGCCGCAACGGACCGTCGCGTATGTGCGGTATCCGCCGTCGAGGTTGTAGACGTCCTTGCCCTTCTGCTCCAGGATCCTCGCCGCGATGTATCCGCGGAGGCCGACCTGGCAGTATACGTATACCTTGTCAGGCAGCTCGTCGATGTGCTCTCTCAGGGTCGGCAGCGGGATGTTTTTAGTGCCTTTGATGTGGCCCATTACGTGCTCCTGCACTTCGCGGACGTCGACAACGCACTCGCCTCTCTCGATGATCTCATCGATCTCGTGCCACTGAACGGTTTTTACCTTGCCCGTCAAAATGTTTTCAGCGACGTAACCCGCGTAGTTTATAGGGTTTTTCGCCGATGAATAAGGCGGAGCGTAGCAGAGCTCCATGTCCTGGAGCCTGTCGACCGGAAGATCGGTTTTTATCGCGATCGCGATGCCGTCTATGAATTTATCGACGTTTTCGAAGCCGACCGCCTGTGCACCGAGGATCCTCTTCGTGTCCGGGTCAAAAATGACTTTTGCGCTGATCGGGAACGCCCCCGGGTAATAACCGGCGTGTGACGTCGGGTGGATGTGGAGGACGCTGTACTTCTTGCCGAGGCGCTTCAGTGTCTTCTCGTTCGAACCCGTGTTGGCAACGGTGAGCCTAAAAATCTTTGAGATCGCTGTCCCGAGAGTTCCCGGATAGCTTTCGTCTCCGCCCGCGATGTTGCCCGCGACGAGCCTGCCCTGTCTGTTTGCCGGCCACGCCAGAGGGACCATCGTCGGTATCCGGTGTATGTAGTCCATTACCTCTATCGTATCGCCGACAGCGTAGATCGAAGGGTCTTCCGTTCGAAGGTGATCGTCGACGATGACGCCGCCCTTCTCGCCGACCGAAAGTCCCGCCGCCTTTGCGAGCGAGTTCTCCGGGCGTATACCTATCGAAAGAACGGTCATATCCGTCTCGACGCGCGTGCCGTCCTGCAAAACTATTTCGCTGCCCTCTTTGTCGAACGCGCTTATGCCGTTCCCGAGATGCAGGTTTACACCGCTGTCGAGGATCTCCTGATGTACCTGCGCGACCATCTCTTTGTCGAGCGGCGCCATTACCTGTTCGGCCATTTCAACGAGGTGGACGTTCACGCCCCTGTGGGTCAGGTTCTCAACGACTTCGACGCCGACAAAACCTCCGCCGATGACGACGGCGTTTTTAGGATGCTTCTCGTCCACGTAGGCTTTTATCCTGTCCATATCCGGAATTGTCCTCAGGGTAAAAACGTTTTTCGCCTCTTTTAGCCCCGGGATAGGCGGTACGATCGGAACGGAGCCCGTCGCCAGAAGCAGCGTATCGTAGCTCTCTTCGAACGTTTCACCGCTCTCTACGTTCTTTGCGACAACCTTCTTGTTTTCGCGGTCGATGCTGACGACTTCCGTCAGCGTGTTGATCTTTGCATTGAATTTTTTCTCGAGCGCTTCTCTCGTCTGTACAAGCAGGGCGTTCCTGTTCTCGATGACCTCGCCGATGTGATAAGGCAGTCCGCAGTTTGCGAAGGATACGTATCCGCCTTTTTCGAACATTACGATCTCTGCCTCTTCGTCCAGTCTTCTCAGTCTTGCCAGTGCCGATGCGCCGCCGGCGACTCCGCCGATTATAATAACTTTCCTAGCCATCATTTTCCCTCCGTCATGATCTTGACAATATCTCTTACTTTTTCGTCTACCACTTCGTAATAAATTTCAGTTCCTCTGCGTTCGCCCCGGATGATTCCGGCGCTCTTGAGTTTGCTTATGTGCTGGGAGACCGTTGACTGCGGTAGTTTCAGGCAGTCCTGCATCACCCCCACCTTGCAGTTTCCCTCTCTCATCAGGCCGTTCAGTATGCACAGCCTCACAGGGTTTGCAAGCGCCCTAAAAATCTCCGCCTCGCACTCATAATTCTTGTAGTCCATATTCAGTCCGTCAGTCCTCCTTTCGTTGTATCGTTATATTACAATATTACGATATTACAATCAATAGGTTTTTGTAAAATTTTTGACAAAAAAATAAAAATCGGGCCTGCGCGGGGAATCGCACAGGTCCGAGATCTATGTCATTCATTTTTATGTTCCCGGGATTTTCGAGCCTTTCCCGACTTTTACGAAGCCGATAAAAACTTCGTAAGCCTACTCTCTCCCGCATCTCTCCTCGAACTCCGCGAGAAGCCCGGCCAGCCTCTCATCGAGAAAACCGACGGCACGCTCACGGATCTCCGGCGGTATTCCGTAGTGGGCCGCAGCCACCGCCCCCGCCATTGCGGCGATCGTGTCGCTGTCACCGCCTATCGATATCGCGTTCCTTATCGCGTCTTCGAAATCCGTCGACTCGAAAACGGCTTCGAGAGCCTGCGGGACGGAGCCCTGGCACGTCTCGTTGAATCTGTAGGTTTCGCGTATCTCGTCGAGCGTAAAATCAAGCGTGTAATAATCACGTTCGATTCGGTCTTTTATCTCCTGCAGGCTCTTGCCCGTGCGGGCAAGGTAGGTAGCCAGAGCGACGGCTTCAGCGCCTTTCAGCCCCTCCGGGTGATCGTGCGTGACCGCCGTTACTTTGCGCGACAGGAATTTTACGTAGTGCTCGTCTTTCGCCGCAAAAGCCACTCCCGACACCCTCATGGCCGAGCCGTTGCCGAAACTGTTGTACGGCTCCGGGCGATCCGCGATCAGCCACCCCGAGAACCTGCCGCCGTATCCGGCGAACGGATAGATGTTCCCGAGTTCCTGCATATATTTGACGGCCAGCGCAGACAGATCGCTGAAATCGTCCCTGCTCTCCAGGAGCGCTTTTCCTATTGCGAGCGTCATTATGCTGTCGTCCGTCGGGAAACAATTCTCAGCGAAAAACTCAAAATCCTTGCTTCTGCAGTTGTTCCATTCGAACCTGGAACCGACTATGTCACCTATTATCGCTCCGAGCATTTTATCCTTCCTTCTTACTTACTCCGTTGAGCACCGCCCACAGCACTACAGCGATGGCCGAGAAGATCACGATCGCGTAGAAATTCGTCGTGTATGAGCCGCCCGAAGATTCGAGCAGTTTCGCCGAGCACGTAGGCCCGATGATCGCGGCCGGGATCAGCGAGAAGTTGGCCACACTGAAGTTTGCGGCAAAGTTTTTAGCGCCGAAACTTTTATTGATGTATGCCGATGTGAGCGTAGGCGTACCGCCGTATGCGATGCCGACGAACACGAGCCCCACAACGATCAGCTCGAGTGCCTTTGTGAATGCGCCCGCGATCAAAAGTATTCCCGCTAAGAGCATGAACGAAGTGTTTACGAGCGTCGCAGGCTTTCTTCCGAATTTATCGAAGTTGGCTCCCGCGAAGATCCTTCCGACTCCGTTGAAGAGCGAAACGATCAGTCCGAGAACGACCGTACCGCCGAACGCTACCGATATGTTGGCTGCGCTGCTGATGACGAGAAGTCCCGCCGAGTTGAGCGCGATCGTCCAAACGAAGAATACCCAGAACCTCTTCGTTCCGACCATGTCGCGGACCGTGTAATCCTTCGTCGGAACGGCTATCCTGCCCTGCGCCTCCGGATCTTCGGTCTCGGCATGTGCTTCGAGCTCCTTTTTCGAGACTATTTCACCGTCTTTAGGGTTCCTCAGAACGAGCACGCCGATCGCAACTACGACAGCGATCGAGATCGCTATGATCCTGAACGCAGCGAATATGCCCTGCGAATTGATGATGCCGTTTACGATGCTTCCGAGTGCGAGTCCTCCGAGGCCGAATCCCATGAGCATTATGCCGGAAGCAAGTCCGACATTGTCAGGGAACCATTTCGTTACCGTCGAAATAACGGCGTTATATCCGATGCCGACGCCCGTTCCGCCGATCGCTCCGTAGAAGATGTATATCCTGATCAGGCTTCCGGCGGAGTCTGCCGTATTCAGCATCGATACTGCGAAGAATCCGACGAAAAGCATGATGCCTGCAGCCGCCAGTCTGACTTTAACGGCGACCTTCTTCGATAAGGTCCCTCCGAAAAATCCGCCGAGGCAGAAAAATATCATCGAAATGGTAAAAGTCATGGAGATCTGCTGTATGGTCCAGTCCGTAAAAATCTTTGAGAACGGAACTTTGAATATCGACCATGCGTAGATCAATCCGAGGAACAGAAGTTCCACCGTCCCGACGAGCAAATAAAGCGGTTGTTTTGCGTTTTTCATTTTAGTAATTTCCTTTCTTTTTATTCCGGATCCGATACTATCCGTTCGATCGCTCCGTACGTCGTTTTACCGCTGCGCCCGAGCATGTAATACGCGAACGCCTCGTATGTCGTGACGGTGCAGCCGTTTGCCGCCAGGAGATCCATGGCCGTCTCTAAGTCTTCTTTTTTCGCCGACGCGCAGCAGTCCTTTATCACGATGACTTCGTAGCCGCGCTCTCTGAAGGAAAGCGCCGTCTGAAGTACGGACAGGTGGGCTTCCACGCCCGCGATCACTACCCGCGCCGGGTCCTTCTCATCGATGACCTCCTCAAAACCGGCGTTTCCGAAGCAGTCCATGTCGAGCCTGTCGATGCGCTCGAACTTGCCGAGGGCTTTCCTGAGAGGCTTGAAAGCGAGTCCGTTTTCCGATGTGCGGCGGTGGGCCATGATCGGGAAGGCGCCGAGATGCTCCATGCATTTCGCGAATTTTACCGCGTTGTTTCGGAGCTGATCGGGCTTTCTCATTTTATCGATGATGTCGTTCTGAAAATCGATGAAAAGCACCAGCGTCGTGTCGATTTTAGGATACTTCATGCGCCTGAGCGACTTGATGTCGGTGATGTCCGTGAGGAGCGGCGTTATCGTCGCATATCCGTTGTGGAGGGCGACGAGGTCGGCTTCATCGGTGAGGCCGGTGAAGTCCTGCGCGACGCCGTGATATGAATAGTAGCCCTCTTTTATCGATACGGCTTTCTTCTTAGGCTTGTCGTCGTCTGAAGTGCCGTTCGCGCCGTTCGAGCCGTTTGAATTCGGAGCTGCGAGACTTTCACGATCGTCGTCCTCGTGCATCAGATGATCTATAAAAGTGCGGTCGCCCGTGCTCGTGAGCCTCGTGCCTTTTACCTTCCACTCCGGCTCGTTCGGTGCGTTGACGTTCAGCACCACGGACGGGTCGAGCTGTGATGAGAGCTCCATTAGGTCCGGTATCATTTTACATATATATTTGAAGTGTTCCGCCTGATGCGAATCGACCGACATGGCGATCGAGTGATAGCCGTTCATCGCACCCTCGAATGCGGCGCCGACGGTCCCGGAGTAGTGGGTGTCCGCTCCGCCGTTTGAGCCCATGTTGATGCCGCTGAAGATGTAGTCGACCTTAAGGCCTTTGGCTTCAAGCTCCTGTATCCCGAATTTTACGCAGTCCGCGGGCGTGCCGTCGATGGCGTATGCCATGTCGGCGTCCTGCATTTTCACCTTTCTGCAAAGGATCTTATCTCTCAGTGATATGCGCTGGCTCGATGCGCTCATCTGCCGCGAAGGCGCGAAAACACAGACTTTCGCGTGCATGGACATGGCTGCGACCAAGGCTTTTATTCCGGCGGCATCGATGCCGTCGTCGTTCGTTACGATTACCCGCATATTCTTTTCCTTTCTTCAGATGTCCGTCGTCGCGGACCAAAGTATTTTACCACATTTTACCGCTTTGCGACGACTGCTTTTATTTTTTGCTCCGCCTCTTTTACATCCTTTATACCTTAAATCGTTGTGCCGGCGCGCCGGCAGGACTATAATTAGGCGTGTATGAGGAGAATGCCATGAAAAACAATCATTTGAACGATACATGCGCCGCCATTCTGGGGATGCTCATCGACGCCCGCAGAAACGACGCGGACGGCGGGAGGACTTTCCTCTCCGGCAGCGATATAGGCGCCGAGCTCGGGATATCACGGAACGCCGTATGTAAAAGCATCCACAGGCTTTGCGATCTCGGTTACGCGATAACTTCGGAGCAGAGCCACGGCTATTCGCTGGAAAAACACGCCGACGTGATCTCGGCCAAATATCTCGAGACCGCTTTGGGTCACAAAGTCCCTAAAATCACGGTGCTCGACTCCGCCCCGTCGACAAACGACTGCGCGAAGCTCGTCCCTTTCGATGAGCTCCCTGCCCTGATCGTCGCCGATGAGCAGACCGCGGGCCGCGGACGCTCGGGAAGATCTTTCTTTTCGCCGGGCGGCATGGGCATCTATATGTCATACGTATTCCACCCGATGTTCCCTGTCACCGATGCGATGAGCATAACCGCGGGGACGGCTGTCGCCGTGCGCGAAACGCTTTCCGAACTGTGCGGCTGCGACTTCGGGATCAAGTGGGTCAACGACATCTATAAAGGTGACCGAAAGGTCGCCGGCATCCTGACCGAAGGCATATCGAGCATCGAAGAGGCCGGATTCGAACGGATCATCATCGGCATAGGCATAAACTGCTTTTCTTCGCCGCTTCCTGATGACCTCAAGAGGATCGCGGGCTTCCTTTCCGACGAGGACTTCCCTAAGTTCACTCGCGAGGAGATCATAGTTTCCGTCACGAAGAAGTTGGAAGATCTGTTCCGCGATAAAACATCCGTCGACACATCGCTATTCGCCGCCAGATACAGGGATCACTGCATCACGCCGGGAAAGCACGTGCTCGTTTCCGCTCCGGGGAGGGAGTCGTTTGAGGCGGACGCCGTTTCCGTCGGTGACGATTTTGCGCTCGTTGTAAAAGCCCGCACCGGTCCGGACGCAGGGAGGGAGATCTCCGTGTGCGGCGGCGAGGCTTCGATCCTGCCTTTTTTCTAAAAATTTCGGCGGCCGGGTCTGACCGGGCATTAAAATTTATGTTACCTTTTTATCTATGCGGGGGCCTACGCCTTCGCATTTTTTATTTTCTTGACGAACATTTTTATCAAAAGCGTGAGGAGCGCCTCTGATACGCGGTAAAAATAGAAGGACACCACTTTTACCTCATCCGTGCAGAGGTCGTCGACCGGTCTCATCATGAGGCCAAGCGTCTCCGCGACGGAGCATATCCGGTCCGCGGTGAGATCCGTTTTTACCCTCAGCATCACCGTCATTCCGGACTGCGAATTCACCGCTTCGATCCTGTCAGAGCCCTCTTTTTCAAAGAGTTTCATCGTCGTGTCGAGCTTGGACGCGTAGAGCCTTCTGAGCTTTTTGTTGTGGCGGTAATAGTGGCCTTCTTCCATGTAGAGCGCGAGGCATATCTGCTCGGATTTCGAGCACGTCTGGCCGTACCTGTCCTTGATCTCGTCGTAAATGGTCATCAGCTCTTCCGGAAGGACCATGTAGCTTATTTTGATCGACTCGAAAAGCGTCGACGAGAACGACCCGAGGTATATGACGCGGCCCGATCTGTCGATGCCGGAGAGCGCCGGTATCGGTCTGCCGAAGTACCTAAGCTCGCTGTCGTAGTCGTCTTCGAATATGTAGCTGTCGTTTTCGCTCGCCCACTTGATCAGCTCGTACCGCCTTCCGATCGGCATCACGGCGCCGCTCGGCAAGTGGTTCGACGGGCTGACGCAGACGAGGCTTCTCATATTTATGGGAAGTTTCTCTATTTCGATCCCGTCCTCGTTCACCGGTATCCTCGAAAGGAGGAACCCGTCTTCGCTGAAGACTTCGCGTATCGGGCCGTACCCCGGCGTTTCCGTGGCGACGTTCCTTATCCCGATCCTTCGGAGTATCCTGATCAGGTGCTTCGTCAGCTGCTGGGATCCCGCTCCGACGACGATCCTTTCGGGTGAGCATTTTACGCCTCTGCTGTTCAGAAGGTATTTCGCGATCTCGTATCTGAGCGCCGGTTCGCCCTGGACGTCGGCCTCCGTCATGAGGACGTGAGAATATTCGTTGAAAACGCGGTTCATGCACTTCTTCCATTTCGAGAAATCGAAGCTCTCCTCATCGTAGATGATCGACATGTCGTGCCCGCCCGTCGCGGCTTCGCCCGCGAGCAGATCTTCCAGGCTGTCCTCCGACTTCTCGGCTCCGCCCTCTTCGCCCTGCGGCTCGATCCTGTCGCTGACGTAGTAGCCGGACTTCGGCCTGCTCTCGATGTACCCCTCGACGAGAAGTTGATCGTACGCGGTCTCGACCGTCGTGACGCTTATCCCGTTGTCTTCCGCCAGCCTTCTGAGCGACGGCAGCTTCGACCCCTTCGGCATCGCGCCGCTGATTATGTCGCCTTTTATCGTCTCGTAGATCTGTATATATAAATTCTTTGATGATCTGTCATCCAAGTTGAGTTTTCTGCCGTTCATAAAGTAAAATCTCCGTATCTGTATTGTAAAATTTTATCGTTTTTGCATATTTTGTTGTATGCAGTTCTCTGTTATTATATACGCGTTCGATAAAACATTCAATCTACCCGAGAGAATTAAAAAGAGGTTTTTTATTATGGATAAAAAGAATTCCACAACGCTTTTGGTGATGACCGCGCTGCTGACGGCGATGGCCGTAGTCGCGACCCTGTTTTTCAAGGTCCCGATCGGCCCGGGATACATTCATCTCGGCGATGTCGTAGTCATATTGGCGGCGTTCCTGCTTCCCCGCAAATACGCGTGCTTCGCAGGAGCAGTCGGCGCTTCGCTCGCCGATATCATCGGCGGATACGCGATATGGGCTCCGTGGACTTTTGCGATAAAACTTTGCATGGTACTGATAATGGCGGCTTCCCTTTCGGCTTCGGCTGCGAAGGCCGAAAAAAACGGTTCGGTCCCTTCGTTCGTCTTCGGCGTGCGCGAGGTGATATACATGATCGCATGCACTGTCCTCTCCGTCGGCGGATACTACATCGCGGAGTGGGTTATCTACGGGAATGCCAAGGCACCGATGCTCGGAATTCCTTTCAACGCCCTTCAGACGGCGGGCGGCTGCGTGGTCGCGGCGTTGCTTGCAAAAGCGCTTCTCCGCACCCCGCTTAAAGTCATGATCGCGGACGCGAGAAAAAATTAAAATCGGTGCGCGCGCAGGTCAGGGCGCGAAAAAAAATCATACCAACATCCTTTCAGGCAAAAGCGAAAGCGGGACCGTCAACGACAGCCCCGCTTTTGTCCTTATGGAAATGCGCGCCTCTTATATGTCCTCTCCTTTGAGATGTACGCTCCTCTGAGATGTTCGTGCCTTTGAGATCCGCTACTTAACCTTCTTCGCCTTCATCCCGGACGTCATCGTGATCGTTCCGTCCGACGTACAGAAGAGGCCTTCGTATCCCTTCATCCCTTCGATAAGATCCTTTGCCGCCGTGCTCCCTTTTATCAGGCATATCGTGCTCAGGGCATCGGCATCCATTGATTTACCGCGGCTCCCGACGATCGTCGCCGAATCGAGATCGGTAACGACCGGGTATCCCGTCTTCGGGTCGAGGACATGGTGATAGACCTTACCGTTCGCCTTGAACATCCTCTCGTAGACGCCGGATGTGATGACATTTTTATTCGCCACCTTCGTTTCGGCGATCAGATCCGTCCTCTCGCTATACGGCTTCTCGATGCCGATGTTGAACTTCTTTCCGCCCGGCTTTTCGCCGACGGCGACTATGTTCCCGCCGAGATTCACTATCGCGGAAGTGACGCCCCTATTTTCGAGCTCATCTGCAACGACATCGGATATATATCCCTTTGCAAGACCTCCGACGTCTACCTGCGCCTGAGGGTCCTTCAGAACGACGGTAGTACCGTCCACCTCGAGGTTGTGATAGTCGACATGCGCGACCGCCGACGCAAGTTCGTTCGGATCGGGCACCTTCGGAGAATCCGAATGGAAGTCCCACAAAGAGGTGACGCCGCCGATCGTGATATCGAACGCTCCGTCCGAAAGCTCCCCGTATTTGATACCGCTCTTCAGTATCTTCGCCGTCTCCTCGGACACCTGCACCGGAGCTCCGTGGGCCTGATTGATGCGGTAAATGTCGCTCGCCTCACCGTTCGGGCTCAGCATTTTATCGAGCCTCCTGCACTCGTCGAACGTCGCATCGATCGCTTTTTCCGCCTTCGCCTTAGTCATCCCGCCCTTCATGTCGAAAACGGATATCGTGCATATCGTATCGAGATAGTACGACTGTTTTTCAACGGGTTCCGCGCTCTTTGAGGCACAGGATGTCTGTGGTATAATTACAAGCACGATCGCTATGGCGACCGCCGCAGTTTTTAGCAGAAATTTTACCGATGTTTTCACTTGGTTTTTATAGTGATCCATTGGCACTTCCTTTCTCGGAGAAAATATGTTCAAAGGTATTTTTAAAAAAGCTGATTTCATACTCCTCGCCGTGCTGGTAGTCTGGGGCCTTGCCACGAGCTACGCCCTTTCGACCGCAAACACCGCCGGTGACAAAGTCGTGATCGACGTCGCCGGGGAGCGCTACGGCACTTATCCTCTCCACGAGGACCGCGAGGTAAAAATAAAACGCGACAACTGCTCAAACACCGTTCTCATCAAGGACGGTGCCGTCAGCATGGCTTCGGCATCCTGTAAAAATCAGGTGTGCGTGCACCACGCCTCTATCAATAAAACGGGGCAGAGCATCATCTGCCTCCCGAACCGGGTCGTGGTAAAAATCGAAGGGAAAGGAGATAAAAAGTACGATGCGATCTCGAACTAAACCGTCCGAAGTTGCCGTGATCGGTCTCCTCGCCTCCCTCGCACTGATTTTTTCGTACGTTGAGGCAATTATACCATATAATCCGGGGATGCCGGGCATAAAATTAGGCATAGCTAACATAGTTCCGCTCGTGGCGCTGTATAAGCTGTCGGCGAAGCACGCCGCCATAGCGAACCTCATAAGGATATTGATCGCCGGCCTCCTTTTCAACGGCCTTTTCGGTGCGGTGTACGCCCTCTGCGGCGCTACGGCGAGTTTCATCGGGATGGTTCTCCTGAAGAAGACGGGAAAGTTCAGCATCGCCGGCGTCAGCATGGCGGGCGGCGTGCTCCACAACCTCGGTCAGTTGCTCGCGGCATCGTTTCTGATATCGGATCTGAAGGTCTTCATCTACTTCCCGGTCCTGCTGTTCTCCGGAATAATTTCCGGCATAGCGATCGGCATAGCGGCGCATCTGATATGCGCGAAGCTGCCGGACGACCTTCTTTCCGGCCAATCTAACCTATAAAAGTATAAAGGCTTTTACGGTGATCCGCCGGACACACGGATCCCGGAGATCCGAATATAATTTTCAAATACTGCAAAGCAAAACGCCCTGACGGCACCGAGCCGCAGGGCGTTTTACCAATATCACATATCCTTGTCCTTTAGGCTGTAGCCTCTTCTTTTGCAGGCTCAGCTTTCTCCGGCTCTTTTGCTGCAGGCTCCGCCTTTGCAGGTTCGGCCTTTGCCGGTGTACCACCTGCTGCCGGTTTTGCCGGTGCCGCCTTGGCTTTAGGCGGTTTTCTCTTTATAGGTTTGAAGCTGTTGATCGACGTAGTCGGGCACTCCTGTACGCACAGTCCGCAGCTCTTGCACTTATCTACGTGGATCTCGGACAGATTATTCTCGATCGTGATAGCGCCGAACGGGCAGACCTTCTCGCACTTGTGACAGGCGATACAGCCGTGCTCGCAGTTTTTACGGGTGACTCCGCCCTTGTCCTGCGACCGGCAGAGAACGTGCACTTTCGCCTTTTCCGGAACGAGCTTGATGATGTGCTGAGGACATGCTTTTATACATGCACCGCATGCTACGCAGTTGTCGCGGTTTACGACGGCAACTCCGTCAACGACTCCGATCGCATTGAATTCGCACGATGCGGAACAGTCGCCGAGTCCGAGACATCCGTAGGAACAGGCGGACATTCCGTCGAAGAACGTCTTGGCTCCCTTGCAGGACTGCATGCCCTGCCATTCCATTATTTTCTTTGCGGCACTGTTGTCTCCGGTACACATTACCAGAGCGAAATTTTTATCCATAGCGCCCGCATTGCGTCCGAGTATCTCGGCTATCTGCTCGGAGACGGCTGCGCCTCCTACGGAACATTTCGTGCAGCTCGTGGATTCATCTTCTACAAGCGCCGATGCATAGTCGTCGCATCCCGCAAATCCGCATCCGCCGCAGTTCGCTCCCGGAAGGACTTCCCTTACGGCAGTTACCCTTTCGTCGACGGGTACGAAGAATACCTTTGAAGCTATTACCAAAAGTGTGGATGCGACAAGGCCGACGATGACGACCAAAAGTACCGGTGTAATTACTCCGCTCATTTCACATCCTCCTTACTGGAATAATCCTGCGAAGCCCATGAACGAGAGTGAGAGCAACATCGCGCTTATGAGTATCATAGGTACGCCTTTGAATGCCGCCGGAACACCGCTTTCATCCCAGAGCTTCTCTTCACGGACGCCGGCGAACAGGACCATCGCAACGAGGAATCCAACGCCTGCACCCAGAGCATTGACTATCGACTGTATGTAGTTGTAGTTGTTGTTGATGCTCAGTATCGTAACACCGAGTATCGCGCAGTTCGTCGTGATGAGCGGAAGATAGATACCGAACGCCTTCTGGAGTGCCGGCATGTTCTTCTTCATGAACATCTCTATGAACTGTACGAGAGCCGCGATTACGAGTATGAATACTATCGTCTGCAAATAGCCTATATCGAATTTGTTGAGCAACTGCTGTATAGGCCATGTTACGATCTCGGCCAAAACCATTACGAATACTACGGCCGCCCCCATTCCGGATGCGGAATCCATCTTGTTCGTAACGCCGAGGAATGAACATATACCGAGGAACTGCGCCAGTACGAAGTTATTGACGAGAACCATCGACATGAAGATTATTATCAACTGTACCATTATGCTTCAGCTCCTTCCTTTTGTTTGAGAGGGGCGTCAGGGATCTTGTTCCCCTCAGGTAATTGAGGTTTTTCCTTTTTCTCTTCAGGCTCGATCATGTGGCATGAATTGTACATCATGCAAGCGCCGCAGCTGAACGACTGATTCTTCAGAGCTTTGCCCTTAGTGAGCCAGTTCATGAGCGCGATCAGTATACCGAATACGAAGAATCCGCCCGGTGCGAGAAGGAAGAAACCGATAGGAACGAATCCCGTACCGAAGATGTGGTGTCCGAGAAGCGTTCCGGCTCCGAGGACCTCACGTATAGCTCCCATCAGTGCGAGAGTGAGCGTGAATCCGAGGCCCATTCCGATACCGTCGAGTGCGGAATCGAATACCGTGTTTTTATTCGCAAAAGCTTCCGCTCTTCCGAGTATTATGCAGTTTACAACGATGAGAGGTATGAAGAGTCCCAGCGACTTGTAAAGTGAAGGAACATATCCCTGGAGCAGGAACTGTACCAACGTTACGAAGCCTGCGATTACTACTATGTAGCAAGGGATCCTTACCTTATCAGGTATCACCTTTCTCAGCATCGAAATTACTATGTTCGAGCAAATGAGTACCGCGGTTGCGGAAAGTCCCATACCGACACCGTTCGCAAGTGACGATGAAGTCGCGAGCGTAGGGCATGTACCGATAAGCAGTACGAGTACCGGGTTCTCTTTGATTATCCCGTTCGTCAGGATGGAGAGCT
This sequence comes from uncultured Mobilibacterium sp., assembly GCA_947254375.1. Classification (GTDB taxonomy): domain Bacteria; phylum Bacillota; class Clostridia; order Peptostreptococcales; family Anaerovoracaceae; genus CAMYCF01. Next base: position 77,034 of record CAMYCF010000003.1, on the reverse strand, counting down.
TACTTTTCTTTTCCATTATTTCGCACCTCCTACCTTTTCATACTGTTTGAGCGCACAGTTTACGGCTTTGTGGATCGCTTCGGACGATATCGATGCGCCCGATATGTATTTTACAGTCGTATCCTGCTTGATATTTATATTGCCGAGTTTCGAGAGCCCCTTATACTGATCCAGGTGAGAATCGGCCTGAGCTCTCGTTCCGACTCCCGGCGTATCCGCCGCATCGGTAACTACTACCTTTGTGATAGCTCCGTCTTTATCGATACCGATCATAGCGGTCAAAAGTCCGCCGTAACTGTTCGATTTCGCCGTTACTACCATTCCGCTGCCGTTATTTGCGATATAGCAATCTTCGGCATATACCTTGTTCTTCTCAGGTACTACGAGTTTTCCCTTGTACTCTTTGAAGTCGCCGTGAGCATCCGGGAGGATCTTTGTCCTCGCTTCGTTCGCTGCTTTAGCGGTGTTTCTGTCGATGATAGGCTTGGTCACCCCGTACGTCAGTGCGAGCAGGAATGTAACGACCAGGCAGATCACTACTATCGCCAATATAGGTGCAACGAAGTTGTTGAAATTGCTGTTCTTATTTTTCATTCTTTGCACCTCCTCCGCAATAACGCTTATACGTCGCTCTGTTGATCAGAGGCGTGATGATGTTCATGAGCAATATGGCGAACGAAACTCCTTCAGGATACGCGCCGAAAAGTCTTATGACCATCGTTATGAATCCGCATCCGATACCGAAAGCGATCTGTCCGGAAACGAGCTTAGGCGAAGTTACATAGTCGGTAGCCATGAAGAAAGCTCCGATCATAACACCGCCGGCACAAACGTGGAAGATCGCCATGCGGAGCGAACCGCCGTTGAATATCAGCGCCAGAACGAATACCGTAGCGATGAACGATACAGGTATCGCAGGCGTGATGACCTTTTTCCAGAGAAGGAAGAGTCCGCCGATGAGGAGTGCAAGCGCGCTCACCTCTCCCATGGATCCTCCGATGAATCCGAGGAACATCTCCATGTTCGAAGGAAGGTCAGCTTTGTTTCCTCCGGCGAGAAGTCCGAGCGGTGTAGGACCCGTGACTGCATCAGCCGTAGCGTTCATCCTATGCAGAGGCCAGTTTGTCATCGCTCCCGCGAAAGAGATGAAGAGGAATATCCTCGCCGCGATCGCAGGGTTGACGAAGTTCTTTCCGAGTCCGCCGTACAGCTGTTTAACTATTACGATCGCAAAGAAGCATCCGATGATCGCCATCCAGTAAGGAAGCGAAGACGGAACGTTGAATGCGATCAAAAGTCCGGTGACTGCGGCACTGAGGTCGCCCACCGTCTGCTGTTTCTTCGTAATGAGGTTGTAGACCCACTCGAATACGACGCTTGCTACGATACAGACAGCCGAAAGCAGGAGTGCCCTCATGCCGAACACGTATACAGAGGCGACGAGCGCAGGAACCATTGCGAGCAGCACAGTTCCCATGAGTTTCGTGGTGTCCGCATCGGTAACGATGTGCGGAGCGGTCGAAACTATTAAGTTTCCGTGAAAATTGTTCTGCTTTTCCATTATTTCTTCATTGCCTCCTTTACCATTCCTTTGGCGAGCTTATTCGTGAAGCTCAAAGGTCTTCTGGCCGGGCAGATGTATGAGCAGCTTCCGCACTCCATGCATTGCATTACCTTGAAGTTTTGGAGAGCGTCGACATCCTTCCTCTCATAAGCCTCGGCATAGATTTGAGGCACTAACTTGAACGGACAGGCCTGGTGGCATCTTCCGCAGTTGAGACAGGCCGTCTCTTCTTTTACCTCGCCCATCTCCTTGGAGAAGATCAGGAGAGATCCCGTGTTTTTGAGCGTAGGAGCTTCATCCGAATATGTCGCACGACCCATCATAGGTCCTCCCATGACGATCTTGCGCGGCTCCTTTTTGTACCCGCCGCAGAACGAAATGACGTCCGCGATCTGAGTGCCGATAGGAACGAAGACGTTCTTAGGGTTGCATACGGCATCGCCGTCCACAGTGATCCTCTTCCTTACGAGCGGCATCCCGGTCCTGAAGTATCTTCCGATCTCGGCGATGGTCGTTACGTTGTCGAGTATGACACCGAGCTGTGCAGGGAGTACTCCCGCATCCATTACCTTTCCGGTGACTTCGTACACCAAAACGCGCTCGGCGCCCTTCGGGTAACGAGACTGAAGAACGAAGACCTCAACACCTTCCAAACCGTTCTTGTCGATCAGTCTTCTCATATTTTCGATTGCTTCCGGTTTGTTCTCTTCGATACCGATATAGCACTTCTCCAGATCCAGATACTGCATTATCAGCTTTACACCGTCGAGAACGTCCTGTCCCTGCTCGATCATCATGCGATTATCTGCCGTAATGAACGGTTCACATTCGGCCGCATTGACGATGAGCGTCTTACATTCTTCCAAATTCTTCGGGTCCAACTTAATGGATGTAGGGAACGACGCTCCGCCGAGTCCTACCATTCCGCATTCCCTTACGGCTTTGACGAACTCCTCGTGGTTCGAAACCTCAGGTACCTTGATATCTTCACTCGGTTCCTGTTTTTTATCGGTTTCTATAACTATGTGAGTTTCTTTTCCGCCCATAGAAGACCTTACTTCAACGATCTCCTTAACGGTTCCTGAAACGCTGGAGTGAACGGGTGCACTGACAAAGGCTTCGCTGTCGCCGATCTTCTGGCCCACCTTTACGTAGTCTCCCTTTTCCACTAAAGGTTTGCAGGGAGCGCCGATGCTCTGGGACATACAGATCCTCACCACATCCGGTATCGGCATTACCTCCGTCTCATAGGCGGCGGTATTCTTGTGGTGCTTCACCGCGATGCTCGGTAAATGTCTACCTTTGCTCATCCTTGAGAAACCTTCCTTTCTGTTTAGTAATAAAATATCCGTTTATGCATGTAGTATGACCGCAACTCTTACGATCTTGCGGTCATCTATCTATCTTAGTCATTATACACTATAGCTTTTCAAAAATCACTGTATTTTTAAGTTTTTACGACGCTTTCCACACGCGATTTTCACGATAAAAAAACAATTTTTTAACGATTCCGCGGCGGTAAAAATCCTGTCTGCGCGTCCTCAGTCCCTGCCGACTTCGACCATTCCCTCTTCGTCGATCCCTGCGACAAAAGCGTCGTTCGCGATGAGCTTCTGTATGTACCTCAGGAGGTCGGTGTCGATTATCTCGCCCGGGCATGCGACCGGTATCCCAGGCGGATACGGGGTGATCGTTCCGTAGAGCGTCCTTCCTTCCGCCTTGTAAAGAGGTATCTTCTCCTTCTGAAGCGGGACATCACCGCGGAGGAGGTCTCCGCCGAACAGTATGAGCGGCCTTCTCTCCACAGGCTTTGAGGATATGGCGTAGCTCTGAGATATTTCCTTTAGCTTGTGCAACAGGCGGACGTAGTCGTCCCTGACGTTCCCGGCGCCGGTCACGAGAGTCACGTACTCGCCGTGCGCGAACTCCGCCCAGATGCCGCCGCTCCGAAGCTCCTTCTCGAGTTTGGAGCCGGAAAAGCCGAGCGAGGCGAGCGAAACGGTTATCTTAGCGTCGTCCCTTTTACCGCCTTTTACGGCCCTGACGTCCGGGATCTTCGTCACCTCTTCGTAAAAAAAGTCGAGATCGGATCGCCAGCTTTCGATGATCGATTTTCCGTTTTTCCTTAAAATGATCTCGTTTATGTCCAGGCTCTCGAGCAGAAGATAGGACGGACTCGTCGTCTGGAGCCGCACGAGCGTTTCCGCGAGAAGGTCCGCGTCGACATCGTCGCTGCAAACATTGACTATCGACGAACCTGTGAACGACAGCAGGCTTTTGTGGATGCTGTCTATCACGATGTCCGCTCCGAGGTTCTCGGCCGCCGTCTTCGTCTTCTCCGCGTAATCAAAGAATTTCAGATGAGCTCCGTGGGCCTGGTCGACTATGAGGATCTTTCCGTATTCGCGGACGATCCTCGCTATTTCGTATATGTCGGAAAGGGCGCCGAAATAGTTCGGCGAGGTTATGAACACCGCATCCGCATCCGGATTTTCATCGAGTGCGACCGCGATCTTCCCCATCCTCGTTTCGGAATCGAGATACGTATTTTCGTCTATCTCCGATTCGACGTAGACGGGCTCGATGCCGCCGAGCCTGAGCGCGTTGAAGGCTGAGATATGGGAGTTCCTTCCCATTACGAGCTTGCCGCCCCTCGGCACCGTCGAAAGTATCGACGCCATAACGCACGCCGTGCTTCCGTTTACCGAAAGATACGTCTTCTTCGCTCCGTAGAGGTCTGCGTATCTCTCACCGAGCTCTTTTATGCGTCCGCGCGGGTCGGCGAGGTTGTCCGCTCCCGGTATCTCCGTTATGTCGTGAGCCACGATGCCCGTCGCAAAGTCGGAGAATCCGTATCTCTCGAAGATCTCGGACCTCCCCTTGTGACCCGGCGTGTGGAACGACACCGCTCCCCTTTTACCGTAGCCGTAAATAAACTCGCTCAAAGTTTTTTCCGCCATGATTTCCTCCAAAGAAAAAGCGATGTCAAGGCATCGCTTTTTATTGTTTCCTATGCTTTCTTTATAACGTCGACGCCCATGTACTTTCTGAGCACCTCAGGAACGACGACCGATCCGTCCGCCTGTTGGAAGTTCTCGAGCACGGCCGCCGTCGTCCTTCCGACCGCGAGGCCCGATCCGTTGAGCGTATGTACGTATTCAGGCTTCGAATCTTTATCCCTTTTGAACCTGATGTTCGCGCGTCTCGCCTGATAGTCCTCGAAATTGCTGCAGCTCGAAATCTCGACGTATCTTCCGTAGCTCGGCATCCACACTTCGATGTCGTACGTTTTTGCCGACGAGAATCCGAGGTCGCCCGCGCAAAGAGCCACTACCCTGTAAGGGATCCCGAGCCTCTTCAGCACCCCTTCGGCGTCGCTTGTGAGCGACTCGAGCTCATCGTACGAATTATCCGGCAACGCGAATTTCACGAGTTCGACTTTGTTGAACTGGTGCTGCCTGATGAGACCTCTCGTGTCCCTTCCCGCGGAACCCGCTTCCTTTCTGAAGCAAGGCGTGTAAGCCGTGTAGTATATAGGCAGATCCTCGCCTTTCAGTATCTCCTTTGCTAAAAGGTTAGTGACCGGCACCTCCGCCGTCGGGATGAGGAACATGTCCTTCGCCGGAACGTGGAACATGTCGTCTTCGAATTTGGGGAGCTGGCCCGTTCCCGTCATCGCCTCTCTGCCTACCATGAACGGCGGCAGTATCTCCGTATAATTCTGGTCTACCGTGTGGAGGTCGAGCATGAAGTTCGTTATCGACCTTTCGAGCCTCGCGCCGAGCCCCTTATATACCGTGAATCTCGCACCGGACAGCTTCGACGCCCTCTCGAAATCGAGGATGTCGAGGTCCTCGCCGATGTCCCAGTGAGCTTTTGCTTCGAAATCGAACTTCGTCGGCTCGAGGTATCTCCTTATCTCCCTGTTTTCCGTATCGTCGTCTCCGTCGGGAACGTCTTCGTTCGGCGTGTTCGGAACGTTGAGCAGAGCCTGCCTGAGGTTTTCCTCGGTCTCGCCGAGCCTCTCCTCGAGATCTTTTATCTCTGCGCTCAGTTCCTTCATTTCAGCGAAGAGCGCCGACGTATCTTTTCCCTCTTTCTTGAGCTTCGGCACTTCACGGGAGACTGTGTTCTGCTTGTTCTTCAGCACTTCGTATTCGGACAGGATGTTCTTCCTCTCGTCGTCGTATTTTATCGTATCGCCTATCCCGAAATCTCCTTTTCCGCGCCTCTCAACAGCTTTTTTTACTCCGTCGAAGTCCGCGCGTATCCTCTTGATGTCCAGCATAACCACATCCTCCTAAAATAAGTTCTTCCTGTAATGCGTGTATAGATCCCTCAGCTCCTCGAGCTCCTTCTGAATCTCCTTCTCGAGCTCGGACGCCGCCACAAAATCACCGATGTCGAGCGCCTTCTGCGCCTGCGTCAGTAGCGACTTCGTGTCTATGTAGTCCTTTCCGAGTATGTTCCTGAGCCTGTCGACCCTTCTCCAGTTCATTATATCATAATCGACGGCTTCCGCTTCGCTGTGCCTTATCTTGCACTTCCTGATGAATTCCATGGCGTTCGGGATCAGGCGGTCGTGCATCTCCATTTTCCATTTCGACAGCATCTGCGCGCGGTAGGACGAAACGATCTGATTCAAAAGCTCGTCTCCGCCCGTTATCTTTTCGAGCGCCTCAGGATTCTCATCGAACGTCCTGAAATTCTCCCACACCGTCTCTGCGGCCCTTCCGAAAAGTTCGTCCCTTTCCTCGGCCGTGTAGTATTCGAAAAGGTTCTCCTCGCTCCTGTATTCCCTGTTCTTCTTCAGGTAAAAGTCCTCTTCGCCCGCTCTCTTCGAAACGGATATCTCTAGGTCCTCAGGCGTCTTGGAATTTATGAGCGCCGCTTTTATACCGTCGAGCATCAGCATATACGCCGCTCCCGTGAGCAGATACGTGTTGCTGTGCGGATGAGGCGATCTGAGCTCGAATCTCGTCGACATAGGGTTGCCCATGTCGCGCACGAGACCGATGAGCACCGTCCTGTTCCTCGACGGCGTGTTGCAGTCCGTCCCGAGCGATGTTACCGTACATACCGGAGCTTCGAATCCCGGTTTCAGCCTTGCGAAGGCGTCGTTCGTCGCGCTTACGAAAGGCGATAAAATCTCGTAGTTCCCGAGTATACCCATGATCGCACCGAAGCCGATCGGGTTCATAAAATGCTTTGTAGGATCAGCCGCGGTAAAAAGGTTCACCTTCCGTCCGTCCTTCAAAACTGCGATCACTCCGAGGTGCGTGTGCTCTCCGTTTCCGGCGACTCCCGGCATCGGCTTGGCTAAAAACGTAACATCGAGGTTGTTCAGCCTGAACACGTCGCGGATGACGTGCTTTACCTGTATCTCGTTGTCCGCCGCCTGCCTCGGGTCGGAGTACTTCCAGTCTATCTCGAGCTGCTCCATTATGTGGTCGTACTTTCCGGAGTTACCCATTTTAGCCTTGATGCCGCCGACCTCTTTGTGGCCCATTTCGATCTCAAAGCCGTAGTGTTCGAGGACCTCTATCGACTGCTCGAACGCCGTACCTACCGGTCCGATCGTCCTCTTCCAGTACTGCTCTTTGAGCTCCTGCGAGGTGTAGAGCTGATCCCTGTCGGCGTAATCGTCCGGAGTTTTTACCCAGAACTCAAGCTCGGTCGCGGAAGTGAGGGCGATCTTTTCGATCTCGTCGACGCTGCTTATGCCGTCGATGTACTCGAAGACATACGGGTGCTCGCGGAGGAGCCTCATGAGCTCGCTCTTGAATTTTTCCGTCAGGATCTTTTGGAATATCCTCGAGCCGACCATCCTGTCGTTATTGTGCCTCAGGAACGAAGGTATCCTGAGCGTGCCGACAGGAAGGCCCGTTTCGTAGTTGATGTTGCGGAAATTGTATTCGACGAACCAATTCACATCGAGGTCCGGAAGGATGTCGACGCGGGCATTCGAGAGCTCCGCGATTATCGGCAGGGCCACGCTGGAGCCGTCCGTCTGTACCCCTATCGCGAGAGTCTTTTCCATGTCCTCGATGAATCTTTTTACAGGTATCTTTTCGTCGGTGCTGTGTCCTGCGAGGTCCACTCCCGTCAGGGAAACGAACTGCACTTCCGGATGTTCGCCGAGTATCCTTCTTATCTCGCTTGGCGTGTGTTCCTCCGGTCTTATCGTGTAAAGCATTTTGTCGAGCGAATAGTTGAATGTGTTCAATGTGACCTCCGTTTCAGCAGGATCATCAGATCCTTTTTTATAACTTTATATCTTATATTTTTATAAACTTACGTGACGCTTTCGGTTTTTAACCCGCGGCCTGCTGCAGCTTCCTGAGATAGCTGCTCATTTTATCTATGTGCTCTCCGTATCCCTTCCAGTCTCCGCTCCTTTGCGCGGCGATCGCGGCGTCGTACTCCGAATTAGCGAGCGCGATCAGCTCTTTTACCGAGCTGCCCTCATTGCTTTGAGAGGCGTTTTTACCGAATGTGGAGTCGTAGCCCTCGCCGAACATGGACTCGAGAGCGTCGCCCAGAGTGGCTTTGTAGCTTATTTTATCTCCGTAAACGACGATGACCCTTTTTACCTCCGGGATCGCCTGCTTAGAGGCTTCGAGGTATACCGGCTCCACGTACATTATCGAATCGTTGATCGGTATCACGAAGAGGTCGCCCCTTCTGTACCTCGATCCTGACGAATTCCAGAGCGAGAACTCCTTCGATATCTCGGTGTTCTGATCTATCTGAGCCTCGACCTGCATCGGTCCGTATATCGTCTTGCTCTTCGGGAATTTGTAGAGGAGCAGCTCTCCGTATCGGTCGCCGTCGTTCCTCGCCATCATGATCGCCGTCATGTTCTGCTTCGACTTCGGCGTGTACGGTATCATGTTGATGAATTCCGCGTTGCTCTCGCCCGGCAGTTTGAGGATGTAGTAACTCGGCTCCATCTTCTTCTGCTTCGTGCCGTATATCTGGTTCGCGATATCCCACCTGTCTTCGTCCTGATAGAAGACTTTCACCTCGTTCATGTGATACTTGGCATATACGTTCGCCTGTATATTGAACATGTGGTTCGGATATCTTATGTGCGCTTTTATGCCTTCAGGCATCTGCTTGAAGCTCTTGAACAGCTTCGGATATATCTTCTGGTACGTCTTCGCGATCGGATCGTTACCGTCGACGACGTAGTAGGTCACGTTGCCGTTGTAAGCGTCGACCACGACTTTTACCGAGTTCCTGATGTAGTTCGTCGTATTCACTTCATCCGAATAAGGCTCGGAATACGGATAGTTGTTGCTCTCCGTGTAAGCGTCGATTATCCAGTACAGCCTGCCGTCGACCGTCGTCATGTACGGGTCTTCCTCGTAGTGCAGATACGGCATGATGAGTTTTACCCTGTCGATGACGTTGCGGTTTATTATTATGCGCGAATCGGAGGTCACGTTCGACGACACGAGCAGCTTGATGCTCCCTTCCCTGAAAGCGAACAGCAACCTCTTGAACGGGGTCAGTTTTATGCCCGTCTTGCCTCCGTACGACGTGTACTTGTTGGCGTTCCCGTCCGGATAGTCGAATTCCTGTTCCTTCGTATCGACGACGACGTACTCGTTCGAGAGCTCCCCGAAGTAGATCTCCGGCCTTTTTATCTCGATGTCCTTTACGCTCGACTCAGGCGGGATGTTTTTTATCAAAACGTTCGGCTGGCCGCTGTCCGTCACCTCGTCGACGCGCGAAAGCGTGACGCCGTAACCGTGCGTGTATTTGAGGTGCCTGTTCAGCCACGTCGAGCTTATCTTGTCTTCGTTTATCTCTCTCGGCGATAAAAACGTCTGCGTCTCTTTTCCGCCGATGTTGTACCTGTCTATGTCTACGTCGTTAAAATCGTAGTACTGCCTTATGCTCTGCGTCTGGTTGTAAAAATCTTTGACCGGCTCGTAGTCGTTGATCCTTATGTTTTCAAGGGTCTGGACGTTGTCGGCAAGGTCGTCGGCCGTAAGCGTGTTGTCAGCCGGGAAGGCTTTCGTGACCACGTTGTCGAGGCCGTACGCGTGCTGCGTATATTTGATGTTCTCCTTGAGATATTTGCTTTCCTTGTTTATTTCGTCCGGGCTTACTGCGAGGCCCTGAACGGCGAACCCGATTATAGATCCCGCGATTCCTACTGCCAGGATCGCGATCGGTATGCGAAGGAGCTCCTTCATCTCGCGCTTTCTGAAGTGCATGACAAGCGTGACCGCGCCCACGCACGAGAGTACCATTATCAGCCTGTATACCCAGAGCTTGACGTTGACATCCGTGTATCCCGCTCCGTATACGGTGCCCGTGTGCGAGTGGAGCAGCTCGAACTGTCTGAGCAGAAAATCGACTGCGACCATAAGATAGAAGACGGCGCCTAGTATCGAAAGTTTTACCGATGCGATCTCGAGAAGCTTTGAAAGGTTGTCGCGGTTGAGCTCAGCACCTCCGCGGCCGTCGAAGTCGATCCTTTCTATCAGTTTTTTGTTGATGATAGGCTCTCCTTCATCCGAGAAGCCCTTCGACATGTCATCGTCTTCAAATATGTCGGGCGTCCTGATGGTGAGCAGCACGAGGTAATAGATGAGCGTTATGATGACGACTCCGATCACCGCTCCTATCACGAGCGTGTTGAGCTGGTTCAGAAAGTCCAGCTTAAAAATATAGAAGGATATGTCCAGGTGAAAGAGCGGATCTTTCAGGTGAAACTTTGTCGCATTTTTGAACTGCAGCAGGTTCATCCACATCTTCGACGCGGAGAACGTCGCGATCGCGAAGGCGAATATCGCCGACATGGTCCACGATATTATCTTCAGTTTCTTCAGATCCGGTATTTCGTGCGACTCGATCTTGTTGAAATAGCCGTTCCTGAGGCTTATGAGATAGACTCTTGTCAGCAGTGCGACGACGGCGAAAACCGGTATGCCTATCTCGAGCTGCGTCACGATCTTCTTGAAAAATACCGAGCTGAATCCGAGGTCCTTGAACCACAGCCAGTCGGTCAGGAAGTTTATCAGTGCAAAAAATACAAGAAAAGCGACGGCGACTATACAGATGACTATGGCCGCCTTTTTGCTCCTTCCCTCATCGTACTCTCTCGGAGGTCGCTTTTTTAGTTTTATCGGACGGGTGCCTCCCGGCCCCCTCATCCTTCTGTCGTTGATTTTATCTTTTAGACCCATAGTGCGGATGTACCCCTCTCACGCTCTGATAAAAACAAATTGCAGCGGCAGCGTCGTAACGCTCCGCTGCAATACGGATAGATATTTTCGTCCAGCCTACATGCGCAGGCCCCCGTTGCTGCCGATAAAATCGGCCCTTCCGGTGACATTGCCTATCATTTCGTTGATATGGAATGCTATAGAGCTGTTAGGCGCAAAGTTCAGGATCACCATCATGACGAGAAGGATCACGAGCAGTATCGCGATGATTATCGCAATTATCGTAAGCGCTTTCCCGCCTTTTTCTTTCTTCTGAGGTCTCGCCTCCTCGACATCTTCAGGTATCAGAACAGGAGGCGCTTTCTTCTCTTCAGCTGCAGGAGCAGTAGCTGCGCTCGGTGCAGGCGCCGCGCTCTGTACAGGTGCAGCTGCCGCACTCGATACAGGCGCTTCCGATACTGCCGGTGCTACGGCAACGGCCGGTGCCGCTTCCTGATGCTGAGCTACAGGAGTTACCGGTATAGTCTGTTCCGGAACGCTCGCTTCGTCGTGCGCGCCTTCCGAGGCTGCCGTCTCTTCTCCTTCGTTCTCACCGAGTATCTCGTCCATGTGATCGTAGTCGGCTCCGCCTGCGCGAAGTTTCTCGTGTTCCTCATCCAGGAGTTTCTGGAATTCTTCGTTCTTGGTGTAGAGCGTGTAGAACTTCTCGATCTTACGGGTGGCTTCCTCGTCACCGTCCTCTATCTTCTTGCCGAAGAGCTCCTCTTCGAGTTCCTCTATCGACATCTGATTGTCGTCGTCTTCTTCGATCTCGGCATCTTCAGGCGTTATGGCTTCGGATGTAAAAAGCATATCGCTTTCATCTATCGCCGCTGCGGCGTCGTCATCTCCGTCCGCCGTAAAAGCATCTTCCGCCGGTGCGAAGACTTTGGCTCCCGCCGTTGCAACCGCTCCCGCTACTGCAACCGCTACGGCATCCTGTGCGTCTACCGGCTCGGATACCTGCGGGATCTCAGGAACTTCTTCCTGCGAAACTTCCGCCGCGATATCTTCCGCTGTATCCTGCGGAGCTACGTCTTCACCTATGAGTCCGAGCGACGCGAGCTCTTTGTCGAAGTCCGAAGCATCGACTTCAGGGGCGTCTTTGAAGGAGAAGCCCTCGCCCTCCGTGATGTCGGCCGTCTTTTCCGCCGCGGCCTCCTCAGCTGCCGCATTCTCAGGCACGAACTCGCTTATATCTTCCGGTGTTTCCCTGGAGATCGAAACTGGTTCTTCCTCTTTCTCGGCAATGAGTTCCGCGAGTCTCTTCTTAAGTTTCTCTATCTCGGAATCGGTATCCTCAGGTTCGACTGCAGCCTCTTCTGCGACGGCTGCCGCTGCCGGAGCAACAGCATGTGCTGCCGGAGCCGCGATCGATCCTTCGTCCTCATCCTCAATATCATCTTCGTCGTCAATATCGTCGATATCGATGTCATTCCTTACGACATCGTCCCTGCCGGCGGCATCGTATGATACGTAATTTTCATAATCGTATGAAAATCCCTCGTTATCGTCGCCGTAACCGTTGTCGTATCCGTAATCCGAAGCGGCATCGTCATCGAACAGATCTATGTCTCTCATAAGATCTTCGCCCGGGACTTCTTCCTCGGCAGATGCTTTCGCCAGGCTCTCCTCAGCCTCTTCAAACGGGCTGCGTCTGTCTTCGGCTTCGTCCTCTTTATCCTCGAGGATCTGAGCCAACCTCTCCGCAAGGGTAGGTCCTTCGGATCTGTGCGGCACCGCTTCTTCGCGGTTTTCGAGCCTGTCTTCGTAAGCGGCTCTCTTCTCCATGATCTGCTTTTCCTGCAGTTCGGCTCTCTGATCGAAATCGTGAGGAGGTTCTACCTCTACGGATCTCTTCGCCTCTCTCCTCGCCCTTATATACGCGAGCTGCTCATCGAGCGCCGCAGTTGCATCATCCTCTCCGGATCTGTACTTCTCTATGTCTTCCGCAAGGTCACGCTTTATATCGTCGTGAACTCCCGTCACTTCCATCTCGTCTCTCGAAAGCAGAGGTTCGCGGTCGTCGCCGAAGTTGAGGTCGTTGTCGAAGATGCTGAAATCGTCGATTTCTCTCTCCTGAGCGCGGATACGCGATTCTGCATCGGCTTCCGCCATCCTCTCCTTCTCCTCTTTCTCTCTCTTGAGAACATCGATGAATGTCATCGTGCGTCCGCGGTCCTGAGTGCCGTAATGACGCTCGGAATCAACTTCCGGTTCAGCGGTCTCGCGGCTGTGACTGTTTACGATCTCGGCCGTTCTGTCGAAATCATATTCCTGCTGCGCATCGGGATCCCAAGGCGATTTAACGTTGCGGATAGGTTTCCTTCCGCCCTTATCTATTACCGAGCTCCAATCGAATTTGACCTCGGACCTCTCTTTATGTGCGCAATTCCCGTACGCCGGTTCACCCCAAAGATCCTGTCCTCCGTAAGTGTGTTCGGAAGCCTGTCGTTTTACACCCTGTCTCGACTCGAACGGATCTTCTACAGCCCTCTTTACCGCTGCAGCTTCCGCCGCTTCGACTCTTGCTCCGCACGAAGAGCAGAACTTGGAGCCCTCCGCTATCTTGCTTCCACAATTTCTACAGAACACTATGGTACCTCCTATGATCTTTGGCGCGCATTCCACGCCAATTCTAATTCGTATATACTTGTTGACGATTATATACTAATATCTCTTAAATATCAATGCTTCAGCGGCTTTTTACCGCCTGCGGCGCGACGGCGCTTTTCGCTTTCATTTTTATCGATTTTCTCGTACACGCCTTATAAATAAAGACTTTTAGCCGTTTGTATAAATATACGCTTTGGCGTTTTATATGCATAAAATTTTGTAAAAGCGGTAATGTTTTGTATTTTTTGTTATGATAAAATCATTTTACAACAGATTTTTAACCATTTTTTACTTCGGAATAGATCCGGGCGGGGGCAGAATGAAAATAAATCCGCGACTTCAAATGTTGATAACCATGATGCTCTTCGGCACGATAGGAACCTTCGGCCGTCTGTCCGGCTTCCCGTCGGCGACGCTCACCGTCCTCCGATCAGCCATCGGCTTTGCGGTGCTCGCCCTGATCCTCCTCGTAAAAAAGCGGAGGCTCGACCTCGAAGCGATAAAAAAGCGCCTCGGCTTCATAATACTCGGCGGCGCCCTCATGGGAACGACCTGGGTCTTCATCTTTGAGACTTACAAGTATACGACGGTCGCGATCGGGACGCTGCTTCACTACATGTCGCCGATATTTATGCTCCTCGGAGCGGCGCTGATCTTCAGGGAAAAAATAAGCCCGCAGCGCGCGGTGTGTCTCGTCGTCGCCGTGCTCGGTATGTGCTTCCTTTCCGGCATCGTAAAATCCCTTCTTGCCGGCGAAGACATCGGTAAATACTGCAGCATAAAAGGGACTGTTATAGGCCTTTGCGCCGCCTTTTTCTACGGTTCTTTCACCCTCGTCAGGAGAACGACCGCAGATGTGCCCGCCCTCGACGCGACCCTGCTGCAACTGCTCGTTGCGACGGTCTGTATCTTTCCTTACGCATTTTTGACGGGTGACTTCGCACGCGTCGGTCACCCGACTTTCCAAAACATCATATTTGTCATATTGATCGGCGTATTCGATACCGGTATAGGATTTGCGCTGTATTTCGACTGCTTCTCGAAAATGCGCCCGGATGTTTTCGCGACCATGTGCTACATCGACCCGATCGAGGCGTGTATGCTCTCGATCTTCCTTCTCGGTGAGAAGGCGGATATATTCGTCTTCATCGGCGCCGCCATGATAATACTCGCCACCTTCTTTGCGGAGGTACCGGTCGGTCAGGCCCGCTCCGCGTTCCGCCGCATATTCGCGCGAAAGTAGCTGACGCATATCCGCAAGCAGGCGGTCGCCTCACAAAAAAACAGATCCGCATCTTACCTCGGTAAAATGCGGAAATTTTTTATCTTTCAAGCTCCCGCGCCGCCGCTTCCCAGTAGGTGGCCGCCTCGTCAGCTATCGCAGTGAACTTTTCCCAGTTGTTTTCCCGGCCTTCCTCGAAGACCGCCACGGTGTAAAAGCCTTCGTTCTTCGCGGTCCTCCCCGCAAAATACGCGTCTTCGTAAACAGCGACATCGCGGATATCGAGATCCGGGACACCGAAAGCCCTGCACGCCTCAAAATAGACATCCGGGCTGTTTTTGTTCTTCCCGACGTCCTCGCACGAAACGATAAAGTCGAAATATTTCATCACCCCGAGCCTCGAAAGGCACATCGTCGCAAGCTCCCTGTCCGTGGCCGTCGCGATGCCTGCCCGTACCCGTCCGCAGTCTATCAGTTTCTCAAGGTAGATCTCAATTCCCGGTCTGAGAGGTATATCTTCGATATAGTGGCGCCTCATCATCTCTGCCATTTCGACCAAGGCTTCCCTCGGTGAAACGGGCAGGTCGAAAGTTTCAACGAAAAGAACTGCGGACTCGGCGAGTGTAAGCGGTTTTATCTTTTTCATGACCTCATCCACGCCTTCCGTCACGCCCTTCGCGGCCAGAAACTCTCGTCCCAGATTTCGCCAGCACCCCATTGAATCAGTGATCGTACCGTCCATGTCGAAAATACAGAATTTTTTATCCATGCACCGCCGGCTCCTTTAGTTCCTGTGTTTCGAAGTCTTTTTATCCATGGAAAGGACGCCGTCCGGACAGTAATTGATCTTTACGTACGTCATGACGCCGCGTGCCCCGCTTTTTATGCATATCTCGGAGCATCCCTTCACTATTTCCATAAGCGTGTCGTAATCGCCTTCGACCGTCGTCTCAAAAGGCCCGACCTCGGTGTGAAGACCGAACGATTTGATGTACGCGATCACGTTGTCGACTATCCCGAGTAGCTCCGCCTCGTCCGCCGCCTTCGGCAGTACCTGTATAGCTACGCTCGCATTCATTTTTACTTCCTCCCCGAATTACCCGTTTCTCGAATAAAAGCCGGCTGTCCGCCGACTTTTTCCCTCTGAAAATTTATTTTATCCGCGCCGCTTCGGCTATCGCTTCGGCAAAAGTCGGATGCGGATGTATCGTCTTTGCAACGTCCTGCAGAGTCAGTTCGTTCACGATCGCAAGCCCGAGCTCCGAGACCATGTCGGTCGCACGGCCGCACATGAGCTGCGCTCCGATGAGCACGCCGTCTTCCTTCCTCGCGACGAGTTTGATGAATCCCCTTCCGAGCCCTTCGATGACCGTTTTTCCGTTCGCCGTCATCGGAAATTTCTTCGTGACGACATCTATCCCGGCGCTCTTCGCCTCGTCCTGCGTCATGCCGACCGATGCGATCTCGGGTTCCGTGTATATGCAGCCCGGCACAGCCCTCATGTCGATGACGGGTCCCGCGCCGTTCATATGAGCCACCGCGTTGATGCCTTCAGCCGACGCGACGTGCGCGAGAGTTATACCGCCTATGACGTCGCCTATGCCGTAGATGCTCCCGACTTCCGTTGCGTAATTTTCGTTCACTTTAAGGAGCCCGCGGTCCAAAAGATGTCCGAATCTGTCGGCAAAAAGTCCTTCCGTCGTCGCCCTTCTTCCGGTGGAAATGAGCACTTTATCGACTTCAAGCATGACGGCTTTATCCTTCTCGCTGAAAGTGCACAGGAGCCTGTCTCCTTTTTTCCCGATCTTCTCGACCTTCGCACCCGTGTGGACGTCGATCCCTCTGCCCTGCAGATTCATTTTGAGGCTGCGGCCGAGCTCTTTGTCCATCGTCGGGATCAGCCTGTCGAGCGCTTCTATGACCGTGACTTCCGCTCCGAGATCTCTGAAGATCATCGCGAACTCTATGCCGATCGCACCGCCGCCGATTATGGCTATATCCTTCAGGTCCGCGGCTTCCGCCGTGAACATGTCGTCGCTCGTTACAACGCCCTCGCCGTCCGCGCCTTCTATCGGCGGAACGAAAGGATGTGATCCCGTAGCGACCAAAATGAATTTCGAGGTAACTTCTCTCGTGCTTCCGTCTTTCAGCGAAACTGTCACGACATGTTCATCCGTGATCTTTGCAAGACCCTCGATCTTCTCGATCCCGTGCCTGTCGATCGAAGACGAAAGGCCCGACCTTATCGCATCGATGGACTCGTCCTTGCCTGCGAAGATCTTTTCCCTGTCGGCCGAAACTCCGTCCGTACCGTTAAGGAACGCCGCTTCTTTCGCCTCGCGGTAAATACCCGTCGCCCTCATTATCGCTTTCGTCGGTATGCATCCCCTGTTGAGACATGTGCCGCCGACCTCGTCTTTCTCGACGATCGCGACCTTCATCCCGAGATCGCTCGCATAGAATGCCGCCTCGTAACCTCCGGGGCCGGCACCTATCACAGTGAGATCAAAATCATATGCTTTTTCCATTTATCTGTCTGTCCTTCCTGCACGCTTTTATATCGTTACATACAGCCTGCGCTTTTTACCGCCCCCGGTCCTACTCTATCGAGCCCGCTATAAAAGATATCACATCTTTTGCGATCTTTTTTTCCTCCGTATACGAACATATGTCGGAGATATCTATCTTCGATATTGTCGCGGCATCGAACTTCAGCCCTTCGAGCTTTTTATGGAGCTTCGGAAAGACCTCCGTGTACAGCGAGTCCGAATAAACGCCGCAGCGCTTTATGATGCCTCCGTTCACCTCCATGGTCACATAGACCGTGCCCCATTGGAAACGCTCTTCCATGTCGACATTGAACTCTATGCACCGACCGTATCTCCATTTTTCCGACGCGTATTTTTCGAGGAGCTCTTCCGGTACCTTCGGCGTCTCCTGCGTTATCTCCACATAGGTCGTACCCTCGCGATAATTCTTGAGGAACGAACGTATGAGGGCCTCGTTGACCAGTTCTTTCGTAATGCCGGGAACGTGATCTCTGAGGTTCGTGACGCGCGATTTTACCGAACTCACACCCTTAGATTTGAGTTTCAGCTTCGATACCGTCAGATATTTCGAGAGGGCATCGCAGTCGACATACATCATTATGGTGCCGTGGTGATAGCAGTAGTCGCCGCTGTTGAATTTGGCGTGGCCGGAGAACTTCATCCCGTCAATAGTCAGGTCGTTACGGCCGCTCTTCTCGCAGTCGAGGCCCAGCATCTTCATGGCGTCCATGATCACATTCGTCTGTTTGTTGAGATCGAAATTCGGCTTTCTCGCGATAAAGGTAAAATTGATGTTGCCGAGATCGTGATAGACGGCACCGCCGCCGGACAGACGGCGCGCCAGCCTGCAGCCGTCGCTTTTTATCTTCTCGACGGAACACTCCTTCCACGGGTTTTGGTTCCTCCCGATGACGACCGTATGCTCGTTTTGCCAAAGATAAAGGATGACCTCATCCTCCTCAATATGGAATGTGAGATATTCCTCGAGCGCCAGATTTTTATACGGATCCGTACAATCCGTAACTATGATCCTTCTCTTCATAAACTACCCAAAACGGGCTGCGAATTTACACCCGCAGCCCGCCTTTCCGTTAAAAACATTAAATCAGTCTGCCGATCTTACAACTTAAGCCGCCGTAAAATCACTCCTCTTCAAAGTTATATTTGAGTATCGGATGCCTTGCCGCACCGACTTCATCGAGACGCTTGACCGGAGTGGTCACCGGAGCGAGTTTTACTTCTCCCGGAGCGCTCATGATCTCGTCGTAAATGCTCTTGAAGGCTTTTATCGCATCGTCGAGCACTTCGCGCGCCTCTGTCTCCGTCGGCTCGATCATCAGAGCCTCCTCAACTATGAGCGGGAAGTACATCGTAGGCGGATGCATACCGTAATCGAGTAGCGCCTTCGCGACATCGAGCGCCGATACTCCCTTTTGGTTCTTGAGCTCGGTAAGGCTGAGGACGAATTCGTGCATGCACGTCGTATCGTATGCGACCGGATAGAACGCTTTTATCTTTTCCATGATGTAATTCGCGTTCAGTACGGCGTTTTTAGCGACTTCCGGGATGCCGTCGGAGCCTATAGTGTATATATAGGTCAGCGCCCTAAGTGTGACGAGGAAGTTCCCGTAAAAGCCCGTCATATCGCCTATGCTCTTATCCGTTCTAACATATTTCCCGTTCTCGGCCCTTACGCCCGGCAGGAACTTCTTAAGGAACTCCTTGCATCCGCACGGACCGCTTCCCGGACCGCCGCCGCCGTGAGGCGTCGAGAAAGTCTTGTGAAGGTTCAGGTGGACGACATCGAATCCGATGTCTCCCGGCCTTACTATTCCGATAACAGCGTTGAGGTTGGCTCCGTCGTAGTAGCAGAGTCCGCCCGCCTCGTGGACGAGCTTCGTGATCTCCATTATGTTGTCGTCGAAGAGTCCGAGCGTGTTCGGGTTCGTCAGCATGAGTCCCGCCGTCTTCTCGCTCAGGTGAGCTTTGAGATCGTCCAGGTCTACGCGGCCGTACTCATCGGACTTTACTTCGACCATTTTGAATCCCGCCATCGTTACGCTCGCCGGGTTTGTACCGTGAGCCGAATCCGGAACGATGACCTCGTTCCTTTCGAGATCTCCCCTGTCGTGATGATATGCTTTTATGAGCAGCAGGCCGGTGAACTCGCCCTGAGCTCCCGCCGCCGGCTGGAACGTTATCGCATCCATTCCTGTGATCTCGCAGCAGAACTTCTCTATCGTGGCGAACATCTCGTTCGCACCTGCAGTCGTTTCTTCAGGCTGGAGCGGATGTATATTTGTGAATCCCGGGAGAGCCGCGACTCTCTCGTTGATGCGCGGATTGTGTTTCATCGTGCACGATCCGAGCGGGTAAAAACCGTTGTTTACGCCGTGAGCCCTTTTAGCGAGCTCCGTGTAATGGCGGCCCATCTCGTTTTCCGAGATCTCAGGCAGCCTCGGTTTTTCCGACCTCATAGGGACTTCCGGTTTTACTACCGGCACATCGATATCCCTGAATATCTCCTGACCGCGGCCGGCTACGCTTCTTTCAAATATCAGCTTCATGCCCCGATCACCTCCTTAACTGCGGCGACGACTTCGCCGATGTCTTCTTTAGAATTCATCTCGGTCGCACACCAGAGGATACCGCCGTCCTTAAGAGGCAGTCCTCCGAGTATGTCCTTCTTTTCGAGTGCCGCGAGGAGCTCGTTTTCTTTTGCGCTGTCCGTGACGAACTCGTTGAAGAAAGGCTTATCGTATCTTAGTTTGAGTCCGGCCTTTGCAAGACCGTCCGCGAGATAGTGCGCATTCGATGAACACGAAAGCGCCAGCTTTTCTATTCCGGCGGGTCCAACCGTCGCCATATATACGCCCGCTCTGAGAGCGCAGAGAGCCTGGCTCGTGCAGATGTTGCTCGCTGCCTTCTCTCTCCTTATATGCTGTTCTCTCGCCTGTAGCGTCAGGACATATCCTCTCTCTCCGTTCGTGTCGACCGTCTCTCCTACGACCCTTCCGACGATCTTTCTCATGTTCTTCTGAGTCGTTGTCAAAAGCCCGAGATAAGGTCCTCCGAACGAGAGCCCCATTCCGAGGGACTGGCCTTCTCCGACTGCTACGTCCGCACCTATCTCTCCCGGCGTCTTAAGAATACCGAGCGCGATCGGGTCGAAATACATGACGAGCTGCGCTCCCGCATCGTGGACGGTCTTTGCTATCGCATCGGCATCTTCAACGATGCCGTAAAAATTTGGATAGCTGAACAGGAAGCATGCCGCTTCCGGATCTTCTCCGAGCATCTTTGCGAGCGCTTCCTTATCTGTCTCTCCGTCCTTCTCCGGGACGCACTTCACTTCCGTATCGCGTCCGAACGAATATGTTTTTATGACGCTGAGCACCCTCGGGTCCGTCGTTTCGGAAACGTAAATCGTCGAGCGTTTCCTGTCGGCCGTCATCGCGCAGCCTTCCGCCGCCGCAGACGCTCCGTCGTACATCGAGGCGTTGGCTACGTCCATTCCCGTCAGTTCGCATATCATCGTCTGGAACTCAAATATCGACTGCAGGATACCCTGGCTTATCTCGGCCTGGTAAGGCGTGTACGCCGTGAGGAACTCCTCTTTTCCGCTTATCGCATCGACAGCCGCGGGAACATAGTGGTTGTATGCCCCTGCGCCTCTGAATATCTTCTTAAAAATGCGGTTCTTTTCCGACATCTCTTTCATTATGTCGAAGACTTCCGCTTCCGGCTTCCCTTTCGGTATGTCAAGCGCGCCCTTGAATTTTGCTTTCTCGGGAACGTGTCCGAAAAGGTCGTCGAAGTCTTTATACCCTATCTCCCGCAGCATTTCGAGCTGCTCTTCTTTGGTATTGGGAATAAAAGTACCCACTTTCACCGGCTCCTTTCGATAAAAATTGCTGAAACTCTAAAAGGCTTATTCAGCTATGAATTTTTCGTAATCCTCGTATCCCATGAGATCGCTTTTATCGGAGATCTCACCGACTTTTACGAGCCACGCTTCGTAAGGCGCCTCGTTCAGTTTTTCCGGGGCGTCGAGAAGCTCTTCGTTAACCTCGAGGACTTTTGCCGAAACAGGCGAAACGAGGTCCGAAACGGCTTTTACCGACTCAACGTCGCCCAAAGGATCGCCCGCCGTGAGCTCGTCTCCCGGTTCAGGAAGATTGATGAATACGATGTCTCCCAGCTTGTGCTGAGCAAAATCGCTTATCCCGATATAGGCTTCGCCGCCCTCTTCGCTGAGCCACTCATGGTCGTTTGAATACAACAGTTCTTTAACGTCTTTCATTTTTATTACCCCCTACTGTCTTTTATAAAAAGGCATTTTGACCATTTCGACCTTGATCCTTCTGCCTCTTACTTCAACTTCAGCTTCGTCTCCGAAATTCTTTTTATCCTTGTCGACCATAGCGATCGCATAAGATCCGTTCAGATAAGGAAGGAACGTACCGGATGTCGTTACTCCGATCTTTTCGCCGTCCTTATACACATCACACTCTTCCCTCAGCACGCCGCGGCCGATCGCCTTGAGGCCGACCCTCGACTTCTTCAGAGGGAGTGACGCTTCGATGCCTGACTTGCCGATAAAATCGTCTTTGTCGAGCTTTACCGCGAATCCGAGCGCCGCCATCTTAGGGTTGATCTCGGCCGTCAGCTCGTGGCCGTAGAGCGGCATTCCCGCTTCTATCCTGAGCGTGTCCCTAGCACCGAGTCCGCACGGGATGAGTCCGTCTTCCTTTCCCGCTTCGATGAGGATCTCCCAAATATCAGGAGCGTTCTCCGCAGGCATGTATATCTCGAATCCGTCCTCGCCCGTATAGCCGGTCCTCGAGATCATGCACGGTATCCCTTTGATCTCTCCGCCGAAAATGCAGGTGTAGTATTTCTCCGGTATCGAAGAAGCGCCTGCTACCTTGCTGAGGATCTTCTCCGCTTTAGGACCCTGAAGCGCAACCTGTCCGTATCCGTCAGAAACGTCCTCGATCTCGACTTCGCCCTTTTTATTATCACAGATCCACTTAAAGTCCTTATCCTTATTCGCGGCGTTGACGACGAGCAGGTAGTCGTTTTCATCGCGCATGTATACTATGAGATCGTCCACGATACCGCCGTCTTCGTAGCACATCGGGCTGTATCTCGCAGCGCCCGGCTCGAGATCCGTGAAATCGTTCGTGAGCAGATAATTTAAAAAGGCAAGGGAATCTGCGCCTTTGACCGTGATCTCTCCCATGTGGGACACGTCAAAGAGGCCGCAGTCCTCCCTTACCGCCATGTGTTCTTTCCTGATCCCCGTTTCGTATTGCACCGGCAGGATGTATCCGCCGAACGGAACCATGGTGCCGCCGTATTTTACGTGGGTATCGTATAAAGGCGTTTTATTCTCCAACTAACTTTCCTCCAATTTCCCATGCGTATTTTATGTTTTTTTACAACTTGATAATATCACAGCGGTTTTTACCGTTCAATGATAGATAGATTTCTAACGAGTCTCCGGCATTGCAAAATCAAATACAATGTCTCTTTCCGAGGCCTCTCTGTTGACCGGTTAATCTTTTCTAACTATAATTATGTTGCATAAAAAATGAGGAGGTACCGAAATGACAAAGACAATTATAAAAATCGACGGCATGAGCTGCTCAATGTGCGAAGCTCATATAAACGACACCGTAAGAAAAGCTTTTGACGTAAAAAAAGTATCGTCTTCCCATAAAACCGGCATCGCCGAGATAATATCGAAGGAGCCGATCTCAGAAGACGCGATAAAAGCGGCGATCGACCCGACGGGCTACACGGTGCTTTCGTTCGAATCGGAGCCGTATGAAAAGAAGGGGTTGTTCAGGTAAACGATACGGGTAGGATCAGACCGGTCCTACCTGTTTTTATCGCGCCCCGGCGTGTTTACTTCGCCGGAAGTAAAATATTTGTTTTTATTTAGAATTGCTCAAAAGCCCATTTTATCCAAATCGATATCAAGGCCGTATTCTTTCAGATCTTCTTCGTATATGTCCAAATCATTCTTAAGGGTGTCCAACATCTCATAGTAAGCAAAGCTTTTCCCCGAATAAAACGGATCACCTTTGTTTTCTTCAGCCTCTGCGAGCGCATCGTTTGCATTATCAAGCAGCCTTCCGATCATATATTTCATCGCATCCTGTGTCAAATTGCCCATATCACCGTCTCCTTATCAGAGATTTAATTTCTTCAAATACAGGTCATTCAAAATAAACATCTATGAGGTCGGACTCTACCAAATACCTGAGCGATCTGCCGTTAAAGAACGGATTGTCGAAAGCATCAGGATTGGAATTTCGTGAGATTGGAAATCGCGATCCCGCATTGCTTCCCTTCATAATCGAAATATATATCGCTTCCGTCATTTATCATGCTTTTCTTTATCGTGTCCAAAGAAATCGTCATTGCTGTTCCTCCTTATAATCCTTAAAACAATACTGCTATCTTTCAGCATCGCTCGTTTCCAACACTGTAATGCATTCTATTTCGCTTTGCCCCAGTCCCAAATACATACCGTCCCGAGTAAAAACGCTGAGCCCGGGTTCTCCCAATTCGCTTTCTTCCTCATCATCGACACTGTCTATGCGTCCAATCAAACACATCTCATCTGTAAATGTGATGAGCACCTCGCTGTCGATATCCTGATATTCGAAAACATTGACCATAACGGATCCCTTTCATTTATTGTTTAATTGAGTATTGTTCCGCATATCTTCAGTATCGACTATTTCCCATTTACCGCCCTCTGAGCTTCCGTCCAACAGCGCGGGTCTGTCTTTTGAGTACAGATAATCTTCTCCGCTGTCGTCGATAACTCTGTACATGCCTTCATTTTCGTCGGTCGCTTCATATATTTTACCGTTTGCCAATGAATCAACTCCGAACGATTCACCCACATATTTTAATTTCATGAATCTCACCCCAATGAAAATTCTTCGCTCATCGCCCTAAAATTTTATCCTCAAAATCTTTTGGGAGCCTGAGGTTGTATTTTTCCACATCATTTCGCATCGCCCCCTCCCTTTGTAAAAACGATACCGTCGCTGTTTTCACGGTCATATTATCACATTCACCCTACCCTGTCCGAACGCGTTGTCCCAAATATCGTACATACTTTTTTATTCCGATAAAAATTTTTATAGATGTGTGCTGTTTGGAAGATTTTAATGCAGTAGAATTTAAGCGTAGCGGAAAAGTAGTCTTATATTTATTGATAAGGATCTGTTCCGAATCATAAATTTTAAGTGCATTTTCTAAATGTAGATTGACTTTGGTTTATCGCTTTTATATACTATGGACACAGAGAAAAGGCTTCTCTATAATTATGGAACGTACTCGGGCGTCCTTCGGGCCCCGGGTCTTTTTTTAGGAGCAATGCAATGAAAACAAAAGAGCCCAGAACATTTGACGAACAGCTCCGGATCCTTGAAAGTCGTGGGATAAGCATTGGTTCAGAAGCAGAAAGAGCTAAAGCGTTGGATATTCTGCAACGCGTTGGTTATTATAAACTAATCAACGGATATAAGGACCTGTTTCTTGATAAGAACAGTGATGAGGAAAGGTATAAGAGCGGAACAACAATAAGCGAAATTTATGCCTTATATTATTTCGATGCAGAACTAAGAGAAACATTATTACGCTTCATTTTGCCTATCGAAACACATGTAAAAAGTTTGATCGCCTATAGAATATCCTTACAATATGGTCAGGATAACTACTTGCAATATATGAATTTCGGATCAAACAAAAATGAGATCTCAAAAGTGTTTTCCTCGATCCATACTCAAATTGCGAATAGACAAAATGATCCCAGCATATCGCACTATCTCAACAACTATGGTTTCATTCCTATGTGGGTACTTAATAATATCCTTACCCTCGGAATCATAAGCAAGATATGCAGTGTCATGAAGCAGGAGGATCAGCAATTTATTTCAAAGCAGTTCCGACTTTCAGAACGAGAGTTAAGAAGTTTCCTGCTTTATCTTACTGATGTTCGTAATATTGCTGCTCATGGAAATCGGCTATACTGTATGCGCAATAGGAAACCGCTTATAGATATGCCCTTACACCAAAATCTAGAGATAGAGCGGTCAAACGAAGAATACAGATTTGGCAAACGGGACCTCTTCGCAGCGATAATAGCGTTACGATACCTATGTTCCAATAATAAATATAAAGAATTGATCGACAGGATAAAAGAAATACTTAACAACCTGCAAACACATCTCAGAGTACTGACAATCGATGACGTGCTAAACGAAATGGGCTTCCCTAGAGTGGGAAAATGTTGCCGACAAAAATAATAAACAAAAGCCTTGAAACACATCAGTTTCAAGGCTTCATTCTTTGGTGCATCATCAGGGGCTCGAACCCTGGACACCCTGATTAAGAGTCAGGTGCTCTGCCAGCTGAGCTAATGATGCATGACCCGCTTTTGCGGCCGCCCAAATATGATAGCACTTCGAGCGGAGCAAGTCAACAAAAAGCGGCCATTTCAATGCATGTTTTTTGGAAATGCGCTGCCTCTAAAGGCCTATCTCGTCGGCGATATCGGTCATCGCTTTAAGCGCGATCGGGATGAACTCATCGTAGGTGATGCCTGTCTCCTCGATCGCCATCATATACTGCCTGTTCGCGCCCTTCGCGAAGCGCGCCTCGTTGAACCTTTTTTTTACGGACTTCGGCTTGACACTCGCGACTTTTTTATCGGGATATATCTGAGCGACTGCTTTTACGAAACCGCTCATAGGATCGGCCGCCAGGAGTGCATATTGCAGGGTGTTGTGCGCGATGACGCCCGAAAGCGGATTGTGCGAGCATATCGCATCACCGAGCTCTTTATCGTACACGCCTTCTTTTTTGAGGATCTCAACCGACACAGGACCGTGGGTCGACATGTCGTTTCGCCAGTCGCACGTCTCTTCGTCGAGATCGTGGAGAAGCCCGCATATCCCCCAGAACTCCACATCGTCCGGCGCAAGCCTCTCGGCGAGTCCCCTCATGATCGCCTCGACGGCATATGAGTGCGTTATGTAGTTTTCACCTTTTACGTATTTGTGCAAGAGCTCGTTCGCCTGCTCCCTCGTCATCCTCTCAGCCATTTTATCCTCCATACACTTTTTTATCATTCTCCCCTAAAATGGTTTCCTTCGTATCTGTCTTTGTTGCGGGAAAGCCTTCCTCCGAGCCTTCCGGCATTGTCACCTTCGACGGCGTGTTTTGCCGTGTCCGGTCTCATGTTTTCACCGCGGTCACGGTCTGCAGACCCTCGTCTGTCGGGAGCGCGTTTGAGCACATCCCTTTTCGGCTCATTCTGCCCGCGCGTTACGGGAGGGGTGGTTTCCCACGGTACCTGCTCGTCGTCAGGAACGGCACCGGCCCTTCCTCTGCGATTTTTACGGGCGTTCTCAGCACTGCTTTTGCGGCGACCGCCTGAGTCACTTTTACCGGTCCTCTCGGGGTCGTTTTTGCGGCGGCCTCCGCGTTTGTTTTTACCGCGTCCCTTAGGCCCGCCATTGCCTTTCTTTTTACGGGACCTCTTCACGAGCACTGCGATCAGAACTATCGCGAGCACGCCGATGAAGAGATAGACAGCCGCTCTGTCCGATATGTAGATGTTCGAAAGGAACGAGCCCTTCTGAACGTTTTCTTTGGCAATGACCGGGACGGTGACCGTCTTTTTGCCGTTTACATAGACGCTTGCTTCGGCTATTTGGTCGCCCTTCCTGATAGAGGCTTTTACGCCGGCGATCCTGTTCACCTTCGTTTTTACCGAATCCTTCTTCTCGTCCTTCGGATAGCCGTAAGCGTCTTCGGCGGCATAGCCTTTTATCCGCGTGTACTTTCCGCCGCGGATCCAGAAGCGGCCTTCGCAGGAGCCTTTTTTCACCGCACGGAAGCCCGTGACCGTTTCATCAGCATATTTTATGAGCGCCTCGAGATCCTTCGGCCTCTCTTTTTTCGTATCGCCGAGCAGGATCACGGTCAGCCCCAGGTTTTTCTTACTGTAATCGGCCACGATGCTACAGTCGTTATCTTCCCAGTAACCGGTCTTGCCGCCCGTCACGCCCGAGTCCTTCGTGAATATCAGATCGACGTGGCTCTTGAGCTTTCGCTCGTCGCTTTTGTTAGTCGCCGGGATCGTGTAGCGCTTCGTGTGGGCTATCTTACAGACGGTCTTGTTCGCCATCGCCGCTTTTGCGATCAGCAACATGTCGTGAGCCGTCGTGTAGTGATTGCTGTCCTTAAGGCCGGCCGGGTTGGTGAAATGCGTGTTTTTGCAGCCGAGCTCTTCGGCTTTATCATTCATCATGTCCACGAAATCGTCGACCGAGCCCGCCGTCGCTTTGGCGAGCGTGAACGCGCAGTCGTTGCCGGATTTTATCAGTAGGCCGTACATCATATCGTTTACGGTCATCTCCTCGCCTTCCGACAGTTTGAGAGTGGATTCATCCGGATCGAGGTCCAGCTTCGGGACCGTGAGTTTCCTGTCCGGCGAAAGTTTCTCCGCAACGATAAGCGCGGTCATCAGCTTCGTCGTGCTGTACGGCGATACTTCGAGATCCGCGTCCTTTGAATACACCGTCTTTCCGGTGTTTTGGCAGTACACCAGTGCGCTTTTCGCCGTTATTTCAGGCGGTTCCGCCTTCTCTTTCGCAAAAGATGAGCCGGTAAAAGGCACCGATAAAAATGTCGTCAGCGCCAGCACCGACACGAGGATCGATATCCCCGTTTTCTTTAAAAACCGCTCTTTCGGTAAAAATTGCGCTTTTGGTAAAAACCGCTCTTTTGGTTTTTTCGGACCGTTAAAATGCATCCTCTAAAATCCAACCTTCTCTATTATGATTTTTCTTTCCTTCGGTTTTTCGTCCGCGACGGTAAAAGCCTCGGCTGCGATCCGTCCCGCCTCTTCCGCAAGCCCGGCATCTTTGGCGAATACTTCGGCGACCGTCTCTCCGCTTTCGACCTCTTCTCCGATCTTCTTAAGCAGCATGATCCCGGCGCTGTGGTCGATCTCGTCGCCTTTTCTGAAACGGCCCGCGCCCGTGTGCCTAGCGGCCTTTCCGATGATTCCGGCATCGACCTCCGAGACGTACCCGGCTCGCTCCGCTTTCACGACGTATCTTTCGCGTTTCTCTATCAAGCGGGAAAAATCTTCCGTGACGGCGGGGTCGCCTCCCTGATACTCTATTATTTCCTTCAGTTTCGCGAGCGCGCGTCCCGAGGCTGTGAGCTCCCTGACCTTTGCGGTCGCTTCTTCCATGTCGGCCGCTTTTTCTCCGACGAATATCATCGCGGCCGAGACAGCCTCGACGATCTCCGTTATGTCCTTAGGCCCTCTGCCTTTCAGAACGTCGATCGCCTCCGCGACTTCGTTCGCGTTTCCCACCGCCCGTCCGAGCGGCTCGTTCATGTCGGTTATAAAAGCTACGCTCTTCCTGCCCGCCGCGTTCCCGATCTTTATCATCAGTTCCGCCACGGCGAGCGCCTGCTCTTTATCTTTGAAAAAAGCTCCGCTGCCGCATTTCACATCGAGGACTATAGCATCGCTTCCCGACGCGATCTTTTTGCTCATTATGCTGGCGGCGATCAGGCTTTTGTTTTCGACCGTTCCGGTCACGTCCCTCAGTACGTACAGTTTCTTGTCGGCAGGTGAGATGTCTCCGGTTTGTGTTATCATGGCGGCGCCGATCTTTCCGACCTGCCCGACCAGCTCCCGGTCGGAAAGGCCGGTCCTGAACCCCGGAATCGACTCTAGCTTGTCCGCCGTCCCGCCCGTATCCCCGAGGGACCGGCCGCTCATCTTCGCGATCGGGACACCGGCCGCAGCCGCGATCGGCACGGCGGCTATCGTCACCTTGTCCCCGACGCCGCCGCTCGAGTGCTTGTCGACCTTGACGCCCGCGATATCGCGAAGATTCGCAACGGCGCCGCTCTCCACGAGACAACTTGTCAGCTCAAACGTCTCCTCATCGGTCATACCTACAAAATATATCGCCATCAAAAGCGCTGCCGTCTGATGATCTTCTATCTCACCCGACGTAACGCCTTTTACGAAGAACCTTATTTCCTCCGGTAACAGCGCTCCGCCGTTCCTCTTTTTTATTATTATATCGAGCATGTTCATGATCTCACCTCCGAACCTGCCTCGCAGATGAATTTCGGCTCCGCGCCGAGATAGTCGAGCGAACAGAGGCTGTAATTTATCCCGTTCTGCTCACCTTTTATCCCCTTCTTAAACGCGAGCATGCCGTGGAGATGTCCGTAGACGCAGTCCGTCACCGGATATTCCTCGAGCAGATCCGTAAAATCGCTTTTTCTCCTAAAATCGTCGGCCGGCGGATAATGAAGGACCGCTATTATGCGTTCGGCCCCTGCTTTTACCGCGCTGTCGAGGCTCGCCTTCATCCTCATGAGCTCGCGCGCGTATATTTTTTCATCGTGCTCCGTAAAGTCTTCCGACATCGGGAGTATCCATCCGCGCGTGCCCGCTATAGCGACACCGCTCCCCGGTATCACGTGGCAGTCGTTCTGTATAAAATGCATGTCGTCGTAAAGTCCGTTGAGATGCGTGATGCGGTTCCACCAAAGGTCGTGGTTGCCCTTGAAAAGAACCTTCTGCCCGGGAAGTTCGTGTATCCAGTCGAGGTCGTTCATGGCCTCGTCGAGCTTGAGCCCCCACGAAAGGTCGCCGGCCAAAATGGTCGTATCCTCCTCTGAAATACGCTCACGCCAAGAGGCGAGCAGACGCTGCTCGTAGTTGTCCCAGCCCTCTCCGAAAGCACTCATGGGCTTATCTATATTCTCGTTGAACGATAAATGTAAATCTCCGATCGCAAATATTTTCATGCGGTCTTCTCTCCATTCAGTTTTCCGGTCGCTTTTCAGCCTCTTCGTCCGAGATGAGCGAAATATTCCTCAGCTGTTTTCTCATTTGGTTCGTGCGCGTCGTAACGAGATAGTCTATCTTCTCATCGGCCTCTCTGATCTTCTTCTGTGCGGCCGTCAATGCATCGCCGAATGTTTCGAATTCTTTTCGCACCCCTTCGAGTATCCTCCAGACCTCATCTGACTTCTTTTCGATCGCTGCCATTTTGAAGCCCATCTGCAGGCTGTTCAGTATGGCTGCCATGGTAGTCGGTCCCGCTATCGTCACTTTATACTTTTTCGAAAGTTCATCGAGCATGCCGAGGTTGAGGACTTCGGCGTAAAGGCCTTCGAAAGGCAGGAACATTATTGCAAAATCCGTCGTCTGAGGCGGAACGATGTATTTCTCCGATATGTCGGAGGCTTCTTCGACTATCCTTCGGCGAAGGGCCGTTTTCTTTATTTCGATTTCGGCTTTGTCGCCGGCTTCATATGCGTCCACGAGATTGAGATATGTATCTCCCGGGAACTTCGCGTCTATCGGAAGATAGACGGGTTCGCTCCCGCTTCCCGGCATCTTTACCGCAAACTCTACCATTTTCTTCTTGCCGTCGACATAGATGACATAGTTCTCGACGTACTGACTTTTATCGAGCATCTGATCGAGTATGGCGTGAAGCTGCACCTCTCCGAAAACGCCCCTCGATTTTACGTTCGTGAGCATTTTCCTGAGGTCGCCCATTTCAACTGCGAGCTTTTTCATTTCACCGATGCCCTGATTGACTCCGGCCAGCTCCTCGTTGACGCGCGCAAACGCATGCCCTATTCTGTTCTCCAACGTCGTCTGAAGCTGCGTATCGACGACTTTACGCATGTCGTCAAGCTGCTTGTTGTTCTCGTTCCTCATCTGAGCGAGGCCAGCTTCGAGCGACTGCATCCTCGCCTCCTGATAGTTCAGGGCTTGGTTTTGAGCCTCTGCCATGGCCCTGCTCTGCGCATCGATGAGCGTCTTTATCTTTGCCGAATCGTTCTGCGCCCTTATGAGGAGGACTATTGCGATCACCACCGCGATGACCGTCACGACCGACATTATTATGATCAGCGTTCCCATTTATTTACCTCTTTTTTCATTGCCGCCGCGCGGAAATTTCTCCGCCGCCGGATCTACGTCTCGTCCGCCGCGGCGCGA
The DNA here is from genome assembly GCA_947254375.1 of uncultured Mobilibacterium sp. Classification (GTDB taxonomy): domain Bacteria; phylum Bacillota; class Clostridia; order Peptostreptococcales; family Anaerovoracaceae; genus CAMYCF01. Next base: position 45,776 of record CAMYCF010000003.1, on the reverse strand, counting down.
TCATCTCCTAGCACGACAGCTTCTCATCTACAAATTTGAATATCGCCTCGTAATCGTTGAGCACGATCTGCGTAAAACCTTCGCCGTTCACGAGATACCTCTCCTTGTGTCCCGTGCGGAGATCCGCGAGGTCGTTCGCCATGATGTAGTCCATTCCGTTTTTATTGCAGAGAGCGGTCGCCACATCGAACAGCTCACCTTTTTCAACATCCTCGAGGAGCTTGAATCCGATCAGCAGCGATTTAGGGAACCAGAACCTCAGCTTCCCTATTATCTTAGGGGTGAGCGTGAGTTTTATCGTGAGGTTCTCCTGATAGCTGCTTATCTTCGTGTCGGAGTTGAGCTTACAGTTCGGCGACTTCATTATCGCGAGTATGTCGTCCGGCGATTTTATTTTATCTATCTGCCCGAAGATCTCCACTGCCATATCCTCCATAAGGAACGAGAAGTCGGCCTTGTAGTCTCCGACCGCAGCGGCGTGTATAACGGCGTCGATGTCGTCCGCCTGCGCCTCGTGCTCGATCGCGTCCATCATCTCTTCCGTCGTCTCCACCCTGACGATGCGGAGGTTCTCCTCTTCGATCGCCCTCACCGAATTGTTGAGGACCAGAATGACCTCGTAGCCGGCGCTGCGGAAAAGCCTCCCGAGATTCACCGCCATGCCGCCCGTGGACATGTTCGTTATCTTCATCACTTCATCTATAGGCTCGTTAGTGGGGCCTCCCGTTATCAAGATCTTCTTCATTGTAAAAATCCCCCCTCGCTGTCTCTTTTCCTAATTATACCCTAAAAGTTCCCTTATCACGTATCCCGCGAGCAACAATCCCATCGATGCCGGAACGTAACTGAGCGTACCCGGTTTCCCCTCGGCGGGCACGATACTTTTTTCCGGCGAAAAAGCTACAGGAAGGTGCTCTATCCCTTCCGCTTTAAGCTTTTTCCTCATTATCTTTGCGACCGGGCATGTGTGCGTCTCGCTGAGATCGACTATCTTAAAAGGCTCGACACCGAATTTTCCTCCGGCTCCCATCGCGGAAACGACCCTCACATCTTCGTCGACGCACTTTTTGATGAGTGCCGTCTTCGCATTGAGAGAGTCTATCGCGTCTATCACAAAATCGTACTCGGAAACGGGAAGGTCGGTCCCTTCCTCATAAAAATATCCGAACGCCCTTACATCCGCCGCCGGGTTTATCTGTCCTATCCGCTCCTTCATCACTTCGGCCTTGTTTCTTCCGAGCGTATCCGAGAGCGCGATCAGCTGCCTGTTGAAATTCGTTATCTCGACATCGTCGCCGTCCATCAGGCCGACCGTGCCTATACCGCTCCTCGCTATCGCTTCCGCAACATAGGAGCCGACACCGCCGACGCCGACGATCAGGACCTTCGAATTTTTTAGGACTTCCACCCCTTCGTTTCCTATCAGTCTTCCTGTTCTGTCGTAGATATCCAAGTTTTTATCTCCTCCGAAACGCCGTATATGGTGTCTCCCGTATAGCCGAGCGAATCGAGCTTTCTGCCGATCTTTGCCAATGTCTTTGAAACATCCTTTTTTGCGGCGTACGGATCCGCCTCTATTTCCTTCTTCGCTACCGCGAGCGCGGCATCGCGTTCCGTAGTTCCTCTTTCTGCGAGAAAATCCGCATACCTGTTCTCGAGACCCGGATCCTCTATCCCCTTCTCCTTGAGCTCCGCAAATATCCGCCTCTTCGCGCGGCCCTTCTCCGTCGCATACCTGAAATACGCTTCCGAATACTCCGCATCATCTATATACCTGAGCAGTTTGAGTTCCTCTATCGCTTCGGATATCTCCGGATCTTCATATTCTTTTTCGGAGAGGCGGTCGCGCACTTCGTTCTCGGTCCGCATCCTGGTCGCCAGGTATCGCATCGCCTCTTCGTATGCCGTTCTTTTACTCAAGATGTCCTCCGAATTTCAATCACGTCCGTTGCATTCGCTTCCGTCTTCAAATCGGACGTTCGCCTCTAATCTCAAAGCAGACGGCCGCCGCCGTATCGTCCGTAAAAATCAAGTCCTCTGTCTTCCATTTCCTGCCGAGCATCTCGATCTCCGGCGGGATTTCGCCTCCGTCGCCGCAGACGACATCGGGCATCTCCATAAAAAGTTTTCCGCCCGCCGCTTTTACGAGCGCTTCCTTTCGCGCCCATATCGTATAAAAAATTTCCTTCGGGCTGCCGCTTTTTACTACGGCATCCTTCTCGGCGTCGGAATAAAATTTTTCAGCTATCGCTCCGTACCTGACTTCCCTCTTTTCCTGTACATCGAGGCCGATCGGCACTTCAGCGAACGCCGCCGCCCATATGTCCCCCGTGTGTGACACGGAAAAATGCGCGAACCCCGGTATCTCCGGCTTGCCGTTCTCATTCCTTTGCAAACCTTTCAGGAACTCGTCCGCGGCATCGAGATATCTCTGTTCGGGCTCTTCCTCCTGCCCCATGTCAGTCCACGTCACTTCGGTAAAAGACGGGGCGCATGGAGATCCCGACTTTATTTCGGATCTCGCTATGTAGCACGCGATCGCCGTGCGAAGGCGCCGCGCACTTGCGGCTCGTCCTCTTTCGTATCCTTCTTTGTAAAAAAGGGCGCGTTCAAAGCTCATCGGACCGTCCCTCAATTTATACAGGCGGAACCCGGCCGTTCTTCGGTGCAGACCGACCGTGAAGCTTCCCCCGCCGGCAGTATGCCTTTTACGAGAAGCTGTACGTTCTCGAAGCCGTTCCAGGTGTTGAGCTCGAGGTTCCCGTAAATGTCGACGGGCATTCCGTTCGAGTAGAATGAATAGTAATCCTCAGCGTTGTTGAAAAATACGCAGCGTATCTCGCCGCCCGAATTTTTTGCCTTGAACCTGGCCCACTTCGTACCTTTACCGAGGTATATCCAGTCATCTATCTTCATGTTCGCGAAGCAGAACGACGGTGCTTCGTTTTCCTTGCCGCACGGCTCGAATATCTCGAGTTCGGAGACGAAATCGTTGTCCGCCCTCGTCGGCGTTATAAAAGAGTCTATCACGTGGACGCGGTCGAGTATGCGTCCGTTCTTCTCTTCCATGGCGACCATGTCTTCGTTCAGCAGCCTTCTCAGTTCTTCAACATTCGATTTTTCGATCGTAAAACCGCAGGCGCCTGCATGCCCTCCGAAGTTGATGAACATATCGGCATGCCTGTTCAGCATCTCGAAGAGATCGATCGTTTCGATCGACCGTCCCGTCCCCTTGTATATCCCGTCTTTTTCGACGAGGAGTATCGTCGGTCTGTTCAGTCGCTCTTTTATTATTCCCGCGACTACACCGGTGATCCCTTCGTGTGAATTGCCCGCATCTATAACGAGGCAGTCGCCCTTCGCCAGCTCTTCCATTGCCCGCGGCAGGCAAACATCAAACGACTCCTTCTGCAGGTTCCTTCTCGTGCTGTTGAGGGAGAGGAGCTTCGTGCAGTGATCTTCGATTTTTACGGGGTCGGTCTCCATAAGGAGTTTTACCCCTAAAGACGCTTCGCCTACCCTTCCCGCGGAATTTATGACAGGTGCGATCTTGAAGCTGATGTCTGACGCTTTTATCTTCCCCGGCACGAGCCCGGAGCGCCTCATCAGCTTTCTGAGACCCGGATTTATACCGCCGCCGTTGATTAGGCGCAGACCGTATTTGACTATCGTCCTGTTTTCGTCGGTGAGCGGCATGATATCGGCTATCGTACCTATGGCGACGAGCTCGAGGACCTCTGTGATCAATGACTTCGGCAGCCCTGCCTCCCTGATCAGTACAGTTGCGAATTTATAGGCGACTCCGACTCCGGCCAGCCCCTTGAACGGATATTCGTCCCCGGGTGCGCGCGGATTGATGACGACGCCTTCCGCGATCCGATCCTCGATGTTGTGGTGATCGGTGACGATCGTTTCTATGCCGAGCGAGTGCGCGTATTCCGTCTCATCCCTGGAAACCGATCCGCAGTCGACCGTTACTATGAGTTCTCCGCCCGCCTCGGCGATCGCATCGATGGCATCACGGTTGAGGCCGTATCCTTCTTTCTCCCTCGACGGTATGTGGTAGTTGATGTTGTCGGTAAGCTGACTTATGACGTGCAACAAAAGAGCCGTCGACGTTATGCCGTCGACGTCGTAATCGCCGTATATCACGATCTTCTTGTTTTCCGACAGGGCTTTTAACAACAAATCCACTCCCGCCCTCATACCGGAGAGCAGGAATGGATCATGGCTAAGTTGGGGTTTCGGAGACAGGTATTCGCTGAGCGCGGTCTCTCCGACAATGCCCCTTTTTTCAAGCATCTTAAGAAGCTCCGTAGGAATCGTTTTATCGATGTAATTGCCCATAAATGAATTTTCCTACGCTTTTATTTTATTAGTAAATGCTGTATGGAGTTACAACGACACCGTTCTTGAATACGCTGTAATGCAGATGCGGTCCCGTAGACCATCCCGTAGTGCCTACATAGCCTACGACCTGGCCCTGGCTGACCCACTGACCCTGGCTTACCGCATATGCGGACAGATGTCCGTAAAGCACCGACAGTCCGCCGCCGATGTCGATCATAATGCAGTTTCCGTATCCGCCGTACCACGATGCCTTTATGATCCTTCCGCTGCCGGTAGCTCTGATAGGCGTGCCGGTAGGTGCACCGATGTCGACACCGTTATGGAAGCTGCTGGTTCCGTATATAGGGTGTACCCTCCATCCGAAAGGAGAGGTTATAGGTCCGTTGACCGGCCACGTATATCCGCCGCCGCTGTACGACCCACCGCCGCTGCTTCCGCCGCCCGAATTGTTGTAATTCGCCGCAGCTGCTGCCGCTTCTCTTGCAAGCGCATCTCCTTCGGCATTCAGCTCCGATTCTTTCGCGGCATATGCATCCGCCTGCGTCTTGATCGACGCCTTCTCGGCTTCGAGCTGTTTCTTGTCCTCTTCGAGTTTCGCCTGCTTTTCCTCTTCTGCCTGTTTCAGTTTGTCGATCTCTTTGTACTCGACCTCCATTTGTTTGAGCACATCCTGGTCGTGGCTTATTACCGCCTGGACCATACCTACATTTGTGATGAGCTCTGTAACGTTGTTGGAGCTGAGTATGACATCGACGAGTCCGACCGTACCGGTCTTGTACATAGCGGCAAGGCGTTCATCGAGTGCCTCCTGCTGTTTCTTCATCTCGGCTTCTTTCGCCTCTAACTTAGCCTGCGTAGCGGCGATCTCCGCTTCTGTCGTCGAGATCTGAGATTGGAGAGCAGTTATCTTTTTCTCCGCTTCACCCAGTTGGGCGTAAAGGTTGTCAGCCTTTTGTTTATTCGCTCGCGCTTCAGCGTATTTCTGCGAAGCCGTGGCTCCGTAAGCGCTTTGATACCCTGCAAATCCTACGCCGATCATGGCTACGGATAAAATGAGGGCTAACACAAAAGACCGTTTTGAATTGATCTTCACAGCGTGCTTCCTCCTTTGTAAAAAGATATACAATGCTGCAATAATTACTATTTATCCAGGAATCTCCTTATAGAAATTATACTTCCGCAGGTACCGATCCCCACTCCGAGTGCTGCAAATATTATCATTAGGTTATATATCAGGTAGTTTGTCGGAACTACCGGGACCGACAATATCTTCATTATGTCCGGCCCGATGATCTTTATGACCCTGTCGTAGATCACATACATGAGGCCGGTAGCGACAGCCGCCGATATGAATCCTATAAATATACCTTCGACCAGGAACGGCGCCCTGACGAACCAATCCGTCGCTCCGAGGTATTTCATTATCGCTATCTCTTTAGACCGGTTGAATACCGTAAGTTTAATGGTGTTCGAAACTATTATTATCGATATCACTATCAGGAAAACCATGACGATTATCGACGATACCTGTATGAAGTTCGTTATCTTTGCAAGCTTCTCGACGGTATCGCGGTAATATTTGACATCCTGCACGCCGTCGAGCGTCGGCGTAGCCTTCGCGATCTTGTCTGCCGCGCTCTTGTCCTCGACGAACACGAGCACCGAATCCGGCAGTGGATTGTGATCGAGGTTGTCGAGAAGGTATGCGCTGTCTCCCCATCTCTTTCTCAGGATCTTCATCGCATCGTCCTTGCTGCGATATTCGACGGACTCGACTCCCGGGCGGTTCTTCAGCTCCGACTGGACCTGATCCCTGAGCGCTTCCGTAGTGTCGTCTTTCAGATAGACTTCGATAACGTTGTAATCCTGCTTGATGACATTCGCGAACAGATCGACGTTTACGAACGAAACGAAGAATATGCCCAGTATAAGCATCATAGCGGTTATGGCGAGTATCGCGGTGACGCTCATTCCCTTACTTCTTCCGAGTTGCGAGAACGTCTGCCTGAGAGTATACCCTATTCTAGAAAACATACGAGTCTACCTCCCCGGGATCCATTTCGTAAAAGTCACGGTCTTCATATCCGTATTCTCCGCGTTCGTCCCTTACGATTTGCCCGTTCTCTATCGCGACTACGCGTTTGTGCATCTTATCAACTATATCCTTCGCGTGCGTTACCATGACTATCGTCGTTCCGCGCAGATTGATCTTGTCGAGTATTTCCATTATCTCCATGGCCGTGCTCGGGTCCAGGTTTCCCGTAGGCTCGTCGGCTATAAGGACTCTCGGGTTGTTTACCATCGCCCTTGCGATACCGACCCTCTGCTGCTCTCCCGCGCTGAGCTCCGACGGATATCTGTCCATCTTGTCTCCGATGCCGACCAGGTCGAGCACATACGGTACCTGTTTCCTTATATTCCTCTCCCTGGCGTGTACGATCTCCATAGCAAAAGCCACGTTCTCGTAAACGGTCTTCTTCTCCAAAAGTCTGAAGTCCTGGAACACCATTCCGATCTTCTGCCTGAGCGCCGGGATCTCACGACGCGAAAGTGCCGTAACGTCCTTGTCCGCAACTATTATCGTTCCGCTGTCAGCCTCTATTTCCCTGAGGATGAGTCTTACGAACGTAGTCTTTCCGGCGCCGCTCGGTCCGACGAGAAAAACGAAATCTCCCTTGTCGATCCTGATGGACGCATTCTCCAATCCTATATTTTCGCCGTAACGCTTTGTCACATTTTTAAATACAATCATAATACCTCCGGACATAGCTAATGACCTTATCATTATACACCAAATATCCCTAAAAACAACTGTTTCGCAAGCTTCAGGCGGTTAAATGAATGCAATTACATACATTCTTCACACAAAAAACGACCGGACGCATCCGGCCGCAGATCACTTTTATATGTACCCTAAACGAGGCATTTATACTTCCGTCACACGAGCACCCGGGATATACTTCCTTTACACGAGCACCTTGGACAGGAATTCCTTCGTCCTCTCTTCCTTCGGGTTCTCGAGGACTTCCTTAGGCGTGCCCTGCTCGACGATATAGCCTTCGTCCATGAAGATGACTTTGTCGGCAACTTCCTTTGCGAATCCCATCTCGTGCGTAACGACGACCATGGCAAGGCCGCTCCCTGCGAGGTCCTTCATTACCGCAAGCACTTCCCCTACCATTTCAGGGTCGAGCGCTGATGTCGGCTCGTCAAAAAGCATTATTTCCGGCTCCATAGCGAGCGCCCTCGCTATCGCTACCCTCTGGCGCTGGCCGCCGGAGAGTGCGTTCGGAAATGCGTTCGCTTTTTCCGCAAGACCGACCCTTTCCAAAAGTTCGATCGCCTTCTTTTCGGCGTCCTCTTTGCTCACACCTTTTATGTTTATCGGGGCGCATGTTATGTTGTCCAGGACCGAAAGGTGAGGGAAAAGGTTGAAGTTCTGGAACACCATTCCCATTTTCGTTCTTATCGAGTTGATGTTTTCATCGGTGACGAGTTCGCCGTCTATGTATATCTCGCCGGATGTCGGCTCTTCGAGCCTGTTGATGCAGCGGAGCATCGTCGACTTTCCGGAGCCGGACGGGCCTACTATGCAGAGCACCTCGGAGCTGTCGACCGTCTGGTCGATCCCCTTGAGCACTTCGTTTTTACCGAACGATTTCCTGAGATCTTTTATTTCTATCATTTTACGCGGCCTCCTGTGACATTTTCTTTTCGAACCTGTTTATCAGTTTCGAAAGCGGTATCGTCAATATTAGATATATGATCGCTACGCCTATGTACGCAGGGAACGTTTCAAACGTGGCGGCATTCCAGAGATTTCCCCTTCTCATAACTTCGACGACGCCGACGAAGCTCAGTACGGAGGTCTCTTTTATCAGCGTGACGAACTCGTTGCCGAACGCCGGCAGTATTATCTTGACGGCCTGAGGTATTATAATGAGCTTCATCGCTGTTTTTTTGCTCATCCCAAGCGAGCGCGCGGCTTCCATCTGCCCTTTGTCGACGGCCTGTATCCCGCTCCTCATGACTTCCGCCATGTACGCAGCGCTGTTGAGCCCGCAGACGATGACGGCCGGGATGACGAGGTTCGCCCATTTGAATCCGACACCGTTGGCCTGCAGTATCTGAGGGATACCGTAGGCGAAGATGAACGCCTGAACGACCATCGGGGTCCCCCTGACGATGTCGACATACACCTTTGATATGCCGCGGACAACTTTTATGTGGCTCATCCTCATGAGCGCGAAAAGGAGTCCAAGCACGGCTCCGACTACTACAGCTATCAAACTTACAGCTACGGTTGCGGGGATGCCGTGTCCCGCGACCCATATTCCTTCAAGATATACTTTCATTTCTTCTCCCGTCGTATTTACCCGCAAAAGCGCCCGGAGATCCGAGCGCATCGCTTTGTTTTTATGATCGCTTTGTTTTTGTTATCGGTCGCGATCGTCCGATCGCTGCAGGCGATCGCCGTTATTCGATCGCTTTTCGGCTATTCGAACCATTTCTTGTAGAGCTTGTCGTACGTGCCGTCCTTCTTGACGTTCGCCAGGCCCTTGTTGATCTTCTCCTGAAGTTCCTTGTTGCCCTTCTTTACGGCGAAACCGTATGATTCGGCGTTCATTACTTCTCCGACTTTCTTGAGCTTATCCGGTTTCTTCTTGATAAAGCTGTTAGCTACAGGCAGGTCGAGGATTATCGCATCGACGTCTCCGTTCTCGAGCTGCAATATCGCGTCAGTGTTCTTGTTGAGGATGACGGCGCTTCCGATCTTGCTCTCCTTCTTGAACTCGTTGACCTTGTCTTCGCTCGTCGTACCGATCTGAGCCGCCACCTTCATGTCCGATGTAAGGTCGTCAGGGCCGTTGATCGTCGTGTTGTCGTTCTTGACCATTACGACGAGACCGCTGTCATAATATGTATTCGAGAAATCGACTTTCTTCTGACGCGCCGGATCCATTGCGTTCATTCCCGCTGCGATGATATCGGCCTGATCGGACTGTATCGCAGGTATGAGTGCGTCGAATTCGAGAGCCTTGTATTCTACCTTGAATCCCTGATCTTTGGCTATCGCGTTCAGAAGATCCATGTCGAACCCTTCGATGTTTCCGTCTTTATCCGTCGTGTCGAACGGCGGGAACGTAGGTTCCGTAACAGCCGTCAGCGTATCGCTGCTCTTGCCTTCGCATGCCGTAAGTCCGAGCATCGCAACCAGCATCACCGCCGTTGCGATCACTTTTATCATCTTGCTCTTTTTCATTGTCGCTTCCCCTTTCGATGACGGCCGCCGGCCGCCTTTTTCTGCGTCTTCTCCGTTTGTGTGCATAATAATAACATTGGGTGAATTATTTTGCAAGTACTTTTTGTAATTTTTTCCATAAAATTCTATTTTTATTTATATTTTGCGCGTTCTTATCGCCTGTTCGTCTTGCTAAAACAGCGTTATGCACGTTTTATTCATTTTTGTATATTGTTTTATTTATGCAAAAAGGCACCCGCGAAGGCGCCTCTCCTATTCCGTATTTTTTGTAAAAACTATCCTAAAAGTTTTTTGACAGTCTTCACGATGTCCGCCGCCGTCATTCCGTACTTTTCGAGCAGCTGTGCCGGCTTGCCCGACTCGCCGAACGTGTCGTGCTGTCCGACCGTCTCCATCCTGACCGGAGCATTCCTGACTACGACCTCTGCTACCGCGCTTCCGAGTCCGCCGATGACGGAATGCTCTTCCGCCGTAACGATCGCGCCCGTCTCCTTCGCAGCCTTGATTATCGCCTCTTCATCTATAGGCTTTATCGTGTGCATGTCGAGGACGCGGGCGGATATCCCTTCCGAAGAAAGCTCGTCCGCTGCCGCGAGAGCAGCTTCTACCATTATGCCCGCAGCTATTATCGTGACATCGTTTCCTTTTCTCAGTTCCTTCGCTTTGCCGAGCATTATCTCTTCGGCTTCGTCGTATATGACAGGAACTCCCGAACGTCCGAGACGGACATATGCCGGACCGTACTTGTCGACGACCTGATCGAGAAGTTTTTCCGCGCTGACCGCATCCGCCGGAACGACGACCGTCATCCCCGGTATCCCTCTCATCAGCGATATGTCCTCAAAAGTCTGATGCGTCGCTCCGTCTTCGCCGACCGTTATGCCAGCGTGAGTCGCACAGACTTTTACATTGGCTTCCGGATATCCGATCGAATTCCTGATTATCTCGTACGCCCTTCCCGTCGCGAACATCGCGAAGGAGCTCGCGCATACGACGTGTCCCGAAAGAGCGATCCCCGCGGCTTCCGCCATGAGGTCCTGTTCCGAGATCCCGGACTGGACGAACCTGTCCGGATATTCATTCGCAAATTTTATAGTCTTCGTCGAGCTCGAGAGGTCGGCGTCGAGGACGACGAGGTCCTTCCTTTCGGCCCCCTTCCTGACGAGGAATTTCGCATACGCTTCTCTCGTTGCTATCTTCTGTACTTCCGCCATCAGTTGTCACCTCCGAGTTCCGCCATCGCCTGTTCGAACTGCTCATCGTTCGGAGCCTTGCCGTGCCATCCGGCCACATCCGTCATGAACGATACACCCTGTCCTTTGTGGGTCTTTGCGACTATCGCCGTCGGCTTTCCCTTGCAGGCGCGCGCCTTATCCAAAGCGTCTTTGATCTCCGAAAGCGAATGGCCGTCTATCGAGATCACGTTCCAGCCGAACGCCTCGAACTTTTCGGCGATCGGCATGACCTTTTTTACGAGGTCCGTCTCGCCGTCGATCTGAAGGCCGTTCCTGTCGATTATCGCAACGATGTTGTCGAGTTTTCTGTGGGCGGCGGAAAGAGCCGCTTCCCAGATTATGCCTTCCTGAAGTTCGCCGTCTCCCGTGATCGTATATATCCTTCCTTTAGCGCCGTCGATCTTTCCGGCCGTCGCCATTCCGACCGCGGCTGAAAATCCCTGACCGAGCGATCCCGTCGACATCTCTATGCCCGGGACCATATTCATATTCGGATGACCCTGGAAATCGCTGCCGATCTTCCTTAGCGACATCATATCTTCCGGCGCGAAAAATCCCTTCTCCGCGAGCACCGCATAGAGTGCCGGCACCGCGTGCCCCTTCGAAAGCACGAATTTGTCGCGATCTTTGTCCTTCGCGTTTTCCGGCGAAATATTCATCTCGTCGAAATACAGCACCGCCAGTATCTCGGCTATCGAGAACGACCCTCCCGGGTGTCCAGAGCCCGCGGCGTGTATAGCCTTGAGGGCGTTGACCCTTATGTTGTGAGCTACCTTTTCGAGCTCAGCCGCCTTTTGCTTATCCACAGCAACCTCCCCTTCGGATATAAATTATGTACCTATGATTATAAAACGACGCAAAGACCTAAACAACGGTCTTTCGCTTTCAGCGGACGATAAAAGCGCCGCTTTTTTATAAACGCGATGCTTTTACCGGCGCGATGCTTTTACCGGCGCAACACTTTTTACAGATGCAATATGTGGATGGCCGTCTCGAAGTATATGCCGAGCGATATCATGTCCGTCAGCGACGCCATCATCGGCCCCGCCATGAGAGCCGGGTCGAGCCCGATCTTCTTTGCTATCATCGGGAGCATGGAGCCGACGAGTTTCGCGAGCGTGACTATCATGACCATCGCAACGCAGACCGTGAGGGCAACCTTAGGTTCGTTGTGGTCGAGGAAGACGATCCTCGCAAAATTGAGAAGGCTCAGGGCAACTCCGATCACGAGGCCGATCCGTATCTCTTTCCAGAATATCTTTGCGGCGTCCGCGAGCTCTATTTCGCCCGTCGCCATACCTCTTATTATCAGCGTCGACGACTGGGAGCCGGAATTTCCGCCCGTCCCCATAAGCATCGGCATGTAGATGACGAGCGCTATGACCTGCGAAAGCGTCGCCTCGAAGTTCTTGATTATGCCGCCGGTTATGATGTAGGAACACATGAGGAGAAGGAGCCACGGGAGCCTCGTCTTTACGTGCTTCCAGACCGACATGTCGAGGTAGAGCTTGTCGTCGAGGTCGATGACTCCGCCCATCCTTTCCATATCCTCCGTTGTCTCGTCTTCGATTACGTCGAGTATGTCGTCTACGGTGATGATACCGACGAGCCTGCTTTCATTGTCCACGACAGGAAGCGCGAGGAATCCGTATCTCGTGAACGTGTCGGATACTTCCTCCTGGTCCTCGTCGACGTGGGCGTATATGCAGTCCTCTTTCATGACGTCCGACACCTTCGCGTTGTCGTCGGCGATGACGAGCGCCCTCAGCGAAACGATGCCGATCAGCTTTCTCCCCGTATCGAGGACGTAGCAGGTATAGATCGTCTCCCTGTCCATACCGACTTCTTTTATGTGGTCGAGCGCCTCCCTCGTCGTCATGTTTTTGCGGAGATTTATGTAGTCCGGTGTCATCAGGGATCCGGCGCTGTTCTCCTTATACATGAGGAAGGTATTTATCTTTTTTCTCTCGTTTTTAGGGGTCTTCTCGAGGATCTTGTCGACGACGTTGGCCGGCAACTCTTCGAGAACGTCGATCATGTCGTCGAAGTCCAGTTCTTCGATTATGTACTCGATCTCGGGATCGGTTATCGCATTGATGATGTCGACCTGATTATCGACCGCCAGATTCGCGAAAACATCTACGGAAATATCCTTCGTAAGCGTCCTGAAAAGTATGACCGCTTTCGTCATGTCGTACTCCCTGATGACGTCCTCGATCATCTCCGCGATGTCGACGGCGTTGTTCTTCAGGAGCTCGTCGCGACACTGAAAATATTTCTTTTCATCCAGAAGTTTGAAAAGTTTTTCTTCGGACTCGCTGAAAAGTCGGTCCATATCCACGATCTGATTTTCCATCGCCCGTCCCCTTTCATTATCTTTTCAGCATTTTCAATACGGTATCCTCGTCTATTATCTCGACGCCGAGTTCCCGCGCCGTCTTATTCTTTGTCGAGCCGGACCCGGGGTCGTTCGTTATGAGATAATCGGTTTTACCCGTCACGGATGACGCGACCTTTCCGCCTTCTTTTTCTATTGCGGACTTGAGGTCGCTCCTGTTCGAAAAATGTTCAAGCGAACCGGTTATGACGAAAATCTTTCCGGCGAGCGCATTGCCGCGCTCTCCCCGGTCTGTCTGAATCTCTATTTGAGAAAGGATCTGCGACACCTCAGCGATGTTCGCCTCTTCCCTGAAATATTCCGTATAATCGCGGGCCGTGACATCTCCGATGCCCTCTATCGACACGAGGCTCTCTGCCGTCGCGCCTGCTATCGCGCCCCAGTCGTCGTTATAAGCGTCCGCTATCGTCTTTGCGGTCGCGACACCGATGCCGTTGATCCCGAGCGCATAAAGGAGCCGTGCAGGCGAAGTCTTCCTCGCCTTCTCTATCGATGCGGTCAGATTCTCGTACGACTTCTCCCCAAAGCCGTCCATATTCACTATATAATCCCTGTGGTCTGCGAGCCTGAAAATATCGGCCGTCGATTTTATGAAGCCCTGACCCATGAATTTCAGGATCGTCGCTTCCGAAAGACCCTCTATGTTCATCGCATCCCTCGAAACGAAATGCGTGAATTTTTTTACCTTCTTGGCGACGCACTCCGGGTTCGTGCATAGTAGCACCTTCGTGCCGACGTCCGTTTTTACCGCCGTGCCCCCTCCGCACACCGGACATCTCGACGGGATCGTAAGCTTCCCGCTCCTCGTAAAATTCTCGGCGATCTGCGGTATTATCATGTTCGCCTTGTACACCGCGATCTCGTCGCCGATGCCGAGCTGGAGCCCCTCTAAAATATTGAGATTGTGGACCGACGCCCTTTTTACCGTCGTTCCTTCAAGCTCCACCGGAGCGAATATCGCGATCGGATTAAGGAGCCCCGTCCTCGACGGACTCCATTCGATCTCGCGAAGAATGGTCCTCTCCTGCTGATCCTGCCATTTGAACGCTATGGCATCGCGTGGGAACTTCGCGGTCGTCCCGAGAGTCTTCGAATATTCGATATCGTCGTACGTGAGAACGAGCCCGTCCGACGGGATGTCCATCGAAGGTATCCTCTCCTCATACGAAGCGACGGCGGAAGCGATGCTCCGCGAGTCGACCCTTACAAATTCGACCGCATCGAAGCCCTGCCCGCTCATCCATTTCATCTGGCGTTCCCTGCTGAGATCGAGCTCGGCCGGATAGGCTTTCTCTCCTTCGATATTTTCTATCCTGCTCAGGGTAAAAGCGAAGAAATTGACTTTCCTCTCCGCCGTTATCCTGCTGTTCAGCTGCCTCACGCTGCCGCTGCAGAGGTTTCGCGGATTTTTATACTTCGCCGCATCCTCCCCGAGGCCGGCATTTATCTTCTCAAAATCCGAATATTTTATGACCGCTTCGCCGCGGACGACGAGCCTTCCCGTAAAAGGTATCTCGTGCGGCACGTTTTCGAACACCTTCGCGTTCTCCGTGATGACTTCGCCGACATCGCCGTTCCCGCGCGTGACCGCTTTCGAAAGGCGCCCCCTCTCATAGGTGAGGACCACGGTGAGGCCGTCGAGCTTCCACGAAAGCAGTCCCTCTTTATCGCCGAGCCAATCCGCAAGCTCTTCCACGCTCTTCGTCTTGTCGAGGCTGAGCATACGCGAAGCGTGCCGCTCCTTCGGAAGTCCCGAGGTGACGGTGTACCCGACGTTCTGAGTAGGGCTCCCCGCCGTGACGATCCCCGTCTCCCGCTCGAGGGCTTCGAGTTCGTCATACAGGCTGTCGTACTCGAGGTTGCTCATTATCTCCTTCGCATCGTCGTAGTAGGCGACGGAGGCCGCGTTGAGCGTGGCGATGAGCTCTTTTATCCTGTTTTGCTTCGCTTCTCTTTCGGTCAATTTTATCGCTCTTTTCGGTAAAAAATATATCTCGTGCTGAGTTTTATTCTGCCCTAAAAAATCCCCTGCCGCTTCAGTCGGCTTTTCTTATGACCACAAAACCCTTGCCGAGCTTCTTCTGCCCGACTGAGTCGAAGATTATTGTCATCGTTTTACTGTCCTGATCTATAAGCAGGCCCTCGCCGAATTTCGGATGCACCAGCCTGTCTCCGACGGAAAAGCCTTCGTTTGAAATGTCTCTGCTTTTCTCTTTGAAAGCGCCGATCTTAAAAGGATCTTCCGCCGGCTTCCCACCGTATCCGTCCGCCGCGCCGTGCGCACTCCCCCTGAAATAGTGGTCTCCCCAAGGCGTGGCCTCCGTGATCTTCTTCGAAGTCAGCTCGTCGCCCTGAAGGAGGGATCCGTCCATCTCTTCGAGGAACGGTGACTCCGGAGAATAATCGGTCCTGCCGTACATCGTCCTCTCTTCGGCTGATGTGAGGTAAAGCTTTTGCTTCGCCCTCGTTATGCCGACGTAGCAGAGGCGCCTCTCCTCTTCCATTTTTCTCGGATCTTCTTTCGAACCGTAGCTCGGGAAGGCGCCGTCTTCCATGCCGGGTATGAACACGACCGGAAACTCCAAGCCTTTCGCGCTGTGAAGTGTCATCAGCGTCACGGCATCTTCGTTTTCGTCGTGGTTATCTATCTCTGCCATGAGGGTTATCTTCTCGAGGAATGCCCCGAGCACCGTCGGATCCGTTATCTCGAAACCGGCTTCTCTGAGCTTCTCCCTTTCCTCTTCGTCTTCGGCCGTCTCACCGTTCTTAACGGCCTCATCGTACATGGCCTGAAAATCCGTTATTACGGACCTGAACTGCATGATGTTCTCTATTCTCGCGTCGGCCTCAACGGTGTTCGCATTTTCGAGCATCCTGAGGTAACCGGAGCGCTCGAGTATGTTCTCGTAGAGGTCTATCAGGCCCATGTTTTCGCGCTCGCGCCTGCAATCGTCTATCATTCGGACGAGCTTAGCCGTCTCTTCGCGGGCACGGGATGAAAACGTCGAATTTATCTCATCGGTTTTTATTGTCTCATATATGCTTATGCCGTACGCCTTTGCGTAGCTCTCGACCCCTGCCATCGTCTTCGCGCCGATGCCGCGCTTCGGCTCGTTTATGATGCGGGTCATCGCCGTGTCGTCGTTCGGGTTGTCGATGAGCCTCATGTAGGCGAGCACGTCTTTTATCTCTTTTCGGTCGTAATACCTGAGGCCTGCGAGTATCCTGTACGGTATGCTCCCGTTCGCGAACGTCTCCTCAAAAGGTATCGACTGCGCGTTCTTCCTGTACAAAATGGCGATGTCCCTGCGGGAATAGCCTTCGTCGAGCAGTTTTTCAATCTCGCTCATTATGTAGAACGATTCGAACTTCTCGTTCGGGCAACGCTTGTAAGTCGGCTTCTCGCCCTCGCCCGCGGCGGTCCAGAGCGTCTTCCCCTTTCGTGCTGAATTCTTTTTTATGACGGAATTGGCCAGGCCGAGTATGTTCCCCGTCGATCTGTAATTCTGCTCGAGTTTTATTATTTTTGTATTCGGAAAATCCCTCTCGAAATCGAGTATGTTCGTTATGTCGGCCCCGCGCCATTCGTATATGCACTGGTCGTCATCACCGACTACGCAGAGGTTTCCGTGCTTCTCGGCGAGCATGTGTATCAGCTTATACTGAAGGTAATTCGTATCCTGATACTCGTCGACCATTATGTATCGGAATCTGTTCCTGTAGTATTCGAGCGTCTCCGGGCTCTTCTCGAGGAGTCTCACGCCGTTGAGGAGAAGGTCGTCGAAGTCCATTGCGTTGTTTTTCTTCAGCGCCTCGTTGTAAGCGTTGTAGATCCTGCAGATCTTTTCCCCTCTCACGTCGCCCGCCCGGCCCGCGATCAGCTCTTCAGGCGACAGCTCGCCCTCCTTGCAGGCGCTTATGAGCGGAATGATCTCCCTTACCGGATATGTCTTCTCGTCGATATCGAGCTCCTTCAGGATACGCTTAACGAGGGCCTTCCTGTCGTTTTCGTCGTAAATGGAAAAGCCCTCTTTGTATCCCAGTATTTCACATTGATATCTGAGCATCCTGACGCACATGGCGTGGAACGTCATTATCCATATGCCGCGAACGTCTCCGCACAGCTCGTTGACGCGCTTTCTCATCTCGCCCGCAGCCTTGTTTGTGAAAGTTACGGCAAGTATATTGTGCGGGTCCGTCCCTTTCTCTATCATGTAAGCGATGCGGTGAGTCATCGTCGTCGTCTTTCCGCTCCCGGCTCCCGCAAGGATGAGCAGCGGTCCCTCCGTGTAGCGTACCGCCTCAGCCTGTTTATCGTTAAGTCTCGTAAAATCCACGCCCAT
This sequence comes from uncultured Mobilibacterium sp., assembly GCA_947254375.1. Classification (GTDB taxonomy): domain Bacteria; phylum Bacillota; class Clostridia; order Peptostreptococcales; family Anaerovoracaceae; genus CAMYCF01. The sequence goes on along the minus strand of CAMYCF010000003.1, from coordinate 28,187 downwards.
ACCCCGATGTTTTCGATTTCTCCGCGCGTGCGCCCGAGGCGCGGCACAGAAATGTACACATTAAGTTTAGCATACGAGCGGTGAAAACTGAAGGTGCAGGAGCGTATAAGTTTTTTCTGTGTATTTTAGGGTAAAAGGACCCACACACCAACCGTAAAAGCGTTCAAATTTACGCATTTTACCAAATTGTATCGTTTGCCGTACATATTGACTATTGGCTTTTATAGTGTTAAAATCTAAACGCTGGTGCTTTACACCGAACAAAATATTAAATATCTTTTTAATCAAAGGAGATTGATATGGCTAATTTATCAGAAAAGTATATCGAAATAGCTAAGAAAAGGAATCCGGGAGAACCTGAATTTCTGCAGACCGTAGAAGAAGTACTGACTTCTCTCGAGCCTGTTCTCGAAGCTCACCCTGAGTACGTTGAATCCGGACTCATCGACAGACTCATCGAGCCTGAAAGGATGGTAAGCTTCAGAGTTGCATGGGTAGACGACCAGGGCAAAACTCAGGTCAACCGTGGATACAGATGCCAGTTCAACAGCGCGATCGGACCTTACAAGGGCGGTCTCAGATTCGCTCCGAGCGTATATCCGGGAATCGTTAAGTTCCTCGGTTTCGAGCAGATCTTCAAGAACAGCCTGACCGGCCTTCCTATCGGCGGAGGTAAAGGCGGAGCTGACTTCGATCCTAACGGGAAATCCGACGCAGAGATCATGAGATTCTGCCAGTCCTTCATGACTGAGCTCTACAGACACATCGGTGCAAACACTGACGTTCCTGCAGGAGACCTCGGCGTAGGCGCAAGGGAGATCGGATACCTCTTCGGACAGTACAAGAGACTTACCGGACTTTATGAGGGCGTTCTCACAGGAAAGGGAATCCCTTACGGCGGACTCCTCGGAAGATCGGAAGCTACAGGATACGGAATCGTATTCTTCGCAAGAGAAATGCTGAAAGCATGCGGCGAAGAACTCAAGGGCAAGACAGTAGCAGTTTCCGGATTCGGTAACGTTGCATGGGGAACAGTACAGAAGCTGAACCAGCTCGGAGCTAAGGTAATCACTATCTCCGGACCTGACGGATACATCCTCGACGAAGCGGGAATCACTCTCGGCGAGAAGAACGACTTCATGCTCGACCTCAGAAACTCCGGAAAGAACGTTTGCGCTCCTTACGCAGACAAATTCCCTGGTTCGAAGTTCGTAGCAGGAAAGAAGCCTTGGGAAGTTAAGGCTGACCTCTACATCCCATGCGCAACTCAGAACGAGATCCGCATCGACGATGCTAAGACTATGGTTGCTAACGGTGCTAAGTTCCTTTGCGAAGGTGCTAACATGCCTACCACGAACGACGCTCTCAACTACCTCATGGATAACGGCGTTATCGTAGGACCTTCGAAGGCTGCAAATGCCGGCGGAGTTGCTTGCTCCTGCATCGAGATGGGACAGAACGCGGGCCACACCGTATTCACTCCTGAAGAAGTATACGCTAAGCTCGAGAACATCATGGTAACTATCCACGCTAACGCGAAGGCTGCTTCTGAAGAATACGGCCTCGGATACAACCTCGTTGCCGGCGCTAACATCGCAGGATTCAAGAGAGTTGCTGAAGCTATGATGGCTCAGGGTATCGTATAAGATACAGCACAGCAGTATATTTGATAAAGATATTGGATCATACAGAAACGGAGTCACCTTGCGGCGGCTCCGTTTTTTATGTTGTCTCTTTTTATGATCACTTCGGCTTTTATGCGCCTCGGCATTTACGATTGCTTCGGATCCGGCAATCTTCGCTGCTTTAAAGCTTTCGGAAATCCTCTTCGGTGACCCTGACGAATCTGCCGTACGATATGAGGTAAAGATATATCTCCTTGAGCGGCCTGTTTTTGCCGCATTTTACCGCCTGAGAATAAAGCCTCAGCTGACCGAGATATTTCTTTTTGATGCCTTCGTCCGGCTCCTCGCCGTCTCCGACGTTGCTTTTATAGTCGATCAATACGATACCGTCGTCTTCTTCAAACATGCAGTCGATGACGCCCTGAACGAGTATCGTGTGGTTGCCCGGATCGTCCGCGAGGCCTATGTTGGCCTTGTCCGTTTCGCCTAAGCAGAGGGTGAAACTCTTTTCCTTCGAGCAGCGCCCCGCCCTCGTCGCAGCGGCGGCCCTGAGACCGACATCGCTCGTGAGGAAATTCTCTATGCGGTCGATACGTATCTTTTCAAAGACGTCTTTGCCTATTACGCCCGCGTCCCTGAGAGATATGGCAGTTTCCGAAACATATGTGTCATCGCAGCGACCGGCCTCATCCACTGCCCGCGCAAAATCGATCTGCTCGAGTATGCGGTGGTATGCCGTTCCGACATCGGTGCCTTTTATCTTGCTCGGCGAATCGCCGAACTCGGCCTTTTTAACGTCGCCGATCCTGAACAGCTGATTCTTTTTACTGCTCCTCACCTGTTCCTCTGCCGTTGAAGCGGCCGCCTCATTCTCACGGTCGTTGAGCTCACTGACGGAATATTTTGATTTTACCGAAAGGGCAAGACCTTCATTGATGTCGTAATCGAGGCGTCGTTTCACTTCTTCGTAGACGAGCGGATCCGGTTCTTCGAAGGTGTCGATGCGCTTGATATCCTTCTTCTCAATTGCCGGCAGGTCGTAAAGGTAACGCTGTATCAAATCGTTGAGCTTCGTTTCGTTGTGCTCCGTGTCATCGTGCTCCGTTTCGTTTTGCTCCGTTTTGAGGACATCTTTCATCATCTCATAGTAGGAGTCGTCCGTTTTCTTACTGTTGAAAAATTCATTTGCGTCTTTGACCGTCCCGACCAATATCAGTTTTTCACGGGCGCGCGTGCACGCAACGTATAAAGTCCGGGTGACTTCTTTGGCGTCATCGTTGCGTTTCCTGTCCGCTATCAAAGTTCCGGCTATGGTTTTGCAATAAGCGTTTGTGTCTTTATCGTAATAATCTATGCCTATTCCTACATTATGATTCATGGAGAGACGCCCCGTGCCGCTTTTTCTGCCGGCGACCCCTCTGCCCATTCCGGCCACTATGACGAACGGGAATTCCAGTCCCTTGCTCTTGTGGATGCTCATTATCCTGACAACATCGTCATCCTGGCCGTGTATGGATGCGGTAGGAACTTTTACATCGCTGTTCTTGAGCCTTTGCAGGTACTGCAGGAAATCGTGTGCGGAAACTATCGACGATTCGGAGAAGTCGTGTGCTTTGTCGACGATGGACATCAAATTCGCCTGTCTCTGCATGCCGCGCGGCATCGCTCCGGCATAGTAATAGTATTTTGAGTCAGTGAGAACATACCAAATATACTCGTCAAGGGGCATCCTCGCAGAGAGGGTCTTCCACCTCTTCAGCGTATCGAACGCCGCTTTCGACTTGCGGAAGAGCGCTCTGTACTCTTCGCTTGCATCGTCGCTCTCCGCATCATCTTCGGCTCGATCGACGCAGTACTTGAACGCACTGTAGAAGCTGCTGCCTATCCTTTTACCGTCATCTTTACGATCGGCGATATGCTCTTTTGCGATCACCCTTATAAGCGCCAGCTCTCGCGGTGTAAAAGCAAATACTTCCGACCGCAGTGCGGCGATGAGAGGTACGTCCCTTTGCATATTATCTATCGCCTGCAGGAGCGACAGTATGTCCCCTACTTCCACCTCATCGAAATAGTCCTCCGAATCCTTTAGGTGTGCATCTATTCCCCGCTCTTCCATCGCTTTGCTGTAAAAGAATCCCTTTCCTTTCACGGTCTTGAGCAGTATTACGATATCTTTCTTTTCGGCTTTACGAACTATCCCCTGCTTTGAGTCATAAAAATCTTTACCTATGATATCGCTCACGATCTGCGCCACGTGCTGAGCTTCCGCCTCTGTATCTTCCGGCTTCTGCTCATCGTTCTCTGGCTGTTCGCCTTCGTTCACTTCCTGACCGCCGTCTTCCGTTTCATCGCGTGTTGCGGCCGCCGGATCGCTCTCTGAAAAGAGATATACATCCGGTTTCATTTCCATAGGCTCTTCGTTGCTTCTGCCGTATTCGAGTGCGGCATCCTCATCATATCCGTCCATTATTTCACGGAATATTGCGTTTATATATTCTATCGTCGGCTTACTGCTTCGATAGTTAAGCTTGAGATTTATAACTTCGCCGTTAGCGGGATCGCTGTATTCGATCTTCGTATTTTCAAATATATACGGATCTGACGAACGAAAGCCATATATGCTCTGCTTGATGTCTCCGACCTTGAAAACATTGCGAGAACCTTCAATACTCTTTAGTATCGCCTCCTGTATGTTGCTCGTATCCTGGTATTCATCCACAAAGATAAATTCAAAGCGATCTCTCAGCGTCTCGGCATTCCTCGGATTTCTCAGCACCTTCAAAGCGTTATGCTCCATATCGCTGAAATCGATGAGCCGCCGTTCCCTCTTTACTGCATTATAGCGTTCCTCCAGCTCTGCGATCATCTTGATGCAATATGCCGTATAACGTGCCGTCTCACGCATCTCATCAAGTCTTTGATAAATTTCAGGTGCCTTATACTTATTGCGTATTTTTGTAATCGGTTCCTTGTATTTTTTCCGTAGTGGGGCAGAAACAGTGTCGTTATCAGGAAGAGGCTCAACTTTTTTTCTCGGATAGTTTTGCCACTCCGGTTTATATGTGGCCAAAAAATCGAAAAAGGCTCGGTTTAGACCATTGGCATCAAAGCTATCCTTTATTCCCCGCAATGTGCCGCGATCGAGACTCAGACTATCCGCAAACATCGGGCAATTGTACCTGTGCATTATTTCTTCAAATTCTTTTTCGCACTTTAAGGATTCTTCCAAGTCTTGGCGAACGATCTCGGCAGTTTGTCGCATTATTTCGGATTTCTCCGTATTATCCGGATCGACGTCGAGCTCGCGGGCCTTGCTCCAAGCCCACGGAAGATATTCCGGGATGTTTCTCAGGTTGCCGTATACGGCAATCAGATTTGCCTTCAGATTCTTTTCATCCTTCAGATCGCAGTACATCTTCAGAAAATCCCGAAACCCGATACCGCTCACATTGTATTCGTCATCTTCCGGAAGCTGTGGGAATTTTTTATCGGCGAGATAGTAATCGTTCTCGAAAAAGTAATCGAACATTTCATCGGCAGCGCGCTCCAGTAAAAGCGCCTGCTTGGTTTCCTCGCACGGTTTCGCCGCCGGGTCCACGTCAACATCCTGGAAAAACTCCTTCATCACCCTGTTCGCAAAATTATGGAAAGTCGAAATGTACGCACCGTTGATCTTCTTGAGCTGCTCCCTGAGACGCGGTGCTGCCTCTTTGTCCTCTTTTATCCTCTTCTTGATCGCTTTTACGAGTTTGAGCTTCATCTCCGATGCGGCAGCCTTTGTAAAAGTCAGGACGAGTATGCGGTCGATATCCACCTCTTCATCCAATATTATTTTTATGATGCGCTCAACGAGCACAGCCGTTTTCCCCGATCCCGCAGCGGCCGACACGAGCAGGCTTTTATCGAGCGTATCTATCGCCTTTTGTTGAGCCTCGTTAAATCCCATAACAAACTCCTTTTCCGAACATATTTGCCTTTATTTTACTCTACATGTAGGTCAATTGCCACATAAAAGCGGGTGCATAAAAGGTGCATGCCCTTCACTAAACTTTTGGCGTTTGTTATAATGGTTATCGTAAAAAGAGCATTTTACACTTGCGCACACGGAGTATACCGGCTCAGACGGAGGATAAAATGAAACACAGACCGACGATGCTCATGATCCTGGACGGATTCGGCATAAGAGAAGAGAAACACGGGAACGCGATCGCGGCGGCTAAAAAGCCCAACCTCGATGCGTTTTTTGAGAAATATCCTTTTATAACTATCGAAGCGAGCGGCGAGGCGGTCGGCCTTCCCGCCGGACAGATCGGAAACTCCGAGGTCGGTCACCTGAACATCGGTGCCGGGAACGTCATTTTCCAGGACCTTCCGCGCATCACCCGTTCGATAAAAGACGGTTCTTTCTTTAAAAACGAAGCGCTTCTTAAAGCGATGAAAAACGCTGCGGAAGACGGCCGCGCCCTTCACCTCATGGGCCTCGTCTCCGACGGCGGCGTCCACAGCCACATAGATCACCTCTTCGCTCTGATAGACATGGCGAAGGCGAACGGGATCCGGAAGCTCGTCGTTCACGCCTTTCTCGACGGAAGGGACGTGCCGCCTACGAGCGCGATGAAATACCTTGCGCCTCTCGAGGATAAACTCCGCGAAAGCGGCATCGGAGAGATCGGCGTGATATCGGGTCGTTTCTATGCGATGGACCGAGACAAACGCTGGCAGAGGCTGGAGCTCGCATACGACGCCCTCACGAGGGGCGAAGGAGTCCCTGCTAAAGACTCGGCCGACGCCATCGCGACTTCATACGAGAAGGAAGAGACTGACGAGTTCGTACTTCCTACAGTCGTAGGCGACCGCCCGATAGAAAGCGGAGACTCCGTCATATTCATAAATTTCAGGCCTGACCGCGCCCGCGAGATCACGCGTGCCCTCGTCGACCCGGATTTCGACGGCTTCGAGAGGAAGACGACGTTGCACGACCTCTGCTATGTTTGCATGGCGGAATACGACAGCACGATGCCTAACGTTTCGGTCGCGTTCGAGCCGGAGGAAGTTTCCCCGACGCTCGGCGAGACGATATCGAAGTACGGCCTCAAACAGCTTAGGATAGCGGAGACTGAGAAATACGCGCACGTCACGTTCTTCTTTAACGGCGGCCGCGAGGAAAAATACGAAGGCGAGGACCGCATACTCGTTCCGTCGCCTAAAGTCGCAACTTACGACCTCAAGCCGGAGATGAGCGCGCCTATAGTTACCGATAAGGTCATCGAGGCTTTGAAGTCCGACAAATACGACCTTTATATACTGAATTTCGCGAACCCGGACATGGTCGGTCACACGGGCGTTTTCGATGCCGCAGTGGAAGCGATCGAAGTCCTCGACGGGCTCGTCCGCAGGATCGCCGACGAGATACTGTCGCGCGACGGGCAGATACTTCTCACCGCCGACCACGGGAACGCCGACTACATGATCGACGACAACGGAGCTACGGTCACGAAACACTCGCTCGCAAAGGTGCCGCTTTGCCACATATGCAACGAGCCGGTTCCTTTCAAAAAAAACACGGGAAAGCTGGCGGACATTTCGCCGACTCTCCTGACGCTCATGGGACTCGAAGTTCCTGAAGAAATGAAGGGGGATGTGCTGGTGTAAATCAATGCCCTGCTAGGCGTTTATTCAGAATAGCACTATAAAAAGCTGTCTGTTGCTCAATCGATCGGACAGCTTTTAGTTATAATCCATTTCAAATAAATGTTTTCTTTTACTCGTGTTTCTCCAGATAGTCCAAAAGTATGTCGATCGCCTCGATATACCCCTGTATCCCCTTGCCGCACACACGGGCTATCGACGCCTCGGCAACGAAAGATATCCGCCTGTACTGCTCGCGGTTGTCTATGTCCGACAGGTGCACCTCGATCGTCGGAATGCTCACGGCCTTCAGCGCATCGGCTATCGCTATACTCGTATGCGTATATGCGGCCGGGTTGATAACGATCCCGTCATAGCCTTCGAAGTAAACCCTCTGTATCTCGTCAACGAGCTCGCCTTCCCCGTTAGCCTGGAAGAAATCTATCGTGTTCTCCTCTCCGCGTTCCTTCGTTATTATATTTATCATCTCGCAGTACGTCTGATGTCCGTACACTTCCTGTTCACGAATGCCGAGCAGATTGATGTTCGGTCCGTTTATGACCATGATCCTCATCGATGTAACCTCCGAATAAATAAGCTATGCGCCCCGCAAAACGCATTATATCCTGAACGTACGAACGCCTCCGCCCGTACCTGTCCTTCGTGCTTCCAAAAGCCCTCACGTTGGCGACCTCAATATCCGCCACCTCTTCGTAAAATTTTGCCCTTTCTCTGTACAGCGCATGCGTGCCGCGCGAATTCGACAACGGTCTTCCTTTCTTCGCCAGAAGGTCATTCGGCCGCTTTATATACACGACCACCCCGCTCCCGCGTAGCTCCCGACGGTTCTTTTCGCTGATAACCGCGCCTCCGCCCGTCGCGATCACAAGCCCGCTCCCCGAGCACACGCGCTCGATGACTTCCTCTTCAACGCCCCGAAATCTCTCCTCTTCGCCGCGCTCGATAAAAATGCGGATCTTATTCCCCATCTCCCTTTCGACTTCGCGGTCGATATCGATAAAACGTCTCTTCATGACCCTCGCCACGCGCCTCGCGATCGATGACTTCCCGCTGCCCGGCATCCCGACGAGGATGAGGTTCGTCTTTCTTTTTATAAAATCCGTTACGGTCGGTGCATTTTCTTTTGTAAAATACTTCGCGGTCGGTTCCACTTCTTTTATAAAATCTACGACCGAGTCTTCCGGCTCTCCGCTCTCCCAGATCGCGCGCGACATGACGCCCTGATAAAAAAGCATCTCCATGCCGTTTTTTATCTTCAGCCCTGCGTCCTCGCACTCCAAAAGGAACTTCGTGCGGTACGGTCTATATACGAGATCCACGGCGAGGCGGGCGTTTTCGAGCATGCGCTTTTTGACATCGCTGTCGATAAGCTCCAGCGCCGAACGGTTTTTATAATGCCCCGAGCCGAGCGGGGTGGCATTTATGATGACGTCCGCATCGGTATGCACCGCAAGGTCTTCGTAGCTGCACACTTCGGCGTTCTCAAGAAGCGCTGCGGTTTTCCCCGGCACAGCGGTTTTTAACGGCACAGCGCTTTTACCATGAGGCACCGCAGCCTTCTGCGGGGTCCTCGAAACGAGCAGGACTTTTTTTACGCCGAGCTTCGAAAGTGCCGCCGCGACAGCATTTGCGGCTCCGCCGGACCCGAGAACGATGACTTTTGAATCCAAAGAAATATCGTCTTTGAGCATCATGTAGGCACCGTAAACATCGGTATTCGCACCGACGAGCGTGCCGTCATCGCGCCTGAGAAGGGTGTTCACCGCTCCCGCTTCAGCCGCAGTCTCCGAAACGACATCGGAAAGTTCGAACGCCGCCTTTTTGAACGGCGACGTGACGTTGAACCCGGCGTAAGTGTCGTCCGAAACGCGCTTACGAAAATCCTCTTCATCCGTGGCGGACAGAAGATCGTAGTCGCAGTAGCCGAGCATTTTATGGAGATCTCTCGAATAGCTGAGCGACGCCGCACGGCCTACAAGCGCGCATCTTTTAGACGGGCCAACGTGGCCTGACGCTTCCGCAGTATTTTGTTTTTCGCTGTGATCTGACTCCCGCATTTTATTTTTCCATATACGTGCCGAGGTAGTCGATCTCGGCGCCGACCTCGTCCAGTGCGGACATGAGCTGCATGAATTCGTCCGAATATATCGACGCTTCGAAGTCGATATACAGCTTCCTTTCGAAGTCGCGACCGAGGATGCGGCGGCTCTCTATCTTTGAGATGTTGATCCCGAGCACGTAGAATTTGCTTATGAGCTTGAAGATCTCGCCGGGACTGTTCGTGATCGTTACGGCTATGCCTGTCTTGTCAGATCCCGGATAGATCTCCGCCTTTGCACCGACGCAGATGAAGCGGGCGTGTCTGAGGTGATCGCCCTGGATCGACGGCTCGATCAGTTTGAGGCCGTTCAGTGCGGCGCATCTGTATGTCGTGATCGCCGCGGCGCCTCTTTTATCCGTGCCGTACACCTCTTTGGCGGCAACGGCTTCGTTTTCGCAAATGACATATTTTACGTTTTCCATGGCCGACAGATAGTGCCCAAGATTTGCGGCGGCCTCCTCCGTCAGATAGATCTCCGTGACCTCGTGGCGGCTCATCTCGCGGTTCGCGACCAGATTGTAGTCGAGCGGGACTTCGACCGACCTCACTATTTTGAGATCGCGTTCGACAAGAAGATCGTATATGCGGTCGAGCACCCCGCGGGCACCCGTCTCGATCGGAACGACTCCGTACCTGCAAAGTCCGTTCGACACAGCGGCAAGCACGCTTTCATACGTCTTGAAATACATGATCTCCGGCATCCCGAAAAATCTGTCGCACGCCATCTGGCAGAACGTTCCTTCGTTGCCGTAGCAGGAAACGGGCACGTTCTCGGGAAAAGCTCTCGGCGTCTCCGTGATCGCACGCTCGTACGCTTCCCTGATGCCGTTCCCTTTATCGGTCATGTTCCTTTGATGTTCCTTGCTCATCTCCGAAAGGAGCGAATAGAGGGTCCTCTCGTAACCGGCGAGGTCGGGCGACGCATTTCGGGCGATCCCGTTGACCTTCTTCCTTTCCCTCTCCATGTCGACTATCGGCATCCCCGTTCTCATCTTGAAATCGGCGATCTGCTCAGACAGCCTCATCCGTCTTTCAAAGAGGCGCATCATCTCCCCATCGACCTCGTCGAGGGACTCCCTTACATCCTTCAAATATCCTTCGCTCATTTCTCCACCGTATCCTTATCAGCTAAAACATCGTAAAGCGCGGCAGCCGTCATCGCTTCGACGACCGGCAGTACGCGTGGCACCACTGTCACATCGTGCCTTCCCTTCGTAACGCACTTCACTTCCGTCATTGTATCCACATCGACGCTTCCGAGCGGCACCGATATCGACGGCACCGGCTTAAAAGCGACCCTGAATATTATATCACTTCCGGTCGAGATACCGCCGAGTATTCCGCCGGAATTGTTCGTGCCCGTCGAGAGTTTTCCGTCCGTAAAAAATATTTCGTCGTTGTTTTCGGATCCTTTCATCCCTGCGCCGGTAAAACCGCTCCCGAACTCGATTCCTTTTACCGAAGGTATCGCTAAAAGCGCACAGGCGATCTTCCCTTCCAGTCCCTCAAAAAGTTCTCCGCCGACTCCTTCAGGAAACCCCGACACCGTGCATTTTACCGTACCCCCGAGGGAGTCGCCTTCTTTTTTCGCGCTTTCTACCGCCTCGATCATTTCTTTTACAGCGGTCTTACCGCCGATCTCATCGATCTCGGCTTTTATCGTGATCCCCCGCTTTTTCAGAAGCTGTAAAAGGATGCCGCCCGCAAGGCACATCGGCGCCGTCATTCTTCCGGAAAATCTCCCGCCGCCCGGCTTCAGGCCCGCTCTTCCTTCTTTGAGAAACACCCCGAGGTCCGCATGGCCGGGCCTAAGCACGCCCGTGTTCGGGTAGTCGGAGCTTCTCACGTCGAAATTTCTGAGGGAGATGACTACTCGGTCTCCCGTCACTTCCGCAGTGCTACCTGCTCGAGGTTCGATCCCTTCTTCAAAGGCGGGAATGTCTTTTTCGTTCCGCTCCGTCACGGCGGCTTTTACGAGCTCATCGTTCCTGTCGCCGGAGCGCCTCTTCATAAAGCATTCGAGCTCTTCCGCGTCAAAAGTCGTGCCTATCGGAAGGCCCGTTATGATGACACCGACTTTATCCGCGTGGGATTCGCCGGTCAATTCGATATTTATATTTTCGCCGTATGAAGACTTCATATTTCACCGCCGAGTCTTTCGATCTCTTCATAAAAACCGGGATAGGATTTCGTTATTCCGCCCGCTCCGTCGAACCGGACCGGCTTTTCGGTCACGGCAGACAGGAATGCCGCGAGCATTATCATCCTGTGGTCCCCAAAGGTGTGTACCGTGTTTTCGCTGCCGGCGAGCGGCCGGCCGCCGCTCCCTTTTATTATAACGTGGTCGCCGCTCAATTCGGCGCGGGCTCCGAGCTCATTCAATATCTGCACCGTCGCGGCCCCGCGGTCGCATTCCTTGCCGCGAAGCCTCGCCGCTCCCGATATCTCCGTGACGCCGTGCGACACCGAAGCCCGAAGCGCCAGCGCCGGCAAAAGGTCCGGTGTATCCGTGATATCGATATTGAAGACATCTCCCGTGTCGAGCGCGCCGCCCGCATCGCCCGCGCCCGCCTCAGCCAGCGCGTCGCCCGCCTCGAATTCCGCGGCGGCCTCCATTATTATTTTATCACCTTGAATCGAATCCTTTGACAGCCCCTCGACTTCCGTTTTACCTCCCGTGATCGACGACAGCATGATCCACATCGCTCCCGACGACCAGTCTCCTTCGGTCGCTCCCTCGATATCTTCGGCTACACTGCCGGGAAGCCTGTATTTCTGACCGCCTTTTATTCGGAAGACGGATGTTTGAGTTTCCTTCGGTTCCGGCCGGCCGGCTTCGCCGAGTACCTCGATCCCCGCTTTTTCGAGTACATCGAGCGTCATCTCAACGTACGGCATCGAAGGGATCGCACCTTTTACCGTAAGCGTGCTGTCGCCGTCGAGAAGCGGCAGTGCGAACAGAAGCCCGGAAATATACTGCGATGTCGCCGGATCTTTTATCCTGTATTCCCCGGCCTCGAGTTTTCCCGAGATCACGGTCCTTAACGTCTTCGCATCGTCCCTATATTCGATTTTTTTATCTATACGAACGCCGTGTTTTTCTATCTCATCCAAGGTGTCCGAAGCGATGCGGTCCGCCAGGCTCCCTTCGGCGATCATCGTCCGCTCCGTTCCCATTGCAGCGACGACCGGCAGAAGCATCCTGTAGACGGCGGCGCTCTCCCCGCAGTTCAGCTCACGGCCCTCGCAGTTCGTGGCACTCTCCCCGCCGTCGGGTGCAAGAAAGGCGGAGCCCCTAGCCTCTCCGCTGTCGGGCGCAAGAAGGGCGGAGTCCCCAGCCTCCCCGCCCGAAGGCCAACGGCCCTCTTCCGCAGGCACAAGAAGACACCCCCTCATCGCCGCGATGTCGTCCGCAACGTGAGCCTTATCACTGAACGCCCGGCGGACCGCCTCATACTTTCCACTCAAAAAAGCGCAAAGCAACAAGCGATGCGCCGACGATTTTGACGGTGGCACTTTGACGGTCCCACAGACGTTTTTTAAGTTTGCGGTCCTTATTTCACCTGCGCCGGTCCCTACGCAATTCACTGCACCATTCCCTGCGTCCTTCACAGACAAATCGCACTCCTTACCCTGCGCACTTTTTCCATGAGTTCCGCGAAAGCCTGCGGATCTATCGACTGTCTCCCATCCGAAAGTGCATTCTTCGGATCGTTGTGCACTTCGACCATTATCCCGCCGGCTCCCGCCGCAACGGCTGCCAGGGCCATCGGCTCTACGAGTTCCGACCGTCCCGTTCCGTGGCTCGGATCAACGATCACCGTAAGGTGCGTCAGTTCTTTCAGCGCGGGCACCGCCGCAATATCGAGCGTGTTCCTCGTGTAATCTTCAAAAGTCCTGATCCCGCGTTCGCACAGCACGATGTCGCGCTTCCCGCCCGCCATCAGATACTCGGCTGCGGTCAGCCATTCCCTGTACGTCGCCGACGGTCCCCGCTTCAGAAGCACCGGTTTATCGCATTCGGAAAGCGTCCTCAGCATCCCGAAATTCTGCATGTTTCTCGCGCCGACCTGTATCATGTCGACGTTTTCAAAGAGCTCCAGATCCCTTATATCTAAAATCTCCGAGATTATCGGAAGCCCCGTTTCGGCCTTCGCCTTTTCGAGCAACTTAAGACCGTCCGCTTCGAGTCCGCGAAATTCGTACGGCGACGTCCTCGGCTTGAACGCGCCTCCGCGGAGGATGTCCGCGCCCGCCTCTTTTACGGCCTTCGCCGTTTCGATTATCTGAGCTTCGGATTCGACCGAGCACGGTCCCGCGATCACGGCAAAAAAGCCACCGCCGATTTTTACCCCCGCGACTTCGACAACGGTGTCCTCATCGGTAAAAGTCCTCCCCGCGGCTTTGCAGTCGCCCTCGCTGTCTTTTATCCCGTCGATAAAATCCAAAGAAGCGAGGAACTCCCTGTCGAGCTCCCCGGTCTTTCCGCCTATGAAAAGCATCTCGCCCTCGTCCGCCGCATAGCGCTGCACGGTGCAGTTTTTATCGCGCAGCCACTCCGTCAGGTAGTCGACCTGCTTATTCGGCGCTTTTTTCGAAAGTAAAATTATCAATGTCCGCCCGCCTTCAAAAAATATCCGTTCGACTTCAAAAAAATGGAAATCTTTCGACTTCCATTAAACTAAACCTATAAAATTTCTTTTTATTCCTCTACGGCGTCCTGCCCTTCGGTCTCGGCAGCATCTTCCGCTATGTCCCCTGCAGCGTCTTCCGCAGCCTCAGTTCCTTCGCCGTTTTCGTCCGAACACGCGTCTGCATCTTCGGCAACTTCTTCGTTTTTATAATTTATGATATCCCTCGATATCTCCTCGACCGCTATCGTGACCGCCCTGCTCGCCGGTAGCTTTCCTTCTTTTATCTCGTCGCCGCTCTTGATGACGACATCGGCGTAGTCGCTCGGCTCGCCTTTTACGCTGTCCACAAAGATAGGCTTTCCGTCTATGATGTCTCTCGCCCTCTTCGCCGCCAGCATTACCAATGAATAGCGGCTGTTCGTCTTGCTGTTGAGTTCACTTGTCGTTGGATATAACATGGATCAGTTCTCCTCCCCGTATCTCTTCAAGATGGGATCGATGTCGCCCGGCACCCTGTGCGCCTCTGCATCTATTATCCCTTTGATCCCTCTGACCGCCTCTTCGAGGTCGTCATTTACAACGTAATAATCGTATTCACCTATCAGAGCGATCTCGCTGCGCGCCTTATTTATCCTGTTCTCGATCTGAGTTTCGTCTTCCGTGTTCCTTCCGACGATCCTGCTCCTCAGTTCCTCGAGTGACGGCGGCAGTACAAAAATCAGAATGCTGTTCGGAAAAGATTTCCGCACCTGCAGGCCGCCCTGTATGTCTATCTCCAGGATCACGTTCCTGTTGGTCGCCAGCTTCTTAAGGACCATGTCCTTCGGCGTTCCGTACATGTTTCCGTAGACCGTGGCGTACTCGAGCAGGTTGCCTTCGTCTATCTGCTTCCTGAATTCGTCCTCGGTCTTGAAGAAGTATTCTCTGCCTTCCTCTTCGCTGGTCCTAGGGGATCGCGTCGTCATCGATATCGATACATCGACGTCGCAGTGCTTAACGAGCTCTTTGCAGATCGTACCTTTGCCCGCGGCGGAAGGTCCCGAGATCACGAATAATTTGCCTTCGTTCGCATAAGTGCTTTTCATACGTTTCTTTCTCCTGTGAGCAAGTATTATATCACAGATATCCGCATTTTATCAAGCAAAGAAAAAGAGCGCCGACCTCATCGGTCGGCGCCCCATATCTCTTCATTTTTATATTAAATTTTTTGACCTTATTTCGCGAGAGCCGCTCCGATTATGCGAGAGCCGCTCCGAGCTGATTGCACGCTGCGATCGCGTCGTCATCAGGCGCTTCCTGGCAGGAAACGCTTTCAGCCGCGAGGCTTACTCCGCTTGCGGAACAATCTTCTTCCCAAGTCCTGAGCCACTCGCCGTCTCCCCATCCGTAAGAACCGAACAGAGCTACCTTCTTGCCTGCGAGGTTTCCTTTGATATCGTCGAACATAGGCTGGAATTCTTCCTCTTCGAGAACTTCAGCTCCCATTGCAGGGCATCCGAGTGCAACTGCATCGTAAGCCGCTACCTTCGAAGAATCGAAATCCGCTGCCGTGATGAGCTCAGCTTCAGCGCCTGCTCCCTTTGCTCCGTCAGCAACGGCGTTTGCCATAGCTTCCGTGTTTCCGGTACCGCTCCAGTAAACTACTGCGATTTTTGCCATATCGTATCTCCTTTTCTTAAGAAAAAAATTATTTACATACGGCCAATTGCTCGATCGTCTTCCCTTCGTTCCAACATCTGCAATACACTGCCGTACATTTATCGTACTTCGCAAAACACCTGCGGGCCGCGTCCACGTCGCCGTAAACCTTCCAGCATCCCGCGCATTTGAAGTTCATCGCCTTGTTTTCGATAAAACCGCGTATGTCTTCGGGTGGGTAGCCGATAAAAAGTCCGATCTCGTGCGGGAATTCCCTGCCGTTCGCGAGTCGCTCGATCAGCTCGCCGATCAGCTCTTCACATGTCCCGCCCCTGTATCCGGCTTCGGCTAAAAGTGCCGCCGCTTCGGGATCGCTGAGATCCCTCTCGAGATAGCAAGGTCTGTACACGTAAATGAGCGCACGGTTCTCGCAAAAGCGAAGGAGCGCGAAGCGCAGTCCTTTACAGCCCAACTTCGAGTTGAGTACGGCTATTTTTTCCCTTATCTCGCTCTCCGATGTGCAGCTCTCGGAAAAGATATTTCCGGTCTTAAGTCCCGCCAGGGTCGGAGAGCAATAGCGCACTATTTTGTCGGACATAAAAAAAGCCCCTTTGCCGCGTGTCCTGCTTTCGTAGTTAGCTTGCTCTAACTGACGTTACCAGTATACTTATCCGATAAACGGATGTCAATACCCTACACGCACAAAGGGGATTTATTAACCAGTGAGATCCACCGCCTGCCGGCGGTCTCTCGAGGTCGGGCGGTCTCCAAGAGGCGAGCCGCCGATTACGCCGCGAAACACCGAGCGGCTTCCGATCCGCCGGCTTTTACGAAATATTCTGCACCTGCTCCCTGATCTTCTCGATCTCGGCTTTCATATCGAGCATAAGCTTCGTTATTTCGGTATCGTTCGACTTCGAGCCGATCGTGTTCGCTTCCCTGTTCATCTCCTGGACGAGGAAATCCATCTTCTTTCCGATGCTGTCATCCCCCTCTGCGATGAACGATCTCATCTGCCTGAGGTGGCTGTCCAGCCTTACGAGCTCTTCCGTTATGTTCGCTTTATCCGCAAAAATAGCCGCTTCGAGAAGGATCCTGTCCTCATCGATCTCGACCTTGCCCTCGAGGAGTTCGTCTATCCTCGAGCGGACTTTTTCCATGTATTCCTTTGAGATCTGAGGCGCGCGTTCGATTATCTTAGCCCTTATCCCTTCGATGATATCGACCCGCTTCAAAATATCCTCCGCCAGCCTTTCGCCCTCGCGCCCACGCATGTCGCAGAGATCTTTCACGGCTTTTTCGCAGGCCTCTCCGATGCGGGCGAGCATCTCCTCTTCGTCCTGCTCCGCCGGCACCGCTTTTATGACATCGGGCATCGAGGCCAGAAGTTCGAGCGATATGCCGTCATCGCCGTCAAGAACGAAGTCGCTCCTGAGCTTCTGCAGCACTTCATAGTACCTCTTCGCCAGATCTTCGTCGAACCTTATCTCCGAATCGCTCTCGCCGAAATTGTCCACATACAGGGATACCTCTATTTTACCGCGGTGAAGCGCCCCCTTCACGACGGTTTTCATCTTCTCTTCCGCAAAAGAATACTTCTTCGGTGCTTTTATAAAAACGTCGCAATACCTGTGATTTACCGCCCTGATCTCGACCGTGATCGTCCTTTTATCATCGGCGTACTCTCCGCGGCCGAAGCCGGTCATGCTTTTTATCATAAAACGTCCTTTCCCCGGTAAAAGATAAATATCAAAAAAATCGCCCCCTGATCGGGGGGCTACACGAATTTTACCACTTAAATAAAAAAATGTAAAGCGCCGCAATACGGGCGCGAGGTGGTATAATGTTTCTCAGATATTTCAAAGCGGAGGAATCATGGCATTCGACGGGATTTTTACATACGCGGTCGCGCGGGAGCTCAACGATAAGATCGCGGGCGGAAAGATCGAAAAGGTCTACCAGCCCGGCCCCGACGCGCTGCTCATACATATACACACTCCTGAGGAGAACCGCAGGCTTTTTATTTCGTGCGGAAGCGCCGCGGCGCGCATCTGTTTTACCGAAGCGAAGTACGAAAATCCGGCGGACGCTCCGGCTTTTTGCATGCTTATGCGAAAGCACATACAGACGGGACGCATCACGGAAGTGCGCCAGCGCGGATCGGACAGGATCGTGGAGATCGACATCGAGGCGCAGAGCGAGCTCGGTTTTACGGTCTCTAAGCGGCTGATCGTTGAAATAATGGGGAAGCACAGCAACATCGTCCTCGTGAATACGGATAACGGGAAGATCATCGACAGCATCAAACGGATCTCGATAGACATGAACCGCTACCGCCAGCTACTGCCCGGGGCGCAGTATAAATATCCGCCGGCGCAGGACAAGATCCCGTTCAGGGATGTCAAAAGCGGTGACGCTCTCAGGCGCGATCCGAAGATGCTCCTCGCGACCATCGGGGGCATATCGCCCGCGATAGCGAGAGAACTTGCCGCCTCTCCCGATCCCGCAGCAGCGCTCGAAAAGATCGTCAGGAACGTCGAAGCCGGCATCATAACTCCGTCCGTGTATTCGGACGAAGGGGAACTTCGTGAGTTCCACGTTACGGACCTTTCGGAATATACCGCCCTCGAGAGGCTCACATTCGACAGCCCGAGCGAGTGCGCCGAGTATTTCTTCTCCCACAGAGAGGCCTCTAACCACCTGCGGCAGAAAGCAGCTCCGCTCATAAAAATAACTCGTGCCGCGTCGGACAAGGCGCGTCTCAAGATCCAGCGCCTTTCGGAGGACCTCCTGCGTGCCGAGAATTCGGATAAGTACCGCCTTTACGGCGAGCTTCTCACCGCGAATATACATTTGATAAAACCGGGCGAAAGTTCCGTCACCCTCACGAGCTATTACGACGGCAAGCCGGTCGAGATCGCTCTCGATAAAAAGCTTTCGGCGGCTAAAAACGCCCAGCGCTATTTCAAGAAGTACGCGAAGGCGAAGACGGCGATAAAAGAGAAGAAGATCCAGCTCGAGGAAACGAGGGACGACGTAAAATATCTCGATTCCGTAATGCACAGCCTCGAAGCCGCCCGTAGCGAGACCGAGCTCGAAAGGATAGCCGAAGAACTTTCCGAAGGCGGCTACATGAGGTCGAAGACCGTTTCGAGAAAATCGAAGAAGCAGAAGCCGAGCTACCTCACCTACACCCTGTCGGACGGGAGCACCGTCCTCGTCGGGCGAAACAATAAGGAAAACGATTTCATCACCATGAAGCGCGCCTCCAAGACAGATATCTGGTTTCACACGAAGGATATCCCGGGTTCGCATGTCATCCTGCTGACCGGCGAATGGCGGTCGGCTGCCGATGTCCCGGAAAACATATTGTATGAGGCCGCATCGATCGCGGCTTACCACAGCAAGGCATCGAAATCCGAAAACGTACCGGTCGACTTCGTTCCCGTCCGCCACGTAAAAAAGCCGAACGGCGCAAAGCCGGGCATGGTGATATTCACCCACAACACGACGATATATGTAAAGCCGGGGCTCCCGAAAGGCGCCGAAAGTTAAGGCGGCCAAAGTCAGTGTATTTAGGCAGACAAAGCCCAGTGTGTACATACAAAGCAAAAGAAAACGCCGTTCTGTACTTTTACAAAAGCGCAAAACGGCATTTTTTATATCTACAGTTTTCTCTTTCTTAACTTGCCGATAACCTCTTCGAAGTATTCCGGAAGATCGCTGTCGAACTCCATGTATTCGCCGGTCGTCGGGTGTATGAAGCCGAGCGTCTTTGCATGGAGCACCTGACCGTCCGTTTTTATCGGCTGCTTCTTCGGACCGTACAGCGGATCTCCGACCACGGGGTGTTTTATGTAAGCCATATGCACCCTTATCTGGTGGGTCCGCCCCGTCTCGAGCGCCGCTTCGATGACGGTGTATCCGCCGAGTCTCTCGATGACTTTTATGTGCGTCACCGCCCGTTTCGCGCCGATGCCGCCGGCCGCGCGTTTGAGACGGTCCTTTTCGTTCCTGCCGATCGGCACATCGATCGTGAGCTCGTCCTCTTTGATGTTTCCGATCACGACCGCTCTGTACTCGCGTTTTATCGTGTGCTCTTTCAGCTGCTCCGCAAGGCTCTCGTGCGCCTCATCCGTTTTTGCGACCATGAGAAGGCCGCTCGTGTCCTTGTCTATCCTGTGGACGGTCCCGGGCCTCACCCTTCCGTTCACGTGCGAAAGTTTCCCTCCGCAATGATAGAGAAGAGCGTTTGCAAGGGTCCCTCTTTCGTTTCCTATAGCCGGGTGTACCGCCATGCCGCGCGGCTTATTCACGACGAGCACGGCGTCATCTTCGTACACTATATCGAGCGGTATGTCCTCCGGCACGGCTTCGAGCTCCTTTTCGGCCGGGATCTCCGCCTCTATCTCGTCTCCCGAACACACCTTATACTTCTTCGATCCGCACGGCTCACCGCACACATCGACGAGCCCCTCTTCGATCAATTTTTGCGCACGGCTCCTCGAAAGGCCGTCTATCTTCGAAGCGAGAAAAGAATCGAGCCTCTCTCCTTCGTCCGCCGCCTCTGCAACGACCCTCTCCGCCCTTATATCGCTGTCGCAAATTTCGCTGCCGTAATTGTCGCAGCCGGAAATATCCCTGTCCGCCATAAAAGTCACCTTTGCTTAGCCCGCACCTTCCCGTCCGGTCTGTCGATAAAAATCACGCAGATCGCGAGAAGGACGCAGCCGCACGTCACGGCTATATCCGCAACATTGAATACCGGGAAGACCTGAAAGTCGAACATATCGGTCACATATCCCGCCCCGATCCTGTCTATAAGGTTGCCCGCGCCTCCTGAAGATATCGACGCGAAGGCGAAAGCGTAAAGCCTGTCCGCCCTGCCGGATCTTCTCTTCCAAAAGTAGTATGCCGCGTAGGCGCACGTCGCGACGAGTACGATAGGTATCGCCACCGTGAGGAGCTTCTGCCCTTCAAACATGCTAAAAGCCGCTCCCGTGTTTCGGACGTACGTTATACGAAATACGCCTTTGATCACCGGAAGCGACTCTCCGATCGTAAAATTTCTCCTGACCGCATACTTGGTGATTTGGTCGAGGACTATAACAATAATCGCAAAAATTGCAGGCATTGCTATTTAAGTATTATTGTGTCGTCTATCTTGTTATGCTCGCCGGCCATCTGCTTAAGGCTGTCCGAAAGGTCGGACAGCGTTGCCTTCGTCTTGTCCGTTACAGGCTCGTTTCCCGGCACGCTCAGCGTCTCCGCCTTCATCGCCTCTTCTTTTACTTCCAGCTTCTCTTCAACAGGAGCGGATTTCGCGCGATCTGCGCTCGGGTGGGTAACAAGAGTATCCTGGCTTATGACCTTCTGCTCTTCGACTTTCTCCTGGCTCGCAAGTTCTCTTTCGATATCAGGGATGTCGCTTCTGTCCATTTCAGGGAGAAGGGCATATTCATCGCCGTCGAGCTTCTTCATCTCAGATTCGAGCATCTGTCTGTAGTTTGCTCTGAGTCTCTCGACTTTGCCCTTGAGGACAAGGTGTTCCTCGTTCATCTTCTTTACAGTCGCCTTAGCTTCGAGGATGAGGTTCTCCGACTCGAGCTCCGCATCTCTCATAATGAGCTCAGCTCTTCTTTCCGCGCTCGCGGAGATGTCCGCCATCAGCCTCTTCGCGGTCTCAAGCGTCTCAAGCATAGCTCCGTCCGACTTCTGAGCATTATCGAGCTGCTTCTCAAGGAACTTGATCCTCTGAGCCATAGCTCTGTTGTCGTTCAGTACCTTCTCGTAATCGACGATGATGAGGTCGAGAAATTCGTCTACCTCTCTCGAATTATATCCCCTCTTGTCACGGCTGAAAGACTTCTTGTCGATATCAATAGGCATAATCATAAGTGCGTTACCTTTCCTTTCCCGATCGCATGGAATCGCGATCCAGTAAAACTTCTAAAATATACTACGTACCAGCATCATCAGCAACGTTGCGACGAATCTGATCGCAAAAAACGCTATCAGGACCGACCAGTCTATACCGCCCGTGTTCAATTTCCCCATCGCCCTGCGTATGGGCGCCACAAACGGTTCGGTAAGCGATTCGGTCAAATAATACAGCCTTGTTACTACGGAGTCATTGTTCCTGACGAACCAACTCAGTATGGCCCTTGCGAACAACAGCCAAATAAGTATGTCCGCAAACCAGTCTATCGCTCTTACAAGAACTGATTCCATCTACTTGTCCCAAGGGCTCGAGCTGCCGTTCTCGCGTGCGACATCCGCCATGGTCTCCCTGTTGACCTTCGCGGCTATATTTACATTCTCAGGGGCGAAGATAAAGATATTCGGTGCGATCCTCAGCATATTCCCGTTAAGAGCATACGTTGCTCCCCCGAGAAAATCAAACATTTTTCTGCCCTGTTCAGGCTCTACCGTACCGAGATTGACCACTATCGGTTTTCTCGCCTTGAGGTTGTCTATGAGTTTCGTGCACTCTTCATAGCTCTTCGGCTCGATGACAACCATGTTAAAAGGCTGCGAACTGTTTATCGAACGCTCTCTCGACTGAGGTGCGCGCGAAAATACCGGTTCGATCTTCTCAAATCCGTAGTTGTGATCTGCAGGCGGAGTGACTTTAGGGGTAGGCGTTATAGGCGATACCCTGCTCATCGGCTCTTCCTGATCGCTGATCCTTTTCTTTTCTCTTTCTATTTCTTTCTGAGTGATTTCCAGTTCATCATCGTCATCGGCAATGCCGATCATATCTTTGACGGCGTTAACAAAACCCATCTTGCACCTCCGTATATAGAATACATTTGAATAAGTATATTATATATCAAATTTCATTGCAAATAAAAGGAATTCACAAAATTTTCAATATCTTCTTTCGCCCATTATCGCGGTCCCGACGCGCACTATATCGGAACCCTCCTCTATGGCAGCTTCGTAATCTCCGGACATCCCCATAGACAGTATTTCGGGGTCAATGATATCCTTCGGGAAGCCCCATTCGGCGATGCCGCACTGAAGTTTTTTGAGCTCACGGAAATACCGCCTCGTCTCATCCGCCGGCAGACCGTAAGGAGGTATGCACATTAGACCTTTTACCCGGACATTGGAGCAGTTCTCGGATATGAGAGTCAGCAGTTCCCGCAGATCTTCCTTCGGGAGGCCCGTCTTCGACTCCTCCATGACGAGGTTTATCTCTATGAGTACGTCCATAGTTATGCCGGCAGCTGCGCAGCGTTTATCTATCTCCTCCGCCAGGCGAAACGAGTCCACGGAGTGGATCATAACGACCTTGTCTACTACGCTCTTCACCTTGTTGCGCTGGAGGTGACCGATGAGGTGCCACCTTACCGGCTTGACGCTGTCGTATTTCTCGAGGAGCTCCTGCACCTTGTTTTCACCGATATCGGTCGCTCCGGCATCTATGACCTCATTTATCTCATCGACGCCGTGCCTTTTGGTGACCACGAGGAGCGTCACGTCGCCGGGCTTTCTGCCCGACCTTTCTGCCGCTTCATCGACGCGTTTTTTTACTTCGCAGTATCTCTCCCGTATTTCGGACATCATTTCTTTCCGCCCTTCTTTTCCGACTTCTTCGTATTTTGGGAAGACGGGGAGGCCTTGCTTTCCGCCGTCTTTTTATCCTTTTTACTGTCGGTCGCGTTGATGTCGACCGCCTTTTTTATATCGCCCTTCGTCGGATTTTTTACGACCTCGTCATATATGGCGATCGTCTTTACGAATTCGCCTTTTTCGTCCATGAAAAGGTCCTGGCAGACCGCGGACACCTTGTCGTTCCGGGCTTTTATCGCGATCGGCTTGAACTTGTAGTTGCCGAGCTTGTCTTTTACGATGACTCCCGGGAAGCCGTTTTTCTTTACGATGCTCTTGTTTTTTATGATTATCCCGTCGGCATCGGCCGTCGTTATGTTCACTTTTACCTTGCGCTCCTTGAGGTGGTCGCTGAGGCCCATGTCGGAACATATGATGACTTTTGCGCCGTCTTTCGTTTTAACGACGGAATAGACATAGCCGTCTACCGGGGCGGAACGGCGGCCCAGCCTGAACGAGACGTCGTCGTCCTTCACGTAACTCGCGGCCCGATCTTTGTCGGTAAAAATGATGATATACCAAGAAGAATTCGATGCGATCTTGAATACCGGCTCGCCTTTCGAGCACTGGCCCGTGACCGTGTCGCGACCGGACGAGATGTTCATGTCTTCGATCTTCTTCTTTGACAGCTTATACATTTCCGACGGGTTGAGCTTGGCCTCATATCCGTCTATGTAGTAGCTGACATATCCGGAGATATCGGAAAATCCCGAGCCTGCAGGCTTCTTCGCGTTCCCGAGGTTCTTCAATATCTCCGCATATCTGTCGCTTTTGCTGTCGGCCTTCTGATCGGCGATCTCGACCACCTTCGAATTTCCTTTTATCAGCTGCCCTTCCTTATCGAGGCGCTTGACCTTGCCGTCGCGGTCGCTCACGAAAACGTATTCGTCACGCAAAATGTAGGCTTCCTCGTCGTAAGCCGTTTTTACGTTACCGCTCTCCGCTATGTATGTGCTTTCAAAAAGATGTGCGATCGACGGAACTACGTATATAGCCAGCACGCAAAAAACGAACAGAACTATGTAGAGCGTCAGCCACATTCCTTTTTTCATTTTCTTTTTCTTCATAGCCTCTCCCGACCATTGATTTTACACGAAAACAGCACGGTCAACAACCGCCGCGGCCGGCGCTTCCCTACCGCTTCCCTCTGCGGTTCCTGTCGTATCCCTCCGGTAAAAGCCCAAGCTCTTCGAGGACCTTCACCTCGCCCTTGCTGAGCTTCGGCGCATCTTCCGAAAGGCGCTCCTCCATGTATTTCTCTAAAAGATCCGGCCTTCTCTCGGCGGTAAGGCGAAGCGACTCCTTCCACCGCCACAGGGCTATCTCTTTGTGGTTCCCGCTCAGTAAAATCTCCGGAACGACCCCCTGCTCCGTTTCGCGCGGCTTGCTGTACTGCGGGTATTCGAGGAGCCCGGAATATATCGACTCCTCGTCCATTGAAGTTTCACCGCCGAGCACTCCGTCTATGAAGCGCGCCAGGGCATCTATCATGACCATCGCCGGGAGTTCGCCGCCCGTGAGCACATAGTCACCGATCGATACCTCCTCGGCGCCGATCGCATCGAGTGCGCGCTGGTCCACGCCTTCGTAATGGCCGCAGAGTATCGATATCTCGTCTTCGCGCGAAAGTTCCTCGGCGAGCTCGCCCGTCAGAAGTCTGCCCCGTGGGGACATGTAGATCGTACGGCCCTTGATATCGTTCTGCCTGAAGGCATCGATGATCGGCTGGACCTGCATCACCATGCCGGCCCCGCCGCCGAAAGGAGTATCGTCCACCTTGCGCCGCTTATCCTCCGTATACTCCCTTATATCTATCGTTTTTATTTCGATGATCCCGTTGTCTATCGCTCTGCCGATCATGCTCTCGTGCAGGGGAGAAAACATCTCCGGGAAAAGCGTCAAAATATTTATCTTCATCTTCTTACCTCGGCGCTGCGGTAAAATACGGCAGCGGCTTCCGCATGCGGATCCCCTCTCAGTCCATGAACCCCGGTATGAGCTCGACCTCAACGCGTCCCGCATCTATATCTACGTTCTTGATGAACTCATCGACGGCCGGCACGAGGACTTCCTTCCCGTCTGCCGCCTCGATCCGGTAAATGCTCTGGGCCGGATTCGATATTATCTCCGCGACTTTTCCGATCTCCTTGCCCGAGGTGCGGTCAAAAACCGCCAGCCCGACCAGGTCTTTCACGTAAAATTCGCCCTCCGAAAGCTCCTCCAGAAGGTCCTCTTCCATAAAGATCGCGGCGCCCGTCAGCGATTCGGCGGCGTTCCTGTCGCTTACTCCGGCGAACTTTGCGATCGGTCTCCCCTTCTGCATCCTCACGTTTTCGATCTCGAGAGGGATATATTCGCCCGCTTTTTTTACGAGGACTGTCGACCCCTTTTTAAAATTGCGGGTGTCCCAGGAATAGAGGTCAATTTTTACCTCGCCTTTTATTCCGGACGCCGCGCCTACCCTGCCGAGCTCGACGAGAGCATCCCGGGATATTTGTTTTTTACCGTCCATAAAACCTCCGGCAACGGCGACAGATGTTCAACAGGCATGAGGGCAAAACGCTCCCATGCCTATAAAAATCAGTCTTCAACTATCTCAACATTTACTTTTACTTTATTCCTGACCGCCACAGATTTAACGACGGTCCTGATCGCTTTGGCAACGCGCCCCTGTTTGCCTATGACCTTGCCCATATCGTCTTCGGAGACCTTGAGCTTGATCACAATATCGTCGGGCGTCCCTTCCTGCGTTACGATGACCTCATCGGGCTTCGAAACCAGTGCCTTCGCGATATTTTCCACCAATTCAACCATTATGTCGTCCTTCCCGTGGCAGCTTATTTGATGCAGCCGGATTTCTTCAAAAGAGCCCTTACCGTGTCCGTAGGCTGAGCTCCGACGCTGAGCCACTTCTCCGCTTTCTCGTTATCGATCTTGATCTCTGCAGGATCCTTGAGCGGATCGTAATATCCGATCTCCTCGATGAATCTTCCGTTCCTCGGCGTGCGGGAATCGGCTACGACCACTCTGTAAAAAGGCTTTTTGTGAGCTCCCATTCTCTTCAATCTGATTTTAACCATTATTTCCTCCTTAAAAATGTCTCCCTTAAAAAAATTATATCAAACCTCTAAACATCTTATTTCTCTTAAGTGCTTTCGGGTTGTTGAACTTTTTCATCATCTTCTTCATGTCGTCGTAACGCTTGATGAGGGCGTTGACCGCTGTGACCGACTGTCCGCTTCCCGCCGCGATCCTTTTCCTTCGGCTCGCGTTCAGTATGCTCGGGTCCTTTCTTTCTTCCTTCGTCATCGACAGTATGAGCGCCTCCATTTTGGCGAATTCCTTCGCGCTCTTCTCGTAATCGATGTTGTTCTTGTCCGCCTGGCTTATCCCCGGCACCATATCGATTATCTTTGAGACGCCGCCCATTTTCTGTATCTGCCCCAGCTGGTCGAGAAAATCGTCGAGGTCGAATTTGTTCTTTCTCCACTTCTCTTCGAGCTGTTTTGCTTCTTCTTCGCTGTATGCGCTCTCCGCCTGCTCGATGAGACTTGCGAGGTCTCCCATTCCGAGGATCCTCGATGCGATCCTTTCCGGGTAAAAAGGTTCAAGCGCGTCGTACTTCTCGCCGACACCCATGAATTTGATCGGCTTGTTCGTTACCGCCTTCGTCGAAAGCGCCGCGCCGCCCCTTGAATCGCCGTCCATCTTCGTCATGATGATGCCGTCTATGCCGAGCTTTTCGTTGAAACCTTCTGCGACGTTGACCGCGTCCTGACCGGTGAGAGCATCAACGACGAGCAGTATCTCGTGAGGCCTTATGCCCTTCTTGAGCTCCGCGAGCTCATCCATCAGCGCTTCATCTATCTGGAGCCGTCCGGCCGTATCGACGATCAGAACGTTGAGACCGCGCTTTTCGGCTTCTTTGACCGCTTCCTTTGCTATCTTCACCGGGTCCGATGTCGACCTGTTCGTGTAAACGGGAGTGTTCACAGCTTTTCCGACGACTTCGAGCTGATCGACAGCCGCCGGCCTGTACACGTCGCACGCGCAGAGCATCGGCTTCTTGCCCGTCTGCTTCAGGTAGTTCGCGAGCTTTCCGCACGTCGTCGTTTTACCCGTTCCCTGAAGACCCACCATCATGTAGACCGTAAATCCGCTCGGGGAAAAAGTCAGCTTCGTCGCGGTCCCGCCCATGAGGTCCACGAGCTCATCCTTGAGGATCTTGAGGACCTGCTGGCCCGGTGTCAGGCTGTTCATGACGTTCTCGCCTATAGCCTTCTCCTTGACGCGCGCCACGAACTGCTTGACCACCTTGAAGTTGACGTCAGCCTCGAGCAGCGCCAGCTTCACCTCGCGCATCGCCGCATCGACGTCCTTCTCCGTGATCACGCCTTTGCCGCGCAATCCCTTGAACGAATTTTGAAGTTTTTCCGCTATTCCCTCGAATGCCATGTCACTCCGCCACTTCCCTGATCTTCTTCATCAAGACCGAGATCTGTTCTTTATACCTTTCATTGCCCGGCGCGGCCTCCATCTCTCTCATGAGCGCCTCCGCCTCCGAAAGCAACTTGATGTTCCTTATATGTTTCTCAACGAGTCCGAGGTTCTCCTCATACTCCGCGATCTTCGCCTCCGCCTTCTTAAGAGCGTGGTGAACGCCCTGGCGGCTCATGCCCTTTTCCTCGGCGATCTCCGCGAGCGAAAGATCGTCCTCGTGATAGGCCGACATTATTTCTCTCTGCTGCTCCGGAAGCAAGCCTCCGTAAAAATCGAACAGCAGGCTTTCATACCCTATGTCGCCGAGCTGCACTTCAGTCTTGGCGGGCTTAGTCGAATCGGCCAATTCACCCTCCTCAGGTCTCTTCTTCGATAAAAGCCGCGAGTCCCGCAGCCTCAGTCTTTCAACGTGTTTTAATGTAC
>CAMYCF010000002.1 GCA_947254375.1 uncultured Mobilibacterium sp. | reverse complement strand
GGTTTAGTCGCACATGCGAAACATAGCATAACGACAGGCAGGCTTGAAGGCTACAGCAACAAGATAAAAGTAGTAAAGAGGATTGGCTACGGTTGCAGGAATGAAGAGTATTTTTTCACTTTGATCAAGTACCTATCGCTTCCTGCGAATCGAAACCAATCCCAAAAAAATCCGTGAAGATCCTAAAAATAGGACTCTGCGCTTTACGCAGAGTCCTGACTTTTTGAAGGGGCGGAAGCATTAAATTTCTTCCGATATGTATAGTCACTGTCGTTATCGACGCTTACAAATCCGGTTCTTATCAAATGATTGTTGATAAAAGTCCTGTTGTCTAAATACACATAGCACTGAAGGACGTTATCACGATCGTATTTTTCCGTATCGTATTTCAAAAATACACGATGTTTCTGAAATTTCCCTTCGAGAAAAGAGATTGCTTCATTCCGATGCTTAGGATCGACTTTTACTCCTATTAGCCTAACAGTCAGTCCGTTGGAAAGTTCTATTCTGTCCGGAGAAATGACGCGTCTGACACTGAACAAATCGTCATTTTTAGCACTGGAAGAGTCAATTTTAGACCCGAACTGAAGTTTTTTTACATCAATTTTTTTGTCCATCCTGTGCGGATCCCGAAAAATGTACGGCAACCCTTCAATCGAAGGAACCACACCGGCACGATCTTCACTGAAAACAACATTGCAGTCATTTAAGAATGTGAGCTGATCGCTGCAAAGTTTATCTTTGATTATCGGAGCAAATTCTTTGTTGATTTCATACCCTATAGAATTGCGCCCCAAATTCTTTGCGGCGAGAGAAGTCGTGCCGCTACCAGCGAACGGATCGAAAACCGTTTCTCCTACGAATGAAAACATTTTTATCAGACGTTTCGATAATTCTTCCGGGAACATGGCGATGTGCCCTTTTTGTTTTACGCCGCCGAAATTCCAATGAGAAGAAAAATATTTTTTCCATTCCTCCTGGGTCATTACGGATTGCTCTTTCTGCTCCCTTGTTGGCTTCGGTGCATTTCCCGGTTTCTTAAACAACAGAATAAACTCATAATCTATTTTCAGGATTCCGTTTCTTGGATACGGGAAGCTTCCCATAACCGCACCTCCGCCGGAAGTGTGTGTGGTGGTGGTCTTCTGCCAAATAACCGCCCCCATATAATCCATCCCCAACGATTCGCAAAAGCGAATGATTTCGGTTCTTATTGGAATCACCTTATATCTTCCGTAATAGACAGAACGTGCAAATTGATCTCCGATGTTAATGCAAAGTCTGCACCCGTCCGATAAAACACGGTCGCACTCCTGCCAGACGAGATTTAGATTATTTATATACGCTTCATAGCTGTCATTAAACCCAATCTGATCGTCGGTTCCATAATCTTTCAACTGCCAATACGGCGGCGACGTTACAATCAATTGCACGGATTTATCTTTGATCTGATTGAGCGAGCGACTATCACCAAATATAATTCTATGTTCGGTCATAATTGATCCCCTTATTACTTTATTTTTTCCCCGTTAGCTAATAAAAAATACTGTTCATATGTAACTCCGAGGATTTTTGCAATCAACTCAAGTTCTTCTTGCGTAACCGTATTTCTTTTTAACTTAGCATTAAAATTTTGCGGGGTCTGTCCTATGCGCCTTGCAAGTTCTGCCAAGCTGACCCCCGTTCTTATGCACAACACACGTATCTGTTCCGAAGTCGTCATATCAACCCTCCCGATATCTGTATTATAAATCATATGGTTGATAATATCAACCATATGATTGTGATTTACATGTGTAAATAAAACGGGCTTCCGCATCGTTCTTCGGTGCAGCAGCCCTTGCTTTTTCTGAAAACTTTTATTTAACGGCTCGATGTCATGCGCGTTCCCGCGTCTTACATCATGCCTCCCATTCCGCCTGCAGGCATTGCAGGTGCAGGTTCGTCTTTATTGATATCGGTGATACCGACTTCGGTCGTGAGAAGGAGTCCCGCAACGCTCGCCGCGTTCTGGAGAGCCGTCCTCGTTACTTTTACAGGATCGACGATACCGGACGCTATCATGTCGACGTATTTCTCGGTCGAAGCATCGAATCCCGTTCCGGTCTTCGCTTCTTTTACCTGAGCAACGACTACACTTCCCTCGAATCCCGCGTTTTCGGCGATCTGCCTTACAGGTTCCTCGAGAGCCCTCTTAACGATCTTGGCGCCCGTCTTCATATCGCCTTCCTGAGCGTCTACGTATTTGCCTACCGCATCAAGAGTAGCGATGAGGGACGTTCCGCCTCCGGAAACGATACCTTCTTCTACGGCAGCTCTCGTAGCGTTGAGGGCGTCTTCAAGTCTGAGCTTCTTCTCTTTGAGCTCGGTCTCCGTAGCAGCTCCTGCGTTTATTACGGCAACTCCGCCGATCAGCTTCGCAAGTCTCTCCTGGAGTTTTTCCTTATCGAAGTCGGAAGTCGTGTTTTCGATCTCTTCTTTGATCTTGTTTACTCTCTCGTCGATTGCAGCCTTGTGTCCGGCTCCGTTTACTATAACGGTGTCGTCCTTGCTGACTTTTACCGTGCCCGCTCTTCCGAGCATGTCGAGAGTAGCTTCCTTGAGCTCATATCCGAGTTCCTCGCTGATGACCGTTCCGTCGGTAAGGATCGCGATATCTTCCATCATAGCCTTTCTTCTGTCACCGAAGCCCGGTGCTTTTACCGCTACGACGTCGATAGTTCCTCTGAGTTTATTTACTACGAGGGTAGCAAGCGCTTCGCCCGCTACGTCGTCCGCTATTATGAGGAGCTTCCTTCCCGCTTTCATGATGTCCTCGAGAAGCGGTATGATCTCCTGGATATTCGATATCTTCTTGTCGGTAAGAAGGATGTACGGATTGTCGAGTACGGCTTCCATTTTCTCGGATGCTCCCGCCATGTACGGCGAGAGATATCCCCTGTCGAACTGCATACCTTCTACTACTTCGAGGGTAGTTCCGAGGGACTTCGATTCCTCTACCGTGATGACGCCGTCTTTGCCGACTTTGTCCATCGCCTCTGCGATTATAGATCCGATCTCCTCATCTCCTGCGGAAACGGAAGCTACCTGAGCGATGCTTTCCTTATCCTTTACCTGAACGGCGCTCTTCTTGAGTTCCTCGACTGCAACTTCGACCGCACCGTTGATACCTCTCTTCATGATCATAGGATTCGCGCCCGCCGCAACGTTCTTGAATCCTTCCTGGATGATCGACTGAGCGAGGATAGTCGCTGTCGTCGTTCCGTCGCCGGCGATGTCGTTCGTCTTCGTAGCAACTTCTTTGACGAGCTGCGCTCCCATGTTCTCTACCTGATCTTCGAGCTCGATCCCTCTTGCGATCGTAACTCCGTCGTTCGTGATCACCGGGGAACCGTAAGGCTTCTCGATGAGAACGTTTCTTCCCTTAGGTCCGAGCGTGATCTTTACGGTGTCCGCAAGCTTGTTCACGCCGTCCAAAATTTTCTTTCTGGCCTCTTCGCCATAGCACAGATCTTTTGCCATTTATATCTCCTCCTAGTCCTCAATAACAGCAAGAATATCCTTCTGTTCCATTATCGTATATTCCTGCCCTTGATATTTAAGGTCGTGTCCGCCGTATCTCGCAAAGATAACGGTATCGCCGACTTTCAATTCCATTTTTTCCTCTTCCGTTCCCGGGCCTACCGCGACGACTTCCGCCTGCTGAGGCTTCTCCTTGGCGTTTCCGGAAAGGATAAGTCCCGCTTCGGTCCTCTCGATGGCATCCATCTTCTTAAGTACTACTCTCGTTCCGAGCGGTCTGACACCTAAATTCATCGTATTACCTCCGTAAAAAAAATATATTAGTCACCCTTTTTTTAAAATTATTAGCACTCTTTATTTCTGAGTGCTAACTCTATCCCTATTGTAGACATTGGATGTCCGTTTGTCAATACGCGCAGATAAAAATTTTGGAATTTTCCGCCAGCCGTTTCTGCCCCCTGCGACGCAGTTTTTTATAATCTGCGACGCAGTTTTTACCCGCGTCGATAAAAGAAGAGGTACTGCTGTGCTATGCCGCCGAGCTCTCCGAACCGCTCCTCCGCGAAGACCTGCATGCCTTTAAGATCCTTTTCGCAGAAGCCGTACATGTCGCACATGACTTTTTTGACCCACACGTCTATCGGGAACGCCCTAAAATCCCTGAGCCCGAAAAGCATTATGCAGTTCGCTACCTTGGGGCCGATGCCGAGGTACGAGAGGAGCTCTGCCCTCCTCTCAGCGGGCTCGCCGACAGGCATCCCGCATTCGATGTACTTCTTCGCCGCTTCGATGATGTACGGCGCCCTGTAGCCGAGCCTTATGTCCGCGAGATCTTCGGTCGAAAGCAAAGCGAGCGTTTCAGGTGTCGGGAACGAGAACCTCTCCTCACCTTCGAACACGCCGATGCTTTCGCCGAACTCCCTGCAGAGGTTCTCTATGCATTTTTTGATCCTCGGTATGTTGTTGTTCTGAGAGACGATGAAAGATATAAGTATCTCCCAAAAGTCCTGGTTCAGTATCCTTATTCCGTAGCCGTTTTCTATCGCGGCGCAGATCGCGTCGTCGCGGCAGGACAGCTCTGTTTTTATCTCATCGTAAGAGGTGCCGAGGTCGAAGTAATCGTACCAAAATCCGGCGTCTCCTCCCGTCACCGTAAGCGAGAGATCTCTTCCGTCGTACTCCGCGAGGCAGGCGTACCCTCCGGCAACACCGATGTAGCGCTCGACGCTTTGTTGCTCTTCGAAGAGGTCGGAGCCGCTTTCCGCGCAGCATTCGGGACCCGCTTCACGCGACGCTTCGCACGGCGCTTCGTTCCACCTGAAACATTGGCCGCACTCAAAGATCTGCCTGAGCGAAAGTCTCTCCGTATTTTCGAATACTATCTTCTTTACTTCTCCGGCCACCTGTCCGCCTTCCTTACTTCTCCGGCCCACCTGTCTATGCCCCTTTTTATGAGGCGCCGCCTGTCGACTTCTCTCCTCATCACGGCTTTCGCCCTTTTCTTCCTCTCTATATCCTCGCGGAAGACGATATCTTTTATCTGAAGGTTGATGAAGCCGACCGAAAAAGCCGTCATCTTCTCGATCGCGTCGCGGACGTCCCTTTGGAAACGCTCGCACTTCGCCATAACATCGTCTTTCTTGAGGACGGTTATGACGACGATTATGTCGAGGTCGGACGAGTTCCTGTTATTGTAGAAATTGTTGACGCGCAGGGTCCTGCGGTACTTGCCCGCCGTTATTTTTATGATGTCTTCCAGGACATTTTCGCTTATGACGAACTGCCCGAAATAGCTGTAGGCCGGGCGAACGACAGTACGCTCGTACGTTTTTTCACCGCCGTCTATAACTATGTTTCCGAAGAGACGCTGCGGATTTATGAAATATCCCGCGAAATCCCTTTTGAGCTGGACCATCGGCGCCGGGATGACGTGCTCGCCCCTGCCGTTCCTGCTCCTCGCGGCTATGGCTCGCTCGCCCTTCGTCGTGACGTCTTCGATATATATCCTGTGCGAGGCGCGCGGGATCTCGAGGGCGTCGGTTATCCAGTCGACCATCCTGTCGGAAGTGCCGAGGATCAGGATCTTCTTCGGTTTTATCCGCTGAAGGGCATTTTTTACGTCTTCCCTTACATCTTCGTAATTGAAAAGCGTCGTGCGCATCGCGGCCGCCTTCGACTCGCATTTTTTAGCGGAAGAGCCTGCGACGATGACATTCTTGTATATCAAAAGACCGTCATCGATTATCGCGTCGATGCCGTTCTGCTTGCAGATTTTTATCGCCTGATAGCTTTTTCCCGTACCGCTTTTACCGGTAAAAGAATATATCTCCATTCCGTCTCCAAATAAAAGTCGTTTTATTTACTTTAATTGCAACTGATGTTATAATCAAGACAATTCTAAAGAAGGAGGTAAACACATGGCTTACAGAATCGGTGAAGAGTGCGTAGGTTGCGGCGCTTGCAAAGACGGTTGCCCTGTAGAAGCTATCGAAGAAGGTACTCCGTACGTTATCGACGAAGAGACCTGCATCGACTGCGGAAACTGTGCGGATGTCTGTCCTGTAGAAGCTCCTCAGCAAGTTTAAGAGCGTTTTACATACAACATTGCCCGTCAATGCATAAAACAACATACTAAAAATCCCGTAACCGAGCTACGGGATTTTTTGTCGGTTATTTGTTTTCCTTAGCCGCCCGCGCTGCTTCGAACTCCTCTTCCTTGCTGTTCATCAGGAACGACAGCGTGTGTAAGCTCTCGCTCAGGTGGACGTTCTCTATCGCCACCTCTTCAGGTATGTCGAGGTCGATCGGCGCAAAGTTCCATATGCCCCTTACGCCGCCTCTGACGAGCGTGTCGGCGACATCCTGCGCGTTCTCCCTGTTGACGCAGATGATGCCCATTTCTATTTCGTTTTCCTTTACGTATTCCTCGAGCTTCGAATAGTCGAGAACGTCAACGCCGTTGATCGCTATTCCGACTATCCTCGGGTTGATATCGAAAAGTCCGACGATGTTGAATCCGATCTTGTAGTAGTACGTGTAGTTGGTGATCGCCTGGCCGAGATTTCCCACGCCGACGACGACCGTCTTGTACTCTCTGTCGAGACCGAGGATCTTGTTTATCTCTTTATAAAGGTAATCGACGCTGTAACCGTATCCCTGCTGTCCGAACCCGCCGAAAGTGTTCAGGTCCTGCCTGATCTGCGATGCCGTGTATCCGATCAGCTCGCTGAGTTCGTTCGAGGATATCTTCTTTACGCCCTTCTTTCTTAATTCGCTCAGATATCTCCTGTAGCGAGGGAGTCTTCTTATTATCGCGTTCGAAATTTTCTGATTGTTCCTTATTACTTCCTTCATGTGTTTTCACTCCGTAAAATGTGTGATCCCGTTGTTTCCGGAACGGCCTAAAAATCTCCTACTTGTGCGACTCCACATAGTCGACGAGATCCCTGACGGTCTCGAACTTTTCGGCTTCTTCGTCCGGTATGTCGATGCCGAACTTCTCTTCGATGCCGAGGATGATCTCAACGGCGTCAAGCGAATCCGCTTCCAGGTCCTTCATTATATTTGTATCCAACTCGACCATGTCCTCATCGACACCGAGCTGCTCGACTACGATTTCTCTAATTTGTTCAAAAGTCATAGCAAAACCTCCAATCAGATTATGACTAATTCATTATAATGTATGAAAAGACGACTTTCAAGTTTTTTTAACAATTAGTCGGCGAGGTCGCCCCACTCCGAATACGCGTTTTCGAGCTCTCTTCTGAGGGTCTCCATCTCCGTGGCGGCGGCGTGCAGGAATTCGTGATCGTCGGAATTTGCGGGGTCCGTGATCTTCTTCTCAAGCCCGTCCATGCGCTCCTCGAGGTCCGCTATCTTCGCTTCGAGGGCCTCCGTCTTTCGCTTCCTGCGCCGCTCTTCGGCCTCGGCTTCCTTCCTGTCGCGCCTTTCTTTCTCCGGGTCGTGAGCGATCGAGATCTCGGCCTTTTCGTTTGTGGCGTCCGGTCCGCCTTTTTCTGCGGATAAAAGTGTCTCGCGCTCTCTTTTTTTCTCCGTAAAATAGTCGAACTTCCCGAGGTATTCCGTTATCCCTTCGGGCGTGAGCTCCCAGATCTTATCGGGGATCCTGTTAAGGAGATAACGGTCGTGGGACACGATGACGCACGTGCCGTCGAACTCCGATATCGCCTTTTCCAAAACTTCTTTCGACTCTATGTCGAGGTGGTTCGTCGGCTCGTCGAGGATGAGCGTGTTCGCTCCCGAGAGCATCAGCTTAAGCATCGAGAGCCGTGCCTTCTCGCCGCCGGAGAGGTCTTTTATCGTCTTATATACGTCGTCTCCCCTGAACATGAAGCGGCCGAGGATCGAGCGCATCTCGGTGTCGTTGACGAGCCTGTACGCGTTGTTCATCTCTCCGAGGACGGTCTCGTTTTCGTCGAGCCCCTGCTGCCTCTGGTCGTAGTATCCGAATTCGACGTTGTAGCCGACTCTGAGATACCCTTCGTCGGGCTCGCATTCGCCTATCATCGTCTTGAGGAGCGTGGTCTTCCCGACGCCGTTGTTGCCGATTATGCAGATCTTGTCGCCGCTCTTTATGTCGAACGAAACGTTTTCGAATATCGTCTCGCCGTCAAAAGATTTCTTCAGGCCATCGGCCGCGAGGACATCGTTGCCGCTCTTGAAGTTTTTATCGAACGAGAGCTTCATGCTGCCGCCGTGCGACATCGGTCTTTCGGTGGGCGCCATCTTTTCGAGCATCTTTTCGCGAGACTTTGCACGCTTGCTCAGCTTCTCCGTACCGTGCTGCTTGAAGCGTCGGACCATTTCCTCCTGCCGCGCACGCTCGCGCTCCGTCTTTTCGAAGAACGCAAGTTCGGCTTCTTTTCGCTCCTTGCTTTTTACGACGTAATCCGAATAGTTGCCTTTGTATGCCGTAACCTTATGATTTTCGACCTCGAATATCCGCGTCGCCGTTTTATCGAGGAAAAACCTGTCGTGCGATACGACGAGGAGCGTCCCCGAATATGCGGCGAGGTACTGCTCGAGCCATGCGAGCATGCCGAGGTCGAGGTGGTTCGTCGGCTCGTCGAGGAGCAGGATGTCCGGCTTGCTCATCAGAAGGCACGAGAGGTAAAGCCTCGTCCTTTCTCCGCCCGAGAGTTCCGAAACGCGCTTCCTTACATCCGCCGCGCCGAATCCCATCGCGCCGAGGATCGCGTTCATTTCGCTTTTATACGTGTATCCGCCGGCGTCCTTGTACCGTTCGAGAAGCTCCGTATACTCCTGAAGGTCCTTCTCAAAATCGGGTCTGTCGCTGTCCTCAAGCTTCTTTGAGAGGATCTTCATCTCGCGCTCCATGGCGTAAAATTTCCCGTGCACCGACGCCGCCGCGGCTTCCACCGTTTCGTCGGGTGAAAAAATGTCGCCCTGCTTTAGGTATCCGATGCTGTATCCCGAGCGCACGAAAAAATTGCCGGACGTCGGTTCGATGTCCCCCGAGAGCATCGATAAAAGCGTACTTTTACCGGCTCCGTTCGGACCGATTATCCCGACCTTATCTCCGGCGTCCACAGAAAACGAGACATCCTCCAAGATGATGTCCGTTCCGTAGCTTTTATTCAGATCGCCCGCAGAAAGTACCAGCATCCTAAAAATCGAGCGCCGGGCACGTTTCGAGCCCGAGTTCCGTCTCTCCCTTCTTAAGCCCGCGACCCTTGTAGTAAGCGGAGCACGCGATCATAGCCCCGTTGTCCGTACAGAGTATCGCAGACGGTTTATATATTTTTATTC
Source organism: uncultured Mobilibacterium sp. (assembly GCA_947254375.1). Classification (GTDB taxonomy): domain Bacteria; phylum Bacillota; class Clostridia; order Peptostreptococcales; family Anaerovoracaceae; genus CAMYCF01. Next base: position 129,758 of record CAMYCF010000002.1, on the reverse strand, counting down.
CTTTTTCTTTCCCCTGTTCTTCGAGGAGTTCGCGAAGCCTTTTATTTGCGGCGACTCCTCCCGCGAGGACGAGCCTGTCCTGATCGAATTCTGTCGCGGCATCCATCGCTTTTTTTACGATGACTTCGACGACGGCTTCCCTGAAAGACGCGGCGACATCTTCTACGCAGATCTCCCTGCCGGCCTGCCTCTCCGTATTCAGATAATTGAGGACGGCCGTTTTGAGTCCACTGAAGCTGAAGTCATAGCTTCCCTCCTCGAGGAAGACACGCTTGAAGTGTATCGCGTCCTTGTCGCCTTTTTCCGCGGCGGCATCCATCTTCGGGCCTCCGGGATAACCGAGGCCGATGACCCTCGCGACCTTGTCGAAGGCTTCGCCCGCGGCATCGTCCCTCGTGCGACCTATCACTTCGCATGTGTTGTAGTCCTTTACGAAGGCTATGTTCGTGTGACCGCCCGAAACTATCAGCGCCATGAAAGGCGGCTCGAGTTCCGGAAACTCGAGGTAATTTGCGGCTATGTGACCGTGCATGTGATTGACTCCGACGAGCGGCATGTCCTTTGCGAATGCAACGGCCTTCGCCGCGGCGACACCCACGAGAAGAGCGCCTACGAGCCCGGGCCCGCAAGTAACTCCAATCAGATCGACGTCGTCTATCGATATCCCCGCCTCTTCGAGTGCGGTCTCGATAACTTCGTTCACGCGTTCGAGGTGTTTTCTCGAGGCGATCTCCGGGACGACTCCGCCGAATTTCGTATGTATGTCTATCTGGGATGAGATCACGTTCGCCAAAACTTCGCGTCCGTCGGCTACGATGCCTACGGCCGTTTCGTCACAGCTCGATTCTATTCCCATTGTGATGTGCTTGCCTTTGTACATTTTTATCGATATCCTAATCGTTGCCGATGTCCGAATTGTTGCCGATGTCCTGATCGTTGCCGGTCTCCCGGAATTTCAGAACCATTATGAGAGCGTCTTCCCCGTTGTCGAGATAGTATTTTTTTCTTTCTCCGCAGACGGAGAAGCCGTATTTTTTATATAGATTTATCGCGGGATCGTTGCTCTTTCTCACTTCGAGGCTGATCTCGGAAACGCCCTTTCCCTTCATGCCGTCCACGAAGTCGGACATGAGCGCGGAGCCGATGCCGCTCCGCCTTTCGGTCTTCCTTACCGCTATGTTGTTCAGAGTCGCTTCTCCCGCTACGATCCAGGCGTCGAGATATCCGCAGATCTGCGAAGCGGCTTCGGTTCCCGCAGACGCGGCATCCAGGGCGTCGGTGCCGCTCGTTGCATCCGTGCGGTTTTCGGCGACCCTGATAAAAGCCTTCTCCTCATCCTCTATGTCGCATCTCAGCGAATCGCTGCTCCACGGAGATGCGGATGTCGCATTCTCGATCTCTGCTATTTCCGCGAGGTCCGATATCGCGGCTTTTCTCACAGATATATCGAAGCTCTCTGTCACTTTCTCACACCTATCTTCCCGCTCAGCGTGCCGTTCTCGAGTTTCGTCTCGGCCTCGCTCTTTCTCATGTAGTTAGGGAGGAGGTCCGAAAAGCCGACAGTGTCGCCGTCCTTCGCTTTTATGAATGCGACCTTTGCGGCGGCATCGGCACTCTGATATCTGAGAGCGCTGCCGGCGAACTCCGCCGTCCCGGCGGTCAGCTTTTCCGAAATGATTTCGCCGTATGCGTCGATGCCGTCTCCGTAAAAGAAAATTTTACCGCCGATATCGTTGCACGTTTTTATTATATCATCGATCATGTGCTGACCCTGAGGCAGGACCTCGACATAACCGGCGAGCGAACCGCTTTTAGCGTCCGCCTTCACCGTATCCGAAGACGCGGCAGCGCTTTCTTTTTTCCAGATCGCCCCGTACGTCTGACCCCTTCTGGCATTTATTATCGTACAGACCGCATATCCTTCTGCTGAAGGATCCCGTGCGTCCTGACGGCGCACCTCGTCGAGCATCATCATACCTTCAAGCGTCGGAACGCTTATGCACGGCAACCCGAGGATCTGGGCAAAAGTCCTCGCGAACGTCACGCCTATCCTGATGCCCGTAAAAGACCCGGGCCCGATCGACGCCGCGACGTGGGTGATGTCGCCCTTGCATATCCCCATTTCGGAAAGACATTCTTCCGTCAGCACCGTGATGTGCCTGAGGTGGTCCATTTCCGCGTGAGACGAGCTCATGACCGTCATTCCGTTTTCGTCGGCAACGGCTACGGAGGCGAATTTACCTGTCGTTTCGAGCGTCAATATGTACATGTAAATATCCTCTCATCCTCTCTGTCGCCGTACTCTATCGATATCCTGATCGCATCTTCGGGCAGGGCATCCTCGATGTTCTCCGCCCATTCTATCACCGAAACTCCGTCGGAATAAAAATATTCCTCTCCGCCGGTGTCGAAGAATTCGTCGGCGCTCCCGATCCTGTAAACGTCAAAATGAAAGAGCGGCAGCTTTCCGCTGCGATGCTCTTTCACTATGGTGAAGGTCGGGCTGTCGATGTTTTCATCGATGCCCAGACCCTCCGCTATGTACTTTGTAAAAGTGGTTTTCCCGGTGCCGAGATCTCCCGATACGGCTATGACGTCGCCCGGCTCCAGTTTCTCCGCCAATTCAAGGGCGAACTTACGCGTGTCGTTCTCGCCGTAAGCCTTAAATTTCTTTGTTTGCCTTTGCTTCCCCTGTTCTGATCTCACCGTGTAAAAACCTCGATACTCTCTTATATACGAGGAAGGTGACGACTCCGTTTATGCCGGTCTTCAAAAGGTTGAACGGGATGATCGTCGGTACTATCATCTTCGCTACGACGGAACGCGGCACGCCCATGAATACCGGCGTTACCACGAGATTCATCGCGCACATGATCGCCGTTATGAGCAGCGCTCCGACGATCAGGGAGATCACCGCAGTCTTCCTCGTTTTATTCCTTTGATACATCCGCCCGACCAGAAGCGCAAACGCTCCCGTGGCGATAAAATGCATCAGAAATCCGTATATTCCGTCTCCTCCCAAAATGAACGCTTGAATGAAGCATACCACAAATGCGATCAAAATGGAAACCGGCCCGAACGCGAACGCCGCTATGTATATCGGTATGTCGGCCGGATCGTACACCAGGAACGGTGCCGGCGGGAACGGTATCCTTATCAGCAGTAACAACACTACGGAAAGCGCCGCCATGACTGCCATCTTTGCGAGCTTATCCGCACTTCCTCTTTTTTTCATAACACATTCCTCCTTTGGCTTGTAGGTTGGAATCTGTTCGGCATTATAAATGGCCTTGAACGATCAAGGCCACCTTTACAACTTTGATTGTAAATGTTTCTTTCATCCGGACTGTACCGTCGGTATCGGAATCTCACCGATTCAGCTCTCGCTCGCGGACTTACGGCATCGCCGATCACCGCCGGTGTGGACTTTCACCACGCCCTGAAACAGATTTTATTTTCCTCAATGAGTATACTATGATACGGCGTGACGGTCAAGGTGTACCGCTAAAAGCAGATCTTCTCCAGCATCTTCGCGTACACGCGCGTCATCTTTTTATAGCTCTCGAGGTCGATCTTCTCGTTCGGCTGATGCATCCTGTCCTCTTCGCCCGGGAACATCGCTCCGAACGCGAGCACTCTGTGCATCAGTTTCGCGTAAGTTCCGCCGCCGATAACGAAAGGCTTTCCTTCCGTATCGCCCGTCTCCTCCACATAAGCCTCCATGAGCTTCTTTACGAAATCGTCCTCAGGGTCGATAAAGATCGGGTTCTCTATCGCTTCTTTGACGATGCCGATCTTCGTGCCTTCGAGCGTCTTCTCGATGCCCGCATATACCTCGTCTCCCGTGTTCGTTACAGGGAATCTTATGTTTATCGTGACCGACGCGATCTCCTCGTCTATCGAAGCGAGTCCGACGTTGAAAATGAGCTTGCCCGAAGGCTCATCCTCGAAGGCACAGCCGATCCTTTCGCCGCTGAGGTCAAAACCTATGTGTTCGTTGTAGTAGCTGATAAAATCGTTCACCGAGTCGGACGAGAATTCGATCGTGCCGAGGAAGCCCATCATCACGCTTATCGCGTTGAGTCCGAGTTCCGGCCTGGCTCCGTGCGCCTGGACGCCCTTCGTCTCGACTGCGATGCTTTTACCGGCCTTCTTTGCCGACAGCTCGTGTCCGCTTTCTTCCGCGTATTTTTTGGCCTTTTCGATGATAGCCTGTCCTTCATCTTCCGATGACGGCGCTATGACGGCTTTCGCCGAATTCGGTACGACGTTGTACGCTATGCCCGACTCCATTTTTCTCAAAACATGGCCTTCGGCTCCGTGCTTTTTCTCGAGCTTCGAGGCGAGTTGGAATACGAGTATGCCCATCTCTCCGTTTATGAGAGGGAACTCTCCGTCCGGCGTGATGCCGAGATCGGGCATGCCGGCCTTTTCGAGGTAGTAGACCATTCCCCTCTTTTCCGTCTCTTCGTCGAGCCCGATGATGAGCCTTATCGTTTTCTTAGGCTTTGCGCCCGCGTCTTTGAGCACTTTCATCGCATAAAGGCAGGAGATGACGGGGCCCTTGTCGTCTGTCGTACCGCGACCGTTCATCCAGCCGTCCTTGATGACAGGATCGTAAGGAGCGTCTTCCCAGCCTTCGCCTTCAGGGACGACGTCGACGTGACCGACTATCGCAAAAACCTCGGCGTTCGGATCCTCGGCTTTCCACTCGATGTGGCCGCCGTAGTTGTCGAAGTTCGCGGTGTCGAAGCCCATTTCCTCGCCGAGCTTCATCACGTACATGTACGCTTCATGTATGTCCTTTCCGAAATGATATACCTCACCGTTCGGTCCCTTCTCTTCCGGAGCAAGGACGCTCTTCATCCTTATGCTGCCCGCAAGCGCATCGACCATCGCGTCGTAGTTTTTATCCAGCATTTCCATGTAATCCATCGTGCTCACCCACCTTTTGATATTTTTATTTTTCTATCTTATCTAACTTCTTCGATTCCGATCCCGTCTTCGTCGTATATATCGAAACGATCTCGCCCTTCTCTATCGAACAGATCGTGACCGGCCTTATCGGGTTACCGTTTTCGTCGAACGTGACCACGCCCGATACGCATCTGAGATCCGATATCCCTGCGAGAGCATCCCTCACGTCCTTCGGGTCGAGGCTCTTCGCGTTGTTCATCGCATTGAGGACGAGTATGTAGGCGTCGTATCCGAGCAACGCGTTCGACGTCGGCATGTCGTTGTCGCCGTATTTCCGCTCGTACTCAATCATGAATTTCTGCGTCTCCGAAGTCACGGCCTCCTTCGTGGACCTGTTTTTATTGATGACGCTGTCCGCCGGGAAAGCGATCTTTATCTTCGGGTGCTTCTTCATGATTTTTATAAAATCGTCTTTGTTCCAGCTTTTATCGCCGATAAAAACGATGTCCGTGAGGCCCGCTTTTTCCACCTTCGTAAAAATCACGTCCGCCTTCTCCGCTCCGAGCGGCATGAAGACCGCCTGCGGCTTGTTCTTCTTCAGAGCTTTTATGAGGCCCTTGAATTCGTAGTCGTCCACGCCGTACTCTTTTTTCATGACGATCGATGCGCTGCCGGCGTACGAATTGACCTTGCTCGTAAAACCGCTCATGAGGGCTGACGTAAGGCTGTTGTTCTTCAGCGTCACTACGCCGATGCTGCTCGCTCCGAGCTTGTCGACCATGTATTCGACGATGCCCTCTCCCCTCTGGGAGTCGGTTATGCACGCGCGGAAGCAGTAATCGTGGCCTTCCGTTATCAGCGGATTTGAGGCCGACGGAGTTATCATCGGGATCTTCGCCTTTTGGACGTACTTCGTCGCCGCCATCGAGCTCATCTCTCCCGCACTTCCGATTATCGCGACCGGCTTCAGCTTGATGAGATCCTCTATCGCCGTCTTCGAAGCGTGGATGTCCGACTGGTTGTCGACTTTTATCAGCTTTATCTCGGCGCCCCTGAAGCTGCCGTACATGCTGTTCGCGAGCTCTATGCCTTTTATCTCGTTCTTGCCTTCCTGCTCGAATTCTCCCGATTCCGGCTCGTAGACCCCTATGTATACGGCGTCGGCATCGTCGGCAGAGTTTTTATCGATAAAAGCCCTTTTAAAATTGTCGAAAGTCGTGCACCCGGTCAGCGTAAAAACGAGCGCCGTCATGAGCATCAGCGCCGTAAAAACGCGTGCGCCCTTCCTGCGCTCTGTCCTCCCGCTGCGTGTTTCTTTTTTCTTTCCGTCGATGATATTACGCAAAAGTCAAAACCTCTTTCATTTCTTCTATGCTGTCAATAGCGTTTATTCTTCCCCTCAGGGCGGCCGCGCCCGGCATGCCCTTCGTGTACCAGCCGGCGTGCTTCCTCATCTCCCTCACCGCTCTGTATTCGCCTTTGAGTTCGATCAGGCGGTCGAAGTGTTCGAGCATGACGCGCGACCTTTCTTCGGGCGTGGGCGGCTCCGGTCTCTCTCCGTATCTGTAAAGGGCCCTCAGGTCCCTGAAGATAAAAGGGTTGCCGAGGGCTCCTCTTGCGACCATTACTGCGTCGCAGCCCGTTTCCTTCATCATCGCTATGCCGTCTTCGGCCTTAAAAACATCGCCGTTCCCGATGACTTTTATGCCTACATTCTTCTTGACTTCGGCTATTATGTCCCAATCGGCTTTCCCGGAGTAAAATTGCTCCCTCGTCCTTCCGTGTACGCATATCGCGGAGACACCGGCCGCTTCCGCCGCCTTCGCCACCTCTACCGCGTTTATGCAGTCGTCGTCGAAGCCTTCCCTTATCTTTACGGTCACCGGCTTGTCCGTCGCCGCTTTCACTGCTGACAGGACGTCGTACACCTTGTCAGGTGATTTCAAAAGAGCTGCGCCGTCGCCGTTTTTGACGACTTTAGGTACGGGGCAGCCCATATTTACGTCTATTATTGAATGACGGCACGCTCCGAGAGGCGTCTTTCTCATGCCCGTCGCCCTGCCGTCGAGGATACGCACCGCTTCTCCCATGATGTCCGGTTCGCTCCCGAAGATCTGCACGGCTACCGGCGATGTCGTCCTTTCGTCGATGTACAGGAGTTCCGAAGTTTTTCTGTCTCCGTAGCAGAGCCCCTTCGCGCTGACCATTTCCGTTGTCGTCATCGCAGCTCCGAACCGTTCGCATATCTCCCTCATCGCCGCGTCTGTCACGCCGGCGAGCGGTGCGAGGATGAACGGATCTTCGAGTCTGACACCGCCTATATCAATCGCGTCGTACATTCGTCCTGCTCTTTCTTCCGACCTTGTTCTTCTCGTATATGACGAGGAGCCCCTGAAGCATCAGTCTCTTCTCGACCGCGTCGATGATGTCCGTTCCTTCGGCTATCATCGTCGCAAGTCCGCCGGTTGCGATGACTTTTATCCTGTCCCCGTCCTGGCCGTAGTCGCGGACGAGTTCTTTTTTCATTTCGGATATTATGTGTTCGGCGAGCCCAACATTGCCGTATATCAGGCCGGACTGCATGCTTTCGACCGTGTTTTTACAGATGACCCTGCCCGGCTTCTCGAGTTCGACGTGCGGGAGCTTAGCCGTTTTTTCGAAAAGAGCTTCACCGGATATTTTTATTCCGGCCGCTATCGTGCCGCCGAGATAATCTCCTTCCGCCGTAACGGCGCAGAACGTCGTCGCGGTACCGAAGTCGACTATTATGAGCGGGCAGTCGTATTTGGAATGAGCGGCCACGGCGTTGACTATCCTGTCGGAGCCGATCTGCCGCGGGTCGTCGCATTTTATCTTGAGACCCGTTTTTATCCCCGTCTCGACTATGAGCGGCGATATACCATAGTACTTGTAGCACATGTGCTGCATGGTAAAAATGAGTGCCGGAACGACCGATGATATTATCACGTCGCCCACGTCCTTCGGATCGAGTCCTTCGTACCTGAAAAGACGGTCGATGATTATCCCGTATTCGTCCGCGCTCCTCTTTGTGTCCGCGGCGAGTCTGAAACTCGTCAGCAGTTTCTCGCCCTCAAAAACACCGAGAACTATATTCGTGTTGCCTATGTCGAAAGCGACGAGCATCTATCTCTCCTCCATACGGCTTATGGCGAGCGCCATCGTGAGCCCCGGGATTATCCTGTTTCCGGTCATCTCGGCGCCGAGCATCTCGTTTATCTTCTTGAGCCTGTACTGAACGGTGTTGTTATGTATATCGAGTATTTCAGCCGTCTTGCTGCTGTTCATCCCCGCATCGAGAACGAAAGTCTCGAGGGTCTCGAGGAGCAGTCTTCCCTTCGCGGCCGATATCCCCGTCTCGAAAGGCTCGAGAAGCTCGATATACAGCTTTCTGAGATGAGGCGAATTCATCTTGAGTATGATGCAGTTATATACCATTGACATCTCGTATTTGCTGAAGACGCGCTTGTACGGGAAGACCTTCTCGACGTCGGTCCTCGTCTCGTTTATCATCTTGAAACCGTCGATCGCGTTGTCGAGGTTTTCGAGGCCGGTGATGTGGAGGATCCTGACGTCCTTCTTTCCGTTCTTGATCTCATCGAACATCGCGATGCACGCGTTATTGAGCGTGCTGCGGCTCCCTTCGCCGGCTGACGAATAGACCATGCCGTAGATGTCCTTGCTCTCTATGAGAGGCAGTATGCTGAAATCGTATTCCCTCTTGTATCTGTCTATGATCGCCTGCGACTCCGTATTGTTTATCCCCGACGCATAAAAAACGCTGAGGAACTGCTTGTTTTTGAGGCCCGCTTCATCGAGCAGCGTGTAGCAGAAAGTCACGTCTCCCCTGACCGCGGATTTGATGAGCTCGGCTCTCGAGTCCCTTTCAGGCGTGTACTTCCACATTCCCATAGCAAGCTCGATGATCTCCGCGAGTTTCTTTATCTCGGTGGCCGAGTAATTGTCCTCGTTATCGACGATGAGGAGTATGTGCTTCTCTCCCTCGATCTCGATCGTTCCCCAGTAAGTTATTATGTCGTTCATCGGCACCTGCTTAAAAGTGTTGCCGTGGGTGACGTCGTACTTCTGAGCGGCCGCGATAGCGTTGTCGATCGTTTCCAGTTTTCTCGTTTCGATCGTCAGTATCGGGTTGAATTCGGATGTCATGAGAACGACCTGATAATCGTTGCTTATCGCCGCCTGCTTCAGAGCGTTCTGGAAGTTGCGGTGCTTCTCGAAGTTGAGGAGGTGATATATCGTGTTGTTCAGGATGTTGTCACTGTAATTGTCTCCGTAAAGGATCTTGTCGAGTACCTGCTCGATGATCTGCGAATATGCCTTCTCGCCGTTGTCGTATATCGAGATCAGGACGAGGCCGCTCTCTTCCGCGGCTTTCGCGAGCTTGCTGTCCACACTCCTTACTCCGTCTTCGCAGAGGAATATGACAAGTGCGGCGATATCCTTCTTCGCCAGTCCGACGGCGGCCTCGATCTGGCCGTTTATATCGTTCCTGAGCGACCAGAAGTGGGTTATTACCATCTGCTCCTTGGCGCCGTTCCTTGCGATACCCTTCTTGATATTGTCTTCATCGAACACCGATATCGTGCGCACCCTCTTGTTGCCCGCTTTTCTCGCGCAGGTCTCTATCCTCGCTTCACTGAAAGCGTCTAAGTTCATGCAATCTTCTATCGTGATCCTCATTTGACTGTCTCCTGTACCTTATCTGTTGATATAAGTTTTTATATGCTTTGTGAACCTTATTCGTCCGATCCTTATTCGTCCGATCCTTTTTCGCCCGGGTCTCCGTCGTTTTTATCCTCAGGCTTTTCTTCGGCCGGCTCGTCTTTTACCGGAGCATCCTTATCAGGAGCTCCTTTTATCTGAGCGTCTTTTGCCGAAGAGTTCGGCTTCCTCTTCTTTATATTGTTGTATCTTATGAACTCTTCAAGTTCGGCGGGATCGGAATAGGCGTCGGTGAGCATGTTTTCGAGCTCCCTCTTCTTCGCCTCGATCTCGGCCTTTCTCTCCGCTTCGAGCCTCTTGCTCTCGGCGGCCTCGGCCGCGTTCTTCTTCTCTATTTCCTTCTCTTCATCTTTGACGTCTTCAGCCAGCTGCTCGACGGTGCGTGCACCGGTGAAAAGATCTTCGAACTGCTTTGCGTTGATCGTCTCGACTTCGAGGAGCGTCTGCGCTACCCTTTCGAACGCCTCGTCGTTCTCCTGAAGGATCTTCTTCGTGTCGGCATAGCACTCTTCGAGTATCGCCTTGATCTCCATGTCGATCTCGGATGCGATCTCCTCGGAATAGTTCTGACGCGTCGAGAAATCCTTGCCCAGGAACACTTCATCGCTCGAGCTGAAGCTTACAGGTCCGAGTTTCTTGCTGAATCCGTACTTCGTTATCATTCCCCTTGCTATCTGCGTCGCGCGTTCGAGGTCGTTGCTCGCGCCCGTGCTTATGTCGTCGAGCTTGATCTCTTCGGCCACACGTCCCGCGAGGAGGTGTTTGATCATGTCGATCATCTCACCCCTTGTCTCGAAGTATTTCTCCTTCTCAGGAAGCGACATCGTGAATCCGCCCGCCATTCCGCGCGGTATTATCGTTACCTGATGAACAGGATGCGAGCCCGGAAGGGCCCTCATCACTATGGCATGTCCGGCTTCGTGGTAAGCCGTGAGTTTCTTCTCTTCAGGCGAGATGACCCTTGACTTCTTCTGAGGTCCTGCGATGACTTTCGTCGTAGCCTCTTCTATTTCATCCATTCTGATCTTCGTGCCGTTTCGCCTTGCAGCGAGGAGCGCCGCCTCGTTGACGAGGTTCTCTATGTCGGCCGGTGAAAATCCCGGAGTCCTTCTCGCTAAAATCTTCGGCGATACACCTTCGTCCAGAGGTTTGTTCCTCGTATGTACCTTGAATATTTCTTCTCTCGCCTTGATGTCAGGCATACCGATGACGATCTGTCTGTCGAAACGTCCCGGTCTCAAAAGCGCCGGGTCAAGAACGTCCGGCCTGTTCGTCGCCGCGAGTATGATTATTCCCTGATTGTCGTCGAAACCGTCCATCTCGACGAGCAGCTGGTTGAGCGTCTGCTCGCGCTCGTCGTTTCCGCCGCCGAGTCCGGCTCCCCTCTTTCTTCCGACGGCATCGATCTCGTCGATGAATATGATGCACGGAGCGTTCTTCTTCGCCTGTTCGAAGAGGTCTCTCACCCTCGATGCACCTACGCCGACGAACATCTCAACGAAGTCGGATCCGGAAATGGTGAAGAAAGGCACGCCTGCCTCACCCGCCGTCGCCTTTGAAATGTACGTCTTACCTGTTCCCGGCTGGCCGACCATCAGAACGCCCTTAGGTATCCTCGCTCCGAGCTTCGAGTACTTGCTCGGATTTTTTAGGAAGTCGACTATCTCCATGAGCTCTTCTTTTTCCTCATCGAGACCTGCGACGTCCTTGAACGTGATCTGTTTTCCCGTCTCCTTGTACCGTCTCGCCCTGTTTTTACCGAACTGGAAGGCCTTGTTGTTGCCTCCCTGGCTCATCATGAAGTAGAAAAGGAAGATCAGCGCACCGATCATTATGATCGTAGGGAGGATCGAAAGCAGATTGAAATCGCTCTTCGGCGGATCGCTCTCCATTTTTACCTTGCCGCTCTTTACCTGCGGAAAGATGTAATTGTCCTCGATCCACTGTATCTCAACTACGGACGGAGCGTACGCGAACTCGACGTTCCCGTTCTTCTTCGTTCCTGTCATCTTCCTCTCGGTGATGTTGATCTTCTCGTATTTCTTGTGTTCTACCTGGGTAACGAAGTGGGAGAATTTTATCTCCTGCACCTTCTTGGTGTCGTCAACTCCTTTATAGAAATATGCCGCTCCGAGGACCAGCATAAATATCAATATATATATCCCGAAATTTCTTCCCGCTCTTTTCAATTTGTACAGTCCCTTTCGTTGTCTTTACTAAAATTTGTTATTTCACACAAACTGTCTGACTATTCTACCATACGGACCTGTGCATTTCAAGAAATAACAGGCGTTCCGAATTGTTTTCAACATGGTAGTTTTGTGAAAATTTACCGCGTTTTCTGTGCCGCTCCGAAGCCAGATTTTCGTTCGGCAGGATCCACAACACTTCGCTCCCGCACGCGGCGACGTAGACATCATCGCGGACGAAGCGCGGGACCTTGTCGTCCACGAAAACGTCCTGCAGCTTTTTGTACTTTCCTTCGCCGATCGCGATCCTGTCCCCCTCTTTGCGGTGGCGGAGAACTATATCGCCCGCCGCCTCGCCGTGGACAGCTTTTATCTTGTCGAAGTCGAAGACGGCAAAGTCGGAAGCGTTTTTTACCTCGGCCGCTTCGGCCTCTTCCGGTGAAATGACGGAGACTTCGAGGGTCACGGAATGCTTTTCACCGTCCTTCTTCGGCCTTCTGATGATCGTCTCACCGTACCTGCGCTCCGCCGTGCAGCCCTGCGGAAGGTCGATCCTCGCCGACGGGTCGTCCGAATGCACGAGTGCGATGACATCTTCGATCGTCCTGTAACTTATGTTGTCCGATATGACGAACAGGCCGAGCGACTTTGCGATGACACGCCTCAGAACCGCAGGATGAAGCTCTCTGAGCTTTGCCGAATCGAATACGACTTCATCTTCGTCCGCGGCTTCGGACCCGACCCTGGCAGTTGCCGATCCGTATGCCTTCGCGGCTTCGCGCTCGATGAAATCGTTCTCCGCAGACGCGATATATGAAAGTCTGCGAAGATTTTCCCTCGCGTTTTCGTTGATGTTCTTTTCTATGTAAGGTATGAGTTCCAGGCGGATCTTATTTCTCGTATATTCCGTGTCCGCGTTGCTGTCGTCCATATTCGGTGAAAGGCCGTTTCGTTCGATGTAGCCTTCTATCTCGCGGCGCGTGACTTTCAGAAGAGGGCGGATGATGTCCGATCCTCCTTCGTCTTTTCGAATGTGGCTCATTCCGGCAAGCCCGGCGATACCCGTACCGCGAAGCGCCCTAAAAAGGACCGTCTCGCTCTGATCGTCGGCGTTTTGCGCCACGGCGACGACCACCTTATCTGGGTTCGCAGTTCGCCTTTCATCCGTCGCCGCACGACCGGACTCCTCGGCTATACGCCTTCTCTCGTCCGCCGCGATATCCATGAACTGCGAATATCTTGCGAACCGCCCCGCCGTCTCGACGGATATCTTCATATTGGATGCGAGCGCCCTGCAGTCGACGGCGCGGCTTATGCACTCGAGCCCGAGCGAACGGCAAAACTCCTCCGCCCGCCTCTGCTCTTCGTCGGCCCTTTCGCCCCTTAGCCTGTGGTTGATATGGACGGGGATGATCCGAAGATGCATCCCTTCCGATATCTGCACGAGCGCATGGAGGAGCGCCAGAGAATCGGGTCCTCCGGAAAATCCGACGATGATGTGCATCCCGTCTTTTATCGTATTCGATCTGTAGATCTCGGAAATCAGTTTATCCACGGTCTCTCCTTCACTCGATATCGAAGAACCTCTTCCCGTTCTTCATCAATATCTCCGCCGCCTTTTCGTATTCCATGTCCTTCAGGAGCGCCATCCTCCGCACGACGTGCTCTACATAGTACGGCTTGTTCGGTCGTCCCCTGAGAGGTTCCGGCGCCATGTACGGGGCGTCCGTCTCCGACAGCACCGCTTCGAGCGGTATCGCCTTTATCGTCTCCGTAGCGCGCCTTCCGTTCTTGAACGTGAGCGGACCGCCTATCGATATCATCGCTCCGAGCGACACGTATTCCTTCGCAAGTTCCGCGGATCCCGAATAGCAGTGGAGCTGCACCCTCGCGTCTCCCCTCGTGCCTCCTTTTCCGTCAGGCGCCTCCGGGAACCACGACTTTCTCTCGTCCGAAAAAGCCCCTTCCTCTATAAGAATGTCGCGTGTCAGTGCGTCGGCATCCCTCGTATGTATCATGATCGGCATCCGAAGGTCGTTCGCGAGGCGGATCTGTTTTCTGAAAACTTCTATCTGTTCCTCTTTATTTTCTTTGCCGTAGTAAAAATCGAGTCCGATCTCCCCTATGGCGCGGACCTTCGGGTGTGCCGCCAGCTTCCTTATTTCTTCTATATCTTCATCCGTCGTTTCCGAAGCGTGCTGAGGATGTATGCCTGCCGAGCAGTAGCACCAATCGTACTTCTCCGAATCTGCGATGCCGAGCTTCGACGACTCGACGCTGTCACCGGCGTCGATTATGTACGCGATCTCGGATCCTTCGATCTCCTTTGCCAGTTCGGCTCTCTCCTCATCGCTCATCCCGTCGTAGTTGAGATGTGTATGAGCGTCAAAAAGCATCTTCTCCACTCGATTCCCCTTATATAAATTGATTTGACCCTGTAACAGCGATTCCACTTTTTAAACAAAACGGGCCTCAAGCATCGTAAGAAGCCCGAAACCCGCTATCTTCGAACAAACGAACTATTTCTCCGCCGCTTTATTTTCTATTTCGTCCAGTGCCTCGAGTTCCTTTTCGACATCGAGACGCGGGAAGAGAAGTGCTCCCTTTTTCACCTTTGCGCCCGCCATCATGTCGAACCTGAACGCATCCTTCCACACCGCTTCGCTGTCTTCGAGGCCGAGCTGCTCTCTCATCAGCGTCGATGTCGTGTGCATGTACGGAACGATGAGGATCGAAACGATCCTAAGAGATTCCGCCAGATAGAACATGACAGTGTCGAGTTTATCCTTCGCATCCGGATCCTTGGCAAGCGCCCAAGGCATCTCTTCGTCTATGTATTTGTTTGCGCGGCCGATCACTCCCCATATCGCTTCGAGCGCCGAATTGAATTTGAACTCGCTCATCTCCTTCTCGACTTCCGAAGCCGCCGATACGGCCTTCTCTCTCAGATCCGCACCGTATTCGTCCTCTTCTTTAGGTTCAGGGACGACGCCTCCGCAGTACTTCTCGATCATCGATACCGTGCGTGAAAGGAGGTTCCCGAGGTCGTTCGCAAGGTCGTAGTTCAGCCTCTTCAGCATGACTTCATTCGTATACGCTCCGTCCTGCCCGAAAGTGTATTCCCTCAGCAGGAAGAACTTGAGCGCATCGATCCCATACCTGTCGATCAGTATCTCAGGATCCACGACGTTGCCCTTCGACTTCGACATCTTGCCGCCGTCGATAAGGAGCCACCCGTGTCCAAGCACCCTCTTCGGAAGCGGTTCGCCCATTGACATGAGCATCGCAGGCCAGATTATGCTGTGGAACCTGACTATCTCCTTTCCGACGAGATGAACGTCCGCCGGCCAGTATTTTTTGTAAAGATCCGTTTCGTCCGGATAGCCGAGCGCCGTAACGTAGTTGCTGAGCGCATCGAGCCACACATAAATGACGTGCTCTTCGTCTCCCGGTACCGGTATCCCCCAGGAAAAACCGCTCCTCGAGATGCAGAGGTCTTCGAGCCCCTGCTCTATAAAAGAGATCATCTCGTTTCTTCTCGATTCCGGCTGTAAAAACGAATCCGGCTCCCTGAAGAGCTCGAGCAGCTTATCGGAATATTTGGAGAGACGGAAAAAGTAGGCATCCTCGCTCATTTTATGAACGGGCCTGCCGCAGTCCGGGCACACGCCGCCCTCCGCCTGAGTTTCCGTCCAGAACGTCTCGCACGGAGTGCAATACCAACCTTCATACGTTCCCTTATATATGTCGCCCTTATCCTGAAGCTTCCTGAATATCCTCTGTACTCTCTCGACGTGTCTCTCGTCGGTCGTTCTGATGAAGTCGTCGTAGCTGATCTCCATCTTCTCCCAGAGCCTGACGATCGTTTCGACAACGCCGTCGACGTACTCCTTCGGAGTGACTCCCGCCTCTTCCGCGCACTTCTCTATCTTCTGTCCGTGCTCGTCCGTACCCGTGAGAAATCTTACATCATACCCCTGGAGCCTCTTGAAACGCGCCATCGCATCCGCCATTACCGTGCAATACGTGTGGCCTATGTGGAGCTTCGCGCTCGGGTAATATATAGGAGTGGTGATATAGTATGTGTCCTTTTCTTTTGTCATCTGACCTAAACCTTCCAGCAAAAATCCGCCGGCCGAGCCGGCATCGAATCGTTATCTCATTCGCATCGATCTGCTATCAATCGATACCGTAATCTTCTCCGTCTTCTTCGCCCCAGTCTACATCCGACCAGTCGTCTTCAACGAAGATCTCATCGAACACGCGCCTCGTAGCGCAAACGAGGACGACACCTGCGATTATTCCGACGCCCAGTATCTTGAGGCCCATACCTGCCTTCGATCTCTCCTGACGATATGGTGCGCGATCGTCGTATTTGTATTTTCTTTTTACGGACATGATTACCTCCCCGTTCTTGTATGAAACTTATGTAAAATGTAAAAGTTTTACCAATTGATTATATAAAAACGCTAAAATTTTTTCAAGGTCGGCAGCCGCCCTAAAATCCGTTTTTATCGGCTTTTACCGCACTTATTTCACCGTTTCCACGCGGATCATATTCGTGTTGCCCGGTATGTCGAGCGGAAGGCCGAGACTGAAGACGACCTTGTCGCCTTTCGCGATGTATCCTTTTTTCTCCGCCTCTTTGATGCAGAAGGCGATGCGCTCTTCGAGGTCCTCGTGCGGGTCCGTTTTTATCGGAGCGACTCCCCACTCGAGCGCCATTTGATTGTATGTTTTGTCGCATGCCGTGAGAGCGATTATCTGAGTCTGCGGTCTGAATTTCGCCATGCGCCTCGCCGTGCATCCCGTCCTCGTTACAGCCATGATCGCCTTTGCCCCGATATCCTTCGCGAGCGTGCTGGCGCTGTGGCCGACCGCGTTCGTCGTGTCGCTGAGGTCCATTTCCATGTTGAGGACGCGTCCGATCGCCATATTCTTCATGTCCTCTTCCGCGCGGATCGCTATCCTGTTCATCACGGTCACGGCTTCGACCGGGTAATCTCCCGCCGCCGTCTCACCGGACAGCATTATCGCTCCCGTACCGTCGTATACGGCGTTTGCGACGTCGGTTATCTCCGCCCTCGTAGGGACCGGATTCGATATCATCGACTCGAGCATCTGCGTTGCCGTAACTACGGTCTTGCCGCGCTCGACGCACCTTTTTATCATCATCTTCTGTATGCTCGGCAGGCGCTCGAACGCTATCTCGACACCCATGTCGCCCCTCGCGATCATGATGCCGTCAGCCGCTTCGAGGATCTCCTCGAAATTATCGATGCCTTCGTTGCTCTCTATCTTAGCGATTATCCTGATATCCTCGCCGCCTTCTTTTTTGAGGAGTGCCCTGAGGTCCTCGACATCGTTTTTGCTCCTCGTGAACGAAGCCGCTATGCAGTCGACGTCGTTTGCGACGCCGAATTTGATGTCGCTTATGTCGCGTTCGCTGAGATACGGCATCGACAGTTTGATGTGCGGAAGATTGATCCCCTTGCGGTTCTTTATGATCCCGCCGTTCACGGCCGTGCAGACGACGTCGTTTCCGCGGACTTCTTTTACCTCAAACTCGATCTTTCCGTCGTCGGCGAGGATCAGATCGCCCTTGCCGACCTCTTTAGGAAAATCGGCGTAGGTGACGAACACCCTGTTTTCATCTCCGTCGACATCGTCCGTCGTAAAAGTGAACGTTGCGCCTTTCTTCAGCTCGACCGGACCGCCGCTGAAAGTCCCCATCCTTATCTCAGGGCCCTTCGTGTCGAGCAGGACTGCGCCGTCGACGCCGAGCTCGTCTCTGACCTCCCTGAACATCGCGATCGTTTTCGCGTGTGTCTCGTGGTCGCCGTGTGACATGTTGATCCTGCCGACGTTCATCCCCGCTAGGAACATCTTTTTTATCGTTTCGCGATCCGCCGACGACGGGCCCATTGTGCAGATAATTTTAGTCTTCTTCATCGTTTCTCCTTTAATATCAATCGTAATCAATCGTAATATATTTTCTCCGGGAACTTCAGCGTGAAAATCGTGCGCACGTTCGGCTCCGACTCCGCGCTGATATCTATCCCCAGTCTGTCGCAAAGCGTTTTTACGAGGTAAAGGCCGAGACCCGACGAGTTCTCGCCTATCCTTCCGTTCCTGCCGGAAAAACCGCCCGTGAATATCCGCGGCAGTTCCTCTTTCCTGATGCCGATCCCCGTGTCTTCGACCTCGATCGCACCGTCCGATATGCGAAAGACGACGGCCTTTCCTCGGGCGTATTTGAGCGAATTTGAGAGCAACTGGCCGAGTATGAAATCGAGCCAGTAAGAGTCCGTAAGTATTTTGCGGTCTTCACCCTCTATCGATACCTTCGTATCGTCGTAAAGAAATACCGTGGCATATTTTTTCATGACTCCGCTTATGACCTCGTACGCTGACACCTCGCTTATATCGAGGTCTGTCTGATCGCGCGAGATCCTGCCGTAGTTCAGGACCATAGCCGTATAATCGCGGAGGTTCAGTATCTCCTTTCGAAACTCCGCCTTCTTCTCCGGCGAAAGGTCGCTGTTTTCCGTCATCAGCTCCAGGGCAAAAAGCGGCGTCTTGACCTGGTGTATCCAAAGCGACGTAAAAAATCTGAACTCTTCGTCTTTGGCGGCAGTCCTGCTCTTCTCGTCGCGCACATCGCGCTCGAGCATGAGGTAGTTCCGCTTCCATATCTCCTCTTCGTCGCTTCCCGTGACTACGCTCTCAGGATCTTTGAAGATCTTCTCTTCCAGCTTCCGCGCATCCGAAGCGTGGCTCATGTATCTCAGGATCATCCAAATGGCGATCGGGACCTGCACCATTATAAGCACGTAAGAATAGGTCCTCCAAGGCAGATCCGTAACATAAAAGACCGCCGCCAGCAGGGTCCAGAAGCACGCTAAAAATATACAGGCTTTCCTCATGTTTCGCTTCATAAAAAAGTTGCAGTGTCCCTTCCTGAACGCTTTCGATTTTTATTCCAGGTAGTACCCGACGCCCTTCTTCGTTTTTATCCGCTGACCGCCGAACGTCTCCTCGAGCCTCTTTTTGAGCCTCGTCATATTTACCGTCAGCGTATTGTCATCGACGTAAGATTCGGTGTCCCAGAGCGCGAGCATCAGCTCTTCGCGCGTCACGATGTCGCCGGCGGCTTTTATGAGAAGGCTCATTATCTTCATCTCGTTCTTCGTAAGGTCGAGCGTCTTTCCGTCCGCCGTGATTTTACCGTCACCCGGGTCGTACGAAAGGTCCATCCAGACGAGCTGCATCGAAGACATTTTCATCTCGTATGCGCGGCGCAGAGCTCCGTTCACCTTCGCGATGAGGACGGCCAGTGAGAACGGCTTGACGAGGTAATCGTCCGCCCCCTGCCTTATCCCTCCGACGATATCCTGCTCACCGTCACGCGAACTTATCATTATCACGGGCAGATCGCTGCGCTTTCTTATCTCGCCGAGGAAATAGTATCCGTCGAAGCGCGGGAGGACTATGTCGAGAAGGACGAGGTGCGGTTCGAATTCGGCGAATTCATCCATTATGCCGTCGAAATTTTGCGCGACTTTTACCGCGAAGCCCCATTTCGACAGCTCCTTTCGCATCTCCTCCGCTATGTTTTTATCGTCCTCTGCTATGTATATTTTGAACATTGAAACACCTCTCGAACGTGTTTTATTATATCATATGAAAAGCGCCGCAATGTAAAAGCAATGTTAATAAAGCCTTACATTTTTGTAATGAATATATAAATAAATGTAACTGAAATCGAGGGATTATCGTTTCCGGGCACAATATAATGGTCCCGTGAAAGGAGATGCGAAAATGCCTATATGTGAATGCAAAAATATAAAAAAGATTTATCAGGACAGGCGGAGCTCCGCCGGCGTCGAAGCGCTGAGGTCCGTGACTTTTTCGGTGGACGAAGGCGATTTCGTCGCGATAATGGGAGAGTCCGGCAGCGGTAAAACGACGATGCTCAACCTGCTCGCGACCCTCGACAGGCCGACCGAAGGGAGCCTTTTTATCGACGGGAAGGATATAAATGCGATGACGAAGGATGAAGCGAGCGATTTTCGGAGGAATTCTCTCGGCTTCATCTTCCAGGATTTCAACCTGCTCGACCAGTTCATCGCGAAGGACAACATACTGCTCCCGCTCGTTCTTGAGCGTGTGAACAAGTCGACGATGGACAGGAGGCTTGAGGTCGTCGCCGAGAGGCTCGGGATAGACAGGCTCCTCGATAAATATCCGTATCAGCTTTCCGGCGGTGAAAAGCAGCGCGTCGCCGTCGCGAGAGCTCTGATAACGGAGCCGCGCCTGATACTGGCCGACGAGCCGACGGGTGCGCTCGACAGTAAAAACGCCGACGTCCTCATGAAGATATTGGAAAGGATAAACGCGCACGGCCGGAGCATCGTCATGGTGACGCATTCGTCCGTCGTAGCGTCGTATGCAAAGAGGGTGCTGTTCATATCTGACGGAACGATATACCACAGCTTCGACAGGGGCGACAGGTCATCCGAAGATTTTAGGGAAGAGACACTCAAAACCATGAGCCTGCTCGGAGGTGGTCACCGTGATTAGATTTACGGAGAAGATCGCCCTGAACAATTTGAGAGCGAACAGGAAGCTCACCGTCCCTTACATAGTCGCGGGCGCGGCCCTTTCAGCGATATTTTTCATGATGCTCGTCATCGCGACGTATAAAGGTTCGAAAGATATGTCGAACCTTCTGATCGTATTTCACTTCGGATACGCGATACTGTGCCTGTTCGCGATCGGCTTCCTTACGTACGGGAACAAGTTCCTCATGAAAAGGCGCCGCAGGGAGTTTGCGCTCTACTCTACGTGGGGCATGAAGAAGCACACCATGGCCGCAATAATATTTTGGGAGACGCTTTTTACATATCTCATATCCACCTTGGCGGGCATGCTACTCGGCTATGCGATGGCGCTTTTCGGGCTTTTCACGCTCAGGAAGCTGATCGATCCGGGAGCGGTCATAAAACTCGGATTCCCAGTCTCCGGCGTAGTTGCGACTTTGATCGTGTTCGGCGTCATCTACATGATAACGGCCCTGCTCGCATACGGGAGCATCCGTAAAGCGGAGCCGCGCGAACTCATGCAGGAAGAAAAATCGGTCGAAAAGCCGATAAACCACCCGCTCCTCGGCGGAGTGATCTCGCTCGCATTCCTGATCGGCGGAATCGCTCTTTCGTGGATGCCCCTTAAAGGGAGCGTGGTGATCCCTCAGTTCTTCTCTGCGGTCGTGCTCGTGATGATAGGCATCTCACTGTTTTTCCGATATTTCATATACATGCTCCTGAAGAAGATCGATTCTTCGGACGGGAAATACGGGAAGCCGGCCCTTTTCCTGAGTGCGACGAAACTCCTCAGCCGCTTCAGAAAGGCGGCAGGAGACATGGCATCGATAAGCATACTCTCGACCATGGTAATGGTCACGATAATCGCGACGGCGTCGATCTTCGCAAGTTCGCACGCAGCCATCGATAAGTTCTTCCCGAAGGATTTCAGGGTAATATTTTCCGGAAAAACCGATGTCGTATCGGAACTTCAGGGTATCTATAAAAACGACGGGATAACTCCCGAAGATGAGACCGTCTACAGATACAGGCAGACGAACATGGTCAGGCAGCTCGATAAAAAGTCCGAAACGATCGATGTATCCGAAGATGCGTCGTCCTCCGTCATAACGAGAGGCAATGTCGTTCCGTGCTATGTCGACATTATGAGCAGAGACGAAGCGGAGAACGTCTTCGGACACTCCTTCCCGCCGCTCGGTAAAAACGAAGCCTACTATGTGGGATCTTTGAAACACGCGAAAAGGCTCAAAACGGAGACGGGCACCTGGAGATTCAAAGAGCTCCACGGTGAGAAACAGGTCCTGCCGGGATTCCTGGCATCGGGCGTCAACTACGCCGAAAACCTCGTCGTAATAGTGGATGACGACGAGACAGCAGAGGCCGCTGCAAACGTATCGCCGGACGGATACGGCACGTTCGAAAACGTCGTAGATTACTCCGCAAATATCGGGAAGGACGGCGAAAAAGTCGTTTCCGACCTCAAAGAAGCACTGAACTACCAAAACGAGGATCCTTCAGGGATACAGTACAAATACGAGACTCAGAAGATGATAATAAGTTGTTTCTCGGTCCTGTTCTTCCTCGGGATCACAATGAGTCTCGGCTTCCTGCTCGGCGCGATACTGATAATGTATTTCAACCAGATAACGGAAGGCGAAAGCGACCGCGAACAGTACGCGATACTGAACAGGGTCGGAGTGGAAAAGAGCCTCGTAAAAAAGACGATAAACGGGCAGCTGCTCGTCCTCTTCTTCCTTCCGCTCGCCGTTGCGGCCCTCGTAACATTCGCAGGTCTGCCGAACCTGTCATCGATCCTCTCCGGCATACTGCCGATCGACAAAACGATCTTCATCATGGTAAGTCTGATCGTCGTAGCGGCGTTCGCGCTCCTCTACAGGGTGATATATGCGGCGACGAACCGCGCGTATAGATCGATAATAGATGCGTAAGCGTAAAAGCCGCGGCTAAGTTTCCCCCGGCTACGATAAAAAAAGACCGCACGGCGGGCGTGTGATTTGCCCAGCCGTGCGGTTTTATTAGTGCTTGCGGCCTACGCCCGCCCTATTTTAACGGCTTTTTCGCCGTGATGCACATCCAGTACTGCTTTTGCGGATGATGATGCGCCTCGATATCCGTGAATCCGACTTCTCCGAGAAATCCCGTCAGATCTTTCTCCGTAGATTATCTTTTTATTGAACTCCCTGCTCTTTTCTACGGAGAGTTCCGAGTGATCGAGACCCGTCAGTTTGCTGTTCGGATATTTTTCCGCCGAAGCCTTTCGGCTCGCTCGTATTCTGAAAAAATCCCATTCGTACCTCCGAGGTTATCTATTTTTTACCGACTAAGAGCCTAGAGCCCCTGAGCATGAATTTTTTAGCCTCTTTTTTCGTCATAAAAACATCAGTCGTGTCTATGAGATCGACCTTTTCGAAACCGGCATTCTTGAGTTCCTCGACGAAAGCGTCGATGTCGTGGTACCCCTTGTACATCATGATGTCGTGTATCGCAAAAGTGCCGCCCTTCTTGAGCACACGAAACGTCTCGCGCAGGAGATCGCGCCTGTCGGTCCCGGCGATATTGTGATATACGTAATTGCTCGTTACGGTATCGAAATATTCGTTCGTGAAGTTGAGTTCAACGGCGTTGCCCTGCTCGAAGCGGACATTGGAAACGCCCTCGGCCTCTGCGTTTTTCTCGCAGAGCTGTTTACTGAAGGACGCGTAGTCCTTCCCCCAGCGATCGATACCGACCATGACGGCGTTCGGGTTCCTCTTCGCGCAGGCGATCGTGAGCGCACCGCTGCCGCATCCTACGTCGAGACCGATACCGCCGTGAGGGACTGTCACATACTCCGCGATGCCTTCTATGATATCTTTCGACAGCTTCCTTTCGCCGTCGTACGAAAACGCCTTAAAAGCCCTGTGGCTCCAGTTCGCGAACCAGATGACCACGCAGAACACGGCTGCAAAAACCGCCGTGAGGACCGGCCACAGCACTCCCGGTACGGTCACAACCTTGGAGATGCACATAATGAGCCATGCGCACAACACGATCGACGCCAGATCGAATCCGACTATCATTCCCTTCGGCACCCAATTTTTATAATTTGCTTTCATTTATACCTCCGAATATTATCATCCGTGCAGCCCTACTTCCCGAGCAGCGGGCGGACAATGAATTTTTCCACCTCTTCGATGTATTCCTTCGTGTGGGAAGCCATGTATTCGCAATGGTTGTAGCCTTTTCTTATGACCTTCTCCGCATACGGCAGATACTTTTTTACGCCTTTACGTGACGGCTTCAGGTCGAGCTCCTTCGAGCCCCAATCCAAATGTGTCCTCATCTGTAGTTCCTTCGGGAGCGGCACCATTTCACGGTGCGTGCACGCGTAGCATATCGGCACGATGTCTTCCTCGGTCAGCTTTGCGAAGTTTTTGAGCATAATCGGAGCGAACTCCGGCCCGAATTTTTTCATGAGGCTCTCCGGCATCGCATCAGAATCTTCTTTTACCTGCCTGAGCTTTTTGATGAACATCTTCGTCATCATGCGGTACATGAGATCCGCGCTTTCCTTGAAAGTCACCCCGTCGAACCAGATCTTCTCAAAGTTAAAAGCCGGGTCCTTCATGAGCTCGTACGCCACGCTGCCTCCCATCGACGCCCCGTACAAAAGTTTTATATCTTTATACCCCTTGCCGAGCAGATAGTTCCTCAGAGTGTCCGCCTCGTCTTCGAGCGAAACGTAGCGTCCCGATCTTCCGTGGCCGCCCTGATCCGGCGCGATCACGCAGTACTCCCCCCTGAGATGCGGCAAAAACAGCCCGTACAGCTCCTCCCCCGTTATCTCCATAGGGTGTAAAAGTATTATTTTAGGCCGGCTGCTGTCGCCGTACTCATTGACATACATTTTCGTGCCTCCGTTTCGACCGATCGCTTTCTCGCTCACTCGACCGCTCGCTCGTGTTAGATAAATCTAATCGAATTATACCAGTTTGGCAGCGTTCGTAAAAGAGCCTCGGGCAAAATTCCTACTCTTTTTATATGAAATTTGCCGGAATGAACTACGCCCTCTCCGTTATTCCCGATAAAAAGCTATATCGATCTGCATATAATAAAGGGGATCGGTCACGACTGTCGAACCGATCCCCGAGAAAACCTCTATCAGCAGATTTTCAGCGTTTTAAGTCATTTTATTCGTCTTTACTTTCTATAGATCAATAATTGGCTTTCATAAAATCTTCAAAGCCCGACGGATCGCCTGCTTTTGCCTTATCAATGATCTCATGCAGGTAACTGCGGGTGGCATCATCGCACTTTTCCTTGCTCATGTACGGCATGTCAAATGCTTTTTCCAATTCTGTCAGTGCCTTTGCAGCCTTCCCCGGATCTGTGTTGTAATTATGCAGCCACTCCTTCATCCATACATATTCCCACAGGTCGGAAGCCTTGGTATTGCCGTAGCCGACTTCGAAAGAAGCGCTCTTGTCTTCATTCTCCAGTTTTGTAGGTGTAGTGAAGCCGTCCGGCCAATTCAGATCATCAATGGTGTCAAGATATTCTTTTTCTATGTGATCAAAGTCCGTAAATCCCTTTGAGGCAGAGGCGGATGTAGATTTTGCGCATCCTGTAACCATAAGACCGATCAATAAAGTAAGGACTATTCCTAAAACAACTTTTGTTTTGATAGATAATTTTGTCATATTTATCCCTCCGTTTCCAATTTTCATTTTCAGTGTTAATGACGATTTCGCTTTTGCTTCCCAAATATAAAAGGCCTTTGTCATGACACCTAGATTGTATCAGGATAAAAGCCTTAGTTTTATTATTGCCCGCACGGCGATCCTACTGTTTTATGATGAATTTCTTACGATTTTCTTACGAAGCCGGAAGTGTGACCGTAAATTTTATACACTCACCTTCACTTTGAGCGCTTATAGTTCCTTTGTGCAGTTCCACGATGTGTTTTGCGATCGCAAGTCCCAGTCCCGTGCCGTACGATGTATTCCGGTCTACATCGACACGGTAAAACTGTTCAAAGAGCAGTTTGAGTTTTTCCTCGGGAATACGGTCGCCGTAATTTTTAAATACGATTATGACATTGTTTTCGTTCAGCGAGACGCTTATTTTAACTTCTGTATTTTCGTAGCCGTAAATCACCGCATTGCGCAAAAGGTTGTCAAACACCCGCTGTATTTTGTCCGAATCACAATCGATCATTATGTTTTGAGAAGCATCGAGAACACAGCTTATGTTTTTTTCTTTTAACATAGGCGTGAATTCATAGATGATCTGTTCCAACAGGCGGGTCAGATTTATATTGCTGTATTGAAGCTCAATATTGGACGAACTGTATTTTGTGATCTCAAAAAGTTCATTGATCAGGTCTTCCAGTCGTTCCGCTTTGCCAAGGGAAATAGAAAGATATTTTTCCCTTAGTTCCTTCGGCATTTGCTGTTCGTCATCACGTAAAAGTGTCAGGTAACCTATAACGGAAGCGAGCGGCGTTTTCAGATCATGCGCAAGACACATGATCAGATCATTCTTGCGTTGCTCATTTTCTCTTGCGAGTTTTGCATTGCTCTCGGATTCCTGTTTCAGGCTGTTTATTTTAGCGGCGATCTCGCTTAATTCCGGCGAGAGTTCGATGTAGTCCACGGACTCGTCAAACAGCTTGTCTGTCGCAGACTGTAACTCGTATACATAATTGACGACCCTTTTCAAAAGCTTATAGGTCAGGTACATCGTAATAACGACCCATAATATAAGACCTATCATATAGACATAGCTGCTTCTGTATATCAGGTAGTAGTCAACAACATATTTGCTTAGTGTAACAGAGACCACCTTATCTGAAACGACTGCGCACGCCAATATTATCACCGCACACGTCGTGCTCTGTGATACATATCTTTTAAACAGGGTGTTGAGCAGATAGTTCGATCCGCTTTCATTCGATTTCATAGCCTATCCCCCAGATCGTTTTAATAAATTTCGGGTTTTTTACCGGTTCATTTAATTTTTCTCTCAGTCTGCCTATATGTGCCATTACGGTGTTGTTATTATCTAAATATTTTTCTTTCCAAACATTTTCGAACAGTTCCTCCGACGAAACTACTTTGCCCTGATGCTCGCACAAATACCAAAGTATCGAAAATTCAATAGGCGTTAATGATATCTCTTCCCCGAATAAAAAGCACTTATGAGTTTCTTTATTGATAAGCAACCCTCTTATATCGTATTCGTTTTTCTCTGCAGTTTTATTTTCCCTCTGGCTGTTATACTTTTGATAACGCCTCAGCTGCGTCTTGACTCTTGCAACCACTTCAAGGGGGTTAAAAGGCTTTATTATATAATCGTCGGCGCCTATCGTAAGGCCCATTATTTTATCACCGTCATCGATTTTCGCGGTAAGCATGATGACCGGGAAATAAAACTTTTCTCTGATTTTTTACAAATACTAAAACCGTCCACATCGGGGAGCATGACATCGAGGATTGCCAGATCGATCTCCGTGGCATCGATGCATTTCAGCGCTTCCGTTCCGTTGTAAAATTTATGTACGACATAATTATCGTTTTGAAGATAAAGTTCAAGCAGATCCGCTATTTCTTTTTCATCATCTACAACTAAGATCTGTTCATTCATCGTTCCCGCTCCTTCTTAGCTTTATTATTTTCGATTATAGCATGCATTCTGTGCTAAAAAAAGAAAACGCCGCGGCTCTCTGTCCGCGACGCTCTCCGTAAAAATGTTCCGTTATGCTTTTCGAAATATGCGATTTTCGCTGTTTGGTATTTGCTCTTTACCGTGAGCTATTTGCGCTGAGCTTTTCCTATTTCATACCCCTTGTAAAAAGCTTCCTCGTTGAGCTCGTATACGCCCGGCTTGCTCTCGAACTTTTTCTTAAGTCCTTTGAGCACTACCTCAGGAGGTACGGCTTCCGTATATCCGAGATATACTCCGAGCATGATTATGTTGAGCACCTTCGCGTTGCCCATTTCGAGAGCCATCTCCGTTACCGGTGCCGATACGACGCTGATGTCGTTCCTCTCTATCGGGCTTTTTACGATAGAGCTGTTTATGAAGAGCGAGCCGCCTTCCTTCAGGTTCGGAAGGAATTTTACGAGCGAAGGATCGTTCATTACGACCAGGTCTTCGACGCTGTTGCTTACCGGCGCACCGATCTCTTCATCGGATATTACGACGTAGCAGTTCGCCGTACCGCCCCTCATGGCCGCACCGTATGAAGGGAAAAAGGATACGTTCAGGTCTGTGGATTCACATGTAGCTTCGGAGAGGAGTTTGCCCATCAGCATTACTCCCTGTCCGCCGAATCCTGCTATCATCAAATTTCTTTCCATGTCCTGTTCCTCCTATCTGTCCCTTACAACGCCGAGAGGGAATTCCTTGAACATGCTGTCCTTCAGGAAATCGAGCGAATCGAGAGCGCTCATTCCCCAGTTGGTAGGACATGAAGTAACTATCTCTACCATAGAGAAGCCCTTGCCGTCGATCTGATTCTGGAACGCCTTCTTGATCGATTTTCTCGTCTTTATTACGTTCTGAGGCGTGTTTACAGCCGTCCTCTCAAGATATACCGGAGCCTGAAGCTGATTCAGGATCTCGCACATGTGCATCGGATATCCGTGTTCCTCGGCGATCCTTCCCTTCGGTGTCGTCGTCGACTTCATGCCTAGCAGGGTCGTCGGAGCGAGCTGTCCGCCCGTCATTCCGTAGATACCGTTGTTTACGAAGATGACTGTGATGTTCTCGCCCCTGTTGGCAGCGGACATCGTTTCCGCAAGTCCTATAGCGGCGAGATCTCCGTCGCCCTGATACGTGTAAACGAGGGATTCAGGGTTGCTCCTCTTGATACCGGTCGCTACCGCGCATGCCCTTCCGTGGGCGGCGATCGTTTCATCGTGCGAAACGTAGAACTGTCCGAGTCCGCAGCAGCCTACGCCCTCGACCCTTACGAGTTTGTCGAGCATACCGAGTTCTTCGACCGCTTCACCGATGAGTTTATGTATCGTTCCGTGCATACATCCCGGGCAGAATCCGGATACCGCGTCAGGAAGTATGCCTTTTGTTCTCGTATAAACTTTTTCCATTTACAGCACCTCCTTAATGAGCTCGAGAGCAGCATCTTTTACCTGTGCATTCGTAAGAAGCTGACCGCCGGATCTCAGGCATTCTTTTATCGGGCAAGGCTCGCCGATCGCGTATTTGATATCCCATACGAGCTGTGCAGGTATCGACATCTCGACGTCGAGAATACCTTTTACCCTGTTGAAATCGAGTTTTCTGAATGCATCATAAGGGAAAGGCGATACGGTGATAGGTCTTATCATTCCGACTTTGTAGCCCTCTTTTCTGAGTTCCCTTACGACTACCTTCGATATCCTTGCGGAAATGCCGTAGCTCGCCAGTATGATCTCGGCATCGTCTACCATGTATTCCTCGACCCTGATATCTTTATCCCATGTTTTATACAGAGCCGCTGCTTCGATGTTGACAGCTTCCTGTCCCGTGCCGACGCTTCCCGGTCTGCATGTAGCCTGCTCACCGAGAGGGTGTCCGATTATCGCTCTGTGCTTGAATGCATCTTTGAGTTTCTTTACTTCCTCTTCGCTCTTCATCGGCGGAAGCACTACAGGTTCCATCATGGTTCCCATTACGCCGTCCGTAAGGATCAGTACCGGGTTTTCGTCCCTGGCCGCGAGGTCGAATGCCTCATAGACCATGTCTACACATTCCTGTACCGATGCCGGGGCGAGCACTATCATCCTGAAACCGCCGTTGCCGGACGCCTTCGTAGCCTGCAGGTAGTCCTGCTGTGAAGGCTGGATGGCTCCGATCCCCGGGCCTCCTCTTACAACATTGACGTATACGATCGGCAGACGTGCCGATGCGCTGAACGAAACGCCTTCGCTGTAAAGGCTGATACCCGTACTCGAGGAAGAGCTCATGGCCCTCGTTCCCGTCGATGCCGCTCCGTAGAGCATGTTTACGGACGCAACTTCGCTTTCGCCCTGTACGAAGGTACCGCCTACTTCAGGCATCCTTCTTGCAAAATATTCCGGTATCTCGTTCTGCGGAGTTATAGGGTATCCCGCAAAAAAACGACATCCTGCTCTGACTGCTGATTCCGCAATGGCTTCACAGCCTTTCATAAATACGCGTTCTCCCATTTTCTGCTCTCCTCCCTGTTATCTCCAAACCTCGATCGCCGATTCAGGGCAGATCTGCGCACACATCGTGCAGCCGATACATTTCTCGGGATGTACCGGAACTATGTACTGGTACCCCTTTGAATTTACCTTGTCCCCGGCGGCAAGAACCTGCTTAGGACATGATTTTACGCAGTACCGACATGATTTGCACGATTCACTTCTTACTTCCACTTTTCCCATCAATATGACCTCCTTACATCTAAATCGATCGGATCACTGAAACAAATCGCTTTGTCTCTCAAGAATTAACGGTCAGCCCATTCGTACGTAAGGTAAAGATCTATCGGGAAAATGTCCTTTTCCGTCTTTCCTTTTACCTCGTCGTACAGGTCTCTTTTTACACAGGACGTCGGCACTTTGACAAAGTCCGCCAAAAGACCGTCTGCCTTGCCGATGCCCTCAATAACTTCTTCCGCGCTCGTAAAACACCCGAGGTTCGGGTTCCCGAGCACATATATGCTATCCAACCTCACCGAGGTCACGATCGCAGACATCGTTCCGTCTATGGCTTCTATGCTCTTCGTCCAAGGCCTGTACGGATTCACGACGTACACCGCCACCGAATCCTCATCCTTAAGAAGGTGCGCATAGCAGCCTCCAATCCTTGCCGCATTCTCTCCGCCGCCGATATCGAGGACGACACATCTGTCCCCCATTAGTGCTTCGGATACGCCTCCTACGCTCGTCGGTGCATCGAGATACTGCGTTTGATAGTGGATATCGACACCTTCATCTTTCATCCTGTCCTCCAGATCCCTCGATCTGAAAAGCGGTTTCGACTGGTCGAGGTCGAAAAGGTCCACCCTTTCTCCCCGTTTTTCGGCCAGAAAAGCGGCGACGTTCAGCGCGATCTCGCTTTTACCGCTGCCGGCCTCTCCTATAAAAATGAAGTTTTTCTTCGTGTCGAGTATGTCTCTGAATTTTTTATCCTTACCGTAAAAAAGTCCCATATATCTCTCCGTCCCTTTTATTTTCTCTTTTTAGCTTATATTCCCTTTTTCGGCGCCTGCCTACCGGCAACATCGTCTGCCCCGGTGCCCGGCTACCTCAGCAGCCTCTCGCACGTCGCCGCGGCGGCCTTGAGATCTTCGAGCAGCCCGTAGAGTTCCCTTATTACCCTTTCCTTGTATCCGCTCGCGCTGATGCTGCATATCGCGAAGCCGTCGCTGCCGAGCACCGGCACGGCCACGCAGACGAGCCCCGGTATTATTTCTTCCATATCGTAAGCGACACCTTCGGTTTTTACATATTTGATCTGATGCCTGAATTCCTCGCGGTCCGTTATCGTCTTTTCCGTGTATTCGCTGAACACCATCCTGTCGATCACGCGGTCCGGATCCTGCGAAAAAGCCGTCAGTATCTTGCCGGACGCTGAGCAGTGAAGGCTTATCCTGTCGCCCGTGTTCGCGACGAGGAGGAGTCCCATAGCCGGGTCCTTTCTGATAGCCGTGATGCTGTCGACGTCGTCCCTGACCGAGACCGCGACCGAAAAGCCGCACTTTTTGCAAAGGTCTCCGATTGCGTCGTCAATCACGTTGACGAGCTGCCTGCTTATATCAGTCCTTCTGCCGAGCAGAAACACTTTCTCAGATATGTAGTAGCCGCCGTCTAACTTGTCGCGGTAGACGTAGCCCGCGTGCTCGAGCGAATTGAAGATCCTCGTTACAGCGGTCGGAGAAAATCCCGTCAGCTGTGAGGCTGCGGTTATCGTAAGGCGTTCCCTTGTCTCGAAAAGATCCATTATCGCAAGAGCTTTGTCGAGTGAATTGTTTCTCTCAGCCATTTTTCCTCCGAAGTCGTCCGGGTTTTCGCCCGAGGATACACCATTGATTTCTAAAATAAATATATCTCATGAGTGGGTTTCGGTCAATAAAAATCTTCCGTATTTCGATATTAAATTTCGAAATACGGAGGTGTCGGATGTGTTATACGGAGGTCGCCGGGTACGCTGTACGGAGGTCGACGGGCGTGGTATCAAGACTTTTTATAATATGGATTTACGCCCGAAATTCGTGATATACTGAAGGCCGAAACGGACTTTTTATCGAATTTTACGGGAGATCATATAAGCATGAAGATCTTGAGCATAACGACTCAAAAACCGCATTCGACCGGAAGCGGCATATATCTGACGGAGCTCGTCAGGTCACTCGACAGGATGAAGCACGAGCAGGCCGTCGTGGCGGGCGTGTACATCTCGGACAGCGTATCCTTCCCGGAAGGTGTTGATTTTTATCCTGTCTTTTACACGGAGCCTGGGAAGGGGTCCAAAAACGGTGTCGTGAAGGAGCCGGAAAACGAGCCGGGGAACGCACCTATGAATGCGCCGGAGAGCGACATACCGTTCCCGATCCTGGGGATGTCAGACGTAATGCCTTATCCGTCGACGCGCTACAGCGACCTCACGGACGGCGATATCGAAACGCTCGAAAAACATTTTATCACGGTCATCTCGGAAGCCGTTCGAAACCTCGACCCGGATGTGATCATCTGTCACCACCTATATCTTTTGACCGCTATGGTGCGAAAGCATTTCCCGGACCGCCGCGTCGCCGGGATATCCCACGGGTCGGACCTCAGGCAGATACGGAACTGCGGCTCACATCGCGCGGAAATAAGGGAATATATAAGGAAGCTCGACCTCATCTGCGCCCTCCACGGGCACCAGCGGGACGACATTTGCGATATTTTTAATGTGCCGGAAGACGATGTATTCATACTTGGCAGCGGATACAACCCCGAGATCTTCAATGCGGGAGAAGGCAAAGTCGCGGTCACGCGATCCGAGGCGGAGGGCGACCCGATCAGGCTCATGTACGCCGGTAAAATATGCGGCGAAAAAGGCCTCGCTCCGCTCTTCGACGCTCTCTCCGAGATCGCTGCGGACCACGCGGTAACGCCTTTCAGGCTGCGCCTCGCCGGCGGATGCAACGATTCCGAGCTCAGTAAAAGGATATGGCGCTCGGAGGCCGAAGCCTGCACGATAGGCGAAGTCGAAGGCCTTCCTTTTAGGGCTGAGTACCTCGGGATGCTCAGGCAGAGCGACCTCGCGGACGAACTTCGCGAAAGCGATGTTTTTATCCTCCCCTCCTACTACGAGGGGCTGCCGCTCGTCCTCGTCGAGGCGATGGCGTGCGGCGCGATACCGGTGTGCACGGATCTTCCGGGCATCAGGCCGTGGATCGAAAGCAGGATCGGGAGCGACGAGGTCATCTTCGTAAAACCGCCGCGCATGGAGAAGCCGGGAAAACCTTTTGAGGGAGACCTGCCCGCGTTTTCGGAGGATCTTAAAAAAGCTGTTTTATCGGCATTCGACCGGGTAAAAGATGACAGGCTCCGCGGTTTTAGGGAACTCCCCGGTACGTCGGAGATATCGTGGGACAGCGTTGCGGAAACTCTCGTCGATTTCTGCAACTTTATATAACCTTCATATTTCGCGCGATACACTGTGATATAATCAGCGGGGATAAAGAAAGGTCGGTGGAGAAAATGGATGCGATAAGTCGAGGAAAAGAGTTGATACTGAATAGGTCGAACGCCTTCAACAACAGGTATTTCTGTGCGTACGGCCACATAGCTTTGCAGGTCGATGATTTTTATTATCTTATGACCAAGGAGAATCTTCCCCTTTCCGACATACGCGAAGAAGACATCAACGTCTACGAGCTCGGGAACGACGACATCAGCAGGATCTTCCTGACGAGAAGCGATATAAACGCGATCGTTTTCGCGTGCACTCCTGCATCGGCGAAATTTTCCCTCAAAGCCGACGTTATGAAACCGGCGCTCGACGACCTCGCGCAGATAGTGGGTGAAGACGTAAAAGTGGCTAAAGATGTCGCTCCGCGCACCCTGCTGAAAGCGCTCAAAGGAAGGAACGGCTGTTTCATCAGAGGCGCGGGCATCTGTGCCATAGGCTCCACGATCGAAGAGGCAATTGCAGCGACGAGGATACTCGAAAAGAGTGCCGAAGCGGAAATGTTCGCCGACCAACTGCTCGGTCTGCAGTATCTGCCGGCGGAGGAAGCGAAGAAGCTCAGGGAGTTCTATGACAAGTCCTATTCCAAGGTGAACAAGGAAGGTCACGTCGAATTCGTCGGGATAGACCCCGAGGAGTTCCACATGAGGAACAAGATCATCGACTGCGGCAAAGAACTGTGCAGGCACGACCTCGTTCAGGGGACCTGGGGAAATATATCGACAAGGCTGAACTACCGTGAGATGCTGATCACGCCGTCGGGCATGGATTACTTCAACGTTATGTCGGAAGACATCGTTAAGGTGGATATAAATACGCTCGACTACGGCATGCAGAGAAAACCGTCGTCGGAATGCAGGCTTCACGCCGCTCTTTACAGAAAATATCCGGACTGCAATGCCGTGATCCATACGCACTCGAACGGATGCTGCGTTTTTGCCGCGGCGAATGCGGGATTCAGGATCGAAAACGAGGACATAAGGAATGTTATAGGCGACCTTCATGTGAGCGAGTACCGTGAACCGGGAACGGAGGAAATGTCCGAAGCGGTAATGGAAGCGCTCGAGGGAAGCAAGGCGTGCATCGTCGCGAACCACGGAGCCGTATTCTACGGCGACGACCTCGATACCGTGTTCGAGATAGCGGACGCGGTGGAGACGAAGGCATGCAACCTTCTCGGCTTCGATTCGCTGCTCGAGGATGTTTTGCTGGAGGAAGGCTTCTAAAAAGACAGATTTTTAAGAGAATATTTAGGATAGATATAAATGCGGCGCAGACTTAGGTCTGCGCCGTTCCGATATTAAATCATGATTTTAGTTTTTTAACGCCGTCAAAGGAACAACATACACTCCGTCTTCCCTTTGATAGGATGCATTGCTTAGTCCGCAAATGACACAGCAGATCTTCGGCGGTTTTCCGTCGTCGGCAGTGATTTTATCCCGGATCTTCTTCAAACTCTCAGCGGCCTCATCGATTTTGTTTGCACCGAGTTTTATTTCAAAAGCACACCAATCCCCGTTTTCAAGTTCGACGACCGCATCGATCTCTCGATTGGCATAATCCTGATAGTGATACAGCTTTGCCCCGAAGGACTCTGCGTAGATCCTCAGGTCTCTCTCGCACAGTGCTTCGAAGAGAAAGCCAAGGGTATTCAAATCACCGATCAGTTTTTCCGGAGTTGCCCGAAGCAGGGCAGCGGCAAGCGACGGGTCGGTAAAATGCCTTTTTTCCGCCTGCTTGACCCGGACGGATGAACGAATTTCGGCAGAGAACGGTTCCTGGTTTTCGGTCAAAAAGAGACGGTTAAAAATATCCAAATATACTGTAATTGTAGCAATGTCAATATCTTCGCCGGCTACTCCCTTCACATCGTTTTTCAGGAGACTGTTAGAAGCCGTTGTAGTTTCGTTCCTTGCAAGAGAACGCAATAAAAGCATCACCTTGTGCTTGTCTCTCGGTACTCCGTCAATGCGATGTATTTCGTCCTCAACAACAGCGTTCATATATTCTACCGGCAACAAAGCCGCTTCCTTCAGTGGAAGCTCCTGATTTCCCGGCCAACCTCCGCGAATGATGCTGTCGACTAAGATGTTCAGATCCACTTCCCCGGTAAGTTCGGGAGTCAGGTTTCCGTCACAAAGGGCTTTGAGGGATACCCGACCGGAGGAACGACCGGTTTCATACAGAGACATAGTGTGCATACGAAGCCTGCCGATCCTGCCGGCTCCGCTGTGCAGGATCCCCTTGACTTTTGGGGTAGACGAATCGGTCAGAATAAACTGTCCCTTTTTCCCCCTCCTGTCTACTTCGTAGCGGATAGCATCCCAGATAGGCGGAACTTCCTGCCACTCATCGATCATGCGCGGAGCATCGCCGGGCAAGATCAAAGAGGGCGACATTTCTGCTAAGTGACGGTTCTGAAAATTGTTATCGGGGGCTCCCAATAAATATTCGCTGTTGCAGTGATAGCGGGAAGTCCATGTTTTTCCGCACCACTTCGGCCCCTCTATGCATACGGCGCCGAATGCAGTTAGATACTGCGCAACCGTTTCATCAATTACTCTATGTTTATACGCCTTGTTTTTCATAGCACATTCTCATAAAAATCAAGTCTTCTGCTGTCTTGATTTTATTTCATTCATAGAGTTTTGTCAATTTCATTCATATATATTTTGCTTTTTCATTCCCATATATTTTGCTTCTTCATTCCCATATATTTTGAGTTTTCATCCCGATAAATTTCAAGCATCGCGCTTCTCGATATTTATTGCATTTTTATGCTGCTTCCCTTTTCCGTGACTCCAGCAGACCCCTTTCCGTCCCGTACTTCCGGCCGATCCGCCTGCACAGGTAGATGAACGGCGTGTCGAGCAGGCTCGTCACGATAAAAATGACGTACCCGGACACGATGATCGAAACGATCGTCGGCCACTCGTATGTGCCCGCGAAAGCGAAGATCGGATAGAGTATCGCGTTCAGCAGCTGCGAGATCAGGGTCGACCCGTTGTTGCGGAGCCAGAGGAAACGATCGTGATCTCCCGTTTTTTTATCGGTAAAAGCCCACCATTTGTGGTAGAGCCAAACGTCGAAGAACTGGACCACAGCGTAGACGGCCATGCTCGCGAGCACGATCCTCGGCGTGTTCGAAAAGATCGTTTTTATCGACGGGAAGACAAAGTCGTTCGGTGACGGCCCGTATAAAAGCCACGACGATGATATCATCGTGAAGATGATCGACGCGGTTATCCCCATTTTTACCGCCTTTTGCGCCGCCTCCTTCCCGTGGAGCTCGCTCAGGACGTCGGTCACAAGGAATGTGGTCGCGAATATTATGTTGCCGAGCGTCATCTCCGTGCCGAAGGCTTTTACCAGGATGAGGACCTCGATGTTCGCAGCGATCGTCGCGACGACGGTCCACAGGTACAGCCCCGATCTTCGGAATAAAAGGTATATCAGCGCCACGCCCGCGTATTCCGCTATAAGCGTCAGGACGAGCATCAGTTCGTTGGTGATCATAAAACCTCCGTCTTGTAAAAATTATGACCGCCGTAAAAGGGCGGCCGTCTCATACTTTCTTTTTTTCGCTCGGACTCAGATGACCCCCAGAAATATTTCCTTCGTCCCGAACGCCCCCTGGATTATCAGGAGAACAAGGAACACCACGCAGACCGCCCAAAATACGATCGTCGTGATCAGAACAGGCTTTATGCTCCTCCCGCTGCGCGACAGATAGGACGTGAGAACCAAAAGGGCGACGAAAACCATGCCGATGACCCCGAAGATCACGGCCTCGTTTGGGATTATGTATTTTTCAACAATCGAAACTATCGAATCCATCGATCAACTCGTTCCTATCCTTTTCTTTGTATTCCCCGTACGTAAAGAATATCAGCCCTATCCAGATGATCGCGAACGCCATGAGCTGCACGCGGTCGAACGGCTCCTTGAACCAGAAGACCCCGAGTGCAAGCGATATGCTCGGGCTTATGTACGAGATCAGTCCGATCGCAAAAAGCGGTATCCTGCTTGCGGCGCGCGCGAACAGTCCGAGCGGCACTGCCGTCATCAATCCCGACAGTAAAAGCAGCACGTACTTATACGGCGCTCCTACGCCTATCGCACCGATGCCCTTCGCTTCTATGTAAAAAATCGCTATCAGCGCAAGCGGCGCAAGGAATATCGTTTCGTGCAGCAGCGATAAGATCGGCGGCGCATCCATCGTTTTCTTGATCGCCGAGTACGTTGCGAACGTAATGGCTATTACAAGGGCGATGCCCGGCAGTTGCCCGAAATGGACGAGTATCAGCACCACGCTTCCCATAGCGGATATGAGCGCGATTGCCTTCCACTTCGTGAGCTTTTCGCGGAAAAAGATGATGCCGAAGATGCATACCATAAGAGGCTCGATGTAGTAGCCTATCGCCGTCTGGATGACCCTGTTGGCGTTGACCGCCCAGATGTAGGTACTCCAGTTCGCGGTTATAACGACCCCTGCGATAAAATACCGCATCATCACCTTCCTGTCCTTGAGCGGTCCCGTTATTTCAGCCCAGCTGTATTTCGTTCGGGCCGCGATGAGACAGACGGCGCATACGAGGAAGATCCTGTAGATTATTATCACCCACGAATCGATCGGTTTGATCGCCTGCCAGTATATCGGCAAAACGCCCCAAAGCGTGGAACAGCCGACTATCGCGATAATCCCGTTCCTGTATTCCGCCGCAGCTTTTTCCTGATCTTTTACCGGTCCCATCGATGCCCTCGAAATTCTTTATGTGAGTGCATCTATTTTAACACAAACCGAGGGGTTTTAATAGAGGATTCCTATAACGGCCGGTAAAGTACTTGGATACTATTGCCACTTCTTTTTATTATCAAACGCGAGGCCGAATATGACCCCAAAGAAAACTGCTACGACAAAATAAATGGATAGCGCGATTATGTTGGATATTACTCTGCCTTTCAGCTTTTGTTCTTCCGTAAGATGCATCATTTTACTTACCTCCCGCTGCGTCGAGCTCTTATGTGATTCCGTTTCCTGTCGCCGACATTATATATAATGTCGGGTTCCCATTTATCGGCTCGATGTACCATTTTTGTACCATTGCATGCGGTTTCGGTAGAAATTATTCTTTTTTACCGCATTTATCGCAGCGGTTATCGATTTGCGATCGTTTTTTGCCGAAATTTACGATTATTTTCGGTCGTAAATTCGGTTGTAAAATTTTACGATCGAATTTATAACCGAATTCGGTCATAAATTGCATTTTTGCACGAAAAAAGGGGTATTTCTACCCCTTGCTGTTGGTACCGCCTAGGAGAATCGAACTCCTGATTCAGCCGTGAGAGGGCTGCGTCTTGACCTCTTGACCAAGGCGGCTCAAACGTCACATTTTTTGTGCCGTTTGCAATTATACATCAATATATCACGCTTGTCCAGATGTCTTTTTTGCCGGGCAAGCCTCATCATACCAAAGCATATACTCTGCCTGTCGCCGGGCAAGCCTCAGCAATATCCGGGCATGTCATCAGCATATCCTCGGCAGAAGTTCTCCGGTCGGCTGCGGAAGAAGCGCCTCAGTACCTATTTCCGTCATCAGCGTGACTCTCCCCCTGCGGTTTTCGATGACTTCGCCGATCACGGTCGCGCCCTCGGTGTATTTGCATCCCTGCAAAACGGAAACGATCCGTTCGGCATCTTTCTGAGGCGCGAATATCACGAGCCTTCCCTCGCACGCGAGGTAAAGCGGCTCGAGTCCGAGGAGCCCGCAGACTCCCGACACTTCGTTGCTCACCGGGATAGAACCGCGGTCCAGCCTTACGCCGACATCGCTCTGCTCCGCGATCTCATAGAGGACGGTCCCAACGCCGCCGCGCGTCGCGTCCCTGATGACGTGAATGTCGCAGTCCGCATCAAGGAGTGATCTGACCGCATTCCAAAGCGGCGCGCAGTCGCTCGTAACGTCAGCTTCCATACCGAACTTGTCGCGTTCGAGCAGAATCGTGCAACCGTGTCTTCCGATGTCGCCCGTGACGATGACAGCATCGCCCGGCTTCGCGTTCGCTCCCTGTATATCGATCGCAGGATCGGCTATCTCACCGACGCCCGTCGTCGTGATAAAAACTCCGTCGACCTGGCCTTTTCCCGCGACCTTCGTATCGCCGGAAACGATTTTTACTCCGGCCTCTGCGGCCGTTTTAGCCATGGACTCTGCGATTTTTTCGAGGGTAGCGACGGGGAAGCCCTCCTCTATTACGAATGCGCACGAGATGTAAAGCGGCTTTGCGCCCATGCAGGCGAGGTCGTTCACCGTGCCGCATATCGAAAGTTTACCGATGTTCCCTCCCGGGAATTCCGACGGCGATACGATAAAACCGTCCGTGGACATCGCCATCCTTCCGGCGGGCGGCGTCAGAACGGCGGCATCGTCCGCGGTGAGGAGCAGGTTGTCGAAATACTTTTTAAAAATGTTTCCTATGAGGTCGGCGGACTGTCTTCCTCCGGCGCCGTGTGCGAGCGTTATGAATTTCTCCATGATTCCCCTCCGTATTTATAATAGGCGGAGCAGGCTCCTTCGCCGGAGACCATGCAGGCTCCGACCGGGTGCTCCGGCGTGCAGACTTTTCCGAATACCGGACATTGCAGCGGCGTACATTCGCCGAGAAGGACATCGCCGCACCTGCAGGCGGGGTTGCTCCTTCCTTTTATCTCCGGGAGATCGAATTTTTTACGTGCATCGAAGTCGGCGTGTTCCGCGTTCAGGCGGAGACCCGACTTTTCTATGATGCCGAGCCCGCGCCATTCGGCGTCGTAAGGCTCCATCATTTCCTCTATTATCCTTCGTGCCGCGGGGCTTCCGTCCTCGCGTACCACCCTTTTATAGCAATTGAGGGCGAACGGTTTTCCCGAAAGTATCCCTTTTATCATCGCATCGAGAGCGATGATGATCTCGGGCGCCGTAAAACCCGTTACCGCACCGTATATGCAGAGCTTTTCGAGCTCGTAGTAGCACTGCATTCCCGTGACCGTGCTCACGTGGCCCGGATACATGAACGCGTCCGCGCTGTCCTTCAGGGCTATATATGCGTTGAACATAGTCTTGTTGGCGGTCAGTATCGAGAAATTTTTGATTCCTTCGTTCTTGGCGTTTCGCACGGCGATGCAGCTGCCCGGTGTCGTCGTCTCGAATCCTACCGAGAGGAAAACGACCTCTTCGTCGGGGTGCTCTTTCGCGTAATCGAGCGCGTCCGCGGGCGAATATACCAGCCTTACCTTCGCGTCTTTGCTCCTCGCCTCCGCAAGGCTCATCTCCGTACCCGGCACCCTCACGAGGTCGCCGAAAGTACAGACGGTCGCTCCTTTATCGAGTGCGAGCATCACAGCCTCGTCGATGTACCCGACAGGCGTAACGCAAACCGGACATCCCGGTCCGGATATCAGTTCGATATCCCTCGGGAGGATGCTCCTTATCCCGAGCCCGAAGATCTCGTGAGTATGCGTTCCGCACACTTCCATTATACGAAGCTTTCTGCCGGAATACGACTCGACCCTTTTACGTGCGGCAATTACTTCTTCCTTTGATGCCATCTTTTTACCTCCGCTCGTCTTTCAGTTCGGATCGTTCAGGCGGTCTTCTTTTTCCCCTGCTCCTGATCTTCTTCGTCCTCTATCTTCGCTATCGCAAGACCCGCATGCACCATTACATAGTCCCCGGGCGCGAGGTCATCGATGAGTTCCGCAGAGATCGTCCTTTTTACTCCGGATGCGTCTACGACAGCCATCCCGTTATCGAGTTCCGTTACCCTTGCCGGCAAACCTACACACATTTCGTTACCTCCTTGCTTTCCTTCAGCAGATACTCCGTCGCGATCGCCGCCTGTCCGAGAGCGATCCCCCCGTCGTTCGGCGGTACGAGAGAATGTATCAGCACGTTGAAGCCCTTCTCCATTAACCCTTTTCTGCACAGATCGAGGAAAAGCAGATTCTGGAAAACTCCTCCGCTCAAAGCCACGGTGTCGAGTCCCGTATCTATCCGTATTTCCTCACATCCCGCTATAACAAGTTTCGCCAGTTCCGCGTGGAATAAAAGCGCCAGTTTTTGAGGATCTTCCCCGCTGAGCCTCTTCTCAGACAGCGCCTTAAAAAGCATGCCCGTCTCGGCGGTAAAAATCCCGGGATCTTCGTTCTTCGTTATCCCGACCCCGTTAAGGGCAGGCGACTTCATAAAAATCTCCCGCGCGCCCGGATCCTCTTCGGCCGCTTTTTCCGCCGCAAACTGAAGCGCCATTGCGGCTTCGCCTTCGAAAGTCGACATCCTTTTGATCCCGAGGACGGCGCTCACTGCGTCGAACAGCCTTCCCACGCTCGTTGAATCTACTATGTTTATCCTGTTGCCCAGCATGAACATCTGTCCGGATATCTCCTGCTCATCTGCCACGCCGAGCGCTTTTATCCTTTCCGCCGCCTCTTCAGGACGATAGAGATCCGACATCATCGACACGGCGATGCGCCAGCCCTCGCGGGATGCCTTATCACCGCCGGCGTGAACGAAAGTTTTTATCGCTCCGAGCCTCTCGAATGAATCGAGTCCGGCTCTTATGAACTCTCCGCCCCAGATCGTGCCGTCAGTCCCGTAGCCCGTACCGTCGAACGAAACGCCGATGACTTCATCGTACCTGCCGTTCTCCGCCATGCACGAGGCTATATGAGCGTAATGGTGCTGGACTTTTATAAGCGGTAGCCCGGTCCTTTCCGACATGTCCTCCGCCACGGCCGTCGTATTGTACTTCGGGTGGAGGTCGGCGCATATCATCTCCGGCTGCGTCTCGAAAAGTCTCTCCATCCTTTCGACCGCCGCCTCGAGGGCGTCCACGCTCCGAACGTCCGCCATGTCGCCTATATACGGCGAAGTGTAATACATGTCGTCGTTCGCCACGCAGAAGGTGTTCTTGAGCTCGCCGCCGATACCGAGGACCGAGTGCCCCGATCCCTTCGGCATTATCACGGGCAGCGGTGCATATCCTCTCGACCTTCTGACCATGTACGGTTTTCCCTCATAAAAGGACATTACCGAATCGTCGGCCCTTATCCTTATCTTCCTGTTGTTCGAGAGTATCGCGTCGCACATCGGCGTCAGATATTTGAAAGCCTCTTCGTCGTTCATGCAGATCGGCGCCCCCGAAGGGTTGCCGCTCGTCATTATGAGCGTATCGCTTATCTCCCCGTCTCCGGGATAGCCGAAGATCAGCATCTGTACCGGTGCATACGGGAGCATGACTCCTATGTTCGGGTTGCCCGGCGCGACGAGCGGATCGGCGTTCCCTCCGTCCTTCTTTCTCAGGAGGACTATCGGCTTCTGCGGTCCAGTGAGGACCTTCTCTTCCTCTTCGCCGACTTCGCACTCGCGCCTTACGACGTCCATGTCCTTCATCATGACGGCAAAAGGTTTGAACGGACGGTCTTTAAGGTCTCTCAGCCTCCGGACCGCATCGCCGTTTGCGGCGTCACAGCACAGGTGGTAACCGCCTATACCTTTTATCGCGACGATACCGCCGTCCCTTATGATTTTTCTCGCAAAAATTATGGCTTTTCCGTCTCTTATCGGTTCACCATCCGCGTCTTTTTTCTCTTCACCCGGGCCGTCTCCTATGATATATACGCGAGGGCCGCAGTCGTTGCAGCATACCGGCTGAGCGTCGTAACGCCTGTCTCCCGGATGCGTGTATTCATGCGCGCATTCGTCGCACATCGGGAACTCGCCCATGCTCGTCCTCACGCGGTCGTAAGGCATCGAATCGAGTATCGTGAGGCGCGG
Source organism: uncultured Mobilibacterium sp. (assembly GCA_947254375.1). Classification (GTDB taxonomy): domain Bacteria; phylum Bacillota; class Clostridia; order Peptostreptococcales; family Anaerovoracaceae; genus CAMYCF01. Next base: position 86,762 of record CAMYCF010000002.1, on the reverse strand, counting down.
TCCGCAGTCCGTGCAGTTGATGAACGGGTGGAGATACCGCCTGTTGCTTGGGTCGAACAGTTCGTTGGCGCACTCCGGGCATGTTGCGATGTCCGGCGATACGAACACGGCTCCCTCTTCCTTCTCGCTCTCGACGATCGCAAAGCGCTCGCTTCCCATGACTTCGCCGAGGTCAAAAGGTTTTTCCTCCGCCGGCTCGAGCTCCGATTTTTTCACCTTTAAAATGACCGAGCGCGGCGGTGCTTCCTTCTCTATCGCTTCGGTAAAAGCCGCGAGCTCCCCGGGCGTCCCCTGCGCGTCTATCAAAACGCAAGAGCCCTTGTTGCAGACGCTTCCGTATATGCCGTGTCTGTCGGCGATCCTGCTGATAAAAGGTCTGAACCCGACCCCCTGCACGATCCCGTACACTTTTATTTCATATCTTTTCCTGAGCGGATCCTTCATATCTCATCACCCGCTTTTGCCCAAAATCCTTCGTCGTCATCCGAGCTGTGGAGCGATCCCGATACCGCAAAGTGCGGAAGCGAGAGAAATTTTCCTTTGTATCCCGGAACGGCCCTCTTGATGAGCGGGTCTCCGACGACGACATCGTATCCGCGCTCCGTCACGAGCCTCAGTATGTCGTCCTCTTCCTCGAGCTTCACATCGTCCGGCCTTTCGATCTCGGGCGACTTCATGAACCAGGTCGCGACATCTACATCGGCTGAAGGTGACGCGTTTTCTAAGATATCCCTTATACCGTTCGCGAGGACCTGCTGGTGGACGACGAGGATCTTTGCCGCCTCTGCGGCTTTTAACGCATCAGCCCCTTTTATCGCCTCCGCCGCTTTTTTCGCGAAAGCATCGGAACATTCCTTTTTTATCGGATAAAAGACCTCGTAAGGCACGCCGTATCTTTCTTCCAGCATTTTCGCCGCTTTTATCCCCGCAGGCGAAACGACGATGTTCAGACGGGCTTTCCCCGCGGCGCGCACGTCATCGAGGCTGTCGCCCTCTCCGTAGACGACGATCTCATCGTTCGGATATTTTTCTTTGAGAGCCTCTTTCATATCGATGCCCGAGTGGCGGGTCGCTGTGTCGAGAGGGATCGCTCCGATGACGCCGATCCGGCCCTTTCGGCCGCAGGCAACCCCGGACCCGCAGGCCGGTTCCGCCTCACCGGCAGCTTTCGCGACTTCCGCCTCGCCCGCAAATCTGTCGAACAGCTCGACGTACGCCGCCTCCGCGCCTTCATCGTACAGCCTCATGCCGTTCGTCTCGACGGCGAGCACCGGTATGCCGTAATCTTTCTCCATAAGCTTCTTAAGCGCGTTATAGTCAGTCGCGATGACCGCAGGCACGGGCGTGCCTATCAAGCCGACGAACTTCGCGTTGAAACTCTCGAGTGCCTTCTTCGTCTTCTTTATCAGGAGCTCGTCCCTCCCGAGGATGGCGTCGAGATCACGAAGTCCTGCGCTGAATATCGCAGTGTTGCTCTCCGTCCACCTCGGCTCGTCGAATCCGCAGACGTTACCGGCACATCCGCCGGCATCCATTATTATCAGCATCCCGCCGTAGTTGAACAGAACCGCCGATGCGCCCGATTGGTCGGGGGAAAAAGGCGATAAAAACTTTCTCAGTCCTTTCATTTCTCCGTCCCCCTTTCAACTGCTTCGATAAAATGCACGAGCCCTTTGTATCCGAAAGGCTGCACCTCATCGTTCCATTTTATGTTGATCGACTTCGGGTAATAGAATTTTGCGTCTATCCCAATCGATATATCCACGCTGTCGTCGCCGTCGTAGTTGAGCATCGTAGGGGAAACGGTCGAATATATCTTCGTTTCCGGCGAGAGCTTCGCGAGTTCCCTGAGGTACGGGAAGTCTCCGGCGGAGATGTTCACGAAAACGGAGCTTACCTCAGCACCCATTTTTACGAGAGCGAGTGCAAGCTCGACGGAGTTTGCGTTCACCGCCCGCCCTACGGCGAAGACTTTACCGCCGAATTTTTGACGGAACCTCTCAACTGCTGATTCCGCTTCGGCGTAGTATTTTTCGTCATCAAAAGAAGCCCCGAGCGCGGACGCGAACAGAGCGTATTGTTTCCTTATCCTGTCTATTTCGTATACCCTTGTGAGTTCGGCAAAAGGCATGCCGAGTTTTTTCTCGAGCATGATCGCCGCTTTTCTCGCTTCCGGGTTAAGTATCAAATTGAAGTGCGCCGCACCCATTTCGAGGTACTCGTCGAATGTCTTCATCTTCGAGATCTCGTTGATCTTTTTTATGCCGAGGGCGCGGAGAAAATCGTAGAGCTCCGTGTCCTCTTCGAGCGGTGCAAAATTGCCGAGCAAATTGACCATGTCGCTTTGCACGGGCTTTTTCTCGAGGAGGGAATATATCGATTCCCTGATCGCGACCATAGGAGGGTTTTTACCCTCGCGGGTGAGAGCGTACATGTACGACGGAACGACTTTTACGCCGGAATATTTTTCCGCCTTCTGACAGACTCTGATGAGGTCCGTCCCGAGGAGCGCGTCGACGCACGTTATGCAGATGACGACGACCTTCGGCTCGGGGTCACAGGCCTTACGGACTTCGTCGACCGCCTTAGGGATGTCGTCGAGGTGCCTTCCCGTTATGAGGTCGGTCTCGTCCATCTGAAGGAAGAACATTTTATCGCTGTATCCGCCTTCGTCCGCCAGGACCGTCGTGTTCCTGCCGCAACAAGCCGGCGCCACAACGAGCATTACCGACTCCGGTATGGCGACTCCCGCTCTTTTTACTCCGAAGCCTCTCGCTCCCGGAGAATTGTAAGACAGCGTGGACGGAGAACTGTATATCAAATTTTTAATGCTCACTATCTCTTCCGGAACGGCGTCCGGACCGAGCTCGGCAAGTTCACGGGCTGTGATACTGTATGCATCTTTTACCATGTTCTTCACCATTCAAAGTCGTTACGCACAGGCGCCGGGCCTATGCGTTCGGACATTGCCCCTTCTCCGCTTCTTCGTGCTGTTTCAGGATGCGATCCGCGAGCTCGAAAAACTTCGCGCTTATTTCCGAGTTCGGATCCCCTTCTATAACGGTCATTCCCTTTTCCTCACAATTCAGAATCTCCTGACTGCGCGGTATGTCGGCTACGATCTCGATGCCCGCCATGTCCGCAAACTCCTGAACTTTTTCCTTCTCGTTTTCGACGTTGCGCCTGTTGAATATGATCCCGGCGACCTTCGCATATCCGCGATCTTCGAAATTGTCGACGGCCGTTTTGATGTTGTTCGCCGCGTAGAGCGCCATTTTCTCGCCGGAAGTCACGATATATATGTCCTCAGCGTAGCCTTCCCTTATCGGCGCCGCAAAGCCTCCGCATACGACATCTCCGAGAACGTCGTAAAGAACGACGTCAGGTTTAAACTTCTCAAAGATCTTAAGATCGTCGAGCAGGTTGAACGTCGCTATGATGCCGCGTCCCGCGCAGCCGATGCCCGGCGTAGGTCCGCCCGTCTCGATGCAGTAGACACCGCCGAACCCCTGCTTTACGATATCCTCTATCGCGGGCTCGTCGTCGTTTTCCCTCATGTAATTCATCACCGGCTCCAGGGGCTTCCCGCCGAGCAGGTTGATCGTCGAATCGGCCTTTGGGTCGCAGCCTATCTGGATGACCCGAAGCCCCCTCATTGCCAGAGCGGCGGAAAGGTTTCCCGTTACCGTCGATTTGCCGATACCGCCCTTGCCGTAAATAGCGATTTTTATCATCTTTCTTCTCCCCCGTCTTTGCCCGTCGTCCTTTTTACCAAACTTTTTTACAAAACCTTCGTCCCTGCCGGTGACGGTCCGTCCTTTGCCCGCGGTAATAAAAAAACCTCTTTCACTCGGAAAGAAGTCACCTAACAAAACACGACGATAAAAACCGTCATCTTATCGTATGCGCTTCTTTCCGCTCGGTAATCCTTGCGGTCAGCCGGCATATATCTCTATTTGGATTTTATCACTCATATATAGGGGCGTCAACGAAAGTTATAAGGTTGTCAAGCCCCGTAAAAATCTCTATTTTTTGCGCTTTTTTGCTATGTACCCGATGAGGAGAGCGAGCGCCGCCGCGATGAGGACGATGAGCCAGATGCCCATGTTGCTCCTGTCGCCGGTTTTTGCTGTTTCGGAAACTGCTCCCGTGTATGCGCACGCATCCACAGCCGAGATCGATAAAACGGATACCGCCGCCGAAAGTGACATGAGAGCTGCGGAAATTTTTTTAATAAAACTGAATTTTTTGTTCATGGTATTTTTCTCCTAAAATTTTACGGCCTGTCGCCTGACTAAATGATATACGCCCGCGGCAATAAAATCAACACTCATTGACAAACCCGTCTTTCTTGATAAAATTAGTGTGCAATATATACCGCATACTGAGTTGACGATGATACGTACAGAGTCGGAAGTAGCCGGTCGAAAATAAAATGTCGTGACTCCGTCACGGACGTCTTATGTTAATGGTCAGCTTGCCGACGACAGCGGCGGGCTTTTTTAGTAAGCGGCCGCCGGCTCGGGATTTTTTTCGGAGGGGTCAGATGCAAAAGATAGCGATTTACGGAAAAGGCGGGATAGGAAAATCGACCACCGTTTCGAACATGGCGGCAGTGCTCGCAGACGAAGGCACGACAGTCATGCAGGTCGGATGCGACCCGAAAGCCGACTCCACGGTCTCCCTTCGCGGGGACACTCCGCTCGTGCCCGTCATGGATACGTACAGAAAAAAGGTGAACCAAATAACCCTCGAAGACATGTACGTCATAGGATATAAAGGCGTTATCTGCGTCGAAGCGGGCGGACCGACCCCGGGGCTCGGGTGTGCCGGCCGCGGTGTCGCAAAGGCGCTGGAGCTCCTGAACGAAAAGGATGCTTTCAAGATACTGAAGCCGGACGTCGTTTTCCTCGATGTGCTCGGTGACGTCGTTTGCGGCGGTTTTTCGATGCCGCTTCGCAGGGGATTTTCCGACAAAGTATACATCATCAGCTCCGGAGAACAGATGGCGATGCACGCCGCGATGAACCTCGGGCTCGCCCTCGAGGACTTCGAGAGGCGCGGTCACGTCGGCCTTTCCGGTGTGATAGCGAACCTCAGGAACGTCCCTGACGAGAAGGCAAAGATCGACGAACTGTGCGAGGACCTTCGATGTCCTCTGATCGGCACGATACCGAACAGTCCGGACGTGAAGAAAGCGTCCGATGACGGGCTCACGGTGCTCGAAGCCGACCCGGGCTCTCCGATGATAAAGATATACGGAGAGATCGCACACGCACTCATAGGAGAATAAAAGCGGGCGGCGCGTCCTCAAATAAGTACGGGGCGCGTACGCAGAAAGTATTATGCGTATTGGGAAATGCCGAAAGGAGAGACAGATGCTTACGGATCTTCATCACCCCGATACATCGGGTGCAGAAATAAAAATATCAGAGATCAAAGACAATCATCCTTTTTACGACGGGCTTGAATACTCATGTCCTTCGCGCGGCAACTGGACGATAGCCCACACGGCCATGCTCGTGCCGGGTGCACATCAGATATATGTAGGCGCTTCAGCGTGTATGCGCGGCGTTGTCCTTTCGGCCGCCGAGTTCGAGGGGCTCGACCGTTTTTCCATGGTCATGATCGAAGAAAAGGACATACTGTCGGGCGACATGGAAGAACTTTTTATCGAAGGCGTCACCGATATTTTGAATAAATTGGACAGAAAGCCGACGGCAGTGCTCGCTTTTACCGGCTGCATCCACCACTTCCTCGCCGCCGACACGGACTACATTTACTCCGAACTCAGGAGAAGGTTCCCGGACATCGATTTTGTCGACTGCAAGATGAACCCGACGATGAAGAAGACGGAGATCACGGCCGAGGAAAACATGCGCCGCAAGATATACGATCCGCTGCCGAACGTGACGAAGGATCCGCGTTCCGTGAATGTCATCGGAAGCAACAAACCGTTCACGCGTTCCGGCGACCAGATCGACCTGCTCGAGAAGAACGGTTTTACGGTTCGCGACATCTGCAACTGCTACGACTACGCGGAATACAAGAAAATGGCGACGTCTTTCCTCAACATATATTCACTTCCGGTCTCGGGGCCTGCCGCCGTGGAGCTGAAGGAAAGGATCGGCCAGGATTTCATATACATGCCGTGTTCATACGACTACGACGAGATCGAGCGCGATATGCGTAAGCTCGCCGAGCGCATCGGCGCAGAGCCGCCGGACTTTGACGAATGTCGGGAGAAGGCCGAAGAAGCTCTCGCGAAGGCCAAAAAAGTCGTCGGAGACATGCCTATAGCGATCGACTACGTTTCGACGCCGAGGTTTTTCGGGATGGCGGAGCTCCTGCTCGGGCACGGTTTCAATGTAAAAGAGATATACGGAGACGTCGTTCTCCCGGACGATATGCCGGCCCTCAAGAGGCTCGCGGTAAAATATCCGGACCTGCCTTTCAAGGCGACGATCAACTATAAAAGGCGCCTGCTCCCGCGCGATGCTGCTGCCGCCGAAGGCGGAAAGTTCCTCGCGATCGGACCGAAAGCGGCGTACTTCACCGGGACGGAACACTTCGTGAACATGATAGAAAACGACGGGAACTACGGATTCGACGGCATAGTGAAACTTGCGGAAGCAATGATCGAAGCCGCCCGCACGACGTCCGACGTGCCATCCGTGATACAGGTCAAAGGCTGGGGGTGCTCCGCATGAAACAGGTAGTAAGGGTCCTCGCGACATATTCCGCCGACCTCTTCGGCATCAATTCCGCCCTCTACGAACTCGGGGGCCTCGTCGTGATGCACGACGCGTCCGGCTGCAACTCGACGTATAACACGCACGATGAACCGCGCTGGTACACCATGGACAGCATGCTCTACATTTCCGGGCTCGTCGAAAACGACGTTATCCTCGGGAACGACGAGAAGCTCATAAACGACATATGCGAAGCCGCAGAAGAAATGCACCCGAAGTTCATCTCGGTCAGCGCCGGCTTCATACCGCTCTTCATGTCCACCGATATGAAGGGCATCGCAAAGATAATAGAAAAGCGGACGGGGATACCGTCGTTCGGTTTTACGACCGACGCCGTGAAGTCCTACGTCATCGGTGCGGGAGAGGCCTTCAGAAAAATCGCGGAACGCTTCTGCCCCGCCGAAAGGCCGCCGCGCATATCGGAGCTGTTCGACAGATCGGAAGCCGACGGCAAATCTGAAACATCCGGTAAATACGGTGTCAATCTGCTCGGCGTGACGCCTCTCGATTTTTCGATCGTCGGCAACGTCGAAGCCCTCGAAGATCGGTTTGAAAAAGCGGGCCTCCGCGTCGACTGCGCCATGGCCATGGGGTACTCGCTCGAGGAGATCGCGCAAATGGGCGCATCGGATGTCAACGTCGTCGTATCGTCGACCGGCCTTGAGACCGCAAAGCTCCTCCGCGAAAGGTACGGCATGCCGTACGTCATCGGGATCCCGATCGCTAAAAAGTCGGGAGACGCTTTTATCGAGACGGTAAAAAAATCTATAGAGGACGGCCGCTGCCGCTCGATCGCGGTAAAAGATTTGGACGAAAAACTTTTATCGGAACCTGAAGACTACAACGCCCTCCTGAAAACTTTCAGCGTTGAACAGCGGGGGACCTCCGGGACTTTTATCGTCGGAGAACCCGTATTCGCCGCAAGCCTCCGGTATTTTCTCGAAAAAGACTTCGGAACGGAAGACGTCCACATTGTCTGTCCTACCGAAAAGGAATGTCAGCTGCTGATGAGCGGCGACGTCATGAGCCACGAGGAGGAAGAGATCGAAGCGTGTTTTGCGGGCGCGGACACGGTCATCGCGGACCCGATCTACCGAAGGGTCCTCCCTTACGACAGGCACGTGAGATTCGTCGACTTCCCGCACGAGGCGTATTCCGGCAGGATGTATCGGAGCCACATACCGGTATTTACCGGCGGCGATTTTGCGGAGCGGATGAAGTATCTTCTTTCACACGAGGAGGAGATAGCGCACAACGACATTTGGGTGCACAACGAGCCGTTCGCGAAAAAGCCGAAGTACTGAACGGAGGTATTTATAAATGGAAAAGACAAGAGTGGCGGTAATGGGTATAATAGTTGAGAGCGACGAAAATGTCGCGGAGATCAACCATCTTTTGCACGAATACGGCAAGTATATCGTCGGGCGAATGGGGATACCGTACCGCGAGCGCGGCATAAACATAATCGGCGTCATAATCGATGCGCCGCAGGATCAGATCAGCGCCCTTGCCGGAAAGATCGGCAGGATCGAAGGCGTGAGCATCAAGGTCACGTACTCGAACGTGTGATTTGCAACCGAGAGTTGCGTAAAATGCCGGCCGAACTTGGTAGTGTGCAACCGGCCCCGATGCTAGAATCATCGCAGAACCGGTTCATTACCAAAGGAGGACCTAAAAAATGATTTTTGCAGACAAACTTATAGACCTAAGAAAAAAGAACGGCTGGTCGCAGGAAGAATTGGCCGATAAAATGGATGTTTCCCGCCAGTCCGTCTCGAAATGGGAAAGCGCGCAGGCGGTGCCGAGCATCGATAAGATCCTTCAGCTCTCGCAGCTTTTCGGCGTGAGCACGGACTACCTTCTTAAGGACGACATGGAAGTCGTCGAACCTATAGAGACCGACGATACGCCGCTCAGAAAAGTAACTGTCGAAAAGGCGAACGCCTTCCTTCAGTTCCGCACGGAGACCGCGAAAAAGATCTCGCTCGCCATCGCCCTTTTCATCGTGTCGCCGATAGCGATCTTCATGTTCGACGCCGCCGGCACATCAAAGGCATTTCGTATCTCGGAAGGCCCGGCCGCTACTGTAGGCACCTGCCTGCTTTTCGTCATCGTCGCGATAGCTACCGTGCTGCTCGTGATCGAAGACCACAAGGCTGCGGAGTATAAATTCCTGAGCAAATGCGAATTCGACACTGAATACGGCGTGAGCGGCATCGTAAAAAGGGAAAAAGACCGCTTTTCGAAACGGCGCTCCCACCTCAATGCGGCGGGGATCGCGCTGTTCATACTGTCGCCCGTTCCCCTCTTTCTCTCGAGCGCATTTCTGCCGAACAGCGATATAGTTTACGACTTTTCGGTCTCGATCCTGTTGGCGCTCGTGGCGCTTGGAACGTTCCTCGTATCGTACTGCGGCACCATCACGGCAGGATTCAACATCCTTCTTCAGGAAGGTCGCTACACACCCGAAGCCAAGGCGAAGGGTGCGCCGAAAAAATCGGTATTCACGCAGGTATATTGGGCAGCGGTGCTCATAATCTACTTCATCGCATTTTTCCCGCTCGGCATGAGGACATACAACTGGGTGATCTGGGTAATAGCGGCGGTGGCCTACAAGCCGCTGAGAACGCTCGTATGTATGCGTAAAAACAGCTGATGCCCGCACAAAATAACGACGCACGGCAAAAACAAGTAGCTATCGCATAATTAAAAGTAAAAGCCGCTCCGTTAAGGGGCGGCATTTTTCTGCAAAAGATCTTATACGAACAGCGCCATTATCCTGTTGCTTATATCTATCCCCTTCGCAGTGAGGCATATTCGGTCATCCGACAGGTGCAGATGGCCCGTTTCGCAGAAACTTTCGATCTCAGGAAGCACGTCGCTGAAGTATGCCTCGAATCCGGCTCTCCCTTCCTCAAAGATATCGCGAAGGTCCACCCCTTCCTTTCGGCGAAGACCCGTGAACATCGCTTCGGAAACATAGTCCCGTTCCGTGTTTTCGTGCATCTCCGCAAAATGTTTTTCTCCGCGTCCCGTCATTTCGATATATTTTTCGGGGTCGCCTTCGTTCACGATGCGGACGCCGTACGGCGAGCTCCCTTTTATAAAAGATGACGCTCCGAGTCCGAGTCCCAGATACTCCGACATGTCCCAGTACTTCGAATTGTGGCGCGACCTTTTCCCCGGCAGCGCAAAATTGGAGATCTCGTAGTGTTCATATCCAAACCGCTCGAGAAGTTCGCATCCCAGCCGGTAGCTCTCGCGGTCCGTTTCGTCGTCGACCTCTTTAAGGGCGCCGCATTCGAATCTCTCGAAAAAAGGTGTCCCCTCTTCAAGCTGCAGACCGTAAAAAGAAATGTGATCCGGTCCGAGGTCGATGACCCTTCGAAGATCCGAAAGCGCATCTTCGGCCTCTGACCCCGGTATCGAGAAAATTATATCGGCGGAAATATTATCGAATCCTGCCCCGCGCGCCGCTTCGATATCGCGGGTCACAGCCTCTGCGTCGTGTATCCTGCCGAGCGCTTTCAGCCTTCCGTCGTCCATGCTCTGGACACCGATCGACAACCTGTTTATCCCCATCGACCTATACGCTCTGAGCTTTTCTGAGGAGAGTGTCGCCGGATTTGCTTCTATCGTTATCTCGGCGCCGGCGGAAACGCTGTTGTTTTTTACCACGGCGTCAAGGATCCTCTCAGTCTCAGAAGGCTCGAGAAGTGACGGCGTACCGCCGCCGAAATATACCGTGTCGGCTTCGCCCGCCTCACCGCGCCTGAGTTCCGTTTCTTTTACCAGGGCATCCGAATACCGCCGGTGCATTTCATCGTCCGGAGCAAAAGAAAGAAATGCGCAGTAATCGCATTTCTTTACGCAAAAAGGTATGTGGATGTAGATCCCGGCTTTCGTCCGCGCCGTGTTCATGGCTTTCGTCCGCTTCATATCATCACGTCTCGTCGTCGAATTTCAGGACTTCGGTAAAAGCTTCCTGCGGGACTTCGACTTTGCCGAACTTCCTCATTCGCTTTTTACCCTCTTTCTGCTTCTCGAGGAGTTTCTTCTTCCTCGATATATCTCCTCCGTAGCACTTGGCTATGACGTCCTTCCTGTACGCCTTTACCGTTTCGCGGGCGATTATCTTCTGTCCTACTGCCGCCTGGATCGGTATCTCGAACTGCGCCATAGGAATGATCTTCTTCAGCTTCGCGCACATCGCGCGGCCCTTGTAATAAGCGCTCTGCTCAGGGACTATCGAGCTGAAGGCGTCGATTATCTCTTTGTTCAGCAGGATGTCGAGCTTAACCAGCTTGCCCGGCTGATATTTGAGGAATTCGTAGTCGAGCGATGCATAGCCGCGCGTCTTCGATTTGAGCGCATCGAAAAAGTCGTATATGACCTCGTTGAGCGGCATCTCGTACTCGAGCTGCACCCTCGTCTCGGTGATGTACTCCATGTGCACCATTTTACCGCGCCTGTTCTGGCAGATGCTCATTATGCTGCCGACGTATTCGTTCGGCGTCATGATCGTCGCTTTTACGATCGGCTCTTCGATCCTGTCGATCTCGTTCGGCCCCGGCATGTTGCTCGGGTTCTGGATCATGACTTCGCTGCCGTCTTTCATCACGACTTTGTATATTACGCTCGGGAGCGTCGTTATCACGTCGAGGTCGAATTCGCGTTCCAGCCTCTCAACGATGACGTCCATGTGGAGAAGCCCGAGGAAGCCGCACCTGTAGCCGAAGCCCAGGGCTACGGAGTTCTCCGGCTCGAAATTGAACGCGGCGTCATTGACCTGCAGCTTTTCGAGGGCGTCTTTGACGTTCTCATACTTCTCGCCTTCGGCGGGATAGATGCCGCAGTAGACCATCGACTGCGCTTTTTTGTAGCCTTTTAACGGCTTATCGGTAGGAGCCGCAGCGTTCGTAATGGTATCACCGACGCGGGCATCGGCGACCTGTTTTATCGCCGCACATATGTAACCTACTTCGCCCGCCATCAGTTTGTCGGCGACGACCATGCCCGGTATGCAGTATCCGACTTCGGCCACCTCGTATTCTTTGCCGGTGTTCATCATGCGGATCATGTCGCCCTTGCGGACCGTGCCGTCGAACACCCTCGTATATATGACGACGCCTTTGTAGCTATCGTAGTACGAATCGAAGATGAGGGCTTTGAGCCTGCCGTCCGGATCGCCTGTCGGGGCGGGTATGTCGCGGACGAGCCTTTCGAGCATCTCATCTATCCCCATGCCCGTCTTTGCCGATATCTCCGGTGCGTCCTGCGCTTCGATACCGATTATGTCTTCGATCTCCTGCTTCGCCTCCTGAGGCCTTGCGCTGTCGAGATCCATTTTATTGAGGACCGGAACGATCTCGAGGTCTTCGTCGAGTGCGAGATACACGTTACCCAGCGTCTGAGCTTCTACTCCCTGAGTCGCGTCGACGACGAGTATCGCACCTTCACACGCCGCGAGCGACCTCGAAACTTCGTAGTTGAAGTCGACATGTCCCGGTGTGTCTATGAGGTTAAGGATATACGTTTCGCCGTCCGCCGCCTTGTACGAAAGGCGCGTCGTCTGGAGCTTGATCGTGATACCGCGTTCCCTCTCGATATCCATGTTGTCGAGATACTGCGACTTCATGAGGCGCGGGTCGACGAGGCCCGTCTTTTCGATCAGCCTGTCGGCGAGCGTCGATTTGCCGTGATCTATATGAGCGATTATGCTGAAATTTCTGATTTTATCCTGATATGTCATAATGTTCCCGTCTTTTTCGTTGATTTTAAAATTATAATATAGAACTTTGCGTTTTTCAATCGGCATAAAAAACGGCCTCCCGCCGCTTTGCTTTCGCTCCGCTCAGGAAGGTCGTCTTATCCGCTTTAAAATTCTATAGCTCCGTTTTTCGGTGCGGCTATTTTGCCTATACCTCATCCATCTTGTAAATGAAGGTGACGGTGTCATAAGAGCCTTTGCCGCCGAAGCTGTTGTAACCCGCTGCTGCGGAACCGAGTGCGCGGCTGTTCTTTACCGCGTTCGCGATGCCGCTTACGTTGAGCGAGCCGAGCTCCGTCTTTACCTTATCGATCGCGGAAGTTACCGTGCTGTCGAGCAGTTTTGCACCGCTTGCAAGCTGATTTACTCCCTTGTCGAATTCGGCCTGCTTTGCGCTGAACTCTTTCATCGAATCAGCTATCTTGGTCGTAGCGGCAGCAAGCATCTTCGATGCGCCTATAAGGTTGTCCTTACCTTCGCCTTTTCCGTCCTCGCCGGCAAGACCTACGTTGACCTTGTCGAGACCGTCTGACAGCTTGGTCGCTCCGGCGTTGATCTGAGCCGAAGCCGCCTTGAGTTCATTTAATTTTTTATCGTAGCCGTCGTCTTTGATCTTTTTATTTATTCCGTCGACTGCGCCCTGCGCACCCGCAACGGCCGATTTGGAAGCGACACCTGTTACGGCCTCGGTTAATTTAGGCGAGATCCCCGCTTCGATCTTGCCGGAGTCGATCTGCATATTCGCCGCTGTTGCATCGAGAGTTCCCGATACGATACCGCCTACCAGTTCCTTCACCTCACCTTCTCCGACCAAAGTTGCCAGTTTCTGCACCTTCGGATTCTGCATCGCTGCGGCCGTCATTGCATTCGTCATTTGGGTCTTCGTTTCCGACGATGTGAGTTGCTTCTGAAGATCCTTCTTAATAGCCTCGCTCATATTCTTAGCGATACCTTTCGAAAGATCATTCGCAATGCCCGTTACCTGCGGATTTGAAGCGGCGGCAGCACCTATCGCCTGCTTCTGTTGATCCGTCAGCGATATCTCAGGAATGTTCACGTTCTTAACGTTTTCGTTGAGCATGCCCGTTCCTGCCGCAAGGTCTTTTGCGCCCATTCCGAGAACGAGCGTTCCGCTTCCCTGCGGATATTCCGTCGTTGGCTTTTTGTAGTATAGCTCTTCAAGTCCGCTCTGCATCTTGATGTTCCCGAGTTTGGCCTGCTCCGTCCCGTTGCTGAGCTGTGTGCTCGCAGCCGTCAGCTTAGCCGATCCCGCGGAGAGGTCTCCCGCGCCTTTGGACAGTTTAGCCGTAGCCTCCGGCAGCTGTACCGCTGACTTCTTGAGCATATCGAGCTTGCTTTCAAGATCGCCGATCTTATTTACCGACTGCAGGTTGATATCCTTGAAAGGCTCCGCGCTTACTACGGAATATACGTTGTCGATGTTGAAATCGCTCGTATCCGCCTCTATCGTAAAGCTGTCGCCGATCGGCAGAGAAGCGCCGCCTATTCCGAGGCTTTCGGCAAGTCCCGGGCAGGTGAATCCCATGACCACGTTCTTCGTTCCGTCATCGAAGAGCTTTCCGCCCGATATCGATACGTTTGAAAACTCTTCGTCATCGAGCATGAATCCCGTGATGACCACAAAAGGCACATACACTCCGTTCGATCTTATGTTTTTCGAGGTCGAAACGTGTATCGTCACATGGCCGCTCTTTCCGGCGATGTCCTTCGCGCTGATCTCTTTTCCGTAGAGAGTGTACTCCACCTTCATGTTGACCGGAAGAGTCGCGTCTTCGTAGCCCGTCTCGTGGATCTGCTCGTTTTCGCTGACTATCCTTTTATAGGATGTTCCGTCGTTTTTCTGGAAGACATAGACGGTCTCGCTGTTGTCCGTACCGCTATGCTTCGCGATCTCTTTTACCTTCTTCTGGCCCGAAGTGCCGGCAAAAGCTGTCAGTCCGGATGCGAATAAAGAAATCATACCGACTATGAGCGCCAGAACGAGCGCTTTTCTTCCCTTCATCTTCGTAAAATCTTTTTTCATTATGCGTCTCTCCTTCTTCCTGTAAATACTTTTGCCGATCTTATGCCGCGGCATGTTCTTTACGATATATATCCTTAAGGCCTCTCGTCGTCTTGCATATCTGCTTATCGAACGCCATCAGAAGCGACGGCAGTACGAGCAGTACGCTGGCCATACTTATAAGTGCACCGCGTGCCATGAGGTTCGTGAGTATACTGATGATTCCGATGTTCGAGTAGATACCCGCTCCGAATGTCGCGGTAAAGAATACCACGGCGCTCGTTATTATCGAAGGCATGGACGTCGCCGTCGCCGTGACGATCGCATCCCGCTTCTCCAGCCCCCGCATCCTTTCCGTCTTATATCGCGTCGACAGGAGTATCGCGTAGTCGACAGTCGATCCGAGCTGGATGGTACTTATGCATACCGGAACTATGAACGCAAGGTCGAGTCCGGTGAATCCGCAGATACCCATGTTGACGTAGATCGCGAACTCGATTACCGCAACGAGTATTATAGGCAGTACCCACGACTTCAGCACGAAGAATATTATGAAGAATACTGCGGCTATGGAGATTATATTTACTACCTTGAAATCTCTGTCCGTCAGATTTATCAGGTCCTTCGTCGCCGCGGCCTCTCCGATGACCTTGGCGCCCGGATCGTACTTGGCGCAAACATCCTTGAGTTCACCCACCTGATCGTTGCACTTCTTCGTAGACACCTTGTAACTCGAGTTTACAAGGATCAGCTTATGACCTTTCGCCTCGAAAGAGTCGCGTATCTGGTCCGGAAGGACATCGTACGGAACCGCCGGTCCCACGAAGCTGTCCATTCCGACGACCGAGCTTACCCCGGTCACGTCGTTCAGCTCTTTATTCATAGCCACGCCTTTATCGCGATCGAGATCTGCGTCGGCTATTATCATGTGCGTCGTTCCTATATTAAAATCTTCGCGCAGGCGTTCGTTCGCTTTTAAGAAAGGAGCCTGCTGCTCCGTCAGTCCCTCTTTACCGTTCAGAATCTTCGAAAAATCATAGACCTTGTCGACGTGGTGATATCCGTATATCGCCGGTAAAAGCAGTACCGCGAAAACGGCGATGTATATCCCGTAGCGCGAGGTCAGCCCGTGCGACAGTTTCGTCGTGTCCGGTAAAAGCGAATGGTGCCTCGACTTCATGAGCTTGTGCCTTACCGCGAGGAGCATCGCCGGCAGCACCGTAACGCTGCAGATGACTCCGAAGACGACTCCCTTTGCCATTACGATACCGAGGTCGCGACCCATGGTGTATGTCATGAAGCAAAGTGCAAGGAATCCGGCGATCGTCGTGATCGAGCTTCCCATTACCGCCGAGAACGTGTCGTCGATAGCGTTGCCCATTGCATCGAGCTCGTCTTCTCCGAGGTTGAGCCTCTCAACATAGCTGTGCCACAGGAATATCGAATAGTCCATCGTGACACCCAGCTGGAGAACGGCGGCGATCGCCTTCGTGATATACGAGATCTCGCCGAACACTATATTGGTCCCCATGTTGTACAGTATCGCTACGCCTATGCACAGCAGGAATATGAACGGAGCCAGATACGAGTCGAGCAGAAGCATCATCGCGATGAGCGAGAGCGCGACGGCGATCAGGATGTACTTCGACTCTTCCTTCTCGCACAGGGCCTTGAGGTCCTGGACGCAGGCGCTCATCCCGGATACGTAAGTATGCTTTGTGCTCACCTTTCTGATCTCTTTTATCGCGTTGAGCGACCCCTCGTCCGATACCGACGTGTCTAAGAAGACGACGATCATGGAAGCGTTTTTGTCGCCTATCGACTTCGGGTACGCCGCGGCCGGCACGGTCGGATCTATAACTTTGTTCAGATTGGCGACCGACTCGACATGTTTTATCTTTTTGTAATCGTTCGCCATTTTATTGACTTCGGACTTCTTCATGTTCTCGGTCACGATGATCGTGAAACCGCCCTTCCCGAAATCTTTCTTGAGGATCTCCTGCCCCTTCATGGTCTCCATGTTCTTCGGCAGATACGTGAGCATATCGTAATTGATCCTCGTGTGTATGTAACCGAAGAAAGACGGGATCAGCAGAAAGAGCGCTACCCCCAGGATAATAAATCTGTGCTTTACTACATTTTTACCTATTTTCATAGACCTCTCCGACTCCCCGGGCCGTTTTTATCGGACGACCCGCGTTTTTCCAAACGACAGTATGATAGCATAAAACATTATGCTGCGTATAAAAAACATATAATTATCACATTAGGCGATAAAATTGCTTGATACGCCTTGAAATGTGCGATATAATACCCCCTGCGAATTAATATATTTTTTAATAAGTGGGGTGAAAAAATGGCAAATATTAAATCCGCAAAGAAACGTATCAAGACTATCGACAAGAAGACTGCAAGGAACATCCGTATCAGAGGTCACATCAAGCAGGCTCAGAAACAGTTCCTTCTCGCTGTAGAGGAAGGGAATGTTCAGGAAGCGGAGAAAGCTTTCGCGACTTATGAGAAGAAGATCATGCAGGCTGTCGTTAAAGGTCCTGTTCACAAGAACACGGCTTCGAGATCCGTTTCGAGAATGGCTAAGAGGCTCAACGACCTCAAAGCAGAGAACTAATCTCACCCGTCCCCACGGCGTATAAGTTAAATACGCTTTTCAAAACGATGGAGTGTCTCCCATCGTTTTTTTATTGCGGAAAATTACCGGTTTGCGGTCACGGCGTCCCGACAAAGCGTCTCATTTTTACCTCCTAAAAAACTTCCTATAACAAATGTTATAACGGAAATGATCATAGACGGCACTATTGCCATAGTGCCAAACAGGCTGAATCCCGTATTGCTGATCACGAGAAACGATATCACTCCGCATAACGACGAAAGTATGCACCCGTTTTTATTCGCCTTCTTCCAAAACAGTCCGAACACGATCGGGCAGAAGAAGGCACACTCCAGCCCTCCCATAGCGAATAGGTTGATCCACACTATTATATCCGGCGGATATATCGTTAAAACAAACACTATCGATCCTATGACTAAAGTCGTCACCCACGAAACGATCGCTATCTTACGACTCTTCAGTAATTCTTTCCTTTTATCCTGAGATTTCACTATATAATTCAGGTACAGATCTTTTACTATCGTGGCCGACGCCAGTATCAACAGGCTCGATACAGTGGACATCACGGCCGCGAGCGGCGCGGCAATGAAAAGTCCTGCGACCGCCGGATCCATATACTTTGTCACCAGCGCGGGTATTACATAGTCTGTATTCTTAACGGACGACGGGTCCAGTATCGCAGGTGCGAACACCCCGGAAATGTGCATTACCAGCATTATCAGCCCGACCACCACTGTGCCGTAGATCATCGCATCGTGGAGAGCCTTTGTATCCCTGAAGCCCATATTTCTTACAGCCGTCTGCGGCAATCCGAGAACGCCTATCCCAACGAGCGCCCAGAACGACATTATCATGGCCTTCGGAGTTGACCCGCCGGATGTGATATCCGCCCAGTTCGGATTTACTTCATTCAGCTTACGGATCATCGGGGTGAAACCGCCGGCTTGGTGCACGACTGTGTACAGCAATATGAAGCTACCTATCACCATAACGATCCCCTGGATCGTATCGGTAGTAACGACCGCCCTGAATCCCCCGATCGCAGTGTATACGATAACCACCAACCCGAAAAGTATCAGGCCGTAAAGGTAGGGCAGTCCCGTGATGCTCTGAAAAAGTACGGCACCGCCTATGAACTGACTCATCATCTGTGCCAGAAAGAACAACAGCATACAGATCGAAGAGATCCATACCACAGCCGGTGAACGATATCTCATCCTTAGGAAGTCCGTTATCGTTACCGCACCGGTCTCCCTGGAAATAACAGCAAGCTTCTTGCCCATTATTCCCAATATTATAAAAGCCGTCGGGACCTGGATCATCGAAAGATACACCCAGGAAAGGCCTTTGCTGAATGCGACCCCGGGTCCGCCTATAAAACTGCTCGCGCTCGTAAAAGTCGCCACAAGCGTCATTGCAAGTACCAACCCGCCCATAGATCTTCCGCCGATAAAATAGTCGCGTACGAAGTCGTTTTTCCCCTGTCTGTGTGCCGCCAGTAACCCTACACACAGGTTCAAAACGATATATATAGCCAGGACGATTATCAGAACGGCATTATACGACATTACTCACGCTCCTCCGAAGACTCTTCTCCAAGGTCAAAATCTTTGAAGAAAAGTCTGACGACCGCAACGGTCGCTATACAAAACAGCACGTATCCGACGACGCTGCTCAGGAAGAACCACATAGGCAGGCCGAACACATATCTGTAAGTTTCCGGTGTGCCGCGACCAGCAATGCCGTACCCGGTAAAGTACCACCACATAAAGAATACTGCATAAAGTGCTGTGCTTATGCGTATCTCTTTTTTTATCTGACGGTCTCTCTCCGCCTCTGTGAGTTTCGGCATGGTATTCTCCCCCGCAGTATTATCAAATGAGCGGCGTCATATAAAGAGGAAGATAGATGACTCCGTCCTTCTCCTCAAAGTCGCCCGAATGTATAACATATGCGCTGTGCATCTGTTCGTGGAACTTCCTGCGGAACTTCCGGAGCGACGTCAGCGTGTAATTCTTGCTCGATTTTACTTTTATCGGCGAAATGTTGTGGCGTGTCATCGTCCTGTCTTCCGAGATCAGAAAATCGATGCCCATTCGGCTGTGCGCATCCTCTCTCGAGGAATTGGAGTAAAAGTACAGCCTGTGCCCGTGCGCCGCAAGCATCTGCGCGACCATGTTCTCGACGAGCATCCCCCTGCTCAGCTCGAGCCTTCCGAATAAAAGATTCTTATATATCTTCTCGTGCGCGATGATCTTTTCACTGAACGCCTGACTTAAGAGCAGCCCCGTGTCCGCCATGTAGCATTTCAAAGACTTACGGTCCATGTTCAGCTCCAGGCCGACGTTCGGCGCCGTCGAATTGTAGCACATATTCACTATCATTGTGCCGGCGAGCCACATCATTGCGTTTTCGTAGTCCCTGAAGCGGGCCTCCTTCTTCAGCAGCGAAAGGCGGAATTTCTTATCGTGCTTCTGAAGCTGCGCCGGGATACCTTCGAAGATCTGCTCCGCTTTTACCTCGTGGCCCGAACCGTTTTTGATGATGTCGTTTCGGTAAAAATCGAGTATCCCCCTCTTTACGCGATCCACCCTGTCGAGGTCCTTCGATTCCGCGTACTCCGCGACCGCCTCCGGCATCCCGCCGACGATGAGATACTGCCTGAAGTAGTCCATCGCTTTACGGTGGAGCGCTTCTCCCATCGGCCTGCCGTTTTCAAAGCAGTATTTGATCTGCGGCATAAAAGTTTCACATCCGAGCGCCCACAGGAATTCCTCGAAATCGAGCGGATACATCCTGATGCATTTCTCTTCAGGCGGTAAAAGCAGCCCTCCTGCCTCCCTGTCTGTCGCCGCGATCGAGCTGATCCCGAGGTAGTCGTACCTGCCGTCAGCGACCAGATGTTTGACCGCATCCCTCGCGTTCGGACAGACCTGCACCTCGTCCAGGATAAAAAGCGTCTCGCGCTCGTAGAGTTTTACGTTATAAAAAGCGGAAAGATACATGAACAGCATGTCCGGGTCGCTCACATGGTCCGAGAACATGTCCGTTATGTCCTTCGGCGCGTTCTTAAAATCGATCACGATATGACTCTTGTACTCGTTCTTCGCGAATTCTTCCGCGACGCTGCTTTTGCCGACCCTGGCGGCACCGCAAACCAGCAGGGCCGTGCGCCCCGCGTCCTCGTTCTTCCAATTCAGCAGTTCATCGTAAATCTTTCTTTTCATGGAAGTCGCGCGCCTTTTACACCGATTCTAAAATTTCCTGACGCCGTTTTTACACTTATTCCAATATTCTACATTGGCATTTTAGCACTAATACTAATATTTTCAAGAGTGCATTTTACACATTTTCAAGATTTTTTGCCCGAAATCGGCCGGATCCCGCATGAGATCCTTCCGCAAAACCTCATGAAGCCGAACATGCCCGCGCGCATAAAAAACCGCCCCGCATGCGAGACGCGGAGCGATCTTTCTTCTTATTTATCCTTCTATTTGTAGGACTCGATCATAGCCTTGAACGCAGGGAGCGATCTCTGTATCATGTCGTTCGCTACGCAGTAGGACAGACGAATGTATCCCGGGCAACCGAATCCGTCTCCCGGAACAACGAGAAGGTTGTGGTCGAGCTTCGCCTTTTCGGAGAACGCGTTGGCATCGCCGTTAGGTACTTTTACGAAGAGATAGAAAGCACCGTCAGGTTTAGCACACTCATAGCCCATCTCTGTGAGCGAATTGTAGAGAAGGTTTCTGTTCTCGTCATAAGCAACGAGGTCAGGAGCTTCGCCTACGCACTCTTCAACGACTCTCTGGATGAGGGTCGGAGGGCAAACGGAACCGATCTCACGGGCAGCACCCGCTACAGCGGCATATACCTTATCGCCTTCTTCGCATTTCTCGTTTACGTAAACGTATCCGATACGCTCGCCCGGCAACGAGAGCGATTTGCTCCAGGAGTAGCAAACGATAGTGTTGTCATATACCTTAGGGATGAAAGTTGCCTTCGCATCTCCGTAAACGAGTTCCCTGTAAGGCTCGTCAGCGATGATGTAGATAGGTCTTCCGAATTCCGCGGCTTTCTTCTTGAGGAGAGCGCCTACAGCTTCGAGCGTCTCTTTCGTGTAAACAACGCCGGACGGGTTGTTAGGCGAGTTGATAACTACAGCTACAGTGTTCTTATTGACAGCAGCTTCGAGAGCGTCCAGTTTGATCTGGAAAGCTTCCGTATCTGCAGGAACTACCGTCATCTTTCCGCCGCCTGCGGTGAAGAAAACGTTGTATTCAGGGAAGTAAGGTGCGATAACGAGGAACTCGTCATCTTCTTTAGTCGTCAGAGCCTTAGCGACCGATACGAGAGCCGGAGCGGCACCGCATGTCATGAAGAGCTCCGAAGCTTTTGCGTTGACGTCGAAACGCTTGTTGAGGTCGTCGGCGATAGCCTGACGCGTCGAAGCGAATCCCGGAGCCATGGAATATCCGTGCAATGCGATCGAATCAACTTCGTCAACGAGTTTCTTGATCGTCGCATTTACCTTTGCAGGTGCAGGTATGCTCGGATTTCCGAGTGAATAGTCGAAGACTTTGTCCTTGCCCACTTTCTCGATCTGCTGCAATCCGTAAGCAAACAGTTCCCTTATTACGGAAGGCGCAGTACCGTAACCATAATACTTCTGATTAACCATTATTTCTTTCTCCTTTCAAGCTTGAAAGATATTAAATCTTTTTAGTAAGGTAATTATATCACAATCGACCGTAGATAAAACACATCATTTAAGTTTTGCACGACTCACCCATTGTTCATAATAAAAGGCATAAGCATGTGTTATAATACCCGTGTCAAAAGATAAACGAATCAGGAGGTACCGCTATGTTCGGACACGATAAAATAGAGATCTTACATCTCCCCACTCCTTTGGAGCACCTTAAAAACATCTCGGAAGACACGGGAGTGAACTTTTATATAAAAAGGGACGACCTCACCAACCTCGCCACCGGCGGGAACAAGCTGAGGAAACTCGAATACTTCCTAAAAGACGCCCTCGACAAAGGCGCGAGCATGCTGATCACGGAAGGCGGCGCACAGACGAACCACGGCAGGCTCACGGCCGCCGTTGCTGCGAAGTACGGCCTCAAGGCAGCGATAGTTACGGCTGATAAATATCCCGGCATGATCTCCGCGAACCTTCTGCTCGACGGAATGCTCGGCTGCCCCGTCTACTTTGTGAACGATGTCGAAAAGGACATCCCGGGCATCATCGCAAGATACGAAGAGCAAGGTGAACGCGTCTACAGGATCCCGATGGGCGGCTCGAACGAAATGGGAATACTCGGATATGCGGAGTGCGGAGTCGAAGTCGATAAGCAGGCAAAGGATCTCGGGATCGGAGACGCTTACGTCGTCAGCACGATCGGCAGCATGGGGACTTACATGGGGATCCTCGCAGGTCTCAAGAGCATAAAATCCGACCTCAAACTGCTCGGGATCTCGATATTCCCTTATCCGGAAGGCCTCAAAAATTCACTCGCCGAGTACGGTCTCAAGATCAAAAAATTCTTCGGACTCGACTTCAATTTTGAAGACGACGATTTCTTCGTCCGCACCGAATACGACTTCGGCGACTACAACAACCCGGTGAAAGAAGTCAGGGAAGCCGTATACTACATGGCGAGAAAAGAAGCCATAATCCTCGACCCTTGCTATACGGGCAAGACATTCGCCGGTCTCCTCGACATAATCAGGAAAGGCGACATCCCGCAGGGCTCGAACGTCATATTCATGCATACGGGCGGATTACCGGGAATATATACAGAGCACCACAGGGTCGAATTCGAAAAAGAGCTCATGCCTTTTATGCACATTGAGAACGAATAACTTTTGTGAACATTGAGAACGAATAACTTTTACGCACATTGAGAACGAAGAAGGCCGCGGATCTCAGAAAGGAATTTTACCCCTTTTATGCCCGATAAAAACGCCAGACACGGAAAACATGCGAAGCCCGCAAACAGATCGACTTCCCGACGGGCGTCGGCGCGCATCAGAAAGAGGGGACGAAAATCGTCTTCCTCTTTTATTCGTGCGATCAAAAAGCACAAGCTCGGAACGATCCTAATCGCCCTGTTCCTTTTCGTTTCGACCTCCGCGGCCGTCATACATCACAACGCCGTGCAGCAAAACCTGTCCACGGGATATGAACACTCGCAGCGTTTCGACGGGTATGTGATCGCCGACGGGATAGATGTTTCATATTCTCAGGGCAACAGCATCGATTGGCGTAAGGTCAAAAAGTCCGGCGTGGATTTCGTTTTCGTGCGGGCAGGCTATCGCGGCAGCAGCAAGGGGCGGATCTACCACGACCCTCAATTCGATGCAAACGTCAGAGGCGCGAAGGATGCGGGCCTCCTCGTCGGAGCGTACTTTTTCTCGCAGGCGCTAAGCCCGAGCGAGGCGAAAAAAGAGGCCGATTTTCTCGTTAAAAAATGCGAGCCTTACGATATGGACCTCCCACTCGTCATGGACTACGAGACCGTCGACGGAGGCAGGTTCGATAAAACACTCAGGTCCGGTTTTATGACGAGCGAAATGCTGACATCCATCTCGCTTGCTTTCTGCGACGAGATGCACGAAAAAGGCTACGAGTCCATGGTCTACGGGAACAACCACTTCCTGTCGTCCAGGCACAACCCCGAAAAGCTCGCATCGAAGACGAACGTCTGGCTCGCCCACTACGCCCACAGGACGGACTACAAGTACAACTATTCGTTCTGGCAGTACAGCCAGGAGGGAACGGTCCCCGGGATATCGGGCACAGTCGACCGCGACTTCTGGTATTTCGACCCGAAGAACGTGACGGAGACGAGAGCGGTCAGGCCGGCTCACGCGAAGTCGATCTCGCAGTGCCGCATCAAGCTCGCCGATCGTAAGTTCAAATTCATCGGCAATAAGATAGAGCCGAAGGTCACGGTCCAAAGCGGCGACACGGAGCTTCGCGAGGGCATCGACTACAGGGTCGGCTACATCAACAACAACGCGCCCGGCACGGCGTACGCCATGGTGACCGGCATCGGGAAGTATAAAGACACGGTATTTGCACAGTTCAAAATAGAGAAGCTGATCTGACAGCGGAGGTAAAAATGAAATTCATTTCTTGGAACGTCAACGGTTTTAGGGCCTGCCTGAAAAAAGGCTTCGAAGATTTTTTCAACGATGCCGACGCCGATTTCTTCTGCCTTCAGGAGACGAAGATGCAGGAGGGGCAGGCGGATTTTCACCCTTCAGGGTACTTTGAATTTTATAACTATGCGGATAAAAAGGGATATTCCGGCACGGCGATCTTTACGAAGCACGAACCGCTCGCGGCTTACTACGGGATAAACGGCTCGCACGATGACGAGGGGCGGCTGATCACACTCGAATACGAGGATTTTTACATGGTCTGCTGCTACGTGCCGAACGCGCAGGACGGCCTCCGCAGGCTCGATTACAGAATGGAGTTCGAGAACGACCTTCGCGGATATCTGATGTCTCTCGACGCGAAAAAACCGGTCGTCTACTGCGGAGACCTCAATGTCGCCCACAACGAGATCGACCTCAAGAACCCTAAGACGAACCGCGGGAACGCGGGCTTCTCTGACGAAGAGCGCGGTAAAATGACTGAGCTTCTCGGCTCCGGTTTCACCGACTCTTTCCGCCACCTCTATCCCGATGCCGAAGGAATATATTCGTGGTGGTCGTACCGCTTCAACGCCCGTAAAAACAACGCAGGCTGGCGCATCGACTATTTTATAATATCCGACCGCCTCCGCGACAGGCTCAAAGATTCGAGGATCCTGACCGACGTGTACGGCAGCGACCACTGCCCGGTCGAGATAGAGCTCGACATCTAAGTCGGTAAAAACGCCTGAACAAGCCCGGTCGGCTCAGCAGACAGTAGCGCGGCAGACAGTAAAAAACCTCCGCACGGCGCGGAGGCTTTTTGATTTGATTCAAGTTTTTCCCTTTTTACTTTTTCCCTTCGAATCTCAGCTTTGAGAATTTTTCTTTTCTCGGGTAGCCGCCCTTTTCGAGTTCTTCGCCCATCGCGGATACGGCTTTTTTCTGTTTGGCGCTGAGTTTTGTCGGTATCTCGACTACGACCCTCACGTACAGATCGCCGCGGCGTCCCGTTCTGACATTCGGAGCGCCCTTTCCTTTGAGCCTGAAATTCGAGCCCGTCTGCGTTCCGGCGGATATCTTGTACGAATACGTCTCTCCGAATCCCGGAACTTTAAGTTCCGCTCCGAGTACGGCCTCCTCGAAGGAGATCGGCATCTCGAGGTACAGGTTGTCCCCGTCCCTCTTGTATACGCTGTGCGGTCTCACGTTGATCACTATGTAGAGGTCTCCCGCAGGTCCGCCATGAGTTCCGGCTTCTCCCTGACCTCTGATCGGTATGATGCTGCCGTTATCGACTCCGGCCGGGATATCGACATTGATCGTTACCTTCTTCCTTACGGCTCCGCTGCCATGGCAGGTACCGCACGGAGTGTCTATTATGCTTCCCGTACCGCCGCACTTATTGCACACTGTCGCAGACTGGAACCTTCCGAAAGGCGTGTTAACTGTCTTGTGGACCTGGCCGGTGCCGCCGCAGGCGTCGCACGTTTTCTTCGTCGTGCCCTTCGCCGCTCCCGTTCCGTCGCAGTCCTTGCATTTTACGGATTTTGTTATCTCTATCTTCTTTTTGCATCCGAAAAGAGCTTCGGTAAAATCGATCGTGATCGTCTTCTGAAGATCCTGCCCCTTATATGAGGCCTCGCGACCTGCACCGCCTCTCCCGCCGAAACCTCCGAAGCCGCCTCCGCCGAAGCCTCCGAACATGTCGAAGATGTCTTCGAAGCCGCCGAAACCGCCTCCGAAGCCGCCGTCAAAACCGGCATTCGGATCTACGCCCGCGTGACCGAACCTGTCGTACTTGCTTTTCTTGTCGGGGTCGGAAAGCACGGCATACGCTTCGTTGACTTCTTTAAATTTTGCTTCGGCATCCTTGTCGTCGGGATTTCTGTCCGGATGGTATTTCATCGCCATCTTTCGGAATGCCTTTTTTATCTCATCGTCCGAGGCGCCTTTGTTTATTCCCAGCACCTCGTAGTAATCCCTTTTATCAGCCATCGGTGTTTTCCCTTCCGCTCGTTTCTGTCGTTTATCTCTCGTCCCTTCGCACAAACGGCCGCCGGCATGATAGCCGGCAGCTGTCCGCGCTTTATCTTTTTACTATTTGTCGTCTTCGTCCACTACTTCATAGTCGGCGTCTACTGTTTTATCGCCGCCTGCCGCACCGGCATCCGCAGCCTGCTCCGCTCCCGTTGCAGCGTCCGCATTAGCGGCCTGAGCTTCCTGATAGATCCTCGTGGAGATCGGGTAAAAAGCGTTAGTAAGGGCTTCCATTTTGGATTTTATCGCCTCTACGTCGTCGCCTTCCATGGCCTTCTTGAGGTCTTCTCTCGCCGCTTCGACCTTGGCTTTTTCGTCTTCGGTCGCCTTGTCTGCGAGGTCTTTCATCTGCTTCTCGGTCTCGAAGAGCATGGTCTCGGCCTGGTTCTTCGTCTCGACTTCTTCCTTCTTCTTCTTGTCTTCAGCGGCGTATTTCTCGGCTTCTTTTACCTTAGCCTGTATCTCTTCGTCGGAAAGCTTCGTTGAAGAAGTGATCGTGATCTTCTGTTCTTTGCCCGTTCCGAGGTCTTTTGCGCTTACGTTTACGATACCGTTAGCGTCGATATCGAACGTTACCTCGATCTGAGGTATGCCGCGAGGTGCAGGAGCGATGCCTGTGAGCTGGAAGCGTCCCAGAGTGATGTTTCCGGCAACCATCTCTCTTTCACCTTGCATTACGTGCACGTCTACCGTAGTCTGGTTGTCCGCAGCTGTCGAGAAGATCTGGCTCTTCTTTGTAGGTATGGTCGTGTTCCTTTCGATGAGCTTCGTCGCAACTCCGCCGAGCGTCTCGATCGAGAGTGAAAGCGGCGTAACGTCGAGAAGGAGTACTTCGTTTACTTCTCCTGTCAGAACTCCCGCCTGGATAGCGGCTCCGACTGCAACGCACTCGTCAGGGTTGATGCCCTTGAACGGCTCCTTGCCCGTTACTTTCTGTACGGCAGCCTGGACTGCAGGGATCCTCGTGGAACCTCCTACGAGTATTACCTTATCTATGTCTGCGCTCGTTACTCCCGCGTCCTTCATAGCCTTGTGCATCGGCTCGATCGTTCTCTCGACGAGGTCGGCCGTGAGCTGATCGAATCTCGCTCTCGTAAGGTCGATGTCCATGTGGAGAGGACCGTCGCTCGTTACGGTTATGAACGGCAGATTGATCTTTGTCGTCTGTGCGCTCGAAAGCTCTTTCTTAGCTTTCTCTGCAGCCTCTTTGAGACGCTGCATCGCCATGTTGTCTTTTCTGAGGTCGACATCGTGCTCTTTCTTGAAAGAGTCCGCAAGGAATTCCATTACGGCGTTGTCGAAGTCGTCTCCTCCGAGTTTCGTATCTCCGTTTGTAGCGAGTACCTGGAAAACTCCCTCACCGAGCTCGAGTACTGAAACATCGAATGTACCGCCGCCGAGGTCGTATACGAGGATCTTGTGAGAATCCGTTTCTTTGTCGAGGCCGTATGCGAGAGATGCGGCCGTCGGCTCGTTGATGATCCTTTTTACATCGAGGCCCGCGATCTTTCCGGCGTCCTTAGTTGCCTGTTTCTGTGCGTCGGAGAAATATGCAGGAACGGTGATTACCGCTTCCGTAACTTTTTCACCGAGGTAGGACTCGGCATCCGCTTTGAGCTTGGACAGTATCATTGCGGATATGTCCTGCGGGGTGTACTTTCTGCCGTCGATCTCTACGGTGTAACTTTCGCCCATGTGTCTCTTTATCGATGCTATCGTTCTGTCAGGGTTGGTGATCGCCTGTCTCTTTGCGGTCTCGCCTACCAGTCTTTCACCGTTCTTGGTGAATGCTACGACCGAAGGGGTCGTTCTGCTTCCTTCCGCGTTCGCGATTACTACAGGTTCTCCGCCTTCGAGTACCGCTACGCAACTGTTGGTTGTTCCCAAATCGATTCCTATTACTTTGCTCATTTCTTCTTCCTTCCTTTCGATTGCTGTATATGAATGATGATATTTTTAACTTATTGAGCTACCGCCACCATCGACGGCCTTATAACTTTATCGTTCAATTTATATCCGCATCTGAGCACTTGGCAGATCCTGCCGCTTTCGTACTCATCGCTTTCCGATGTCATAACGGCGTTGTGTAGGAGCGGATCGAATTCCTCGCCGAGGGCCTCTATCCTGGAAAGCCCCGCTTTCTCGAGGGCGGCAAAAAGCTTGTCGTATATGAGCTCCATACCCTTCGCGTATTTCTCGTCTTCCGGGCTGACCTCTCCCTTGAGTGCCATTTCGAAGTTGTCTAAAACTTCCAGCAGCGGAACGATCAGTTCCTCGTTTGCATAACTCCGAATGTCGTCTTTTTCCTTCGCCACGCGTTTTTTGTAGTTTTGGAATTCCGCCATCAGCCTTAGGTATTGATCGTTGGTCGGGGCGCTTTCCTCTTTAGCTTCGACGCCGTCTGTTGCAGCGCCGTCCTTCTCGGGTTTCTTATGCTTTTTATGATGTTCTTCCTTTTTACCGTGGCCGGCCTTTTCCTCCGGATCCTGCGGCTCGTTTTCTTTTTTATCTTCGATCTCTTCAGTCGTATCAGTCGTCTTTTTTTCCGTCGTCATCCTTTTTATCCTCTCCCGCTCCGATCATGAACGTATTGCTTATATTGTTGGTAACGTATTCGACTATCGAGGTTATCTCGCTGTAGTTCATCCTCGTCGGTCCGATGACGCCGAGGCGCCCGACCAGCCTGCCGTCTATGTGGTACGTGGCCGTTATCAGCGAGCAGCCCTTCATGGATTCGTCGGAATTCTCATCTCCGATCGTTACCGTTATGCCCTCTTCACGGCTCATCATGTCGCGCATGAATTCTTCTTTTCTGCTTACGATCTCGAGGAATTCCTTCGCGCGGTCGATGTTGCTGTATTCGGGTATGTTGAAGATGTTCGTAAGTCCTTCCATGTAAAGGTCGACGTTCAGCATGTTTTCGAGCGTTTTTATGAAGTTCGGCATTACGTCGCCGGCGAGTTCGCTCATGACGCCGATGTCCGTCTTAAAGTCGTCGACTATCGAATTTTTCAGCACCTCGTCTATCGTGTGCCCCTTATACTTGTAAGTCATCGACTTACTCAGTATCGAAAGCGCTTCGGCCGTGTACGGGACGTTGGCCTTGATGACAACGTTGCTCGTGTTGCCGCTGTCCGACACGATCATTAGGAGAACCGAGTCTTCGTCCATAGGGATGAGGCGTATAAAACGCAGGGTGTCGTACTCGGCGTAAGGCGTCATCGCAAAAGATGTCAGCCTCGTTATTTCCGAAAGTATCGTCGCCGCGTGCCTTATCGTCTCGTCAAACTCGTTCAGGTCGGCCCTGAGCCTGCTGTCGATCACGCGTTTCTCGTCTTCGGTGAGGCTCCTCTTCTTCATCAGCGTGTCGACGTAAAGTCTGTACGCCTTGTCCGAAGGGATCCTTCCCGCCGAAGTGTGCGGATGCGTAAGGTACCCGCTCTCCTCGAGGTCCGCCATGTCATTTCTTATCGTGGCGGGGCTTACCCCGAGTTCGTACTTCTTAGCGATAGAACGCGAGCCGACGGGCTCCGCACTCGTGACATAGTCGTTTATTATCGCTTGCAGTATTCTCAATTTCCTTTCGCTTAAACTCACTGTCGTCACATCCTTGTTCGCTTCGTTGTAAAAAGTTCGCTCTATCGCCAACAGGACGCTCCGTTTCTCCTTGGGTTCCCTGATTTCTTTGGGTTTCGTTTCGGTGCGCCCGATTGTTTGTTTATTTGTTAGCACTCATCCTCGTGGAGTGCTAACGACAGTTTACTCTTTTGGTTCGGGCTTGTCAATAAAATAGGAAAAGTTTTTTGGAAAATTTATGATTCGAAAGTGATAATGTCCCAAGTAATCGTAAGTGAAAATGTCCCAATGCCGACTTCGTTTCAAGCAATCGCCGATGAAAATTGATCCACCTGCAAACCACGCAGTATATAGTTTCACAGCACAATAACTTTGGGAAGTCGGTGCGATAAAAAATGGGTCCGGCATAAAGCCGAACTCATTCCGATGAAAGTTACTATTTATATCAGTCCGATACTACAAGTTCCAATACATCGCATGGAGTAGTGAAAACACCGACAGTATCGCCGTTTGCATCGAAAAATTCAACTTCATAACAGGTGCCGTCGTATTTTGAAACAATTGCACCTTGGATCCCGATCGGAAGTCCGTTGAATTCTTTAATAAGTTTTACTACATCTAATTCTTTCATATTGCAATTAACCTTTACAATTTCCGTAACACCGTTTTTTGCATCGTAACTCATTCTATGTTACGATGCAAATAATGTGTGATACGCACAAAAGATTCACATAATTCGAAAATTGTAATGTCCCAAACGCCGACAAAAATCGTCAGGCTGTCTTAGGAAATTCCGCATTTGCTATTTATTGAAAATCGATAATTGAGCACTAAAAATGTACGAGCTTAATCTTTTTTGATTAGCCCCCGAAGATAACATGTATTTTGATTTAGACATTCACTTTTGTCGCTCGTCGGCAAAACCGCTATAAGCCAAAATGACTATATAGTAAATATATATTGGTATACCTACTGGATATACCATTTTTTCATTCAACTAGTTCACTTAGAGAGAAAAATGTTCCGACTAAGTGAAGTATATGATACACTTTTGGTGATTTGGCGTGAGAATATTCTTAACGGAGCATATTATGAAACCCTTTAGCTACAAGGAACTATTCAAAAAGCTTATTGATCTAGACATGTCGAATGTGGACCTTATAGAAAAAGCTTCAGTCAGTAAAACTACTTTCTACAAACGGAAAAATTGGAAGAAACATAAATACACATGTCTTATTAAAATATGCTCCGCGTTAGACTGCGATATTAGCGACATTGTCGAAATTATCGATTTAAGAGAGGAAGTTTAAATGATCAAAGAAATCATGGATTACAACAAAAAAGTATCTCCTAATACTTTTGAGAAGGAAAAGCTCTACAAAACTTTTGAACAATTTTTTGATAAGACAGGGAATTTTATGTTGGATCGATTCCAGAAATTATTATCAGATAATGAATTTAATATTCATTGATTCGATTTCTTCTTATCGTGGAGAGGACAATCAAAAGGGACACCTTCGCTTGAAATTTGAATCATTACTATCGAATAAAATATTAGCATTTATCCAAAAGGAGGAATTGAACAACAGCAATAATCCTTTAGAGAAAGAATATGTTGAGTACTTAAATGCCACACTTAGTGATTTAACATCTAGTAATGGGGGTTATTTTTCAGAAGACAATGCCTCTAGCGATGAAGATATTAAAGCAGAAATCGATCAAATTTTAAGAGATAAAGAAAAATTGCTTTCTTTTAAAAATGCTGACGGAACCTGGAATCCCATGCGATTTATCTTTTCAAAGTGGACACTTCGAGAAGGTTGGGATAACCCAAATGTTTTCCAAATAGTCAAATTGCGTTCTTCAGGTTCAGATATTTCTAAGCTTCAAGAAGTAGGAAGAGGATTACGTCTTCCTGTAGATGAGAAAGGGAATCGTATCAGTGAAGAGCAATTTTACCTAACATATCTTGTTGATTATACAGAAAAGGACTTTGCTAAACAGCTTATAGGAGAGGTGAATGCAGATGTTTACTCGTATAGTCAAAACGTCAGTGCCATTCTTCCGGCAGTTGCTTCTCCCTATAAAAAATCCGAGGATAAAATTTTTGAAGAACTTCTTAGCGGAGGAATAATTGATTATAAAGGCAATATCAAAGAGGACAAACTTGAATCTCTATACAGACTATATCCGGAGTTTAACGCTGGTGTCAAATCGGATAAAATAAAAGATAATCAAAAGCCAGGGCGTGTTTCAATTCGCAAAGATAAGTATCAGGAAATCAAAGCTCTTTGGGAAAATGTTAATAAAAAATATTATTTGAAATTGGAGAATCTAACTTCAGAAGAAATAGCTAGTGCCATCGATGAAGTATTAGGGAGTGATTTGTACAAAACTCAAAAATGGTCGATAAATCAAAATAAAACAAGAACAAATGAAAACGGAGAACTGCTCGTAATCTCAGAAACAATAGGGGCTTACGATATTCAGGAGTCAATGCCATATGGCCAATGGATGGCGGCGGTTTATCGCTACACAAAATTACCTATACAAGAGATTCATAAAGCCTTGATTCGTCGTAACGCAATATCCCCACTACCTAAAGATTTTTTCAATAAAATGACGGTAGCGTCATTCTCAAGGGCCTTTAATGAATGGATGCAAAAGGAATTTCTAACTAGGTTCTCCTATATTGCATTGAATACACCTTCCAAATCTACAGCGTTAACAGATATTACGGGTGAACCTTTAGCGGATATCGTACAAGGAAATATTGGCGTCTATAGAGATGACACTTTGGCTGTCCCAGATAAGTTTCTTTTTGATGCATTTGTCTACGATTCTCCAAAGGAAAAAGAAAATATTAAAGAATCCTCAATAGAATCCGTCGTCGTTTTTGGCAAAATTCCAAGGCGTTCTATAAAGATTCCCTTGTATTTTGGGGGAACAACAAGCCCGGATTTTATGTATGTACTGAAAAAAAGGATGGAGATACTTCTCTTAATTTTATTGTAGAAACAAAAGATGCTGAAACGATGATGTCGATTCATGGAGAAGAGAATCTACGCATAAAATCCGCGGAAAAGTTCTTCGAAACACTTAAGAATGAAGGTATAAATGTATCTTTTACAAAGCAGTTAAAACACGATGATATTAAGGCTCTGATTGCAAATATTGTGGACAACAAAGGATAAACTTCACGGCTTTTTTGTGAAGATTGGTTTCAATTCGCAGGAAGCGATAGGTACTTGATCAAAACGAAAAGGTGCTCTTCGTTCCTGTAACTGCAGCCACTCCTCTTTAATATCTTTATCTTGTTGTAGCCTTCCAGCTGGTCTGTCGTGAGGCGATGTTTTAACACGCTGATTCTGCTTTCCTTGATAGATGCAAATTTCATAAGCAGTGAGATGCCCCTCTGTTTTGCAGTGTTGAACAGTCGGTTCATCCTTTACGAGCGGACTCTTCATCCGTGAGTTCGAATAACTCGTAAGCATTTTCCTTGAGTGCATAGCATCTATGAATCTTTGAGTATTCCGACAATATTTTGCTTAGTGCCGTAATATTATTACCATATAAATTCCACTTATTACACTCCCTCCTTAAAGGTCCCATTTTTAATACAAGTTTATGCCGAATATTCTAACCGTGTGCAACTCGACACGTTTAGAAATGCCAAAGGGCGGATCAAATCGATCCGCCCCGTTATTTACATTTTAATTCCGCCTTCTTCGACCGAATCACCTATTTCTCCAACTTTACCTCTTTCCACGCATCGCTGAAGCGCTTGTTGCCCGCATCGTCCGGCATCTTCAGCGTCTCGCACCTTGCGAGCACGTCCGCGGACGGGAACACCGCCGGATCCGACAGGTACTTCTGCGGGATGAGCTTGTACGCGGCCCTGTTCGGGGTCGTGTAATAGAGATAATCGAAATTCTTTTTTGCGACGTCGGGACGGGCGAGGTAATCGAGCCACATCTCGGCGTTCTTTTTATTCTTGGCGGCCTTCGGGATGACCCATGCGTCTATGAAAAACTCGCTGCCCTCTTTCGGGACGACGAACTCGACATTTTTATTGAGATCCTTCGTATAAACGTACTCGCCGTTCCAGACGACGCCGACCGAAGCCGAACCGTTGGCGAGCAGGTCCCTTGCGGAGTCGTTCGCGTACTTGTAGACGAGCGGCTTCTGCTTCATCAGGTCTTCTTTCGCCTTCTCGATATCAGCAGGGTCAGTGCTGTTCATCGAAACGCCGTTCTTCTTGAGGGCGATCATGAAATCGTCTCTCATGCTGTCCGGCATGACTATTTTGTCCTTGAAGCGCGGATCCCAGAGATCCTCCCACGAATCTATCTCGGCATCGCCGACCGCTTTTTTATCGTACATGATGCCGGCGACTCCGACGACATGCGGCATGGAATATGTGTTGCCCGGGTCGAACTCCAGGGATTTTTCCATGTACTTGGGGTCGATGTTTTTGATGTTTTTTATCCTGTTTTTATCCAAAGGCGAAAGGAGGTCTTTGTCGATCATTTTTGCGATCATATAGTCGGACGTGCATACGACGTCGTAATTTACCGAATGCTTTTCGATGACCGGGTACATCTCCTCGGCCGTGTCGTACGTGTCCTGGACGACGTGGATGCCCGTCTCCGCCTCGAAGTCGGCAACTATCTCAGGGTCGAAATAATCGCCGTAGCAGTACACGTAAACCTCGCCGGCGGACGACTTTGAGCCGCAGGCGCGGAGGAGCGAGAGCAGGAACAGCACCGCAAATATTATTATGAACGAAATTTTTTTGAAGTTCTTCATTCGCCGATTTTCCTTTTTATCGTAAAAAGTCAAAAGCCATGCCGCTGCGGCGGAACACAATAGCGAGCACGTGCGCGGCATTCCGCCGCCGGAGCCTCTGCCTCTACAGTGCGACCGCCTCGGTCTCGGAATCGTCTGCCATCTGCCTGTTGATGATCAGAAGCGCCACGAGCGCCACCCCGAAGATCACGGTCGAAAGCGCGAAGAGCGACGGCCTGATGCCGACTTTTACCTGGCTGTATATGAGGGTCGATATCGTGTTGATCCCGGCTCCCCTCGTAAAATGAGTGATTATGAAATCGTCGACCGACATCGTGAACGACAGGAGAAATCCGGACGAGATGCCCGGCGCGAGTTCCGGTACGACTATTTTTCTGAATGCGTACATCTTCGACGCCCCGAGATCCTGCGCCGCCTCAAAGAGCGACGTCGTCTTTTCGTTCATCCTCGGGCGCACCGACAGTATGACGTACGGTATCGAGAACGTTATGTGCGCGAGTATGACTGTCGCGAACCCGAGCGATATCCCGAAGATCAGGAACGACAGCATGAGCGCGATACCCGTAACTATATCGGCGTTCAGCATAGGGATATTGTTGAATCCCAGCAGAACGAGCTGCGACCTTCTCTTCATCGCGCTTATGCCGATGCAGGCGAGCGTACCTATCACCGTCGCGATCGTGGCCGCGAGGAACGCTATCGAGAAAGTGTTCAGTATGGCGCCGACCATCAGCCGGTTCGACAGCATTTCCCTGTACCATTTAAGCGAGAAGTGCGTAAAAACCGCCATCGACTTGCTCTCATTGAAAGAGAGGACGACGAGCGTCAGGATCGGCAGATACAGGAAAAGCATCACTATTATAATGTAAATTTTGCTGAACGCCTTCTTCATATAAAAGTGTCCTTCCCCGTTTTATCGAATTTCTCAAGCAGCAGCATGCTCACAATGATGAACACCATCATGACGAGCGAAAGCCCCGAGCCGAGGTACCAGTTCGAGTTCACCGTGAACTCCTGCTCGATTATGTTTCCTATCAGATTTATTTTGCCTCCGCCGAGCATGTTCGAAATAACGAATGTCGTGAGCGCCGGTATGAAGACCATGGTTATCCCGCTGACTATCCCCGGCACGCAGAGCGGCAGTATGACTTTCCTGTACACGTACGATCTCGTCGCACCGAGGTCGTAGGCCGCATCGATCACGCGGTCGTCGATTTTAGAAATAACATTGTATATCGGCAGTATCATGAACGGCAGGAAGTCGTAGACCATACCGAGCACGATCGCCCCCGGCGTGTTCATCAGCTTCTGGTTCGGCAGCCCGATCGCACCGAAGATCGAATTGATGACGCCCTCCTTCTCGAGCAGCACCTGCCACGCCATAGTTCTGAGGAGAAAATTCATCCACATCGGGAGGATAAAAACGAATATCATGAATCCGCGCTTCCCGAATCTGCTCTCCTTCATGATCACCGCCATAGGGAACGCGATGATAAAACATATCAGCGTGCTTACGATGGCGAGCACGAGCGACAGCCACAGCGCATCGAGGTGCTCCTTCTGCCCTATCGCGAGGATGTTTTCCACGGTTAAAGCCCCGCTCCTGTCCGTGAGCCCGTAGTAGGCGATCGACAGGATCGGTATGATCGTTCCCGCTATTATCCAAATTATAAAAGGCGTTGCCAGAAGTTTTTTAGATCTCAAGATCGATAGCCTCCTCCGAATGCGTCTTCGGCTTGTGCATTATCTGGATGTTCTGCGGTTTTACGTACAGCCCGACCTTCTCGCCGACCTCGTACGAATCGTAGTTCTGGACGAGCCACTCGATATCGCTCCCCGTCTCGCTCTTGATGAGCATCTCGTAGTGGACTCCGATAAAAAGTTTGCTTATTACTTCGCCGTTAAAAATTCCTTCGCCGTACGGCCTCATCTCGATGTCCTCCGGCCGTATCATGACGTCGACCGGCTCGTTCGTCCTGAATCCCTCGTCGATGCAGTCAAAATCGACACCGCCTATCCTCACGAGGCGGTCCCTCAGCATGTTACCCGAAATGATATTCGCGTCGCCGATAAAATCCGCTACGAAAGCGTTCTCCGGCTCGTTGTAAATCTCCTCCGGCGTCCCCATCTGCCTGATCTCGCCGTCGTTCATGACGATGACCGTATCCGACATCGTGAGCGCCTCTTCCTGGTCGTGGGTTATATAGATAAAAGTTATGCCGAGCTCGTGTTTGAGCCTTACGAGCTCGTACTCCATTTCCTGCCTGAGCTTGAGGTCGAGCGCCCCGAGCGGCTCGTCGAGTAAAAGAACCTTCGGCTCGTTCACGATCGCGCGTGCCATCGCTATCCTCTGCTGCTGCCCGCCTGACAGGCTGTCTATACGCCTGTTCTCAAATCCCTTCAGGTTCACGAGTTTCAGGCCGTACGCGACTTTTTCTTTGATGTATTCCTCGGGCTTTCCGCTGACGCGAAGTCCGAAAGCGACGTTCTCCCCCACGCTCATATGCGGGAAAAGCGCGTAGTTCTGGAACACCGTGTTAAAATGCCTGCGGTTCGCCGGCGTATCCGTGATGTCCTCTCCCTCGAAAAAAACGCGTCCCTCGTCCGGCGTCTCAAAGCCGCCGATGATCCTGAGCATCGTCGTTTTACCGCAGCCCGAAGGACCGAGTATCGTGACGAATTCGTTTTTATCTATAACAAGATCGATGCCTTTCAGCACCTCGTTGTCGCCGAACGCCTTGCTTATGTTCTGAAGTCTTACAAGCTCGCCCAAATCCGTCCTCCTTTAGGTCTAAAAACTCGGCGGCGCGCTGACCCATATGATCTCCGCGCCCTTTGCCGACGATATGTAATGCTCTTTCTCCGGGTAAATGTAGAACGACTCGCCTTTGCGTACCCTGAACTCGTTCTTCCCGATGTGTATCTCGATGCTTCCGCTGATGACGTACCCGAACTCCTCGCCCTCGTGCGGATTGTCCGGCATCGTCCGGCCACCCGCCTCGAGCCTGAGCCTGATCGGCTCCATGTTGTTCCTCTGCGCGTTCGGAACGATCCATTCGATCGTGTTCTTCCGCTCGGCATCTTCTTTTATAAAATAGTCGTCGATCCCGAAAACGACCTTCGATTCTTCTTCCGATGAAAAAAACGTCGAAAGGTCGGTCCCGAGGCACGTTAAAATGTCGTCCAGTGTCGAGATCGACGGCGAGGTCAGCTCCCTTTCGAGCTGGGAGATGAATCCCTTCGAAAGTTCCGCCCTGTCCGCGAGCTCCTCCTGTGTAAGGCCCCGTTCTATTCTGAGATCTCTGATCTTCGCTCCTATATCCATTCCTTCTCCGATTCGTGCGGTCCCTTCTGCGAGCCGCTACTGTAAGTATAATAAGGATAAAATTTAGTATTGCTAAACTACAATGCAATAAAAATTATACTTGAGCACCCGCAGATGTCAAGTATAATTATCCCTAAAATATGCATTTTTACGCCGTTTTCACGGCTTTTTTATTTCAGTAGCTCCGTTACCGACGCCATCGGGTCGCCGTCGACGTATTCGATCAGCCCCTGGTCGCTCAGGTGCGCGTAATCGGGATCGATAGGCAGTCTCTCGAGCGCCTTCAGATCGAATTTTTCCGCGACCTCTTCGACGTGGCTCTCGCCGAAAATTTTTATCTTCGCGCCGCAGTCCGGGCAAACGGCGTAGCTCATGTTCTCCACGAGGCCGAGGATCGGAACGTTCATCATCTTCGCCATGTTTATGGCTTTTTCGACGATCATCGACACGAGATCCTGCGGCGAAGTTACGACGATTATGCCATCGACCGGGATCGACTGGAATATCGTGAGCGGCACGTCTCCCGTTCCCGGCGGCATGTCGATGAACATGACATCGATGTCGTGCCATACGACGTTCGTCCAGAACTGTGTAACGAGGTTCGCGACGACAGGTCCGCGCCAGATCATCGGATCCGTCTCGTTCTCCGTCAGCAGGTTGAGGGACATGATCTCGATCCCCGTAGGCGTAGCCTGCGGCAGGATCCCGAGCTCAGTCGACTCGGCGTGGCGGTGTATCCCGAACATTTTAGGAATGGAAGGACCCGTTACGTCCGCATCCATTATCGCCACTTTATATCCGCGCTTGCTCGCGGCAACCGCTGAAAGTCCGGTGACGAGGGATTTACCGACGCCGCCTTTTCCGCTTACTATACCTATAACTTTTTTGACGCTGCTGCCGTCACCGAGCTGCTCCTTTTGAGGCGCCTCCGGTGCGCAGCCGCCGCACGTTCCGCAGTCATGCGTGCATCCTTCTGCCATATATCCTTACCTCCGATTTTTTATGCGTATTCTTCGATTTTTATATATATTCTTCTCCGTGCAACCTGTCTACATATTTGCACGCCCTCGTTCCGGCTATCGCGCCGTCCGAAACGGCCGTAGTCAGCTGATTTATGAACTTCTTCCTTCCGTCGCCCGCGACGAAAACGCCCGGAACAGCCGATGAGCAGTCCTCACCGATCGTGTAATATCCCCTGTCGTCCGTCTCGACCAGATTTTCGAAAGGCTTTCCGTTAGGGAGCTGCCCTATCGCAACGAAGATCCCCTGTACTTCCAGCTCTTTCTCCTCGCCCGTGTTCACATCGGCGATCGTGACGGACTTGAGCTTTCCGCCCTCGGCCTTGACCGCTTTTACAGTGTGTTCCATTTCGAAGACGATGTTGTCCTTCGATTTCAGCTCGTCGACGAGCTGCTGCTCGCCCCTGAAACGGTCGCGCCTGTGGATGATCGTGACTTTTTTACAGAGCGACGTCAGAAGTATCGCATCCTCGAGGGCCGTGTTGCCGCCTCCGTAGACCGCGACTTCGCCGCCCTTGAAAAACGATCCGTCGCAGACCGCGCAGAACGAGATGCCCATTCCGATCAGCTCTTCCTCGCCTTCGATCCCCATCCTTCTGTGGGAAAGTCCGGTCGCGAGTATCACGGAAAGCGCCTTGTATTCGTCGAACTCGCCTTTTATCAGGAACGGCTCGCCCTCTTTAGCCGGCTTTTCCACCGACTCGATCTTTTCCATTTCGATCTCCGTGCCGAACTGCTCCGCCTGAGCCTGAAGTTTCATGACGTACTCCGCTCCGCTTATCCCGGGTGTCGCCGGGAAGTTGTCGATCGCGCTCGTAAAAGTGATCTGCCCGCCGAGCATTTCTCGTTCGAATAAAACGACCGATTTGCCGGCTCTTCCTGCGTATATCGCAGCGGTCAGGCCCGCAGGACCTCCGCCGATTATCGCAACATCATAAGTCTTACCCATGTTCCCTCCTCACATAAAAATTATTTTATCTGAAAAAATTTTTTTGCTTTTCTGCGGCACATTAAATTGTGCTCTATATATTATACACGAGCGGCCGCTGGTTCGCACGGTCCGCGTCAGATTTTATTGATATGCTTGTACTCGTTGATATCAGACGGTTTCAGCGATTTTACCGGCCGGATCTATAGATATATAAATTCCTTCAATCTCTAATAATATAGCCGTTTTCTATAATGCATAGGGTTAGCCTATCTCGGGCGGGCAATTCATCGGCTTTTTGAATTTAACATCGGTGCATTCCTATGCTACTATGTGGATGACAGAAAGCAAGTGACAACTGCTAAGTGTTAAACCTTAAAAGACATACGATCTCACATATCCGGAGAAAAGCACAGCGACAGCTGTGCTTTTCTCTTTTACTTCTTCGGTAAAAGCGACCGCGTCTCGCCGTTGAACACCGTGATCCCCGCCCTGTCGAGCGCGTCGGAAAGCGGTATGACGTATTTCCTCGACGAACCGAGGGCGTCCCTCAGCTCCGCGACGGTAAAAGGTCCTTTTGCGCCGAGCTCTTCCGTCGTCGCCACTACCTTTTCCCAAGCGCCTTTTTCCATATTGTAATTGACGGAAAGTTTTACGAGCTTCCCCTCGTCGATCAGGTCGTCCATCATCGCGGCCGCGACGTTGGCGTCTCCGATCTCCGAATATACCTCGTCGTTCTTCAGGATGTCGATTCCGGCATCCGCGTACATTTTTTCTATCTTATCCTTGAGCTTCAGCTGCTCGTCCGTGTACTCGATCTTAAAATCCCCGAGCGCGACTGTCTTTCCTTTGAATTTGATCTCACCGTCCGCTTCGAGTTTTTCGAGTATCGACAGTATCCGCTTCTCGTCGTCGAGGTGCCACAGGACCGCGAGCCTGCTCAGAAGCTCCTGCTTCTGCATCCCTTCAAAAAGCGGGTTCTTCTCGTGGAAGTCGCATATGATCGAACGGACGCCGTTTCTGAGGAATTCGTATTTCTCAGAGCCCAGTAAAACGCCGCCGGAAAGCTCCGTCAGTTCCCCGGCTTTTACCGCCTCTTCGATAACATTCGAGAGTTCGCCTTTTTTCAGACCGAGCTCCTTCTCAATCTCATCTTTGCCGTAATATTTCCACCTGTTGGTTTTCATCACGACGATCTCGCGAAGATCGCCCCTGTCCATTATCGCCGCATTCTTCAGCACGTCTTCCCTGTTGCGCTTGTGCTTCTCCGGCAGGACGTCGATCACCCTGCCGCCGCCGATCGTTATTATCGGCGAATAAAATCTCACGATGAACCTGTCTCCGCGCTTCAGCGCCATAGGCTCCTCGAGTCTGAGCTGCGCGTAGGCCGTCTCGCCCGGCATCACCGTATCGCGGTCGAGCAGCACGACTTTGCAGAGGGCTTCCTTGCTTCCGGAATATATGTGGAGTCGGCTGTTGTTGATGACCGATTTATCCGTGTCCGAAAAGATCTCAAGCGCGACATCGATCATGCTCGTGACCGAGACCGCTCCCGGTGCCGCAATAACGTCGCCCCGGTCGATGCCGTCCTTTTTTACGCCGGAAAGATTGATCGCCGTCCTCTGGCCTGCGACCGCCTCTTCCGACTCCTTACCGTAATTCTGTATGCCTCTTATTTTCGCTTTTGTGCCTTCCGGATATATACAGATCTCGTCGCCGACGCGGCAGCTTCCGTCCGTCAGCGTGCCCGTGATGACCGTTCCGAATCCCTGCTTCGAAAAAACGCGGTCGACCGGCAGCCTGAAAAGTTCCGGATCCTCGTTCCTCTCCGTGTCGCGGTCGCACTTTTCGATTATCGCTTCTTTGAGCTCATCGATGTTCTCGCCCGTCTTTGCGGAGACGGTAAAAAGCGGCTTCCCGTCGAGGAAGGTCCCCTTAAAATATTCTTTTATGTCTTCTACGACCATGTCGAGCCACTCCGGATCGACCATGTCCTTCTTCGTAACGACGATTATACCGTCGTCGATCCCGAGCGCTTTGAGTATCTCGAAGTGCTCCCTCGTCTGCGGCATTATGCCCTCGTCCGCGGCTACGACGAACAGGACGAAGTCGATCCCGCCGATGCCGGCGAGCATGTTCTTGATGAACTTCTCGTGGCCCGGCACGTCAATAACGCCGATATTGTAACCGGCGTCATTCGGTATGTGGGCGAATCCGAGCTCGATCGTTATCCCGCGTTTTTTCTCCTCGACCAGCCTGTCGGTGTCTATCCCGGATAGGGCTTTTATCAGAAGCGTCTTTCCGTGGTCGACGTGGCCGGCCGTACCTATGATTATGTTCTTCATATTTTACGATTCCCCGATCTGCGTTCTCTCAGCTTACGCTTCCTCGGCAAAAGCTTTTGCTACGACGTCGATCTCTTCCGCGGCGATCGTCCTGACGCAGAGCAGGAGCTCGTCGTCGTGTATCCTCGCGATTATAGGGGTGCTGTTCTTCCTGAGCATCTTCTCGAGCTTCTCCGCTCCTTTGTCGGAAGAAACGGCGACAGCGTATCCGTCGAGGTATACCATCGGTGCGGAACCTCCGCCGATCTGGTCTTTTACCTTTGTGACCCTTACGTCGAGATTCGGCGCCGACGCCGCGATTTCGCGGGCGAGGTATTCCGCCGCTCCGAGCATATAGTCCTCGGACCTCGTTATCATCGAGAGGACCGGGATCTCTTTGAGGGCGATCTCCTTGCTCCTGTATTTCTTGAGGGTCTCCTCCATTGCTGCGAAAGTCATTTTATCGACTCTGAGTGCACGCGCGAGAGGATGCTTTTTCATCGCCTCGATGTACTTCTTTTTACCGGCGATTATGCCCGCCTGCGGACCTCCGAGGAGCTTGTCTCCGCTGAAAAGTATGACATCGACTCCCGTTTCGAGGGCGTCGGTGACGATCGGTTCGTCGAGCCCGTACGGCGAGAGATCCACCATGAGGCCGTTACCCATGTCGAAAATGACCGGAACGTCTTTCTTTTTACCGAGCGCTACGAGCTCGTCGAGTTCGACAGCCTCCGTAAATCCCATGATCCTGTAGTTGCTCGTGTGGACCTTCATCAGGGCGGCCGTGTTTTCGTCTATCGCGTTCTTGTAATCGGCGAGCTTCGTCTTGTTCGTCGTGCCGACTTCGTGAAGCGTGGCTCCGCTCTGCTCCATGATATCCGGGATCCTGAACGCCCCGCCTATCTCGACCAGCTCTCCGCGGGACACTACGACCTCGCGACCTGCAGCCATTGCGGAAAGGACGATCAGCGTCGCCGACGCGTTGTTGTTCACCATCATCGCATCTTCGGCTCCCGTGAGCTCGCAGATCAGCTCCTGTATGATCGAGTGCCTCGATCCCCTTTTGCCCGCCTCGACGTCGTACTCGAGGTCTGAGTATCCTATCGAAACCTTCGTGACGTTCTCCGCGGCTTCTTTGCACAGCGGCGCCCTCCCGAGGTTCGTGTGGAGTATCGTGCCCGTCGCGTTGATGACACCGTAGAGTTTGTTCGCGTTCATCTCGTCGATCTTTTTCAGGACCTCCGATACGACGTTCTCCGTCGAAAGGCGTTCGAGCGGGAATTCGGAAAGCTCGGCGTCCTTCATCTCGACGATGTCCGAGCGCATTTTATTTATCGTCTTGCGAGCCGCTTTTACCGTGATGTCGTGGCCGTTTTTACCGAGGCTTTCGGCGATGCTGTACTGCTGAAGGACGTCGTCGATTTTCGGCAGTCCTCTCAATATTTCCTTTTTTTCCATGGCGGTGCTCCTGACTTGAGTTTTCTGAAATTTCCTTCATTATATCATTCTTTTATTTATAAAAAAACTGCCCGAACGTTCGGCTCGGGCGGCAGTATGGCGGGAGTATGTGAGAATCGAACTCACCCGGGAA
The DNA here is from genome assembly GCA_947254375.1 of uncultured Mobilibacterium sp. Classification (GTDB taxonomy): domain Bacteria; phylum Bacillota; class Clostridia; order Peptostreptococcales; family Anaerovoracaceae; genus CAMYCF01. The sequence continues at coordinate 42,824 of CAMYCF010000002.1, read as the reverse complement.
GGTATTAGCTCCCCATATCGGTTTTGAAGACCGTAAGGCACACCAGCACCTATCTACTCCCAAAGCGTGAAGTAGATTATATCACAGGGTATAGCATTCTTCAATATGAAGGCTCTTTGAAATCGCACTTTTAATTGACATTCAATAATCGCTGGGATAGTATTTAAATACGATAAAAATTCCTGTTCGGGCACGCCGTTTCATGGCTGTGCGAAAAGCTTTTTTGTGCTTTTGGAGGGATAAAAATGATATATCTTGATAACGGTGCCACCTCTTTTCCGAAACCGGACGTCGTAGCCGACGCCGTCGAGGGTTACATAAGGCACGTTGGGAGCAACATAAACAGAGGCACTTATACCTCAGCATATTCGGCGGGAGCTGTCGTTCTCGAGACGCGGGCGAAGCTCTGCGAAATGATGAACGGATACGCGCCGAGAAACACGATTTTTACGCCGGGGGACACCTATTCCCTTAATTTTATGATAAAAGGCCTGGCGAGGCCCGGCGATAAATTCCTGACTTCCGGAATGGAGCACAACGCGGTCTACCGCGTGCTTTACCAGCTCGAAGAACAGATGGGTACGAAGACAGAATATATGACGTGCAACCGTGACGGCGAGCTCGAGCTCGAGAAGGCGCTCGATATGATCGACGAAAATCTTCGCGCCGTAGTCATGGTCCACGCCTCGAATGTCAGCGGAACGATACTACCTATAGAGGAGATCGGCAGAAAGTGTGAGGAGAAAGGCGTATTCTTCATAGTCGATGCGGCCCAGACAGCCGGCACGCTGCCTATAGATATGAAGGAACGCAATATCGACGGCCTTGCACTTCCGGCCCACAAGTCGATGCTCGGCCCTCAGGGGCTCGGAGCGATGCTTCTCTCCGACAGGCTGGCGTCCGAAATGACACCGCTGATCGCAGGAGGAACGGGGAGCCATTCTGACATTGCGACGATGCCTGAGGAGCTGCCGGACCGTTTCGAAGCGGGAACGATGAATATACCGGCGATCTTCGGCCTTCACGCTTCATGCGAATGGCTGGAAGGACGGCTCGGCGAGATCAGGGAGCACGAGATGAAACTCACGAAGCGCTTCATCGACGGGATATCCGATCTCGAGAACGTCAGGATCGTCGGACCGCTCGACATGGATAAGCGCGTGTCGACGCTGTCGCTCGACTTTCTCGATGACGACAACGCGATAGTCGGCTTCAGACTCTCGCAGGACTACGGCATAATGACGAGGGTCGGCCTCCACTGCGCGCCGCTCGCCCACAAGTCGCTCGGTACTTTCCCGGAGGGGACGGTCAGATTTTCGATTGGGGCGTTCAACACCGAGGAGGATATCGACGGGGCGATAAAAGCCGTGCGCGAGATCGCACAGTAACGGCAGATCTTGTATTTTTGCCGCGGAAAGAAATTTGCTATAAAAATTTTCAATAATGGAATTATAAAAAATTCGGAACATATTACGTATGACCAAAGAAAAGATAAAAGAAGAACTGAATACATGCTCGATACCGACTCCTTCAAAAGAGGTCCGGTTGACCGAGATGACGACGGCCGGAGGGTGAGGCGCCAAGGTGGGACCGGGGGTCCTGAGCGATATACTTTCCAAGCTTCCTAAGATCAGGGACGAGAACGTGCTCGTCGGATTCGACAGCAGCGACGATGCGTGCGTCTACAAGGTGAGCGACGATGTCGCGATCATAAATACGATCGACTTCTTCCCGCCGATCGTCGACGACCCGTACATGTTCGGTCAGATCGCGGCGGCAAACTCGCTGAGCGATGTTTTTGCGATGGGCGGAACGCCGAAGCTTGCGATGAACCTTCTCACATTCCCGAACTGCCTGCCGCTCGAGGCGGTAAAAGCGATCCTCGAAGGCGGTAACGAAAAGGTCAACGAGGCGGGCGCGATGATCGTCGGCGGTCACAGCATCAACGACAACGAGCCGAAGTACGGTCTCAGCGTGACGGGTTTTGCGCGTCCCGAAGACATACTGAGCAACAGCGCGGTGGAGGGCGACTATCTCGTCATAACGAAGAAGATCGGTTCCGGGATACTTTCCTCCGCGGCGAAAGTCGACTTCCTCTCGAAGGAAGAAAACGACGAGCTCGACCGCACTATGGCGCGCCTGAACAAGTACGCTTTCGATGCGACAAAAGGCGTCAAGGTCGACGGCTGCACCGATATAACGGGATTCGGCCTGCTCGGTCACGGAGCCGAAATGGCGAAGAGCGGCGATCTCACTCTTGAGATCTTCGCGAACTCCGTACCGCTTTTCGACCGTGCGCTTGAGTTCGCTTCGCAGGGAATCATACCTGCCGGAGCTTACAACAACATGAACTACCTGGCGAACGACGTTATGGACTACACGGTCGGGGTAAAACAGTCGGTCATCGACTGCCTGTACGACCCGCAGACGTCTGGAGGCCTTCTCCTCGCCGTCAAAGAAGACCAGATCGAAAGGCTTCAGTATCAGCTGGGCGAGAAGGACTGCGAGAACGCGGTCGTCGGGCGCTTCAAGAAGAAGGGCTCGCACTACATCGAGATACTTAATTGATCAGTAAAACAGCCTCCGAGGAGGCTGTTTTTTCGTGTCGTATTTCAGGCGCGGCTCACAATATCCGGGCGCGGCTTTTACCGCCTGCCTGACCCGTCTCTCCGCCAGCCCTCCCCGCCTCTCAGCGCATCGTTTTTCCTCCTGACCGAACGGGCAAACGAGAACATCATTCCGACCGTAAGCGCGCTCAGCGCGGCCAGCGCCACGAGGTCCATGTTTCCGCGGTTGACTTTTACCGACGTCTGCCTGCGACCGACCGTCACGTCCGCCGGATCGACTTCGAGACCGTCCGAGCAGAGGTTCAGGAATTCGACTGCCTCTTCGACGTTCATTACTCTCGGCAGCGGGTAGTTCATCGAATCGGCGAACGCCCGGTCGATGAGCTTGCTGTAATCCGCTTCTTTTATCTGAGGGCAGTACGGCGGGATGCCCAGATCCATTATGAGTTTTTCGACGCTTTTTATGAAGTTTTCGGCGTTTTGTTCGTCTTCCAAGCCCTCCTCGCCGCTTCCCGTGATTTTAGCGAGAACGGCCATTTCATGGAGGAATTCGCTTTTTAGGAAGCGCAGGTTCGCGACCATCGTCATCGCCGTGGCCCGACCGCGCGGTATGTAATATGTCATTTCAAGAGCGGAAGCGAAGGCCTTGTTGTAGCCGCCTGCGCAGCAATTGAGTGCCCGGCCGCCCCAGTTCGCGGCGATCATCATGTTGCGAGCCGCTTCGACATCGGAATAGTCGTCGTATACCCTTTTGAGGTTTTCCATGCAGAGTTTGATGCACGTGAGCGATATCCCCTGCTTTGCCGGAGAGTCCGAGAAATCCGTGAGGTAAGCTTCGAGGCCGTGCGAAAGCGCTTCGATGCCCGAATGCGCGAGGACGCGTTTCGGACACGTCATTATAGTCTCGATGTCGATTACTGCAAGCCTCGGTGCGAGGCGCGGTCCGCCCGCGAGGTATTTTACGTGCGATGTGTCGCTCGTTATCGTTGCCGTCATCGCTATCTCGGAACCCGAGCCCGCTGTGGTGGGTATCGCTATAACGGGCAGGTTCGAAAAGACGATCCCGCCTATCCGCCTGTTCAGGATCTTGAGCGGAACGTTCGGCGCCGCAAGCGACAGTGCCGCAAGCTTTCCGCAGTCGAGCGGAGAGCCGCCGCCGACGGCGATGACATGATCGGCTTTTACCCTTCTTCCCACGAATGCCGCGGCTGCGACCGTGGAATCGCGGACTTCCGTCGTTACTCCGTCGTAAATGTCGTAAACGATGCCTTCTTCTTCCAAGCCCTCGAGGACTTTATCGAGTATCCCGCATCTTATTATGTTTTTGTCCGTAACGATCAGCGCGCGCTTAAAACCGCTGCGCTTACAGTATTTCCCCACACCGCGGCGTGCGCCTGCGCGCTCTATGATCTCCGTGGAAGGCTTCCACCTCGTAAAAACCGGCGAGATCCTCTCCCACATTATCGCCGAAGCGATCCTCATTTTCCTGCTCATCGCATATCCCCTTTTAAACGATCTGTCCCTATGCTCTGAAAACCGTTCTGTTATCTTTTTATTATACAACTACGAGCACGTATTAACAAAAAAAATCGCACGGTTTCCCGTGCGATCGCGTAAGATCTTCTTTTATTTTTTGCCCGCCTGATCGCAGTACCATGTGACGTACCGCCTGAACGCTTCAGCTACAGGCGAATGGGATATGTTTTCGAGGGTTATCATGTAGAACGTCCTCTTGCGGTCGAAGCCTTCTATATCAACGGCCACGAGATCGTCCGACTTGAATTTCTCGACGGCGTGCTCCGAAAGTATCGAGACCCCGAGTCCCTGCTCGACTGCGCGCACGATCTGCCCGATGTCGTTGAACTTCGCGACGACTTCGAATGCTGTCTTGTCGTACCCGAGCTTGACGGCCGCCTCTTCAAAAGAGCGCCTCGTCGCCGAACCGCTTTCCCTCCAGATGAACGGGAACTTCACCGCTTCCGCCATGGAGATCTTGGACTTGCTGATCCCGTACGACTTCGGTGCGATCAAAACGACGTTGTCCGAAAAGAGCGGCATGGATTCGATGTTGGAACTGTTCGCCATATCGCCGACGAACCCGATCTCACCGCGCCTCTCCACGATGTTCTCGATGACCTTCTGGCTGTCCGACAGGTCGACGTAAAACTGCGTCCCCGGGTACTGCTCGTGGAATCCGCTCAAAACCTCCGGAAGGAACGCGATCCCCGGTATCGTCGAAGTCTGTATCTCCAGAACTCCCTCGACCTTCGTGCTGTCCTTCCCGATCGCCTCCATCGCCTGCGCTCTCGTGTTCACCATCTCGATGGCGTAACGATAGAACTTCCGCCCCTGCGGCGTCATCTCAACGCTGCGGCTCCGTCTTTCGAGGAGCTTCGTGCCGAGTTCCTTCTCAAGCGTGCTGATGTGCGTGCTTATCGTAGGTTGGGTAAAAAAAGTCGCGTCGGCGGCCTTCGTAAAACTCTTGTACCTTACGACATTGACAAACGCTTCGATCTGTTTGAATTCCATAAAAGCCCTCTCTTTCGTTGCTTAATTGTAACGTTCAGGGCACGCGTTGTCAATGATTGTATTGCCTTGTTTTCAAGGTGTACAAGGTCCCTAAAATTGTATTATAGATTTTTTCTATAGGTCCGGCACGGGTCCGTCGCGGATCCTTTTTCAGCCCGCTCGGTCGGTAAAAAATAAATATTACTATACGACGCGAGCGCCTTCCCCATCCACCGTCAGCTCTTTTATCTCCACGGTAAAATCGAAGGACTCAAGGTCTTTTTTCATCTTCCCGATAAAATCGTCCCCGTCGCTCATCGCCATGCACGTCGACCCGGATCCGCTTATGAAGAATGCGTACGCTCCGTTGCGGTACGACATCTCGCGGAGGTCGTCGTACCTTTTTATCAGCCTGCTCCTGTACGGCTGGTGGAGCCTGTCGTCCGTGACCGTTTTTACCATGGACCTGTCCCCCGCCTCGAACACCCTCGGCAGGAGCGCAGCCCGCGAAAGATCGAAGACGGCGTCGGTGAGCGCGACCTCTTTCGGCATTATCGCCCTCGCCTCTTCAGTGCTTACGGGATAATCCGGGATGATCGCGAAAAATCTCAGGTCCGGGCTCACGCTCGAAAGGAAGACTTCCGTGGAGTCATCTGTTTTTACCGCCGTGGTGAAGCCGCCCCACAGGCAGGCGCATACGTTGTCGGGATGAGGCTCGAATTCGAGGCAGATGTCGAGGAGGTCTTCTTTTTCAAAAGGCCTTCCGAGAAGCTCGTTTGCTCCGACCGCACCCGCGATGAGAAGCGTCGCCGAGGAGCCGAGGCCGCGGCATATCGGAACGTTCGTTTCGATGTCTATTTTGACTCCGCCGACATCTTTGCCCGCTCTCCCGAACACGGCTTTATACGTCTTGTACGCCATGTTGCCTTCGTTGCAGTGCTCTTCCGGGCAGCCCGTTATCTCAAGGCCGCTCCCCGTGCGCTCGAAGGTGAGAGTGTTGTAAAGGGCAAGGGCGAACGCGCACGCGTCGTAGCCCGAACCGACGTTGGCCGAAGTCGCCGGAGCGACGACTTTTACTTTGTTTTTATCCATGAAGCACCCCTATCCGCAAATTTACTTCGACGTTCGAAAATGCACCTTCGCTACTTGCAAAGGTCTCCTTCGCTTTTACCGATGACGAAAGCCTTCATGTCCGCCGGATCTATAACGTCTTTGTGAATGACTTTTTTGCCGAATATCGCAAAGAGCTGCTCCGGGATCGCGACGCCCGTCATCTTCTCAAGATCGATCATGTTTTCTTTATCCGTGCCGCTTTCGGTGCCGCCGAGTGCACGGAGCACCGCGCGCGTGAATTTATACGGAGATGCAGTCGAAAGAACGACGTCCGCCTTAACTCTGCCTGAACGGCCCTCTGCGCTTACGTCCGCCTTGCTTACGGTCACCTTGCTTCCGTCCGACCTGTCTCCGCCCGAGGCTCCCGCCTTTTCGAGCGACGCCCACGCCACCGATGTATGTGTGTCCATAAGATAGCCATATCTGCGGAAGACTTCGCCGATAGCGGCTCCGCCCTCCTCATCGTCGCACGACACACCCCTGAAAACGCTACGGATCTCCGAGAGTTCTTCCTTCGTGATGTCGTACTCGTCGCACTTTGAAAGCGCTTCCATGTACGCTTTCGTTTTCTCCGCTCCGCAGACGTAAAAGAGGAGCCTCTCGAGATTGCTCGATATCAGTATGTCCATAGAAGGCGAATCCGTCTTATAAAACTCTCTCTTCCTGTTGTAATGCCCCGTGTCGAGGAACTCGGTAAGGACATCGTTTCGGTTCGAAGCGCACGTCAGCTCCGCTACAGGGAGGCCCATTTCTTTTGCGAACCAGCCCGCCATTATGTCCCCGAAATTTCCGGTCGGAACGGTAAAAGCGATCTCATCGCCCGGCTCGATATCGCCGTTTTCGACGAGCTGCTTGTACGCCGCAAAATAGTAGACGACCTGAGGCGCGAGCCTGCCGATGTTAATGGAGTTCGCACTCGAAAGCGAGATGCCCTCCGCCGGGCTCTCGATCTCGGAAAAGATCTTTTTTACCCCGCTCTGAGCATCGTCGAAGTTGCCTTTTACCGCGCAAGCCGCAACATTACGGCCTTCCGCCGTCACCATCTGGAGCTTCTGCGTATCCGAGATGCCGCCGTCAGGGAAGAAAACGATTATCCCCGTTCCCGGCACATCGGAAAATCCGTGGAGAGCCGCGCTTCCCGTATCGCCGCTCGTCGCCGTCAGGATCAGGATCTTATCTTTGAAACCGTTGAGTCTCGCCGCTTCCGTCATGAGGTTCGGCAGTATCGAAAGCGCCACGTCCTTGAACGCGCACGTCGGGCCGTGGAAAAGCTCGAGCACGTATGCATCGCCGACTTTTTTGAGCGGCGTCAGCTCTTTCGCCGAAAACTTCCCTTCGTAACTTTTCCCGACTATCTCTTCCATTTTGCGGCCGCCGAGGTCGGGGAAGAATTTCGAAAGTATCTCCGACGCCATGCCGCGGTAATCCCTGCGGATCAGTTCGCGGTAGTCAACGGCGAGCTCTTTGAGATCTTCCGGCACGAAAAGTCCGCCGTCCGGGGCGATGCCTTTCAGTATCGCGACCGACGGAGTCACTTTCAGCCCGGGGTCTCTCGTACTTATGTAGTTCAGCATGTTTTTTACCTTTGTCTTTGAAATAAGGGGTCCGGCTGCTTTTAACCCTTGATTTATCAAGGGGGCGAACCGTTTTAGAACATGATACAACATTTCAATGTCCTTTTCAATCGCGGCAAATCGGGTCGGCACCGCCGCAAGCCTTGAAAAATCAAGCAAATTGTGATAAATTGACTTATCAGCAAAGATGCGGAAGGCAGGGATCCGAAGGGATCCTCACCTCTACTAAGTATTTTTATTCAGAAAAAGATCGGAGGTCACCATGAAAATCGCAATACTGGGATTCGGCACCGTGGGAAGCGGGGCATACGAAGTCGCAAAGGCAACAGACGGCATCGAAGTAGTGAAGATCCTCGAAAGGCGAACGAGACCTGAGCACCCCGAGGCGACGGCGATGATGACCACCGACATCGATGAGATAGTAAAAGATCCCGAGATCGATCTCGTCGCCGAGTGCATGGGCGGTATCGATGTACCGTTCGATTTCGTGACGAGGGCGATGAAAAACGGGAAGCACGTCGTCACACCTAATAAAAATCTCGTAAGCGCGAAGTACAAAGATCTGGTGCGCTGCGCCGAGGAGAACGGAGTCGAGTTCAGATTCACTCCGGCGGCCGGCGGCGGCATCCCTTGGCTCTTCAACCTGCAGAGGCAGGCGCGCTGCGATGAGATGACCGAGGTGTTCGGCATCGTCAACGGCACGTGCAATTACATATTGGACAACATGTACACGAACGGCAGCGCTTTCGACGACGTCCTCAAAGAGGCCCAGTCGCTCGGATACGCAGAGGCCGATCCCGCATCCGACATCAAGGGCACGGACACGCTCAGAAAGTGCGTGATCTCCGCGAACATCGCTTTTTCGGCAGAGATAACGGAAGAGGACGTTCCCGTCTTCGGGATAGATAAGATCGGCGCGGACGACATAAGGTTCTTCAAAGAGCGCGATCTCGTTTGCAAGCTGATAATGCACGCCGGAAAGAAAGACGGCCGCCTTTTCGCTTACGTCGAGCCGGTGCTGTTCGGCAAAGGCGAGCTCGAAGCGAACGTCGCGACGAACAACAACCTCATAACGCTCATCGGCAAAAACGTCGGACGTCTCAGCTTTTACGGCCAGGGTGCGGGGAAAATGCCTACGGGCACATCCGTCATCCACGACGTCCTCGATATCGCGGAGAAGATCTCGTTCAAGCGCAGCGCTAAAACGAACGCCTTCAGGGTCGACAACGAAGCGATCAAGAAGAAATACTATTTCCACCTCTACGACGTCAGCAGCCTGCCTGACGCCCTGATAGACGAAATGGTGCCGGGCGGCGTCGGGACGCACATCATCACGATCCCGCTCACCGTCGCGGAGGCTCACGCGATAGCAAAAGATTACGACAGGAAGGGAGACCTCGCATTCATGGCGGGGCTCCGATAAAAGAATAGGTGAAGAAAGTGCTAAAAGTTGCTAAATTCGGCGGCTCCTCCGTTTCGAACGGCGCGCAGTTCGCCAAGGTAAAAAAAATAATAGAAGCCGATGAAAGCAGATCCGTCATCGTCGTCTCGGCTCCAGGTAAAAGGTTCCAGGACGACAACAAGATAACCGACCTGCTCTACCTCTGTAACGCCCACATCAAGTACGACGTCTCCTACGACAGCATCTTCGCTATGGTCGAGGAGCGCTTCACGGAGATCGTCGAAACGTGCGGCCTGTCGATCGATCTGCCGGCCGAGCTCAAAGCCATAAGGGATAACTTAAAGAACGGCGTGCCGCTCGACTACCTCGCCTCACGCGGTGAATATCTCAACGCGAAGCTCCTCGCCGAATATCTCGGATACAAGTTCGTGGACGCCGCGGAGTGCATCGCGATGAACTTCGACGGAAGCGTGGACTACGAGGCGACGGAAGCTCAGCTCAATGACATGGTCAACGTATACGGTAAGATAGTGATCCCTGGATTTTACGGGTACACACCGAACGGCAAGGTAAAAGTTTTTTCCCGCGGAGGCTCCGACATAACGGGAGCGATCGCCGCGGCCTGCCTCAATGCGGACGTATATGAAAACTGGACGGATGTCAGCGGCATCCTCATGGTCGACCCGCGCATCGTCAAAGACCCGAAACCGATCGAGCGAGTCACTTACGCCGAGCTCCGCGAACTCGCTTACATGGGAGCGTCGGTCCTCCACGAAGACGCGGTCCTGCCGGTCCGCCGCTGCAACATACCGCTCAACATCAGGAACACGAACGAGCCCGATCATCCGGGCACGATCATACGCGAGGAATTCCCTTCCGAAAGCAAGGAGGAGAACGCCCGCTTCATCACCGGCATCACGGGCAGAAAACACTTCAAGATAATCAATGTCTACATAAGCCAGGACAAGTCGAAGACTTCGGTCCAGCGCCAGGTCCTCGAGATCTGCGAGCGATTCGATATCAGCGTTGAGCAGACCCCGTCCGGCATCGACAGCTTCAGCGTCATAATCTCGGAAAAAGAGCTCGACGGCAAGACGTACGACCTCATCGCCGCGATAAAACGCGACTGCCCTGTCGACGAAGTCACCGTCACCGGCGGCATCAGCATCATCGCGATAGTCGGCCGTCAAATGGCATACAGGGCCGGCATCTCCGGAAAGATCTTCAGCGCCCTCGGCGACAACGAGATCAACATCAGGACGATCGAGCAGGGTTCGGACGAGATCAACATCATGGTCAGCGTTTTCACCGCCGACTTCGAACGCGCGATACGCGTCCTCTACGACAGTTTCGCCCTGTAAAAATACGACGGTTTCGCTCTGTAAAAGCATGGGGGGATAAAATGAAAAAGTACAAGGTCGGGATACTGGGTGCCACCGGCGCCGTCGGTATCGAGATAATAAAAATCCTAAATGAAAGGAATTTCCCGATCGATGAGCTACGCCTCATCGCGAGCTACAGGAGCGCGGGAAAAATCATCAATACCCCGTTCGGCGATCTTACGGTCGTCGAGGCAAAGGAAGGCGCCTTCGACGGGCTCGACTTCATCCTCGCCTCTGCCGGCGGTTCCAATTCGATAAAATTCGCGCCTATGATAAAAGCGGCCGGAGCCGTCATGATAGACAACTCCAGCGCATTTAGACTTTACGACGACGTACCTCTCGTCGTCCCTGAGATAAATCCCGATGACGCCTTTAAGCACAACGGGATAATCGCGAACCCGAACTGCTCGACGATCATAACGCTTATCGCGGTCAATGCGATAAATAAGCTGTCCGAGATAAAAGCGATATACGCCTCGACTTATCAGGCGGTCAGCGGAGCGGGAGCGAAGGGTCCTATCGAGATGTACGATCAAGCCGAAAAGGTCCTCGCTGGCGAAGCCGTTGAATCTTCCGTCTTCCAGCACCGCATAGCGTTCAACCTCATACCGCATATCGGAGGTTTTACGGAAAACGGATACACGGAAGAAGAGATGAAGCTCCTCAACGAGGGCAGAAAGATAATGCATCTTCCTGATCTCAAAGTATCCTGCACGTGCGTAAGGGTGCCGGTCGAGCGTTCCCACTGCATTTCGGCGAATGTTATAACCGCTGAAAGGCTCGATCTCGATGAGGTCCGTAAAGCGATCGCAGCGTCGCCGGGTGCACGCCTGGTCGATGCTCCCGAAAAGAACGAATATCCGATGCCGCTCGACACGAGCGATCTCGACGAAGTCTTTGTCGGAAGGATAAGGCGCGACCTCGTGAACGAGAACGGGATCAACCTCTGGTGCTCGGGCGATCAGGTGCGTAAGGGTGCGGCGACGAACACGGTACAGATAGCGGAATTGCTGATTAAATAAAATATAACGCACAAACACAAGCAAAACATAAAAAGCAGGCTCCGATCGCTGATTGCGGTCGGAGCCGTTTGTTTTTACCGGGGCTGTCTTATTGAGTTTTCATCGAGAAGAAACTGTTCTACGCCGATATACGATATGCCGTTCCCGTCGATCCACGGCTTGATATGATCCCGTACGACGACGATTTTATCGAAGGAATCAGGGATGCGGATCAACGATGCGATCTCCTGTTTTCTTTTAGCCGGGTCCGCGACGGATAAAGCCGACTGTATGTAGATCCGCCTGTCGCCTCTGTTGACGACAAAATCGACCTCCAGCTGCTTTCTGATTTTTTTACCTTCATCGGTCTTTACATGCTGTTCCACAACGCCGACGTCCACATCACAGCCCCTGCGTTTCAAGTCGTTGAAGATCACGTTCTCCATTATGTGGTTTTCTTCCTGTTGCCTAAAGCCGAGGCGGGCATTCCTGAGCCCTACATCGGTGTAATAGTATTTCACGGGAGTTCGCATATACCTTTTACCTTTTACGTCATATCGATCCGCTTTGTCGATCAAAAATGCGTCGCTAAAATACCCGAGATAGCGATCGACGGTCACCGAATTTATATTCACTTTTTTCTCGGTAAAAAATGTATTTGCCAGTTTCGTCGGATTTGTGAGCGAGCCGACGCCGGATGCGATGATGTTCAAAAGGTCATCCAATACGGCCGCTTCGTTATGGATGTTGTGGCGTTCTATGACATCTTTTATATAGGTTCTCTCAAACAGGTCCTTCAGATACCGGCTTTTTTCTTCGTGGGTCTCGAGCGTCAGGACCGTTGGCATACCACCGTAGGTATAGTAATCCGGCCATGCATTCCTCTCATCGCCTTCATACACTTCACTGAATTCCGCAAAAGAAAGCGGATAGACTCGGATCTCATCTCCGCGGTCACGAAACTGCGTAAGAACATCCGTCGACAGCATTTTTGAATTGCTGTCGGTCACATAGACATCCGCATTTCGGATCTTCATCAGGCCGAGCAAAACTTCGGTGAATGTCAACTTAGCATCGGCGTCATCGATGTAAGGGTTTTGGATCTCCGTGACGAACTGTATCTCATCTATCAAAACATAGTACGGTTTCTCATCATCGGTGATCCGTTCTCTTATATACCTGTCAAGCTCGATCGGATTCCTGTATTTTGCACTCGGGAGTTCATCCAAAGCGAGACGGATGATCTGCTCATCCGGGATATTGTTTTCCCGCAGATATCTGACAAACAGTTCAAAAAGCAGATATGATTTACCGCAGCGGCGTATCCCCGTGATTATCTTCACTCTGCCGTTATTCATTTTTGATATGAGCTTATTCATGTATTGTTGTCTGGAAAATTCGACCGTTTCGCATCACCCGATCTTAATGCACAAAAATAATTTGCGGATTCCGCATTTTTTCTTCGGATAAATTATAACAAAAGGCGCCCCTATTATCAAGGACGCCTAAAAATATTTTTGCGGATTCCGCATTTTTTCTTCCTGCACGAGGCTTCCGGGATCCGTCTCCGTTCCGGTCCGCTGACTTTCGGAGCGGCTGCGCTTTTATTGGCTACGCTTTTATCGGCTACTGCTTTATCTCCTCCGGATCATCGCTGCCCGTGAGCGGCACTCCCATATCCTCGGCGATTATCTTCTTGAGCTCGACGTATTTTTTTACCTTTCCGGTCGTCGTCATCTCCATAGGAACATCGGTCACGAAGACCCTCCTTATCCTCTTGTAGTGAGGAACGGTCTCGTTGATCGCGTCGATGTCGGCCCTGATCTTCGCGTCGATCTCCTCCGGCGTCATCCCCGGAAAATCTTCGGGATCGTAAACGATCTTTGCGCCGACCACCGGGTCCCTCTGGTCGCCCTCGTTAGGTATGCCGACGACGATATTCGAAGGTGCATAAGGAAGCGCGGTTATCAGGCTCTCGAGCTCCTCGGCGAAAACTTTTTTGCCGTTCTTGAGAACGATTAGGTTCCTCTTTCTTCCCGTTATGAAAAGGAAGCCGTCCTGATCGAAGTATCCGAGGTCTCCCGTGTAGAACCAGCCGTCGCGAAGGACAGCGTTCGTAGCCTCTTCGTCTTCGTAATATCCCTTCATGACGCCGGCGCTCTTGACCCTGAGCTCTCCGATGCCGTTCTCGTCCGGCTCGAAAATGTCGACCTCGACGTTGTTGATAGGAACGCCGATAGAGCCCGGACGCCTTTTATCGGGACGCTCCGCCGCAACGACAGGCGCCGTCTCCGTGAGCCCGTATCCCTGCAGCGCGACTATTCCGAAATCGGCGAATCCCCTTACGACCTCCGGATCGGCAGGCGCGCCTCCGAAGATGATCAACCGAAGATCTCCGCCGAAGACATCGAGGATGCCCTTGAATACGACCCTGTTGATATTTATGTTGGCCAGGCTGAGCACGTGGCAGACTTTTCTCGCTGCATTGAGCTTCCCGGTCATATTATTTTTCTCGGCAGTCTTCATTATCTTCTTGTACATCGACTCTATGATGAGCGGCACGCCAAAGAAGATTGACACCTTGTATTCCTTCATGTTGCTCTGGATGTGCCTGAGCCCGTCGCAGTAAACCGTGCAGCAGCCCGCGCCGTAAAACAGCCATTGCCCCGCAAGCCCGAATATATGGTGGTACGGTAAAAGCGCCATGTTGACGTCCGTGTGCCTTATGTCTTCCGACGACAGCGTGTTATACGTGTTCGCGTAAATATTGCGCTGCGAGAGCATGACGATCTTCGAATTTGAAGTCGTGCCCGACGTAAAAATGAGAAACGAGACCGCATTCTCATCTATCTCGACCTCGTCGATCTTTTTCCTTCCCGGCAGCTCCATTTTCTTCCTGCCGTCCTCGAGAAGGTCGAATATGTCGACGTGCTCATCGTTTTTATAGAGCGGGAACATGTATTCGACGCTCGTTTTACCCGCCGCAACGACCTCGTGCACGAGCTCCTCCTCTTTTTTATCGTAAAAAAGTATCGTCGCCCTGCTCCGCACAAGCGTCATCTCGAGCTCTCCGAACCTGAGCTCCTTGTCTATCGGGACCGTGATCCCGCCCGTCAGCTGCGTCGCCGCGGACGCCAGATACCAGTTGTAACTGTTTTTACCGATGACGGCGATCCTCTGCCCCGCCATGCCCCTCTCGATGAATTCCGCGCCGAGGCAGCGTATGCTGTTGTGATTTTTCTCGAAAGTAATATCGTGGTGCTCCCCGTTCTCGTCCTTGAGAATAAAAGCCTTTCTTCTGCCGAATTCCCTCACGCAATACTCGAGTTCGTCTCTTAAATTAGCCACAATGTCCTCCCGGATCCCGCATATCCCATATGCGCCGTAAAACTGAATCTTACCTTGTTATTTTAAACTGTAATAACATTTTTTACAAGAAGATAAAAGTGAGTGGATGACGGGTGCGCCTTGTGCTAAAATTTTTTTGGATAAAAACGTTTGTACACGAAAGGGCGAGAGATGATAAAAGAAGTATATATGGCTGAGATAAAAGACGCTCAGGAATTCCTTAAAAGCCGCGGCATCGACGGCGTCGACGTGATGCTGACACTCGGCACGGGCCTCGGAGGCTACGCCGACAGGCTTGAGAACACGATAAAGATCCCGTACGGCGAGATACCGGGCTTCGCGAAGTCGACGGCCCCGGAGCACAAGGGCGAACTTATCTTCTGCGAGCGTTTCGGTAAAAAGGTCGCGGTGATGTCGGGAAGGTGGCACAGGTACGAGGGATACGACCTTTGGCAGATAGTTTTTCCGACGCGCGTCATGGCCTCTCTCGGAGCAAAACGAACGATAATAACGAACGCGTCCGGAGCGATAAACCTCGACTTCGGAGTCGGCAGGCTGATGCTCATCGCCGACCACATAAACATGCTCGGCGAAAATCCTCTGACCGGCCCGAACCTCGACGAGTTCGGCCCGAGGTTCCCGGATATGACGGACGTTTACACGAAGTCCCTCAGGGAAAAGCTCAAAGCGAACGCAAAAGAGGAAGGCGTCGACCTTGCGGAGGGCGTCTATGCGATGATGGGCGGACCGAGCCTCGAGACTCCGGCCGAGATACGCTTCCTCAAATCGATCGGCGCGGACGCCGTCGGCATGTCCACGGTCCCTGAGGCGATAGCGGCACACCACGCAGGGCTCGAAGTCATCGGCATATCGTGCCTCGCAAATCCGGCCGCGGGTCTTGCTGAAGGGCCTATCTCAACGGATGAGATAAGCGAGATAGCAAACAGGGCGGCTCACGACCTCGAGATAACGGCGGATCTCGCGATAAGGATATAGATATTGGCACCACATATTAAGAGAGGGGATGGACTTTCGTCCATCCCCTCTTTCGGTTTGAATGTCGTATGTTCGGATATTCTGCCCCGACGGACTCACTGTCCTGTCGGACGGCCTATCCTATCCACACGCCGTTCGACGCGAACCTGTAGGTCGTGCCGCCGATCACGGCCGTTCCGCCGGCCTGCATTTTACCGTCTTCGTGCAGATAGTACCAGTAGCCGCCGTCCTATATCCAGCCGGTCTGCATTGCGCCTGAAGCGTTCATGTAATACCAGCTGCCTTCTACCGATACCCAGCGGACAGCCATTACGCCGTCGCTGCTGAGGTAATACTTGCCCGTTTTGTCCTCATACCAACCGGTCTGCATTTTACCGTCTTTGTCGAGGAGATACCAGCGACCGCTGTCCTGTATCCAGCCGGTCTGCATTACGCCCGAGTTGTTCAGGTGATACCAGTTTCTGCCCAAGCGCAGCCAGCCGGCAGCCATCGTCCCGTCGTTTTTGAGATAGTATTTGTTTCCGCCGTCGGTGATCCAGCCTGTCTGCATTATGCCGTTTTTATCCGTGTAATACCAATAGCCTCCGTACAGGAGCCAGCCTTGGTGCGGGTCTCCGTTGCTGTCGTAGTAGTACCAATCGTAATCTTTCTGTTTCCAACCTGTAGTTACGGCGGCTTTTTCGTACTTCGCTTTGATCGTTATATCCGTCTTGAACTGTCCGGCCCCTTCGTGGTCTCAACCTACGAATTTGTACCCCTTGTTTGCGATCGCGTCACTGACGCTCAGGAACACCCAGCGATTTTTATTTACGCAGTATCTTTCAGCGGTATACTCCGAAAGTCTGCCTTTATCTGTCGGATCGAAGGTCACCTTTGAGAAGCGGGCGAAATCGGCCTCGGCTAAAACGCCAGGATCGCAGACGATGATATCGGCCGTTGCCGGCGGCGTTATCCCCGACTTTTTGATCTTATTGTTTTGGCAAAGCAACTGAGTCAATTTCGTATTCTTTGTTACATCCAGGGCGGCGATCTTATTGTTTTCACAAAAGAGCATCTCGAGATCCGCGCATTTTGTAACGTCCAATGATCTAAGCGAGTTATGCGCGCTTGAAATCTTTACCAATCCCGTATTTTGGGTAATGTCCAATGCGCCGATATTATTGAAATTGCAGTTCAGGTAATGAAGAGCTTTGTTTTTTGTCAGATCCAGTTCGGTTAGTTTGTTGCCTGCGCACTGAAGATTGTAGAGCACCCAATTCTTTGTCACATCAAGTTCGGTAAGTTGATTAGCGACACAGTCGAGACTCGATAATTGCCAATTCTCCGTGACATCCAGTTTTCTGATTTTATTGGCTTCGCAGGAAAGTTCCTGCAGGCTCGTGTTCTTCGTCAGATCCAGTTCGGTTATCTGATTCAGGGTGCAGTCGAGTTTCTGCAGCTTTGTGAAGTACTCGATGCCGTCTAAGGAGGCGATATTTTTTTGATCAGATCCATTTCCTTTACATCGTTCCTCTCGGCCTCGGATAAAACACTGTCGCCGTTCTTATCAAAGGCTTTTACCTGTGCTCTGAAGTTGTCGTCGGGGAAGTTGCTTCCGTTTATCGCGACATCCCCCTCGCCCGCATATGCGCCGGTTGCGATCATCGGCACCATGGATACCAACATGAGCGCCGACAGGACGAGTGCAAAAAACTTTTTTACCGCGCTGTGACCCGTATGCATAATAGTTTTCCTCCCAAAAATCAAAGCTGTTAGAGAAGTCTTACCTACGATATGATATTACTCCCGTGCCGGCCAAAGTCAATATGCACATGTGGGTTTTAAAACTAAAAAAGGCCGTAACACCTCCCTCGGTGCTGCAGCCTTTTATCATGTCTGTTGCCCGGAACCCGCGTTATCAGAACTCCGCGTACGTGAACGTCGGCGATACCGCCATACCCGCATAGATCAGGTACAGGTATATTATCATCATCATAGCCCAGAAAAGCAGGACGTATTTGATGAAAGTCTTTTTATCGTTCTTAAAAATTTTCTCTGTAAATCTTGTCAATTTGCTCATCGATCGTAAGCCAGCCCTTTCCTGCGGGGTGTACCGCATCCTCGAAGAAGTACGGTTCATAACTGTAATTCGACATATCGTAAAAACTCTGTCCGTATGAAGTGATCAACGCTCCCACCTGGCGCGAAAGCTGATCCCTCTCGTCCTCCGTCAGCCCCGTGTAGTCGTACCAATATCCGTTCACGGGCAGGAGCACGATGTGGGCGTGTATGCCCCTCTCCTTGCAAAGCATGAGGAACGTTTCGAGATCGTAATACTCAGGGACCTCCGTGCAGTTTACATATACGTAGGAGTCCTTTTTTATCTTCATTACAGGCGCTATCTTCCTGTTGTAGAACTTGTCCTTCATATAGAAAGCGTTGTTCTGAGATTTTTCGCGGTCGGCCAGCTCGGCCTTTTTCATGAGACCGTCCCAGTTGATCGCTCCGTAACGCGTTTCCTTCTGCTTCTTGTTGCCGTTCTTCTTTATGTTCGTCGTCTTGAGCGCCGTCATCACATTGACGTGATCCCTCTCGCGGAGAAAATCCCTGCGCCCGAGCACGTACAGCTTGTCGTCGATGTGGGCGTTTTCGGACATCAGAACGTTGTCGTATCTAAGGACGCGGCTCCTCATGTCGGGAAAATTCCCGAGCTTGCTGTAAGTCGACTGCATAACCCTCATCTTGATGTCTTTGCTTATCTTTTTATTGCTCATAAAAGCGATGTACTCGCTCTCGGAAAAACGGGCCGCGAAGCCGTTACCCCTTATGCCCTCCGCCTTGAACCACGAAGGCGAAAGAAGAAGTATGACGTCCCGCTTCGGCATTGCGTTCTCGACACCGCCGAGCAGCGTCGTGTGGAAAAGACATTGCGTGTACGGCGCTCCAACGAGCATGAGATCACGGTTGCTGTTTTTGAACACATACCTCGGGTGGAACGGCGTCTTCCGTCCGTGCTGGAACTCGGATGATCCCATGACGAGCATGGTGTTTTTACCGAGATTGTTTGCGATCGCATCCCGGCTCATGTCCTTATATATGTTGACCCAGGTCCCGAACTCCTTGTTGTTCATCGTTATACCGTTTCTGGTATAGACGTGGAAGCCCGCGACCGATACCAGGAAAAGCGCGAAGGCGACCAGAAAGGCTGCGATTCTTTTCATTGATCAAGCTCTCCTGACTATCTGCGATATTATCTTGTTCGGCGTATCCATTTCTTCCCTCGTCAGTTCGGAAGGGGAAACGATTATACCGAGCTCCTCTTCGACCCTGACGAGAAGCTCCGTGTAGTCCATCGAATCGATCAGATCGTTTTCGAGGAGGTTGATGTCGCGCGCCTCCCTTACGATCGGGTCCTGGCAAATATCCTCTAAAATATCCAAAATCTTCTCTTCCATTTTTTTACTCCTTTTATGCCAAATCCATTACCGACTTTTTTATATTATCTTCATCAATCTTCCGGAGAAGATGAAAAATCCGAACATTACCAGGTTGAGGGTCACGAAGCGGCTCACCCAGATGTACCACGTCTCTTTCCTGTGCTTCTTGTAGAACGGGCACTTCTTCTCGTAGACCTCGTTCAGTGCGAGCAGGACGCCGTGGTAAAAACCGTATAAAATGTAGTAGCTGTCGAGTCCGTGCCATATGCCCATGACGGTCATGTTGATGATAAAACCGCCGCACGACATGAGCAGCTTGCTTTTGAAGCGGCGGCTTTTTATCGCGTCCATCATCAGCCTGGAATAGAGGAAATCCCTGAACCAGTGCGACAGCGTTATGTGCCACCTGTCCCAAAACTCTTTTATGTTTTTACTGATAAAAGGCGCGTTGAAGTTCTCCGGCGTCTCGATACCGAAGAGATATCCCGTACCGATCGCCATTAAGCTGTATCCGGCGAAGTCGAAGAAGAGATACGCCCCGTATGAGTACATGTATATGAGGTTGCCCTTGAAGGTGCTCGCATTCCCGAGCCAGGTCATCGCCTGATACGCGCCCGCCGCAAGCACGAACTTGTACACCATTCCCTTCAGGATCTTGTATATGCCGAGTCCGACCATTTCGAGGTAATCGTCTTTAGGGATGATGCGGTTCAGGTCTTCATCGAACCGCCTGCTCCTGTCGATAGGTCCCGACAGTATCGTCGAAAAATTGAGCATGAACCCGAGGTAGTTCCCGAAGTTCGTCTTCTCGATCAACCCGTCGTAGGACTCGATGATGATCTGGAGCGCTTTGAACGTCATGTAGGATATCCCTATAAAAGCGAATATCTTCAGGTGCCAGTAGTGCGCGCCGACTTTATAAATGACGAGCGGTGCGAGCGAGAGCGCGAGCGCTATGTGGAACTCGTGCTTTTTCCTGCCGCGTGTCTGCAGTACTCCCTGATAAAAAATTATAAGGAAATACTGATAGAGTATATATCCGACGAGATATGCCGCTGCCGCCGGCTTCGATTCGAGCGCCATGTAAACGAATATGAGAGAGATGCCGATAAAATAGTATTTGCGCGACTTTTCCCGTACGCCCAGTATTATCGCGGGCAGCGCCGCCGCGACCACATATCCGAAAAATCCAATATCGCCAAACAGATCCATTAAACCAATTTCTCCAAAGCTTTTCTGTCAGTTTTACCGTTTGCGTTGACCGGCATGGTCTCGAGAAATACGATCTTTTTAGGGATCATATAGCTCGGAAGGAACTCCTTGAGTTTCTCCTTTATGTCTTTTTTGTTCGCGAACGTATCCTCGAGCGTCGGAGCCGTCACGAAAGCCGTAAGGCTTTTTATCGTTTCATCTACCGTCCTCGGAAGAACGGCCGCCGCCGTTATCCCCGGCAACATCAGGAGGTTCCTCTCTATGTCGCCGAGCTCGATGCGGTATCCGTGCAGTTTTATCTGCAGATCCATTCGGCCGCAGCAATAGAGCATGTCGCCCTTTTTATATCCCTTGTCGCCGGTCCTGTATCCCTTGAGACGGGTGCCGCCGAAGTCCTGTTCGAAGAACGCCTTCGTCCTCTCAGGCGACTCCTCGTAATATCCTATCGCTACCGTGTCGCCGAGGATGTTTATCTCGCCGATCTCACCGTCCGGGAGCACGCTTCCGTTTTCGTCTTTGATGAGTATCTCGGTCCCCGCTTTAGGCGTTCCGACAGGAAGGGATCCTTCTTCTTCCATTATCTCTTTCGTTATTTCGACGCCCGTGACGGCAACGGTCGATTCGGTAGGTCCGTACGTGTTAACGACCTTGCTGTTCGGGAACGCCTCGAGAAGGGCGCGCGCCGTCTTCTTCGTCAGTTTTTCGCCGCAGAAGAGGAAAGCCTTCATGTCCTTCAGAAGTTCGCCGTTGAACTTCGGATCGACGAGGAGCATATCTACGAACGAAGGTGTCGATACCCAGTAATTTATATCCGCCTTTTCGAGGTCGGAGAGGAGTGCCTCCGCGTCCGTCTGAAGCGCCTTGTCGAGCATCCACAGCCGTCCTCCCGTTGATAGGCATGTGTAAAGGTCCATGACGGAGAGGTCGAACGAGAAAGGCGCCTGATTGAGGAAGGTGCTCCCCCTCTTTGCCTCCCTGTCTCCGCCGAGGTCAACAGACCATTCTACGAAGTTATTCAGGTTCGCGTAGCTGACCTGTACTCCCTTCGGTTTTCCCGTGCTTCCGGATGTAAAAATTATATAGCACGGATCGTCGTCTTTGATCCTGTATTTTTCGCCCGGGGCTCCGGTTTCGATGTCCCTGTTCGGGGTTCCGCCGCGTTCGCTTTCGTTTTGGGCTCCGCCCGTCGCTCCTGCGCTTTCGGATGACGCGTCCGTGAGTTCCCTCACATCGATCACGGTCATGCCGCCCGCCGTTCCTTCCGGAAGGTCTTCCGTTATTATCAGGCTGTCATTCCCTATCTTCTCCAAAATATCGCTCGCCCTCTGCACAGACATCGAAATGTCGATCGGGCAATACGCACGCCCCGACTTCATGCAGGCGAGAAAAGCGACTATCATATCCGGGCTTTTGTGCCCGTAAACGGCTATCGGCTTTCTGTCATCGCCGAGATCGCGTATCAGACATTCGGCAAGAACGTCGGAGCGTCTCCAAAGTTCCGCGTAGGAAAGCTCCCCTTTGGCCGAGCGAAGCGCGATCGAGTCGCCGTGATTTTTCCGTGTTTCGTAAATCGATTTTAAAATATCCATTTGATCCACCGTTTCGGTCTTTTTATAAAAAAATGTTTTTACCTACAATAAAATTATACTCATAAATATGACGGCTACTTTATAAAAATATCCGTCGAATGTGAATGTATCCTGTAAAAAATCATTTTTCCGACACATGCGAAAAAACGATATAAAAGCGGGCTAAAGCCGGCCGTCCCATATTATACCACTGAGGCCCTATCGCGTACACCCCTTGAAAGCACAAGCGTACATATCGCGCGACTTTTCGTCGGCGGCGTGGAGGGGCGGCTGTGATATCGCATTTTACGGGCTTTGGGCAATAAAAACGGCAGCCCTTTTGTGAAGGCTGCCGTAAAATGCATAAATATTTTATGGTCTATTTATGGATATTTAAGAAATATTTAATATCTAAATCCGCTATCTTGTCGTCTCGATAAGGCCGTAAGCTCCGCCTTTTCTCTTGTAGACGATGTTCGTCGTATCGGAATCCGGATCGTAGTAGACGTAGAAGTTGTGTCCGAGCATCTCCATTTGGAGGACCGCCTCTTCCGCACGCATCGGCATGAGCTCGAATTTCTTGGTCTTCGCGATGACGATATCCTCGTCCCTGTAGTCGTCTTCGATATCCGGAATGAATTCGAACTTGAGCGCCTTGTTTTCTTTGTACCTCGCCGCCAGTTTACCCTTGAACTTCGACATCTGGTTCGCGAGCTTGTCTACCGCGATGTCGAGCGCTTCATAGACGTTGTCCGAAATTTCCTCTACCCTGAAAATCCCGTGCTTGACATTGATCGTCGCTTCCAGTTTCGTCCTGTCCTTGAATTTGGATAATACTACGTGAGCGGTTGCATCTTCGTTGAAGTATTTACCCAGCCTCGAGAACTTGTCCTCAATTTTCTTTTCAAGCCTGTCGCTTATCTTATAGTTTTTACCCGTGATTTTAATATCCATGGTGCAACCTCCTTTGCTGCTTTTTACACTTTCAGTATAGCACAAAGAACGTGAAGGTGCGGTGAAATTGATGCTAAACGGGAGGTCTCCTGTAAAAACCCTCTTTGCTGAATTTTTCCCTCAGCGTCCCGGGCTCGAATTTTACCCTGTCGCCGTACGGCTCGAACATGTCGTCGATGTCGAAACGGTCGAACGGCATCATCATGTACATTTCATCCGTATCCCACGAAGTGATGTCACCGCTCCTCGACACGTGTTTTATCCTTGCCTTCCCCTTGATGTACATGGCGCGTCTCTCGCTGTCGTATATCATCTCTTCGATGTTTTCATCTTTGATGTAGTAGATGTACTCCTTCATCTTGCGCTGATATACGTAGTAGATGCCCGTGTCGCTCATCTCGATCCTGACGTTATGCAGGGAATTGAAAGGCGGTTTGCAGAGCTTCGACGATTTGCTCCCGACGATGTACATGGCGAGAAAAGTGACCCATATCGATATGTGGAGCGGCAGCTGCTTGCTGTCCATGTCCCTCTGCGCGCCCATTTTGTAGAGTACGAAAAGTACGAGCGCAAGTCCGCCCACCGTCGCGATTATCAGAAGGGTCCTGTAAAATTTCCAAGCCTTATGCGATTCGGTCCAGTCGACCGTGTCCTTCTTGAGCATCAAAAGGTCGCCGTGGTAAACGTCGTTGTCCTGCTCCATTACGGAGCTGTCGTATTTGATGCCGCCCGTCGCCGTAAAACTTATGATAGGCGAACTACCTTCATTATCAGTTTCCGCGTCTTCGGCTTCCGCACTTTCGACCTCCGAGACTGCGGCGTTGCCTCCGGAGCCGGCCGCTTCGACCTCGGCATAGGCTTCGCCTTCGGCTGCTTCAAACGGGGCTCCGCCCTTCGGCTGCTGATCGTTTGTCTCGGACTCGCCGGTTATCTGACTTGTCGCAACCGACTTGCCTGCCGCTTGACTTGCCGCCGCCGACTTGCTTTCCGCTGTTGCGGTTTCGGCTTGAGCGGCCGCTGCCTCTTGACCTGCCGCTATTGCGGTTCCGTCTTGAGTTGCCGCTGCCTCTTGAGTTGCCGCTGCCGCGGTTCCTGCGGTACCGTCGTCGGCCTTGTAAAACTTCTTTCTCTCGATCATACGCTTATCTTCTCCACACAAAATCTCTTATCGCTCCCGGCCTATTCCTTCGGCTCCGCTTTCGTCATCGCAAAAACATCCACCCATTCGTCGTATTCGTCCCCCGTAAAAAGTCCGAGCTCTATGCCGGCTTCTCTCAGGGTCAGTCCCTCCGCATGGGCTTTCTTCGCCACTTTGGCCGCCGATGCGTATCCGATATGGGTGTTCAATGCGGTCGCGAGCATGAGCGAGCTCTCCGCTCCCGCTCTCATCTTCTCAACGTTTGCCTCGATCCCCGAAATGCATTTTTCGTCCAGGGAAGCGATCGTACCTGCAAGAAGGTCCACCGATTCGATAAAAGCGTCGGCTATGACCGGCATGTATACGTTCAGTTCGAAGTTCCCCTGCGATGCGGCGACTCCGACCACCGTGTCGTTTCCCATGACCCTTACGGCTGCCATTGTCGCGGCTTCCGTCTGTGTCGGGTTGACCTTGCCCGGCATTATCGAGCTTCCCGGTTCGTTCGCCGGTATCGTTATCTCTCCGAGTCCGTTTCGCGGACCTCCCGCGAGCCACCTTATGTCGTTCGCGATCTTCATAAGGTCGGCGGCGAGCGACTTCAGCGCTCCGTGGGCGAAAACGAACTGGTCTTTCCCGCTGAGCGCCCGGAATTTGTTTTCGGCAGTCCTAAAAGTTTTCCCCGTGAATTCACTCAGTTTCTCGGCCGCAAGTTCATCGAATCCCTCAGGTGCGTTGAGCCCGGTCCCCACAGCCGTGCCCCCAAGTGCGATCTCGGTAAGGCCGGGCAGGGCGCTCTCGACGTTTTCCTTCGCATACAGGAGGAGAGAGCGCCAGCCGCTCACCTCCTGGCCGAACGTGAGCGGCACCGCATCCTGCAGATGCGTCCTGCCCGGCTTTACGGCGCGGGCGTACCGCGATCCCAGCTCGTCAAGCGAGATGCACACCCGATCCAGGACTGGAAGCAACCTGTCCTCGACCGCAAAAACCGCGGCGACCGCCATGGCCGACGGAAAAGTGTCGTTTGAACTCTGGGACATATTAACATCATCGTTAGGATGCAATAACTTTTTGTCAGCTATTTCATTGCCCCGGTTCGCAATGACTTCATTTATATTCATATTCGTATGCGTGCCGCTTCCCGTCTGATAGACGACGAGCGGGAACTCCCCATCGAGTTTCCCCGACAGGATCTCATCGCAGACCCTGCAGATGAGGTCTGCTTTTTCGGTGCTGAGTACACCGATCTCGACATTTGCGAGCGCGGCCGCTTTTTTTACGTAAGCAAAAGCCCTTATGATCTCCGCCGGCATCCGCCGCCCGCTTTGGAAACATCGGCGGCTCCGTTCGGTCTGGGCTCCCCAGTAACGGTCGGCCGGGACCTTCACTTTTCCCATGGTATCTTCTTCTATTCTGTAGTCCATTTCTTGCTCCGTTCCAGGTTTTTTTGCAGATACAGATTGCGGCAGCCCAACGGGCTCTCAAGTTTTTCGCTTAGCGGCACCCCGGAGGGCATTTACAGCTTACAACAGCCCCGCGGCCTCTGTCACGCCTGCGTTTTTTCGCGAAGGGCTTCTTCCTCTACCGCCCTTGCGACCGATTTTGCGACCCTCTCATCGAAAGCGCCCGGAAGAGCTTTGCCCTCTGCGATCTCGTCTTCCGTAACGACAGCTGCGAGCGCTTCCGCCGCGGCGATCTTCATCTCCTCGGTGACCCTGACCGCTCTCGCGTTCAGAAGGCCCCTGAAAAATCCCGGGAAGATCAGAACATTGTTGACCTGATTCGGGAAGTCCGACCTGCCCGTTCCGACGACGGCGGCACCTGCGGTCTTCGCCTCGTACGGCATTATCTCCGGTATCGGATTCGCCATCGCAAAGATGATCGGATCTTTCGACATGGTTTTTACCATGTCGACGGTCAAAACGCCCGGCTGCGAAACTCCGACGAAAACGTCCGCGCCTTTTACTGCGTCTTCTAACTTTCCTTTTATACCCTGAGGATTCGCAAATTCGGCTACTTCCTCTTTTGCCGGATTGTTCCTCGGATTTCCTTTTTCGATTATGCCCCTGCTGTCGCAGATGATGATTTCGCCGATCCTCATCCTGTGGAGGAGTTTCGCGATCGATATCCCGGCGGCTCCGGCACCGTTTATGACTATCCGAAGGTCGCCTCTGCGCCTCTTCGTCGCCCTGACTGCGTTTATGATCCCGGCCGCCGTTATTATGGCCGTGCCGTGCTGATCGTCGTGAAAGATCGGGATGTCACACCTTTCGATCAGCTTCTTCTCTATTTCAAAGCACCTCGGCGCGCTTATGTCCTCGAGGTTTATGCCGCCGAAGCTTTTCGATATCTTAGCTACTACGTCGACGATCTCATCGACATCTTCGGAGTCGACGCAGATCGGTATGGCGTTGACGCCTGCGAACCTTTTGAAAAGAGCGCATTTGCCCTCCATTACCGGCATGCCCGCACTCGGTCCGATATTTCCGAGGCCGAGGACGGCGGTACCGTCCGTCACGACGGCTACGAGGTTGCCCTTGCCCGTGTAATCGTAGGCGAGTGATTCGTCCTTCTGTATTTCGAGGCACGGGGCCGCGACTCCCGGAGTGTACGCGATCGCAAGATCGTGATCCGTCTCGAGTTCGGCTTTTACTTCGACTTCCAGTTTCCCGCGCCATTCGCGGTGTTTAAGCAGTGCTTCTTCTTTGATATCCAAGGCTTTGCCCTTTCTTTTAGAGTTTTATTTGAGTTGCCGAACCGCCCGCAGATCTCATCATCGCCGCACGCGGCATCGTCCTCCGCCAGTTGCCGGACTTCCGGGCACCGAGCCGCACGCTACAGGCGTTCGCCGTATTTCCACTTAAATGAAAAAATGATACAACCACTCGACCTGGCCTTTGACCCCACATCCGCCTTGACCCGGGTTTCCCGGAGGACTTACTTCTAAACTGCGCCATGATCACCGCCGCCTCTCGCGTACGGCTTACGTGGATCCCTTCGCCCGCAACTGGCATGGACTTTCAGCCACGAACATGATTGCATCATGATTTCAACGCTAATTTTACTACACTTCCGCGGCATTTTCAATTAAGGCGATATCAATGGGTACACGCCCATCACCCAAGGCGTGGAGGCAGGAAAGTAATTGAAAGAAAACAAAAAACGCCCCTCATACTGATGTTTGTACATCAGGTCTGCCGGGCGCTCTATGTGACAAAGGCAATCACTGCTCATCGTCGGCTATGAGATTTTTTATAAAGTCTATCTCTTTATATATCGTATTTTCAGCGTAAAATCTTTTCCACTCGAACCTGTATTTTTTATCGGTAAGATCCGTGCCTGCCGTTATAGCGGCGAAACTTTTTGCGGCATCATCGTTGTCTATGAAAAATGCTCTTCCGCAGTCCGACAGTACCTCGCGATTGATGTCTATGTCAGACGTGATCAGCGGGATGCCATAAGCCGCCAATTCACATGCCATCAGTCCCTGCGCGTCGAGTCTGGTCGGCATCAGCGCCGCGGTACTGCGATCTATATATCCGCACAATCTGTCATGCGACATTTTCTCATTTATCCAATGAAGGTTTTCGGGCTTTTCTATATGTTCGAAGATCTTTCCCCGCCCGATGAGCAGGAAGCTGTACTCCGGGTTCGCCCTTGCTATATCGACAACTATATCAACGCCGTACTTCGGTTCGTCGAGATTGCTCCTTATCGTTATAAAGTCGTATTCATTCTCGGTCGGCGAATATTTGTGTTTCTCGAAATACTCTCCGATGCTGTTTGAGATCACGCTCGAGATGTCCCTGAATTCTTCATACCTTACGCCGAAGCAATTCCGGAATTGATCGTACATCCATTGGCTCACGAATATGAACCTGTATCTGTCCTTGTACCGCCTGAACTCTTTTTTCCAAACGCTGATCTTAAAGCGATCGTACACCTTGTGTATATTTCTTTTCAGGCCATACGTGTGCGAACGGAAAAAGCTGAACGGGGCGGGATAGTATCTGTCCGTATACAGCACCTCATGTCCGTGGAACACGCAGATTATTTGGGGGAACCTGCCCCTTTCCTTTTTTATGAACTTATGGTGATTCCTTACATTCGGCGCATGGCACACAAGCAGATCAAAATCCACTTTTTCCCTGTAGTATGTGTCGAGCGTTATCACTTTTATCCCGTCGATCATATAATCGCGGTCAGCACCAAAATTGAGGACGACGGTTTCTATGCCGTTTTTTGCATAATACAGGTTACGGGAATGAACGTAGTACATGCTCTTATTCCCTTTATCGTCGGGATAATCAACGACGGCTACTAAAATCTTCATACCTTACTCCTGATTTGCCTCGCGGCAGTTGCCGTTTTCTCTTACTTTCGTGAAAAATGCGCCTAACATCAGGTAGTAAAAGAATGATACAGGATACGTAAGACCGTTGTTTATAGTTATGAACATAGCTATCGGTATGTACAGCATCGTCAGCATCGCAGGCATTGTAAGGGTCATGTCATACTTTCTCGTAAACAGCAATTTTAATGAATATAGGAAACTCATGAATCCGATCACCAGTATACCGACTCCCGCAAATATCCCGCCTTTGAAGGCCAACTCAAGTATGACGTTGTGCGACTGCAGTGTCAGATTGCGCGGGTATCCCGGCAATGAGAATTTCCTTTCCGTGTGACCCAAGATGCCCAAATGGTGCGCATAAGTGTACCATATATATATCCTGTGCGTAGTCAGTAAGTCGAGCTTAGCCCACACCTCTCTCTGGCTAAGGGACAAATGCTCAGGCATGCCCTGTACTTCGACACGTTCTGCCTCTTCTGCCGCGGATATATGCAGGGTGTCAGCAGTCCTGGTAAACATAAGCTCTATTGCCGTATAATGAGCGTCTACACCAAGAAATCTTAAATTCTTCTGCAATATTACATCGGTGAACTTATATGCCGATGCGACCGACACCACGACGATCATGGTAGCTACAATGATATTTTTGAGCTTAGCATGCACGGAGACAAGACACTTCATAAGCATGATGACCTCAAAAATTCCGCTCGCGAAAAAACCGATCATGACGCTCCTCGTCTGTGTCATGAACATCATATACCAAGCGCCCGCAAGGCAGAAGGTATAAAGCAACAGAAGGAGCCCGTCCTTAATGGTGAGTTTTTTCTCTGCACGCAGATATCTGTCGTGTACCTGCTCTATGATAAGATATGCGGCTGCAACTGAGATCACTGCCGTAAAATACCCCACTACACCGGGGTTACAGTAAATCGAAGCATATCTCACGGATACGTATTTTTTGTAATTGTAGTCAACCATGGATGCATACGGCGCGACCGCAATGCTTACGATCATCAGTGCAACTGCAAATATTACAATGCCGACGGACATGTTATGAATGAACACCCGTCTGTTATCACGATCCGCTATCCGGCTCATAAAAGGGATGAAGAACAGCAAGTAAATAGCTATCCACATCATTTGTTCGTGTGCACCTTTGAATATACCTGTCAGAAAATACGACACCAATATGAACAGCGCGGGTATAAGGAATGATTTTTTCCAAACGATCCCGGTACCAGGTTCAGGCATTGATTGAGTCATCAGAAATGCAACCAACATCATGGCGATATATAAGAACGCTTTATACATGGGTTTTTGTATGAAAAGAACGCCTTCTATCTCATATATATACCACAGCGAAAAAAGGAACATTGTAACTGCGGTCAATGCCACGGTAAACGCATTGCCGAATTTCCGCTTTATAACTTTACATGTAACTCTGTTGTAAAAGTCAATATATTTATTAAGCAACCTCGATAAAATAAACTCCGATGTTTTACTTTCGTTCATTCCGATTCTCCTATATAGATGTCAACGGGTCTGTGCCCGATACGTTCTTCTTTCGGCGGGATCTTCATATAGTCGCCGTACATTTCTTTCAGATACGTATCATGATCTATAGGGGCGGAAAATTCCTTCCCGCAAAATCCTATCTTCTTCACCGGATATATCATGCTCTCCCTGAGCCATATCGGATAAAGAAATGCGTGACATGTGCAGTAATCCTCTTCAAACTCTTCGTCGTTGTATTTTACAAACTCGCGATCTATCTTTTCTGCCAACTTCTTTTTTGAGCGTAAGCAGTAGACATAATGCTCAAGTCTTCTGGCTATCGCTATTACCCACCACTTCAGCGTACCGTCATTGTGTGCACACCTATCCGGGATGCTCCGTATAAGATACTGCTTGGTCAGCTTTCTCATAGCATCGGCATATTCACGACGACCTTCCATAGGCAGTTTATCGTATGGGAATATGTCTATGTATATCCCCTTATTCATCTTCAGATTCCTCTGGTTCCACTCGATAAACCTAGTCCCGTTTTTCCTTATCTTCGCAAACAGCCCGGGATAAGCAGGATCTGTCTTTGTGGTCTGCAGGAAGTAGTCGTCTCCCAGAAGCACCTGCCCGTGTTTCAGAAACTCTTCGTAATCCTTTCTCGGCATCCCAACGTCAACATCATCATCCCACGGTATGAACCCTTCGTGACGGACTGCGCCCAGCAGAGTGCCGCCGTCGAGGAAATATGTGAGCCCGAGTTTGTCGCAGGCTTCGGCGAATTTCGTCAGTATGTCAAGTTCGACTTCCTGCACCATTTGTGCTTCCGGGTATGTATCGAACGATTCTTCCTCATTTATGTTTTGTTTTGTATCGGAATTCATTTGCATCACTTTCCAATCACTCTTTCGATTTATGCTTGCTACCGGTATTGTTTTTCTCCGGTTCATCTGCCAAGACTTCCTCTATTTTATCCCTGGCTTCCTGTACACTTGCTTCATCCTGATCCATTACATATGCGCCGCCGACATTATCATCGTGACCCGTCAGTTTGTATGTTTCGTACTGCCAGTCTACTTGTCTTGCCAACTGCATTTTTATCAGCGACTTAATTTCGTGTTTTGTAAAATTCGTCTCCATGTACGGTGCTATCGCATCGAGGATCTTATCATATTTGAGTAGCAGTGTCGCAGATCCGGTCATCTTTTTCAATATTGCCTCGGCGACGAGCTGTTGATTGCCTATACGTGTATTGTCTCCGTCTGAAAAGGCCATCCTCGTCCTGGCAAATATCAGAGCATCTCCGCCGTCAAGCTTGTTTTCCCCTTTTACGAAATGGTGTTGCGTTCCGTTGAACGGCATTCCGTAAAAGTCCTCCGTGGAATCTACGGTTATACCGCCGATCGCGTTGACCAGACCCGTGAGCGTACTGAAGTTTACTTTTATGTAGTAATTGATATCTGTGTCGAGCAGATTCTCCGCCGTTTTTACCGTCTCATCGATACCTACCGCACCGGTATGAGTCAGTTTCTCGTAATGGCCATCAGTAAATTGAACGTAGTAGTCCCTCGGGATCGATGTCAGGAGCACTTTCCCTGTCTTAGGATTTACCGTGAGAAGCATGTTTACATCGCTCAGACCTTCGGTCTTGATACTTCCGTCCTTATCGATACCGCTTATGTAAACATTGAACGGTTCCCTTGTAACGGCCGCGGCTTTCTCATTCCTGCCGCCCGTAGTTACCTTGTTCAGAAAAGACATGGTGCCGAACGCGTAGAAGGTGAAAAGACCGTAGATAACCATCAACAGCATGCTGATGATCAGGGCTATTATCTTTGACTTCCTCTTGATGTTGTCGAGGAATAGCTGAAGGAAGATCACAACGCTTATCACAATCAGCACAACAAATGCGATCAACAGGATCTTCACCGGAATAACGTCGAGCATAAGCATGACAAATTCGAAAGCCAGCAGGGTAAGAATATATATTATTGCCCAAAACTTCGAAAACTTATTCAGCTTGGACGCCTTTCTGGCACGTATCCGTGCCATCCTTTCTTCATTTACCGAAGATTTTTGTTCGCCTTTTGATCTTTTGGTAAGTTTCATTTTACTCCTCACAATTACTCAATGCATTCTTTCCCTATATCGTTCATACTCCTCAAAAGTATAGGCAACAACATCAGTGTGGTTATGACCACTACCATACATGTCGCGATAGGTGCTCCTATAAGCCCAAACGACTTTATCATTACCGCTACCAAAATTATGTTGCTCGTACCCGCTATAAGATTTATGTAAAAATTCAGGTTTACCTTTCTCAGTGTGGCCAGCAGGCTACTCGCATTTACACGGAATGTCGCCGAGATGAAATAGTTTATCGACAATATCCTAAATACGGTCAGAGAGGACATATATTTTTGTCCCCATAAAATTTTTATTATCAGCGGTGCACATATGAAAAGCAACGCCGATAGGATAAGATTTACGATCCCGGTGTATAAAAAAAGTTTCTTCGCATTTTTGATAAACCACTCTTTATCCGTGTTGTGTTCGGCAAAATACGGGTATACGAACATCATCATGCTCGTCGGGAAAACGATCATAACATTCGGGATCGTCGCTCCGACTTTATATGACGCAACTGATACCGGATCGGCGATTATGTACCCGATCAGGAATATATCCATGATGACCAACAGATTCGATATCAACGTGTTGACGCATGAAAACCCTGCGTATTTGATCATCGATTTCTTCTGAGATCTCGTGAGCTGTCCGGCATCCAGTACGACGCTTACTTTCTCGTACCTCATTCCTACAAATGATGCGCCGAGCTCCGCGATGTATATTGCCAGTATGACCCCGTACGCTTCTATGCAATACGCTCCCACGATCTCACCAACCATGTAGAGAAAAGCATTGATGTTGACTATTTTAGCATATTCCCGGTTGTCGCGCCTGCACCTTGTAAGCATGCAGTAAAATGTGTCTACATAATACAGTACGGGATAGAACGAGAACAGCATCAGGTATGGTCTCGCTGCGCTGATCTTAAGCGGTGCGAACATCGCACAAAGCAACACCATAACGAATACGATCAAGTTGAATCCGACGCCGAACAAAAAAGCGTAGCGAGTGTACTTTTTCCTCTCTTCCGTCGATCTCTTCTCGGAGCAGTACTGCATCATGGCCTGCGCCATGCCGAGTCCGTTCAAGGATATAAACAGCGCGAGAAAGTTGTCCGTATATCCGAAGATACCGTACTCAGTCTTCGTCAGTATCCTCACGACAAACACGTTGCCCACGAACGCAAAGACCTTGTTAAGGAAAGTTGCGCCCATGATATGGACAAGCCCCTTTTCATACAATTTTCGCAACTTTTCACGAACGCTCGGTTGTGTTTCAGTCATATACTTTCACCGGATCTCTCAAAAGCAGTCGAAGGAAGCCTTTAGCTGTTCCTGATGTTTTCAAGTGCGGATCTAACGGCAGCGGCTACCTTATTTATATCCTCATCGCTCATATACGGATGCATAGGGAGGGAGAGCACCGTTTTGCAGAGCCTTTCCGTTACCGGGAAGCTATCGCCCGCCTTTATGTACGGTGTGAATGCTTCCTGCGCGTGCATCGGCTTAGGATAGTAGACCATGGAAGGTATACCCTGTTCCTTAAGAGCGTCTTTCAGCGCGTCTCTTTCCTCTTCGTCGTTCAGTTTTATCGTGTACTGTGCCCAGCTACTCGTAAAACCGTCCGGCACGATCGGAGTTTTTACGGTGTCTTTGAGGAGCGCTGTGTATTTTGCCGCAACCTCGTTGACGGCTTTTACCTCGTATTCCGCAAGGGCTTTAAGTTTCGGCAGTAAAACACCGGCCTGAATGGCGTCGAGCCTCGAATTCATGCCGATCCTTACGTTGTCGTATTTCATTTTACCCTTGCCGTGGACGCAGTAAGACCTGAGGAGTTCCGCTTCCTCATCGCTATTTGTGAATATAGCGCCGCCGTCTCCATAGCACCCGAGCGGCTTTGCCGGGAAGAACGACGTCGCAGCGATATCTCCGAGTGCGCACGCTTTCGTTCCCTTGATCTCGCCTCCGAATCCCTGCGCGGCATCTTCGAGTATCCTTATACCGTACTTCTTCGCCACCGTCCTGACAGCCTCATAGTCTGCCGGCATGCCGAACAGGTCTACGGGCATCACGACCGCAGGCTTAAGTTTTCCTTCTTTGACTACGCCTTCAACGGCCGCTTCGAAAGACTTCGCATCGATGTTGAACGTGTTCTCCAAAACGTCGACGAATACAGGCGTTGCTCCGAGCGAAGAAACGACTTCTCCTGTAGAGAAGAAAGTAAAATCGGGTACGAATACGGCATCGCCTTCTCCGATGCCCATAGCCATCAAAGAGAGCTCAAGAGCATCCGTGCCGTTTCCGCACGTGACGCAGTGCTTGACCCCGACGTATGCGGCGAGCTCGCCTTCCAGCTCCGCCACCTTCCCGCCGCCGATGAATCGGCCGCTCGAGATTACCTCGGCTATTTCCCCGTCTATCTGTTCTTTAAGGATCTCATATTGTTTCTTTAAGTCTCTGAATTCCATACTTTCTCCTATCTGCACGATTCTACCACACGGAGCATGGTAAATTATATGTAAATTGTGTTTATTTTCCAAATTCTCCCGCCATATCTGTGCTTGAAAAGTCTTCCAGCGGAAGTTTTACTGGTTTTCCTTCCTTCTGGCTCTTGTATATCGCGAGAACGACCTCGAGGGCGTTCCTGCCTGCGACCGCATCGACATAAGGACGTCTGTCGTTTTCTATCGCATCCATGACGTCGGCGAAAAGACTCGTGTGTCCGTTTCCGTATACGTTGCTCGTCTCCTCTTCGAGGCCTTTTTTACTGCGGTCTTCGTCCGTTTCATTGGCAAAGTCCCAGACGTCTATGTTGTTGGTAGACGTGCCGCCGATCTTTACCGTGCCTTTCTCACCGAAGAGATAGAGCGTCTCCTCAAGGTTTTTAGGGTATACATTCGTTGTGCCTTCGACGGTCCCGACAGACCCGTCTTTGAATTTTATTACAGCGACTCCGATATCCTCGGCTTCGAGGTAGTCGTGCTGTCTCTGACGCGTCGCACCGTAGATCTCCTCGATCTCATCTCCCATCATCCACCTGAGAAGATCGATGCCGTGTATGCACTGGTTCATGAGGCATCCTCCGTCCTGTGCCCAGGTGCCGCGCCATTTGGCCTGGTCGTAATATGATCTTCCCCTGTTCCACCTTACATTGATAGATGCGTGAGACATCTTTCCGAACCTTCCGGCTTCGAGAGCTTTCCTCGTCTCCTGAACGGCGACGTTGAACCTGTTCTGGTGGCAGGCCGAAACTTTTACGCCCTTTTCTTCGGAGCGTCTGATGATCTCGTTCGCGTCCGCGATGTTCATCGCCATAGGCTTCTCGATGATCACATTGATCCCTTTATCTATGCAGTATAAAGCGATCTCTGCGTGGATGCCGCTTTCGGTCGCTATGCTGACGAGATCGAGTTCGTTCTCTTCGATCATCTTCTTATAGTCCGTGCACTTCGAGATGCCTTTG
This sequence comes from uncultured Mobilibacterium sp., assembly GCA_947254375.1. GTDB lineage: Bacteria > Bacillota > Clostridia > Peptostreptococcales > Anaerovoracaceae > CAMYCF01. The sequence goes on along the minus strand of CAMYCF010000002.1, from coordinate 7,202 downwards.
TCAGTGAGCTCGTGCTTCTCGAGTATCGCATCCATTTTATCCGGCAGGATGTCGCAGACTGCCACTATATCAAGGCCGTTCGCTACCGCCGCTTTCATGTGGTTCGTGGATATCCTTCCGCAACCGATCAATGCATATCTCATACTTTTACTCCTATCGTTTTTACAGCAGTTCGATATTTCCTCTGCCTTTTACAACAATTCGATATTTTCTCTGTCTTTTACTCCGGCGAAAGCGTTTCTCGTGTCGAATATCGCCTTCGCGTTTTTCCTTATCATCTCATAGTCGTACGCATCGTGGGCAGTCGTCACGAGGACGAGATCGTATCCCGCGACTTTCTCCGCATCGATCGAAATGAGTCCCTCATAGTATTTACCGCCGCGTTTATACTTAGCGATCCACGGATCGTAGAAGTCGACTTCCGCTCCGCGCTCCTTAAGTATCTCTATGACGTCGAGCGCCGGGCTTTCCCTGTAGTCGTCGATGTTGTTCTTGTACGCTACGCCGAGAACGAGGACCTTCGAACCGTTGAGTGCCTTCTTATGGCGGTTCAGTACGGCCGCCGCCCTGTCGACCGTGTACTCCGGCATCTTATCGTTGATGATCATCGACGCCTCGATCATCGAAGTGTGAAAGCCGTATTCGCGTGCTTTCCATGAAAGGTAATACGGATCGAGCGGTATGCAGTGGCCGCCGAGTCCCGGTCCCGGATAAAAAGCTTGGAACCCGTAAGGTTTCGTCTTTGCAGCATCGATGACTTCCCAGAGCGAGATGTTCATTTTATCGCACAATACCGCCAGCTCGTTGATGAGCCCGATATTGATATTCCTGTACGTGTTCTCGAGGATCTTCTCCATTTCCGCTATCGCAGGAGATGATACCTCGTGTATGTCGCCTTCGAGGACTTCCCTGTACATCGCGGCGATGACCTCCGTTGCGTCTTTTCCGACGGCTCCGACTACCTTAGGCGTGTTTTTCGTCTTGTAGATAAGGTTGCCCGGATCCACCCTTTCCGGTGAAAATCCGAGGTAAAAATCTTCTCCGCACTTGAGCCCCGATCTTTCCAGTATCGGTAAAAGAAGTTCTTCTGTCGTTCCCGGGTACGTCGTCGACTCGAGTACTACCATTGTATCCTTCGATAAATACTTCGATATCGCTTCGGCCGAAGAACGCACGTAGCTTACGTCCGGCTGCTGATGCTCGTCGAGCGGTGTCGGCACGCATATCGCGATAAAATCTACGTCCTTCACGAACGAGAAGTCCGACGTCGCTTTGAGCATACCGGCGTCGACTATGGCCTTCAGGTCGTCGTTCACTACATCGCCGATGTAATTGTTGCCCTCGTTTACAAGTTTTACCTTCTCATCCTGGACATCGAAACCGATAGTCTTAAACCCGGCCTTCGCCTTCTCTACGGCAAGCGGAAGTCCTACGTATCCGAGTCCGACTACGCCGACCGTGATATCGTGATCCGCTATTTTCTTCAACAATCTTTCTTTCATCGTCATTGGATTTTCCTCTTTTTCACTTCTGAGATCTCTGTCTTACTGTTTTCTATTTCTTGAATTTTTCAACGACATTGCCGTATTCATCAACTTTACCGATCGGACGTGCCGGTATGCCTGCAACGAGCGTATAGTCGTCGACGTCCTTCGTTACGACCGCGCCGGCCGCTACCATTGCGCACTTTCCGACATTGTGACCGCAAACTATGGTCGCGTTCGCGCCTATGCTCGCTCCCTCTTTGACGACCGTCTTCTCGTAGTGATCCGAGCCCTTAGGGTATCTCGCCCTCGGAGTGAGGTCGTTCGTGAATACGCAGGAAGGTCCGCAGAAGACTCCGTCCTCGAGCGTGACTCCCTCATAAACGGAAACGTTGTTCTGTATTTTTACCCTGTCGCCTATCACGACGTTGTTGGCCACGTTGACGTTCTGACCGAGCGAGCAGTTTTTACCGATCTTCGCTCCCGACTGGACGTGGCAGAAATGCCATATCTTGGTTCCTTCTCCTACAGTAGCTCCGTCATCGACATAGCTGCTTTCGTGTACAAAATATTCCTTCATAGATTCCTCCTCAACAAAAGATCGTTCTCTTTTCAAGTCGCAGTTTTTTTACCGATAAAATATCATTGCCTTTCGCCGGCGAATAAAACGTCGCACATCCTGCGGGCGGCGTCTCCTTTTCCGTAAAAATCCTTCTTTTCGCCCGATATCTTCGTGTTCATCACTTTATCGCGGATGTCGTCCGCATCGATGTGGGCGAGTATGTTGTGGTTCCCCTCGAGTGTCTCGACCCACTCCGTCTGCTCCCTCAGCGTCACGCACGGAGTTCCCAGTATGTATGCTTCCTTCTGAAGGCCGCCCGAATCCGTTATGACCTTCTTCGCATTTTGAGTCAGGTAGAGCATATCCAGATATCCGACCGGTTCCACGCAGACAGTGTTCTTAAGATTTGCTTCTCTGTTTACCTGTTCGATCATCTTTCTCGTGCGCGGGTGCGCCGGGAGGATGACCGGCAGATCCAGGCTTTCGTACGCTTTTAGTACGGTCCTTACCTTTTCTATAGTATCCGTGTTCTCCGCCCTGTGGACCGTCGAAAGATACCATTTATCCAAGTTTTCTCTTTTACCGAACACATAATTCAGCTTGCTGAGGTGCTCAGCATCCGAGATCTTTTGATTGAGCTTCGAAAAATACAGAACGGCGTCGCACATTACATCTCCCGTTACGTAAACACCTTCCGTTATCCCTTCGCTTCTGAGGATACCTGCAGCGACATCCGTCGGGCAAAACAGGAATTTTGAGATGTGATCCGTAAGTCTCCGGTTCTGTTCTTCCGGCATCGCCATGTTGTACGACCTGAGTCCCGCCTCAACATGTATTACAGGTATGAGGATCTTAGATGCTGCAAGCGCGCCTGCGATGGTAGAGTTCGTGTCGCCGTAAACCATAAGATAGTCCGGTTTCTCTTTGAGTAAAACCTCCTCGATAGCGATGAGCATCTCGGCAGTCTGTTTAGCATGGCTGCCTGATCCGATCCCGAGGTTGTAGTCGGGGGCAGGTATGTTCAGCTCATCAAAAAACTGCGCCGACATGTTCGCATCGTAATGCTGCCCCGTGTGTACGAGTATCTCGGTGCAATGTTTTCTGAGCTCGTGAGATACGGCCGCCGCTTTTATGAATTGCGGTCTTGCTCCTACGACCGTTACTATTTTCGTTTCCACTTTCAGATTTCCTTCCGAATTTTTTATTTATGCCCCGCACCGATCAAAGGCTTTTCATTATGCCTTCAAAGTCCTTGGCGATGCTTTCGTAAGTGTAATGCTTCATGACGGCGTCTCTTCCCTTTTGCCCCATCGCGCTGCGCTCTTCCGGCGTCATATTTTTTATCTTCCTTATCGCAGCTTTTATCGCTTCATTGTCGCACGATTCCGTGGCTATTCCGCACCCAGATTCGCTCACTGCCGTCGACGGCGTCGTTATCGCGATGACTATTGGCTTTGCAGCCATCATGGAGTCGAACATCTTGTTCATGCATATCCCAAATCTGTAGAGCGATGATGCGATCGTACCGATGAATATCGCGTCAAATCGCGAAACTACGGACGGGATGAGCGTCTTCTCGACAGGAGGGAGGAAAACGACATTCTTTATATTGTTGCCTTCGGCATATTTGATGAGTTCATCTTTCATCTTTCCCTTGCCGACCATTGCGAGCGCGATGTCTTCGTTCTCCATTTCTTTGATGACATCCAGCAGATTGTGCAGACCGTATGAAAGTTCATGGCTGCCGAAATATCCGATGACGAATTTGCCTTCTTTCTCGAATCTGTCGAACGCTTCCGCGTGGGCCTTAGGAAGTTCCTTCTCCGCTTCCCACTCGCCGGCGATGATACCGTTCGGCACATAGCGAAATTTGCCTTCTTTGAGGCCGTGCTCTCTCATGTACGGCTCAGCGTGTTTGAGGAGGGAAACGACGACGTCCGCATGCTTGTAGGCATGATTCTCCGCGATCTGCATCAGCACGACGAACGGATGTTTTCTCGCCATTCCTCCCGCCTCGTACAGCGTCGACGGCCACATGTCGTGGACCTCGTGGATGTATTTGGCGCCTGCGATCTTCGCGATCTTGCACGCCGGGTATGAATCGAGCGGATATGTCGAAGACGATATCACCACGTCCGGTTTATACCTGTCAACGATCCTTCTCCCGTTCGACGAGAGCTTTTTGCAGAAGCGGAACATGCTTTTGGCGCGTGCCGATCCGTTGCTCGAATACTCACCCGTTTTTATCCACACGTATCTGATGCCGTCGATCGTTTCCTCGGTAAAATCTTCCGATACATCGGGATTCTTTTTACGGAGGTGGGAAAAGTCGCCGCCGATGATCGTGACGTCGTGTCCCATTTTTACCCATTCGCGCGACAGATAGTACGGCCTGAATTCCATGCCCATTTCAGACGATCCCGCATAGTGATTTATCAAAAGTATGTTCAATTTTTCCCTCCGAATACCGCGGCTACCGTCTTAAAAAGCAACATAAACTCGCGTCCGAGACTGAATTCCCTGACGGAGTGCAGATTGTATCTCATCTTTTCGGGCAAAACTTTTTCTATATATATCCTGTCCGGGTCGCCCGCGTTCCCTATCAGTTCGTCCTCGTCTTTATACGCTATGCTTGCCTCCGAAGTGACTCCCGCCGGCAGAAGGAGCGTCGCCATCATCTCGTCGCTGTACGCGTCCACGTACTTCCTCACTTCCGGCCTCGTCCCGACGAGCGACATGTCGCCCGCAAAAACATTGAATATCTGAGGCAGCTCATCAAGCCTGTGCCTGCGGAGTTTCCCGCCGACCTTCGTTATGCGTGGGTCGCCCTGCGAGGTCACCTGCACACCGACTTTTTCGGCATCGACGACCATCGTCCTGAATTTGAAGATGCGAAAATCGCGCCCGTACGTCGTCACGCGCTTCTGGCGAAAGAAGACGGGACCGCCGTCGTCGGCTTTTATCATTATCGCTATGACGAGCATGGGGATCGCGAGCACGATGATTATAACGACCGACATCACGATATCGAACGGCCTTTTAACGGCGATCGCCGCTTTTCTGCCCTTCAGTATATCGTAATACGGCCTTACGGCATCCGTGCGCATACAGCTCGGTAAATCTTCCCAATCCTTGAGCCACATCAGTGCACGAGTCCCCTTTTCCTGAGCACATCTATAAAATTATCTATTACGTATTGGTTTTCTTTGTCCGTCATTATCGAATAAACGGGTATCGATATCAGGTTCTCGTACTGCTTATACGCGTTCGGGTAATCCTTGATATCAAATCCCATGTTTTTATAAGCCGATAAAAGCGGCAGAGGTTTGTAGTGTACGTTGCACGCGATCCCTCTTTCCGCCATGTCCTCGATGACCGCATTCCTGTCTTCGAGGGTCGCATTCGGTATCCGAACGAGGTAAAGGTGCCCCGTCGAAGTCATCTCATCCGTGTAATGAGACATTACCATGATACCGTATTTCGAAAACTCGCGCGAATACCTTTCGTTGAGTTCGCGCCTTCTCGCGAGCATGTCGTCATATCTCTCGAGCTGCGCGAGCCCGATAGCCGCGTTTATGTTCGTCATATTACATTTGTAAGCCGGCCACTCGACATCGTACTCCCAGGCGCCCGCCTTGTTTTTGGCGAGGGCGTCCTTCGACTGTCCGTGGAGGGAATAGAGCTGCAACCTCCTGTATATTTCGTCGTCCGATATACCTTCGAGCGGTCTCCATGTGAGAGCTCCGCCTTCCGCTGTCGTAAGGTTCTTGACCGCATGGAAAGAGAAGGATGTAAAGTCGGCGATATTACCGGCTTTTACTCCGTTCTTTACCGATCCGAACGAATGCGCTCCGTCCGCGATGACCGCGATGCGGCCGAGGGCCTTCTGGACATCGTTCGCCGGCGTAAAAATATTTTTTTTCGAATCGGCGATCTTAAAAAGTCTGTCGTAATCGCAGATGATACCGCCTATATCTACGGCTATTATCGCCTTTGTCTTCTCATTTATCAGCGCTTCGACCGCGTCGTAATCGGCCTCGAAGCTGTCCTTCGCTACATCCGCCATCACGAGCGTCGCTCCGGCATGTACCACCGGGCTCGCCGTCGCCGTATATGTGTATGCGGGAACGATGACCTCGTCTCCCGGTCCGATGCCGAGGATGCGAAGAGCGCCCTCGAGCGCCGCAGTAGCGGATGACAGCGCCACGAGCTTAGTCACTCCGAGGTACTCCGCCGCCTTTTGCTCGAATTCTTTGACCTTAGGACCGGTTGTTATCCAGCCCGACTTCATTACATCGGTAACATATTTGATTTCCAGTTCGGATATGTCCGGCGGTGAAAAAGGTATCTTCATGTGTGCATCACTCCTTAAAAGACTATTCTAACCGTAACATTATAGTCTAAACCGACTGCAAATGTCAAAAAATCTATATTTTATCGGTAAAAGCAAAAGAGGCCGAAGCCTCTTTTGTCAAATCGATATTCTACTGCATTATCAGCTCACCGGAGCGATAAGTTCATCCGTCCCTAAATACTTTATGCGCTGCGTCTTACCGTCTATCCAATCCGAGCCCTCAAGCGTGAAGTCGCTGTCTTCGTCCGGTGAAAGGAAAAGCTCTTCACCGTCGACGACGATAGGGTTTTCGACTTGAATATAGCCGTCTACGACATTCGCATCGGATTCTTTTACGACCGTACCGTCTTCTTTGTTTTTATATATGACGTGCACCTTCTTGAATCCCGGATCTCCGATCAGCTCACCGCTGTCGGCGAAATGACGTGTCTTTCCGTCTATAGTGTAATCGCCGCTCACCATGGCACCGTCATTATCGAGATAGTACCATTTGTCGTCCGTATTCCTCCAGCCGATCCACATTTGACCGAGCATATGACCTCTTACTTCCGACGGTTCACTTTGTGTGTGTGGGTAAAGGTAATACCACTTGCCGCTGTCTTTGAACCAGCCTTTTCTTACCTTGCCGGAGCTGTCGGCACAGTACCACCTGTTCACATACCAAAACCATCCGCCCGTGCGCAGGACTCCGTCATTTCCCAAACAATACGCATCCTCTTCATCAAAATAGAAGTCGGTGCGCATGAGTCAACTTGTTCATCATTGTCCAAACTTATATTCAAGTCATCGTCTATAATCGGAA
>CAMYCF010000001.1 GCA_947254375.1 uncultured Mobilibacterium sp. | reverse complement strand
TTGTCAATTCAAATATTCAATTTGTTACCAATCCCCCAAAAATCCGTGAAGATCCTATTTTTAATCTTCTACTTCGATTATAAGATTACCTTGTTCATCTTTATCGTAATAGATCATTTTTACGCCGATTGTTTCATGCAGTCCCGTTTTTTATAATTGTATGAGTTTGGCTTAATGGAGTACGGTGTGTCCTCGACATATCCGTCAATGCCTATCGATTCCTCTTCAGGTGTTGCCAACCTATACGTTGTCTTTCTTTTATCTGCCAAAGAAGCCAATATTGCTTTTTGAAAGTATAGTCCGGTGAAAGTTTTATTAATCAGGAAATCATCCACCCAGTCTGCAATCATATCGTGATCAATTAAAGAAAGTGCATCTTGCAGTTTGTGAATATGTGACTCGACTTTTGCGGTCGCTTCTTTCGCTGTGTTTGGATATTTTTCCGTATACCATTTACGCCAGTTTTCAACGGTGATATCCATGCCGGATTGCATGAATTCCTGAAACAACTCAGACATTTTGCCGACTACAGCAGGCCGTGTTCCCTGAGCATTTTGGTTTGCGAGGTTTATTAGCTGAGTTGTATATTTTGGAAAATCTGGAGACTTTATTCGGTTGTAATTTTTGATGCGGTTACGGCTTAATTTGTACTTCATTTGTTCGTCCTTCCTTTGGCATGTAAAACCGTTTAATCTTTCAGACCATCGAGGAACTCCTTGCTCCTCCTGCAGGTCTCTTCCATTACTTTTATCCTGGCGTAATACTTGTCGTTGCCCGGGACGACGACCCAAGGAGCGTATTCCGTGTCGGTTATCGTGAGCATATCGTTGTAAGCCGTGATATATCTGTCCCACTTGTCGCGGTTGCGCCAGTCCTCGTCCGTCAGCTTGTAGTTTTTCTCAGGGTCTTCCTCGCGGCTGTTGAACCTGTTCAGCTGCTCGTCTTTATCGACGCTTAGGAAGAACTTCAGGACGAACATTCCTTCCCTGTAAAGGTGTTTTTCGGTGGCATTGATCTCATCGTAAGCCCTTTTCCACTCAAACTCGTTCGCGAGCCCTTCGATCCTCTCGACGAGGACGCGGCCGTACCAGGAGCGGTCGAAAATGACGGTCTTTCCTCTCTGCGGCATAACATTCCAGAAGCGCCACAGATAGTGGTGCGCGAGCTCGACTTCGGTAGGCTTCGAGATAGGAACGACATCGTATCCGCGCGGATCGAGAGCGCCCGTCAGCCTTTTGATCGCGCCGCCTTTTCCCGCCGCATCGACACCTTCGAATATGATCATCGCGGGAACGTTTTTGAGGTAAAATTCGTAGCCGAGATCGTTGAGCGCTTTGTCGAGCTCGGACTTCCTTTCGTCGTACTCCTCTTTGGACATAGTCTTGCTCATGTCGAGCCCGCCGAGAACGTCTTTGGCTTCCGGCAACAGTATTTCGCGCGACAGAGTTATCGTGCCGTTCTTCTCCAAAAGGTCGAGCGCCTTTTCGATCTCCTCGATGCAGATGCCGAGGACTTCCGAAGACGCGTCCTTCATCGAATCCGCCGGTATTATGCGCCACGGAGCGGCTTTAGTGTTCGTCGCCGTGAGGATCTCCGAGATCCTCCTCTGATATTTGTCGTAGTCCTCGTTCTGCTTATAGTCCCTGTCGGAGAGGAGTGCCTTCTTGTATTTGTCGTCCTTGTATTCTTTGATCCTTTTCTTCTGCGCCTTCTCATCGAGGTTCAGGAAAAATTTAAGGATCAGCGTTCCGTTGTCGATCAGCTGCCTCTCGACCGTCGAGTACTCCTTGACCTTTCCGGCGAGTGTGACGTCCTTCGACTCTTTGAAGTCCATAAGTTCGCAGTAAAAACTCCTGTCGAATATCGAGATGTCGCCCTTCCCCGGCGACGCCTTCCAGAATTTGGTCAGGTAAGGGTACCCCGCGGCGCAGGCGCTCCCCTCGCCGAAAACGTGGACCTTTACGAATTTGTGGTTCACTTCTTTTACGAGGTCGTGGATGACATAGCCCTTCCCGGAGCATTCCCAGCCGTCGATGATTATGAGGACGGGCAGGCCGGTCTCGTTGACCTTTCTCTGCAACGCCCCGAAATTTTCCGCCATTTCGGATTTTTCCTCGTCCTTAAAACGGAAATCGTAGTCTTCATTTTTAAAATTTAAAAGCATCGCTTCTCTCTCTTCCCCTATAAAAAGTAAAAGTTTACACGGAAAGTTTAGCACAGCCGAGGCAATAAAAAAAGCGACGCACCCGGCGTCGCTCTCCGTTTTTAGTTGTAGGATACCATGTTTTCTTCCGTGAGAAGATCTTCTTCCCTGTCCCTGATCGCGTCTAACTTGACGTTCCTGGCGTAGAGGGCCATGTCGATGACGACCATGAGGATGTCCGCGATGTAGAACCAGACGGACAGAGCGAGCTCGCCCGTTTGCGCGTAAAGGTAAAATTTCCCGGTGAGGCCGAAGGCGTATCCTATGACGACGATCACTTCGAACAGAAGACTTTTACCCTTAGCCGTGCGCGATCTCCACGATTTTACGATGTTGAACGGCCAAGAAAATCCGAACAGTACAAGCATTGCGATCTCAGTAAATTGAACAAAATTCATGTTATCCTCCCGATAGATGATGTTCTGCTTAGACGACTGACGGGGCTCCACATAAAAGGAGCGGTGATGCCGCTCCTCTTTTTTTTGATAACGGTGGGTAAGGTAACCCATCAGTTGTCTTCAATATTGCTTTGGTAACATTTTTCCGCGACCATTATACACCTATGAGATGATGTTTCAAGTCCGCGGGCCGAAGTATTTTATTTTTCCGCCGCCGTTTCAGCCATTTCAGCCGCCTCGGCCGCCTCAACGTCATCGATATCGTTAGTGAGTTTGAATTTATCGAGGAGATAGAAGAGGATACCGAGCACGATACCGACTACCGTCGCGAGCGACATTCCCGTGAGCTTTGCGGAACCGAGCTGTATGTACGCTCCCGAAAGTCCGGTTATGAAAATCACCGATGTGAGGGCGAGGTTCCTCGGCCTCGAGTAATCGACCTTTTTATCGACGATGAGCCTGATACCGGACGCTCCGATCATTCCGTAGAGAAGGAAGCTCACTCCGCCCATTACAGGAGCAGGTATGGTCTGGATGAGACCGGACGCCTTACCGATGAACGAGAGGAGTATCGATATAACGGCTGCTCCGCCGATGACCCAAACGCTGTAGACCTTCGTGATCGCCATTACGCCGATGTTCTCGCCGTAAGTCGTCGTCGGTACGGAACCGCAGAATCCGGAGAGGGTTGTCGAGATGCCGTCGCAGAAGAGGGTCTTGTGGAGTCCCGGATCTTCGAGCAGGTTGCGCTCGATTATCTCGGAAGTTACGACCTGGTGTCCGATGTGCTCGGATATTACTACGAGGGATGCCGGTATGATTATCGCGATCGCCTGTGCGCTGAATTTAGGTGCCAGGAAGTTCGGCATCTGGAGCCACGCCTGCGATTCGAGGTTCGTAAAGTCTACGATACCGACCGCAAGTGCTACGCAGTAACCGGCGACTATCGATATCAGTATCGCTATCGCCGATGCGAAACCGCGGAAGAGGACCTGCCCGAAGATCGCTATCGCGAGAGTTATTACGAATACGAGAGCCAGCTTAGGGTCGATCTTCGTGTAGTTCTCCGTCAGCACGATGCCGCCGTTCTGTGCGGCGTTGCCCGCGAGTTCGAGACCGATGAGTGCGACTACCGGGCCCATTGCCGCAGGCGGAAGCACGACGTCGATCCAGTGTACACCGGCGAATTTTATTATCACGGCCACGATCATGAATATGCAGCCCGTCACGACGAATCCGCCGAGAGCGTATCTGTATCCGAGCGACGGGTCATTTATTACGAGAAGCGCCGGTGAGATGAAAGCGAAACTCGATCCAAGATATGCCGGTGATTTACCCTTGGTTACGAAAATGAATATCAGCGTGCCGATACCGTTCATAAGAAGGGCGATAGCCGGGCTTATCCCGAGTATGTACGGCACCAGTACCGATGCGCTGAACATGGCGAATGTGTGCTGAAAACCCAGCGGAATACCCATTTTGAGCGGTACCCGTTCTTCGACCTGAATGATCCTGTTTATTTTGCTCATGACCGTTCCTTTCTTTTTTCAGATAAAAATAATTGCAGTGATGAGGGTTTTTCGGCATAAAAAATCCTCCCTCGGGAGTCATCAAATCATCCGTCGGAAGAGATCCAAAAGCGACCCTATCCATTTTAGCATAATGCGACCGCGGTTTGCTAAAAATTTTTACGCAAATGAAATAAAAATTTTACAAAAATTTTGAGGGATCCGATGCGCGGTTGAAGGCGGGGTCGGGGCAAGATGAAAAATAGGTGAAGTCTTCTTTTATTCCTTGACAACGGACCGAAAACCACGTAAAACAATATCAGTAGGTTAGCCATGACTAACCACAAAAAATAAAAACCAAGGAGGTAAGATAATGTCATTGATAAATAAAGAAATAGGTGATTTCAAGGTACAGGGATACTGCAACGGAGAGTTTAAAGAAGTGGCGAAGAAGGACGTGCTCGGAAAGTGGGCCGTGTTCTTCTTCTATCCTGCGGACTTTACTTTCGTTTGCCCGACTGAGCTCGAGGACCTCGCGAACAAGTACGAAGATTTTAAGAAGGACGGATGCGATATCTATTCGGTATCTTGCGACACTCATTTCGTCCACAAGGCTTGGCACGACGCTTCGGACAGGATCAAGAAGATACAGTATACGATGCTCGCGGATCCTACTCACGTTCTCGCAGAAGATTTTGAAGTCTACATCCCGGATCAGGGCGTGGCCGAGAGAGGAAGCTTTATCGTAAATCCTGACGGCAAGATCGTAGCTTACGAAGTCATCGCGGGAAGCGTAGGCAGGAACGCCGACGAGCTCTTCAGAAGGGTTCAGGCTTGCCAGTTCGTTGAAGCTCACGGCGGAGAGGTTTGCCCGGCCAAGTGGCAACCGGGAGCGGAGACGCTGAAGCCGAGCCTCGATCTCGTAGGTCAGTTATAATGAGGAAGTGCCGCCATGAACGAAACTAACGGTAAAAAAATACAACTTGAACCGGGCGAAGAAGAAAAATTCTACGACGTCATAGTCGCGGGAGGCGGCCCGGCGGGACTTACCGCCGCTATATACCTGGCGCGCGCCAGATACAGAGTGCTCGTGGTCGAAGGCGAAGCGTTCGGCGGGCAGATAACGATCACATCGGATGTCGTCAACTATCCGGGAATAGAGAGAACGGACGGAAGGACGCTGACGCACACGATGCAGAGGCAGGCGGAAAACTTCGGAACCGAATTCCTTTCCGCCAAGATAAAATCGTTCGACCTCAAAGGGCCGATCAAGGCTGTATCGACGGACAGAGGCACATTCAAATCGTTCGGGATACTGATCGCGACCGGTGCGCATCCGCGCATGGTCGGCTTTGAAGGCGAGCAGGAGTTCAAGGGGCACGGAGTCGCGTATTGCGCCACGTGCGACGGCGAGTTTTTTACGGGGAAAGACGTATTCGTAGTCGGCGGCGGATTCGCGGCTGCGGAAGAGAGCATTTTCCTGACGAAATACGCAAAGCACGTCACGATACTTATCCGCGGAGACGATTTCAGTTGTGCGAAAGCCACGTCGGACCCGGTCTATAAAAACGATAAAATAACGGTCCTTAAGAATGTCACGGTAAAATCGGCCGAAGGCGATTCGGCCCTTCGAAGGCTGGCTTATGTCAACACAAAGACGGGAGAAGAGACCGTCTACGATGCAGGTGACGATACTTTCGGGATCTTCGTATTTGTCGGTTACGAGCCCGCTACGGATCTGATAAAAGACGACGTAGAGCTAACTCCGAAGGGCTATGTCGTAACGGATGCGAACAAAAAGACTTCGGTCGACGGCGTTTACGCGGCCGGCGACGTTTGCGACAATGTCCTCCGTCAGGTCGTGACAGCGGTCGGCGACGGCGCTATAGCCGCCGCTGAGCTCGAGAAGTACGCGGCAAAGATGCAGGAAGAGACGGGAATAGTTCCTAAGCAACCTGTATCGCGCGTACCTTCGGAGCCTAAGGAAGAGATCGTAGCGGATGAAGGCGGACTCTTCAGTGCCGACATGAAAGCACAGCTCAATGCGCTTTTCGAAAAGATGGATAGCGACATAGTCCTGAAACTTCATTTGGACGGAAGGCCCGTATCGACGGAGCTTACGCAGTACATGAACTCGATCGCGGAGCTCACTCCTAAGATCAAAGTCGAGATCGCCGAAGAGGCGAAAGACTCGGACGGCAGCGCCGAGGACAACGTGCTGCCTTACGTACAGGTTTGCAGAGCGGACGGCAGTCCTTCGGGCCTCGCGTTCCACGGAGCGCCGGGAGGTCACGAATTCACGTCGTTCATGATAGGTCTGTACAACGTAGCGGGACCGGGGCAGAGCGTCGACGAAGCGACCGAGAAGGCGATCGCAGCTATACGCGATCGGGTAAATATAAAAATACTCGTTTCGCTTTCCTGCACGATGTGTCCTGAGCTCGTAACGGCCGCCCAGAAGATCGCGGCTTCGAACGATTCGGTCAACGTCGATGTTTTCGACCTCAACAACTTCGGCCACCTGAAAGATAAGTACGACGTCATGAGCGTTCCGTGCTTCATCATCAACGACGATAAAGTGGGGTTCGGTAAAAAGAACATAAACGAGCTCCTCGACATCATCGGCGAATAAAAGCTTTAAGATCGGGTGCGGTCCGGCAGAGATCCGGAGCACCGCGATAAAAATCGGTAACGATCCGATAAAAAACGGGCGTGGCATGCATATCAGCATGCTCCGCCTTTTTATGTTCCATGAATGTCAGGTCCGAACGACTCTTGCGCAAATATTCGGCCGAACGATTTTAGACGATCTTGTCGCCGGCGTTTTTACCGGAGTCGAGAAGGAAGATCTTTTCTACGTGGATGAGGCCCGCGGCTTTCGGCGGTCCCATTTTACCCTTCGCCCATTCTGCGGCGCTTTCGTAGATCTCTCCTTCGGTCAGGATCTCTTCGGTCCCACGTTCGGGTTGCCGTCTTTGTCGACCGTGGAAATGTACGCGAGCTGCGAGTTTATCATTTCCTTCATTTCATCTGTAAAAGTATTTATTTTTATCACCGCCTTCTGTTCGATTTTAGTTAGTTAAGACTAACTGACGGTTTAATTATACTATTTTATTTACGCATTGCAATGAGTTACCCGCAATATTTTACCGCCGCCGAGGACTGTATCGCCGTCGTAGAGGACTGCCGACTGGCCTGCGGTTATGGCGCGTTGCGGCTCGTCGAAAGTCACGATGACATTTCCGTTTTCTGTGACGCGGGCCGTCGCGGGAGCTTCGGCGTGTTTATACCTGATCTTTGCGGTGCATCTTATTTCACCTTCCGGGGCGTTCCCCGATATCCAGTTGAAATCTCCCGCCGTGAGTTCGCGCTCGAAAAGGTCGTCGTTGTCACCGAGGATGACGCGGTTTGAGGCGGCGTCTATTTCGACGACGTACATCGGCTTCTTTAGGGCGAGGCCGAGGCCCTTCCTCTGACCGACCGTGTAATTGATTATCCCGCTGTGCCGTCCGAGGACGTTGCCACCGCTGTCGACAAAATCTCCCGGCGGATAGTCTTTGCCGGAATACTCTTTTATAAAATCGTGGTATTTCCCTTCAGGGATGAAACAGATATCCTGACTTTCGCTTTTTGAAGCGTTTGCAAAACCCTGCTCCTCCGCGATCTTCCTAACTTCGTCCTTCGTAAGCCCGCCGATAGGGAAGGACGCGTGCGCGAGCTGATCCTGCGAAAGGGTGTAGAGGACGTAGCTCTGGTCTTTGGCTTCGCTCACGGCTTTTTTGAGTAGATATTTCCCCGTCTCTTCATCGCACTCGATCCGCGCGTAGTGGCCGGTCACGACCGTATCGAAACCGAGCTCGCGGCCCTTCCTGAAGAACGCGTCGAACTTAAGGCGTCTGTTGCAGTCGACGCAGGGATTCGGAGTGCTGCCGCTCTCGTACGATTCGACGAAAGGCGACACGACGCATTCATCGAACTCCTTCGTAAAATCGAACACCTCGTATTTTATCCCGAGCCTGCCCGCCACCGCCTTCGCGTCTTTTATGTCGTCGGCGTTGAGACGTCCGTTTTCGCCGCCGAAAAGTTCCATGGTCGCTCCCGCCGTCTCGTACCCGCTCTCTTTTGTCAAAAATGCCGCGACGCTGCTGTCCACACCGCCGCTCATCGCCACAAGCGCTTTCTTCGTCATATCCTTTTACCACCGAAAATCTCAATAAAAATATACGCCATTATACCACTTATGTGCCGTATGTGACCATGTATGTAAAATCGGTTGCGCGGACGTTTACTTTATCTATAATGACATTAGAAAGGAGTGCGCCATGAAAGTAGAGATAAAAGTCGACGAAACGGTCAGGGAAACGAAGGTGATGATTTTTACCGATAAGATCACCCCGGAGATAAGCGCGATCGTCACAAAACTTTCGGAAGATGCGCCCGATGTGATCGTGGGATTTCGCGGCGAGGCAGCCGAGGTGATAGAGCGGGACGATATCGTGAGCGTGTATGCATCCGACGGAAAAGTTTTTATACGCACGGACAAAGGCGAGCACCGCATCCGCAAGAGGCTTTACGAGATCGAGGAGATCCTGGACGGGAACCGCTTCATCAGGATATCGAATTCGGAGATCATAAATCTTAAGAAGGTAAAAGAGCTGGACCTCAGCTTTCGGGGCACGATATGCGTCGTCTTCAGGGACGGCAGCCGGTCGTTCGCTTCGAGGCGATACATCAACAGGATAAAAGAGGTCTTAGGGATATAGAAGGGAGGATCTGTCATGAAAAAAACGTCATGGGGCGAGATGTCGCTGCCGGGAAGAATATTTTTAGGAGCGCTTATGGGCATAGGGATCTGCACTCTGATCGCGATATTTATTTCGATCGGAAAGGGAGACGGGTATTTCCACCCGACGCCGCCGTCGCTCGTCGATAAAATGGGCAATCAGCTGAACGCGACTATGCTCGAAATGGCCCTTTCCGCCGTGCTCGGCGCCGCGTTTGCGGGTACGTCGATCGTGTGGGAACTGGAAGATTGGAGCCTCGCCCGTCAGACCGGGACGTACTTCGGCGTGACGGCGCCGGTAATGCTGGTCGTCGCATACTTCAACGACTGGATGGGGCACAGCTTGAGCGGACTTCTTTCCTTCTTCGTGATCTACATGATCATATTCGTGATGATGTGGCTTATCACATATCTTGTAACAAAAAGAAGGATCGAAAGCATCAACAGAGAGATCGCCGGGAAGAAATGATTTTCGCCGACGTCGAAATGCCGGGACACCGTGATCATCCGCGGGTCCCGGCATTTTGTTACCGCTTGTTGCCGATCGTGAAAGCCTACGCCCTTGACAAAAACCGTGCCGCTAAATACAATTCAAGCGGTAGGGATAAAAGGGGAGAGAAACTATGAAACAAGAACAGGATCACAGGATCGAATACGAAAAATGGCTCTCGTCTCCGGCGGTCGACGACGCGACGAAGGAGGAGCTGAGGGCGATAGAAAATGATGAAAAGGCGATAGAGGACCGCTTCTCGGGGACCTTGAAATTCGGCACGGCGGGACTCCGCGGTATAATGCGCGCGGGGATAAACGGCGTGAATGTATATACGGTAAGATATGCGACGCAGGCACTTTCTGAGGTCATCAAAAAGGCGGGAAGAGAGAGCGACGGCGTCGTCATAGCATGCGACCCGAGGATCAACAGTGAGACTTTCTCGAAGGAGGCGGCATCTGTCCTTGCGGCCAACGGCATCAAGGTGTATCTCTTCGACTCGATGAGGCCGACGCCGGAGCTTTCGTTCGCGATAAGGCATCTCAAGGCGGCATCCGGGATCAACATAACCGCGAGCCACAACACGAAGAAATACAACGGATATAAAGCATATGTCGATAACGGCGCCCAGGTGAGACCGGAGGCTGCCGCGGAGATTTCGGAAGAAATGGAGAAGCTCGATATCTTCGATGACGTTCGCACCACGGATTTCGATGAAGCGAGATCCGAAGGGCTTATCGAGATCATCGGAAAAGATGTCGATGAAGCTTACATGACCGCAGTCATCGGAGAGTCACACGGAAGGGAATACATCGAGAAGGCGGGCGAAGATTTTTCGGTCGTGTACACGCCTTTCCACGGTGCGGGGAGGAAGATCGTTCCCGAAGTCCTGCGTCGCGTCGGGGTAAAAAACATCGTCTGCGTCGAAGAACAGATGATACCTGACGGAAGTTTCCCGACTGTAAAATCGCCGAACCCGGAGAACTACGAAGGCTTCGCTATGGCTATCGATCTCGCTGAGAAGGAGGACATCGATCTCATCATCGGCACCGATCCTGACAGCGACCGGTGCGGCATCGTCGCACGCCGTGACGGCCGCTACGAGATACTGACCGGCAACCAGGTCGGCGTTCTCCTGCTGGATCATATAATAGAAGAAAAGAAAAAGAAAGGCACGATGCCCGCCAAACCGGCGGCCGTAAAGAGCATAGTCTCGACTACTATGTTCAACGCGATCTGCGAGCATCACGGCGTCAAAGCCGTCGAGACCCTTACCGGCTTCAAGTTCATCGGCGGAAAGATGGACGAGATCGACAAAGCGGGCGAGCACAGGTGCATATACGGCTTCGAAGAGAGCAACGGCTATCTGACGGGCGACTATGCCCGCGACAAGGACGGAGTCGAGACAGCCATGCTCATATCCGAGATAGCCTGCAAATACGTCGCCGAGGGCAAAGGCCTTTGGGACGCCGTAGACGATCTCTACAAAAAATACGGTTACTTCATCGAAAAGACCGACGCCGTATATTTCGAGCCGAGCGAAGCTCAGGCGATAATGAAAGGCATAATGGATGCCGCGCGAAGCGAGCATCCGCGCGAGATAGGTCTCCCCGTCGAGCGTGCCCGCGATTACCTCGAAGGCACGATAAAAGATCTCAGGACCGGCGCCGTCGAACCGATATCCCTCCCTAAAAGCAATGTTCTCTTCTACGAGCTCGAGGGAGGCTGTGCCGTCATCATAAGGCCGTCAGGCACGGAGCCGAAGATAAAACTCTATGTCATGGTAAAAGGCCAAAGCCTTGAAGATGCGCGGGAAAAGTTCGACACGGTAAAAAATGCCGCCGTAAAAATGTTGAGCGCCTAACCAAATTAAAGTCTATCATTTTGTTCTATAAAACATGTGCCGCCTTGACCGAAGGCGGCATATGTGTTTTAATTATGACAAATAGAACCGAATTTTATTATTCAAACAACTGTCTATTTATTTGTCATTTTATCTAATCAAAGGAGAGAGTCATGAAGAGGATTTTAGCAAAAACTCTTGCGGTCCTCTTGGCGACGTGCGGCATGTTTACGGTCGGCACGATCGGCTCGTTTGCGGATTCCACAGCGCAGATCGAAGTGAACGGCACGTATGAAACGCTTGATCATGCGGCTTTGCTGGCGGAAATAAACGGGATGAGGAAAGAGGCATGTGACCAAGGCGTGCAAACAGACTATTTCACGTTGAAGCCGTCTGATTATGTCCCTCTGAAATGGTCGTCGGATCTCGAGGAGCTCTCGATGGAGTTCGCAGTCGGATTCATACTGCACAAAAAAGGGAAAGACATGCCTGACGGCACTTCATATGTGGATATAGAAGTAAACGGACATAGAATGACACAGGGCCTTAAGAATGTTGGGAAAGTTTCCGGTATTCTAAACTTTGTAAGCAAACAAAAAGAGCGCGGTGCGGGCTCTAACCACACTGATTTTAGGGGATTGGATGATCCTGCTATAAAGTTGTACTTTTATGTCATTAATCCTCGGTATAAGTCAGTGGGTGCGGCTACCTTTGCTATAGACGCTAACGCCTTCAGCACAAAGGCTCCAGAAAATAGCGTTTTGGCCTTTTCGGCAGAAGAATTATCCCCTACAGCCGACGTGGTTATGGCAGATAGGAATGTGACGGAAAATGTCAATGTAGCTGTAGATAACGCTGATATAGTTTCATCGTACGATCTGTCTATCAGAGGAGTGCCGACCGAACCGCTTAAAGCGAATAAGGAAGCTCAGCTTTCCGCTTTTACGAAGATGAAGTTTAATAATGATCCTGCCTATGGTGATACTGAAGGCGATTTTCAAACTGTAGGTGCAGTTTGAACGTCATCCGATCCTGCCGTTGCGACCGTCGACAACACGGGAAAGGTAAAAGCTCTCAAGGCGGGGACTACTAAGATAACTGCTACATGGGGAGGAAAGAGTGCGACCCATACCGTCAAAGTCGTAGGCGATGAGCCGGCGACACCTGAGAATCCGGTAACCCGGTCACTCCGGGAACTACCGGCGATAAGCCTCAGAAACCTGCCAAGAAACCGGCTGCCGAAGTAAAATCCGAAGTCAACACCGGAGATGCGAACGGCGTTGCACTTCCTCTCTGCACGCTCATGCTTGCCGCGGGAGGAGCGATGCTCGTAGCTATGAAGAGAAGGCACGAAAGATAGGCGCTTTTCAGCAACAAGTGAGACACTTTTAGCGGCGATGCCTGAATAAAAAGCTATGTGATATGCACCGAAAACGTCTGAAATAAAAGCGGACGGACGCGGTGCATATTTTTGTGAACAGAGCGATTTTAGTGCATATATTTTGTTGAAAAATAAAAAGAGTAGTGGTAAAGTATTACAGTAAATTTTTGGGTTAAATTTATGAGGGGTAAAACATGCAAAACGATGCAAACAAAACGGGAAAAAGCAGGTTGGTAGGAACAGTCTCAAGAGGGATCAGAGGTCCGATAATCCGTGAGGGCGACGATGTCGCTAAGATCGTTGTCGACAGCGTGCTCGCCGCATCGGAGTCTGACGGCTTCGAACTCAGGGACAGGGATGTCGTCGCCGTTACGGAGTCGATAGTTGCAAGGGCACAGGGCAACTACGCTACGACCGATGCCATCGCTGAAGATGTAAGAAACAAATTCGGCGGCGGAACGGTAGGCGTGATCTTCCCGATACTTTCGAGAAACAGATTTGCGATCTGCCTCCGCGGTATAGCTTCAGGAGCCGACAAGATCGTGCTCATGCTCAGCTATCCGAGCGATGAGGTCGGAAATGCGCTCCTTACTATGGATCAGATCGATGAGTCCGGAGTAAATCCTTACAGTGACGTACTCGATCTCGCGAAGTACAGAGAACTCTTCGGCGAAAACAAGCACCAGTTTACGAACGTAGACTATGCGGGCTATTACAAACAGCTCATCGAAGAGAGCGGTGCCGAAGCGGAAGTTATCTTCGCAAATCATCCGGAAGACATACTCAAATACACCAATAACGTTATCAACTGTGATATCCACACGAGAGCCCGCACAAAGAGGATCCTCAAAGCGGCGGGAGCCAAAGTATACGGCCTCGAAGATATCATGACAGCGTCGGTCAACGGAAGCGGATACAACGAAAAGTACGGCCTCCTCGGTTCGAACAAGGCGACCGAAAATTCGGTAAAACTCTTCCCGAAAGACCCTCAGCCTCTCGTAGACGAGATACAGAAGACGCTCGTAACCAAGACCGGTAAAAAGGTAGAGGTAATGGTATACGGAGACGGAGCTTTCAAAGATCCTGTAGGAAAGATCTGGGAGTTAGCAGACCCTTGCGTATCGCCGGCATACACTTCCGGCCTCGAAGGAACTCCGAATGAGCTCAAGCTCAAATACCTCGCTGACAATGATTTCGGCGACCTCAAGGGAGAAGAGCTCAGAGAAGCTATCGTTAAGAGGATCGAGAGCAAGGATGCAGACCTCATGGGATCGATGGATTCCCAGGGAACGACGCCTCGTAGGCTCACCGACCTCCTCGGATCGCTCTGCGACCTTACGAGCGGATCCGGAGACAAAGGGACGCCGATCATCCTCATCCAGGGATACTTCGACAACTACACCGACTAAGATAAAACGGGCGGATGTCTGAGCCGGATAACGGTACGAAAATGATAAAAACAGCCTCCTGCGATGCGTCGCAGGAGGCTATCATCTTTTTATGTGCTTTTCGAAAGGGATCCGAAAATGGATCCGATGTGGATCAGTTTTTGTAGTCAAGCGCTTTGTTGAGCAGCCTGTACAACTCCTTCGCCTCGTCGTCCGAAAGACCGATGCACTCCTTCATGTGCTCCGGTATATCGAGCGCTTGTTCCTTCAGCTTTTCGCCCTTCGCCGTTATGGAGATGATGAGGTTGCGCTCGTCATCCTTTGAGCGGGTACGGGTTATATATCCCTTGGCTTCGAGCTTTTTAAGAAGGGGCGTGAGAGTGCCCGAGTCGAGGAAAAGCTTTTCGCCCAGAGCTTTTACATTCATCTTCTTGTTTTCCCAGAAAACCATCATGGCGATGTACTGGGTATAAGTCAGATCGAGTTTATCGAGATATGGCTTGTATTTCCTTACGATCTCCTTTGAGCAGGCATAGAGAGGGAAACATAATTGATTTTCTAATTTAAGACTGTCGTATTTAGGATTATTCATTTGTCACCTCAAAAAACAAAATAAAACATTTACTGAATAATTTTATCGACAATGGGCGGATTGTCAATAGTTTTGGCCGATTTGACGGCAGGAGCTCTTTTTACGGTAAAAATGCACACCCGCATTTACCGCACAAACGCCCAGATAAAAGGCGCCCGCGTTAATGCAGGCGCCGTATCAGTCATTCATGCTTTTTTTACGATCTTAGTGGAAGATCAGCCTGTCAAATCTGAATGCATAAAGTATTACGATGATGCAGAGTATAGGTACCGCATACTGTATGGTGAACTTGTCGTATGCCCTTACCGGCGTTCCGCCGCCTTTTCTGATCTCGGCATCGAGGTTGTCCCAGCCCCATACTTTGCTTACGAATATCGCGTTCAGGAGTACGCCCAGCGGCAGTCCGACGTAGGCGGAACATGTGTCTATCCAATCGTAGATGTTGTAGTGCACGATCCCGTCCTTGAAGTCGAACCACGGGATCATTACTCCGCTGAGGAGTCCGTCGCCCTGGCTCAGTGAGCAGAATATTCCGAAAATGAATATTATCAACGAGGTGAAGGCCGTGGCTGCCTTGTGGGACATGTGGAACTTCTCCTGTACTACCATTACCGGTATTTCGACGATCGTGAAGCACGTCGAGAAGACCGCGAATATGAGCGAAAGGAAGAAGAACAGACCTATTATCTGACCGCCCGGGAATTTTTCGAATATCGAAGTCATCGCGAGGAAGATCAGGGAAGGTCCCGAATCCATCTTCGAACCCGCGCCGACTACCGACGGGATGATTACGAATCCGGCGAGTATCGCTATCGCCGTGTCGCATACGATTACCCATGTCGAGTCGTGTCTCAGGTTGTGGGAATCGGAAACGTTCGCTCCGAGCGTTATGAATATCGCCCAACCGATACCGGCCGAGAACATTACCTGCATGCAGCCGTCAGCGAATGTGGTCGCATTGAGCTTGCTGAGGTTAGGGATGAGGTAGAATTTGAGTCCGTCTACCGCTCCCGGTGAGATACGAAGTGCCCAGACACCGCATATTATCAGCAGTACGAGCAGGGCAGGCAGGATGACCTTGCAGAGTTTTTCTACCTTCTCGGTTATTCCCGCCGCCAGGATGACCCCGGTAAGTGCTATTACGAGAGCACCGTATACGAGAGGTTCAACAGGATCCGAAATAAATGCGTTGTAGTACGCCGCTTTATCGGGGCCGAAGTCCGTAGCCGTAATATATGCTACTGTATATTTCAATACATATCCGCTTACTATCATGTAGTAAAAGTCGATCATCAATGTCGTGAGCGTCATGAGGACGCCGAGGAATGCCCACTTGCTGTTGATGTTCTTGTATGAATCTATGGCATTCGCCCTCGAGAATCTGCCGACCGCCGTCTCAGCCAAAATCGCCGGCTGTCCAAGCAGGAAACATATGATGATGTAGATGATCAGGAATGTTCCCCCGCCGTC
The DNA here is from genome assembly GCA_947254375.1 of uncultured Mobilibacterium sp. Lineage (GTDB taxonomy): Bacteria > Bacillota > Clostridia > Peptostreptococcales > Anaerovoracaceae > CAMYCF01. The sequence goes on along the minus strand of CAMYCF010000001.1, from coordinate 466,709 downwards.
TCCGTATGCGATGTACGGGAATTTCCAAATGTTGCCAAGCCCTATCGCTGCACCGGCAGCTACCATTATATACCCGAATCTCGATCCGAATTCTTTCGTTTCTCCGCCGATACTCGGGCCGTTATCTGAGTTGTCCATATTATTTTCTCCAATCGTTTTCGTTATGTATTTGCGCTTCCGTTGCGCTTTCCAAAAGAAAATCACTTACATGGCTGAGCAAAATGTTAATAAAAAAGGCTCTCTTTGTATTTAATATACGGAGAGCCCTTCAAACCTCTTTTTTAGTATACAATCCTGATAAATTTAAGTCAATCGAAAAAAACTATGACAGAAGTGCGGGAAAGCCTTAAACCGCTGTATTAAGTGACTTTTATGGCTTGACGAAAAAGCCGAAAAAGCCTATAATTTTTTGCGAATCAGTCGCAAATCTTTGTTTTGCGGATATATCCGATGCGGCACATAACGGAAGGCGGGATGCGGAAATGATAGGAAAAAACACACCGAAGAAATACGAGACAAGGCAGAGGCAGTACCTCAGGGATTTCCTGCGCGCTCATGTGGATGAGCAGCTTTCCGTCAACGAGATCTATGAGGCTCTCAAGGACTCGGGCCTGAGCCGGAGCGCCATATACAGGAATCTCGCCGCGCTCGAGAAAGAAGGAAGGATATACAAACACAGCCGTGCCGGCAGCAGGCAGACGCTCTACAGGTATTCGGACGAGTTCGTATGCGGCGGAGCGCTCCATATGTGCTGCAGGAAATGCGGCAGGACGTTCCACATGGCACCCGAGCACGCAGACGAGATCGTGAAGTACGTGATCAAGCGCGAACATTTCGTGATCGACGTCGAGGACACCATAGTGTACGGCACATGCGAAGATTGCTACTAAAGAGTGTAATGTAAGAGCGGCTCCGCAAAGGGATCTTTCGGCGGAGAACTTCGGTAAGGATGACTTTTATTAAGGAAAACTTTAGCAGGGAAAACTTTTAGCGAAAAAAGTATTCGGAAGGGAGACTTATGAAGAGAGGGTTTGAGAAAAAAGGAATTTTAGTAAAAACGGCGGTGCTCGCCGCATCGATTTTTATCGCGATGTTCATGCTCGCGGGATGCGGTAAAAGCCAGGAGAAGAAGCTGAAGGTCGTTACGACGGTCTACCCGGCTTACGACTGGACGAAGCAGGTGCTCGGAGATAAGGCGAAGGACGCTGAGGTGATCTACCTCCTCGACAACGGAGTCGACATGCACAGCTACCAGCCGAGCTCGAAGGACATAGCGAAGATATCAGACTGCGATGTGTTCATTTACAGCGGCGGCGAATCCGAGACGTGGGCAAGCAAGGCGCTCAAGGAAGCCAAGAACAAGAATATGAAGGTAGTCAATATGATGAGCCTCGTCGACACTTCGCTCATATCAGAAGACGACGAATCGGGCATCCAGGATCCGGGCGAGGAAGAGGATCACGAGCCGGGCGAGACGTGCGACTGCGGCGGAAAAGACGATAAGTGCGACTGCAAAGACTGCGCGTGCGACAACTGCAAGAAGAACGAAAAGGAAAACGACAAGGATTCCGGCGTGAAGATCTACGAAGAGTACGACGAACACGTTTGGATGTCTCTCCGCAATGCTCAGAAGATAACTACGGGCATTTACGAAGCGCTTGCCGCTGCCGATAAAGACAATGCGGCTACGTATAAGAAAAATGCCGAAAGCTACAACAAGAAGCTTGCGGATCTCGATAAAAAGTACGCCGATGCCGCGAACGCTTCGAAGGACAAATTCATGGTAGTACCTGACAGGTTCCCTATGGCGTACCTGCTCAAGGATTACAACATCGATTACCTCGCCGCATTCAGGGGCTGCTCCGCGGAGAGCGAAGCGAGCTTTTCGACGGTAGCCGCGCTTGCGAGAAAAGCGGACGAGCTGAACAAGAAATATCTCCTCGTTACGGAAACGAGCGATAAAAAGCTTGCGAAGGCCGTATCCGAAAACACGGCGTCGAAAGACAAGAAGATCGTCGTCTTCGATGTTATGCATTCGGTAAATAAAAAGGATATAAAGGACGGAAAAGAGTATCTGAAAGTGATGCAGAAGAACCTCGACGCCTTCACAAAGGCGATAGGTTAACCTACAGGATAAAAGCGATACGACGGGGCGGCCTTGTGTGCCGCCTGTCCGCCGTTATCGGAAAAGGTACGGACAAATGGCACAGATAATATGTAAAGATCTGTCGATAGGGTACAACGGCAAAGAGATCCTGAAAAACATAAATTTTCAGATCGACCCGGGCGACTACATTTGTATAGTGGGCGAGAACGGCGCCGGCAAAACGACGATGCTCAAGGTCATCCTCGGACTGAAGGAGAAAATGGGCGGCGAGATCATATTCGGAGACGGCCTTTCGAAGACGGGGATCGGATATCTGCCGCAGCGTCTCGACGCGCAGAAGGATTTTCCCGCGTCGGTCACTGAGGTGGTCCTTTCGGGTTGCCAGAATCAAATGGGCAGAAGACCTTTTTACGGTAAAAGTGAAAAAGACGAGGCGGCTGCCAATATCGAGAGGCTCGGTCTCACCGATCTGAAAAAGCGATCCTACCGCGATCTTTCGGGAGGCCAGCAGCAACGCGTCCTTATAGCGCGTGCTCTTTCCGCCTCTCATAAAATGCTCGTCCTCGACGAGCCGGCGGGGAGCCTCGACCCGAAAATGACGGAGGAACTTTACGGGATCCTCGCGGAGATAAACAGAAAAGACGGTATCACGGTCATCATGGTGTCTCACGATGTGGATGCTTCGCTCAAGTATTCGAACAAAGTGCTCCACCTGGGGCGGAGGCCGTTCTTCGGGAGCACCGATGATTACATGAAGAGCGATCAGTTCCTGATGCTGAAAGGAGGCGACGACGATGAACGTAATGAGTCTTAACGAAGTCATCGCTTTTATACAGCAGTACCCGTTCGCCAGAAACGCCATAATAGTCGGCATGGCAATATCGCTGTGCTCGTCACTGCTCGGCGTGACGCTCGTTCTGAAGAGGTTTTCTTTTATCGGCGACGGGCTTTCTCACGTGGCATTCGGTGCGATGTCGATAGCGATGGTGCTCAATTTGGGCAACGACATGACTTTTACCATGCCAGTGACCATGCTGTGCGCGATACTGATACTTAAATCAGGAGGCGATCGTAAGATCATGGGAGATGCGGCGATCGCGATGCTCTCCGTGACGGCTCTCGCAATAGGATATATGGTCGTCAATCTCTTCGGGAAACCGGGCAACGTGGCAAGCGACGTTTGCACGACGCTATTCGGATCGATGTCGATACTCACGCTGTCGCCGCTCGACGTCGCCTTTTCGCTCGGACTGACAGCCATAGTCGTAGTCGTATTCGTATACATGTACAACAGGATATTCTCGATAACGTTCGATGAGGACTTTGCCAGAGCGGCGGGAACGAATGTCGACAACTGCAACCTCGCTATTGCGATAATCATTGCGATGATCATCGTCGTCGCGATGAAACTCGTGGGGGCGCTGCTCGTTTCGGCTCTGGTTATATTCCCGGCACTTACATCTATGCGGGTGTTCCATACGTTCAAATCGGTAACGATAGGATCGGCGGTGATCGGCATCGTATCGGCGTTCCTCGGTATAATACTCGCCATAGCGCTCGGCACTCCTGTCGGAGCGACTATCGTGCTCTTCCAGCTTCTTATTTTCGGCATCGCCGTGTTGGCTACTTTCGTGCGGTATGGTAAAATGTAATGCATGGAAGAGGTAAGGAAACTTATAGACAAACTTCATAAAACAGGCTCGCTCGGCGAGGAAGAGTTTGAGTTTTTACTCGACAACAGAAATGAGGAAGATTCAAAGTATTTATTTGAGCTCGCGCGAAAAACCGCAGATTCCGTTTACGGAAAGCGTGTGTTTTTGCGCGGGCTTATTGAATTTACGAACTATTGTAAAAACGACTGTTTTTACTGCGGCATAAGGAACGGGAACGGCAAAGCGGAGAGGTACCGCCTCACGAAAGACGAGATCATGATGAGCTGCGAGTTCGGATACGAACACGGGATCAGGACTTTCGTGCTCCAGGGCGGCGAGGACCCGTACTTCGACGACGACACGATGTGCGATATCGTGAGCACGATCAGGAAAAAATACCCCGACTGCGCGATAACGCTGTCGATAGGAGAGCGGAGCCGTGACTCGTACGAAAGGCTTTACGAGGCGGGAGCGGACAGATATCTCCTCCGTCACGAGACGGCGACGGAAGAGCACTACCGGAAGCTACATCCGCCCGAACTTTCAATGAAGGAACGCATGCAATGTCTTAAGGACCTGAAAGAGATAGGCTTTCAGGTCGGCGCCGGGTTCATGGTCGGCGCTCCTTATCAGACGCACAAAGACATGGCCCGCGACTTCGTGTATCTCAAAGAGCTCGAGCCGGAGATGATCGGCATAGGGCCGTTCATCCACCATGAGGACACGCCGTTCGCCGATATGCCGGACGGGACGGCGGAGGAGACGATCTACTGTCTCGGACTTTTACGGCTGATGCTGCCGAAAGCTCTGATACCCGCCACTACGGCGCTCGGGACGATCGACCCCGAGGGGCGCGAAAAGGGGATTTTAGCGGGAGCGAACGTAATAATGCCGTCGATATCGCCGTCGTACACGGGCGGGAAATACCTTTTATACAAGGATAAGCTTAAGACGTCGGGCGAGATGCTTAAAGGCCCGGGATCTATTGAGAATAAAATGCGTAAAATCGGATACGAAACGGTCACTGCGCGCGGAGACTGCGCCGGCTGGGAAAGAAGGTAAAAAATGACAAAGATAGCGATCAACGGTTTCGGAAGGATAGGAAGATTGGCGTTCAGGAAGGTTTTCGGGATGAAGGACGCTGAGATCGTGGCGATAAACGATCTGGCGAGCCCGGATATGCTCGCGTACCTGCTGAAATACGACAGCGTGCAGGGCGGATACCACGGCCACAAGGTGGAGACGGCGGACGATGCGCTCGTCGTTGATGGGAAAAAGATCCCGATATATGCGGAGGCGGACGCTTCGAAGCTTCCGTGGAAGAAGCTGAAAGTCGACATAGTTCTCGAGTGCACGGGATTTTACACTTCAAAGGAAAAATCGCAGGCTCATATTGATGCGGGAGCGAAAAGGGCGCTGATATCGGCTCCTGCGGGCGACGACATGAAAACGATCGTTTACGGCGTAAATCACAAGACGCTGACGAAGGACGATAAAATCGTCTCGGGAGCTTCGTGCACGACGAACTGCCTCGCTCCGATGGCAAAAGCGCTTAACGAGTACAGGGAAGTCCGCACGGGATTCATGACGACGATACACGCCTACACCGGCAACCAGAAACTCGTGGATACCCCTCAAAAGGGAGATAAATACAGAAGGGCGAGGGCGGCGGCGGTAAACATCGTTCCTACGACGACGGGGGCCGCAAAGGCGATAGGGAACGTCATCCCTGAGCTCGCGGGAAAGCTGATCGGCTCCGCTCAGAGGGTGCCGGTAGCGACGGGCTCGATAACGATCCTCGATGCGACCCTGAAGGACGAGACGGATTCCGTATCGGTAGAAGGAATAAACGAAGCGATGAAGAAAGCGTCGGATGCATCGTTCGGATACACGGAAGATATGATAGTATCGACGGACGTTATCGGGATGCCGTACGGATCGCTCTTCGATGCGACGCAGACGATGGCGCAGCAGTGCGGCACCCACATATATGAGGTAAGGGTCGTCGCGTGGTACGACAACGAGATAAGTTACGTCAATCAGCTGATAAAAACGATGATCTACATGGCGAAGCTCTAAAAGCGCGGCCGAGGCAGGGACTGAGCGCGCGACCGTGATCGAGGCGAAGGCCGCGCGGGCGCACGCCTTTTATCGAGGCTGAAACGGAAGGCCGAAAGGAATTTTTATGGATAAAATAAAGAAAATGTTTATGGTACTCCTGATACTTTTGGGAGGCATGCTGATCCTGACCGGACACTTCATATTCGGCGGCATCGCACTCGTGGTGGCGTTCGGCGTATGGCAGATGATCGGCGGCGGTGATTTCAACGACAGGAGCACATACGAAAAGCGGGCGTACGATTGCCCGGATCTTTCGGTCGAAAAGCTGTACGAAAATCTCAAAGATGTCGAAACGCCTTTCGGAAAGTGCTGGCTCGCGGAGCACGATCAGATCAAGGGCGACTGCATCGTTTTCGGGCCGGGACCGCACAAGGATTTCGTCACGATCGGAAAAGACGGGGACGATTTCGTCCTTAAAATGAGCACCGTCCTTTCGCACATAAAACCGAAGGACGGCGAAGCGAGTTTCGGCAACATAATAAAAACCAAGGGCCTCGAGGTCACGCCGACGCGGTACGCGAAGTTCGCCGCGGACAAGGTGATGTCGGTCGTCATGATGGAGGAACTCGTCGACATCATCCACATGATGAACGACGGACGCGAGGGCTGCATCGGAAAGACGTTCAAACTCTTCAATCTCTATCATTTCAATACGTATGACGGGATACTTCGTGACGGCGAGGACAACGAATACGGGAAGTGTGTATCGAAGTTCAGACCGGTCGTCGACATAAAATTGTTCGACAACGACGGCGCGGAAGCGGCATCGGTAAAAGACGAGGGGACTGAGAAGAACCCGCGCTACGTTGTGCGCGTGAACGGCGAAGAGTACGGCGAGATATACAGGACAAATAAATCGGAGGCCGATACCTATGAGCTCGAGAGCCCGGACGGAACATACGAGATCACGGCTTTCAGGGCGATAAGCAAGGCGAACCTGAGCTGCAACTACAGGATCTCGCTGGACGGCATCCCGAAGGCCGTAATAGCGGCGAACGGGATCATAGAGTTTGAGAACATCGGCAAGGTCGAGAACAACATAATCTGCAGCTACGATGACGACTATCTCGTGTTGTACGCGCTTATGTCGGATTTCATCCTGACTTCGAACAGGTGGATACGGTGAAGCCGTTGATTTTTAGGAAGCTTGATTATATAATAAACTTCAAGTTGATTCAGTTTTATGGAGGGCTTTATGAAGAAGATCCTTTTACCCGTTGACGGATCGCCGAGAAGTCTCCTCGCGATAGACGAGGTGATGAAATCGTTCGCTCCGAGCGTTTTCGAGGTGATACTGCTGAAAGTCGAAGAGCAGAGCCGTCGTTCGGTCAGCGATGAGCAGAGCAAAGAGATACACGAGAAGCTTTCGGCGGAGCTCGACGGTTATGCGGAAAAGCTTGAAAGATACGAAGTCGAGAAGAGGACGGCGATAGGAAAGGCCGGCCCGGTGATCGTCGATACGGCGCTTGAGGTCGAAGCCGACCTGATCCTGATGATGAAATCGAGCAAGCCGAACCTCAAGAACGCGATCGGAATGACGGCGTCGTACGTTTTTCGCCACGCACCGTGCAACGTCATGATAGTGCAGGAAAAGACGATACAGCAGGCCGAGACTTACCGCGGAATGGTTTATAAGAGGGCCGAGAGCATCGTAAATCTGAGAGGACAGCTGAGCCTGAAGCAGAGCGAGTGCCTTCTCCCGACGGTGGTAGGAAAGTGCATATATCACATCGATGTGACGAGAGGCGTGATAAGGTTCATACACAGGTCGTACAACCCTGAGACGAAGGAGTGGGATCTGCCGCCTGCGAACGATCAGCAGGAGATCTATGAGATCGCATCCGGCGAAACGGTCCAGATACCGATCGAGGTGGAGGAACCGGCCGACAAGTCGATGAAGGTCGACAGGATAAGGATAGTCAATCGCGGCATGAAGACGGAAGCCGTATTTTACTACAGGATAGAGCCGGACGAGATGTGATTTTCACCGAGGGGATCGTAGATGTTTTTACCGCGGCGACCGCAAGCGGATTTGACACGCGGCGATACGTTTGGTATCATTCATAAGGACGATAAGGAGGATGAAATGAAAAGGATCAAGACGATAGCAACGAGAAATTTGACGGAAACGCAGAAAAACGGCGGGTGCGGCGAGTGCCAGACATCATGCCAATCGGCAAGCAAGACTTCTTGCAGCGTTATCAATCAGCATTGCGAGCAATGCAAAGATAAATAGGAAACGGGCGCTGCCGAGGCGGCGCTTTTTTATTTCCGGGGAACAGAGATGGTACATGCATACAAATTAAACGGATACAACATAGTGATAGATCAGAACAGCGGGGCGGTACACAGCGTCGACGACGTGGCTTACGATGCCATTTCGCTTTACGATCCGGGCCGCAGGGACGAGGTCGCGGCGGAGCTCAAAAAGTTGCACGCTGAGCTTTCGGATGTCGATATAAAGGAAATTTTTGCCGATATCGAGGAGCTCATTGCGGAGGGGCAACTCTTTTCCGACGATCCGTACGAGGCGGCAGCGCCTAACCTCAAGATGAAACAGTCTGTTCTGAAGGCGATATGCCTTCATGTGGCCCACGGCTGCAACATGGACTGCAGGTATTGTTTTGCGGGAAAAGGTGAGTACAGCGGCAAAAAAGGTATCATGCCGCTCGAGGTCGGTAAAAGGGCCCTCGATTTTCTCGTGGAAAACTCGGGCGACAGGAAGCATCTCGAAGTCGACTTCTTCGGCGGAGAACCGCTTCTGAATTGGGATGTCTGTAAAAAGCTCGTCGAATACGGCAGGGAGCTCGAGAAGACGCACGATAAAAAATTTAATTTTACCCTGACGACGAACGGGGTCCTCATCGACGACGATGTGATCGATTTTACGAAGAGGGAGATGAGCAATGTCGTCCTTAGCTGCGACGGCAGGAAAGAGGTCCACGATCTGATGAGACGCTCAAAGGTGTCGACGGGTTCGTACGAGGACGTGACTTCAAAGTTCAAGAGGCTCGCCGATTCGCGTGACGGAAAGCAGTACTACATGCGCGGCACTTATACGGCGTACAACAAGGATTTTGCGAGCGACGTCATCGCTATGGCGGACATGGGCTTCGGCGAGACGAGCATCGAGCCGGTCGTGAGCGCGCCCGATACCGATTATGCCCTTTCGGCGGAAGACCTTCCGAAGCTGAAGGAGGAATACGAGAAGCTGGCCGTCGAAATGCTCAAAAGGGAAGACGAAGGCAGGCCTTTTAGCTTTTACCACTACACGATCGATCTCGAAGGAGGACCTTGCATCTACAAGAGAGTCGCGGGCTGCGGAGTCGGGACGGAATACCTGGCCGTGACGCCGACGGGCGATCTTTACCCGTGCCACCAATTCGTAGGCGACGACGAATTCAAGGTCGGGGACATATGGAACGGGATCACCGAACCGCAGATAATAGAAGGCTTTCGCAACAACAATAACGTCTATACGAGGGATAAATGCGGCGAATGTTTCGCGAAGCTGTACTGCGCGGGCGGCTGCGCTGCGAACAACATGCATTCGAACGGAGATATAAATAAGGTGTACGATTTCGGGTGCGAACTTCACAGGAAAAGGGTCGAATGTGCGATCATGATGAAGGTCGCGGAAGAGGAACGGGAGAGCGGCTCCGTGTAAAAACGGGAGCCATAGGCTCCGCATAAAAACCGAAAAGGCATAAAAACCGGTGCCCTGCGGGCTCCTTTTTGATTGGCGCTGCTATGCTTTTTAGAACGGGAACATCCTCGATATGAGGAGAATCCACACCGGCATCGTGAACATCGAGAAAAACGTCGTCGATGCCACGGCTTCCGCCATAAGCGTGGCGTTGCGCCCCTCTTTCTCCGCTATCGCGACCGAGAGGACGGCCGTCGGGAAGCACGTCGACAGGACGAGCGTCAGCTTTACGAGGTTGTCTATCGGCAGCAGCATGACGATCCCGAGGCAGAGCGCCGGAAACGCTATGAGCTTTACGAAATCCGTTACCAGCATGCGGGCGTTCGAAAGAATGTGCTTCATATCCGATTCGCCGAGCTGCACGCCCACGACCATCATCGAGAGAGGGATCGAGCATTCTCCGAGCGACGAGCTCACGGCGAGGACCGGCTTCGGCAGGGTGATGCCGGCAAAAAGCATGATAACGGCGATGACCGAAGTTATAGTCACGACGTTCATAAAAGGTTTTATCAGGGCGCGAAAAGTAAATTTCGCGCTCTTTTTATTCGTGCCGAAATTCAGCTGTATTATGGCGATTATAAAAAGATAAAGGTTGAGCGTTATATTGGAGACGACCATGTAAAAAAGGGCGAGCGGCCCGAACACCGATCTCGTTACCGGGAATCCGATAAAACCGGAGTTGCAGCTCGTCATCGCGACCGCGAGGACGTTCCCGTCGGTGGGGTCATTCATGCGGAAGCCTTTTGCGGCGATAAGGCTCGATAAAAATGCCGTCAGCGCGAAGAAAAGCAGGGCGAAAAGAAAGACGATGACAGTGTTTTTCATCGTATCGTCGCCGACTTTCTGCGTGACTATCGAGCTCACCATCAACGCCGGCGTCGTGACCGTCAGCATCAGGTCGATGAGAGGCTTGTTGGCTTCGAGCGGCAGCACGTTGAATTTGTTGCAGACGAAACCGATACCTATGTATATGAATATTACCGAAACTTTTCCGACTATGAGGCCCATGTGCGCTCCTTTCAACGACGGTAATTATATCACAGCGCCGGTGGGTCCGACAGTCCCGGGCGGCTTAAACATCCGTTTTATGAAATAAAAAAAGGCGGCCGAGCCTCAACTCACAAACGTGCCGAGGGGCCACTCCCTAAAAATCATTATTTATTACTTATATTATAGCATGTTTTTTATAAATAGTAAAGCACTTTTTTTTACAGGCTCAGCGGCGGATATCATATGGTGCAAACATATACCCGTTTATGGTATAATCTATGGGTATTTACAGGGGTTCATTGAATGCGCAGCCGCACCGCTGAAGGCCCGGATGCGCACATGGGAAAAGGATCGGAAAACCGTTGGAAAAAGTGATATTGGCTTCCCGCAATAAGGGAAAGATAAGAGAGATAGGCGAGATACTGGAAAAATTCGGGATGGAGACCGTTTCGCGCGATGACGCGGGCATCGACAAATTCGAGGTCGAGGAGACGGGAGAAACTTTCGAAGAAAATTCATATATAAAGGCGAAGGCGATACTCGATGTGGCGGGAGCGCCTACGATAGCCGACGACAGCGGCATAGAGGTCGACGCGATAGGCGGAGATCCCGGCGTTTATTCCGCACGCTTTGCGGGGCCGGGCTGCACGCCGCACGACAACAACGTGAAACTGCTCGCGCTTCTGAAGGACGTCCCGGAAGAGAAGAGGACGGCCAGGTTCGTTTCGGTCATAACCATGCTTTTCCCGGATGGAGAGAAGATCGTCGCGCGCGGCGAGTGCGAGGGGAAGGTCGCTTTTGAGATGAGAGGGGAGAACGGCTTCGGCTACGACCCGCTTTTTATTCCCGAAGGATACGATATAACGTTCGGCGAGATGGCTCCCGAAGAAAAGAATAAAATAAGTCACAGGGCAAAATCTTTGTTTAAGCTCGAGGAAAAGATCGGTGAGAAGAAAGAAAAAGGCTCAAGATAAAAACGCACCGGACAAAAAACGCGTGCGCTTAACCAAAAAGAAATTCGCCGAGATCGGCTTCCACATCTGGAGGCAGTTCGACGACACATATTACACGGGATTCGCGGCTCAGATAGCGTACTTCTTCTTCATGTCGAGTATCCCGACTCTTGTCGTACTCACGCAGCTCCTCGGTATCTTCGATCTTTCTCTCGACATCATCCAGAAATGGATCGAGGAAAACACGGACACTCAGGTGAACGGCTTTGTCATGGGACTTTTTAAGGCGTCGTCGGCAAGCGTTCTCAACGTCGTACTCATCGTGCTGGCGTTGTGGGCGGCTTCGAGCTTGGAGTTCTCGCTCGCGAGGCTGACGAGCCACACGCTGACGGAAGGGAACTACAGGTTCCATTTTTGGCAGGAGAGGATAAAAGCAATACCGACCGCGATACTTTCGATCGTCGCCGTCGCTTTTACACTCATCATCTTCGTTTACGGCGACCACTTCTTCAGCACGCAGATAAAATCCTACACATTCGCGAGATACCTTCTGATACTGAAAGTGCCTATCGCAGCAGCGCTGTTCTTCCTGATGGTGCTCGTGAACTACTACATACTGCCGAGGATAAGGGTGCCGCTCGTATCCGTCCTACCGGGCGCGATCATCGCGAGCCTGGGCGTCATGCTCATGACCGTTTTCTACGCGATTTACATCGGCTACATCGCCGATTACAACATACTGTACGGTTCGTTCGCAAACATCGTCGTGCTCATGTTCTGGTTCTACCTCATCTCCTGGATACTCTGTATCGGGATGATGTTCAACAAGGCGTGGGACGATGTCATGGAAAAAGGACGGCTCACCCCGGAAAAGATGTTCGAGTACTTCGAGAAGCAGTATAAGGATTCCGGCGAAGACTATAAAAAATTCTTTATTTTGGATGAAGATAAATATGGTAAAACGGAGACCATAGCGTCCAAGATGAGCAAGCAGTTCATCAAGGACTTCAATGAGAAAGAAGAGGCCGCCGAAAAAGAGACGTGGTCGGACAGAGCGGTAAAAAGGAAGGCGGAAAAATTGGCGTTGGAGAAATTCAGAAAGGCGCACAGGCGCGAGAAACTTTTATTCATCCTGAACCCGAAGGCGGGTCAGATGCAGGCGGTAAAATTCCTGCCGGAGATAATCCAGGCTTTTGAGGAGGGCGGATTTTTACCGAGCGTGATGTTCACATCGAAGAGCGGAGACGCAAGGCATTTTGCGGCGAAATACGCCGTCGATTTCGACCTGGTCGTCTGTGCGGGCGGTGACGGCACGCTGAACGAGGTGATTGAAGGCCTCATGGATGTCGGGATAAAACGAAAGATCGGATACATACCGGCCGGAAGCACGAACGATTTTGCCGCGAGCATAGGACTTCCGAAGGGCATCATGGATGCCGTATCGGTAGTGGTGAGCGGAAAGCCGAAAACGTTCGACATAGGGAACTTCAACGGAAGGCATTTCTCGTACGTCGCATCGTTCGGAGCTTTTACGAGCACATCCTACAGCGTCCCTCAGAACATCAAGAACATCATGGGCCACACGGCGTACGTGCTCCAGGGGATAAAGAACATCGTGAACATAAAGCCGATACTGATGAAGCTCGTCGCGGACGAGGGGACGCCGAACGAGACGAAGATAGAGGGCGACTACATATTCGGAGCGGTGTGCAACGCGAGATCTTTGGCGGGCATACTGTCGCTCGATTCGTTCGACATAGACATGAATGACGGACTCCTCGAGGTCCTTCTGATAAAATCGCCGGAAAATCTCATCGAGCTGAACGCCGTCGTAAAATCGCTCATCGACGGCACGCTGGAAACGGAGCAGATAAAATTTTTCAGTGCCAAGGAAGTCAAGATAACCATGGTCGATCCCGTCGACTGGACCGTTGACGGCGAGTTCGCCGAAGGCGCGCGCGAGGTCAAGGTGACGACGGTGAGGAGCGCGATCGAACTGATAACCGATTCCGGGAGCACGGATCTTCCGGAACTGGAATAAAAAAATTTAAATCAAAAGGGTAACGGAGGAATTTTATGGAGAAGACAAAGGGTTTCATAGGCGAATTCAAGGAATTCATTTCACGCGGGAACGTGATGGACATAGCCGTCGGTATGATAATCGGTGCGGCTTTTACGGCGATCGTAAAATCGCTCGTCGACGACATCGTGATGCCTGTCATCGGCATAATAGTCGGAGGCATCAACTTCTCGGAGCTTAAGTACGTGATCAGGGAAGCGACCGCAACGACGCCTGCCGCGACGCTGAACTACGGTCTGTTCATACAGAACGTCATCAACTTCCTGCTGATATCGCTCGTCATATTTATTTTCATAAAAGCTATCAACAGGTTCAAAAAGAAAGAGGAGGAAGCGCCTGCGGAGCCTGCTGCCGATGTAAAGCTCCTTACCGAGATCAGGGATCTTCTTGCGGATAAAAAGGAAAACTGATCGATCAGCGCCGTTTAATAAGAAAACGCTCGGACTTTGGATCATCCGAGCGTTTATTTTATTCTGTCTGTCGCTTCTTTCAGCCGGAACCGGCCGAAGGCCGAGGCATCTGCAACTTTTACAGGGCTCTGACTCTGAGGATCCTGCCGCCTTCGAGCTCGAGCAGAGGTTTGATATCCGTATCTTCTTTGAGCACCGCTATCGCAGCTCCGTATCCGAAACGGCCTTCCTTGCCGACGAGTTTTACGATCTGCTCCTTGTCGATGCGGGCCATTATCGAGTCGCGAACATTCGATTCGTTGCGGAAGAGGAAGCTGACCCTATTCGTTCCCGGGATGTGCTCGACTTCGATAGGCGGGAAGTTGACGGAGTTCTTGATGTTTCCGTTCTCGAAGAAGTCTTTTACCTGCTCCGCTACCATTACCGCGCAGTTGTCTTCGGCTTCCGATGTCGATGCGCCGAGGTGCGGGATCGTGATGATGTTTTCCTGACGGATGAGCTTTTCGCTCGGAAGGTCCGTGATATACTTCTTGATCTTTCCGCTCTTGACAGCTTCAAGTATGTCGTCCTCGACGATGAGGTCAGGTCTTGCGCAGTTGATCAGAACTACGCCGTCCTTCATCGAAGCGATGAGCTCTTTGTTAATCATTCCCTTAGTCTCAGGAAGCGAAGGTACGTGTACCGTGATGTAGTCGCACTGAGGCGCCATCTCTTCGATCGTGTCGTAGATCTCGCACGGAACGTTGAGGCCCGGGTGTACGACTGCGGACATGCCGACGATGTTCATGCCGAGCGCATAAGCGGCGTTAGCGACTTTGTAGCCGATCTGGCCGATTCCGACGATACCGAGAGTTTTACCGAAGATCTCGGAGCCTGCGAACTGTTTTTTGCCCGTCTCGACTTCGGCTGCGACGTCGCCTTCGAGCGTATTCGCCCAGGTAACACCTTCGTAGATGTTGCGCGCGCCCATGATCATGGATGCGAGGACAAGCTCTTTTACCGCGTTGGAATTTGCTCCCGGCGCATTGAAAACGACGATGCCTTCTTCGGAGCATCTGTCAACAGGAATATTGTTTACGCCGGCGCCCGCTCTTCCGATAGCCAAAAGCTCGCGCGAAAATTCCATCTCGTGCATTTTATAGCTTCTGACGATAAAAGCGTTTGCCTTTTCCTGATCTTCCGTGAACTCGTAATTTTCTCCGAAACGATCGAGACCGAGAGGAGATATTTTATTAAAAGTACCGATACAGTATTTTGCCATTGTTTGACCTCCTGAGCGATGTATCAAAAAATTCGTTAATCTTTCATCAACATTGTACAGTATAACATCGTTCGCCTTTACTTTCAACGCACCAAATGTTACAATCAAACAGTATTTAAAATGAATCTCGGAGGTATGAAAATGGAGAATAAACATAGAGTTATCAATTTTTCGGCGGGACCTTCCGTTTTACCGCTTGAAGTCCTTGAAAAAGCGGGCGCGGAGATAACGGATTACGAAGGTTCGGGCCAGTCGGTAATGGAGATGAGCCACAGATCTGCTACGTTCAAGAAGATCCTCGAAGACGCTGAGCAGAACCTGAGGGATCTCATGAATATTCCGGACGACTATTACGTCCTCTTCGTACAGGGCGGCGGCACACTTCAGTTTTCCATGGTACCGCTCAACCTTTTGACGAAATCGAAGAAGGCTGACTACATCGTAACGGGAAGCTGGGCGAAGAAGGCTTATCAGGAAGCGTGCAAGTACGGCGACATCAAAGTCGTTGCGAGCTCCGAAGAAGATGTTTTCTCGTACATTCCTAAGGTAAAACCTGAAGATATCAGGCCTGACGTAGACTACGTCCACATTTGCTACAACAACACGATCTACGGAACTCACTACAACGAGCTCCCTGACATCGGAGATCATCTGCTCGTAGCCGACATGTCGTCCTGCATCCTTTCGGAAGAAGTCGACGTTTCGAAGTTCGGCCTCATCTACGCGGGAGCTCAGAAGAACATCGCACCTGCGGGCGTTACGATCGTCATCGTAAGGAAAGACCTCGTCGGATATGCCGATGAAAAGACTCCTATTTATCTCAACTATGCGATCCACGCCGACAAGGGCTCGGCATACAACACGCCTCCTTGCTGGTCCATCTACATCGCGGGAGAAGTCTTCAAATACCTCAAGGCGAACGGCGGCATCGCGGCTATGCACGATAAAGACGTTAAAAAGGCACAGAAGCTCTACGACTATCTCGATAAAAGCGAAATGTTCAAGTCGACGGTCGCAAAAGAGGACCGTTCTCTTATGAATATCACTTTTGTTACAGGAGATGCCGAACTCGATAAAAAGTTCATCGCCGGAGCGAAAGAAAAAGGAATGATCAACCTCGCCGGACACAGATCCGTCGGCGGCATGAGAGCCAGTCTTTACAACGCAATGCCTGAGGAAGGCGTAGACAGGCTGATAGAGTATATGATAGAATTTGAGCATGATAATAAATAAGTCATGCGATAGAAACAGACATAGTTTAAGGCTAAAACGATCGAACATGATCAAAGTGACTGCCCTGTCCGTGCTTCTCGCATGGATGGCAGTCACTTTTGACTTGGGCTCCGTTTCGGCTGCAACGGCTCCACCGTCTGTTGCCGCGGAGTCGGCTTTTATTATGTCCGTTTCCACCTCGGAAAATGTTTTTACATACAACCCCGACAAAAAAATACAACCCGGTAACGGCGCGAAGCTGATGACGGCGATGGTCCTCCTCGACAACATGCGCAGCGAAAAGGAGCTTGACAACAGGTTCAGGATCCCGGACGATGCCGTGAAGGAAGGCATGTATTTCAAGGCGGGCGAGGATCTCTACATAAGGGACCTCATATATATACTGCTGATGACGGGCTCGGACGATGCCGCAAGAGCTCTCGCGATATACTCTTACAGCGACGAGGCTTCTTTCGTCGAGGCGATGAACGCGAAGGTCCAGCAGATGGGCCTCAAAAACACCCATTACGTGAACGTCACGGGAGCGGAAGAGGGCGGCCAGTACACGACGGCGGCCGATACGGCGGCGATAGCGGTGGCGGCTTATAGGTACCCGCTCCTGGAGCAAATAATCGGAACGACTTCATATACGACTAAAGCGATCAACAGCACCCCTGCAAAGGATATAACGAGTACCGACGACCTTTCGACGGGTGCGAACGGTCAGACGAAGTATAAGGGTATGATCGGGGGACTCGTCTCCGGAAGTGCGCCCGATACCGGAGCGACGTACATCGGATTCGCCGAACAGGACGATATGATCCTCGCGGGAGTGCTCCACGGTGTCAACAAGACTTCGATATCATCCGCATTCCCTACGATAATGGATTACGGATTTTCGAAGGTCACGCGGAACGTCATAGTCAAAAAAGGCAAGGAAGTCGGCAAAATAAAGATCCACGGCGCCGCCAAGACGAGGGCGCCGGTGTGCACCGAGAGGAAGGGGTTCGTATACATCCCTCCGGAGGGGAGCAAGAGCCTGGTAAAAACGCAGGTCGTCATAGACGATAAGTTAGAGGCGCCGGTAAAAGCCGGCACGCGCGCGGGCGAGTACAGGATATATGTCGCCGACGAGCTCAAGGGGACGGTCCCTCTCGTAGTCAACGAGGACATAAAAAAAGGCTGGTTACCGTCAAAGATATACATCTCAAATTTAGCGACCGTCATTATCTGCCTGGTGATCCTCGCGCTCGTGATCGAGATCTTCAGGATAAGGGCGCGGAAGAAGAGGATAAAAAGGCTGCGCGCGGCGAAGCGCAAGGAAGAGATAAGAAGGCTGGCGCTGAAGCAAATGGAAGAGGACAGATTCAGGAACAGGGGGGGCCCTTACAGTTTTTAGAAAATGTTCGACATCGAGGAAGAACTGAAAAAAGTACCGACGGTGCCGGGTGTCTACATGCACAAGGACGGCATCGGAAGGGTCATATATGTGGGAAAAGCGGTGAATCTGCGGAACAGGCTGAGACAGTATTTCCGCAGGTCGTCGCAGACCGATCCGAAGCTGAGAGCTATGATCCGGAATGTAGCGGAGTTCGAGTACATAACGTGCGCTACAGAGACGGAGGCTCTCATTTTGGAATGCAACCTCATAAAAAAATATGAGCCGCACTACAACATCCTCCTGAAAGACGACAAGACGTACCCGTACATCGAGGTCACCCTCGGTGAGGAGTATCCGCGGATAATAAGGACGAGGCGTAGGGGCAGGTACGGGAGCCGGTATTTCGGCCCGTATTCCGACAGCGGTGCGGTAAAAAAAATAATCGAGATGATCGGCGAGATCTACCCGGTAAAACAGTGCAGGCAGCTCACCTTCCCTAAAAACGCTCGGCCTTGCCTCTCGTATTTTATAGAGCGGTGCGAGGGGATGTGCGTGAACGACGTCGATAGAGAAAAATACATGGAGATGATCCGCGAGATAACGGACATACTCTCCGGAAACGATGCCGCCCTGACAGCGAAGCTCAGGAAGAAGATGCAGGAAGCCTCCGACGATATGAGGTACGAGGAGGCGGCGAAATACAGGGACAATATCGAGGCGCTCGCGAGGCTGTCGCAGACGCAGAGGGCGTCGATGGTGGCGGAAAGCGATATGGACGTCCTGATCCCGATCGATACGGGCAGGGCGACGACGGTCGCGCGCTACCAGGTCAGGGACGGCAAGCTGATCGGCAGGGAAACTTTTTCGATGAGCTCGGGGGAGGCTTCGGTCTCGGGCAGCGCGCCTTTCGGGGAAGCGGATTCGCCTTCAGAGCCTCCGGCTTCGGCGGCTCCGGCGGGGACCCGCCCCGAAGAGGCGCTCCGGGCATTCATAGAGCAGTTCTATACGACGGCCCTCGCCCTTCCGAAGGAGATAATCCTGCCGAGAAATATAGAGGATAAGGAAATCCTGGAGGAGGTCCTGAACGTTCAGAACCGCAGCAACGGCGAGGCCGGGTCTGACACTTTCCACAAGACGAGGATCACGGTGCCGGAGCGCGGACGCAAGCGGGCGGTGCTCAGGTTGGCTGAGGACGACGCGATCGAGCTTTCGAAGTCGATAGACGAGAAAGCGGCACGCGAGAGGGAGCGGCGGGACGAGCTGCGGCGGAAGCTGTCCGCGGTGGTCGAGCGTGCGGCGGCGGCAGGCGGGGCGATCGCGAGGACGATACCGGAAGGCGACGAAAGGGAGTACAGACTCGAGATCTACGACGTGTCGAACCTGAACGGCATCGATACCGTCGGTGCGATGGTCGTGTATGAAGGTAAAGAAGCGCAGCGAAAGGACTATAGGAAGTTCAGGATAAAAACCGCGGTCTCCGGTGACGACTACGGTGCCCACCGCGAGATGATATACAGAAGGCTGAAACGGGCGAAACAGGGCGACCGCGGATTCGAGAAGTACCCGGATCTCATTGTGATAGACGGCGGACTCGGCCATGTGAGGGCGGTAAAAACCGTTACAGATGCGATGAACGTCCCGATCCCCGTGATCGGTCTCGCAAAAGACGATGCACACAGGACGAGGGCGGTCGTTTTTTCGGACGGGAGCGAGATCGAGCTCCACGGCGACAGGCTCCTGTTCAGCTATTTCGGGACGATGCAGGAAGAGGTGCATCGCTTCGCGATAACGTTCCAGAGGAACGTGCGCGGAAAGAAGATGACGGCGTCGGGTCTCGAAAACATACCGGGCATCGGTGCGACCCGTCGCAAGGCCCTCATGGAAAGATTCAGGAGCATAGACGGCGTCAGAAAAGCGACGTACGAAGAGCTTCTGGACGTTCCCGGGATGAATTCGAAGGCGGCGGAGAGTGTTATCGGATATTTCGCAAAAGAGAAATAACGGCGGATGCGCGAGCTTTTTATTGCTATTGCTAAAGCCCTTCATTCGTGTTATATTGTGGTAAGCAAAAGGAAAAGGAGAAGTGCTATGTCAGAAGAAAAAAACAAAGACATTATCATTGAAGAAATAGAAGAGGAAATCATCGAAGACGAAGACTATATCACTTTGGAGTTCGACGACGATACGGCTGTAGATTGCCTGATCCTCGGAGTTTTCGAATGCGAAGGCAAAGAATATATCGCGTTCGCACCTGACGACGGTACGGACGACGTATATATCTACGGATATGCATATCACGAAAACGACGAAGAGTTCGAGATCAAAGAGATCGACGACGAGGAAGAGTTCAATAAAGCCGTAGCCGAATTCGAGAAGCAGATGGAAGAAGAATAGAAATCGGATGCGAATAAAATGAATATTTTGAAGGTCCGCATCTCGATGCGGACCTTTTTTGGTACATAAAACGATTTTTTAAAATGGGCGAAAGCGGTAAAATAAGTGCATGGAAGGCGGTGAGGAATTATGTATGAACTTAATGCTGTTGAAGTAATTATGGACGGGTTTTCGACTCTCGAAAGGACTGTTTCTTCATCGGAGGTATCGCAGCTTTCGGATGTAGTAGTAAACGGCGAGAGCACGGGAACTATGCCGAAAGCCGTAATGTGCCCGCTTATAGATGAGGGCATAGAGTTTGATGCATGTGTGTTGATAAACGGTGAAACGCGCAGTCGTGAACCCGGTCGCGGGATACCTGATAAGTTTCAACGGAAGGATAACCGGATAGAGGTCTGTAGGAAATGCGATTGGCACGGCTTTTTGGATTTTTATGAAAGAAGCAACTTCTCGTGGGAAAATAAAAGTGCGCCCGATGAGGTGATGTGCCCGATGATCGATGAAATTATAGATTCATATATCTGCGTCGGGATAAGAGATATCCCCGCAGGATTGTTTAAGTTGGAGTGTATGCCGGACAGATTTAAGAAAAAAGATAATTGGATCGAGATCTGTAAGGCGTGCGAGTGGCACGATTTTTAATCCGGTGACAGGTGACGTGAAAATATGCTGAGGGCGCAGCATACCGTCGCCGTGCCGCTGACTGCCCGCATGCCTTGAAAATACTGAAAAATGGGCGGTTGACATGCGGGGCGTATCATAGTATAATAACAAAGCCGTTTTTGAGAAACGGTTTTGCTCTGCAATAGGCGGATGTGGCGGAATTGGCAGACGCGCACGGTTCAGGTCCGTGTGACCACAAATCATGAGGGTTCGAGTCCCTCCATCCGCACCAATGCCCTTGCTGAAAGCCGGGGCTTTTTTTACGCCAAACGGCGGTTTTTTCGAAAGGATTCGAAAGGAAATACCATGGATAACAGGCCTATCGGATTTTTTGACTCCGGGCTCGGAGGCCTTACGAGCGTAGCCATTCTGAATAAAACTCTTCCGAACGAGAAGGTCATATACTACGGGGATACGGCGAGGACGCCGTACGGCTCGAAGTCGCCCGAGACGATCAGGCGGTTCGCAAAGGATATAGTCGGATATCTCCTGAGCAAGGATGTCAAACTCGTCGTCATAGCCTGCAATACCGTTACGGCAATGGCGCTCGAATATCTCAGGGAAGAATTCCCGGAAGTGCCGATAATAGGTGTCGTCGAACCGACGGCCCGCAAGGTCGCCGAGGACGGGAACGGCAAAGTCGGGATAATAGGTACGAAGGTCACGATAGCGAGCAGGGTGTACGAGAAGACGCTCGAAGAGCTTTCTCCGGGGATAGAGACGGAGAGCCTGGCATGCCCGGCGTTCGTTCCGCTCATCGAGGAGGGGATCATCGACAACGAGATCATGGACCTCACGATAAGGTTCTACATGGACGAATTCGTGGAGAACGGTGATTTCGAAAGGCTCATACTGGGCTGCACACACTATCCTCTGATCGCCCACAGGATATCGCATTTTTATCCTCAGCTGAAACTCTACGATTCGTCGGCGGAGGTCGTGAAGCTGGCGAAAAAGATACTGGAAGAACGCGACATGCTCGCGGATCCGGGAGACGATACGGGCGATTCCAACTGCAGATGTTACGCCAGCGATCTGTCGGATAGTTTTATCGATATGACGAACCGACTTTTATCGTCGGACAGGACGAGGATAAAGCTCAAAAAGCTTTCATGACAAGGCTTAGCCGCGGTAAATATAGATTGACAATGCGGTAAAATGTCCGTACAATTAATTAATTGAGTGAATGCGGCCGAAGCCGCGGTCAGGATATTGTGAGATCAATGGAGTTGATATGGAAAAAGAGTTCAAGTATAGGCTCGGCGACAGGGCGACGATAGACAGGGTCATCAACGATCCTTTGCTCGACGGATCTGTCGATAGGGCTATGGTTGAAGATATCGATATGCATGCGGTCTACTTCGATACGGAGAACGAAGACCTCCGCCGTGCCGGTATCGCATACAGGATAAGGCGCGAAAACGACAGGATGACCGCTACGATCAAATGGGACAACGATGTGGATCGCGGTCTCCATTCGAGAGAAGAGCTGAACCTCGTTATAACGGACGAGCGTTTTGCAAAAGCGCCGAATATCGATGCGTTCGAATCGAGCTACGCTTACGATGTTTTATACAAGGCGGCGGGAGATAGGAAGCTCGTGAAGCAGGTGGAAATGGATTTTACGAGACGGTGGTTGAAGATCGATACCGGAAGGTCCATAAGCGCGCTCGCTTTTGACGAAGGCGTTATACACGGCAAGTACTGCGACGCTGACATCATGGAGATGGAGATCGAGCTGTATCACGGAGACGAGAAGGACTTCAGGGACATCTCGTGCAAGCTCGCAGAGAAGCACGGCCTCCGTGCCGAGGAAAGATCGAAGCTCCAGCGTGGGTTCATGACGAAGGAAGAACTCGCCGAGGGCGAAACGGAAGAATGTAAACATCGGGAAACCGAAGAAAATATGGAATTTAATTTTTAGAAAACCGCTGAAGGCGATGGAAGGGAGCCGGTAAATGAAATTTAATTTTATCGAAAAGAACGACAACAAAGTAAAATTCGAGATGGTTTTTACTCCTGAAGAGTTTGAAGAAGCTATCGTAGAAGCATACAAGAAGAACAAAGATAAGTACAGGATCGACGGATTCAGACAGGGCAAAGCGCCGAGAAAGATCATCGAGAACCACTACGGTGAAGGCGTATTTTACGATGACGCAATCAACGACATGCTCGCAGTCGGATATCCGAACGCGCTTACGGAACTCGATATCGAAGCCGTCGACTCCCCTATGATCGAGCTTAAGGAGATCAACAAGGGCGACGACATCGTAGTTACTGCTACTGTTGAGAGCTTCCCTGAGATCGAACTCGGTCAGTACAAGGGACTCGAGATCGAAAGGATCGATTACACGATCGGCGACGATGAGATCAACGCTGAGCTCGAGAAGGTAAGAAAGAGCCAGGCGAGAATGGATACGGTAACGGATCGTCCGAGCGAGTCGGGAGATACCGTCATAATCGACTTTGACGGTTCCGTGGACGGAGAGAGATTCGCGGGCGGAGTTGCGGAGAACTATGGGCTCAAGCTCGGTTCCGGCCAGTTCATACCGGGATTTGAAGACCAGCTCATCGGTAAGAATGCCGAGGATGAGGTCGATGTTGTCGTGACTTTCCCTGAGGATTATCATGCGCCGGATCTCGCGGGCAAAGAGGCCGTTTTCAAGACTAAGATACATGAGGTAAAGAAAGAGACCCTCCCTGAGATAGACGATGAACTCGCATCCGATGTAAGCGACTTCGAGACACTCGAAGAGTACAAGAAGGATATCGCAGAGAAGCTCCAGAAGCAGTCAGACGAAATGGCTGAAAGCTATATGAAAGATGCCGCTCTGCAGGAGCTCTACAAGGTAAACGAGATCTCCGTTCCGAACGCGATGATCGAAAGCGAGATCGACAACGTAGTTCGCGAGATGGAGCAGCAACTCGCATATCAGGGACTGACCCTCGACAAGTATATGGGATATCTCGGTAAGACCATGGAAGATATCAGAAATGAGAGCAGGGAAGAGGCTGAGAGAAGGGTAGCTATGCGCATCATCCTCAGAGCTATCTGCGAAGCGGAAGCTATCGAGGCTTCCGAAGAGGAAGTACAGAAGGAACTCGAAGAGTTCGCGGCTCAGTACGGAAGCGATGTCGAGAACATCAAGAAGATGATAGGCGATGAGAACCTCAAATATTTCGGAGAAGATGTAAAGACGAAGAAGGCTATCGACCTTGTATACAACGAGGCTGTAAAAGTAGAACCCAAAAAGAACGACGAAGAGAAGTAAACTGTTACATAGACAGTGACCGCAGGGACGCCGGTCGGATCGAACGTTAATTGGAGGCGGTATGCGGGATGTTCCCGTATACCGCTGATATGTAAAGGGGGATAATTATGAGTTTGGTACCTTATGTAATTGAACAGACTGCAGCCGGAGAGAGGTCCTACGACATTTATTCGAGGCTCATGAAGGACAGGATAATTTTTATCGACCAGGAAATCGACGAACATCTCGCGAGCGTCGTGGTCGCGCAGCTCCTTTTCCTCGAAGCGGAGGACCCGAAGAAGGATATAAACATGTATATCAATTCGCCGGGAGGCCTGATAACGGCAGGCATGGCCATCTATGATACAATGAACTGTGTGAAGCCGGACATCGCGACGATATGCGTAGGCATGGCGGACAGTATGGCGGCGGTCCTTCTTTCGGCGGGAGCCAAGGGCAAGAGATTCGCTCTTCCTCATTCGGAAATAATGATACATCAGCCGCTCGGCGGGACACAGGGGCAGGCTGTAGATATCGAGATTCACACGAAAAGAATGATGAAGATGAAATCGATGATTGATTCGATACTGGCAAAGAACACCGGAAAACAAATCAAGACGATACAGCGCGACACGGACCGCGACAATTTTATGACTGCGGAGGAAGCGAGGAAATACGGCCTTATCGATAAGGTAATGGTAACGAAATAGAACAAAATTTTTAGAAAGGGGAATGAGATGGACGGACAAAACGGCGGGAACGACCACGAAATAAGGTGTTCCTTTTGCGGGAAATCGCAATCCGAGGTCAGGCAGATGATTGTCGGAAAGGGCGTATACATCTGCGATGAGTGCATCGACACGTGTGCACAGCTCATAGACCTCGATGAACAGGAACCGATAAAAAGCGAGCAGAAGATAACGCTGCTCAAACCGGAAGAGATATATGCGAAGCTGTCGGAATACGTTATTGAGCAGGATTATGCGAAAAAAGCGCTTTCGGTGGCGGTTTACAACCACTATAAAAGAATAATACACAGGGAGAACAGCCTCGAGGAGAAGGCGGAGGCTGTCGAGCTCAAGAAGAGCAACATACTGATGTTCGGACCTACGGGCAGCGGCAAGACACTTCTTGCGCAGACGCTCGCGAAGATACTGAACGTTCCGTTCGCGATAGCGGACGCCACGTCGATGACGGAAGCGGGATATGTCGGCGACGACGTCGAGAGCATACTCTTCAGTCTGTATCAGGCGGCTGACGGCGACCTCGAAAGGGCCCAGAAGGGCATCGTCTATATAGACGAGATAGACAAGATAGCGCTCACGCGCGGCAACAAGTCGATAACGAGAGACGTAAGCGGAGAAGGCGTTCAGCAGGCGCTCCTCAAGATGATGGAAGGCACCGTTTCGAACGTGCCGCCTCATATGGGAAGAAAGCACCCGATGGACGAATTCATCCAGTTCGACACGAGCGAAGTCCTGTTCATCTGCGGCGGTGCTTTTACGCAGCTCAAAGATGTCATCAAGACGAGGCTCGGAAAGAAGATAATCGGCTTCAATTCCGAAACGGAGACGGTCGACATCGACGACCCGGATATACTGAACAAGGTAGAGCCGGAGGACCTGACGACATTCGGTCTCATACCGGAATTCGTAGGAAGACTGCCGGTCCTCGTACCGCTTTCGGAGCTCAGTGAGGAAGCCCTGATAAGGATAATCAGAGAACCGAAGGACTCGATACTTCGCCAGTATCAGACGCTGCTCGAGATGGACGGCGTCGAACTCGAGGTGGAAGAGGCGGCCCTTAAGGCGATAGCCGAGAAGGCGCTCGCGCTCAACACGGGCGCCAGAGGTCTCAGGGGCATATTCGAGAAGCTCATGCTCGACGTGATGTACGAGACGCCTTCGAAAGAGGGAATCGAAAAGTGCATCGTGACGAAGGATATGGTCGAGACGGGCGGAGAGCCGGAGTATGTAAAAAACGCTTCCGAGGTCAAATCGGAAGAAAAGGCCGAAAGCAAGACGGCCAAGAAAAAGAAAATCGCTTAGGCGGCGTAAATATGATGTCCGGGTGCAGATCGGCTGCGCCCGGATCTTTTATTATGTGCGCTTTATGCGCGAAAGTACCGCCCCGGGACCGCATACATATTTTGTCAGAGCATGTAAGAAGTGATATAATCAATCATTAAATAATTGAGAAAAGGGTGAATCATGAGGATAATAAGATCCGAACTTGAAGCTGTCGCGGTAAAGCCGGAACAGTATCCCGAAGGGGGCGTCCCCGAAATAGCGCTCGCCGGAAGATCGAACGTCGGCAAATCGTCGCTTCTCAACCTTCTGACGGGGCGAAAGAACCTCGCGAGGACGGCGGCGAATCCCGGAAAGACGAGGACTATCAACTTTTACCGAGTGAATGACTCATTCAGGATAGTCGACCTCCCCGGATACGGATACGCCAGGCTGTCGCGGTCGGAATCGGAAAAATGGGGAAAGATGATCGAAGGGTACATCGAGCAGAGGGAGGACCTTCGCAGGGTGATACAGCTCGTCGACATACGTCACAAGCCTTCTGCTCAGGACTTTCAGATGTACGAGTATCTCAAGTACCACGGGCTCGACGGGCTCGTCGTGGCGACGAAGGGCGATAAGGTCTCCGGCAATGAGAAGAGCCGGCGCCTTGCCGAGATCAGAAAAACGCTCGGCATGGGAAAGGACGATGTGATCGTCGTGACGTCGGCGCTGAAGCGGAGCGGGGTCGAGGAACTTTTAGAGGAAATAGAAAAAACGATCGAATAGGCGATCGGCGGAGAATAAAAGATTTTAGGGAGGAAAAAACACATGGCGGAGAAACCTGCAAAAGGCGTAAAAGCCACGGCCGAGGAGATCGCAAAGAAGGACGGCGATACGGTAGGAGAGATACTTTTTACGCAAAACGACATCCTGAAGAGGGCGAAGCAGCTGGGAAAGCAGATAACCAAGGATTTTGAGGGCGAAGAGCTGTACGTGATCTGCACGCTCAAGGGCGGAGTCATCTGGATGTCCGACCTTATCAAGAATATAAATCTCGACACGAAGATCGAGTTCATATGCGCGAGCAGCTACGGTTCGGCGTCGAGCAGCTCGGGGTGCGTCACGATCAAGATGGACGTCGATGCGAACCTCTACGACAAGAATATCCTGATAGTCGAGGACATCATCGACACGGGCACGACGCTGGCGTACATAGTCGAAAAACTTTCGGAGAGGAACCCGAAGTCGCTCAAGATCTGCACGATGCTCGACAAGCCGTCGCGCAGGAAGGCGGATGTCAAGGCCGATTACACCGGATTCGAAGTCGACGACCTTTTTATCGTGGGGTACGGACTCGACTACGACCAGAAGTACAGAGGTCTGCCGTATGTCAGCTATCTTACGGGCCCTTTGAACTAGCGGACTATGGATCGATGAACTAACGAACTGATGAATTGATGATGCCGGACGGGGGCGTTCAAAATGATAGATTTTGACTATCACATCCACACATATTATTCGGACGGCGATTTTTCGCCGGAGGAGATCGTCGACAGGTATAACGATAACGGCTACGAGATCATCGCGATCACGGATCACGACGGGGTGGACGGATCGAAGGTCGCGACCGAGTACGCGAAGAACAAGAGGATCACTATAGTTCCGGGGATCGAAGTGTCGTCCAAAGATGTGTTCGGAGACGAGATACATATCCTCGGGTACGGGATAGACACGGACAACGAAGTCCTTCATGCGGGTATCGCGGACATGATGATGAGAAGGGCGAAAAGGAACGACAGGCTCCTCGCCGTCCTTCACGACATGGGTTACGACATAACGATCGACGATCTTTTCGAGTGCGGCGGCCTGAGGTTCGTCGGCAAAAAGACGTTCGCCGACGTTCTCGTAAAAAAGGGATATGCTGAAAGCATCCCCGCGGTGTTCGAGACGCTTTTCTCGGAGCCGGAAATATGGGAGCTCAAGAAGACGCTCGTCCCGACCGCGAAGGCGATCGACATGATCCACAACGCGGGCGGATTTGCGGTGTTCGCACACCCGTTCGAGACGCGAAAAGCGGACGAAGACAAGGACGCCTTCAGGATCCGCCTCGCAAAGATAATAAAAGAACTTATGAAAGAGGGTATCGACGGCATAGAGTGCTTCCACCCTTCTGTATCGATGACAGAAGCGATAGAGCTCAGGGACTGCGCCGTCGCGAACGGGCTGATCGTCACGGGAGGATCGGACTTCCACGGCGAGCCCGAAAGGAATGCAAGAAAAAGCTATTTGATGTAAAGGGAAGGGACATGGGACAGTGATGCCCCGAAAAAGGAGATTTTTATGAAGGTAAGATTTTGCGGAGCAACGACAGGTGTTACGGGATCGTGCCACATGCTTTTTACGGAGAGGCACAAGATCCTTTTGGACTGCGGACAATATCAGGGCGGCAAAGAACAGGACAAGATGAACTACGAGGAGTTCCCGTTCGACCCCGCCGAAATAGAGGCGCTCATTTTGAGCCACGCCCACATAGACCACTGCGGCAGGATACCGCTTTTGGTAAAGCGCGGTTTCACGGGTAAGATCTACTGCACGAAGCAGACGGCCGATCTGCTCCCGATAATGCTGAGGGACAGTGCGTACATACACGAAAAGGAAGCCGAATGGAAGAACAGGAAGGCTCAGAGGTCCGGCGGCAAACTTATAGAACCGCTCTACACGGAGGCCGATGCGGAGGCGTCTCTCGCGCTCATCGCGCCTGTCCTCTACGAGCAGCTCATCGACATAAACGACGAGATGAGGATATGCTTCAACGACGCCGGCCACATTCTCGGTTCGGCCATAACGGAGATATGGGTAAAAGAGGGAGACATCGAGACGAAAGTCGTGTTCTCGGGCGACCTCGGTGTAAAAAACAGACCTATACTAAGGGACAGGACGGCGATAAAAAAAGCGAATTACGTCATCATGGAAAGTACATACGGCAACAGGCTCCACCCGGAAAATTCGCTCAGCGTCTCCGGCCTTCTCGATGCCGTCCTTAGGACGGTCGAGAGAGGCGGCACGGTCGTCATCCCTTCGTTCGCCGTAGGCAGGACGCAGGAGCTCATCTTTGAGTTCAACAAATTCTACGACAACAATCCGGAAATATACGAGAAGCTGAAAAACATAAACGTCTATATCGACAGCCCGATGGCGAACAGGGCGACGGAAGTCTTCAAGGAGAACACATCCGTCTTCGACGACGAAGCTAAAGAGTACATCAAAAACGGCGACCACCCTCTCGAATTCGCGAATCTGAAATTCACGAAGACGACGGAGGAGTCACAGCGCCTCAACTTCGATAAGTCGCCGAAGATCATCATTTCAGCGAGCGGGATGTGCGAAGCCGGCCGCATCAGGCACCACCTTAAGCACAACCTCTGGAACCCGAAATCGACGATCATCTTCGTCGGCTATCAGGCGGAGAACACCCTCGGAAGAAAGCTTATCGAGGGCGCCGACATGGTAACTCTCTTCGGTGAGCAGATCGCGGTAAAAGCCGAGATCGTGAACCTCGAAGGATTCTCGGGCCACGCCGACAGGGACGGCCTCGTCGACTGGATATCTTCGTTCGAGACCGATCCGACCGTTTTCCTCGTTCACGGAGAAGACGATGCGAAACGCGACTTTGCCGAATACCTCGGTAAAACCAAGGGGATATCGCCTATAGTCGTAAACGGCACTTCGGAGTTCGACCTTCAGGCGGGAGGAAAAGCGTATAGGCAGACATCGGGGAACGAGCCGATAAAAATCAGGGAAGGCGAATACGTCTCCGACACCGTGAAGCAATCGGGCGGCACCGTAAAACACGCCGAAGCTGCGGCGCCTTCGAAGGGTATGCCTGCAAAAGAGGCGCATTATCAGGACGCTCCCGTAAATGGCGCGCCTGAAAACACAGCGCCTCAGAACGATGCGTTCGACGACGGCATCGGCGAAGAACAGCTCGAAAACATGAAGAAAA
Organism: uncultured Mobilibacterium sp.; assembly: GCA_947254375.1. Taxonomy (GTDB): domain Bacteria; phylum Bacillota; class Clostridia; order Peptostreptococcales; family Anaerovoracaceae; genus CAMYCF01. The sequence goes on along the minus strand of CAMYCF010000001.1, from coordinate 436,516 downwards.
AGATCTGGCACATAAAGGAAAACATAGGCGGCGCTCTCGACAACGCGAACATCGCTGCCGGCAAGGAACTTTCGCAGGAACAGCTCATAAAGATAAACAACATAATCCAGGAGATAGATGCGGACACTGCAAACCTCATGGAGGCGGTCATCGAGCCTGAGACGGTCGATGATTGATTTTAGCCGGGCATGACAAAAGGTGTTTTCGGGGACCGAAAGGTCCCCTTTTTACATGCAGAGTTTCCGTTTTTTTCGGAATCACTTTTTTAAGCAAAACAGTATCCAAAAGGCCTGACCCTATTTACTTGCCGATGCATTGCGTATATCCTTCATTTTACAGACCGGACATACGGGGGAAACGAGAGATGAAGGAGTATCAGATAGTTCACGATAAGGAATTCGTGCTGCCGAGGGAAGTATATCATCAGTGCATCTGGATAGTTCGCGACATGGGGAGGATGGAGAGCGAGCTGAACAGGATGTCGGGGATGATCGTGCGCGACGGCACCGGAGGCAACGCGTATCAGGACGGCACGCCGGCAGAGATCAAAGCGGCGGAGATGTACAGGCTGAGGCTCAATGCCATAAAGCAGGCGCTCCTCGAGATACCGAAGGAATACAGGGCGGGCGTTTTGAACAGCATAGTCAACAGGGGAAGCACGTACAGCGATCTCGCGCATGAGAACACTTGGAAACGGTGGAAGCAGAGGTTCGTTTTTTATCTTGCGAAAAATCTGGGGATATACTGACGGCGGCGGTCAGGCGTGAAACGAGGTAACAGCGCCGAAGGCTGCGGCCGACCGAAACGGTACCGAAGGCGAGAAGATGAAACGGTACTGAAGGGGAGAAAATAAGAGGGTATCATTTTTACAGGGCCAAGGGATACAGCCCAATAGGAAATGTATCGAAACAAGACGGAACAGCACACGGGAGAAGGCGGGCATAGGCCCGCTTTTTCCTTTTGAAAGACTGCATTTTTATAATGAAGGTGACCCTTTTTATCCCGAAAGACTGCGTTTTTAACCGGCGATGAAATAAATCGACATCCCGCCTTTATTTGCGCGGGCAAAGCTGATAAAATCAAGTCGTAAAATAATTTTTATCGTAAATCTATCTCGGAGGCACCATGGCTTTTAAGGAAAAGACGATCGACAGCCGCATCGTATACGAAGGCCCGATCTTTAAGATCAGAAAGCACACGATCGAGGCGGTATCCGGCAAAATAAGCGAAAGGGACGTTTTGGAACACTGCGGAGGCGCCGTTATGCTCGCCGTCAAAGACGACGGAAAGATCATAATGGAGGAGCAGTACAGAAAGCCGATCGACAGTGTCGCGCTCGAGATCCCCGCGGGCAAATGCGAGGAGGGCGAAGATCCGCTCGAGACAGCGAGGCGCGAGCTCCGCGAGGAGACGGGATATTCGGCGAGCGACGTTCGTCACCTTATAAGTTTCAACACCTCTTTCGGATATTCCGACGAGGTGCTCCATATTTACATCTGCAAGGGGCTGACCTGCGGCGAGAGGGACCTCGACGAGACGGAGGACATAGACATAAAGGAATTTACGGCCGATGAGCTCGTGGATATGGTGATGAACAACGAGATCTCGGACGCAAAGACGATAATCGCGATCCTCTACGCGAGTATGAAAAACGAGATATAGGAGGGAGATGAGATCGATGCAGGATTTTATGGATTATCTCAAATACACGTGTAAAAAATCTCCGAACACGCTGCTCGCATACGGCAGGGATATCGAAGCTTTCGAGGAGTACCTGAAGGAGCGAGGCGAGCAGAGCCTTTCCGATTGCCTTGAAAACGACGCGATCTCGTACATCCTGTCGCTCAATAAATCGGGCAGATCTAAGGCGACGATAAATCGGAAGATCTCGTCGCTCCGGTCGTACTACGCGTATGAAAAAATGAACGGTAAAAGGGATGACAACCCATTCGATAAAATAAAAGCGGCGAAGAGCGACAAGCGCGAGATCGATTTTCTCAGCGTCGAGGAGGTGTTCGCGCTCATGGAGACGCCGGACGATTCGTTCAAGGGCCTGAGGGACAGGGCGCTCCTCGAGTTCATGTACGGGACGGGCGTCCGCGTCACGGAAGTCGTCAGGCTCAAATTCTCGGATATGAACCTCAAGATGAATTTCGTCACCTGCAAGGATGCCGAGGGCGAAAGCAGGGTCGTGCCGATCGGAAGTTATGCCCACGATGCCTTGAAGAACTACATTGAGAAGGCTTATGCGGCGCTCAAAGGATCGGATCCCGAGGCGGACGATTATGTCTTCATAAATTTCCGCGGTGAGCCGCTCACGAGACAGGGCATATGGAAAATACTGAAGGAGTACGGAGATAAGATCGGCGAAAAAGACAGGATGACACCTCAGATCCTCCGAAACAGCTTCGCTGTCCACATCCTCCAGAACGGCGGAGATCTCAAGACGCTCCAGGAACTCATGGGCTTCGAGGACATGTCGGTCGGCATCGCATATCTCGCCGTCACAAATATCAGGATAAAAGACGTATTCAACAGGACCCACCCGCGTGCATAACAGGCTGCAGGGGTGTGCGCCTATCGGTAAAATGCATATAACAGGGAATAGGGATAACAAAACTCTATTTGAAACGCCGGGGAAATATGAAAGAATGTATAGAGATACTTTATATCCGCATATTTCCCCGCGCTTATTTTTGATACGATGAAAAACGGAAAGAACATAAAAATAGCGATATTCGTGATCCTCGCCGCGGTCATCCTCATCCTGAACCACAGGTACGGCTGGACCGCATATCTGTCGAGCAGGGACAACATAGAACAGCTGCGCGGCAAGGTCGCAACGCATTATTTTGAGGCTGTCGTGATATACGTTCTCGGCACGGCTTTTGCGTGCTCTGTCCTGGCGGTACCGGGCGTGACTTTTGCTGTCGTCGCCGGTATACTTTTCGACCCGATCACGGCGATAATAGCCTGCCTCGCCGGAGCCACTCTCGGCGCTATCCTCTCTTTCTATGTGGGGAAGTTTTTCCTAAAAGACGGGGTAAAACCGCTTCTGGAGAAAAACAAAACTTTGAACAGGCTGCTCTTTTCGGGCAACGAAAACAACTACGTTTTCCTTCTGATGATAACGAGGCTTATCCCGATCTTTCCGTTCAACCTTCAGAACTTCGCGTACGGGATCACCGACGTAAAAATGTCTACGTATTCGGTGTGCACGGCCGTTTTTATGCTGCCGGGCGTAGCAGTTTTTACCCTGGCAACAGCCGGTTTTACCGATAAAACAAACGGAATGAAATACGCGATAATAGCAAGCGCGATAGCGGCGGCCGCAGTGATCGCGGGAATATATATCAAGAAAAAGTATTTGGACGATGACGAAAAGACCGAATGATAAAAACGCTTTAATAATGTTTACGAGGGTGCCCGTCCCCGGTAAAACGAAGACGAGGATGATGCCGTTCCTCTCGCCTGAGCAGTGCGCCGATATGCACGAATGTTTCCTGCGCGACATATACGGGGAATGTCTCGGGGCGGGGGCGGATCTTTTCGTGTTCTATGCACTTGAGGGAGATCCGGCTGAACTTCACGGGATCTTCGGGGAGCCTGAGGAAGCGGAGTTCGTCGCACAACGGGGAAAAGACCTTGCCGAGAGGATGGCGAACGCTTTTTCCGATGTTTTTTCGAAGGGATACCGGGCTGCGATACTTATAGGGACGGATATCCCGGAGATATCGGTATCGCTTTTCGGTGAGATCTTTGACCGCCTTAAAGGCGACACCGAAACGGCCGACGGCAGCGCTGAAACGACCGACGGCACATGCGCCTGTGATGCCGTTATCTGCAGGACGGATGACGGCGGATACGGCGCTTTGGGACTTTCGGCATCTGCAAATGGAGTGCTGAAAAAATTCTCCGAAGGTAAATATTACGACGCCGAGGAACTGTTCGCTTTCCTGGAAGAGGAAGGGCTGTCCCCGGAGTACGGGCGCGTACTTACGGATATCGACACGGAGGATGATCTCGCGAGACTGGGAAGAAGACTTTTCGGCGAACGGTCCCGTGACATCGAAGCTCCTGAAGAGAACACAAAGGTTTTCATAAAAAGCGTATTCCCGAAGCCTGCTATGGATCTCTCACACCGATGCATCTCGTGCGGGACCTGTACGAAAAACTGCGATTTTCTTTCAAAATACGGCATCGATCTGAGCGGATTTGAGGCGAGACCCGAACTCGCATATTCATGTTTCATGTGCGGAAAATGCAAGGCGGTATGTCCGAAGGATATCGACGGAGCGGAGATCGCGCTCATCGCGAGGCTGAGAAATACCGGCACACCTGAAGGCGGGCGTGACATAAGGAAGAAATTCAAGACGCTCATTTTCGAAAAGGAAAACTATAAATTCTCAAATATGAAGACGGCGGGGGAAAGGTGCGTCTTTTTCCCGGGCTGCAATTTCGCGGGTATGTACCCTGCATCCATGAAAAAGCTAGAGGCGATAGCGGCGGCTCACGATATCGGAGTGGTATATGAATGCTGCCGCAAACCGATATATGAAATAGGACTTGCCGATGAAGCGCTTGACGGGATCAAGTCGATAGAAGAGAAGCTTTTGAGCAGCGGAGCCCGGGAGATCGTCACGTGCTGCGCCAACTGCTACTATTTTATGCGGGATAAGATCGATCTGAAGGTGACCGACATATACTCAAAGCTCGCGGAGCTCGGCGAAGGGCATATGCTCGAAGGAGCCGGATTTGACTTCTTTTATCCGTGTCCCGATCGGGAAGAAAAGATCTTCATGGACGGTATCTCGAAGTTTTTACCGTGCGAACCTGAGAACGGATTCCCCGACATCCAATGCTGCGGTCTCGGCGGCTGTGCGTCGGGTGCGGAGCCTGAGATATCGCATGGATTTTCAGAAAAAGCTGCGGCAAAAGAAACGGCTATGTATTCATACTGCGCGTCATGCACGTATATGTTCAGAAAGAACGGCTTTTCCGACGTAAAACACGTCCTGCCGGAGATACTCGGGATAAGAGAGGACCCGAAGGCGGGCGTGTCGTCACTGATAAGCCGCAGCATAAGAAAGTTCAAATAAAGGCCAACACAGTCGGGAGGAAAAGCAAATGGAATTCTCCATAATAATACCCGTATACAACGAAGAAAGGTCGCTTGCGCCGTTCCTTATATCGCTGGAAAAATTCAGAGGCGCGGCGGAGATAATTTTCTCCGACGGCGGAAGCACGGACAGGACCGTCGACATGATAAAAGAGGCCGGCTTTTTCGTGGCGAGCGGAAGCCGCGGACGCGGGACGCAGCTCAACCTCGGCGCGAGGATATCTCACGGAGACAACCTGCTTTTCCTGCACAGCGACAGCTTCCTGCCGGACGACGCGCTCGACCAGATGAGACACGTGCTTCGAAAGCATAAATGGGGATGCTTCGGCATAAGCTTTAACTCGAAGAGCGTAAAAATGAAGATATGCGAGAAGCTCTCAAACAGGAGGGTAAGGCGTAAAAACATCGCGTTCGGCGACCAGGGGATATTTATAAAAAGGCAGACTTTCTTTGATATCGGCGCTTTCCCGAACATCCCCGTCATGGAGGATCTTCAGCTGTCGATAAATATGACCGGCGCGGGAGAGCGGATAGGAATGACGAAGGACAGGATCTCGACATCCGACAGGCGCTTTCGAAAGGGCGGTCCGTGGAGGACGATGTATAAGATGTACCGCCTGAGAAAGCAGTATCTTGACGGTGTCGATATCGATAAGATCGCGGCGCAATATCGCGACGCGCGCTGATGTAAAAAATTGAAGGAGCCTCTATGGAAACTTATTACAACCCCGAAGATCTGAAGAGATTCGGAAGCATGGGAGAAGAAGCTCCCGAGATGTGGAACAAATTCATGGGATATTACGGAACGGTATTTGCGGAAGGTGCTCTTACCGAGAGGGAGAAATCGCTTATTGCGCTTGCAGTCGCATCGGCTCTGCAGTGCCCTTACTGCATAGATTCATACACCCAGTCGTGTCTTTCAAAAGGCGTAGACGAGGAGCAGATGACGGAAGCGATCCACGTCGCGGCGGCTATCAGGGGCGGAGCTACGCTCGTACACGGTCTTCATATGAAGAACACCGTAGACAGACTGGAAATGTGATCGGGTGAAGAAATGAACGACATAAAAAGGCTGGACGACATAAAGTCCGTCCCGGATTTCGAGAGCTGCATCGAAAACGATAATTTCAGGAATACTGCCGACAGGCAGGATATCATGCAGGTGAACGTCGGACGGCTGTGCAATCTGGCGTGTAAGCACTGCCACCTCGAATGCGGCCCCGCAAGGGAAGAGATAATGCCGCGCAGCGTTATGGAAAGTGCCCTGCATGTATTCAAAGATCAGGGATTCTCGACGATGGACATAACGGGAGGCGCCCCGGAAATGAATCCGGATTTCAGGTGGTTCCTCGAAGAATCGGCGAAGATCGCAGACAAGGTCATCGTAAGGACGAATCTTGCGATACTGACCGAAGAGGGATACGAAGACATACCGGAGCTTTTCGCGAAATACGGAGTCGAGGTCTTCTGCTCGCTCCCGTATTACAAAGAAAAAAATATGGAAAAGCAACGCGGAAAGGGGACGTTCGCTCCGGCGATACACGCGATAAAAATGCTGAACGACCTCGGCTACGGCAAAGGCGGAGACCTCGTCCTCAACGTCGTGTACAACCCGCTCGGGGCCTTTTTACCGTCGGCGCAGAGCAACATCGAAAGCGAGTTCAAAGAGAAACTCTATAAGGAATTCGGGATAGTTTTCGATAACCTTTTTGCCATCGCGAACAACCCGATCGGGCGGTTCGGTGATTTTCTCGAGAGGAGCGGAAATCTCGAGTCCTACATGGAGACGCTCTACGGTGCGCTCAATCAATGTGCTGTCGAGAACATGATGTGCCGCTTCCAGCTTTCGATAGGCTGGGACGGACGGCTCTACGACTGCGATTTCAACCAGGCGATCGATATGACGATAGACAGCGGCGAGACGATATTCGACCTTGAAGGCAAGCCGCCGCGCAAAAGGCACATAGCCTTTGCAAAACACTGCTACGCGTGCACGGCGGGGCAGGGATCGAGCTGCGGCGGTGCGACGGCGTAAAAATATTTTTTAGGGGGATCTTCCGATAAAAGGACGGTCCTCCTTTTCTAGTGCACGGGACCAAAAAACCGTTCTTTTAGGGGCGCAGTAAAGGCGCGCATCCCTTGAAAAGATATAAAAATAACTATTATTGCTATGTGAAAGCCCTTTGCTATAATTAAGGTGAAAATGTTTGAAATGCTTTTAATAGGCGACTGAGGAGAAATGAAATGAAGAAGATAGGAATCATCGTAGGATCGCTGAGAAAAGATTCTTACAACCGCAAGCTGGCGGAAGTTGTGGCAGAGGAGCTCCCTGAGGACTATTCGGTCGAGTTCGTGTCGATAAAAGATCTGCCTATGTATAACGAGGATATCGACGGGGAAAAACCGCCGAAGGAATATGCTGAATTCAGAGAGAAAATAGCGGAAAAAGACGGTTTTATCATAGCAACGCCCGAGTACAACAGGTCGATGCCCGCCTGTCTCAAGAACGCGCTCGATGTCGGGTCGCGCCCGTACGGTGCGAATAAATGGGCGGGAAAACCGGTCGGTATACTGAGCGCTTCACCGGGAGGAATGGGAGGTATGGGCGCTAATATGGCGATCCGCCAGCCGATGATCTGCCTCAACATGATACCGCTCCAGCAACCTGAGACATATCTCGGGAACATCACGAAGTCGTTCGATGAGAACGGAAAGGTGTCGGACAGGACGAGGGCGGTCCTGAGGAAGTTCGCCGAGGCGTTCGTAAGGCACGTGGACAGGTTCTGATACCGAACAGTCTGATACCCGAATGGTTTAATACGGAATAATAAAAAATATCGAGGCCGGCTGATCAGCTGACCTCGATTTTTTCGTTGTTTAGGTTTTCATTATTAAGATTTTCGTTGCTAGGCTTTCTTCCAATAGCCCTGCTTGACGAGCACCTGCTCGTCCCACGCTGCCTGTACAAGAACGGTTTCAGGGAACGGCTCCATTTCGGTATGGCAGAACTTGTGGCAGCCCGCTCATCCGCCGTTTGCCGCTTTGTGATCGCCCCAGGCATTCAGTGAATAGAATTTCCGGCCGCATGGATGCGTCTTGCCGTCCCCGTCACATATCCAGACTTTGCGCTCTCCCTGCCTGGTTTCGTATATCGCATCGTGGTGTACGGTCTTATATACCGGCGGCACCCAGACCTTGCCGTTCTTTTTGACCGACTTGGTCGGATCCGCAGGTGCATCCTTCGAAAGCGGAGGTTCTGTCTTTGCAGCCTCTCCTTTTTCAGCGGAGAAGAGGAAAAGGTAACGTGCCGCATCGGAGACCTTGCTCCTGCATGCTTCCTTCTCGGCTTCATCCAATTTAAGCTCTTCTTTCTGATACTTGCCCTGCGATTTTTCCGAAACGGAAGTACCGCACCCTCCCGAATCTTCGGACTTTTTGTCCGAAAGACCGCATGAAGAAAGGCCTAAAATCAGGGCGATCGCGATCGCCGAAACTATTAATATTTTTCTTCTGTCCTTACCCATGCGCTTATTATTACAAATACAAATCATTAAAACAACCGAAAACACTAAGAAAACATATAGGAAAAAGCTATATTACCACGCGCACAATGTATAAATTCAATGTAAGAATATGGCGGTTTCTTGTTAGAATTAGGTTGCACACTTGGTAAAAAATCTTTACTGACGAACGGTGTATGTTTGATTAAAAAGGAGGGCAAAAAATGCACATTAAGCGAATCGTTGCGGTTACGATATCGTTGCTGATGGTGATATCTTTCTCCTTCAGCGTGTTTGCGTCGACAGATGCGACTGTCACGGGTATCGATAACACATCCGCTGCCGAGAAGCAGGATGCGGATAAAGTAACAGAAAACGCTTCGAAAGAAAAGGCGGCATCGACAGATGTCACCGGAGAGCAGTCTGCCGCTGCAGCGGAGACATCGAAAGAAGAAAATAAGTTGGGAGGGACCCGATCCTCATCTGAGTGGGAGCCGTCTGACTTTACATACGGCGATTATGAGAAGCTCCTTTACGGATGCGACTACAGCAGGCAGTTCACCCTTAAGGGAAGAGCCGTTACAGGCTTCTCTGAAGCGGGTAAAGAGAAGATAAAAACCAATAAAGATCTCGTCATCCCGGCTGAGGATACGGACGGTAACACGATCGTTGCGGTAGGCAAGGCGGCATTCAAGGGGCAGGGCATTACTTCGGTAAAGTTCCCTTCGGGGATGCAGGTGCCTTATGACGATACTGTGACACACAGGGTAAGCAAGCGAGGCAATTTTGTAATTGCGGACGAGGCGTTCGCGAGTAACGAGATAACAAATGTGAATCTGCCGGCCGGCGTCATAGCGGTTTTACCGAACGCTTTTATGAACAATAAAATAACGACGGTCACTCTGCCGAGAACGATCTGGTGGATAGAAACACAGGCGTTCGCGAGGAATAAGATAAGCAAGATCAACTTCCCGAACACGTGTGACTTCCAGCTGGAAATGCACGGTTGGGTATTTTCAGACAACAATATAAAATCGGTAAGGTTGCCGGATTTTACGGAAGTAGTAAATAAAGACGTATTTGACTTTAACCCGGGAATGGAACCCGTACCTGACAATGCCCCGGACAAGGTAAAAACGCAGGGCGGCGTCGTTTACATGTACACTGACAATCCGGAACTCGCATATAAGCAAAGGATACACGACATAAACAGACCTACGGCATCACAGCATTCGTGGCATCAGAAGCTGGTGGTCAATGACGGTACTCCGGCTACCCAGAACCCGGATACCGATCGCTGGACAAAGGCTGACTTCACATATGACGGTACGATCGTTACGGGACTCAGCGAAAGCGGTAAGGCAAAGAGAGAGACGAACAGAAATCTCGTCATTCCTGATTTTGCACCTAACAATATGCTCGTAACGGAGATAGCTGCGGCGCCTGCCACAAGCGAGTACGGCCTGTTCGCGGATGAGAAGGGATTTGACAGCGTCCTTCTGCCGAACGGCGTGGATAAAATAGGCGACTTTGCTTTCAGGAACAATAAGCTCAGTGAGGCATCCATACCTACTGATGTAAAAGAGATCGGCAAAGCCGCATTCCAGGGTAATAACCTGTCGAGCGTGATCCTGCCTGATACTCTGACAAAGCTCGGACAGGGCGCTTTTGCTACTAACCCGGATCTTTGCAGGATCAGTCTGTCGAAGGCGATGACCGAGATACCTGACGGTGCATTCGGTTGCAGCGACGGCAAAAATTGGATGGCCAACCTTAAAAAGGTAGAGATACCTGAAAACATAACGGCGATCGGAAACAACGCTTTTGCGGGGAACAACATAACTCACATCAAGATACCGGGATCGGTAAAGAGCATAGGAAGATTTGCGTTCTCTACTAAGGAGAAGCTGACCGATCCGTCAACTCTCGAACTTAGCGAAGGACTCGAAACGATAGGTTCATATGCATTCAGGAACAAGATCGTCGCCGAGGTAAATCTGCCTAAATCGGTGACAAAGGTAGACAAAAATGCGTTCGTTAAGCAGTATTCCGGCGGAGCGACTCCGGTAGAGACCAAGATATACGTCCAGAAAAAGTCTCAGTACGAAGATAAAAAGAACTTCCCAGACAACGCCGGAATGCACAGGTATATATTTAAAAATGACGGTGAGTGGACGGCCGACGACTTCGTATACGACACGCAGAACTTTGATGTCTATCGTGCCACAAACACGACCGATAAGATCGTAGTTGACGCTTGGGTAGTAAAAGGTCTCAGCGATTCAGGAAAAGAAAAGCTTAAGGTAAATAAGAACCTCGTTATTCCGAGCAACGATCCTTCCGGTAAAAAGGTACAGGGAGTAGGAACCGGCGCTTTCTCAAAACTCGGCATACAGAGCGTTACATTCCCTGAAAATGTTAAAGCTCCTTATGACGGGAAGTGGAACAGCACACTCAAAGAGAGGGGAGACTTCTTCATAGGTGCAAATTCATTCAGCGGCAATGAGATAAAATCGCTTACGCTTCCTGAAGGCGTGATCTATATAGGCGGCAGCGCATTCAGCTCGAACAAGCTTACGTATGTCAAGTTCCCTAAGACGACGATGTTTATAACGAGCCAGTCATTTGCCAGGAACAACATAACGACGTTTGAATTCCCGGATAAGGTCGACTTCGAACTCGATATCGACAATATGGCTTTCGGTGTGAACAAAATAGAATCCGTACAGTTGCCGGTCAACACCGAGAAAATGGCAAAGTTTGCATTTTTCCAGAATAACGGTAAAGAACCCGTCACATCGGGAACGCCTGCAGAGAAAAAGGGCGGCATAGTATATGTTTACAAGGCGGATGAAAGCGGTACCTTCCTCGATCACGTAGGAAACGGTAAATCGAACGTGCAGAAACTCATCGTCGGAGACATGCCTGTCGAGGAAAAACCTTGGGGCATCGATGACTTCACGTATGATGAGAACGGCACGACAATAACAGGACTCAGCGACTCGGGTAAGGAAAAAATAAAGAAAAATCCTGACCTCATCCTTCCTGATAAGGGACCTAAAGGTACCGACATCACAGCGATAGGACCGGGAGCTGCAGGTGCCGACCTCGGAACTTTCGGCCTTAAAGAAAGCGCTGATAAGATCTATCTTCCTAAATCCGTAAAACTGCCTCAGAACCTGCAGACGATCGGAGCATTTGCATTCCAGGCAAATCCGATAACGGAAATAAGCATACCTGAAACGTGTAAGGAAATAGGAAGCGGAGCCTTCCAGCGCACATCGATAAAGTCCCTCGTTCTTCCGGAAAGTGTTACCAAGCTTGACGGCGGAGCGTTTGCGAACTGCGCTGAACTTAAGACCGTGGCGTTGTCTCCGTCTTTGACTGAGATATCGAATGCCTGCTTTACGATGACGGCTATAGATGATGTAGTAATACCTGAAGGTGTAACAAAGATAGGGGCCCGAGCTTTTGCCGGAGCACACATAAAAACGCTGAAACTTCCGGATTCCGTTGCGGCAATAGGAGATGATGCGTTCCTGAATCACCAGCTTACCGAACTTAAGTTGCCAAAGAACCTTAAAACGATAGGAAAGAGAGCGTTCAAGGTATATCAGGAAGGGCTGGAACCTAAACTCGAGAAAATCACTATGAATGAAGGTCTGACGGAAATAGGTGCAGAGGCATTTGCCAAGAGTAAAGTAAAATCGACGGTTATACCTAATTCTTTGGCTAAATTACCTAAAGATGCCTTTGTCGGTGCGGATCCGAAAGTAAAGCTTTTAACATCGAATAAAGAGCATCTCAAAGAGACTAAGGCTTTCTATCCTAAAGGATCGGGCCACGAAGTGATCTTCAACAAGCTGGCCGGCACCGGTTGGACGGATGAAGATTTCACTTACAGCTTGGACGGAACGACGCTTACGGGATGGTCAGAAAAGGGACAGCTCAAGAGAAAGGTTTTAAAAGACCTTGTACTGCCGGATAAAGCGCCTAACGGTGCGGAAATAACCAAGATCGGCGATGCCGCATTCAAGATACCTGATAAGGAAGTACAGGTCACCAAGTGGAGTGCAGATTCCATAAACGGAATGAACACGGTCGATCTTCCGAAGAATCTCAAAAGCATCGGCAACAAGGCATTTGAGTACAACAACTTCACGGCCGTTGACCTTAAAGACGGTCTCGTGAGCATTGGAGACAGTGCGTTCCACGGCAACAAGCTCGAGAACGTATCTATCCCTGACAGCGTGACGCAGCTCGGTACGGGTTCATTCTCTATGAACAACATAAAGAAACTCAAAATATCGGACAGCATCACCAAGATACCTCAGGGAGCTTTCTCGATGAACATCTGGATGACGGAAGTCAAGATACCCGACAAAGTCACGGAGATCGACGACATGGCCTTCGCGGGAGCGAGACTTAAACACCTCGAGATACCTGCGTCCGTCACGAAGATCGGAAAGAAGGCGTTCCACCTGCACAGGCTGACGGAACTTACGATCCCGGGCACGGTAAAGGAGATAGGCGAATCGGCCTTCGAAGGAACTTATAAAGGAACCACGCTCAAGAAACTGACTCTCGGTGAAGGGATCGAGAGCATAGGCAAGTATGCGTTCAAAGAAGCGCTTCTCGAAGAAGTTACGCTTCCGAGCAGCCTGAAGACTCTCGGCGAGGAACCGTTCCTCAACAACAAGGGCTATAAGGGTGACCATGTAGTAAGGCTTTATACGAAAAATAAGGCTCATATGGCATTCGCAAGGAAATCGAACCCTGCAAACCCGGCAGTCGGACACGATATAATTTACACGGGACCGAACGACCCTGTAAATCCGGATGATCCGAACCCGCCGGTAAACCCTAATAATCCGAATACGCCGAACAACGGCGGTCATGTTGCCGACAACACGAACGGCGGAACTGCTGCTTATCAGATGACGAACACGGGAGATCAGAACTCGATCATACTGTTCTCCGTGATCGCACTGGCAGCCGTTGCGGCACTGGCGGTTTTCGCAAGAAAGGGTAAAAAGAATTAAATGCTTGCATTGCTCCGGTAAACATGGTATATTTACATGGTTATTACGGGCGTTCCTCTGACTGCGGAGGCGCGAAGCCGATATCACAACGGATATCACGGCATCAAGAACGTCTTGGCGGGAAGGAGGAATAACAATGAACCTTATTGATTCGGTAACGAGCGAATACAAGAAAGACGATATACCTGAATTCAGAGTAGGTGATACCGTAAGGGTACACGTAAAGATCGTCGAAGGACAGAGAGAGAGGATCCAGGTATTCGAGGGATACGTGCTCAAGAAACAGCACGGCGGCATCTCCGAGACTTTTACGGTAAGAAGGCTTTGCCAGGGTATCGGAGTAGAGAAGACTTTCCCTCTGCATTCGCCTAAGGTAGCTAAGATCGAAGTCATCGGTCGCGGTAAAGTCAGAAGGGCTAAGCTCAACTACATGCGCGGCAGGACAGGAAAAGCTGCAAAGATCAAGAAACATGCGTAAAAAAGTATTTTACGGTGCATACCGCATTCCGGTGCGGTATGCATTTTTTTTACCGTCGCTTTCGTGTAAAATAAAAGCGATATGACTGAAAGGGAGCGTTGATAAAATGATCGAGCATATAAACTGGTACCCGGGACATATGAAGAAGACGCGCGAGCTGATAGAGGAGAACCTCAAAGCGGTCGATCTCGTCATCGAGCTCATCGACAGCAGGATACCGGTTTCGGGCGAAAATCCCATGATCGGCGAAATGCTCAAGGGCAAAGAGCGGATAGTCGTGCTGGCAAAGGCCGACCTTGCCGAGGAAGCCGCGACGAAGGAATGGCTCGAACATTTTTCAAAAAGGGCATCGGGTGCGATCGCCATCGACGTTCGAAACAAGGCGGACATAAAAAGGCTCATTAAACTGCTGTCCGACAGGGAAAAGCAGCTCGCCGAAAAGCGAAAGATGAACAGGGCGCTCCGTCTGATGATAGTCGGGATCCCGAACGTCGGCAAATCGTCACTGATAAATGCTCTTGCGGGCCGTAAAAGCGCGCAGACGGGGAACAAGCCGGGCGTCACGCGGGGCAAACAGTGGCTCACCATATCCAGCGGCATGCAGCTTCTCGACACACCGGGGATCCTGTGGCCGAAATTCGAAGACAATGAAGTGGGACTGCACCTCGCGTTCTGCGGAAGCATAAAAGACGATATTTTAGGGGTGCAGGATCTCGCCTTCGAACTCATTAGATTTTTAGAAAAAGAGTACCCGGACAGGCTGATGCAGAGATACGGCCTCGAAGATCTCAGCGATGAGACGCTCGAAAACATGGAGCACATCGCCGAAAAACGCGGCTGTTTGCTGCCGGGCAGGAGGATAGACTACGAGCGCACCGGAAGAATGGTGCTTAACGAATTCAGAGAGGGCCTGCTCGGCAGGATCACCATAGAAAAGGCGGAGGCCACAGAAGGGGCTGATGCCACAGAAAAGGCGGATAGGAATTGAAGAAGAGCGAAAGGCTGGAAAAACAACGCGAACATTTTTTCGACATGGTCGAGACCGAAAGGGAACTCACTGAGCCCGGCATCACATATGTCGCGGGGATCGATGAGGTCGGAAGAGGTCCGCTCGCGGGGCCCGTATATGCGGCGGCGGTCGTTCTGCCCGCCGATTTTGAGCTGTTTGAAGTGAACGATTCGAAGAAGCTCAGTAAGAAGAAACGGGAGGAGCTTGCGGCTCAGATAAGAGAGTGCGCTACGGCTATAGGTATAGGAAAAGCCGATAATCAAGAAATAGATGAAATCAATATATTGAACGCGACCAAGCGCGCGATGAAAAGGGCGATAGACGATGCGAACGCTTCGATGCCTGAGGGAACGAAGATAGAGCAGGTGATAGTCGACGCCGTGTCGCTGACGGGTCTCGACATCCCGGTGAAGTCCGTCATAAAAGGCGACGAGAAGTGCGTCTCGGTCGCCGCGGCTTCCATAATCGCGAAGGTCGAAAGGGATGCCTACATGGCTGAGATGGATAAGCTCTATCCCGGCTACGGTTTTCTTACGAACAGCGGCTACGGTACGGAGGCTCATTACGCCGGCATCGAGGAGAACGGCATAACGCCGATACACAGGAAGACCTTCCTAAAAAGTTTCGATCCTCAGGAAGGATCGGGCTCGCCTTGGCATAAGCCTCAGGAAAAAGCAATCGGAACCGGTGGCTCAAAGAAGCGTAAGTTTTATGCGGTAAAAGAAGGCCGTGAGACCGGTATTTTTGATACATGGGACGAATGCAGGAAATCCGTAGAGGGTTTCCCGGGAGCACAGTATAAAAGTTTTGCCGCAGTAGAAGACGCGGAATCATATCTCGGGATCGCCGCTGCCGAACCGGGCGGCGACGGTAAAGCCGACGCATACGTAGACGGTAGCTATAACGCCGCAAAGGGAGCGTATTCCGGGGCTGCTGTCATAATTTTTGAAGGGAAGGAAATCGAGCTTTCGAAGGCTTTTTTCGGCGGGGATTCCGCCTCGCTCAGAAATGTGGCCGGCGAGATCGCGGCGGCCGAAATGGCCATACAATATTGCGTCGACAACGGGATAAAAGCCGTCAGGATACACCACGACTACAACGGGATCGCGAAATGGGGCGACGACGAGTGGAAGGCGAACCTTCCTCAGACGAAAAGATACAAGGAATTCGTGCGTGAAGCGAGAAGAAATGTGGATATATCTTTTATAAAAGTAAAAGCGCACTCAGGGAACAAATATAACGAGCGTGCCGATGAACTTGCGACGCTCGCCATATCGTCTGAATTATAGTTATCCGGCTGTTTTAAAAAATTTTTGCCGTTTGGAAACCTCGACTCTACATTTCTTCATCGAGCTCTCTCCAAAAATCTTCTGCCGGCGTCGACCTTCGGCCGGCGTCCGCATATTCTTTGTAAGCTTCGCCGGCGACGGCAATATCGTATTCATCTTCAATTTTTTCAAAAAGAGCCTGTTTGCAAGCATCTTCCATGCTGAGCGCGTTGGCATATAAAATACAACTGCTTTTATTTTCTAAACCACTGCGATATGGTATAATTTACAATGTTATTATCAAGAGAAAAAACGATACAAATGCTGAAAGGAACAGAGAATGCTCGAGAAGATAAAGGGTGCACCGATAAAAGAAAAGATACGCGAAGAGATAATTTCCGATACCGAAAAACTGGCGGAGATCGGAGTCGTCCCTAAGTTAGCGACCTTGAGAATGGGCGAAGATGAGGGCGAAAAATATTACGAAGGCGCGATAATCAAGAATGCCCAAGGATACGGATTCGAAATAGAGACGATCGTCGTCGGAGAGGGAGAAGACTGCGGGGACGATCTTAAGGAAAAGATGACGGCCCTGAACGAAGATAAAGACGTGCACGGGATAATGATGCTCATGCCGTTCCCGGACAAAGCCGTCGAAAAGGAACTTTTAGGGATGCTCGACCCGCGCAAGGATATCGATGCCGTCACCGAATCGTCGTACGCGAAGCTTTTTTCGAACGATAAGGACGCATTTTACGCCTGCACGGCTGAGTCATGCATGGAGATACTGAAATACTACGTCGGTGATATCAAAGGAAAGAAGGTCACGGTGGTGGGAAGGAGCCTGCGAGTGGGCAAGCCGCTCCTCCTGATGCTGATGAACGCGAACGCGACCGTCACCGTCTGCCACACGAGGACGACGCAGGAAGATCTTCTGAAGGCATGCAGGGAAGCGGATATCGTGGTCTTGGCCACGGGACAGACCGAGTCTTTCGACAGCGGATTTTTCAGAGACGGACAGGTGATCGTGGATGTCGGTACCGGAACGGGTAAAGACGGAAAGATCGCCGGGGACCTCAATATAAAAGAGATCGAGGAGAGCGGTAAATTCAGCGACCTTCGCTATACGCCGGTACCGGGAGGCGTCGGAACGGTGACGACGACACTGCTCCTTAGGAACGTAATAAAAGCCGCGAAGAAGGCGAACGAGGATATGCTGAAATAAAAGCAGCGAAAAAGAGCACACTTCATACAGAGATCGGAGACGGAAATGAAGAATCTGGAGAAAACATACGCCCCTAAAGAATTCGAGGACCGCATCTATGAGATGTGGGAGTCGAAGGGCGCATTCAACGCCGAGATAGATGAAAACAAAAAGCCTTTTACCATAGTGATGCCGCCGCCTAATATAACGGGCCAGCTCCACATGGGCCACGCCCTCGACCAGACGCTGCAGGATGTCCTCATCAGGTGGAAGAGGATGCAGGGATACAGCGCACTTTGGGTGCCGGGCAGCGACCACGCGAGCATCGCTACGGAAGTCAAGGTCGTAAAAAAGTTAAAAGAGGAAACGGGTAAGGACAAACACGAATTTACCCGCGAAGAATTCCTCAAACACGCCTGGGATTGGAAAAAAGAATACGGCGGGAGGATCACTAAGCAGTGCAGAAAACTCGGTGACTCCTGCGACTGGAGACGCGAGAGATTCACGATGGACGAGGTCTGCTCCGACGCCGTAAAAGAGTTTTTTATCAACTTATATAACGACGGAAAAATATACAGGGGAAACAGGCTGATCAACTGGTGCCCTTGCTGCGGTACGTCGCTTTCCGACGCCGAAGTCGAGCACGTCGACAAGGAAGGCAGCTACTGGTACTTCAGATATCCGGGCAAAGACGGCGGTGAGGGTATAACCGTCGCGACGTCGAGACCGGAGACGATGTTCGGAGATATAGCGATAGCCGTTCATCCCGATGACGAAAGATATAAGGAAATGGTCGGAAAGACAGTCCTCCTCCCGATCGTCGGCCGCGAGATACCGGTAATAGCGGACGAGTACCCGGATCCCGACAAGGGTACTGGTGCGGTAAAAATCACGCCTGCACACGATGCGAACGACTTTGAAGTCGGCGAGAGACACGGCCTCGAAAAGCTCTGCTGCATCGACAAAGAAGCAAAAATGAACGACCTCGCCGGTAGATATGCCGGCATGGACAGGTACGAATGCAGGAAAGCCTGGGTAAAAGAGCTGGAAGACGAAGGCTACCTCGTAAAGATCGAGAAGAAGGTCATCCCGATCGGCGAATGCTACAGGTGCCATACGGCGATCGAGCCGATGCTCTCGGACCAGTGGTTCGTCAGAATGAAGGAGCTGGCGGAGCCCGCCATCGAAGCGGCGAAGACCGGCGAACTCATCAACGTACCGGAAAGATTCGAAAAGATATACCTCAAATGGCTGTACGACATACACGACTGGTGCATCTCGAGGCAGCTTTGGTGGGGACACAGGATACCGGCATACTACTGCGAAGACTGCGGCGAGACCGTCGTCGCAAAGGAAGCGCCTGAGGCATGCCCTAAGTGCGGCTGCACCTCGTTCACTCAGGACGAAGACGTCCTCGACACGTGGTTCAGTTCCGCCCTCTGGCCTTTCTCGACTCTGGGATGGCCGAAGAAAACGCCGGAACTCGAGTACTTCTATCCGACGAGCGTACTCGTCACGGGCTATGACATCCTGTTCTTCTGGGTGATAAGAATGGTATTCTCAGGCATCGAATCGATGAAAGAAGTGCCGTTCAAATACGTATACCTCCACGGTCTCGTCAGGGACGAGCTCGGACGCAAGATGAGCAAATCCCTCGGTAACGGTATCGACCCGCTCGAGATCATCGACGAAGTCGGCGCCGACGCACTGCGTTTCATGCTCTGCACGGGAATAACCCCGGGCAACGACATGAGGTTCATAAGGAACAAGCTCGAGTCGGCAAGGAACTTCGCAAACAAGCTGTGGAACGCATCGAGGTTCGTCATCATGAATCTCGGCGACGAGGAGGTCGACTACGCGGGTATTTTTGAGTCGGTAAAAGACGATCTTAAAGATGAGGATAAGTGGATCCTCTCCGTTACGAACGACGCGGTAAAAGAGGTCACGGACCTCCTCGACCGCTTCGAACTCGGCCTCGCCGGCCAGAAGATATACGACCTCATTTGGAACGAGTACTGCGACTGGTACATAGAGCTCGTCAAAGACCGCCTCTACGGCGACGACGAAGCCGACAGAAAAGTCGCCCTGTGCGTGCTTCAGAAGGCGCTCAAGGACATGCTCAGGATGCTACATCCTTTTATGCCGTTCATCACCGAACAGATCTGGGGATTTTTACCGCCGGAAAAGGCGGATCAGGAAAACCCGGACGGCCTTTTGATAAAAGAGCACTGGCCGCTCTATGACGACAGCCTCGGATATAAGGAGTCGGTATCGAAGGTCGAGCTCGCAAAGGACGTCATAAAAGCCGTCAGAAACATCAGGGCGGAAGCGGACGCGGCGCCGGGCAGGAAGGTCTCAATAATCGTAAAAACCGACGATCTCAGGGAAGAGATCGAGACCATATCGCCGTATATAAAGAGCCTCGCCGGAGTTTCGGCCATAACGTTCCTCGACGAAGGCGCTGAGCCGCCGCAAGACGCCATGACCGGAGTTATAAACGGCGCGGAGATATACGTAGCGCTCGAGGATCTCGTAGACATGGACGCCGAGATCGAGAGGCTCAGGAAAGAGAAGAAGAGACTGGAGGGCGAAGTCGAGAGGGTCGAAAAGAAACTGTCGAACCGCGGTTTTGTCGACAAGGCTCCGGCCGCAGTCGTGGAAGAAGAGAGAAAGAAGGGCGAGACGTATAAAGAAATGCTGGACGCGGTGATCTCAAGGCTCTCGTCTCTGGAGGAGAAAGTTGCCAAGTAGTTCGGCTGCAAGAGCGGAAGCCCTTATGGAGGAAATTTTTTCTCTTTCTAAAGGGGGAGTCGCGGGAAGCGGAGCCCCGGGGAAAGATTTTAGGGGCGAAAACGTCATAAGGCGGATGCGCCGGACCCTCGAACTTCTGGGCGACCCGCAGAACGATTATAAGATCGTCCACATAGCGGGGACGAACGGGAAGGGGTCCGTGGCCGCTTTTACCGCGTCGATACTCAAAAGCGCGGGTAAAATGACCGGACTCTTTACATCGCCCCACGTCATGAGGTACAGCGAGCGTTTTACGATAGACGGCGTTCAGATATCGGACGACGATTTTATAAAAACTGCCGAATGTGTGCTAACACTCAACGACACCCTCGAAAAAGAGGGTTACGGAAGGCTTTCGCCGTTCGACGCACTGACAGCTGTGGCGTATAAATATTTCTCGGACGCGGGAGCGGAATACGCCGTCATAGAGGTCGGCCTCGGAGGACGCTTCGACCCGACGAATGCAATAGAACGTCCGGCGGTGACGGTGGTGACCGACATCGGACTTGACCACACGGACAGGCTCGGGCACGATATAAAGCTCATAGCCGCCGAAAAAGCGGGTATAATAAAAGCGGGCGCGCCCGTGATATCGCAGCCTTCCGATCCTGAAGTAAAAAAAGTAATAGAGGAACACGCGAAGGAAGCCTGCGCGCATTTCATCGATACCTCGTCCGTCCCCGTGACGGTCGCACCTCCGAAGGAGCGCTCGAAGACCGTATTCGACGCAGAGATCTCGGGGAGACGGCTGAGAGGACTTGAAATAAGCCTTTTGGGAAGGCACCAGGTAAAAAATGCGGTCTCGGCAGTCGCCGCCGTTTTGGCGCTGCCTGATGATGAGATCACCGAAGAGGCGATCCGCGAGGGGCTTTCGAAGGCGGTCAATCCGGGACGCTTCCAGATAATATCGGAGAAGCCGTATATAATCCTGGACGGGGCGCACAATCCGCCGGGAGTGAGAGCGGCTATGGAAACGCTGACGGACCGGTTCGGAGATATCATTTGCGACAGCGACATATCGTTCGTGATCGGGTGTTTCAGGGATAAAGAATACGAAAAAATGGCGGAGATATTCGCCGAGGCAATAAAAGAGATAAAAGGACGCTGCGGTGCGGCGGGCAGGTCTCACGGCATAAAAGTCATCGCAACCGAGCCGGACGACGGAAGGAAACTTCCGGCGGAGACGCTGAAGGAAGTGCTCGAAAGGTGCGGCGTCGGGGCCGAAGCCGCCCGGGACTGGCGGGACGCTTTTTACGGGGCGCGGGAAAACGCCTCGGAAATAGTTCTTTTTTTAGGATCCATTTATTTTATTGGAGATATATTGAGATTTTTTAAGGAGAAGCGGGAGGAATCATTATGATCGACAAGTACGGAAAAGACAGCAGCAATTACAATCGCGACAACATCGCCGAGATAAGGAAGGTTTCGCCTGCGGTCGCCGATATGATCGAGCGCGAATACGAGAGACAGAAGAATAATGTTGAACTTATCGCATCGGAGAATTATTGTTCCGAGGCGGTGCTCGCTGCGTGCGGAAGCTGCCTTTCGTGGAAATATGCGGAAGGATACCCTTATAAAAGGTTTTCCGGAAACAAGGGAAGATATTACGGCGGCACGGTGAATGTCGACGATCTCGAGGAGTACTGCTGCAACAAGTGGCGCGAAGTATTCGACACGGATTATCACGTGAACGTACAGCCTCACAGCGGTTCGCAGGCGAATTTCTCCGCTTACAGAGCGATACTCGAGCCGGGAGACACGATCCTCGGTCTCAGCCTCGACGACGGCGGACACCTCACGCACGGATCGTCCGTAAACTTCAGCGGCGTGCTGTACGATGTGCATTTTTATTCGGTAGATGACAACGGATTCATCGATATGGACGACGTTGAAAAGAAGGCGAAAGAGCTCAAGCCTAAGCTCATTTTGACCGGAGCGAGCGCATATTCGAGGATCATAGATTTCAAGAGATTTTCCGAGATAGCGAAGGAAGTCGGAGCGTATTTCATGGTCGATATGGCTCACATCGCGGGACTCGTTGCCGCAGGAGTACATCCGTCACCGTTCGGATATGCCGACATAGTTACGACGACAACGCACAAGACGCTGAGAGGACCGAGGGGCGGAATGATCTTCGCGAGACATGAGCTCGCAAAGAAGGTCGACAGCGCGGTATTCCCGTTCGCACAGGGCGGACCGCTCGAGCACATCATCGCCGGAAAGGCGGTATGCGCGGAAGAAGCCCTCACGCCTGAGTTCAAAGAATACCAGAAGCAGGTCGTAAAGAATTGTGCGGCTTTCTGCGATGAATTCATCAAAATGGGATACAAAGTCGTAACGGGCGGTACCGACAACCACCTCTTCCTGCTCGATCTTTCGGATCACGAGTTCACGGGAAAAGATCTGCAGAACAGGCTCGACGAAGTCGGCATCACCCTCAATAAAAACTGCGTTCCGAATGAAAAGCGTTCGCCTATGCAGACGAGCGGAGTAAGGATCGGCACGGCTCCTATGACGACAAAGGGCTATGTTGAAGAGGATTTCATAAAAGTCGCTCACAGGATAGACGAAGTCGTAAAGCAGCTCGACGAGGAAAAAGCTTCGGAGAAATAGAAGGTTATTTCTTGAACGAGCCCGGGCTATATTGTATAATTCTATAAAATAGCAAGGAGGACAGTGCCATGGTTAAATTACTGGTTGGACATAAAGGCAGCGGCAAGACGAAGACGATGATCGAGCTCGCAAACAAGAGTGCGGAAGAGGGAAGAGGAAGCACTATCTTCATCAACAAGAACGCAAGACTCATCTACGATCTCGATTACAGGATCAGGGTCATCTGCATGGAGGATTTCGTACACGTTACGAATGAAGATGAGTATATCGGGTTCCTGTTCGGTATCATCAGCTCCGACAACGACATAGACGTTATGTACCTGGACGGCATCATGAAACATGCGGATTTCTCGCTCGAGACTTTGCCGAGCTTTATCAATAAGATCAAAGTAATTTCCAAGGACTATGGCATTGATTTTGTGGTCAGCGTCAGCGCCGAACTCGAAGAGATGATCGGCGTGGACTTCGAGGGTTGCGAAGTCCTCAACTGATCGCAGGACATATAATATGTAAAGCACGACAGTGGATTTTTACCCTCTTTCCGGGACGACGGAAGGAGGGTATTTTTATTGTTTTTTAGGGAGATCTTCGGGCCGTGTTTGTATATTTTTACCTGCAGGAGCGGTTGATTTTTGAAAGGAAAGCATATATATAGTCAGATATATTAAACTGCAGTAAGATATATTTAATTTTCTGCAACTGATAATTGACACAGGAGGTCATATGAACAAAAAACTCGTAAATCGTTTTACGGCATCGATGCTCGGACTGATGCTCATAGCGTCGCCGTTTTTCAGCGGCAAAGCTTTTGCTGACGAAAATGCAGTACCGGACATGAATTTCAGGCACCACATAAACAAATACTTAGGACGTGCCAAACCGTACGAACAGGATGTGCTCCCTTCTGACGTGGACCATATCGTCCTTTTCATAATGGAAGAAAAAGACATTTCAAGCATCGAGGGGATACAGCATTTCAAAAAACTTAAAAGCCTCTACATGGGAAACAATAATATATCGGATCTCGGCCCTCTGAAAGACATGAAGCGGCTTAAAACACTTTATTTTGACAACAATAAGGTCAAGGACCTGACGCCGATCGCGGGTCTTACGGAGATGGACGGGATCGTTATGAACGGAAATGATATTTCGGATCTGTCTCCGCTCAGCGGAATGAAAAAACTGCGTATCCTCCGCATGGACGGGACTCTGGTCACGGATCTCGGACCTTTGAGCGGGATCACAAATCTTAACGAACTTGAAGCGGAAGATAACAGCATTGAGGATCTTAGGCCTCTCGCGTCCGTGACAGGAATGAAGGAACTTTTCCTGAGCGATAACGAGATAAAAGACATAAGTCCGCTCAGCAATCTTCATTCCATGACGAGGCTCTTCATCGACGGCAATCACGTTGCCGATATGAGCCCGATGAAAGATATACATCTCGATGAGCTCCATGCAAATGACCAGACCGTTGAAGTCACGGCTAAGAAGGGACAGGTCGCAAATCCGCCCAAGGCGAGAGACGGAAGCGCAGTAACGGATCTCGCGGAGCTCCAAAACCTGAAACTCGAGAACGGCAACTTGGCGCTTACCGATAAGTCGAAGGGCGGAAGCGCGAAATTCACGGCTGAAAACGGCAACTTCACGGGAACGATCACGGTAAGACCTGTAGCCACATACACGCTAAAAGTCAACAACGGAAAGGCCGATCAGACTTCGTATGAAGCGGGCGAGAAGGTAACGCTCACGGCGGACAAAGCTGCTGTCGGCAAAGAGTTCTCCGGCTGGAAAGTGATCAAGGGAGATGTAAAGGTCGCAGAAGACGGCACATTCACGATGCCTGCAAATGATGTTGAAGTCAAAGCCGTTTACAGAGATAAAAGCAATGACAAAGCTTCAGGTGAAGATAAGAACAAAACCGACAAAAACGCAGGTCCGTCCACGGGCGACGGCAGTCCGCTTCCTGCTTCGATGCTGCTGCTGGCATTATCGGCAGCCGGATTGTACGCATTTGCCGGCAGAAAAAGAAGAGCGTGATCAGGCGGGACTTTGATTTCAGCCACTGCATTTACTGCTTTTACTACTAAAGAGGGGAGGATCCGAAGATCCTCCCCGTTTTTGCCTTTTGCCCGGCCCTATCCGAGCGGAATGATTTTTACAGCGCCGCTGTATGGAATGTTTTTTACAGCTCCTCTATGTCGCGGATGAGCTCGTCGGCTTCCTCATCGGTCGTGTACCAAGATGTGCAGAAGCGCGCGAAGAAGATCCCGTCTTCAACTTCTTTACCGACATCGAAGATATATTTCTTCTCGAGCTTTTTGATCTGCTCTTTCGTCAGGAGAGGGAACTGCTGATTCGTAGGGCTGTCCGCGAAAAATTTCACCCCTTTGTCGGCGAACGCCTTTTTGATCCTGAGAGCGTGGAAGATCGCAGGAGCGGCTATATCGTAATAGAGGTTTTCCTTGAGCAGCGTGTAGAACTGCAGTCCGATCAGCCAGCTCTTCGCGGTGAGCGCGCCGACCTGCTTCATGTAGGAGCGGAAACCGTACTTCATTTCGTTGTTGTTTATGACGAGCGCTTCCCCGAAAAGGCAGCCGCACTTCGTGCCTCCGAGGTAGAAGGCGTCCGATACGAGCGAAAGGTCTTTGAGGGTGACGTCCGCGTAAGGCGTTACGAGGCCGTAGCTCAATCTCGCTCCGTCGACGAAGAGGTAGAGTTTGTATTTGTCGCAAACCTTTCTGATATCGCGGAGTTCCTCTTTGCTGTAGATGGTGCCGAGCTCTGTAGGGTAGGAAATATACGCCATTTTAGGTTCGGTGATGTGCTCCTTGAGCGGATCTTCGATAAACTCGCGCATCTCTTTTTCGATCTGCTCAGCGGATATTTTACCCTCGACGGCCGGAAGCGTCATCACCTTGTGGCCGGTCCGTTCGATCGCGTTCGCTTCGTGTACGTTGATGTGTCCCGTGTCCGGGCTTATCACGCCCTGGAAGGAGCGTAGGGCGGAGGATATGACGAGCATGTTCGTTTGAGTACCGCCCGCAAGATAATGGACGTCGGCTTTTTTGTTGCCGATCATCTTCCTGATGAGCGAAGTGCACTCTTCGCATATCTCGTCCGTGCCGTATCCGGCGTAGCTGTCGTTGTTCGTCAAAATGAGAGATTTAAGTATCTCGGGATGCGCACCCCTGCTGTAGTCGTTGTTGAATCTTATCATGTCCATGTTGTCACCGTCACACTTTTTATTTTTTATCGATTATTTTATGCAGTGCGTTTTTTGCGGCCTCGTGGTCGCCGATGTATTCGACGGAACCGTCGCCGGAATACATGTAAGTCTCGAGCCCTTTGCCCAGGCAGACGACGAGGTCGCCTCTTTTCGCCTCTTTTATCGCCGCCTCTATCGCAAGCGCCCTGTCTTCGATGATCTCGTATTCGTGGTCCCGCGAAAAGCCCGATGAGATCTCTTTTGCGATCTCGGTAGGGGACTCGCGCCTGTTGTCGTCCGTCGTTAAAAACGATTTGTCGGAATATCTGTCGAGGAGTTCACCCTGGAGCTTCCTGTTCGACGCATCTCTTTTACCCGGCGCGCCTGAGACCGTTATTATCCTGTTTTTATCGCCGACCGCCTTTCTGAAAAACGAAAGTATCTTTTCGTATCCGTCAGGGGTGTGAGCGTAATCAACTATTACGGTAAAATCCTGCCCTTCGTCGATCCTCGTCATTCTCCCCGGCACGGAGTCCGCTTCGGCGAGAGCCGTCAGGATCTCTTCGATCTCAAGGCCGTACGAATGAAGTGCGGCGATGACCGCCAGCGAGTTGTAAAGGTTGTACTCAGCCGTCATCGGTATCTCGGCCTGATACTCTTTTCCGCCTGCGAAAAGCGTGAACGACGTCCCGTCCAGCTTCAGCGAAACATCCTTTGCGGAGTAGTCGGCATCTCCGCTTAGCCCGTACGTCACATATCTGCCTTTGACGTGTTCTTTGAGGCGGTCGAAATACGGATCGTCGCTGTTCAGCACGGCGACGGCGCCCTCCTTGAGCTCGTCGAACATGATCGCTTTGGCGTCGAAATACGTATCCATGTCGACGAAGTAATCAAGATGCTCGTGGGTGAGGTTCGTGAAGATCGCGATATCGATGTCCGCATCCCTGACCCTGCTTTGGACGAGCGCATGCGCACTCGCTTCGAGAGCGACGCATTTCACGCCGTCGTCTCTCATATCCGATAAAATTTTCTGAAGCACGGTCGCATCCGGTGTGGTGAGCCCCGTTTTAACGGTCCTATCCCCGTAAAAAGCGCCGAGCGTCCCTATGTATCCCGTCTTGACGCGCCTGCCGAGGACGCTGTGGATGAGATGCGCTGTCGTTGTCTTGCCGTTCGTCCCGGTCACGCCGAAGACGGTCATGTCTTTAGCGGGATGCCCGTAATACGCCGCGCAGGCCGCGCTGAGCGCCTTCTTCGTGTCATCGACTTTTACGAAAAGGACTCCCTTTTCAGACTCGCTCGGTATGTTCGGCATCTTTTCGCAGACTATCGCGGAAGCCCCGGCTTCTATCGCAGCTTCGATAAAATCGTGGCCGTCCGATTCCGCGCCTTTTATACAGAAAAAGGCGTCACCCGTCTCTACTTTTCTTGAATCTATGCGGATCTTCATTTGCATCTCCCGTATGTTCTGAATACTTGCCGTTCATTATACCACTTTGCAAACCGCTAAACAATTGCGGAGCAGGCCACGGGATGAGCCGCTTTCGGTACGGCGCGGCTTCCGGGACGGGAATGAAGTTGATTTTGAGGCGGCGATGGAAGATAATCATACATATAGCGAAGATTTTTTATGGGAGGCGAAAAAAGTGTATATCCCCGATCTTACTTTAAAAAACGGCATAAAGATCCCGGCGTTCGGCTTCGGCACGTACAAGCTGAATGAGAGGGACGAATGCATAGCTTCGGTCACGGAAGCGATAAAAAACGGCTATCGACTGATCGATACCGCATATTTTTACGATAACGAGGAGTTCGTCGGAGAGGCGATCGAAAGGGCTATCTCGTCCGGGTATGCGAAGAGGGAGGAGCTTTTCATCGTCACGAAGATATGGTTCGACGAGCTCGGATACGATAAGGCGAAGTGTGCCTGCGAAAGGTCTCTTAAGGCTCTCGGCCTCGATCATCTCGATATGATGCTCATCCATTGGCCGGCCGACGACCACGCTCACGACGATTGGAACGAACAGAACCTCGGCGCATGGAAGGCGATGACGGAATTCTGCAAGGAAGGCAGGTTCAGGTCGATCGGCGTTGCGAATTTCTGGCCGGAGCATCTTGAGCCTTTGCTGGAAACGGAGATCCCTCCCGCGCTCGATCAGATAGAATTCCACCCGGGGTACATGCAGAAAGAGGTCCTCGAATATTGTCAGGAAAAAGGGATCGCGGTCGAGGCGTGGAGCCCGCTCGCGAGGGGGGCGATATTCGATCATCCGCTCATGGTAAAAATCGCCGAGGATCACGGTAAAAGCCCCGCTCAGATCGCTCTTCGCTGGGTATATCAGCACGGCGCGATAGCGATACCGAAGTCGAGCTCGCCGGAAAGGATGCGCGAGAACGCCGACATCTTCGGCTTCGAGCTTACCGTTGCCGAAATGAAGGCGCTTGACGATATGGAAGAGTGCGGCTTCTCGGGTCACACTCCTAAAAACATGGAAAGGACGGAATAGGGCGAGACTTTTTTTAGTTGCGCTCTGTTCGGAGGACGCTCTGTTCGAACTATGAGAAGAAAAGAAGTAATAGCCGGAATACAACTTTTTCTTGCGGCGATGCTGTACGGTTCGGGCTTCGTCGCGCAGAAGGCGGGAGCTTCGCTCGGACCTTTTACTTTCAGCGGCATAAGGATGCTCGTAGGGGCACTTGCTCTGGCGCTGATAATTTTTGTGATGCGCGCGGCAGGGAAAGCTAAAAATTTTTCGCCCGATGTTGACATTTTACGCGACGACGGGGGCTCTCAGGGAAAGCCGGTCTCTCCTGTGCAAAAGGATGACGGCATCAGCGAAGTGATAAAAGGCGGTATAGTTTGCGGAGGTTTTCTCGTCGCCGCGATAAACCTGCAGCAGATCGGCATCTACAAGGCGACGGACGCCGGGAAGGCGGGCTTCATAACGTCGCTCTATATTATTTTCGTCCCGATAATCGGCATCTTCGTCAAGAAGAAGGTGCGGCCGCTCGTCTGGGTATGCGTTTTTACCGGAGCTGTGGGATTCTACCTCCTGAGCGTCGAGGGAAGTATAACGCAGTTTCAATTCAAAGACGGAGACTTTTATATTTTGATCTCGGCCGTGCTCCTCGCGGGGCAGATCCTCGCAATAGATCACTATGCGGACAAATGCGACGGCGTGGCGCTTACTCTCGCTCAGTTCATCGTCGTGAGCGCGGTCAGCATCGTCTTGATGTTTGCGTTTGAGGATCCTTCGCTGCCGGAGATCGCGAACTGCATTTGGCCGATCATATACGGAGGAGCGGTCGTCGGCGGGTTCGGATTTACGTTCCAGGTCCTGGGGCAGAAATATTCGAAACCGGGCGAGGCCTCACTGATACTCAGTTTGGAAGCCGTTTTTGCGGCTCTGTTCGGGGCGCTGATATTTAAGGAGACGATGACCGCGAGGGAGATCGCGGGGTGTGCGATCATATTCGTATCCGTGATGTTGCCGCAGCTAAAACGATAGCCACGGGGTGTTAAAGTAAATCGAAAGGTAGGTTAAAGGCGATAGGTAAAATATCGTCTTTTTATATGCGAAAACAGCAGCAAACAAGTAATATAAATGTTGTAAATGTGCTTATCGAATGATATAATGTACGCACAAATACAACGAAGGTGAAAGCTATGGATTATGTCAACAAAATAAAAGAAAAGCTGGATAAAACAGGAGGAGTCATCACGAGTAAGGATCTGATAGTTTCCGATATCCCTACGATATACCTGACGCGAATGGTAGAGGCGGGGGATCTGGTCCGTGCTGACAGGGGCGTCTATATAAATTCAAACGGAGACTACGATGAGTATTATTTTTTTCATAACAGATATAAAGTTGCTGTTTTTTCTTATGTATCAGCGCTGTATCTTCACGAATTTACCGATATAATCCCGTCGGAAATGGAAATTACCGTATATAAAGGGTACAATGCGCACCGTATGAACGACAGTGTGAAAGTCCATTATGTAAAAAAGGATATATACGAGATTGGGATTACGGAATGCACAACGGCCTTCGGGAATACGGTAAAAGCTTATGATCTGGAGAGAACTGTCTGCGATCTTATAAAAAACAGAGATGAAACGGAAACAGAACTCTTTGCAAAAACTATCAATAGATATGTCCGTTACAAAAATAAGGATCTGAACAAACTATATGATTATTCCAAGAAAATGAATATATATGAAAAAGTAAAAGAACTTTTCGAGGCGCTCTATGAATAAAGACAAGTTGAGAGCTATGTGCCACAAATTGTCAGAAGAAACCGGCCTTAGCTTCAATGCGATACAGACGCACTATTTTTTGGAAAGCATTTTGGAAAAGATAGCGGATAGCGATGAGAAGGAAAACTTCATTTTTAAAGGTGGATTTTTACTTGCAAATGTGATCGGTATCAGAAAACGAAATACGGTAGATATCGATTGTCTGATAAGGAGATTTTCTCTTACGGAAGAAAACATCAAGGAAAGATTTGAAAGAATCCTTTCAAATGGAAAAGACAACGGCATCACTTATGAGATCACGAAAATAGAGGAAATACGTAAAGAAGACGAATATGGTGGGTTTAGAATTACTGTACTATGCCGATTGGAGAATCTCAGGCAACCGATTCCGCTGGACATAGCGACCGGAGATCCGATTACTCCGAGGGAAATATCATATGAATATAAAAGTGATTTCAATGACAGAACATTTGAAATTTGTGCATATAACATAGAAACGATTCTTGCGGAGAAACTTCAGACAGTATATAAAAGGGGAATATTCAATAGCAGAAGCAAAGATTTTTATGATATTTATATTTTGTATCATTTAAAGAAAGATGAAATAGATTTCGCAGACTTAAAGAATGCGGTTCAAAATACATTTAAGCATAGGTATATGAATTTTGATTATGACGATCTTCTTAAGTTACTGGAAATTTTAAAAACCGAGAAGGATATTAAAATACGGTGGTCAGCCTATCAAAAAAGATTCAATTATGCGGAGGGAATAAATTTCGATGATGTAATAGAGACCGTTGCAGAATTGGTAGGGCGTATTAAAGATTAAAGAATCAAAAAACCATCTGCCGAAGCGGAGGCTCCGGCAGATGTGCTTAAGCACGCGAAGTAGGCGAAACAAAAGATGATATCACCTTATGAGCGAAATGAAGCGGAATATGTCCGTACACTTCGCTACTTGTAAAGACGGTCTTCGGCGACCCGCGCACCGGTCAGCGTTGAGAACGGCGGGTAGTGCATGAGATATCGCTTGAACGCCTGGCGGACTTTTATAAAATTGTTCCTCCCGAGCGGGAAAACATATCCGGAGGCGAAGACGATCTCCTGGTTCTCCAACCTTGCGACCCTTTCAAAATTAAGGATCAGACTTTTCATCGGACGGTAGAATGCCCTGCCGCCGAGGGCGACCGCCACCTTTTCCATCGACTGATAGCAAAGATAATCGTTCGAGTCCGTATGTATGTGGATCTTGCGACCCTCCTGTTCGATGAACTCGATCTTCGCTATGGCCACCTGCGCACAGACCTTGTTGCTGATCACGGAAATAAATTTGCGCTCGCTTATGCTTTCGGGATCGAAATCTTCGTTTGTGATAACGCTGAAATCGACGTTTTTTAGATTCTGAGATGTATTCATTTCTTTTGCTCCTTTCAGAAAAGATTTTGTCTAAGAAAATAATAAAACGTTAAATTGTTCGTTTCCGTACATATTTTCGATCATAAGATAAGATCTTATGTCGCCGGCTGAGCGTGCTTCATCACCGTGAATACTGTATTTTACTGTGATTTGCCGTGGCTTAGGAGTGCATCCGGGGTTGGAAAGGAAGGTCGGCGGGTATATAATATTTAGCGTCATTCTCGTGATATTTGAGCGGTACGCACCGGGTGATCTCAGCGGCGTATGACTATAGATCGAAGCCCTGAGATTTTAGGGGCGTAAAGCTAATATATACTATCGGAGACATAAATAAAACAGAGGTGATATCATATATGAAGATGAAATCGACCGGTAAAACGGTCCTGACGGTAATACAACTTTTGGTGGGCAACGCGTTCTCGGCGTTCGCCGTAGCGTGCTTTGCGCTGCCTTACGGAATGGTCGTTTCCGGCACCGCCGGCGTGGGCCGCGTAGTAAAGCACCTGTCCGGATTTCCCGTCACATATACGGTAGCAATAATAAATATAATCCTGTTTATCGTGGGATTTGCGATCCTCGGAAAGGAGTTCGCGGCGACGATAGTGCTCGGCACTTTCTCGTTCCCGTTCTTCCTCGGGATATTCCAGAAAGCCGTCATGCTCCACCACCTCGTTGAGGACCCGCTTCTCGCAGCGATCTGCGCCGGCGTCATAGACGGTGTCGGAATGGGAATGATCCTGAGGGTCGGCGGCTCGTCCGGCGGTATCGACGTACCTCCGATAATCATGAACCGAAAATTCGGCTGGAAAGTCGCACCGCTGATATATGCGATAGATGTCTCGATCTTCCTGATACAGCTCCCGCTTTCCGACACGAACGCGATCATTTTGGGAATACTCTACGCGCTCATATTTACGATAGTCATGAACCACATCATCGTAATGGATCAGGGCGGCGTTCAGATAATGATATTCAGCAAAGAGAATGAACGCATCAGCGAGAGGCTGCTCGAGCTCGGTTACGGCACGACGTTCCTCCACTGTAAAAGCGGATACTTCCACCACGAGGAAGACGTCCTCTACTGCGTCGCCGGCAGCAGGAACATGCACAGGATCAAAAGGGAGGTCCTCTCTATAGATGACAAGGCCTTCCTGACGATAAGCAACGCGACCGAGGTGAACGGAAACGGCTTCACGATCCTTCTCGGCGACGAGGAGTATCATCCGGATCCGAATGTAAGGCGAAAACAGGGCTTCAGGGTGTAAAATAAAACGATAAAGTTAAATTTCGGTAAAAAAGGTTATTGGGATAAAAGTAAGGAGGAGAGATGAAAACAGACGTACAGATCGCACAGGAAGCAAAGATGCTCCCGATAGAAGAAGTCGGTAAAAAACTCGGACTTGACGAAGAGCTCGAACTCTACGGTAAATACAAGGCGAAAGTCGACATTTCGGCTCTGAATGACAGGGAGAGGAAAGGTAAACTCGTGCTCGTGACGGCGATAAACCCTACGCCTGCGGGCGAAGGAAAGACGACCACGAACGTCGGGCTTTCAATGGCGCTGAATAAATTGGGAAAGAAAACTATCACTACGTTAAGAGAACCTTCGCTCGGACCGTGCTTCGGCATCAAGGGCGGAGCCGCCGGCGGCGGATACTCGCAGGTAGTGCCGATGGACGATATAAACCTCCATTTTACAGGGGACTTCCACGCGATAACTTCGGCGCATAACCTTCTCGCGGCTATGCTGGACAACCACATACATCAGGGCAATAAGCTCGGTATCGTTACTAAGAGGATAGTCTGGAAGCGCGTCGTCGATATGAACGACAGGTCGCTCAGAAACATTGTCATCGGTCTCGGAAAGAAAGGTGACGGCGTTACAAGGGAAAGCGGATTCGATATAACGGTCGCTTCGGAAATAATGGCGATCCTCTGCCTCGCTACGGGAATGGATGACCTTAAACAGAGACTTTCGAAAATGGTCGTCGCATACAACTACGAGGGACAGCCTGTAACGGCTGAGGACATTCACGCTACAGGAGCCATGGCGCTGCTCCTCAAAGATGCGATAAAGCCGAACCTCGTACAGACGCTCGAAAACACTCCTGCGTTCATACACGGCGGGCCTTTCGCCAACATCGCACACGGCTGCAACTCGGCGATAGCGACGAACACGGCTCTCAAACTGGGCGATTACGTCATCACGGAAGCCGGATTCGGCGCCGACCTCGGAGCGGAGAAATTCTTCGACATCAAATGCAGATATGCCGACCTGAATCCCGATGCTGTCGTCATCGTTGCGACAGTAAGGGCGCTCAAGATGAACGGCGGCGTTCCTAAGACGGACCTCGCAGCCGAAAATATCGACGCCCTCGAAAAGGGAAGCGTCAACCTGCTCAGACACATAGAAAACGTGGCGAAGTTCGGAGTGCCGGCCGTCGTCGCGATAAACCGCTTCCCTACGGACACGGATGCGGAGCTCGAGACGGTCGAAAGGCTCTGCGCTTCCAAGGGCGTAAGCGTGGTTCTCTCGGAAGTCTTCGCGAAGGGAAGCGAAGGCGGTATGGACCTCGCGAAGAAGGTGATAGATATCTGCGAAAACGAAAAATCGGAATTCAAACCTCTGTACGATCTCGATATGCCAATCAGAGATAAGATGGATAAGATAGCGAAAGAGATATACAGGGCGGACGGAGTCGACTATTCGAAGGCAGCAGAGAAGCAGATAGACGAGCTCGAAAAACTCGGCTACGGATATCTCCCGATATGCGTGGCGAAGACGCAATACTCGTTCTCGGACGACCCGACGCTCCTCGGAGCGCCGACGGACTTCAGGCTTTCGGTCAGAGAGGTAAAAGTTTCGGCAGGCGCGGGATTCATCGTCGTGATGACGGGAGAGATAATGACCATGCCGGGACTCCCTAAAGTGCCTGCGGCTGACAATATGGATATATCGGCGGACGGAACGATCGTAGGTCTTTCGTAGGACTTTCGCGGCCGCGGCGGGCCTTTCGGTGGCATCCCACGGGACATTTTTATAAAAACTTTTATCGCATAAACGCGTAAAAACAAGCGAAATCGGTGCTTTTACAGGGCGCCGATTTTTTTGTTAAAGAATTTTTTATAAAACCCCTTGACACAGGTAGGAATATATATTAAACTTTCATCAGTTAAAGATGACTAACCGAGTATTCGTCACTCCATTACACTTTGGCAGAATTCCTTGCTGCTATTACTCCTTACCAACAAAAGATGATCGGATTTATCCGCAAACGAATATTCGGTTAGCGCTTTTAACGTTCAGAGAGGAGACATTTCATGAGCGTTGTGATCATTGGCGGAAACGAATGTATGATCTGTAAATATAAAGAGCTGTGCAAGCAGTACAACTGCAAGGCCAAGGTATTCGTGGATTTTAACGCCGCGATGAGGACGAGGATAGGTAATCCGGATCTGATGGTCCTTTTTACGAACACCGTTTCTCATAAAATGGTACGAAGCGCGCTCGAGAGTACCAAGAACAGCAATACGGTGGTAGAGAGATGCCACAGCAGTTCGATGGCGGCTCTCAAAAATATTTTGGAAGAGCATACAGCGTAACAGAAGCAATCAACATAATAAAAGCAATCAATTAACAGAAGCAATCAACGTAATACTTTCTTACTTCTCCACATTATCTTTTGCCGTGTCCGTTAAGTTTTCGCCGGGCCGCCGTATGCGGGACCTGCGGAAAAGGCCCGCCTCCGAAGCGGGGGCGTAGAAGATGCTGAAAAGTACGAGTATACCTCCGATCAGGCTGAGAACGCCAAATCTCTCCTGAAGGAAGATGATGCCGAGAACGGCAGCGACGAGGGGGTTCACGGCCGTGAAAAGACCGGCTCTTTCGGAAGTGGTGTACTTTTGAGCGAGCGGCTGGATCGTAAAACCGATACCGCTGCACACTACGGCCAGATAGAGTACGGCTCTCCATTCGATGAAGGTCGACGGGATCCGCGGCGTTTCGAACAGGAACGCGACGATCATCCCGAAGAGACCGATGAAGAAGAGTTGTATGATGCCGAGCGCAAGAGGATCGTCATCAGATGTGACCCTATCGGTGATGATTATCGTTGCGGCATAGGATATGGCAGCCATCAAACAAAGGAGTTCGCCGGGCGTAAAAGCGAGGCGGGCTCCTTTTATTGTAAGGCAGCAAAGCCCGAGCAGAGCGATGACCGTGCTCATGACGGTGACCCTCGAAGGGAGCTTTTTAGCGAGGATCGTCTCGATCAGCGGAACGAAGACGACCGCCGAGTTTTCTATGAATGCCGTCGTCGACGAAGATGTCGTGATGAGGCCGGTGAGCTCGAAGCTCATCGTAAGGAAGAAGCCGACGCCGATCGCCATTCCGCGAAGCCACGTGCCGCGCGATGCTGCGGCGATCTTTTTATGAAAGATCAGGGCGAGCAAAGAAAATGAAATAAGGAACCGTATACCCATAAGAGTAAACGGTCCCATAGTATTCAGTGCGACTTTGCTGAAGAGGAGCGATGACCCCCTCAGTCCGAGAGCGAGTGCGAGCAACAGCTCGGCTGATCTTTTTGACATGACACTCCTGCGTGCGCATCAGAGCGCACATTTTTTGTAAAGGCTACCCCTATATCCCGAAGGCCGCTTTATATCTCGATCATATTTCGATTTCTTTATCTTTTACGTATTTCTTTACGTGATCGCAGATGGCCTCGAACGACTCGTTGCTGATGTCGTGCTCGAGCTTACATGCATCTTCCTGCGCGATCTCTTTGTCGACGCCGAGGAGCACGAGGAATTTCGTGAGCATCGTGTGGCGCGTGTATATCTTCTCGGCGATCTCCATGCCTTTCTGCGTCAGCGTTATCAGGCCGTTCGAATCCATTTTGATATAGCCGTTCTCCCTGAGGCGCTTCGTCGCGTATGAAACGCTCGGTTTGGTGACGTCCATGTGTCTCGCTATGTCGATGGATCTGACGTAGCCGTTGGTATTCTTCAAAACCAGCATGGTTTCCAGATAGTCTTCGGATGATTTTTGGATCTTCATATTCTTACGACCTCCTCAAAGGTTAAAAGATCGTTGGCGGGCGTTCGCAACGCCGCCGGGTCTTGCATAAATCTATCTTCAATAGATTATCACAATCGTAAAAGATCCGCAAGATATCAATATGGATGCGGATCACCGCTGCCCCCCCGGGCGAAAATGATGTCGTTTATTGACCCTTTGGTGTGGATATTGGGGTTGTTATAGTGTAAAATCTACCTGTACGGAGTTTGGGGTTTGTTGTAAAAAAGGAGGAAGGATGGACGTATTTTCCTTTATCACGCTGTTCGGCGGCCTTGCGCTTTTCCTTTACGGAATGACCGTAATGTCACAGGGCCTCGAGAAGATCGCCGGCGGGCAGCTTGAAACCATCCTCAGGAACATGACATCGAACAAGTATAAGGCACTCGGCCTCGGCGCAGGGGTCACTGCCGTTATACAGAGTTCATCGGCGGTCACAGTAATGCTTGTCGGATTGGTAAACTCGGGTATAATGACGACGAACCAATCGATCGGCGTGATAATGGGGTCGAACATCGGAACGACCGCGACGGCATGGATACTCAGTCTTGTCGGCATCGGCAACGATAATGTATGGGTAAGGCTGCTGAATCCTGAGGCGTTCTCACCGATCATTGCTCTCGTCGGAGTCATAATGTTCATGGTGGGACGCACCAACAAAAAGCGTGACACGGGCGTCGTCCTCGTCGGTTTCGCCATACTGATGTACGGCATGCAGCTCATGAGTTCGGCGATGGCTCCGCTCAAGGATTCACCGAGCTTCACCGGCATCCTGACAGCATTTTCAAACCCTCTGATCGGCGTTATGACCGGTCTTATAATCACAGCAGTTATCCAGAGCTCGTCGGCATCGGTAGGTATACTCCAGGCGATGTCTTTGACGAACGGACTGACGTACGGAATGATAATCCCTATAGTAATGGGGCAGAACATAGGTACATGCGTTACGGTTTTGATCTCGAGTATCGGCGTAAACAGGAGCGCCAAGAGAGTAGCCGCCGTGCATGTGTCTTTTAATGTAATAGGAACGATCGTCTTTACTACGATCTTTTACACTCTCAATCATTTTCTCAACTTCGCATTTTTGAACGACACCGTAGGACCGGTGAACATCGCGTT
This sequence comes from uncultured Mobilibacterium sp., assembly GCA_947254375.1. GTDB lineage: Bacteria > Bacillota > Clostridia > Peptostreptococcales > Anaerovoracaceae > CAMYCF01. Next base: position 398,412 of record CAMYCF010000001.1, on the reverse strand, counting down.
GTTCCATACGACGTTCAACGTATTCACGACGATTATCCTGTTGCCGTTCGTCGATGCGCTCGACAGGCTCAGCGGTAAGATCGTAAAAGCTACGGAAGAGGAGCCTTCATCCGAATTCCTCGATAAAAGACTTCTCAATACGCCTTCTGTCGCGGTTTCAGAGGCTCTCGGCAAGACGAAGGAAATGCTTCTCATCGCCTTTAAGAATCTGAAAGAGACGATAGAACTTTCCGACGATTTTTCGGTCGATAAGTATAAAAAGATAAGAAAGAGGGAGAACAAGCTCGACTACTACGAAGACCAGCTGGCTTCCTTCAACGTAAAAATAACGGAGAACGACCTGTCCGATAAGGATTCCGAGACCGTCTCCGTGATGCTCCATGTAATAACGAGCGCGGAGAGGATCGGAGACCACGTCCTCAACATAGCGGAGAGCGTTGCGGAACTCGACGAGAAAGGGCTCGAGTTCTCGAGGACGGCCGCGCACGAACTTCACACGCTCTGCGATGCGCTGAACGAAACGGTGGAACACACGAAAGCCGCGTTCTGCGACAACGACATAGAAGAGGCGAAGCTCGTCGAACCGCTCGAAGAGGTCATCGACGACCTTGTCGAAATAATAAAGACTAACCATATAAGAAGGCTCAAGAGGGGAACGTGCACTATCGAGCTCGGCTTCATCCTTAACGACGTCCTCAACGACATCGAGAGGATATCCGACCACTGCTCCGATATCGCTGCGACGATGATAGAGATATCGAGGAACCACCTTCTGACGCACGAATATATGAGACAGATAAAATCCGATCCGGACGACGAATTCAGGCATATGTATGACGAATATTCGTTGAAGTACAAGATATGAAGACAGAACTGACGGCGACGGCGACATTCGGGCTCGAGGCGGTCGTAAGACGCGAGATCGAAGCGCTGGGCTACAAAATAATTTCCACTGAGGACGGAAAGGTAACGTATATGGGAGATGAGCGCGCTGTTGTGCGCTCTAATCTTTGGTTACGCTCGGCCGACAGGGTCTTTATAAAGATCGGTGAGTTCGTCGCCGATGATTTCGAGACGCTCTTTCAGAACGTAAAAGGTTTTGCCTGGGAAAATATAATACCGGCCGACGGAGCCTTCCCCGTCGTGGGCACATCGGTAAAATCGGCTCTCCACAGCGTCCCCGCCTGCCAGAGCATAATAAAAAAGGCCATCGTCTCACGCCTTTCCGAATTCTACATGCTCGACACCTTCGAAGAAGACGGAGCGATGTACAGGGTAAGATTTTCGATATTGAAGGACAGGGTCACGATCTTGGTGGACACGAGCGGCATCGCACTTCATAAAAGGGGATACAGGATCGCGGACGTCGCGGCCCCGATCAAAGAGACTCTTGCAGCCGCCCTCGTTCAGCTGAGCTTCTGGGACGGAGCGAAGGCGACGGAGGAGACGAGACCTCTCGTAGACACGTGCTGCGGATCGGGAACGATACCGATCGAAGCCGCGCTCATCGCGAGAAATATAGCTCCCGGCCTGTACCGCAGCTTTGCCGCCGAAGGATGGGACATCATCGACAGAAAGATATGGAAAGAGGAAAGGGCAAAGGCCCTCGAAGCCGTAGATAAAACAAAGAAGCTCAATATCATTGGCTTCGACATAGACAATAAATCGGTCGTCGCCGCGAAGAGGAATGCGGAAAAAGCGGGCGTTGGGAAGGACATAAAATTCTACAGGCTCGACATGACGTCTTTCGTGCCGCGCGAAAGCGGCGGCATCGTGATAACGAATCCGCCTTACGGCGAGCGTATCGGAAACAAAAAGGACATAGAAAAGATATACGAAAAGCTTTCGGGGATAATGAAAGACGATCCGACGTGGTCCGTTTTTATGATCACGGCCGACCGCGACATAGAGGAAAAATTTTTCGGGCGAAAAGCCGACAGGAGAAGGAAGCTGTATAACGGGCGGATCGAGACGCAGTACTATCAGTTCCACGGAGAGAAGCCGCATGGATGTATTTGAAACGGGGTATCCGTCTGCGGACGGGATCACACAGACAAGAGTCAAGATAACGGAGCCGGAGGGCGAGCCGAAGGCCGTTCTTCAGGTCGTCCACGGGGTGAAGGAGCACGCGGATAAATACGACGATTTTGCGGCCTGCCTCGCGGACAGAGGTTTTGTCGTAGCCGTAAACGACCTTCTCGGCCACGGGAAGTCGGTATGCGACCCCGGGAACTACGGATATTTCGCGCGAAATGGGAACGCAGTACTCATCGAAGACATTTCTTCTATGAGCGACCTTCTCGGTGACAGATATCCGTCACTTCCGAGGTATATAATGGGCTACAGCATGGGGTCGTTCCTCGTGAGGCAGTTCATCGCGGAGCCGGGACGGGCAGGCGACGCGGCGGGGGCCGTACTCGTCGGCACGACGTGGAAGCGGAGATGGAAACTTTTATTCGGAAGGGCGGTATGCAAGTTCCTTGGATTTTTCCTCAGGGACAGGCACAGGAGCCCGTTCGTCGGAAGGCTCGCGCTCGGAAAGGTGACGGGAAAACAGGAAAGGGAAAGGCTCAAAGAAACGGGATACACGCTCAACGCCTTTTACAACCTTTTCCTGAGCATATCGAAGTCACAGGACGTTTCGTTTTACGGCAATATACCGGAGGACCTGCCGCTTCTTTTCCTGTCGGGGTCGGAAGACGCCCTGTCGGGCAAAGGCGAAGGCGTGAGGAAGACGTACATGAAGTACCGTGACGCGCTCGACGGAACGGTCGACATAAAGATATATGAAGGTATGGGACACAGCATTTTATTCGAAGCCGGGAAAGATGAGGTCACCGAAGACATCGCGACATGGCTCGAAGAAGCGCTCGACGAAAGGAAGAAAAAATGAACTTTTATCAGAAATATAAGGAGAAGTTGACCACGCCGGAAGAGGCGGTCAAAGTCGTAAAAAGCGGGGACTGGCTCGACTACGGCGCGAACCTCGGATTCCCGGAGCTACTCGATGCGGCGCTCGCGAAGAGAAAGGACGAACTTTACGACGTTAAGGTCAGGAGCCTTCTGCTAAACGGTCCGATACAGATAGCGGAACAGGATCCTGAGAGGGAGCACTTCACTTACAATTCGTGGCACATGACCGGTTATGAAAGGAAGCTTTGCGACAGGGGACTCTGCAACTTCATTCCGATGGTCTTCAGGAATCTCTGCAGATATTACAGGCGCTACCTCACCGTGAATGTCGCGATGATGGCAGTATCGCCGATGAACGAGCACGGATATTTCTGCTTCTCAATAAACAACGCCTGCGCACGCGCCGTCATGGACGTCGCCGACGTCATCATACTCGAAGTCAACGAAAACATACCGTGGGTGAACGGGCTCGACGAAGTCATCCACATCGACGAGGTCGACATGGTCGTCGAAGGACCTCACGGACCTCTTATGGAATTCCCGTCCGTTCCGCCTACCGAGATCGATGAAAAGATAGCCTCAATGGTGGTAGATGAGATATCGTACGGCTCCTGCATACAGCTCGGCGTCGGTGCGATGCCGAACGCCATTGGTAAAAAGATAGCCGAGTCTGACCTCAGGGATCTGAGCGTCCACACGGAGCTTCTCGTGAATGCTTTTTATGAGATGTACAAGGCCGGTAAGATAACGAACGATAAAAGGAATATGCTGCGCGGAAAGACGACTTTCGGGTTGGGATACGGGACGCAGGAAGTGTATGATTGGGTCAGGGAAAACCCTTCGACGCTCGTGTGCTCTATGGAGTTCATCAACGATCCGAACGTCATCGCTTCGATGGATGATTTCGTCTCGATCAACAACTGCATTTCCGTCGACCTGTTCGGACAGATCTGCGCGGAGAGCGCGGGGACGAGGCACATCAGCGGGACCGGGGGCCAGCTCGACTTCCTTACCGGAGCTTTTATGAACGATACGGGGAAATCGATCATCTGCCTTTCTTCGACTTTTACGGATAAGAAGGGGAACATGCATTCGAGATTTTTACCGACGCTGAACGGAGACATAGTGACGGATCCGAGGAGCCAGAGCTTCCTTCTCGCGACGGAATACGGAATGAAGAACCTCGCGGGACTGACGACCTGGGAGAGGGCGGAAGCGCTTGTCGATCTGGCGCATCCGGATTTCAGGGACGAACTCATCGCGGAGGCGGAGAAGCTAAAGATCTGGCGCAGAACGAACAAGAGATAATGTATTAGATGTATTACAGGATGCTTGCCGTAAAAATAATGATCGCGATCGTTTCAGCTGTCGTTCTCGGGAACGGCAGCGTTGTTATGTTCAACGGGATACCGAAGGAAAGATTCGGCGATGTCGAGATACCTGAGGACAGGGAAGGTCGGCAGAGGCTCCCGTCGTCACCGTGGAAATACATCTTCGTCGCATACTTCGCGGCGGGCGGGATCTTCCTGTCTTTGGGCGGCGACGCGAGATACGAGCTTGCGGCTTTGGTCGTGCTTTTTATCGTGCTTGAAATGGCGATATCGGATGCGAAGTACCGCGTGATCCCCGATGAGCTGAACGCTCTTTTGGCGCTTTCCGCGATCGGCTTCATACCTCTCCGTGAGATATGGTGGGAACCTTTTGCGGGAGCGGCTACGGGAGTCCTCATCGGAGCGGCGGTGTTCCTGTGCGGGAAGCTCATATACAAGCGGACGGATGCGATCGGCGGAGGCGACATCAAATTTCTCATGGCGATGGGCCTCGTCGCGGGACGAATGGGGATCCTCGTCATCTTCGTGATGACGACGATCATCTCAGCGATCCATCTGATGTGGATCGTTGCGTCGAAGCGCGGGAAGCTCGGCGTAAAAAGACCGATGATGCCGTATGCGTTTTCGGCAGTCACGATATACATGCTTTTTATGTGGGATTTCCCATGGTAGATTTTCCCGGCGCCGTGATTTTACCCCGCAGAATTGCTCGGGCATGATTGCCGTGCATTTGCAATCGCTGTCATGGTTGTGTAATAATATCAGTATCGTACAGATGTTTATATCCATACAGTTTCAATATTTCAATGCAAAAAATTCAATATCATCAGAGAACCGTTCTTAGGAGGAAAAGTGTTATGAGAAAGAAATTTATGATCTTGGGATTGGTATCTGTATTGACCGTTTCGCTGCTGCTCGTGAGCTGTGGGAAAGACCCGATCGTCGGTAAATGGAAGCTTGAAAGTTATACCGCTACCTTGTACGGAACGACGATAACCAGAGACAAATATCCGAATATAGAAGATACCATCAAAATCGAATTCAAGTCCGACGGGACCGCTAAATGGGATTTTATCAATTTGGGTGACGGGACCGCTAAATGGAAAAAGGTCGGTGACGGCAAATACAAATTTGAGCCTAAAGACCATCCGGAATTGAATATGACATTAAAATTAAAAGATGATAAAATATACACCAGCGAGGTGTACCAGAGGAAATTTGTTCTTTTCAGGGATAAAGATAATTAGAGCCGGGTTCCGATCCGGTGATCGGAGCAATGTATAATATTTGAAGTGAAGAGGAATATTTTACTGAAAATCAAATACGACGGCGGTGATTTTTGCGGATGGCAAAAGCAACCGGAAGCGAGGACCGTGCAGGGAGAGATCGAGCAGGTCCTCTCTTTTCTTGCGGGAACGAAGATCGACATAGCGGGCACGAGCAGGACCGACAGCGGAGTGCACGCGCTCGGCCAGTGCGCGACGTTCTCGTGGGACAACCCGATGCCGACGGAGAAGCTGGCGGATGTGCTGAACAAGAGGTTCGGCGCCGGCGGACGCGGAAGGTGCGGGACTCCGGGGGATATAGAGATCCTAGAAGCGACGGAAGTGCCGGAGGATTTTCACGCGCGTTTTTCGTGCAGGGGAAAGACTTACAGATATGTGATAGACAGGAGCGCCGATATTTTCAACAGGAGATACGCGCTTTTGTACGACGGTGACCTCGACGTCGAAGCCATGAAGGCGGCGGCGCAACACCTCGTAGGGACTCACGATTTCAAGTCGTTCGAAACTTCCGGAGGAACGCCGCGCGAGACGACGGTGCGTACCGTCAGCGCGATAGAGATATCGGAAGAGGACCGGAAGATCGTGATCAGGGTGACGGGCGACGGCTTCCTTTACAACATGGTGAGGATAATCGTCGGGACGCTGCTGGAGATCGGCAGGGGAGAAAGGGCCCCTTCCGATATGCAGGACATCATCGACGCGTGCGACAGACAGAAAGCGGGCGCGACCGCGCCGCCTCAGGGACTTTACCTTGAGAAGATATATTTTGACGGAGATCGGCTATGGGAATAGAAAATATAAGACCGCTGAGTTTCAAAAATGAAAAACTGATACTGCTCGACCAGGAGCGTTTGCCGGAGGAAGAGGTCCGCTTTGAAGCGAAAAGTGCGGACGATGTCTTCGACGCGATAAAACGCCTTGCTGTCCGCGGGGCTCCGCTCATCGGAGTGGCGGCGGCATACGGGATGTACCTGGCCGTCCGGGATTTCTTCGATGACAGGCTCGACGAGGACGACGACGTCCCGGCGGAAGTCATGGAAGGACTACGCGAACACGTCGATGAGGCGGCGAGGATGCTGATATCGGCGAGGCCTACGGCCGTCAATCTCGAATGGGCGGTAAAAAGGACGAAAAGGGAATTCGAAGATTTTACCGGCGGCAACGGATACAGCATTTTTACCGTAGCCGAGATAAAAAAGTGTTTTTTACATTCGGCGCGCGCGATAGAGAAGGAGGACAGGGACTCCTGTTTTGCCATGGCGGAGAACGGGCTCTCGCTCCTCGAAAGCGGTATGGGCATTTTGACCCACTGCAACGCCGGAGCCCTCGCCACGAGCGGGTACGGTACGGCTCTCGGACCGCTCCACCTCGGCATTGAACGCGGATACGATTTCAGGATATATGCGGACGAGACGAGACCGTTCCTCCAGGGTGCGCGTCTGACCGCGTGGGAACTGATGAAGTCGGGCGCCGATGTGACCCTCATATGCGACAACATGGCGTCGATCGTGATGAAGAAGGGACTTATAAACGCCGTTGTCGTCGGATGCGACAGGATGGCGCGAAACGGAGACGGTGCGAACAAGATCGGCACATCCGCCGTCGCGATACTCGCGAAGGAATACGGGATCCCGTTCTACATGTTCGTGCCGACGTCGACGATCGACCCGGACATAGCGACGGGCGACGATGTAGTCATAGAAGAAAGAGCGGACGACGAGATCTGTTCGATGTGGTACAGGCACAGGATGGCGCCGGAAGGTGTCAAAGCCTTCAATCCGGCATTCGATGTGACGGATCACGGGTACATTTCCGCGATCGTTACGGAGAAAGGCGTGATACGCCCGCCGTTCGAAGAGGGCATCATGAAGGTAATCGGAGGAGAAAGTGTATAAGGTCAGGATCGACTCGTTCGAGGGTCCGTTCGATCTTCTCGTTTATCTCATCGAGAACGCGAAGATGGACATATACGACATAAAGATAGCGGAGATCACGGAGCAGTATCTCGACTACCTCAAAGACATGGGGGAACTCAACATCGAGATAGGAAGCGAATTTATAGTGCTCGCCGCCGTCCTGATAAAAATAAAGTCTCTGATGCTTTTACCGAGGAGCGGAGGAGCAGACGAAGAGGCCGGTGAAGAGCTCAAAAAAGAGCTCGTTTCGAGGCTTTCGGAGTACAAAGCGGTAAAAAAGATCGCGGCTGTGCTCGCTGAGAGGGAAGAGTTTTTTGCGGCGGTGCACGAAAAGCCGGCTGAGGATTTTTCGCGGTATACAGATGATCCCGATGAGCTTTTAAAGGTGGACACCGACGGACTCGTAAAAGCTTTTCGCCTTTTCCTCGACAAAAAGAAGAAGCTGCGCGAGGTGCGCGAGCGCTACAGGATCGCCGAGAGACGCCGCGATTCGATCGAGGAGAGGATAAAACAGATGAGCGCCTATATCGATAAGCGCTTTTCGGAGGGTGGGACGATAACATTCAGTGAGATCGTTTCGGCCGGGGCGTCGAAGTCGAGGTACGACGTGGCGCTGTCGTTCGGGTCCATGCTCGAGATGATAAAAATGCAGGAAATAGCGGCGACTCAGGATGAGTTATACGGGGAGATCAGGATCACAAAGAGAAACCGGGTCCCGGAGGAATAGATATGTACAGCAGAAAAATGATGAAATCGGCGCTTGAGACGATGATGTTCGTGTGGGGAGAGCCGCTCTCCGCAAAGGATGCGGCGACGGTCCTCGAAGCCGATAAAAGCGAAGTCGAAGAGCTTTTCAGGGAACTTTCGGACGAGTACGAAAAGGAAGGGCGCGGCATAAGGATCCGCGAGGTCAACGGCTCCTTTCAGTTCGTGACTTTTGTCGAAAACGAAATTTTTATAGAAAAGCTCTGTACCCCTATCAAGGTGAAACGCCTTTCGCAGGCCGCACTCGAGACGCTCGCGATCGTGGCGTACAGGCAGCCCGTAACCCGCGGAGAGATCGATTCGATCAGGGGGATCAGGAGCGACCGCGTTATAGAGGGACTGATGGATAAGGGTCTTGTAGAGCAGTGCGGACGCGCCGAAGGAGTCGGCCGGCCTTTGCTTTACGGAACGACGGACGAGTTCCTGAAGAGGTTCGGATTCACATCGACCGACGACCTTCCCGATATCGGCGGATTCGGAGAGGCGATGAGCGGGTACGAATATGAAGACAACGGTTCGCAGATGATGATGCATTTCGGTGACGAAGATGAGGATAAATAAGTATCTGGCGTCGGCTGGGATAGCCGGAAGAAGGACGGCGGACGAGATGATATCCGCGGGCCGCGTGGCTGTCAACGGGCACATCCTCGACAGGCCCGGTTATGATGTGCAACCCGGAGACGTCATTGAGGTGGACGGCCGCGAGATCAGCCCCGAAAAAGAAAAAATATATATACTTCTGAATAAACCGACTGGCTATGTGACGACGACTTCCGACGAGGAGGGAAGGCCCACCGTGCTCGACCTCGTTCCGGATTTCGGTCTCAGGATCTTTCCGGTCGGGCGTCTCGATATGAACACGAGCGGCCTACTCATACTCACCAACGACGGCGATCTGACGAAGAAGCTGACGCATCCTTCGCATGAGTTCGTAAAAACATACAAGGTCAGAGCCGCAGGAACGGTAGGGATAAGGGATCTCGAGGTGCTTCGCCGCGGCGTCGACATCGGCGGCTTCGTGACTTCGCCCGCGGAAGCGGAGATATTGAACTACGGTAAAAATTCGACCGTCCTCGAGGTAAAGATACACGAGGGTAAAAACAGGCAGGTGCGCCGCATGTTCAGGGCGATCGGCCACCCGGTGACGGAGCTCGAGAGAAAGGCACTCGGCAACATAAAAATCGGGAGCCTTCCGCGGGGCGGATGGCGCAGGCTGAGAAAAGAAGAGATAGAATATTTGAAATCTATATGACGGTATGGATGGACATATCAGGAACTAAAAGAGGGAGCCGAGGGCTCCCGTTCGTTTAGTGATCAGTCCGGCATGATCGTCTCGTCGTTTCCGGACCCGACATAAGCCTTTATTATTTCGACTGCGCCGTTGATACCCGTCCTGCTCGTATTTATGAGAAGGTCGTACGACTCCGGTTTTCCCCATTCCCTGTCCGTGTAGAACTCGTAGAACTTGCGGCGCTCGCGATCGACCTGTTTTATGTGCTTTTCCATCGCGGCCCTGTCCGTCTTTGCTGCATCCTCAGGCGACAGAAGAGCCATTTTACGGTCTATCCTGTCTTCGATATCCGCGTAAAGAAATACGCTTATATGAGGAAGGTCGCGCCAGATGTAGTCGGCCGATCTTCCGACCGTCACGCAGCTCTCCTTGTCCGCGAGCTCCCGTATAAGCTGCTGCTCTTCGTCGTGTATCGTGCCGGAAGGAGTAGGACCGCATATATCGAAGCCGCTGACGAGGCTGCCGACGGTGAAATCCGGCATCTTCTCTTCGTTGTATTTGACATAATCCTCGTGGTATCCGGTCTTTTGGACCGCGAGTTTTATGAGCTCGTTGTCGTAAAAAGATATACCGAGCTCGGCGGCCAGCCTTTTACCGACTTCGTGTCCGCCGCTTCCGAATTCGCGGCCTATCGAAACAAGGATCCTGTTTTTATCGCTCATGTTTTTTACCTCCGTAACGGTATTATTATAACTCAGTTTTCTTCAGGATGTCAGCAAATTTGTGGATATCTTCAACGCTGCCGAATACGGCTCTCGCGTTGTCCTTTCGGCCGCCGCCTTTACCGCCTGACGGTATAGCGGCATTTTTGATGATCTCGGAACAGTCGATACCGCCGTTCGAGAAGAGAAGGACGGTCTTCATCGGCCTGTGAACGGCGACGAGCAGGATAGGGCGGTCTTCGCCGCCGCTTTTTCTGACTTCGTCCATCGCGGAAAAGCCGAGCTTTACGCCGTCGTTTATGTCGATAGGGTCGAACCTGTAGAAGAACAGCTTTTCGCCTTCCTGTTCTTTCATCTCTTCCGAAAGTTTCGAAACCGCTTTGTCGCGCAGGTGCCCGGAAAGGGCGGCGAGCTGTCTCCTGAGCTCAGACTCGCGCTCGTCCTTCGTGTCGAGCTTTTCCCATATGTCGTCGCTTCCGGCTGAGAAGCGGGATGTTATGCGGGCGAGGAGCTCCATGTCCTGCGAACAACGCTCAAGCGCGAGGCGTCCGCAGTCGAAATATATGCGCGTCATGCCTTTGTTCGGCTCGTGCTTATAGACTTTTATCAGGCCCACGCTCCCGGCCGAGGTCGGGTGGGTGCCGCAGCACGCGACGCAGTCGCTCGGACACGTCCTGTCTCCCACGGTCACGACCGATATTTCACCTTCGGCGGATATTTTTTTCCGTACGGGGAGGACGGAAGCGGCATTGGCGTCCCTGAAAAAGTCGGTGCGGACCGGCTCGTCGTTCCAGATCACCTCGTTCGCGACGAATTCGGCGTCCCGTATCATGTCGTCAGTCAGCTCCTTCCCGCCGGTGTCGATGTCGACGGCAATGTAGTTTTCGCCCATGTGGAAACCTTTGTTAGCGTATCCGTAGAGGTTGTAAAAGGCGCCCGAGAAAATGTGCTCGCCGAGGTGGCGCTGCATATTCGTAAAACGCCTCCGCCAGTCGATCGTCATGTGATACGACCCGCCTTCTTCGAACTTTTCGTTCACGGAAAAAGGCGAGCCCTCTCTTTCGACGACGTGGACGACGGCTCCGTCGCCGCGCTCATGTACATCGGTGACGCGCCTTCCGTCAATCTCTCCGAGGTCGCACGGCTGCCCGCCGCCGGTCGGGAAGAAGACAGTCTGATCGAAAACGAGCTCGAAAAGGCCGTCTTTTTCGGCGAGTTCAAGCAGTATCGCGTCTGTTTCTTTTTTGTAGACATCGGTCTGATAAAGTCGTTCCGTTTTCACTTTTACCTCCGTGTTTTGCCCGTGCTTAAATCGAACAAAGATCGATCCTCAAAAAAGCAAAAATATGTTGAAAACTTCTCTTGACATGATTTTTACAATTCCGATAGCCTTGAAAATTCAAGGTCTTCCGCTTTTGTGTTTTCCACATCCCTCAGTGGAAAACAATGTATACAATTTTCAAAAACCCTGTGGATAATTCTTCATTCGCTTATTTGATAACGATTATAGGCTGTTGAAAAAAGCCTTTTCAAAAAAGAACATCCATTGACAAATAATATTATTCGTCGCTTTTCAGCCTGATAAAATCCGACAGCCTTGCCCCCTGTGTGTGCATCAGCTCGAGGAAGTCCGTTTCGGAGATATCGTACTTTTCCACTTCGGTAACGAAGCGATAAAAACCGCTCCTGTGGGCCATGAGGTCGAATACCGGTCCCTGGTCCTCATAGTTCTGAACGATGACGATCTCAGCGTCAAGAGAGCAGAAGAATACGACTTCGTTCTGCGCGTCATCCCTGTCGTACAGATAGTCGGTCCTGTTCGCCGGGCGCTTTATGTGATTGAGATATCCCATCTGAGCCCAGCCGTTGTCGATCCTCGTCGGCGGCGGGTCCTGATTCTTGAAAGCGTTTATTACTTCGAAGGCGTCCTCCTCTTTTATCCTGAGATAGAAGAGCGTCTTGTTCATAAAGGTGCGGAGCTCGAACGACGAGAGTTTTTTCGGCATTGAATATTCGAAGTCCGTTATTTTCATCGTGTCGAGAGACGGCCGCGAGACCTCGATCTGCGAATGCATGAAGTAGAATTTCCCGAGATATTCGTAGACCGAATCGCAGTTGAGCCGGCAGACGCCGCCTTCGTACATGAAGCGTATGTCGATGCCGTTCGGGCCTTTTCCGTCGACTCCCGTTATTATATTGCGCCTGAGCGTCATCTGACCTATGTTCGGCAGAAGGCAGTCTCGGACCTGTTCCGCCGCGGGATCTCCGTCTGTCACAGCCAGCGCGAAGTCGGTGTTTCCGAGGCCCATCTCTTCGAGGAAATAGTTCGCTGCTTCGAAGATCCGTATGTCGTTATCGACGAGCTTCCGAAAAAGCGTCCGGCGTACTTCCGGCGATTCCGTGTATTCCGGTCCGACCTCCCTTTCGACGGACTCGAGCAGTTCCGAAATGTCCCCGTGCCACTCTTCCGATATTGCGCTCGGAGTCAGATGCTGGTTGCGAAAATAGGCGTTCCTGTGGTCGACCCCCTTTTTGAGAAGCATAAAGAGTTCTGTCAGAGAGAGGGGAGCGCGCCTCATCGTAGACGTCCTGTTGTCCTTGAAACGATGAAATTTGCGGAGCTCTCCGCCTTTCGCCGGATCCGTGCGGTCGCGGTTCCCGAGCAGCGGATAGAAGACATCGCGCCTGAAATCGGTTATACCGTATTCGCGAAAATCGAAAACGATCTCCGTTGTGACCTTAGTGGCCGGGTCGTTCTCCGATCTGTGCTCGACGGTGATGTACAGTTCCGGCGCCGGCAGAGAGCAGGACGCATAAGCGGTACTGAACTTATAACCGTCATAAAAATTGCTCTTTTGAAGCAGTCCGCCTCTTACAACTTTGAACTTCGGCATGATAGACTCCTTTCACGCATTTCAGCACGAATATTATATCAAATTTTACCGCGGCGGCAAACGAGTTGACACTTCCGTAAAAAGGGTTATAATATACGCAACGACCTTATTAAGAGCGAAGGAGATACGGGTTCTATGATTTCGCGGCAACCTGCACTGCATGTGTGAGGTGCCAGTTCCCGCGGGTGCGCTGCATCCGAGAAATGAGGCGTGGGACAGTATCTCTTCATCCGCTCGTGAAGAGATTTTTTTATTGTCAAAAAAAGAGGGGAAGGAATATAATGAGAAAACTTTTTACATCTGAATCGGTTACCGAGGGACACCCCGATAAAATGTGCGACCAAATATCCGACGCGGTATTGGACGCCATTTTAAAGGAAGACCCGAACTGCAGAGTCGCCTGCGAGTGCGCTACAAAGACCGGATTTATACTGGTCTTCGGAGAGATATCAACGACGTGTACGGCGGACATCGAAGGAATAGTCAGGAAAGTTGTGACCGATATAGGATACGACCGTAGCGAAGTTTGCTTCAACGGCAACACGTGCGGAGTACTTGTCAGCATCGAGGGACAGTCGGGCGACATAGCGATGGGCGTCAACGAAGCGCTCGAGAGAAAAGAAGGTATCGAAGCGGACGATTTCTCGCTCATCGGTGCCGGGGATCAGGGAATGATGTTCGGATATGCGTGCGATGAAACGGAAGAACTTATGCCTCTTCCTATAACCCTTGCACACGTAATGGCGATGCAGCTCGCGAAGGTGCGCAAGGACGGCACACTCAAATATCTGAGACCTGACGGAAAGACGCAGGTAACGGTAGAATACGACGACGACAGGATCGTAAGGGTCGACACCGTAGTAGTTTCGACTCAGCACGACCCGGATGTCAGCCTCGAACAGATCAAGAAGGACATCACGGAACACGTTATAAAGACGACAGTGCCTGCCGAGCTCATGGATGAGAAGACGAAGATCTTCGTAAATCCTACGGGCAGATTCGTCATCGGCGGACCGATGGGAGATTCCGGACTTACGGGAAGAAAGATAATCGTAGACACGTACGGCGGATACGCTTCTCACGGCGGCGGCGCGTTCTCCGGCAAGGATCCGACGAAGGTCGACAGGAGCGCCGCGTACATGGCGAGATATATCGCTAAAAACATCGTTGCGGCGGGCATCGCCAAAAAGTGCGAGATCCAGCTCGCTTATGCTATCGGCGTCGCCGAACCTGTATCGGTATTCGTAGACACGAAGGGAACGGGCATCATCTCCGACGAGGAGATCGTTAAGCTCGTAAGAAAGCACTTCGATATGAGACCTGCGGCGATAATAAAGAAGCTCGACCTTCTCAAGCCGATCTACAAAGATCTTGCGGCATACGGTCACTTCGGCCGTACGAAGCTCGGCGTGAAGTGGGAAGAGACAGACGTTGCGGACGAACTCAGAAAAGCGGTAGGCAAATAATTTCGGTATAAAAACGCTGCATCAAAATGCAGCGTTTTCCTTAAAAGCCGATCCGCAGACTGACGAAAGGCGGGTAAAACTATTCATTATGGATTACGATCTTGCGATAGCGGGCGGCGGGGCATCCGGCCTCGTCGCCGCAATAACGGCTAAGGAGCTTAGGCCCGAACTTCGGGTCGTCCTCATCGAGAAAAACGGTGAGACAGGGCGCAAGATAAAAGCGACCGGTAACGGCCGCTGCAATCTCTCGAATACGGGAGCCGAAGGAAACCTCGAGGTGCTCGCCTTCTTCAAGCGAATGGGGATGCTCACGAGGACGTACGAAAACGGGCTCATATATCCGCAGTCGGAGTCAGCTGAAGACGTCGCCCGCCTCCTATATGAAAGGGCATCGGAAGCGGGATGCGAGATCATGACGGGAACGAAGCTGCTGTCCGTTGGGAAAAAGGACGGCCTGTTCGTCCTGAAATGCGAAAAAAAAGACGGCAGGACCGTGGCGGACCGCGTCATATGCGCCGCGAAAGTCATACTTGCGACCGGCGGCAAAGCGGCTCCTACATTCGGTACGACCGGAGACGGATACGCCGTCGCGACGGAACTCGGTCACACGGTGGTAAAGCCGATACCCGTGCTCGCCGGAGTCGAGTGCATACCGGCTCACCTCGAAACGGAGCGGTCATCGATAGGGCCGCTCGAAAGCCTCGACCTGAAAAAACTGTCGGGCATAAGATCTAAGGGGAAGATCTCGCTCTTCAAAAAAGATGAGAGCGGCACACCGGTAAAATGCTTTGAAGAGGACGGCGAGATACAGTTCACGATATACGGGCTGTCCGGCATATGCGTCTTCAACATGACGCGTTTTATGAGGCTGAGCGGCGGAAGGGGAATGAAGGATTTTATCATCGAGGTCGATCTTTACCGCGAGGGCGACATAAGGGACTTCATCCGCGACAGAAGGCATGAAGCGGAGGCTTCGGATTCCGCCGAAAAAGTCCGCACGCTCCTTCGAACGGTCGTAAAAGAAAACCTCGCTGACTACGTAATATCCGTCAGCGGAATCAAAAAGAAGACGCCGATAAAAGACCTTAAAGATGAGGATATCGAGAGCATCGCAAAGGCTGTACATTCCCTTCGGTTCGTCCCGGTAAAGATCCGCGGCTGGAAGGAAGCGCAGTGCACCTCCGGCGGAGTGGCGCTCGACGAAATAGACGAAGAGGCGTGCGAATCGAAGATCGAAAAAGGCCTGTTCTTCGCCGGCGAGATAACGGACTACGACGGCCCGTGCGGCGGCTTCAACCTGAACCACGCGTGGCTCACCGGAATGAGGGCGGCGAGGGCGGCCGTCAGCGGAGATACCGGGGACTTTTAGATCCCGAGGATGCGACCGGAACATAAAAACAAAGCTCGGAGCGCGCTCCGAGCTTTTACTTTACAAAAGATTTTTCTTTATCCGGCCGGGTCCTCAGTTCAGACCGAGAACATCCGCCATCGTGTACTGTCCCGGCTTTTGCCCGCACAGGAAGATCGCCGCGTCGACGGCTCCTTCGCCGAAGCACTTCCAGTTGAGGGAGTGGTGTGTGAGCTCGAGGCGTTCGCCGTTTCCGATGAAATAGACGGTGTGGCTGCTCGGCCAATCGCCGCCGCGGATCGAATGGAAGACGACGGACCCGTCTGTACGCGGGTCTTCGCCGCAGTGGCCGTACTCGGCTATTTCGTCGATGTTTTTACCGAGGCCCCTGCCGATCGCGTTGCCGATCTCGCGCGCCGTTCCGGACGGTGCGTCCAGCTTGTGGTTATCGTGCATGTCGACGATCTCGATGTCGGTGTCCTTCCCGACGGAGCGCGCGGTCATCTCGAGCATTTTATAGAGAACGTTGACGAGCTTCGACGTGTTCGCCGTGAGCATCACGGGGATGTCCTTCGACGCCTCCGCGAATTTATTTTTCTGCTCATCGCTGAAGCCCGTGGTGCCGCAAACATAGGCCTTTCCGTGACTGCGGGCCGCTTCGAGGACAGCGAGGGAAGACTCTATCGTCGAGAAATCGACTATCGCATCGCATTCGTCTATTATCTCCTCGATGTCGCCGTACACTTTCGCGCCGACCTTACGGCCGATCGGTGAGACTTCACCCACGTCCATGCCGATGTAGTCGCGGCCCTTCGGGGCCACCGCTCCGACGATCTTGACATCCTCTCTGTTTGCCGCTGCGAGGGTTGCAAGGCCGGCCTGTTTGCCGCGCGGAGCCACTATCAAAATATTCATCGGGTCCTCCTTTCGTGTTGACCGCCAGGCGTTTTTACATGCGCCTACTCTACGTCAAAATCAAGCGTTATCGCTTTTATGTTCGGATCGAGCCTGCGAAGTTCGACGCCCGCCGTGCGGAGCATGCGCTTCGACGCCTGCGTCATTTTATCGTCGGCGTACTTGTCGCTGAGGTAGACGATCTCTTTTATCCCGGACTGTATTATGGCCTTTGCGCACTCGTTGCACGGGAAGAGGACGACGTATATGGTCGCGCCCCTGAGGGATTTACCGCCCGCGTTCAGGATAGCGTTAAGCTCGGCGTGGACGACGTAAGGGTATTTCGTGTCTTCGCCCTTTCTGTCCCAAGGGAACTCATCGTCGGAACAGCCTATCGGGAATCCGTTGTAACCGGTGGAAAGTATGACGTTGTGCTCATCCACGATGCACGCTCCGACCTGCGTGTTCGGGTCCTTGCTCCTCTTTGCGGCGAGGATCGCGACGCCCATAAAATATTCGTCCCAGGAAATATATTCGGCTCTTTTCATATGATCGTTCCCTCCGAAAATCGTTTGGCTTATTTCGGTAAAATTTTATAACAATACCGTTTTGTTCGCAAGGTAAAAAGAGTTTGTAAAAGCCGTCACAAAACCCTGAAATGCGTTATATCCGTTTGTAATGAAGAAATAAATAGGGTATAATCTAAAAGATATTTGTAAAGATAAACAGGAGATTTTACTTGATGTTGTCAGCTTTTGAAATGACAGGCAAAAAACTTTTACGCATCACGGCGGTCGTCGTGATGTCTATCGTTTTATTGGCGGGCTCCGGCTTTTTTACCGCGACATTCGCCGCGCAAAAAGGGACCGCGTACGAGCTCAACGACCTTGATATGACGATAGATGTGAACAAGAACCATTCGTATGAGATCAAAAAGGTATACAAGGTGAATATACCGGAGGATCTCGACGAGTTGACGTTCGAGATACCGAATGACGGTTATAAGATAGACGGGATCGACATCAAAGGCGTGGAATTCACGACCGAAGACAGGGGCTCGTCCGTGGCCGTCAATGTGGATTCGAAGAAATATCTGAAGAAGGGCGAGCACACTTTCACTCTCACTTACAAGATCATAGAGTACATCGATACGAACCCGAAAAACGACATGCTTTACTTCAAGGCGCTTTCGCCGAATGTCAGCATACCGATAGGGAAGCTCCGTGTAACGATCAATCTGCCGAAAGATTTTCCGACGGACGATTTTCAGTACTACGCCGGCGAGTTCGGCACACAGGACGTGACGACAAAGCTGAGCATGGAGCAGAACGGAAAGTCGTATTCCCTGACGGGGGAGATGATACCGCAGGACTTCGGTATAACTTTCAAGGCGGAGCTGCCGGAGGGATACTGGGCGTATCCGATGGACAACAGCTGGGCTGAAAGGGTCGCATTGGGCGTTATGTCCGGCGTCATCCTGCTTCTCTTCATAATGTGGCTCATCGGCGGAAGGGATCCTAAGGTGGATGTGGAGAAGGTGACGCATCCTCTCGAGAACTTTTCGATAGCGGAGATCGGATACATTTACAGGGGGCACGTCCATGTAAAGGACATGATCGCCCTGATAATCTATCTCGCTACGAAAGGATACCTCGCGATATCGGAATACGAGCCGAAGAAATACAGGCTACTTAGGCTGGAGGAGCCGAGCGACGAGGAGAAGTTCCTCAGGAACGCCTACGATGTCCTTTTCAAGGGCGTATACAAGCACAGATATCTCAATATGGACGATATCGGCGTACGGCTCAGGCAGATGATGAAGGAGATAGAACTCGACGTTCTGAGCGGGTCGAGCAGCAGGACGATGAAAGCGCGCACCCTGCTTTCCGAGATATTGAGAGTGATCGCGATGCTGATCACTTCAGCGGGAGTAGCTTCGACGTTCATCTTCGCCGACCTCATGTCGTACAGATCGCCGAACTACATGCCGGCGTGTGCCGCGGGTATAGCGACATTCCTGTCGCTCGCGTTCATCGCTACGACTTACGATTCGAGGCATTACTCGTACAACACGATGAGGGGGAAGCTCTTCCCGGTCGCGCTGATCATTTATCTGGCGATATCGGCCTGCTCGGTATATAACCTGCACCTCAACAACTTCAGCTACGTTTCCGTGGCCGCGATAGCCGTGTGCGCCGTCCTGGCGATACCGCTCGTCTGCATAATTCCGGCGAGGGGCAAAGACAACGCCTTGATAGTCGCCAAGCTCGAGGCGCTCGAAGATTTTATCGAAAACGGAGACATCAAAGAGATAAACGAATATCAGGAAGCGGACCCGAATTACTACTACGAGATCCTGCCTTACGCGGCGCTTTTCTCGCTCGCTAAAACATGGGCGGCAAAATTCGACGATCAGGGCATAGAACCGCCGGCGTGGTGGCACGACGATGTAAAAGGTCATGTGGTCTCGGTCGTAAAATCTCACACGGCCGAAACGTACGCCGACGAGATCACCGTCTTCCAGAGGACGCTCGAGAGCGAATTCAGGGACATGCTCATAAAACACGGATTGTTTCACTAGATAACGGGTAAAAGGATGAAGGAAAGACAGAAGATAATAAACATAGCAGTCATAGCTCACGTCGATGCGGGCAAATCGACCCTCGTCGACGCCCTGCTCAATCAGTCGCACGTATTTCGCGAAAACGAGGAAGTCGTTTCATGCGTCATGGACAGCGACGCGATCGAGAGGGAGCGAGGGATAACGATATATTCCAAGAACTGCTCGATAATGTATAAAGATTACAAGATAAATATCGTAGACACGCCGGGACACGCGGATTTCAGTTCCGAGGTCGAGCGAATAATGAAGACGGTGGATACCGTTATCCTGCTCGTCGATTCGAGCGAAGGACCGATGCCGCAGACGCGCTTCGTTCTGAAAAAATCCCTCGAGCAGGGGATCGATCCGATCCTTTTTATAAACAAGATCGATAAAAAGGACGCGCGTATAGACGAGGTCGTCGATGAAGTTTACGAACTTTTTATGGATCTCGAAGCGAACGACAGCCAGCTCGATTTCCCGATACTTTACGGAGTCGCAAGGCAGGGGATAGCGGTATACGATCCCGCTGAAGTGGCCGATGTCATAATCGGTGACGGGGACAACAAGATAAAGAAAAGCCCTAAGGGATATCACGGTCTTACGATAGAACCGCTCCTCAAGACGGTCGTAAAACAGTGCGGGGAATATCCGGACAGGAGGAAAGAACCGCTCCAACTCCAGATATCGTCGCTCGCATATGACGACTATATCGGAAGGCTCGGTATAGGAAGGGTCACGAGGGGCGTGATAAAACCGGCGCAGCAGCTCGCGCTCGCACGCGGGGACGGCTCGGTCGCGAAGGTAAAGACGAACCAGGTGTTCATATACAGAGGTCTCGAGCGAGTTGCCGTCGAAGAGGCGGAATGCGGCGAGATCGTCGTCGTATCGGGCATACCCGACATATCGATAGGAGATACGCTGTGCGACCCTGCGACCGTGGAACCGCTCGATACGATAATGATAGAAGAGCCGACGCTCTCGATGAATTTCGTAGTCAACACGTCGCCTTTCGCGGGCAGGTCGGGCAAATATGTCACCGGTCAGAGGCTGAAGGAAAGACTTAAGAAGGAGCTCGAAGTGAACGTCGGGCTCAGGGTCGAGGAAACGGATACAACGGATTCGTTCAAGGTCTCCGGAAGGGGAGAACTCCACCTTTCGATACTGATAGAAAACATGAGGAGAGAGGGATACGAACTCGCCGTTTCAAAGCCGGAAGTCGTCATCAAGAAAGGCGATCACGGTCAGCCGCTCGAACCGGTCGAATCCGTCGTGATCAGCGTGCCGGAGGAATATTCCGGCTCCGTCATATCGAAGCTCAGCTTGAGAAAAGGTATAATGAAGCAGATGGACAACGACGGAGAGGGATACGTCAGGATAGAGTATTCGGCGCCGACGAGAGGTCTCATGGGATACAGGAGCGAATTCATAAACGACACCCACGGAGAAGGCACGATGGTGAGACGCTTCGAGGGTTTTGAGGAATACAAGGGCGAGATCGCGCAGCGCGGAACCGGAGTTGCGATCGCGCAGGAGGAAGGCTTCTGCACGGGCTATGCTATCTTCAATATACAGGAGAGGGTCCAGATGTTCGTCGAACCGGGGACCCACGTGTACGAAGGCATGATAGTCGGGATGAACGCGCGTAAGGAAGACATGGTCGTCAATCCGTGCAAGGCGAAGAAGGCGACGAACATGAGAGCGGCCGGAAGCGACGAGAATATCAAGCTGTCGCCTCCGAGGACGTTCACCCTCGAAGAGGCGCTCGAGTTCATAAATGACGATGAACTCGTGGAAGTTACGCCTGACGACATAAGGCTACGCAAAAAGATCCTGAAAGAATTGGACAGAAGAAAAGCCAACAACATGGCCAAAAGAAAGTAGAGACGGAGCCGGTCAAAGGTGCCGGGCTCAGGCGGCTCCCGCATCGGCGGAGCCGTTCAAAAAATAAAAGAGGAGGAGCAAATGGAGAAGGTCAAAGAGTTTAAGAAGGTCCTGATCGCCAACAGGGGCGAGATCGCAATCAGAATAATCAGAGCTTGCAAGGAACTCGGGATACGAACGATAGCGATGTATTCCGAGGAAGACAAGAATTCGCTCTTCCGAACAAAGGCAGACGAGGCATATGAGATAGGAAAGGGTAAAAGCCCGATAGACGCCTATCTCGACATCAACGAAATAATATATCTTGCAAAATCGAAGGGAGCGGACGCGATCCATCCGGGATACGGTTTCCTGTCCGAGAACCCTGCGCTTGCAAAGGCGTGCGCCGAAGCCGGCATAGAGTTCATCGGCCCGACGGAAGACATGATGAATTCCCTCGGCGACAAGATCCGCTCAAAGCTCGTTGCGGAAAAGGTCGGAGTACCGACGATCCCGGGCGTTGACAAAGCGATAAAAACCGATGAAGAGGCGATAGAGTTCGCCGAAAAATGCGGTTTCCCGGTAATGCTCAAAGCTGCCGCGGGCGGCGGCGGACGCGGTATGAGGATCGTAAGGAACAAAGAAGAACTCATACCTCAGTACAGGAGTGCGAGGAACGAGGCGGCGAAAGCGTTCGGCGTCGACGACATTTTTATCGAGAAATACATCGAGGAACCGAAGCACATAGAGGTGCAGGTTTTAGGGGATAAATACGGAAATATCGTTCACCTTTTTGAGAGGGACTGCTCGGTACAGAGAAGGCATCAGAAGGTTATAGAGTTTACTCCGGCCCTCTGCATAGACGACAAAAAGCGTCAGGAGATGTGCAGCGATGCCCTCAAGATCGCGGGCGCCGTGTCGTACAGGAGCGCGGGAACGGTCGAGTTCCTTGTCGACAAGGACGGGAACCACTATTTCATCGAGATGAACACGAGGGTGCAGGTGGAACACACCGTCACCGAGCTCATCACGGGGATAGACATAGTCCAGGCTCAGATCAGGATAGCCGAGGGATACAGCCTCGATTCCGACAGGATCGCGATAAAGAGCCAGGACGACATACATATGAGCGGTTATGCGATCCAGTGTCGTGTAACGACGGAGGATCCGGCGAACAATTTCGCACCGGACACGGGAACGATCTCGCTCTACAGAAGTGCATCGGGATACGGCATAAGGCTCGACGGAGGAAACGGTTTTACGGGATCGGTGATCTCTCCGTACTACGACAGCCTGCTCGTCAAGGTGTGCGCCCACGCGAGGACTTTCGAGGACACGATAAACAAGGCTTCGAGAGCTCTCATGGAAACCAAGATCGAAGGCGTAAAAACCAATATCGGCTTCCTTCTTAACGTGCTCAACCACCCGACTTTCAGGGCAGGGGAATGCAACACGGGCTTCATCGGAGACAATCCTGAGCTCATGGACATAAGGACGGTAAAAAACGAGGAACTTCAGATCCTCGACTTCCTCGGCGAAAAAGTCGTGAACGTCACGAAGGGCGAGGCACATACATTCAATGTGCCTGTCGTGCCGAAGGTCGACAGAGAGGCGGTCCAAAAGCTGTCCGGAACAAAACAGCTCCTCGACGAGCTCGGCCCTAAAGGCGTTGCCGACTGGGCGCTCGAACAGAAGAAACTCCTCATAACCGACACTACATACAGGGACGCTCAACAGTCCCTCATAGCGACGAGGATGAGGACGAAGGACATGGTAAAGATCGCGCCGGCCGTCGCGGATTACGCGCGCGACTTCTTCAGCCTCGAGATGTGGGGCGGAGCGACATTCGACGTACAGATGCGTTTCCTCAGGGAATCCCCTTGGGAGAGGCTCGAGACGCTCAGAAAAGAGATCCCGAACATACTGTTCCAGATGCTCATAAGGGGCGCGAACGCCGTAGGATATAAAAACTATCCGGACAACACGATCAGAAAATTCGTAAAAGTATCGGCTGAAAGCGGCATCGACGTATTCAGGATATTCGATTCGCTCAACTGGGTAAAAGGAATGGAAGTTGCCCTCGATGAAACGATAAATCAGGGTAAGATCGCCGAAGCGTGCATGTGCTACACCGGCGACATCCTCGACGAATCGAGGGAGAAATACAACCTCAACTATTATGTAAAAATGGCTAAGGAGCTCGAGAGAAGAGGCACACACATACTCGGCATCAAGGATATGTCCGGTCTTCTCAAGCCGATGGCGGCGAATAGGCTCATAACGGCACTCAAGAACGAGGTGGCGATACCTGTTCACCTCCACACTCACGATACATCGGGCAACGGAGTTGCGACGGTATTGATGGCGGCGGCATCGGGCGTGGACATCGCGGACGCGGCGTTCAACAGCATGTCCGGTCTCACATCGCAGCCTGCCTTAAACTCGATAATCGCGGCCCTCGAGCACAGCGAGAGGGATACGGGAATAGACAGGAAGGGTCTCCAGAAGATCTCGGATTACTGGATCGACGTAAGACCGGTCTACAGCAGCTTCGAGTCCGACCTCAAAACGGCGTCGGCTGAGATATACGATCTTGAGATCCCGGGAGGACAGTACTCGAACCTCAAACCGCAGGTAGAGAGCTTCAACATAGGATACAAGTTCAACGAAGTAAAAGAGATGTACGTAAAAGTCAACCAAATGCTGGGAGACATAATAAAAGTAACGCCGTCTTCGAAAGTCGTCGGGGACCTCGCGATCTTCATGGTACAGAACGATCTTACTCCTGAGAACATAGTGGAGAGAGGAAAGGACATCGATTTCCCTGACTCCGCGGTATCGTATTTCGAAGGAATGATCGGTCAGCCTGAAGGCGGCTTCCCTGAAGACCTGCAGAAGGTCGTCCTCAAAGGGAAGAAGCCTATAACGTGCAGGCCGGGAGAACTGCTCGATCCGGAAGACTTCGGGGAGATAAAGAAGCATCTGCAGGACGATCTCGGACTCGAAGGAACGGATCAGGAGCAGATCGCGTACGCAATGTATCCTAAGGTCTTCGACGAATACGTCAAGAGCGTAAGGGAGCAGGGCGACTTCAGGAACATGGGAAGCGACGTCTTCTTCTACGGCATATCGGTAGGACAGACGTGCGAGATAACGCTGAAGCCCGGCAAGACGCTCGTGATAACGCTCGTCGACATGAGGGCGCCGGACGAAGCCGGAAACAGGGACCTCACCTTCAGCGTGAACGGAAACCGCAAGGTCGTCACCATAAAGGACAAGTCCGCACTAACAAAAGCGATTGCATCGGGGAGCAACATACAGTATGCTGATATGGACGACCCGAACGAGATCGGTGCGAACATACCGGGCAACGTCATAAAGATCCTGGTAGAAAAGGGAGACAAGGTCAAGAAAGGTCAGCCGGTCGCTATAATCGAGGCGATGAAGATGGAAACGAACGTCATATCGCCAAAGGACGGAGTGATCGAGAAGGTCTACGTACGCGAAGGGGAGAGCGTAAAATCAGGTCAGCTGGTGGCCATCCTCGAAGCGGAACAGTAAAATATGTCAAGCGGACACGGCCCGCGGACGCGGTTTTTAGGAGCTGAGCGCGGGAAGTGCCTTGTATATACGTTTTTTCAAATGAAAGGAGATTTTTTAGAAGATGAGGATTTTGGTAATCAACCCGGGCGCAACTTCCACGAAGATTGCTGTTTATGAGGATGAAAACGAAGTTTTACGCGTAGGTATCGACCACGACGCCGCGGAAATGGACAAGTACGAAAAGATCCCTGATCAGATGCCGTTCAGAAGAGATATCATTCTCAAGACGATCGAGGAGAAGGGATACAAGCTCGAAGACTTCGACGCTATCTGCGGAAGAGGCGGACTTTTCAAACACATCCCTTCCGGTACTTACAAGGTAAACGACGAGGTCATCAGGGACGTTTTGAACCCTCCTTACGGTGAGCACGCAGCCAACCTCGGAGCGTACATTTCGAAAGAACTTGCGGATCAGGTAGGCATCCCTGCGTTCTTCGTAGACCCTGTATGTGTAGACGAGCTCGAAGACGTTGCACGTTACTCCGGACTCAAGGGTATCGAAAGACAGAGCTTTTTCCATGCGCTGAACCAGAAATCGGTTGCAAGAAAAACGGCCGACAAGCTCGGTAAGCCTTATGAAGAACTGAATCTCATCGTTGCCCACCTCGGAGGCGGAGTTTCGGTAGCCGCTCACAAGAAGGGCAGAGTCGTAGACGTATTCAACGTTAAGGACGACGGAAGCATGGGAATGGACAGAGGCGGCGGACTCCCTGTAAACGCTGTCGTAAATATGTGCTTCTCCGGCAAATCGAAAGCCGAGATCAAGAAGATCATAGGACACGAAGCGGGTGTATTCTCATATACCGGAACGAAGGACTTCAGAACGGTTGAGAACAAGGCGTTCGACGAGAACGACGCAGAGGCGCTCGGAGCATTCCGCGCTATCGCTTACCAGCTCGCTAAGGACATCGGCGCTATGGCTGCAGTACTTCATTTCGAAGTCGACGCTATCACGTTCACGGGCGGTATGGCATACAGCGAGAGATTCTGCGACGAGATCAGCTCATACGTAAGCAAGATCGCACCGATCCTTCGCATGCCGGGCGAAGAGGAGATGAGGAGCCTTGCGGAAGGCGCTCTCAGAGCTCTCAAGACCGGAAAATACGAGACTTATAAATAAGCCTTTTCGGGGATAAAAAATCCACTTCGGATGATAAAAAAATCCACGCGGCGGGCCTTTGCCTGTCGCGTGTTTTTTCGTGTCATGTTTCGGCGCGCCGCTTTTATCGCGCTTTACCGCGATTTAGGCGGCGGTTTTTACCGCGCAGAGCGGATCGCCGATAAAAGATCCGTCTATTCGAACGATTTACGCAGTATGTGGCGCTCGACCCCGGAATAGAGCGTGCGCGTCTCGACGACCTCGAACCCGTTATCCATGAGGTTCCTGAGACTGTGGCTGTTCCTCGGAGATATCGTTGTAAGTGCCTCTTTCGAACCGTTCATCTCCGAAACATCGCTCCTGAGGTCGCAGAAAAAAGCCTGGAGCCCGTAGCCGCGGTGATCCGGGTGCACCATGGTCAGATCGAAGGAAAAGCACTTTCCCAACCTGTCTTCACCGTAGCCGAGGTAATATCCGTAGTTCCTCTCCGGCGAAAGCCTTCCCGAAACGAGGACGGTCACGGCCGAGATCCTGTCGCCGCAGACCGCGCAGAAACAATGGTCGAGCTCGAAGGACTCGAGAAAGTCCTCTTTCGACGTTTTTATATACGTTTCCTTGTTGTCTATGCGGCTGTAGATCTCTTCCTGCAGATTCATTATCTCGTCGATATCATCTTCGCGGCACCTTCTTATCGTGAATACACGTTCATCTCCGCTGCGGGTGCGCATCGTCACATCGGCCGGGAATTCAGCCGGTATATTGCGGTCGCTCATATCTGCCTCCCGTATTTTTATAAAAAAGATACTTTGCTTTGCTGAATTATATCACGATATCAAATCGGAAAAAATCTATTGTTTTTTATTGGAACTGCCGAAAAGGGCGAAATACCTCTTAAAAAATGCCTTGTATGTGAAGAATCCGTTGATTTTGTTGAATTTAAAAAAATATGGTGTTATTATTAGCTGAAATAGAATGCGGTAGTATACAAGTTGACGCCACAGAATAAGCAAAGGAGACAACATGTTTAAAGCAGACAGAAATCAGAACACGAACAGAAAAACCGCGTTCATGACGATCGTACTCATGACCGTGATGACCTTACTGTTTCCGTTCTGCTCATATGCCGAAAGCGGAGCGGTAACAGCTGACGGAACAACGGCGGATGCCGCCGGGAACGCCTCGGTCGGGAACATAAAAGAAATCGAACCGAGCGCCGCCATCGTCGCATCTGATAAGGATGTCGATGTGAAGAAAGCACCGGATGCCGAAAGCGAGACCATAGGCACCGTAAACGGCAAAGATAAAATCACCGTAACGGGTAAAACGAACGAAAGCGATCCCAAATGGTACGAGATAGAATTCAAGGATACCAAGGGGTATATACCCGGAGATAATCTGAGTTTTATAACTGTGAGGGCTGCGAAGTCGACGGAAGACGATTTTGAAGCGGAAATGGAAAAGCAGGGATTCCCGGAAAGCTACAAGGATTCCCTCAGGGCGCTCCATGCGGCGCATCCGAACTGGCACTTTGTGGCCGATAAAACGGGCCTCGAGTGGTCTGCCGTCCTCGAAAAGGAAGCCGGTTATCAGAACGGTACGAAAGTGACAAACATAAATACCATTCACGGTAGCTATGCGAGAGAACTGAAATCCGATGACAGCATGGACTACAGCGAGGGATCGGGTGTTTATAAAAGTTATGACGGACCGTATGTGGCGGCTTCAAGGGATATAATAGAGCATTATCTCAACCCGGAGAATTTCCTGGACGCGGTGGGAATATTTCAGTTCATTTCTTTGAAGCATGACCCGAGCATAGAAAACAGTTACGGGCTTAATGAAGTGATAAACGGAACGTTTTTAGCGGGGGCGTTTCCTGAATCCTCATATGCGTCGTATGCGGATCTGATCATGGAGGCCGCTAAACAGTCGGGCGTCAATCCGTACATGCTCGCATCGATGATCATCAACGAGCAGGGAAGCGACGGACACGGAGGTTGCATCTCCGGTACGATAAGCGGATATGAAGGATATTATAACTTTTTCAACATAGGCGCTTATCCTCACGACGGGCACGACGCGGTCTACAACGGTGTGGATTACGCTTACAAACACGGGTGGAACACCCGGGCGCAATCAATAATAGACGGAGCCAAATATTTCGGCGCCGGATATGTAAATAACGGACAGTACACGCCGTATCTCAAAAAATTCAACGTAATGAACGGGCTTTCGTCGGTCGCGACGCACCAGTATATGACCAACGTTTCAGGTGCTGCACAGGAGGGAAGCAGTATGAGTGACTCTTACGGCGGAGCCGGTTCGCTCGTATTCTCCATTCCGGTGTTTTTCCATTCGCCTGAATCGGGCTGGACACCTCACTATTCGATCGTACATGGCGGCTGGGACGGATCTTCCGGACACTGGAGATATAGAAAGAGCGACGGGAATTACGCATCAGGCGGCATATTCATGATCGATGGGAAGAAATACGCCTTTGACGCTAACGGCAATATGGTGATCGGTTGGTATCAGTTGCCGAGCACGGGGAAGTGGTATTATGCATATACTGCGGCAGAGGCTGCGGTAGATCCGTCCAACAGAAAAGAAGGCAGCCTGGCGATAGGTTGGTATGCCGATGGATTACACTGGTTTTATTTTGACCATCACAATGAAATGTGCACAGGGTATATCAAAGTGGAAGGCTTTACGTACAACTTTAATTCAAGCGGTGCACTTGAAAAAGGCTGGAAATATAACAATGCATACAGCGCATGGCAATATGCGGGGGCGAATGGGAAACTTATCAAAGGATGGATCGAGGACAACGGTAAATCGTACTATTTAGACCGGAATTATAACATGAAGATCGGCTGGATATACAGCAAGTGGAAGTGGTATTATGCAGGCTCAGACGGCGCCCTCGTGACCGGATGGAATAAACTCGACGGTAAGTGGTACTATTTCGACTCTTCAGGCGAGATGAAGACCGGCTGGATATATGACAGTTACTACAGATCTTGGTACCATGCAGCAATTTCAGGCGCTATAGAGACGGGATGGGTATACGACAGCTACTATAAGGCTTGGTTTTACATGTCGACATCCGGCGCAATGGAGACGGGGTGGATAGATGCCGACGGATGGTATTACGGCGGAAGCAACGGTGCGTGCGTGACCGGTTGGGAAAAAATCGGCGGTACATGGTATTACTTCGGTTCGAACTGCAAAATGGTGACAGGATGGGTCACAATTGCCGGGACTTGGTATCATTTCGACTCAAGCGGAGCATGGGTCGGCTAAAATAAAAAATATTTTCATTACGGAGGAATCTATGATCAAACATCGGAAGGAGTTTAACGGTAAAAAAATCGCGTCGATACTCGTATCGATCATGATGCTTTTCAATGTCGTAGGAATGAACGCGGTTGCCGCCGCGACGCAGGACTTTGCTCCGAAGAACGGCAAAGTCGAAAACATTTATGACAAGATGGGAAATTTCCTCTACACCTTGGACTCCACCTATACATCCAGACATTATTATTACGGAAGGGAAGGCCATACTGTAAAGGAAATAGTTATCCACCATTGGGGCAACGAAGGGCAGAAATTTGACAATGTAAGAAATTATTTATGTAGCAATAAAGATTATTGGGACGATGACGCGGCTGTGTCGGCACACTATGTCGCCGAAGCCGGAAGGGTAGCGTATATCGTCCCCGAAGCGGATACTGCCTGGCACGCCGGCAATAAAATCGTAAACAAGGAATCGATCGGTATAGAGTGCAGACCGGAAGCTACTGACGCCGATTACAGGACGGTCGCTGCTTTGGTCGCCGGTATCTGGTTGCGCTTGGGG
Source organism: uncultured Mobilibacterium sp. (assembly GCA_947254375.1). GTDB lineage: Bacteria > Bacillota > Clostridia > Peptostreptococcales > Anaerovoracaceae > CAMYCF01. The sequence continues at coordinate 368,620 of CAMYCF010000001.1, read as the reverse complement.
TATATTCCTTTGATCGGTCACAGAGATGTGGTTGCGACGTCCTGCCCGGGTAAATGGGATCTCAGTCGCATCGAGGCTCTCGCAAAAACGATAATGGTCGTACCTCGGGGGACTTGGAAATACGAAAACAATAAATGGTACTACGAGATTGACGGCAAGAAGAAGACCGGCTGGGTATGGTACCAAAATGCGTGGTATTACCTGCAGGACGACGGCTCCATGGCCCTGGGAAAGGTCATAAAGATGTCATCCGGATTGAGCTACTTCTTCGACTATAACGGTGCCATGCAGGTCGGATGGTGCCACGACGAAGTAAAAGACATCTGGTACTATGCGGAATCGAACGGAGCCCTCTTCAAAGGAGATTGGAAGAAGGTAAATTCCAACTGGTTCCTCTTCGACGATGACTGCAAAATGCTCACCGATAAGCAAAAAGTCGGCGATAAATACTACTGCCTTGCGAAGACCGGCGAAATGGCACGCGGCATCTGCACGGACTACGTGACCGGTACAAAATATTACGGTGGTACGGACGGCGCCCTCGAGAAAGGCTTCAAAACGGTAGGCGGAGTATTATATTACTTTAATGACGACTACAGCATGGCGACGGGTGATGTAAACATAAACGGAAAAACATATCATTTTGCGAGTGATGGTCACCTATCCATCGGTTGGACATATGAAAACGGCAAGTGGTACTACAGGAATGCGTCAGGCGATCTTGAAAAGGGATGGAAATATTACCGAGGCGCTTGGTACTATCTGCAGGACGATTACACAATGGCAATCGGACTGGCGACCTGTGACGGCAGCGAATACTGCTTCAACGGTTCGGGCGCTATGACGACCGGATGGGAATACGACGGTAGAAATTGGTACTATTCCGGATCCGACGGAAAGCTCGTTAGCGGATGGTTGAAAGACGGAGGTATCTGGTATTATTTGACAAGTGAACACAACATGGTGGTCGGCGATTATACAGTAGGCTCGACGTTGTATCACTTTAACGGAAGCGGTGCTTGGATAGGCTAAAGGGCTGAAAGTGATTTTTGGAAAACAATCCCCGAGGGAGATGCCTCGGGAATTTTTTTACGGGCATGAAAAAGCTGTTGCAAAGCAGTTCGTGATATGCTAATATATGCGTGTTCATGAAAAACGTTTTTTATAATTATGTGAACTACGGTGCCTAAGACCGCCGCATTATGGAAAATGACGACAGACACGGGCGAAAACGGAGCGACAGATGGAACTGAAGATACAGGACAAGGACGTACTTTTAGCACTTTTTAGGGAAAGATATGTGAATCAAAGGGCCGTCTCGAAGGCGACGGGCTATTCTTTGGGCGCCGTGAACAAGTCGCTCAAAGTGCTGGCGGACTGCGGACTTACGGACGAAAACAACGATCTGACGGCGGCGGGAAAAACTTTTATAGAGGAGAACTCCCCTAAAAGGGCCGTCATAATGGCTGCCGGCTTCGGCATGAGGATGGTACCGATCAACACGGAATATCCGAAAGCTCTGCTGAAGATAAAGGGCGAGGTGCTCATCGAGAGGATCATAAAACAGCTTCACGAGTGCGGGGTCACGGACATCGACATCGTCGTCGGTTTTATGAAAGAGCAGTTCGAATACCTGATCGACGGATACGGTGTGAACCTGATAGTGAACAGGGAATACAAGGAGAAGAACAACCTAACTTCGCTTTCGAGGATCAAAAAGCCGCTTTCAAATACTTATATAATCCCGTGCGACGTACGCCTCGAAAAGAATCTTTTTGAGAGTACAGAATCGCATTCGTGGTATATGGTGACCGATTCACTGCGCGACGAAAACAACGTCTTCGTCAACAGAAAGCAGGAGATGATACTGCACGGGGACGAAAAGAACGCGTCGATGGCCGAGATAGCGTATCTCGACAGGAAGGACGGAGAAGCGCTGTCGAAGCGGATCAAAGAGATGGCGAAGGACGACATCTTCGCGCACTCCTTCTGGGAGACCGCTCTTCTGAACGAAAAGGGGAAGTTCGCGATACCGGCGAGGGTCGTATCCGCAAAGGACATAGTCGAGATCAACACGTATGAGCAGCTCCGCGACATAGACGGAGAGTCGGAGAACCTCAAGACGTACGCGATCGACATCATCTCGGAGACGTTCGGCGTGGACGGCGCGGAAATAAAAGACATAACGATACTAAAGAAGGGCATGACGAACCGATCGTTCCTGTTCTCGGTCGGTGGGCAGAAATACATAATGCGCATCCCGGGCGAAGGGAGCGGCGTGCTCGTCGACAGAAAAGAGGAGACGGAGAACTACGAGGCGATAAAAGGGAAGGGCATCTGCGACGAGATATTTTACCTGAACGCGGAAAACGGCTATAAGATCACGAGATTCATCGAAAACAGCCGCTGCTGCGACCCTGGCGACGAAGAGGACCTAAGGATCTGCATGAAGCGCCTCAGGGATTTTCACGGGCAGGGGCTCGAGGTCGGGCATGAATTCGACGAATTCAGGTTGCTCGATTTTTACGAGGACCTTTGGAACGGCAGACCGTCCGTCTACCCCGACTACAAAAAGACGAAAGAAAACGTGCTGTCGCTGAGACCGTACATCGAGAAATACACGGAGAGGTCGGTCCTGAGCCACATCGACCCGAACCAGGACAACTTCCTGATCTACGAGGACGAGAGCGGCGAAAAGCAGGTGAAGCTGATCGACTGGGAGTACGCGGGAATGCACGACCCGGACATAGACGTCGCGATGTTCTGCATCTACGCCATGTACGATCGCGACGGGATCGACAGGCTGATCGACATATATTTCGAAGGCGGATGCCGCCCGGAGATAAGGGTGAAGATATACTGCTACATAGCCGTGTGCGGACTCCTATGGAGCAACTGGTGCGAATACAAGGAGGCGCTCGGCGTGGAATTCGGTGAGTACTCGCTGAAGCAGTACAGGTATGCGAAGGAATTCTACAGGATCGCGACCTCGGAAACGGAGAAATTTTAGAAGATGTTTGAAGTAAACAAAGCGATAATCATGGCGGCCGGCGAAGGGAAGAGGATGAGACCCGTTACGCTGACGACACCGAAGCCGCTGGTGGAAGTGAACGGAAAGCCGATGATAGAGACGTGCATCGATGCCCTCCACAAAAACGGCATAGACGAGATATACGTCGTCGTCGGCCACCTGAAGGAGAAGTTCGGATACCTCACGGAGAAATACGACGGAATCACGATCATAGAGAACCCTTTTTACGACACGTGCAACAACATTTCGTCGCTCTACGTGGCGAGGGAACACCTCGAAAACGCGCTCATCATGGACGGCGATCAGATCGTATACAACGATGCGGTCCTCGGCAGATCTTACGGGCGCTCGGGATACAACTGCACTCCGGTAAAAACTTTTACCGACGAATGGGTGCTCGAAACGGACTCGGACGGCACGGTAAAAAAGTGCAGCAGGACGGGCGGAGATGCGGGCTGGCAGCTTTTCAGCGTGTCGAGGTGGTCTCCGGACGATGGCGCAAAGCTCAGAAAACTCCTCGCTTTCGAGTTCGACGAAAAGAAGAACAGGCAGGTCTACTGGGACGACGTCGCGCTCATCCTTCACCCGAATGACTTTGAACTGACGGTCTTTCCGATGAAGTACGGGGACATAAAAGAAATCGACGATCTCAGGGAACTGGCCGAAACGGACAGCCGATACATGAAATACATTTAAGGAGAAGATCATGGAGAAGTTCAGAACTTTCAGAAAGAAAATAGATTGGATCGCCACGATAGCGCCGCTCGTCGGGATATTGCTCCTGTGCGCACTGTTCATGAAGGCGCCGGAGGAGTCGACACTTTTCCTCGACACTGTAAGGCAGTTCTTCGGCGATCAGTGCGGTCTCTACTACGCCATGATGGGAGTCGGCACGCTCATCGTGTCGCTCTATATGGGGCTGTCCAAATACGGCGAAATAAAGCTCGGAGATATCGACGAGCCGGAATATTCCTCGTTCAGGTGGGGAGCGATGATCTTCACTTCGACGATGGCGGCGGACATACTTTTCTATTCGCTCTGCGAATGGGCGCTTTACGCGAATGAGCCGACGATATCGGGAAGGGGCATACAGCAGTGGGCTCCTACATACCCGCTTTTCCACTGGGGACCGATCGCCTGGAGCATCTACATCGTCCTCGCCGTGGCGTTCGGATTCATGCTCCACATCAGAGACAGGAAAAAACAGAAATTCTCGGAGGCGTGCCGTCCTCTCCTCGGCGACAAGGTCGACGGATTCTGGGGAAAGGTGATAGACCTTCTTTCGATTTTCGCGCTCCTCGCGGGAACGGCGACGACGTTCTCATTGGCGACACCTCTCCTCGCCGCGGCGTCCGGCAAGGTGTTCGGGATCAGGACGTCTGTATCGCTCACGATCGGCATCCTCATCCTCATCGCGTTCGTATACACGCTTACGGTGTGGTTCGGAATGAAGGGCATATCGAACCTCGCGACATACTGCTCGTACATATTCTTCGTTCTCCTGCTGTACGTCCTCATCGGCGGCGGCGAGACGAGATACATCCTCGAGACGGGATTCTCATCCGTCGGGAACTTACTGCAGAACTTTATCGGCATGGCGACGTGGATGGATCCGCTCAGGGAAAATTCATTCCCTCAGAACTGGACGATCTACTACTGGGCTTACTGGATGGTTTGGTGCGTCGCAACGCCTTTCTTCATCGGTAAAATAAGCAAGGGCAGGACGATAAAAAATGTCGTTTTCGGCGGATACGGCTGGGGACTTGCCGGGACGTTCACATCTTTTATCGTGCTCGGCAACTACGGGCTCGCTCAGCAGCTCAAGCACGGGCTCGACGTTTCCGGATACATCGCGAACGGCGGCGACTATTTTATCGCCATACTTCGGATATTCGAAACTCTGCCACTCGCGAAGTTCGGTCTGCTTTTACTCGCGATAACGATGATCGCTTTTTACGCGACGACATTCGACGCACTGACAATGGTAATCTCTTACTACTCATATAAAGAGCTCGAGGGCGATCAGGAGCCTGACAAGAGGGTCAGGACGTTCTGGGCTGCGATGTACATCCTTCTTCCGATAGCGCTGATCTTCGCTAAAAAGTCGCTGTACTCGCTCCAGTCGGTATCGATAATCGCGGCGTTCCCGATCGGGATAATAATCATAATAATAGTGGCGAGCTTCTTTAAGGATGCCAAGGCGTTTCTCGGCATAGGGAAGCGCCCGCATGCAGACCTGCGGATCGAAAGCTCCCGTGTATCGACGGAAAGCGCGGCCTTACCAATCGACGGCGGCGGTGCGTCGATTGACAACAGGGGGTAATACTGTTAAAATTTAGCAGGCAAAACGACTGAAAATATGATGGTCGAAGGAGTGATCCAGCCATCATATTTTATTATACGGCGTGTATAAAAACGTCTGAAAAAATGGAGGATGCTTTGATAAAAGTTTTATCGATTTTCGGCACAAGACCGGAAGCAATAAAAATGGCACCGCTAGTTACTATGCTCGCTGATGACGGAGCTTTTGACTCAGTAGTCTGTGTTACCGCTCAGCATAGGGAGATGCTTGACCAGATCCTGGACCTTTTTCACATCGAACCCGACTACGACCTCGACCTCATGACGAGCAGGCAGACGATAACGGATATAACGACGCGTGCGCTGCGAGGCATAGAGGATGTGATAAAAGCGGTGAAGCCTGACATCGTGCTGGTGCACGGTGACACGACGACAACGTTCTGCGGTGCGCTGGCGGCCTTCTACCAGCAGGTCGACGTCGGTCACGTCGAGGCGGGACTTCGTACCAACAACATCTATTCGCCTTATCCGGAGGAGTTCAACAGACAGGCTGTGGGGTTGCTCGCCAAGTACCATTTTGCTCCGACCGAAACGGCGAAAAAAAACCTGCTGAATGAAGGTAAACATTCAAATATATTCGTCACGGGTAACACTGCAATCGACGCACTTCAGATGACAGTGACGGACAACTATTCGAACGAGCTCCTCGACTGGGTCGGCGATAAAAAGATGATACTCCTGACAGCCCATAGGCGCGAAAACCTTGGCACTCCTATGGAGAACATGTTCAGGGCGATAAAAAGGATAGCGGACGAAAGAAACGACATAAAAGTCATATATCCTATACACAAGAACCCGGCCGTAAGAGAGACGGCATGCAAGGTGTTCGGCGACGGAAGTGAGATCATAAAACTGGTCGAACCTATGGGCGTATACGACTTCCAGAATATGATGGCGAGAAGCTACATCATGCTCACCGACAGCGGCGGCATACAGGAAGAGGCACCGAGCCTCGGAGTGCCTGTGCTCGTCATGAGGGACACTACGGAGAGGCCGGAAGGCGTCGAGGCGGGTACGCTTAGGCTCGTCGGCACGTCGGAATCGGTCATATATGAAAACTTCAAAGATCTGCTCGACAATGAAAGCGCATATAAAGAAATGGCCCATGCAGTCAATCCTTACGGCGACGGAAAGGCGAGTGAGAGAATCGTCGACATACTGAAAGAGAATTACTAAAATATGAGTCGCGGGGAAAAGGACGGTAAAAAGACGTACGGCGGCAACAATAAAAGGACGCTGCGCATATCGGTCGTCCTCCTGATCGTGCTCGCGATATCTTCGGCGATACTCATCTATGAAGCGATCTCGCTTTTCGGAAGCGGCTCTTCCGACTTCAAATCGATATTCGGTTCGAAGGAATTACCGCATATATCGCTCGAAAAGAAGGGGTCTGCCGTTTCGACGTCGCGCGCGGAAGGAAAAACGCTCGACGAGCTCTTTGCCGGTGTCCGCGTAAAAGGACCGGAACGGACGTATTACGACAGGAGGGAATACACGGAAGACCGGGGAGCGCGCCCTTATTACACGTATCGCGGCATGAGATTCAGGTCGCTTCGGCTGTATGCATATTACGCATCGGAGAACTACGACGGTAAAAAGTACACATGCCCATACGACGGCGGAGAATACAGCCTCGACGGAGTTGAGTTCGATCACATAATACCGCTCCATTACGTCGATCAGCACGGAGGAGCCGCCTGGAGCGTCCGGCGAAAGAGGGCTTTTGCAAAGGATCCGTCGGTCGGGGTCGATGTCAGTGCATATCAGAACCGTGTAAAGTCGGACAAGGGACCCGCAGAGTGGATGCCGCAGAACAACGCTGCGGACTATTGCTACACGTGGCTCGTCATAGCGTACGAGTACGACATAGCGATATCGCCGGAAGATATGGCCGTGATCGAGAAAAACCTCGAGGGAAAGACGGCCGAAGACCTTCATACGATAAACGAATACAGAGTATGATCACGGGGCGGGCGCAAAGACCCCAGGACGGGAATAAAGATCCGCACATGCGGACGGTAAGCGCGCCCCTGATTTAAATCATCAAAAAAACCGTGCGGCATACGTCGCACGGTTTTTGCCAATGGCGGAGGACATGGGACTCGAACCCACGGGGCAGTTACGCCTTACTTGATTTCCAATCAAGCCCCTTAGCCGCTCGGTCAATCCTCCATCGGCTGATCTTTATGCACGCGCCCGGCAGAGCCTAACGCGATACCAATGAATGTTACCATAAAACCGTATCCAATGCAAGCAAAAGAAATCTTCAGATAAAAAGGGACCGCATCTATCGGATGCGGTCCCTGATCTTTATATTTTACGGTGGGCCTTTACTTCCAAACGTCCGTGTTGTCGAGACCTATGTTTTCAGCTTTGAAAACAGGAGTTTTGCCCGCTTTTTTCTGATCCGTATAATCCTTGAGCGCTTTGCAGGCGATATTGCCGAGGAGCAGCATCGCGATGCAGTTCACGAGAGCCATGCCGGCCATCAGGATATCTGCCACATTCCATGCGATCTCAAGGCTCGCATTTGCACCGATGAATACGGCGATGACCGCGAGGATCTTGAACGTCTTCATGACCTTTGGCTTATCGCTGATGAACTTCATGTTGAACTCGGCATAGAAGTAGTTACCGATGAGCGAAGTGAACGCGAAAAGCGCTACCGATATCGTTATTATCGCTACTCCGACGGAACCGAATTTCGACTGTACGCTGGCCTGTACGAGCGGAATGCCGTTGAGGTCTCCGCCCACTTCGTAGATGTTCGTGCAGAGGATGATGAATACGGTGGTCGAGCAGATGATGATCGTGTCGATGAATACCGATATTACCTGAACGAGTCCCTGCTTTACAGGGTGGCTTACGTCCGCCGATGCCGCCGCGTTAGGAGCGGAACCCATACCGGCTTCGTTACTGAACAATCCTCTCTTTACACCCCATACCATGCATGAACCGGCAAAGCCGCCGAATATGGTGTGGAAATCGAACGCTTCTCTGAAGATCATTCCGAAGATCGAAGGGAGCGATCCGATGTTGGCGATCGTGATTATGAGTCCTACGATTATGTAGATGATAGCCATGATCGGAACGAGTACCGAAGACCATGTGCTGATCTTGTGCGCTCCGCCGAAGAACAGAAATGCTGCGATCGCGGCAAGTACGATACCGATTATGAACGCAACCAAGTGGTAGCTGTCTCCTGCGTATGTTTCGAAAGCGGATGCGATGTTATAAGCCTGGAGCCCGTTGAAACCGAATGCGAATGTCAGTATGAGCAGTATCGCAAAGATCACGCCGAGCCATCTCGCTTTGAGTGCTCTCTCAATGTAATAAGCCGGTCCGCCCTTATATATCTCGCCGTCAGGCTGCTTGTATATCTGAGCCAAAGTCGACTCGATAAAAGCGGAAGCCGAACCGATTATCGCCATGAGCCACATCCAGAAGACAGCTCCCGGACCGCCCATTACTATTGCCGTAGCAACGCCGGCGATATTTCCCGTGCCTACCCTTGAAGCCGTAGCTATCATCAGGGCCTGGAAGGACGATATTCCTCCCTCGTGACTCTTTTCGGTCAAGACGCGAATGCCTTCAGGAAAGAGCCTTATCTGTACGAATTTTGTCTTTATCGAAAAATAAAGACCTACGATTATCAAGAGCCAGAACAGTATATTACTGTAGATCCAGCCGTCCCAGTCTCCCGACAGAGCAGTGATTTTGTCCATGAATCCCATAAAAAAACTCCTTTCACCCGTGCTCCTCACCGCATCGTCGTCGCACTGTAGTCGCATTATTGCACGCGGCATCGGACAGGCACAAAAATTACATCACAAGTTTATCACAAATGAATAAACGTATACAAGTGTGCAATTGGAAATAAGTCTAAAAAAAGTCCGAAATGTTTAGTCAAATAGTTCAAGGCTCGGGCGATATACGCCGGGAGCCCCTGCCCCGGTAAAAAATTAGTTCCGCCGCAAATGGACAGGCATCCTTCCGCGTGGTAAGATAACGTATGATTTCAATAAGCGTAAAAGACAGAGAAAACAAGTATTATAAAGACCTCGTATCCCTTTACGACAGCGCGTTCCCGCCGGAGGAGCGCTTTCCTGCGGCCGACCTCATCGAGCTCGTAAAGCGTGGGAAAGCAAAGGCTTACGCCTATGAGGGAGAGCTAAGGAACGGTGAGACGGGGTTCCTCGGCGGATCTTTTCTGATCAGTAACGACACCCATGTATATATCCTATTCCTTGCGATAGCAGAGGATGCGAGGGGACTCGGCCACGGGACGGAGATGCTTCGCAGCTTCGAAGAGGAATTCCCCGGCCGCACGCTCACCCTTTGCATAGAGAGCCTGCGGTTCGACTGCGATAATATGGACGAGAGGCGCAGAAGAGAAGCTTTTTATAAAAGGAGCGGATACGATTATGTCCCTATGGCGACAGATGAACCGGGCGGCGTCTTCGATATGATGGCGGCGAACGGGTCTGCGACTTTTGAGGAGATGAGCGATCTTTTCGATGAATTTATAGGTCAGGAGTTCCTGGGAAAATGGGGAATGGACCTCGTAGAGGTCGAAAGATAAATAGGCGGACCGCGAAAGATAAATGGTCAGAGGTCTAAAGATAAAGGAGAGATCGGTGCGATGAAAACTTCAAAGAAAATATTGATATCAGGCGGATCGAGGGGGATAGGCGCGGAAGCCGTCAGGGGTTTTTCGGCTCACGGAGCGACCGTAGCATTCCTTTATAAAGATTCATACGACGCCGCTTTGAAACTGAGCCGCTCGACCTCCGCTCTTGCCGTAAGGTGCAACGTGGCGAGGGAGGACGCCGTGGATTCGGCAATGGAAGTGATCGACGAATTTTTCGACGGTGAGATCGATGTACTCGTTTGTAACGCCGGCATAGCGGATTTCGGGCTCATAACCGAGATAGGCGATGAAAGGTGGAAGAACGTTATCGATACCAACCTCGGAGGTGTATACAATTGTGTAAAACGCGTTCTCCCGTCGATGATATCGAATAAAAGCGGAAGCATAATAATCGTCTCGTCGATGTGGGGACAGGTCGGCGCTTCGTGCGAAGTGGCGTATTCAGCTGCGAAGTCGGCGCTGATCGGGATGACTAAGGCCCTTGCCAAGGAGGTCGGACCTTCAAACGTGAGGGTGAACTGCATAGCTCCCGGTTTCATAGACACGGAGATGAACAGCAACGTCGACGAAGAGTCGAAGAAAGCGATGATAGACGAAACGCCGCTCATGCGCATGGGGACCGCCGAAGACGTTTACAACGTCATGGAATTCCTGGCTTCGGACAGATCTTCTTTTATCACGGGACAGGTCATCGGGGTCAACGGCGGATTGGTGATGTAAGGCATTTTATTTTACGGGATTTTACGAACGGGATTTTACGAAAAAAATATTAAAAAACAGCGGAGGCGAAATGAAATACGAAACGAGTTTTACGGTAAGGTCATACGAAACGGACGGCCACGGATACCTCAGGCCTACGGAGCTCATCAGGTATCTTCAGGAGGTGGCGCACAGGCAGCTTCTGGATTCGGGGCTCGGATACAATGAGATGTACACGGAGAAGCATCAGTCTTTCGTCGTGGCGAGGATGGCGATAGAGATATACGCCGGCGCGGCGACGAACGAGGTCCTTTCGGGCGGTACGTGGATCGTGGAGGACAAAGGCGCGAACTTCCCGAGAATGTACGACCTCTACTGCGGAGACCGCCTTATTTCCCGCGCCACGAGCATGTGGGCACTTGTGAACACGGAGACGAAGAAGCTCTGCATGAGGGAAGAGTGCGATCTTACCAAACATCCGTTCGGCGAGGCGCTTGAGCTCTCGATACCGGAAAGGCTCAGGGCGCCGAAGGGCGTGGAGATGAAGAAGGTCGCAACGCACAGGGTGGTGCTCTCGGAAACGGATATAAACAGGCACATGAATAACGCCATGTATGCGAGCGTATTTTTCGACCTGATCCCGAACGCGGAGAGATACAGGATCACATCGATAAATCTCAACTTCAGATCGGAGGCGGCATACGGCAGCGACATGGACATTTTTATGAGCGATCTCATCGATCCTGAGGGCTTCGATCCGCGCGCCGAAAAGGTGGTATTTTTCAGCGGCGAAAACGGCGATAAGAAAAACATAACGGTGGCGTTCGGCCTCGTCGACGAAGGGGAGATCTAAGCAAAAAAAGTACAAGGAAATACAATCCTGATCTTTTAGCCGGGCCGCAAAAAACGGTGCGGGGAAACACAGCATATGCGCATCAAATATTAAGCGCAACACAATATGGAGTGGGGCGCTTTTTTAGTGCATTTTTTTACGGAGGAGAGGGGTGGATGAGCCTGCCGGGTGGTGGAGTAAAAAGCCTAAAAACACAAAAAAATACTTGTTAAATGGATGAAAGTGGTCTAAAATGGAGGCGTAATAATTTCGCTTAACGGGCGACTCATATCTACCGGAGGTACAGATGTTCACGGGAACGTATGAAAATTCAATAGACAAGAAAAACAGAATGATCATACCGTCCAAGTACCGGGAAAAGCTCGAGGGCAGATGCATGCTGACCCGCGGCTTTGACAGGTGCCTGTATATCTATGCCATGGACGATTGGGACATCCTCGTCGACAAGATAAAGAGGCTGAAACAGTCGGACAAAGATGTGAGGAAGTTCATCAGGGAGTTCTTCTCGAACACGGAAGAGTGCAATATCGACAATCAGGGAAGGATACTCATCCCGACGCATCTCAGGGAGTATGCGGGGATAGAGAAGGACCTCGTCACAAAGGGCGCCATGGACAAGATCGAGATATGGAGCAAGGAAATGTACAAAGACCCTAAGGGCGAGAACATGATGGACGACGACGAATTCGTAAAGAAGCTCGACCTTTACGACCTGTAGACGATCATGGACTTCAATCACGTACCGGTACTTTACAGGGAAACGCTGGATGTCCTGAACATCAGGCCGGACGGGACGTATATAGACGGCACCGTCGGCGGTGGGGGACATTCGGAAGGAATATGTTCGAAACTGAGTGAAAACGGAACTCTTATTGCGGTGGATCGGGACATTGCGGCATTGAAAGCTGCGGAGGAAAGGCTCTCGCCATACAAGTGCAGAAAGAAGTTCCTTCACGCTAATTACAGCGATATCAACATCCTTCGGAACGAGGCGGGACAGGCCGAGGCCATCCTCCTGGACCTCGGAGTGTCCTCGTTTCAACTCGACAACGCGGAACGCGGATTCTCCTACATGAACGACGCACCCATGGATATGAGGATGAACGAAGATGATCCTCAGACGGCATACGATGTCGTGAACGGGTACACGGAGAAGGAGCTTTTCAGGGTCATAAAAGACTACGGCGAAGAAAAGTGGGCGTCGCGGATAGCAAAATTCATAGTAAAAGAAAGACAGGACAGACCGATCGAGACGACGGGAGAGCTTGTCGAAATCATAAAAGCGGCAATACCGGCAGCGGCGAGGCGCGAGGGCCCGCATCCGGCAAAAAGGACTTTTCAGGCCATAAGGATCGAGGTCAACGAAGAACTGGAGCACCTCAAGAAGGCCGTCGAAGGGCTTCCGGATCTGCTTTCACCGGGCGGAAGGCTGGCGATAATAACCTTCCATTCGCTAGAGGACAAGATAGTCAAAGAGGCGTTCGCAAAGAGGCTCGACCCTTGCACGTGCCCGAAGGATTTTCCGGTCTGCGTCTGCGGAAAGAAGCCCGATGTTCGCAAGGTGACGGGAAAGCCGATAGTGCCGAGCGAAGAAGAAAAGGAAAGCAACCCGAGAGCGCGGAGCGCCAAGCTGAGGGTGATAGAAAAAATATAGACTGCGGAAAGGACATGAAAGGGAATGGCCACGGCAACGAATTTTTCAAATCGTACTAACGGAGCGGGAGCGGCAGCGGTAAGGACATCCGCTGTAGGCAATGTTGCGATACGAAGAACGGCGGCGGAGAGGTACAGGATGCTTACTGTAGTACTCGCGGTCGGACTCATCTGCTTCCTTATGGTCATGATGTCGGCCGTGTCGGCGAACCTCGAACGTTCGAACGATGAGCTCCGCACCGATAACGCTTACATCCAGGCGGATATAGACACCCTCAACGATCGCGTAGGCGAATCGACGAACATCAACAGGATAGAAGACGTAGCGACGAAGAAGCTCGGGATGATACACCCGGATGCCAATAATTGCATAAATGTAGACGGCAAAACAAGTGTGAAGACCGACCTTGCCAAGACTATAAAAACGCAGGCATACGCTTAACTTGTTTCTATAAAAAGAAAAGGCCACCGACGTAGCGATGCGTTTGGTGGCGTTTTTTATAAAACAGGAACAAAAACTCTATATATGGTATAAAAAACAAATATGCGTGTTATAATAAGCTGTTATATTGTGTAGCATGTTTTATCCCGAAGGGGGACAGGATGGCAGAACGCCGAAAATTTTCACTCGATAACGATAAAAACAGGACGGCGGAGAGCCCGCGCGGAAAGGCGGATCAGAGGAGCAACGGCACGGCGGCTTCTATTTTTGAGCTGAAGCGGATAGGGCTCGCGTTCGGCATTATCATATTATTTTTTGTGTTGCTCGTACTGAGGGTAGGATACTGGCAGATAGTAAGGGCGGACGACCTCAGGATAAAGGCCACGGAGATGCAGAAGCAGGACGTGGAGATAGAACCGATAAGGGGGAACATATACGATTCGAAGATGAAGCCCCTTGCGCAGACCGTTACGGAATACGAGCTTTACGGCTATACATCCGAGCTCTACAAGTCTTCAAACCTCAAGGAAGGCGAGAAGACCCGCAATATAGAAAAGATCGCCGAGCTGACGGGCAGGGACAAAGAGGAGATAAAAAAGCAGCTTTCCGGCAAGGACAACCTCGTAAAATTAGGCGAGGGCCTCGACAGGAAGAAGGTAAAAACGGCAAAGAAGCTTTGGAACGACGGCGTGATCATCAAAACAAAGGTGACGCGCTCCTATCCAAACAATGTTTTTGCGTCGCAGCTTCTCGGCAGCGTCAACGATGACAACAACGGGCGGACGGGCCTTGAGTATCAGTACAACGATGTCCTTTCCGGCGTAAAGGGAAGGGCGGTCCGCACGACCGACAGCCAGGGGAACACCCTCGTCGGAGGAAATTCGAGATACTATCACCCGAAGAACGGCGAGAGCGTACAGACGACGATCGACGAGGTCATACAGCACTATGCGGAGGATGCGGTAGCGAAGGGAATGAAGGACACCGGCGCCGAGTCCATAACGTGTATTGTCATGGACCCGAAGACCGGAAACGTCCTCGCTATGGTAACGAATCCGTCTTTCGATCCGAACAGGGCGAATGCGCCGACGGACAGCGCGGAGCTCGCTTCATTTAAAAAGATGAGCGCGAAAGATCAGAACGAGTACCTGAGCAGGATGTGGTCGAACCCCGCTATCTCAAAGGCGTATGAGCCGGGATCCACCTTCAAGCTTATAACCGCTTCATCCGCGCTCGACTGCGGATCGGCAAACGATAATTCGAGGTACTACTGCAGCGGGTCTTTCAATGTCGACGGCACGACGCTTCACTGCTGGTATACGGCGGGTCACGGTTCGGAGAACCTCGAGCAGGCCGTCGGGAATTCATGCAACGCGGCGCTTGCAAGGGTAGCGCTCGATATGGGGGCGGACAACTTTTATAAATACATAAGGCTTTACGGTTTTATGTCGCAGACCGGCATAGATCTTCCGGGAGAGGGATATTCGATCGTAAAAGATAAGGCCACGCTCGGAAGGGTGGATCTCGCGACGCTCGGATACGGGCACGGAATAGCGATCACCCCGATACAGCTTCTGACGGCCGTCAATATAATGGGCAACGACGGCGTGCTCATGAAGCCGAAGGTCGTAAGCAGGATCGTCGATAAAAACGGCAGGACGGTGAAGCGTTTCAAGGACGTCAGGGTAAGGCAGGTCATCGCAAAGGAAACTTCCGATGAAATGCGGGAAATAATGGAATACTACGTCAAGGGAAGCGGCGGAAACACGGCATATATACCGGGATACAGAGTCGGAGGAAAGACCGGTACGGCGTTCATCCCGAAAGGCGGATCTTACACGAACGATACGGTGCAGTCCTTTGTGGCAATGGCTCCGATGAACGACCCGAAAGTATCGATACTCGTAGTCGTAAACAGCGCCAAAAAGAGTTCTTTCGGTGCCGCCAGTGCGGGACCTATCGTAAAGAGCGTATTGGAAAAAACGCTTGTATATATGGGCGTTCCTAAAGAGTATACGGATGCGGAAAAAGTGTCGATCAACAAGGCTGAGGTCACCGTGCCGAACCTTACCGGCATGAACAGCGGCGAGGCGATAAAGAAAATAGGATCGCTCGGGCTGACATACAAGTGCATACCGGAGGGAAGCAGCAATTTCTACGTGCTCGACCAATATCCTAAGGCGGACGAGACCGCGACGAAGGGCTCTACGGTCTACCTGTACAGCGAATAACGGCTCTGCGGTCTACCCGTGCAGCGAACAGCGGCCACCGTACAGCGGCGGCCCACAGAATACGGTATCCGGAGGAACGATGAAGAAAACCTACATAGATGAAATAGCGCGCGGCACCGGAGGCGAGGTGTACGCAAGAGCGAAAAACGAAGCGGAACTCGGTGTCACAAAGGTGGCTATCGATTCGCGCGACGTCTCTGCGGACACATTGTTCTTCTGCATAATCGGAGCGAGACACGATGCGCACGACTTTTTGGAAGATGTGCACGAAGCGGGATGCAGGTACGTCGTCCTATCCGATGAGGCGTGGGCCGAGAAAATGAGATCGAAGGGAGACATGAACGTCGTCAAGGTCGCCGACACGACCCGGGCCCTCATGTCACTCGCCGAAACGTATATGGATGATTGGAAGGGACTGAAGCGCGTAGCCGTAACGGGCAGCGTCGGCAAGACAGGCACGAAGGAAATGATATATTCCGTCGTATCGACCGAGTATAAAGCCGCAAAGACAAAGGGAAATCTGAACAGCGAGTACGGCATACCGCTCACGGTGTTCGGCTTTCCTGAAGACATCGAGCTCGCCGTCATCGAAATGGGCATAGGATACGGGAGCAGCATGGATGAGCTCGAAAAGATCGTAAAACCGGATATTGCCGCGATAACGACGATAGGTTCGTCCCACCTGGAAGTTTTTAAAACGAAAGAGAATCTGACGAGAGCAAAACTGCAGGTCGCAGGCGGTCTCAAAGAGAGGGGCGGTGCCCTCGTCGTCAACGCGGACTGCGATGAGCTTTCGCCGGAAAACATAGAAAGGCTGACCGGCGGCGGATTCGATATAGTTACGGTCGGCAGCGGAGAGGCATGCGATTACAGGATCTCCGATATAAAAGATAAAGGCATAAACGGAAGTGAATGCCTTCTTACGGTAAGCAGCGGAAAGTACGCCGGTAAAAAATACGGGCTCTATCTCAGCGCGCCGGGTGTACATAATCTAATAAATGCCGCGGAAGCGGTCGCTGTGGGCGCGCTTCTCGGTGTCGATCCGGAGAAAGGCGCAGCGGCACTCGAGGAGGCGTCTCTGACCGATAAAAGGCTCGACGTGACCGAAGGCAGGAATTTTACCGTGATAAACGACGCGTACAACGCGAGCCCGGAATCGATGATCGCAGCTCTTAAGGTGCTCGCCTCCGATAAGGAAAAGAGGAAGGTGGCGTTCCTCGGGAGCATGTTCGAACTCGGGAGCGGGTCCGCCGAACTCCACGAAAAAGTCGGTGAAGCGGCGGCCGAACTCGACATAGATGTGATCGTTACGATAGGAAAAGAAGGCGAGGCTATAGCGAAGGCGGCTGAGAGGTCGGGAAGCACCGGCATCATAAAAAGTTATGCCGAAAAGGAAGAAGCGATCTCGGATCTCAAGAATATATTGAAAAAAGGCGATATCGTCCTCGCTAAGGCATCCAGGTCGATGGAGCTGGACAAAGTGGCGGACGCCGTTTTGGAACTTGATAAAAAAATAAGCGTTGCAGAGGAGCTCCGGACATGCAGTTAAAGTATTTTATAATTTATTTCCTGATAGCCATGACGGCGACGATGATGGTGACCAAATGTTTGATCTCATATTTTAGGAAAAAGCAATTCGGCCAATATATCAGGGAAGAGGGGCCGCAGGGCCACCTGAAAAAAGAGGGCACGCCTACCATGGGCGGCCTTGCGATAGTGACGGGAGTCATCATCGGAGCCATATCGACGATAAGGCCTGATCCGCACACCGCGGTCACGATCGCGACGATGCTCGCCTTCGGAGCGCTCGGATTCCTCGACGATTATTCGAAGATCGCAAAGGGGCAAAACCTCGGGCTGAACGCCAAACAGAAGCTCGTGCTCCAGTTCATATTCAGCTTGGGACTTGCCTTATACATGGTATACGCCGTGCCGAACGGTACGAAGGTCTTCGTGCCGTTCTCGGGGAAAGGGGTCGACTTCGGTATATTCTACATACCGTTCGTCATATTCGTCGGGATCGCGATATCGAACAGCGTGAACCTCACGGACGGGCTCGACGGGCTCGCTTCGGGGGTAACGACGATCGTTTCCCTCTGCATAGCAATCGTAGGCGTCAAGATATCTTCCGTCTACATGATGCAGACGGGCATAATAACGGCCGGGGCTCTCGTGGGATTCCTGTTCTTTAACAAATATCCCGCAAAGATTTTTATGGGCGATACCGGGTCTATGGCATTGGGCGGAATAATCGCGGCTGTCCTCATAGTTACAGGCATGCCGCTCCTCCTGCCGATAATAGGTCTTGTGTACGTCATCGAAGCGCTTTCCGTAATAATACAGGTATCGTATTTCAAGAAGACGGGCGGTAAAAGGTACTTCAGAATGGCGCCGATCCACCACCACTTCGAGCTCGGCGGGATGCCGGAGTACAAGGTGGTCGCGGCTTTTTGTGCTTTTACCCTCGCCTGCTGCGTTCTGGGATATTTTTCCGTCGTCGGGTTCTAAAAAATTTTTACCCGTGAGTTAGGAGGGATAGGAATGAAGTTTGATGTTAAGGCAACAAAGGAAGTCATGGCGTCGAAGAAGGTCGTCGTAGTCGGCCTCGGCAGGTCCGGAAAGGCCGCCGTTCAGACGCTGAACGCCCTCGGGGCGACGGTGACGGTCCAGGATTCCTCGCCGATCGACAAGATAGATCCGAAATTCATAAAATACCTCGAAAGGGAGAGCGTAGAGATGTGCCTGGGCGAAGACCTCCTCCCTGATGAAAAATTCGATATCATGGTTCTGAGCCCCGGAGTTTCGCCCGATCTTCCGTTCATCGCAGAAGCGCGGAACAAGGGCGTCGAAGTCATAGGCGAACTCGAACTCGCATACAGGCTGAGCGAAGCCGATTATGTCGCGATTACGGGCACGAACGGGAAGACGACGACGACAACGCTGACGCACGCGATATTCCGCGAAGGCGGTGCGAAGGCGTCGGCTGTCGGAAATATCGGCATACCGGCGATCTCCGTAGCGGCGGAGTCCCGCGAGGGAGAGTGGCTCATAGCCGAAGTCAGCAGTTTTCAGCTCGAGACGGTGAGCGAATTCAAGCCGAAGATCTCGGCGATACTCAATCTCACACCCGATCATCTCAACAGGCATAAGACCATGGAAGCGTACGGAGCGGCAAAAGCGAGGATATTCGCGAAACAGACCGCAAGTGACATCCTTGTCATAAACGCCGACGACGCGGACTGCTTTGCTCTGGCAAAAGGCTGCAGGGCGCGCGTCATACCGTTCAGCCGAAAGGATAAAAAGGTACCGGGAGCATATGTCGATGAGGGCAGGATAGTCGTTGCCGATGAAGAAGGGAACGTGCACGACATATGCGGAACGGACGAAATACTCATACCGGGAGAGCACAACGTTGAGAACGTTTTAGCCGCATCCGCAATAGCGTTTTTTGCGGGCATTTCACCGGAAGTTATAGGAAACACGATCAGGAAATTCCCGGGTGTCGAACACAGGATCGAGTACTGCGGTGACGTCGACGGAGTCGAATTTTACAACGACTCAAAGGGAACGAACACGGATGCGACGATCATAGCGCTTAAGGCGCTCAAAAACAACATAATACTCATCGCCGGCGGAGACGGGAAAGGGCAGGATTTTACCGAACTCGCAAATCATCTTAAGGGATCCGTAAAGGCGATGGTCATGCTCGGCAGGGACGCCGGGATAATAGCCGAAGCCGCGGAGAAAGCCGGCTTCAGAGACATTTTTTTCGAGAAAGATATGAACGCATGTGTCAACAAGGCGGTCGAACTCGCCGAGGAGGGAGACAAGATACTCCTTTCGCCGGCGTGCGCGAGCTGGGACATGTACGATAATTACGAGCAGAGGGGCGAACACTTCAAGGAGTGTGTCGAGCTGCTCCTTAAATAGTGACGGAGAGGGACACCGTGCCGGGTAAAAAGAGAAAAGAAGAGAAAAAAGAAAAAGCGAAGAGCATCGATGCGGCGAAGGCCAATGTAAAAAAGGTCAGATCCGCCGCTTCGAAAAAAAGGAAGAAGATAGGTTCGCCGAAGGCGGCCGCAGAACGCCTGCTCAACGATTACGACCCGATACTTTTCATGATGGTCGTCATATTCGTTATATTCGGTATAACGATGGTTTTCAGCGCAGGCTACTATTCGACACTGAATTCGATAAATCCGGATCCGTATTACTACCTGAAAAAGCAGGTGATCTATGCGGCCCCCGGGTTCGTGTTCATGTATATTTTCGCGCAATACGATTACCACAAGTTCACGAGGTGGGCCGACCTGTTGATCGTTGTGAGCTTGGGGCTTTTAGCGCTTCTTTTTACGCCGCTCGGCATAACGGTCAACTTTGCCACGCGGTGGATAAGCGTCTTCGGCATAAGGATCACGCCGAGCGAGATATCGAAGATCGCGATAATCATTTTTACCTCGGTATTTTTGGCGAAGGATCCGTCAAGGGCTCGTGACCTCAAAAGGGGAATACTGCCTTTGCTTGCGATCGCAGGCATACACGCTGCTATGATAATCAAGCAGCCGAACCTCTCGACGGCGATAGTAATATGCGCGATAACTCTCAGCATAATGTTCGTCGCCGGTATACAGATGAGATACGTTGCGGCGCTGATAGGTCTTCTGGCGGCCGGAATAACATACATACTTTTGGCAATGCACCACACGCATTGGTACGCCAGGCTGACGAACTGGGTGAACCCGTTCGCCGACAGCCAGGGTGAAGGATATCAGGTGTCGCAGTCGCTTATCGCGCTCGGTAACGGCGGAATAAAAGGCCTCGGCCTCGGCCACGGCGTCACGAAGAACCTTTACCTTCCGGAACCGCAGAACGACTTCATCCTCGCGGTCATCGGCGAGGAGCTCGGCATGATCGGCATAGTCATCATGATGGTATGCTACCTGATATTGATATGGAGGTGCTTCACGATCGCGGCAAACGCCAAGGACAAGCTGGGCATATACATGGCATCCGGAATAGCGTCGATGGTCGGGCTCCACGTCATACTGAACATCGCCGTCGTCACGGCATCCATGCCTGCGACGGGAATAACGCTGCCGTTCGTAAGCTACGGCGGTACATCCATATGCATATTCCTCGGTGCCATGGGGATCATGATGAATATCGCAAAACAGCAAAAAGTCTCTGCGGATGCCCCGGAGTGGGCCGATTTTGTCACACCGGCGGAGAAGCCGGCGAGAAGGTCGCTTTTTGACGGACTCGATAAAAAGTATGAAAAAAGGTAAAGCGTTTTTTAGGACAGAGAAAGATAAAGCTTTTTAGGAGAGAGCGATGAGAATAGTTTTGACCGGCGGAGTCACCGGCGGACATATATATCCGGCTATCGCCATAGGCGATGAGTTCAGAAAAAGGGAGCCCGACACTGAGATCCTTTTTATCGGCAGCGGCGACGGACTTGAGGAGAAGATCGTTCCGGCGCACGGATACGAGATGAAGACGGTCACCGCCAAATGGGTCGACAGGAGCAATGTATTCAAGCTGGCCGATACGCTTACGAAGACGGCGATCGGTAAGGAACAGGCATACAGGATCATCAAAAAATTCAAGCCCGACATCGTTGTAAGCACGGGCAGCTACGTGAGTGTTCCGGTAGTACTCGGAGCGCACAAATACGGGGCTGAAATATATCTGCACGAGCAGAATGCATATCCGGGCATGGCGAATAAGGCGATGGCCAAATATGCGCGCAGGGTTTTTGTCGGATTCCGCGATGCGGCCGGCAAATTCAAAGAGGCGGAAAAAACCGTGTACAGCGGTAACCCGGTAAGGGGAGAATTCCTGAACAACGACAGGGCGGAAGCGCGTAAAAAGCTCGGGATACCCGAGGGCGATTTTCTCATATCCGCATTCGGAGGCAGCCTCGGCGCGGAAGTGCTGAACGGCATGATCTCCGATGTCATAAGCAGGTTCGGAGGAAAAGACGGCATATCGATAATATTCGGAACGGGAAGGGGACACTATGACGAGGTTACGGCCGACCTTGAGGCGCGCGGCATACATGACACGAAAGGCGTGACCGTCCTCCCTTACATAAGCGATATGGCGACCGTGATAGCGGCCTCAAATCTTGTGATAAGCAGAGCGGGCGCGCTTACCGTAGCAGAGATAACGGTGTCCGGAAGGGCTTCGATATTCATACCTTCTCCGAACGTTACGGCTGACCACCAATATTACAACGCCAAAGCGGTGGCCGATAACGGCGGCACCATAATCATAAGGGAAGACGAAGAAGCCGGTGAGAGACTTCTCAACACGATAGAAGAACTGATGCATGACGAGGCGGTCATCGCAGACATGGAAAAGGGAAGTCTGGCGAGCGGTGTGCCGAACTCGGCGGAGATCATATACGATGCGATAAAAAAAGACCTTGAAGGTGATCCTGTTAAATGTTGAAGATAGGTAAAAACAAAAAGTCAAAATCGAAAGATCCGGCGAAGCTTCAGGAAAACGGCAATTCGGGAGATGTCCGCGATGCGGCGGCAACGCCTTCTAAGGCGTCGCCCGTAAATGCAGCGAAGGCGGCGCCCGTAAATGCGGCGGGAGCGGCAGCTGAGGCGGCGCCCGTAAATGCTCCGGAAACTCAGGCGGATGACGGGCAGGCTGAACGCGAACGCCTCGTGCGCGAAAACATGGAGCGCAGGAAAAAGCGGAAGCAGGAGCGGGAAGGCAAGATGAATCCCGTACTCAAGGCCGCGATCATCGCCGCAGCCGTGGTCGGAGGCATAATATTTTCTTTTAGTAGCTTTTTTACCATAGACAGGATAGATGTCGAGGGAAATTCGTATTTTACCGAAGACGAGATAATCAGCATAGGCCACATAGAACCGGGTCACAACCTCATATATTCGCCGGGCAAGATGCAGATAATAAACTACCTCGAAAACAACCCGCACATAGCCGATGCAAAGGTGTACAGGCGTCTGCCGAGCACGCTTCTCGTCAAAGTCAGGGAGCGGCGGCAGATAGCCGCGATCGCTTTTGCGGACGATTACATAATCATTGATAAGGACGGCTTCGTCATCTCGAAGACCAATACGGAGCCTCAGATCACAGTGGTCCGCGGGGTCAAGATCAAGGAAATGGAAGTCGGGAAGAAGGTCGTTCCTGAGGACGAACAGTCGCTTAAGGATGCGATCAATCTCATCCTCGCGATGCAAAAGGGGAAGCTCTATTTCAAGGCGATAGACGTGTCGGGCGTCTTTGTAAAAGCGAACATATACGATTCGCTCGTCTGCACGGGCAGTAAAAAGGAGTTCATAAGATCCATGAACGAAGGTCACCTGCAGAAAGTCCTCGAAGAATTGTTCTCGAGGAATATAAAAAGGGGCACGATCGCACTCAACGATGACGGATACGCATCGTTCTCGCCGGGCGTTAATTAGATGTTGTTTTTTGTGGAAATTATGCGCTAATTAGTGCATAAACAAGGCTGTTATGATATTATGAATGAGTATAAACACATAGGAGGGAGCCATATGATGGAATTTGTTTCTGACGTTGCGAACGAACAGGAAGGCGCTGCCATAATAAAAGTCATAGGAGTAGGCGGAGGCGGATGTAACGCCGTAAACCGAATGGTAGATACCAACCTGAGAGGCGTAACTTTCATAGCCGTCAACACCGATAAGCAGGCGCTTGAACACTGCAAAGCGGAGCACCAGATCCAGATCGGTCAGAAAACGACCAACGGGAGAGGTGCGGGAGCCGATCCTTCCGTTGGCCAGCGTGCCGCCGAAGAGACGATAGAAGAAATCAAAGGATACCTTGAAGGAGCGGATATGGTATTCGTTACCGCCGGAATGGGCGGAGGAACGGGTACGGGAGCCGCGCCGGTAATAGCACAGGCCGCGCAGTCGGTCGGAGCGCTCACCGTCGCAGTCGTAACGAAGCCGTTCTCCTTTGAAGGCAGGATGAGAAAAGAGAGGGCATTGAAGGGAATTGACTACCTCTTCAATTTTGTTGACTCTCTCGTAGTTATACCGAACGACAGACTCAGCGAGTCGAGCGACAAAAACACCACGTTCGTGGATGCGTTCGCTATGGCCGATGATGTACTCAGAAAGGGTGTTCAGGGCATTTCCGAACTCATTTCCGAGCACGGCATCGTAAACGTAGACTTCGCTGACGTCAAATCTATAATGCAGGGCAGAGGAATGGCTCACATGGGTGTCGGCGTAGGAGAAGGCGAGAACAAGGTGGAAGATGCCGTAAGGAACGCCATCGAGAGCCCGCTCCTCGAGACGAACATCGACGGAGCAAAATCCATACTCCTGCACATTGCAGGCGGAAACGACCTCAGGATGCACGATATAAGCGAGATCGCAGAGAGAGTCCAGGCGGAAGCCGATGCCGATGCGAACATCATCTTCGGAGCCGCTGTGGAAGAGGATCTGAACGGAAAGGTCGTAATCACTATAGTTGCGACGGACTTCAATTCGGCCGCTTCTTATTCGCCGGAATATCGTGAGATCGCACCTGCAGAAAAACACGTAGAAGAAATAAAGGGCACACCGATCAAATTTGACGGAATAGACGCCCGTGAAGTCGATGCCGGAGAGCTGCTCTCGCACTACGATGATTCGCAGCCGGGATTCGACATACCGGATTTCCTGAAATAAAAGGCGCTTACCGCGATGCGAAGGATCGAGTCCTCCGAAAACGCCAAATTAAAGGCGATCAGGAAACTGAGGCACAGGAAATACAGGGACGGCGAACATCGTTTCGTGATCGAAGGTGAAAACCTCCTCGAAGAAGCGTTGTCCTGCGGCTTTGTACCGGATATCGTCCTGATATCCGAAGACCATGTGCCGAGACGGTCGGTCCTTCGGGAAGCGGAACTTGGAGGCGCGGAGTGCTTTGAGTTGCCGCGAAGGATATTCGAGAAGGAAGCCGATGCCGGAAACGGCGTAGGCGTACTTGCGGTCGTACGGAAACCCGATTTCGGAACGGCCGGGGACATACTGCGGAAGTCCGCGGGGACGGAAGATTTTATCGTCATGGACAGGATGCAGGATCCGGGCAATGTGGGCACGGTGATCAGGACGGCATATGCCGCCGGATTTAAAGCGGTCTTCGCACTCAAGGGCACGGCGGACATCTTTTCGCCGAAAGTCCTGAGATCCACTGCGGGGCTCATCTTCAGGATGCCGGTAATACATTGTTCCGATGCGGAAGAGCTCATTTCGCTCCTTAAGGAAACGGGTCATCGCCTGACGGTGACCGACCCTTCAGGCGGAGCTGCCTATTACGACGCGGATCTTACTCACGGCAATGCCGTAGTCATAGGGAACGAAGGCGGCGGGATCGCCGAAGAGATAATGGACAAAGCGGATCAACGCATCAATATACCAATGAGGGACGGTATCGAATCGCTCAATGCCGCCGTGTCGGCGGCCGTTATCATGTACGGTTCTTTAATACAGAGACTTTCGGATCGCTCCTGAGACGGAGATCATCGCGCAGACGGACGGTCGGACGATTTTATCAGCAATTTTTATCAGAGGAGACAGTTATGGAAAGGTACAGAGCAGAAGTAACCATCGCCGGCAACAATTATATTTTGTCGGGAGACAAGGACGAAGAGAAGATCAGGGAGATCGCAAAATTCGTTGATGACGAGATGGATCGCATCGGTGAAGCGGCATTCGGTGCGGCCGAATACAGAAGGGCAGTCCTTGCGGCGGTAAACATCGCGGAAAAACTTTTGGACAACGTAGAGATGCTCAGCAAACTCCAGGCCGAGACCCACCAACTCGATAACGATGTAAAGCACTACATATCGCTTTGGGAAAATGCGAAGAAGCAGGTCACCGAGCTCAAAGAGAAGATGGCTATGGGGCTTGACAAACAGGCCGACGAGGGCGAGAAATACCGCGAGCTCGAAAGAAAATGCAACGATATGGAAAACGCCTATTTCGACCTCCAGATGGAAAATGTGAATTTGAAGAACGAACTCAGAAGCCTCAAGAAATTCAACAAGGAAGATGAATAAGAAGGCTGAGACAGTTCTGGAATACAACAGGATAATTGATCTTTTGGCGGATCGGGCCGGATCCGATGCAGCCAAAGCTCGTGTCAGGGCTCTTGCGCCTATGTCAAACAAGCGCATGGTCAGTGACGCTCTAACGGAAACTACGGAAGCGGTTTCCGTTATTCTGTATAAGGGCTCCATCCCGGTGGGGGATTTTACCGATGTCTCCGGTCTCGCCGATGCGGCGAAAAAAATGTCGATCCTGTCGATGCGCGACCTTAAGGAGATCGCGAGGAACCTCAAGATAACAGGTGAGGTAAAAAGATTTCTGTCTTCCGATGTTCCGGAAACGAAATTCATTTCCGAAATAGCGTCTCTTCTCCTGCCGTCGACCGAGTTGGCGAGGGATATCGACAGGGCGATAATCACGCCTGACGAGATGGCCGACGACGCCTCGCCCGATCTCAGGGCGATAAGGCGCTCGATAAGCCTTACGAACGAGGCGATAAGGGGGAGACTTCAGGGCATAATATCGTCCGGGACAGCCTCGAAATATCTGCAGGACATGGTCGTCACCGTGAGGAACGGGCGCTATGTCATCCCGGTAAAAAAGGAATACGCGAATGCGGTCCCGGGCATCATCCACGACAGATCGGCAACGGGAGCCACCGTTTTTATTGAACCGCAGATCGTAGTCACATACAACAACGAGCTGAAGACGCTCATGCTGAAAGAAGAGGCGGAGATCGCCGCGATACTCAGCGATTTTTCGATGAGGGTGGCGGGGTGTGCCGACTCGATAAAAAACAATCAGAAACTGCTCGCGGAGCTCGATCTGATAAACGCAAAGGGAAAACTGTCAGTCGACATGGGGGCTTTCGAGCCGCACCTGAACGACGAAGGATATATAGATATAAGGAGGGGAAGACATCCCCTTATAGATAAGGAAAAGGTCGTGCCGATCGACGTCTCCATAGGCAAGGGCTTCAGGACCCTCCTGATAACGGGACCGAACACGGGAGGAAAGACGATAACTCTCAAGACGATCGGACTTTTTGTGCTGATGACGATGAGCGGCCTCCATGTGCCGTGCAGCGAGGAGAGCAGCATACCCGTTCTAAATGAGGTGTTTGCCGATATAGGCGACGAACAGAGCATAGAGCAGAGCCTGAGCACTTTCTCGGCACATATGAAGAACATCTGCGAGATCGTTGAAAGGGCCGACGAAAATTCGCTCGTCCTTCTGGATGAGCTCGGCGCGGGAACTGACCCTGCCGAGGGTGCGGCCCTCGGTATAGCGCTCCTCGAAAAGATCTCTTCGAGCGGAGCTCTTACGGCTGCGACAACCCATTATACCGAACTCAAGAAATACGCGCTCTCCACAGGCGGTGTCGAGAATGCGTCGATGGAATTCGACGTCGACACGCTTTCCCCGACATATCATCTCAGAATGGGCCTGCCGGGGAGGTCGAACGCTTTTGAGATATCGAGGAAACTCGGCCTCGAGGAAGGCGTGATAAAAAGGGCGACTGAGCTCATGAGCGGCAAAGAGCTCGAGTTCGAGGACGCCGTATCGAGCATAGAGAATGAGAAAAAGGCCGCGGCCGAGATGCTCGCGGAAGCCGAGAGGAAAAACGCCGAAGCCGAAAAATATCTCGAAGATGCGAGGAAGAGGACCGAAGACGCCGCCCGAATAAAAGAAAGGGCTCTCGATGACGCTCAGGCGGAGGCGGACGAAGACCTCAGCGAATTCAAAGCTCTTCTCGAGGAAGCGACCGCAGAGCTAAGGGAGATAAAGAAGCGCGAGAGGGAAGACACCGGAAGGGCGACTTCGGACATAAACGAGCTGAGGCGCCGTATCGGAGATTCAGAGAAAAAGCTGAAGAAGCGCCGCAAACCGGCCGTGCAGAGCGATGCCGCAGGGCCGGCCGAGAAGGTGAAAGCCGAAGATCTGAAGGTCGGAACGGGAGTGAAGCTCCTTACGATAGATCAGAACGGCACCGTGGAAAGCCTTCCCGACGAATCGGGCAATCTGGTCGTGCGGGTCGGCTCGCTGAAGATAAACGCGAAAGTGTCCGACCTCATGCTTATCGATGAGGAAGCGATACAAGACCGCAAGAAGCGGAGCTATGCAAAGCTGTCTAGCCGCAAGGCGCAGACGGTAAGGGCATCGATCAACCTCATAGGAAAAAACCTGGATGACGCCGTTATGGAACTGTCCAAGTACATAGACGACGCGTACATAGCCGGCATGAGGCGCGTTACGGTCATACACGGCAGGGGAGAGGGAATACTCAAGAACGGGCTCAGGAAAGAGCTCGCGGCCAATCCTTTCGTCGAGTCGTACAAATCGGCGCCTTACAGTGAAGGCGGAGAAGGCGCGACCGTCGTCACATTGAAGAACGGATAAAAATATGTATATTGTCAGCAGGTGCCTTTTAGGCGTAAACTGTAAGTATAACGGAGGTAATAATCGAAACGATGAGGTGATTCGCTTTTGCGAAACGCACTCCTGTTTTGATGTATGTCCCGAAACGGCCGGCGGACTTAAGAGCCCGAGGGTACCGTCCGAACTTACAGAATCGAACGATGCGAAGGGTGCGGAGCCGGCTGACGGAGGCGCCGTGGCCATGCGCGGCAAATATTTCAAGGTCATAGACAGTGAAGGAACGGATGTGACCGCGAATTTCGTGTCAGGAGCCGCCCGCTCTTACTGGGATGCGATCCCGGAGGCGGAAAGGCGCGGTGAGCCCGTAGAGGGCGCGATACTGAAGGCGAACAGCCCTTCGTGCGGGTGCGGTGAAGTTTACGACGGCACTTTTACGGGGAGGCTGACCGAGGGAGACGGCGTTTTTACGGCGCTCCTCAAAAATAATGATATAACCGTGGCGACGGAGAAAAACTTCAAAGAGGTTTTCAGAGACGCGATAAAATAATCAAACGGAGAGATTTATGATCGACATCAAAGGAAAAATAGCGGAAGAACTGAGCGGCAAAGCGGGGTCGCTCTCAAACGACGAAATAAGGCAGCTCATCGAGATACCGGCGGACAGTAGCATGGGGGATTACGCGTTCCCGTGCTTCAGGCTGGCTAAGGAGATGAGAAAGGCGCCGCAGATGATAGCGTCCGATATAGCGGAGCAACTCTCCGGTACAGAGATATTCGAAAAGGTCGAGGCGGTAGGAGCATATGTGAACATGTTCATCGACAGACCGTTTTTTGCGCGTGAACTGGTAGGAGAGGTCCTGAAACGCGGCCGCGACTACGGAAGGTCGGACATAGGAAAAGGGAAGAAGGTGATCGTCGAATTTTCGTCGCCGAACATCGCAAAGCCGTTCCACATCGGCCACATAAGGAGCACGGTAATAGGGAACGCCCTCTATAAACTTTACGATGCGACGGGATACGAGACGGTCAGGATAAACCACCTCGGCGATTACGGCACGCAGTTCGGAAAGATGATCGTCGCATACAGGAGGTGGGGGAACGATGCGGAACTCGAAAAGGCCCCGATAAAAACGCTCCTCAAATATTATACGAGGTTCCACGAGGAGGCGGAGAAGGATCCGTCCCTGAACGAAGAGGCGAGGAAGGCTTTTCTCGCTCTCGAGAACGGCGAAAAAGAGGAGGTCGAGCTCTGGGAGAGATTCAGGGAGCTCAGCATAAAGGCTTTTCAAAAAGTGTACGACATGATGGGGATAAAATTCGATTCCTACGCGGGTGAGAGTTTTTACTCCAACAAGATGCCTCGCTTCATAAATGAGCTTAATGACAGCGGACTTTTAGAGGAATCCGAGGGCGCGCAGATCGTTCGTCTCGACGACTTCGACATGCCGCCGGCACTCATAACCAAGTCGGACGGTTCGACTCTCTACGTAACGAGGGACATCGCCGCTGCCGTTTACAGGATGGAGCACTACGATTTCGACAAGTGCATCTACGTCGTCGCTTCGCAGCAGAACCTCCACTTCAAACAGTGGAAGAAGGTCCTCGAACTTCTGGGATACGAGCAGCAGAAAAACTGCATCCACGTTCCGTTCGGACTCGTCAGCATGGAAGACGGAACGATGTCGACGAGGCACGGAAGGGTCGTTTTCCTCGAGGATGTCCTCAGAAAAGCCGTCGATAAAACGGCTGAGATAATAAAAGAGCGGGGGACCGACGACGAAGAGACGGAACAGATCGCTAAGGACGTCGGCATCGGCGCCGTCATTTTCCAGGAGCTTTCAAACAACAGGATAAAAGATTACGTTTTCTCGTGGGACAAGGTGCTCAACTTTGACGGCGAGACCGGTCCTTATGTACAATATACGCATGCAAGGGCTTCGAGCGTCCTCAGAAAGGCGTCCGAAGAAGATCTCGCGCGCCTGGCGGATCCGGAAAAGATCGATTTTTCGGCGCTCTCGTCTGACAGCGCGTACGCCCTCGTAAAACTGCTTTACAGGGTGCCTGACGTCATCATCGACGCGACGGAGAAATACGAGCCGTCCATAGTGACGAGGCACCTCATAGATATAGCTCAAAGTTTCAATAAATTTTATCACGACGAACATATTTTGGTTGAGGACGACGATGAAAGGCTCGCGAAGCTTGCCCTCGTATCGGCCTCCAAAACCGTTATAGCAAACTGTCTTGATCTGCTTGGCATAAAAGCACCGGAGAGGATGTAAGAGATGATGAAACTACTTTTGACGACTATCAAAAATGACTGCCTCCACAGCAAGCTGGCCCTCAAAAATCTGTACGGCGTAGTCTCGGATGCACCGATCGACATCACCGTCAGAGAATTTGACGACGCTTTCAGCGACATCGAGGTGTACGAGGAGATAGCCATGGGCGGCTACAACATCGTATATTTCCATACGAACATGCTGAACCGCAGGAAGATCGACACGGTCTGCGAGATGCTGAAAAAAGCGGCGCCTACGACGATAATCGCGACGGGCGGAATGGAAGTCACGTTCGAAACGGAAAAATACATGAGAGAGAACCCGGCGGTCGACTTCGTCTTCAGGGGAGAACCGGAGACGGTCATGTTCGAGTTCCTGAAGACCGTAATAACGTACGAATTCGGCTTCGAAAACATACCGGGCCTCGCATATCGTTCGGACGACGAGATAAAAGTGAGCCCTATTGCTCCTCCGGTCGAACTCGACGACCTTCCTTTCCCTTACGATAAATTCGAAGTCGAAGAGGGAGAGGATGTCTACTACGAATCGGCGAGGGGCTGCCCGGACAGATGCGCATATTCCCAGTATCTCTCCGAAGCGAGGATAAGGACGCGCTCGCTCAACAAGGTTTGCACCGAACTCAGATATTTTCTCGCAAAAGAAGCGGGCGCCGTCTACTTCACGGACAAGTGGTTCAACTTCAATCCGGACAGGGCATACAGGATCTGGGACTACATAATAAACAACGATAACGACGTTACTTCCTTCGTGTTCGACGTAAACGGAGACTTCCTCGATGAGGAGACGATCCGCCTCCTCGGTACGGCGAGGAAGGGGCTTTTCAGATTCAACCTCGATCTCGAAAGTTCGAATTCGGAAGCTCTCGCCGCGGTTGGCAGAAAAGAGAACATCTATCAGATGCTCTACAACCTCGTTCAGCTGCAGCATTATGAAACGGTGGATATCAACCTGTCGATAAAACTCGGCCTTCCTTACGACGATCCGGAGAAATTCGCCCGCACCTTCAACAAGGTGTACGGTATGCCGGGCGCGACGTTCGATGCGAGCGTTCTGAGCCTCAGGAAGGGGACGCTCCTCAGGCACGAAGCGGAGAAATTCGGGTATATCTACAGTTCCATACCTCCTTATGAGGTGATAGCGAACGATTTCATACAGGCCCTCGACATGATAAAAATCAAGAAAACGCTTGAGACGGCCGGAAGATATCTGGAGGACGGCATGTTCTCCAACTCGCTGCCGAGGCTGATGACCGACATCGCCATTTCGCCGTTCAACCTTTTCGGCGAGCTTTCCGCTTTTATCTATGAAAATTCATACATAGATAAGATCGTAAGGCGCAAAGAGAACCTTTACAGGGTCCTCTACGCCTATGCCGTCGGAAAGTACGATGAACTGAGCGAGACCCTCAAGCTCCAGCTACTGCTCGAAGCGCTGCACGCCGACCTTGAGGAGCATTTCTCCGAAGACGAAGTCAAAAAATTCGATAAAAAGGGATGGGATATTTGATGTCCTCAAAGACCGAGAGTAAAGACAGGCTCGACAAGCATCTCAAAAAACTGAATATAGGCGGACTGTTCGACGAGCTCTCGTCGGACTATCTTGAGAAGGCGGGTCTCGCGGACATACTGAACGGCATACCGGTACCGATAGCGTTCGGTGCATGCGATGAGCTCACTACTTTGTCGATCGCCCTTAACATGGCGAGGGTAGTGGGCGGAGACTCGCATTTCCTGTATAAGGATGCATATATCGCTTACATCAAAAGGATAATGGGTGACGCAGCTGTAAAAATACTCGTTTCCGAAGGTGCAAAGGCCGGAGGCAACGGTGAGCCGCTCATTGCCGCCATGTATTTCAGGACGGCACTCGACATAGATCCGAAGGACCGCGATGCCCTCTACCTTTACGGACGGGCATGCAAAGACTCGTATGACGGAGAAGAAGAGGACAGGGAATTCATCGGAGATTTCAGGGCGGAATCCATAGAGATCTTTGAGGTCCTGACGATGATCCACCCGGACTTCGCATACGGTTTTTATTTCCTCGGCTACGCATATGTAAATCTCGGTCTCTATATGAAAGCCAAGCTCACATGGGAAACTTTTGTCGACCTCTCATCGAAGACGCTTTCAGAGCTCGGCGATGAAGGCGAGAGGACGCCTGCGGCTGAAGAGCTCGCGGAAATGAGGGACGAGATAAGGGAGCGCGTAGAGCGGCTGAAAGAGCCGGTCGAGATCGAACGCGGCTGCAATAGAATATTGAGCGGTGATTTTATCGCCGGAAAAGAGATCCTGCAAAAATATGCGAAAGGACCTTTCGAGACGTGGTGGCCGATACACTACCACCTCGGCACGGCGGAAACGGCGTTCGGCAACGTGGACGGTGCGATCTCCTGCTACAAAAAAGCGCTCAGATACAGCCCGGGAAACATAGAAGTCATGGAAGCCCTGGTCGCGATATACGATGCGATAGGCGACGAAGAGAATATAAAAAAATACACGGATAAGATCAAATTGGTCAAGGAAAACATGAGAGCCGATATGGAGGACGGATCCGGGGCGAACGCGGAATAAAAGATCCCCGCGATTCGGACGGAGGAGAGAAATGTCTGTAGAAACCGTAAGGGAATACCTGAAAACACTGTCTCTCGACGACAGGATCATTCCTTTCAAAAACACCGACGTGACCGTAGACAGCACGGCCCTGGCGCTTAATATCGAAGCGGACAGGATATGCAAGGGCCTCGCTTTCAGGGGCAAAGGTTGTGACGGTATAGTTGTTCTCGCATCCGGGAATGCGAGGGTGGATAATCATAAATTCAAAGAGGTAATGGGATACAGACCGTCGATGCTACCGCCCGAGGACGTCGAGCGCGTGACCGGTCATCCTGCGGGGACGGTGAATCCGTTCTGTCTGAATGAGGGTGTCAAACTGTATTTCGATCTTTCGATCAGGCGGCATCTCGGAGAAACGGTGTTCCCCGGCGGCGGAGACGAGAATACTGTCGTGGAGCTTACGATCCCGGAGCTTGAAAAAGCGGCGGATCCGGAGCGCTGGATAGATGTGTGTAAATTATAGGTAAGGCGCGGATAAGTCCGCGTCTTTTTAGTTGCCAGATTGTGGAACTTTTTCCGAAAATGCGAAAATACTCTATGGAGTGTTTAGATAAATAATTCTATATAAGTGGGAAGGAGGAATTTATGAGTTGGTTACTCGATGAGGCAAAGGCGATAAGCCCGGAGATCGTAGACATTAGGCGCGATATACATTCACACCCGGAATTGGGGCGTAAGGAGATACGAACTTCCGCCTTGATTAGGGATAAATTGAAGGAATACGGTGTGGACAAAATAGAATCACCGGTACCTACGACCGTGGTCGCGACGATAAAAGGCGGGAAGGGCAATGGTAAATGTATCGCAATACGAACAGATATAGACGCACTTCCTATTCATGAGGAAACAGGGCTTCCGTTTGCCAGCGAAAGCGAAGAAGTGATGCATGCATGCGGGCATGATATCCACTGTGCGATGATGCTGGGTAATGCAGAACTCCTGTGCAAGTTCCGGGATAAATTTCCCGGAACAGTAAAGCTGATATTCCAGCACAGTGAAGATACGCTCCCCGGAGGCGCCAGGGAATTGGTAAAACACGGTGTTATGGACGGAGTTGATGCAATCTTAGGAATGCATGTCCTACCGACAGAGAACGAAAAGTGCGGAGTTGTTGCTTTTAAGCCGGGCCCGTTCACGACATCTGCGGACGAATTTTGGTTCGACATAATCGGTGTCGGAGGACACGGATCGGCACCTCATAAAAATTCTGAGAGTGTGAGATTTTTTCTGTAAATTGCCTTCTATGGCAGTTTCTTTTAGAGCCTAGTCGTGATTGACTGGCTCAACTCACAAATTAAATGTAAAATATTAATAATGGTATGTCAAGGACCGCTCAAAATCGAGCGGTCCTTGATTTCTTGACATGACTAATTAGAGAGGTATTCTTCCCTCATACATTACACTAAATTCACCATACGCCTTGCCCCAATTCCTTATGGGCTGTGTCCATTTTTTAGTAGCCTGGAGGGTTGATAGATATAGAGATTTTAACAGAGCTTTATCGCTTGGGAATACTGTTCTCTGCCTATTGAGCTTCTTGTATGTGCTATTTAAGCTTTCTATCGTTTTTGTAGTATAGATTATCTTTCTAAGGTCAGAGGAAAATTTGAAAATTGGGCTTAAAACATCCCAGTTATTATGCCAGCTTTTCATAGAATTTGGATATTTCGAATCCCATTTATTGGTAACGATTTCTAGTTGCTCTTTTCCCTTAGCTTCATCTGGTGCGAGGTATATCTTCTTAAGATCACTTGCAAAATCCTTCATATCTTTGTATGAAACGTATTTGAGGGTATTTCTAATCTGGGGTACAATACATCTTTGATATTCTGTCTTTGGAAATGCTGCTTGAATTGCTTCTTTTATTCCGCTAAGCCCATCTGCACAAATTATCATTACATCTTTTACGCCTCTGTTTTTTAAGCTGTTTAATACGCCAAGCCAATATTTGCTACTCTCATTTTCTCCGATCTCTAGGCTTATTACATCTTTCATTCCATCGCAGTTTATACCAATTATCACGTATGCTGCTAATTTCCTGATTATGTTGTCATCTCTAACCGAGAAGTGTACTGCATCAATGAATAGTATTGGATATATATCATCTAGTGGTCTGTTTTGCCAGTCTAAAATGTCCTGCAATACCTTGTCTGTTACATCTGAGATAAAACTCTCACTGCATTCAAATCCATATATTTCTTCAATCTGTTCTGATATCTGCCTTGTCGTAAGTCCTCGCGCATACATGCTGATTATCTTTTCATCTATTCCAGAAATACCTTTCTGACGTTTTTTGACAACCTTAGGTTCGTAGCTGCTTTTTCTATCCTGTGGAACATCTATCTCGAATTCTCCGTAATTGCTACGTACTCTCTTTTTCTTTGTTCCATTGCGGTAATTGTCAGTATCGCTACGCTCATAGCTTTCATAGCCTAGATGTTCATCCATCTCTGCTTCCGTCATTGACTTGATGGTACCACATAGAAGGTCTTTTAGAGCTTCCTGGATATCATCTGCTGTCTCTATGTCATATTCATTGATTAGAGATGCGATGATGTTTTTCTTTCCCTCTGTTAATGGTTTTACATGATAAACTTCTTTTTTCTTTGCCATATTAATAGCCTCCTGTGATATTTATATTCTGCCATAGAAGGCTGCATTTTAATTTACAGACTTTTTATCACACTCTCTAAATTCCCGGACCCGATCCTTGCGGCTGCTGAAATGATAATGATGTTTCAGCAGGTACAGGCCAGAGCCATACCGCCGCTCGACACTGCAATATTCATGATGAATAAAATCGAGGGAGGTCATGCTTCAAATATAATCGCCGATAAAGTAAGGATGGGAGGAAATGCAAGGGCATATACTGCCGAAGCCAGGAAGATAATAAGAGATAATGTTTACAGGATAGCTGAGGGAGTCGAAAAGATCAGCGGTTGCAAGATCGAGGTAGATGAAAAGATAGGGTACGACGCATGTTTTAATGACATCGGCCTGTCTGAAAAAGTAAGAGCGGCGATAATCGAAACACTCGGTGAAGACAAACTGGAAATATTCAAGGAGCCTTTGGGATTCAGCGAAGATTTCAGTTTCTACTCGACATTGACCGGGGTCCCGGAACTGTTCATGATCCTTCAGGCCGGAAATGCCGGAGAACTAGCACCGCTCCACAATGCTCACTGTACTTTTAACGAAGAAGCAATTCCTTACGGAATGGCGGCTGTTACAGGTTCGGCATTGAGCCTGTTAAAATAAAAAACTATTTTATTAAGAAAGGAGAAGTAAAATGGTAATTTATAATGCTTTTTTGGCTGTAGTCATCGTTGTATTGGCTTACGTAATCGGCGAGTGGATCTCCGATATTACGCATGCATGGGTACCGTCCGTACTGGTAACGGCGATTTTATTCTTGCTGGGATATTGGACATTTTTCCCGAAGACTATAGCGGATGATTCCGGACTTGCTTCATTTGCGGCTACGATCGGCGTACTGATGTTCATTACTCATATCGGTACGGTAATAAGCCTGTAGCAATTGATCGAACAATGGAAAACCGTAGTTATTTGTCTTGTGGGTCTTGCAGGAATGGTTATCCTCTGCTGGATCATAGCACCTATGCTAATGGACAAGACTTTGGTAATAGCGGGACTTCCTCCTCTTACCGGAGGCATAGTGGCAGCGCTGACCATGCAGAGTACTGCTGCCGCCGCAGGACTGAAGAAAGTTGCCGTATTTGCGATAGCAATGTACAGTGTACAGGGCCTCGCGGGTTATCCTATAACGGCCGTATGTTTGCACGCAGAAGGCAAAAAGCTCATCAAGGAATGAGATACTGTAAAATTGAGCCTGTCTGATGATGAGATCGCACGAATGAAAACGATAGGTCTTTCAACTATAGGCGACAGCAGTGATGTAAAAAAACCTATACCTCCTCTGCCGGATAAATTCAACACACCGGTGCTTATAATAGGAAAAGTCGCTTTCAGCGTTTGGATCTCAACTCAGGTAGGTCAATTGATACCTCAGGTACCGACGATAGTTTGGCGCTTGATAATTTCGGTAATACTGACCAGACTCGGATTTTTGGACACGAGCGCACTTTCGAGGGCAAATACATACACGATCTTCATGTTTGCAGCGATGCTGGTTGTTTTCTCCGGATTGAAAGATTGTTCACCTGCGATGTTAAAGACCATCATAGGCCCTATGATGGTTTTGATAATCATAGGTGTGATCGGAATGGGTTTAGCGGCTTTCGTTATCTCGAAGCTACTCAAGATGGACTTCCCGCTTGCGTTCGCAAACGGTCTTACAGCGCTTTACGGATTCCCTTGTGATGCGATAATCACTGAGAGTACATGCAACTCTCTTACGGACGATCCTGATAAAAGAGGTTACCTCATGAGCAAAATGTTCCCGTCAATGGTAGTAGGAGGATTTGTCACCGTAACTATAACCTCTGTAATATTTGCCGGATATTTCGCAAAATTACTGTAGAATATCAACCGAATAAAATAAGTTGTGTTAAGACGGTATGGGTTCGCTTTCTCTGAACACATACCGTCTTTTAAGGTAAAAAACCTACTATTATGCGATTTTATGGCGCCAATGCTATTTATTTTATCCAATTTTATGGTACGCGCGGGACCTTTTTGCAAAAAGGTGTTATCATAAATATAAAGGAGGCCGGGAGAGCCCGGTGCGTACTCGATAAGAGAATGGAGGAAGTCATGAATAAAAGCACAAAGGGACATCTTGTATATTTTGTCATATGCGCAGCCGTCGTACTTGTTCTGAGGCTGATAATAAGACCGAATATGACGAACGGAGTTGCGCTCGTTATAGGCATCTTGATCGCATTGTACGGGCTTTATCTTATGCTCCAGGAGAAAAAGCTCAACAGACCGTTTTTTCAGGACGAAGACAACAGCAAATCGGCCGGGATGTTAAACAGTGCGGTCATACTGGGCATAGCGTTGTTCTTCATATCTTCATCGATCGTAAGTGCGATCTTAGCGACAGTAGTTTTTGCGTTGCTCATCATGTTCATGCATACATCGCAGGTGAGCAAAAAGGATATTAATGCTGCTGAGAAAAGCGTCAAGAGTACAGTTGAAAGTGCAAAGGATGATGTAAAGGAGGGTACTATGGGTATCAAAGAGGTAATCGAGGAGAAGGCCGGAGAGATCAAAAAGAAAGCGGTAGAGCTGAAAGACGCGGCCGAGGAAAAGGCTAAAGAAGCCAAGGACGCTATCGAAGAGAAAACCGAAGAGGTAAAGGACAAGGCTGAAGAGACGGCGGAAGAAGGCAAAGAAAAAGCCAAAGAAGCCAAAGACAAAGTAGAGAAAGAAGCAAAAGACGCTAAAAAGAAAGTAGAGAAAGAGACCAAGGAAGTAAAAGGCAAGGCAGAAGGCAAAGCCAAAGAAGCCGAAGGCAAAGCGAAAGCAGCCAAGGGCAAAGCAGAAGGAAAAGCAAAAGAAGTCGAAGGAAAGGCTAAAGCCGCTAAAGGCAAAGTGGAAGGAAAAGCAAAAGAGGCTGAAGGCAATGTAAAAGAAAAAGCCGCCGAAGCAAAGAAGAAAGCTTAAGCAACTTAGGTAGCTTGAGCAGCTGAAGTAGCTGAAGCCAGAGCCGAACATCACTAAAGCGTAACTGAAAAAAGGTGCCCGCACTGCGGACGCCTTTTGAATTTCTCTGGTTGCGGGGAGAGGACTTGAACCTCCGACCTCCGGGTTATGAGCCCGACGAGCTACCAACTGCTCTACCCCGCGACAAAATGTGGTGCCGGAAACCGGGGTCGAACCGGTACGAGAAATGAATCTCACGGGATTTTAAGTCCCGGGCGTCTGCCAATTCCGCCATTCCGGCTAAAATAATGGCTCCGAGGGTGGGGCTCGAACCCACAACCTACCGGTTAACAGCCGGTTGCTCTGCCATTGAGCTACCTCGGAACATCGTCCCTGTTTCGCGACTCACTTATTATACATAAAAGCAAATATAGTGTCAACAATGAAAATCAGACCCACAGGACCTCGCGCAGGCGCGTCTGCGGAGGCGGAGCGCAATGTCTCACGCCTTGAATTTGCGGAATAAAAAGCATAATATTATTTTTACGTATGAACCCGATACGATATATCGTTTTCAATTCTTTGGAGAGCAATGAGAGAAAGAGTCGACCTTTTAGAGGGCAACACAACCAAAACGCTGATCAAGCTGGCGCTCCCGATCGTGGGATCGTCATTCCTTCAGGTTGCCTACAATCTCGTCGACACAGCATGGGTCGGTGCCGTCGGAAGTTCGGCGATAACGGCGCTCGGGACCGCCGGTCTTTTGTTGTGGTTCTGGGTCGGCATCGGGATCATCCCTCAGATGGGCGGCCAGATCCTCATGGCGCAGGCGCTCGGCGCAGATGACAAAGAGGCGGCGCTCAAATACGCGGAGACGACCGTGCAGATGATGATCGCACTCATGCTCATCGGCAACGTATCGGTCATCCTTTTTAGAGGGCAGTTCGTCTCCTTCTTCAACCTGCGAGATCCGATGACGGTGCAGCACACGGAGGCCTACCTTTTTATCACCTCGTTCGGACTTGTTTCAATGGGATTTGCCTGGGCGATGACGGGGCTTTTGACCGCGACGGGAGACAGCGCGCCGACGTTCCGCTACAACTCCGCAGGACTCATCATGAACATGGTCCTCGACCCGCTCATGATATTCGGACTCGGACCTTTCCCTAAAATGGGAGTCGAGGGAGCGGGCCTTGCGACGATGCTGTCGCAGATCTTCGTCGCCGTACTTTTTATAAAATACATAATAAAAGACAAGTACATCTTTTCCCGCATGAGGATACTCAAACCGATCGCGCCGAAGGAAGCGAAAGAGATCGCAAAACTCGGGTTCCCGCCGGCGATACAGAGCATCGGATTCGCGTGTATAACCATGGTCATCTCGCGCTTCGTCGTCACTTTCGGCGACGCAAATATCGCAATACAGAGGATCGGGTCGCAGATAGAATCGATCACGTGGATGACGGCCGACGGATTCGCCGTCGCGACGAACGCGCTCGTCGCACAGAATTACGGTGCGGGGAAATTAGGAAGGGTAAAAGAAGGCTATTACAGCGCGCTCAAGGTGGCTGCTGTGATCGGCTCGGTCACGAGCATCATACTTTTTATCTGGGCTGGCGACGTATATTCGATTTTTATAAGGGACCGCGAAATAATTTCCGGCGGCTCCGAGTACATGCACATAGTCGCCGTGTCACAGCTTTTTATGTGCCTTGAGGCGATGGTGACGGGCGCATTCGGCGGAGTCGGCAAAACGAAATTCCCGGCCGCGGTCAGCCTGATCGTTACGGGGTCGAGGATACCGTTCGCGATGCTGCTCACGGCAAAACTCGGGAGCGTCGCAGGCGTATGGTGGGCGATATCGCTCACGAGCGTGGTAAAAGGCACGGTCATGCCGGTCGCTTTTCGCATACATATGCGGAAATACGAGAATGAAAATACGACGACTGAAGGTGCAGATGACTGAAGATGCAGATGAGAAAAGCTAAAGGACGGAGAGGATATTGAAAGCAGGTAATAAAGAAAAAACATACGAAAAACCGGTGACCACGAATCCCAACAGGGCGCTGATAAAAAGATTTTATCCGTATTTTAAGCCGTATTGGAAGGTGCTCGTCCTGGATCTGATATGCGCGGGAGCCACGAGCGTTTGCGAGATAGTTTTACCGATGATGATCAGATACATCACGGACACGGCCATTTCGAACGTCGCGGCACTTACGATGACGACGATATTCAAGATCGCCGCCATTTACGTCGTGCTCAAAGCCGTCGATGTTGTGGGCAATTACTATATGCAGAACACGGGCCATGTCATGGGTGCCAAGATAGAAACGGACATGAGGAAGAACCTCTTCGAGAAGTTCCAGGAGCTGTCGCACTCGTATTACAGCGAGAACAAGACAGGCCAGCTGGTCTCGAGGATAACGAGCGACCTCTTCGACATAGCGGAGTTCGCGCACCACTGCCCGGAGGAATATTTTATCGCGGCGCTTAAAATAACCGTTTCGTTCATCATACTTATGAGGGCGAACGTGATCCTGACGCTCTCTATATTTGCACTGCTGCCGCTGATGTTCTTTTTTACGAGCAAATACAGCAAGAAGATGAGGCAGGCTTTCAAGCTCCAGAGGAGCGAGCTCGGCGAGATCAACTCGCAGGTCGAGGACAGCCTGCTCGGGATCGGCGTCTCGAAGTCGTTTGCAAATGAAGACATAGAGCGCGAAAAATTTTCAGATGGGAACGTCGAGTTCCTTTCGGCTAAAAAGCGCGCGTACAGAAATATGGCGGGATTCAGGAGCGTGACGAGGATATTCGACGGGTTGATGTACATAGTCGTTGTCGTGCTCGGTTCGTATTTCCTGATAAAAGGCAAAATAACGCCGGGCGAATTCGTCGCTTATCTCCTTTATCTCGGCATGCTGCTCGAGTCGATAAGAAGGGTTGTCGAGTTCACCGAACAGTTCCAAAGGGGAATGACGGGGATAGACAGGTTCATCGAGGTCATGGACGCGCCGATAGATATCGACGATGCTCCGGACGCGGTCGAACTCCCGAAGGTAAAAGGCGACATAGAATTCCACGACGTCTCGTTCAGCTATGAAGGAAGCGACGAGGTGCTGAGCGATATAAACGTTAGGATAAAACCGGGTGAAAGCGTAGCGCTCGTCGGGCCGTCGGGCACGGGTAAAAGCACGTTCTGCAACCTGATCCCGAGGTTTTACGATGTCACTGACGGGTACATAACCGTCGACGGTTACGACATCAAAAAAGTCACGTACAAGTCGCTGAGGTCACAGATAGGAATGGTCCAGCAGGACGTCTACCTTTTTTCGGATACGATAGCGGGAAACATCGAATACGGAAAGCCGGGCGCTTCTATGGATGAGATAGTCGCGGCCGCAAAACTCGCGGGAGCGCACGATTTTATCATGGAGCTGCCTGACGGGTACGATACGAGCGTCGGCGAAAGGGGAGCGAAGCTTTCCGGCGGACAGCGCCAGCGAATCAGCATCGCGCGGGTATTTTTGAAGAACCCGCCTATCCTCATCCTCGATGAAGCGACGTCGGCCCTCGATAACGAAAGCGAGAAGCTGGTGCAGCAGTCGCTCTCGAGGCTCGCGAAGGGAAGGACGACGCTCACGATCGCGCACAGGCTCACGACGATCAGGAATGCGGACAGGATCTTCGTACTTACCGCGAAGGGTATCGAAGAGGAAGGTACGCACGAGGAACTTATCGAAAAACAGGGGATCTATAACTCGATGTACCAGATGTACAAGCTGTGAAAAAATCGGGTGTGCGCAGTGCGGGACTTTCGGCCCGCATTGCCGCCCGCAAATAATTAAAATTTTTTTGTATAAAATTCACACTGATCTAATGCCCTATGCTATAATAGGAATTGCGAAAAGTTGGACACACCGAAGAAAGGACATCCCGATTATGATGATATCAACTAAAGGGCGATACGCGCTCATGGTTATGATAGACATTGCAACGCATCAGGAGGACGGCTACATATCGCTTTCGGAGGTCGCAGAGAGACAGCGCCTTTCGATGAAATATCTGGAAGCGGTCGTTGCCATGCTGAATAAGGGTGGATTTTTGAAGAGCCTGCGCGGTAAAAACGGAGGATACCGCCTCGTAAAATCGCCGTCGGAATACGACGTCGGCGCTATACTCAAAACGACCGAGGGCAGTTTGGCCCCGGTGGAGTGCCTCAAATCGAACGAGATGGAGTGCGACAGAGCGGGAAGTTGCAAGACCCTGCCTCTTTGGAAGGGCCTGGACAGCGTTATAGAACAATATCTTGAAACGGTCACGCTTCAGGATCTG
Source organism: uncultured Mobilibacterium sp. (assembly GCA_947254375.1). Taxonomy (GTDB): domain Bacteria; phylum Bacillota; class Clostridia; order Peptostreptococcales; family Anaerovoracaceae; genus CAMYCF01. The sequence goes on along the minus strand of CAMYCF010000001.1, from coordinate 325,459 downwards.
ATCGACGGTAAAGGAATCGACGGCAACGGGCTCGAATCGATACAGATAGAGCCAAAATAAATTGCGAAAAAACTTAAAATGCTCAAACTCCTATTGACTAAATAGGAGTTACGTGGTATTTTTTATGTGGCAAAATACAAAAAGCATTATTTTCAGATAGATAAGGTAGGAGGTCGTCATGAGAGTTTATGCGGACAATGCTGCCACCACTTATATGAGTAAGACAGCCATGGACACTATGATCGAGTGTCTGAAGAACTATAACGGTAACCCGAACAGCCTGCACACCGACGGTCAGTTGACCCAGGAAAAGCTGGACGAGTCAAGGATAAAGGTCGCGAAGGCGCTGAACGCGGCGAGACCGGACGAGATATATTTTACGTCGGGCGGAAGCGAAGCGGACAATCAGGCGCTTTTATCGGCGGCGAGGGTCCTCGGACCTAAAGGAAAGAAACACCTCATATCACTTTCGATAGAGCACCATGCGATTTTGCACACCCTCAAAAAATTAGAGAAAGAGGGCTTTGAGGTAACGCTTCTTTCACCGGAATCGAACGGTATAGTCGACGTCAAGAAGGTCGAAGACGCGATAAGGGACGACACGGCTCTCGTAAGCATAATGTTTGCGAACAACGAGATGGGAGCGATCCAGCCTATACCTGAGATCGGAAAGATCTGCAGGGAAAAGGGCGTCCTCTTCCACACCGATGCCGTACAGGCGGTAGCGCACATTCCTGTCGACGTACAGGCGATGAACATCGATATGCTCTCGCTTTCTGCTCATAAATTCCACGGTCCTAAAGGCGTGGGCGTACTCTATGCGAGAAAGGGCGTAAAGCTCGTGAATGTAATAGAGGGCGGAGCTCAGGAGAGAGGTAAGAGAGCGGGAACGGTGAACGTACCGGGCATCGCATCCATGGCGGCTGCACTCGAAGAAGGCATCGCAAACATGGAAGAGAATTCGAAGAAGGTCTCGGCGCTTAGAGACAGACTGATCGCGGGCCTTTCGAAGATCCCTCATTCGAAGCTGAACGGCGACCCTGTGAAGAGGCTTCCGGGCAACGTCAACTTCTCGTTCGAAGGCGTAGAAGGTGAATCGATGCTTCTGTTCCTCGACGCTGCGGGCATCTGCTGCTCGTCGGGATCGGCGTGCACGAGCGAGTCGCTTGAGCCGAGCCACGTCCTCCTCGGAATAGGACTTCCGGTCGAAGTGGCGCACGGATCGCTGAGATTCAGTTTGGGAGAAGACAACACCGAAGAAGAGGTAGATTACATAATAGAACAGGTAACTGAAGTGGTAAAAAGGGTAAGGAGTATGTCGCCGTATTGGGCTGACTTAGAGAGAGGAGACAGACAGCATGTTATATAGCGAGAAGGTAATGGATCATTTTCAGAATCCGAGGAATGTAGGCGTAATAGAGGATGCCGACGGAGTGGGCGAAGTAGGAAACCCGGTATGCGGCGACATCATGAAAATATTTCTCAAGATCGATAACGACATCATCACGGATGTAAAATTCCAGACGTTCGGTTGCGGATCCGCGATCGCGACGAGCTCGATGGCGACGGAATTGATCAAGGGTAAAAGCGTTCAGGAGGCTCTCGAGCTTTCAAATAAAGCGGTCGTCGAGGCACTCGACGGACTGCCGGCCAGAAAGATCCACTGTTCTGTTTTGGCGGAAGAAGCCGTAAAAGCGGCACTTGTAGATTACTACAACAAGACCGGTAAGGAACTTCCTCCTGAGATCAAAGACTTCAAGCCTCACGAGGAGTAGTATAGGCGTCGTTTTGCGGCTTGGAACGGAGGCTGTAAAGACAGGTCGTTGAGCGACATTCTCAAAGTATCATTAGGGGGTAACCCATGGAAGGCACAGTTAAGTGGTTCAACAACGAAAAAGGATACGGCTTCATTTCAAACGATGAGGGTGAGGGAGACGTATTCGTGCATTACTCGGCCATCCAATCCGACGGATTCAGGACTTTGAAGGAAGGTCAGAAAGTGTCCTTCGAGATCGAAGAAGTTCCGGATCAGGACGGAAAAATCAGGGCTGCAAACGTAGTTCCCGCTGAGTAAAAGCAAAACAAATGAGTAAGATCAGGGATGTCCGAAGTAGTTCGGACATTTTTGTTTTTTGCCGCATATTTCACGAATCGCATACAAAACGGCGATAAAAAATGGTATAATTTTATAGTCATTATGGTTACCGAAGCTGCGGCATTTTACCGCGGCGAAACAAATGATGCCTTGGAGGCTGTATGAGTTTGAAACTTATAGGTGGGAAGATATACAATGAGGGCATGTTCTGTGAGAACGAGGCCCTCTTTTTTGGAGATACGAACGAAGACGGAAGAGTTGTCGATTGCGGCAGCTCTATTATTTTACCCGCGCTCTGCGACGTGCACGTGCATCTGAGGGAGCCGGGCGGAAGTCACAAGGAGACGATAAAAACGGGGACGATGGCGGCGGCGCGCGGCGGATATACGGTGCTCGGAGCCATGCCGAACCTCGATCCGCCTCCGACGGACATGGCGTCGCTTCAGAAGCAACTCGACATAATAGAGAGGGATGCCGCGGTAAAAGTCATACCGTACGGAGCGATAACGAGCGATCAGTCGGGCAGGGGAAAGCTTTCGGACATGGAAGCCATGGCGCCCTATGTCATAGCTTTTACCGACGACGGGCTCGGCGTTCAGGCGGGGGACCTCATGCGCGAGGCTATGGAGAGGGCGAAGACCCTTAGCAAGCTGATCGTCGCACACTGCGAGGACGAAGAACTTCTCGCTCAGGGCAAGGTGCGGGAGAGCGAGTGGAGACAGATAGAACGCGACGTGAAACTGGCCGACGAGGTCGGCGCGGGATACCACGTCTGCCACATATCGACGAAGGAGAGCGTTGAGATAATAAGGGACGCGAAGAAGAGCGGCGTCAACGTTTCGTGCGAGACGGCACCGCACTACCTGCTCCTCGACGACAGGATCGTTGAGAGAGAGGTGAACAGGTACCCTGAGAAGGGCGGAAGGTATAAGATGAATCCGCCGATCAAGACGCCGAAGGACAGGGAAGCGCTGGTTGAAGGCGCTGTAGACGGAACGATAGACATGGTAGCTACCGACCATGCGCCCCACAGCGACGAAGAGAAGTCGAGGGGCTTTGCGAAGAGCCTGAACGGCGTGACGGGACTCGATTGCGCGATGCCGGTACTTTACGGCGGTCTTGTGAAGAGCGGCGATATGACACTTGAGAGGCTCGTCGAGATGACGGCGGTCGCACCGAGGAAGAGATTCGGGATCGCGCAGGGGAAAGATTTTATCGTATTCGACCCGAACGTGAGATACAGGATAGACAGCGGGACATTTTTATCCATGGGAAAATGGACGCCGTTTGACGGAGCGGAGGTCTTCGGCAGGGTAAAAATGACTTTTATGGACGGAAAGCTGACTTTCGAAGACCGGGAGCAATAAGCCGGAGAGATCAAATGCAGGAATATATAAGCAGGATTTTAGAGAACAAGAAGCTGACGAGCGATATCTACATGATGACGCTCGAGACCCAGGACATGAATTTTATAAATCCGGGCCAGTTCGCGATGGTGGCGGTCAGGGGGAAATTCCTCAGAAGGCCGATCTCGGTATGCACTTTCGACAGCGACAGATATACGCTCGTCTACAAAGTCGTCGGCGAGGGCACGGAGATAATGAGCTCGATGAAAGAGGGCGAATTCCTCGACGCGCTCACGGGGCTCGGAAACGGCTATGACATCGACAGGATACCCGACGACGCCATGCTGATAGGAGGCGGGATAGGCATACCTCCGCTCCTCGGACTCGCGCAGTCGCTCGTTATGGCGGGGAAGCGCTTCAAGGTGCTGCTCGGCTACACCAACGTGAGGGAGATGTTCTTCGTGAACGAATTCATGAGGTTCTCCGATGAGGTCGCGGTGATGACGAATGACGGAAGCTACGGCGGCAGGGGGCTCGTGACCGACGCTTTCGAATCGTGCGAATACGCGTGTGCGTGCGGGCCGCTCCCGATGCTGAGCTCTCTACGGGAAAAAGTCGATGAGGGGCAGTTCAGCCTGGAGGCGAGGATGGCGTGCGGATTCGGAGCATGCATGGGATGTTCGATAAAAACGGCCGACGGTTTTTCGAGGGTCTGCAAGGAAGGCCCCGTATTCGATAAAAACGCCGTCGACTGGGAAAACCTGAAGGATCTGAAATAGGTGAAGATATGGTAAAAGAAACGGAATGTCCGATGGACGAACAGGCAGGCGCGGGCGAACAGATAAATGACAGCGTGCAGGCGGGTGAAAATTCACAGCCCTGCGCGGGCGAAAGACTGATTCCCGATACATCTGTGAGCATGGCGGGATTTGACCTTGAGAACCCGATAATGCCGGCAAGCGGTGTCTTCGGATACGGAATGGAATACGCGGACCTCTACGACATAAACATGCTCGGAGCTATTGTCACAAAGAGCGTCACCGCAGAGCCACGGTACGGAAACGAGCTCCCGCGAATAGCGGAGTGCGATTCCGGGATGCTCAATTCGATAGGGCTCCAGAATCCGGGCATCGACAGCGTCGTCTCGGAGGAATTGCCGGAACTCAGAAAAGTATACAAGGGCCCGATAATAGTAAATATAAGCGGATTTTCCGTGAATGAATACGCCGAGGTCGCGAAGAGGATCGACGAACTCGATTACGTGACCGCGATAGAGGCGAACATCAGTTGCCCTAACGTGTCGGAAGGCGGTTCGGCATTCGGAGCCGATCCTGCGAAAGCCGCTGAGATAACGGCCGCTGTCAAAAAGGCCACTTCAAAGCCGGTGTTCATGAAGCTTACTCCGAATGTCACGGATATAAGGGTCGTCGCGAAAGCCTGTGAAGATGCCGGCGCGGACGGCATAAGCATGATAAACAATTTCAAGGCGATGAGGATAGACGTCAGGACGCGCCGCACGATAACGCACGAAAAGTATGCGGGCCTTTCCGGACCTGCGATAAAACCCATCGCGCTTCGGATGGTCAACGAAGTTTATCACGCCGTCGACATACCTATAATCGGGATCGGCGGGATAAGCGATGTAGATGACGTCATCGAAATGATCATGGCGGGGGCGAGCGCGGTCCAGATCGGCTCGGCGAACCTCGCGGATCCGTGGGCCTGCCAGCGCATAATAGAGCAGCTCAGACACCGCATGCTTGAGCTTGACATATTCTCTTACGATGAGATAAGGGGCATAGTTTAAAGAACGATCGGGAGAAAGATGTGATGACGGAACAAAAAGGACAGCCGATAATAGCGCTCGACTTTCCGCGCGGGGAAAAGGCTCTGAAATTTTTAGAGGCGTTCGATGAGCCCGTGTATGTAAAAGTCGGGATGGAACTTTTTTACGCGGAAGGGCCGGAGATAATAAAAGAAATAAAGGCGAGAGGGCACAGGGTTTTTCTCGACCTTAAACTGCACGACATACCGAACACGGTAAAAAGCGCTATGAAGGTGCTCGCGGGATCGGGAGTCGACATGGTCAACGTCCACGCCGCGGGAGGAACGGCGATGCTGAAGGCGGCGGCAGAGGGCCTTGAAGAGGGGGCGCGCGAAGCCGGGAAGGCGGAAAGACCGCTCCTCATAGCCGTGACTCAGCTGACATCTACCGATAACAGGGTGATGAACGAAGAGATACTGATACCGGGTCCGCTCGAAGACGTCGTCGTAAAATATGCGAAGACGGCGCGCGATGCGGGGCTCGACGGCGTCGTATGTTCCGCACTTGAGGCGCCGCTGATACACGGAAAAGTCGGAGAGGATTTTCTGACCGTGACGCCGGGGATAAGGCTTGCGGGAGATGCGAAGGGCGATCAGAGCCGCGTCGTGACTCCGGGGAAGGCCCGCGAGCTCGGAACGGACTACATGGTGATAGGACGGAGCATAACGCGCGCGGAAGACCCTGCGGAAGCGTACCGCAGGTGCACGGAATAAAGATAACTACGGAACAAAGATAAATAAAGTACGGAGGATGCTTTGGTGATCGAAAGAAACATTGAGAGAGAAAAAGAAATAGCGAAGGGGCTCCTCGGCATAAAAGCCGTTTTTCTGAGCCCGAAGGAGCCTTTTACCTGGGCGAGCGGGATAAAAAGCCCGATCTACTGCGACAACAGACTGATCCTAACGGCGCCCGAGGTAAGGGATCTCGTTGAGAAGGCCATGGCGGAAGCCGTCAGTGAAGCCTATCCCGAGTGCGACAAGATAATGGGAACAGCGACCGCAGGCATAGCCCACGCGGCGATAGCGGCGCACATCCTCGGCATCCCTATAGGGTACGTCAGGAGCGGCAAAAAAGGTCACGGACGGCAGAACCGCATCGAAGGAAAGCTCGATAAAGGCGATAAAGTCGTCGTCATAGAGGACCTCATATCGACCGGCATGTCTTCGATCGAAGTCGTGGAAGCGTTAAGGGAGGAAGGCGCGGACGTGCTCGGCGTCATCAGCATTTTTACATACGGTACGGACAAGGCGGAGAAGGCCTTTGCGGATGCCGGGGTTGAAAAGCTCAGCCTCTGCCGGATCGACACCCTCTTAGATGTCGCGGTAAAAGAAAACTATATTTCCGATGAGGAAGGGAAGGATATTTCGGAATGGATAAAAGGGATCTGATAAACATCACGGACCTTACGGATGAGGAGATAAAAGGCCTCCTCGACCTGGCGGACGAAGTCGCCGATCATCCGGAGAGATTCGCCGAGAGCTGCAAAGGTAAGAAGATCGCGACGCTCTTTTACGAGCCGAGCACGAGGACGAGGCTGAGCTTCGAAGCTGCGATGCTGGAACTCGGAGGCAGCGTCCTCGGATTTTCCGACGCGCAGTCGAGCTCGACGGTCAAGGGCGAGAGCCTGTCCGACACGATGAAAGTCGTCGAATGTTTTGCCGACATAGCAGCGGTGCGCCACCCGAAGGAGGGAGCGGCGCTCGTCGCCGGAGAAAGCTGCCGTATACCCGTTATAAACGCGGGAGACGGCGGACACTTCCACCCGACGCAGACGCTCGCGGACCTGATGACGATAAGGCGCTCGAAGGGCGGATTCAGCGGTCTTAAGATCGGATTCTGCGGCGACCTTAAATTCGGCAGGACCGTCCACTCGCTGATATCGGCGCTTTTACGGTACGATGATGTCGAATTTTACCTCATTTCACCGGAAGAGCTCGTTCTCTCGGGATACATTCGCGATGAGATGACGGCCTGCGGTGCGAAGGTGACGGAGACGAGGAGTCTCGAAGAAGTGATATCCGAGCTCGACATACTCTATATGACGAGGGTGCAGAAGGAGCGCTTTTTCAACGAAGAAGATTACATCAGGCTGAGAGATACGTACATCCTGGACGAAGCGAAGCTCGCGAAGGCGAAGAAAGACATGATCGTCATGCATCCGCTGCCGCGCGTGAACGAGATCGCGATAGAGGTGGACGACGACCCGAGGGCCAAATATTTTGAGCAGGTGCTTAACGGTAAGTACGTGAGAAAAGCCCTCATACTGAAATCACTCGGCCTTGACGGGAGAAAGGAAGGCAGACGATGAACATAGACGGCGTAAACACGGGTATAGTTCTCGACCACATACATGCCGGAAAATCGATGAAGATATACGAGCTCCTCGGCCTCGATAAGCTGGATTGCCCCGTTGCGGTCATTCAGAACGCCGACAGCAAGAAGTACGGTAAAAAGGACATTATAAAGATCGACAGCATCATAGATCTAGACTTCGACCTGCTCGGCTACGTAGACCCGAACATCACGGTGAACATCATCCGCGATAAAAAGCTCGTAAAAAAGGCGCACATGGAGCTTCCGAAGGAGCTCGTGAACGTCATAAAATGCAACAACCCGCGCTGCATCACGTCGACGGAACACGGGGTGGAGCACAGGTTCGTCCTGTCGGATCCCGATAAAAGGATATACCGCTGTAAGTACTGCGATATAGACCACAAAGAGAAATAAACGGAGCGTGTATTTTTTCGGCCCTGCGGTTTGAGACATTAAATATTAAATCTTGCGAAATGAGTTAAATTAATATAACATGGTGTCGTAAGTTCTAATCATTAAATGACGAACGGGGAGAAACGAAATGAGAAAGAAGACGATCATTTTACTGCTGGCACTCTGCCTGCCGCTTCTTTTTGCCGGATGCGGCGGAAAAGCGAAAACCACCAAGACCAATACTTACGACGTAGATACGGGAGATAAGGTGAAAATCGAGTTCGACACTTCGGACGGATACGATCTCTCATCCAAGGCGCCGTTCACGATCTCGAAGGACGACAAGGACCTCACGCAGGGGACTTTTATCAGCGCCGATCAATATGAGAGCTATGTAGGAGCGGCTAAAAGCGATCCGAAAGCTACGGTCATCAAAGAGGGCGCCCGCGATTCCGTAAAATATGTATTTTGGTCATATGACGGAGAGGCCGGTACCGAGTACGACTACGCGGTCCTGATAAAAGATTCCAAGACCGGACTCCTTTTGGGAAATCTGGTATCGGAAGATTCGGCGAAGGACTGCTTCGGCCGCATGAACATAACGCTCGATAAGTAAAAGAGCCGAACAAGCAAAAGACACGAAAAAAACGCTGCACTTAAGTCGCAGCGTTTTTTTGTTGTAATGCTCTATTGTGTCCGGACCTATTGTTGCCGGGATCTATTTCTTTTTATCCTTGTCCTTTTCGTACAGTTCTTTGTAAGTCACTTCGATCGCATCGGCGACGGCCTTCGCATATTCGTCGAGGTATTTATCGAAGAGCGCGTTGTCGGTCTTGTCGGTGACGAAGCCGAGCTCTATGATGCACGAAGGCATTTTTGAGAGGCTGTTTTCAACGTAGTCGTCCGTAGGATCGGCAACGGTGCCGACGCCTACCTTCCTTGCCGGCATATCGTGGACCTTGCTGACATATTTGAGCAGGTTCTCCGCAAGCAGCCTCGAGTCCGCAGGATCCGTCGACTGTATCCACGTCTCGACGCCGCGTCCTTCGACCGCCCTGTTCCTGTGTATCGAAAGCATCAGATCCGCAGTGTATTTGTTCGCCATTTTACTGCGCTCATCGCGCTCGACCCAAACGTCTTTATCCCTTGAAAGATAGACGGTGAAGCCCTTTTCCTCGAGGTGGTTCTTGACCAGCTTCGCGATGCGCAGGGTGTCGTCCTTCTCCTTGCGCTTACCGAACTCCGCGCCTGGATCCCCACCGCCGTGACCCGGGTCGAGGAATATTATCCCGCGCTCAAGCCCCGGTTTCGTCCACTCCCTGCGTTTACGAAGGTGCCTGTTTGCAAAAAGCCCGATCCCGAGCGCCACGATAAGAATGAGCACGAGAAGAGCGATCGCTCTTCGTATCAGCTTCTTCTTGCGCCGTTTTTTTCGTTTCTCTTTGAGCAGTATCTGCCTTATCTCTTCGTCAGTCAGATGCAATTTTATCTCCGAAAAGTGAAATATATACAATAAAAAATGATAAAAGCCTTCCAAAGAATCCTACACTGAAGGCGGCTTTTTGTAAAGGGTAAATATACTCAAACTCGGCATAACGCGGGTAAAATCATTTGAACGGGATATTGCAAAATGGTATAATTAACAGAACTATGCGAAAAGAGGTGTGACCATGTATGCATTGACCGGGAAAGGCATGCGATATGTCGACGAGTACACGATAAAGACCGGTGTACCGAGCTGCGTTCTCATGGAAAATGCCGCGAGAGGCGTGGTAAATGAGATAGAAAAGATGTATCCGGAGCGCGATGCCGGGATACTTATAGTTTGCGGAGGCGGCAATAACGGTGGCGACGGTCTTGCGATCGCAAGATGGCTGCTCCACCTCGGATACGAGATCTCGGTGTATCTTCTCGGTGAGCCGGATAGGCTCTCGCCGGACTTCATTCAGCAGTTCAGGATCTTCAGGAAGATGTATCCGAAATTCCAATTCGGCGGTATCTGCGACACGGAAAGCGACGTTGCGATGCTGCGCGAGGAGTACGACGTCATCGTAGATGCTATGTTCGGGACCGGCCTCAACAGAAGGCTGGGACAGAATTACGTCAAGTTCCTCGATTATCTCAACTCGAAGGACGCATACAAAATAGCCGTCGACATACCGTCAGGGATACACTCCGCGACGGGTGAAAAGATGGACGGCGCTTTTATCGCGGACATGACCGTGACCTTCGGAAGCTACAAGATCGGGATGTTTTTAGCGGAAGGAAGGGCGCACTGCGGCGAAATAAAAGTGGCTGATATCGGCCTCGCCGAGAGCGCATACGCCCATGTGTACGATAAATTCACGGTGTGCGACAACGCTTTTCTCGACGACACATACAACCTCGTCATGGCACCGAGGCCGGAGAAATCCCACAAAGGCACTTTCGGAACGGTCGGCATCGTAGTCGGACCGGGAAGCATGATGGGTGCGAGCATGCTCGCGACGAAGGCGGCTTACCGCGGAGGCTGCGGTCTTGTAAAAATTTTCTGCCCGAGGAAATACATAGGATTCTTCAACGTTTCCATTCCTGAAGCCGTGGTCGTTCCGTACAAGACGGACGATGTCATCGGCAGCCTGGAAGAGTTCCTAAAAGATATAGATGTAGCTCTCGTGGGACCGGGACTGAACGAAGACGACACGGGCAGGCTCCTCGTAAAACACATACTGGGGCAGAATGTGACGGCCGTATTCGATGCGGGCGCCGTAAATCTGATATCGAAGAACCTCAAATCGTTCAGAAAGAGAAGGTGCAGGTGCGTCCTTACGCCGCATCTCGGCGAATTTGCGCGTCTCTGCCGCGAGGATATAAAGGTCGTGGACAGAAATAAAATAGCCTTCCTAAGGAAATTCTCTGAGAAGTTCAGGGTCAGCATGGTCGTAAAAACGGATGCTTCGCTCGTATCCCTTCTGGGAGAGAAAGAGCAAAAGCTCTTCATCAACACCGTGGGGAATTCGGGACTTGCGACTGCAGGATCGGGCGACGTGCTCGCGGGCCTCATAGCGTCGCTTATAGCGCAGGGGAATTCTCTCAACAACAGCCTTCTTTACGGCGTCATGATACACGGAAGGGCGGCGGAAAAATTCGCCAAAGACGACGACGCGAAGAGGAAGATGATGGCGGGAGACATCGTCGAAAACCTTTTTTAACAAATAATTCTTGAATATGCCGGTCGGTGATGCTATAATCACCTTTGTATTGGCGTCAGTTCCAATAGCATTTACGAATGGCAGGAGGTGAAATTGGAATATGGCACAGGTATTCGTTAAAGAGAACGAAAGTCTGGAAAGCGCACTTAAGAGATTCAAGAGGTCCTGCGCGCGCGACGGAGTAATGTCGGAGCTCAGAAAGCGTGAACATTACGAGAAGCCGAGCGTAAAGCGCAAGAAGAAATCCGAAGCGGCCAGAAAGAAGGCAAGAAAATTCTGATTTTGCCGATCGATTATATATTGATCAAACGGAGACGACACGAAAGTGGCGTCTCTTTTTTATAACGGCGGACGGGACGACGCGGCGGCAGATCTTTATAACGGCGGACGGACCTTTTACCGGCGTTTATCATTATTGTCAACTTTTACCAAAAGCGATATAATCAATGACAAGCACGATGTTTTACCCGAACGCGAGAGGACATAAGGAGAACAGAACCGATCTATGTACGAAAACAAAGAAAATATCCTGAGGATACCGATGGGAGATGACGTCGACAGGAGCGAGCTCTTCGGTGTCATGGATGCCAACATCAAGGAGATCGAGAAGAGGACCGGAACTTCGATAATGTACAGGGACGGCGACCTTCTCGTGTCAGGCGAAGGGGCCGAAAGGGCACTTAGGATGATCAGGCAGCTGAACGAGGCCGTGAACTACGGTATCAAACTCGACAAACAGAAGGTCAGCTATATCATCGATATGGCGGAGTCGGGCCAGGATATCGAAGGCGGATCAGGTTCGAAGGATATCATTTGTTACACGCACAGGGGAAAGCCGCTGATCCCGAAGACGAAGGGACAGCGGGTGTATGTCGATATGATAAAAAATTCCGACATGGTTTTCGGGATCGGACCCGCGGGAACGGGAAAGACGTATCTGGCGTGTGCCATGGCGGTGAGTGCTCTCAAAAACAAGCAGGTCGACAAGATAATCCTGGCGAGGCCGGCGGTCGAAGCGGGGGAGAGGCTCGGATTTTTGCCGGGCGATCTGCAGGAAAAGGTCGATCCTTACCTCAGGCCGATATACGATGTGCTTTTCGAGATAATGGGTCAGGAGACGGCGACGAAGCTTCGCGAAAAGGGCGTGATCGAGATCGTGCCGCTCGCATACATGAGGGGACGCACGCTCGACAACGCGTTCATAATCCTCGATGAAGCGCAGAACACGACGAGGGAACAGATGAAGATGTTCCTGACGCGCATGGGCTTCGACTCGAAGGTCGTCGTCACGGGCGATGTCACGCAGATAGACCTTCCGAGGGGCGTGATGTCGGGGCTCGTAGAGGCGAGGCGCGTGCTTAAAGATGTCGAAGGTGTCGAATTTTGCACGCTCACGGCGCTCGATGTAGTGAGGCACGAGTTGGTAAAAAGGATAATAAAAGCCTACAGCGATTACGACAGGAAGAACGTTTAGAAGCACAGATATTTCAGAAACACAGAAATACAGATATACAGAAAGCGACCGAGGATCGATCCGATATGATACTTAAAATAAGCGACGAAGAGCGCCTTCTCACGCCGGACATAAGCAAATACATGCACATGGCGGCGGATGCGCTCATAAAAAAAGAGTTCAAAGATGTCCTTAAGCACTACGACACCGATGCGCTACCGCTCGAGGCGGACATCACGGTCGTGAGCAGGGACGAGATAAAGGATCTCAATTCCCGTTACCGCGGCATCGACAGGGTGACGGACGTTTTGTCTTTCCCTCAGCACGAAGGGCTGAACGACATTTATGCGGCGATAGAAGAACTGCTCGAAGATGATGATGAGGCGATCGATGACGAGGCATCGGGCGGCGGCGATGTGCCGGGCGAAGAAGACGCCGAGGCAAGGCGCATACCGCTCGGAGATGTCGTCATCTGTTACGAAAAGGCTAAGGAACAGTCGAAGGAGTTCGGCACGACACCGGAACGTGAGATCGTATACCTCTTCGTCCACAGCCTTCTCCACCTTCTCGGGTACGACCACATGGAAGAGAGGGATGAGGAGGAAATGAGAGCGCACGAGGAAGCGATCATGGACGATATCGGACTTCCGCGGACGAGCCGGGACAAGGAATACAGGGAACTCTATCGGGCGGCGAAGGAAGTCCTTTACGCGGCCTATGCACCGTATTCCGGATTCAGAGTGGGCGCGGCGCTCCTCGTCGAAGGAGGACAGGTGTTCACGGGAGTGAATGTCGAGAACTCTTCGTACGGAGCGACGATATGCGCGGAGAGGTCGGCGGCGGTAAAAGCCGTTGCGGCAGGATACACTGATTTTACCGCGATAGCGATCGTGTCCGACGACGGAGCCGTGAACCCGTGCGGAATATGCAGGCAGTTTTTATCGGAATTCTGCAAGGACATGGATATAATAACGGGCGACGACGAAGATCATTTGGAAGAGAGGAAGCTCTCCGATCTTTTACCGAGAACGTTCAGACTTTAGAGGCGAAAGGAGAAAGCTATGAGATCCGGTTTTGTGGGCATCGTCGGGAGGACGAATGCCGGGAAATCAACATTGCTCAACAGGATCTTGGGCGAGAAGATAGCGATAACTTCAAATAAACCTCAGACGACGAGGAACAGGATAACCGGGATATACACGGACCTTTCGGCTGACGACGGGGAAGGTCTGCAGATCGTTTTCCTGGACACGCCGGGGATACACAAGCCGAAGAACAAGCTCGGCAGCGCGATCAACGAGACCGCGATAAACACGTTCGGCAGCGTCGACGTCATCCTTCTGCTGATAGACGGAACGCGCGACTCGGGCGAAGGGGACAAGCGCATGCTCGACATGATCTCGGGCATCAATAAGCCGAAGGTCCTCGCGATCAACAAGATCGACAAGATGCACCCGGACGACTACATGGAGCTTTACAGGGAATACTCGGCGACCGGGGTTTTCGGGGACATATACGGGATATCGGCAAAAGAGGGGAACAACGTCGACGAGCTCCTGAAGTACGTGGCGACTTTTATGGAGGAAGGACCGATGTTTTTCCCGGAAGACATGGTGACCGACGAGCCCGAGCGTTTTATAGTGAGCGAGATCATCCGCGAAAAACTTTTAGAGTACCTTGACCAAGAGGTGCCGCACGGCGTGTTCGTCGAGATAGAGTCTTTTGCGGAAAAAGAGAAAATCACGGACATAAGCGCCGTCATTTACTGCGACAAGCGTTCGCATAAAAGCATAATAATCGGCAAGGGCGGCCACAAGCTGAAGGGCGTCGGTAAAAGCGCCAGAATAGACATCGAGGAGCTCCTCGGCACGCGCGTCTACCTCACCCTTTGGGTAAAAGTCAAGGAAAACTGGCGGGATTCCGACCTCAACATCAGGCGGTTCGGATACGGCTCGGATAAATAAAGCGTAAGGTGCGGCTCGCATAAAAGGAGCGGAGGGTTGCTTTGCTGACCAGGACGGACGGTATAGTTCTGAAACAACACAAGATACTGAATAATCGCAGGATGATAGTCATCTTCACGAGGGACATCGGGAGGATATCGGCCGGCACGGGCATGAACGAGAAGGGCAAGGGAAAGTCCGCCCTTTCGATAAGGCCGTTCACCTACGCTTCGTACGATTTATTCAGTTCGCGCGGGGCATACAACATAAACGGCTCCACGGTGAAAAACAGTTATTATTCGATAGGAGAAAACATCGATCGGTTCATTTTCGCATCGGAGATGATGGAGTACCTCAACGGGATACTCGAGGATGAACAGCCGAAGCATGCGCTGTTCGATCTGACCCTCTCTTTTCTGGAGGCGATATCGCATGCGGAAAGCGGTTTCGAATCGATGTTTTTTGCGTATATAGTAAAAACTTTGCGGATGATGGGATTCATGCCGGAACTGTCCGTCTGCGTCGACTGCGGTAAAAGCCGCGTAGACATGAGAAAGGAGGACGGTCATCCGCCGGCGTTTTCCGTCGGGGACGGAGGCATAATATGCGACTCCTGCATGACCGCGACCGAATCGGGAACGGCGCACAAAGAAAACGGCGAAAAGTTGATTTTTACACCGAATTTTGATATAGTGGACGTGCTGAAATATTTCCTCGATCAACCCTTCGAAGTGTTTGAAAAACTTGTGCTCAAACAAAAATATTCGGAAGAAATTAGGGAAATTTTAAGAAAATATGTTCAGTATTATCCGGGCATCGAATTGTCCTACGATAAATTGGGTTTGGATTAGCGGAGAAATTACGGGGAGGTACTTATGGAAATAACGTTGGAGAAGATCGAACTCGTAAAAGACAGGACGGGAGTAACGTACAGAGAAGCCAAAGAGGCTCTCGAAGCTATGGACGGAAGCGTAGTTGACGCGATAATCGCCATAGAGGAGTCCATCAATTACGACACGTATGCGGCGGGCAAGAAGGCGTCGATGGAAGATAAAGAGTTTGTAAGGAAGGTCCGTGAGATCATTTCGAAGGGAAACATGTCGAAGATCATCATCAAGAAAGACGGCGAGACCCTGCTGAACCTGCCTCTCACGGTAAGCTTGGTAGGAGCCGTTATCGCTCCTTGGGGAGTTGTGTTCGCAGTGATCGCTGCAGCCGGATTCAGATGTGAAGTCGAATTCATGAAACACAACGGCGAGATAGTCGACATCAACGGCAAGGTAAAAGACAAGTATGACACGGCTGTCGACAAGGGCATGGCGGTAAAAGAGAAGAGCCGCGAGACCATCGATAAGATCAAAGACAGCGAGATCTACAACGGCTTCAAAGAGAAGAGTTCCGACGCCATCGAGAAGATCAAGGACAGCGATTTTTACAACGACGTCAAATACAAGGGCTCTGACATGATCTACGATATCAAGGACCGCGGCAGTGAGATGTTCGACGATATCAAGGAAAGAAGGGAGAACGTCATCCGCAGGACGAAGGAAGACGTAGTTGCTCCTATTCAGGCCGGTTTTGAAGATGTCAAAAAGAGCGCGAGCTCGAACATCGACGAGATCAAGAAGAATGTCAGGGATCTCGGAAAAGATCTGAAGAAAGAAGATGATGAAATGGGTATCAAGGAAGATGCCAAAGAGGCTGCGAAGAACATCAAAATGGGCGCCGAAGATCTGAAGGACGAGGCTTCGAAGGATGCAAAGGATGTCGCGAAGAAGGTCGAAAAGGACGTCGAACACGTTGCCGACAAGGCTGAAGACGTCATGAAAGACTCGAAGAAGGATATCGAGAAAGCGATCGACGAAGTCGAAAAGGAACTGAAGAAATAGCACGATGCCGAAGCGGTGTGATCACCGGCTGAAGACATTGATTAGTTTACATGGGATTTTTGGAGGCGTGCTTTAAAGGTTCGCCTCTAACTATATTAAGCTATATTAAGCGGCAGTAATCAAGCTGCTGTAACCGGGTGCAGGACCGGGCGCGGTAAAAATCTATTTATAACGGAAGGTAGTGTATGAGCGAAAATAAAACTAACGACAGAACGGTAACGATGGAGAAGATCACGGCGCTTGCAAAGAACAGGGGATTCGTTTTCCCGGGGTCCGAGATATACGGAGGCCTCTCAAATACATGGGATTACGGCCCTCTCGGAGTTGCGTTCAAGAACAACGTCAAGAAAGCCTGGTGGAAGAAATTCGTCCAGGAGTCGAAATACAACGTCGGACTCGACGCGGCGATCCTGATGAACCCGAGAACGTGGGAAGCGTCGGGACACCTCGGCGGATTCACCGATCCGCTCACCGACTGCCGTCACTGTAAATCGAGATTCAGAGCCGACAAGCTGATCGAAGATTTTACCCTTAAGAGGGACGGTGAGGCCCTCGGCTGCGACGGATGGGAAAACGAGAAGTTGGAGAAATTTTTAGCCGACAACAAAGTGCCTTGTCCGGAGTGCGGGGAAAGCGATTTTACACCTATCCGTAAATTCAATCTTATGTTCAAGACGTTCCAGGGCGTTACAGAGGATGCGAAGGCTGAGATTTACCTTCGTCCGGAGACCGCCCAGGGCATTTTCGTGAATTTTAAGAGCGTGCAGAGGACGACGAGAAAGAAGATCCCGTTCGGAATCGCTCAGATCGGAAAATCTTTCAGGAACGAGATCACGCCGGGCAACTTCACGTTCAGGACGCGCGAGTTCGAGCAGATGGAGCTGGAATTTTTCTGCAAGCCGGGCACCGACCTCGAGTGGTTCAAATACTGGAAGGATTACTGCGTGAACTTCCTTAAGTCCCTCGGGATGAAGGAAGAAAACATGAGGATAAGGGATCACGCCAAAGAGGAGCTCTCTCACTACAGCGCGGCGACATCGGATATAGAGTATCTGTTCCCGTTCGGCTGGGGAGAACTTTGGGGAGTGGCTGACAGAACGGATTTCGACCTGTCGAGGCACATGGAGTACTCCGGGCAGGATATGAGCTATCTCGATCCTGAAACGAACGAGAAGTACGTGCCTTTCTGTATCGAGCCTTCACTCGGAGCCGACAGGGTGGCTTTGGCCTTCTTGATCGATGCTTACGATGAGGAGATCCTGACGGACGGATCCGGCAAAGAGGATAAGAGGGTAGTGCTCAGACTTCATCCGGCTCTCGCCCCGTATACGGCGGCCGTCCTGCCTCTTTCAAAGAAGCTCGAAGAGACGGCACTGCCTATATATGAAGAGCTGTCGAAATACTTCAACGTTGAATACGACGCAAGCGGATCGATCGGCAAGAGATACAGGAGGGAAGATGAGATCGGTACGCCTTTCTCGATCTGTGTCGACTTCGATACGGAAGCGGATAAATCTGTTACAATACGCGACAGGGATACCATGGAGCAAGTGCGTGTACCTGTAGGCGATGTAAGGAAATATATTGAAGAGAGGATGACTTTTTAAGTTAGGAGATGTGTGATGGAAAAGTTTGTTTATTCGTTTAACGAAGGCTCAAAGGAAATGAAAAATCTTCTGGGCGGCAAAGGTGCGGGTCTCGCCGAAATGACCAAGATAGGTCTTCCGGTACCGTTCGGTTTCACTGTAACCACGGACGCCTGCAAACTTTATCATGAAGAGAAGAAGCTCAGAGATGAACTCATCCGGGAGATCTACGAAAAGATGAAGGAGCTCGAGCAGGTCACGGGTAAAAAATTCGGAAGCGATGAGAACCCTTTGCTCGTGTCCGTAAGATCCGGAGCGCCGATATCGATGCCGGGAATGATGGATACGATCCTGAATCTCGGACTCAACGACGAATCCGTAAAAGGTCTTTCCGCCCGTACTTCTAACGAACGTTTCGCATACGACAGCTACCGCCGTTTCATCCAGATGTTCGGCGATGTCGTCATGGAGATAGACAAGACGAAATTCGATAAGATATTCGATGCGCAGAAGGAAGTCGCCGGAGCTGAATTCGACGTCGATCTTTCCACCGAAGATCTCAAGAAGATAATAGACGGCTACAAGGAGCTTGTCAAAAAAGAGCTCGGAAGGGACTTCCCGCAGGATCCTAAAGATCAGCTCCTCGAAGCGATCATGGCTGTATTCAGGTCATGGGACAACGAAAGGGCGATCCTTTACAGAAAACTGCGCAACATCCCTGATTCCCTCGGAACTGCCGTAAACGTGCAGTCGATGGTATTCGGCAACATGGGCAACACCTCCGGCACGGGCGTCGCATTCACGAGGAGCCCGGTCAACGGCGAAAACAGGATATTCGGAGAATTCCTCGTCAACGCTCAGGGCGAAGACGTCGTCGCAGGAATAAGGACGCCGCAGCCGATCGACGAGATGAAAAAAGCTTTTCCTGAAGTTTATTCCAAATTCGAAGATATTTCCCGCATCCTCGAGAAGCACTATCTCGACATGCAGGACATGGAGTTCACGGTAGAGGACAACAAGCTCTTCATGCTCCAGACGAGGACGGGTAAAAGGACGGCGGCAGCAGCGGTAAAAGTTGCGGTCGACCTGGTAAAAGAAGGTCTCATCGACAAGGAGACGGCCGTTATGAGGGTCGAGCCTAACCAGATAAACCAGCTCCTCCACCCGAAGTTCGACGACGAAGCGCTTGAAAAAGCCGAAGCCGTAGCTACGGGCCTTCCGGCATCTCCGGGAGCGGCAGCGGGCGAGATATATTTCACCGCGGAAAAAGCGGTCGAAATGGCTCGCTCCGGTAAAAAGGTCATACTCGTAAGAAAAGAAACATCCCCTGAAGACCTCGCCGGCATGGTAGTCGCCGAAGGTATCCTCACGGCGAGAGGCGGTATGACATCGCACGCCGCGGTAGTTGCCAGAGGAATGGGCAAGTGTTGCGTAGCGGGATGCAGCTCGATCATAGTAAGCGAAGAAGAAAAGTACATGGAAGTCGGCGGTAAAAAATACGGCGAAGGCGAGTTCCTTTCGCTCAACGGTACCGACGGCAAGGTGTACATGGAAAAGATAAAAACCGTATCTCCTGAGCTTTCGGGCGACTTCGGCACCCTCATGAAATGGGCCGACGAGATCCGCACGCTCAAGGTAAGGACGAACGCGGACAATCCGCGCGACGCAAAACAGGCGCTCGATTTCGGAGCCGAAGGTATCGGACTCTGCAGGACGGAGCACATGTTCTTCGAAGATGAAAGGATCCCGAAGATCAGGCACATGATCCTCGCCGACACCGAAGAGGAGAGAAGGAAAGCTCTCGCGGAGCTCCTCCCTTACCAGAAAGAGGACTTCAAGGGAATATATAAGGTCATGGGCGAAAGGCCTGTAACGATAAGGCTCCTCGACCCGCCTCTCCACGAATTCCTTCCTAAGACCGAAGAGGAGATGAGACAACTCTCAGAGCAATTCAATATCCCTTATGAGAAGATCGTCAACAAGACGATAGAGCTCCACGAGTTCAATCCGATGCTCGGTCACAGGGGATGCAGACTTGCGGTAACATATCCTGAGATCGCAGAGATGCAGACGACGGCTATAATCACAGCCGCTCTCGAAGTCAAGAAAGAGCTCGGGATCGAGATCAAGCCGGAAATAATGGTACCGCTCGCAGGTATCGCAGCAGAATTCAAATACGTAAAGAAGATCATCGACGATACTGTCGCAAAGTGCTTCGAAGAGGCGGGCGAAAAGCTCGAATACATGGTAGGTACCATGATCGAGATCCCGCGGGCCGCGCTCACATCCGATAAGATCGCGGAAGACGCGGAGTTCTTCTCATACGGAACGAATGACCTTACTCAAATGGGATTCGGTTTCTCGAGGGACGACACGGGCGAGATCATCAAGACGTACATTGAAAAAGGCGTTTTGGAGAAGGATCCGTTCCAGTCGATCGACCAGGTCGGCATAGGAAAACTCGTGAAGATGTCCGTAGAAGACGGTAAAAAGACCCGTCCGAACATCAAACTCGGCATCTGCGGAGAGCACGGAGGAGATCCTGCATCGATCGAGTTCTGCTACAAGGTAGGTCTGAACTACGTTTCATGCTCGCCGTTCAGGGTACCTATCGCGAGACTGGCAGCTGCCCAGGCGGTCGCCAAAGAAAAGAAGAATGCATAATGAATCACGGTTTGTACAAATACACCAAAGACAGAAGCAAAGAAATAGCGATCATCTGGATGGTCGTCGGCAACATCATTTATGCCGTAAGTATAAACACCCTGATCACTCCGGTAGGTCTGTATAACGGCGGCTTTCTCGGGATAGCGCAGCTGCTCAGAGTTTTTATCGTAAAAATGCACGGCATATCGTTCCCGGTCGGCTTCGATATAACGGGAATAATCTATTTTATAATGAACGTGCCGCTCTTCTTTTACGCCTATAAAACCATGGGCAAAAGATTTACGATAAAAACGCTCGCTTCGATCGGCCTTTCGTCGCTCTGCCTGACGTTCGTCCCGATACCTAAAGCACCGCTTTTGGAAGATCACCTCTCTGCCTGTATAGTCGGCGGTGTAGTCGGAGGGATCGGCTCCGGCCTTATCCTGAGGGGCGGCAGCTCGACGGGCGGCTCTGACGTCATCGGCGTATGCATGGCGAAGAAGAATCCGAACTTCAGCGTCGGCGCTTTCAACATCATCGTGAACGCCTGCGTTTATCTGATATGCTTCTTCGTGTTCAACTTTCAGGTCGCGATCTACTCGTTCATCTATACGGCGATAAGGTCTGTATATATGGACAAGATGCACACGCAGAACATCAACACCGAAACCGTGATATTCACGAAGGTGGAGGGCCTCGAGAAAAAGATAACCGCAGAGCTCGGCCGCGGAGTCACATGCTGGGACGGCGTCGGGGCTTATACGGGCGAAAAGGTCCACATAATGCTCGTCGCGATAACGAAGTACGAGATACCGCACCTCAAGCACCTTGTGCTTGAGAACGATCCGAAGGCGTTCATGATAGTGAACGAAGGCGATTACATAACCGGGAACTTCAAAAAACATTTCGATTGAGATCAGGGATCGGCGATCGTGGCAATACGGATACTAAAAAGGGCGCCTGCGGGCGCCTTTTTCGCTGTCTTCTTTGGCATCTCCTTCGTTGCCTTCTTCGGTATCGCCCTCTAAACCGAGGTCTTTCCGTCACCGCTCGCTGCCGATGCGGCAGCGGCTTTTTTTCGCTTCCTCGAAACCGAATCGACGACTATCGATACGATCATGCAGCAGAAGAGCACGATCAATATCGGAATAAAACACGCCGGGATCGGCTTTGTCGGATTGTGGACTCCCGTGAGCGCGATTATCCCGGCGAACCAGCCGAACGCGTTGATAAAGAAGAATTTGACCTTACCTGTAGTGGTCTTCATAGCAGTTTTCATACAGTTCCTCCGATCATTCAAGTTTCATCCGAATGCTTCCCTTGCCGTCGGCACATCTTATCCGTGCAACGGAGCCGTTTATAAAAGTCATAGTAGGTTTTACATGGCCGATGTCCGCCCCGTATATGAACGGGAAGTCGAACGTCTTCTTAAGTGCCTCTTTGAATTCCCCGTCCTCGGAACCGCGCTTGAGCAGTATCCTTCCGATGACCGCGGCCTTCGTGTTCCTGAAATATCCGCAGTACTTCATCTGCACCATGGTTCGGTAGAGGTCTTCTGCCGACATCGCGAAGGTATCGAAGTACCAGATGATGTCGTCATACTTTTTGATAAAATCGGCCGTGCCGTCGTAAGGCGTGCCGATGAGGTTTGCGATCACATCAGTGCATCCGCCGATGAGGCGCCCCTCGATATCGACAGGGGCTTCTTCAAAGCCTGAGCCGGAAGGGGTAAAGGATTCCCATACGACCTCGTGATCGAACGACACGGTGTCCGTCATAAAATCCGTGGAGGCGTCGTAAAAATCGAAAGACTTCTGCTCCTTCAGATCGCCTTTCAGAACATCCAGCGCGTTTCTGCAGAAAGGGTGGAGAGGCTCGAGGTCGAAAGTGCCGGCGTTGAATCCGTAAACGGTGGCGATGTCGAGTTTCGTCGTCACGTAGTAGAGGATGTTCGTGGGGTCGCTCGCTCCCGTTATCCACTTAGGGCCTTCTGCGACGGCGCGCGCGTCGAGGAAGGGCAGCATGTCTATGTTGTAGTCGCCTCCTGCGGCCGAAATGATCGCTTTTACGGCGCTGTCACCGGCGAGAAGGTTGAACTCTTCGCCGCGCGTCTTTGCGTCAGCGGAGGGCGAATATTCGCTCCTCACGTTCGCCGTCTCTTTTATCGCGTAGCCTTCGGAACGAAGGACTTCGAGCGATCTCTTGTACGAATCGATTTTATAGCCCGTGCCTGCACTCGGGGCGCAGATGCCGATCGTGTCTCCTTTTTTCGGGAAATCGGGATATATCATAGGCTCTCCTTTTTAATCTTCGTTTATGTATGTGTCCAGCATGTCGAGGACTCCGTCCCTCGTCTTTTCTTCGACGTGGATGAAGTGTACCGGGTCGGATATGTCGCCGAGGTAATGCGCGTCGGACGACGAGATGATATGACATCGCCTGAGATAAGGGTGCGCCTTACGAAGGCCGTCGACGTCATCCGGGTTCTTGACCTCCGCCGAGCGGAATTTGCTGTAGGGCGGGAAAAAGCCGAGATTGCTTATGACGCTCGTAGATGTCTTGTTCACGTGCGCCGGCACCATGACGCCGCCGTAGTCTTTGAGGATGTCGTATACGTCGTCGAACGATATGTTCGATGCGGTGTGCAGGAGCCTTTCTTCCGTACCGATTACATTGTCATCTTCGTCGCAGATGAGCTGGTTCCCGAAAAAGCGGGTGTCGTTCGCGATAAAAGGTGAGACGTCACGCACGTGATCGCTGAATCTCAGCGCATCTTCGACGCTCCGAAAATAGCAGAGGACATGTACTTCCTCGCACGTCGTCAGCTCCATACCGGGGATCGCGATAAGGCCGAGCGAGTCCGCGGCTTTTACGAATGCCGGCACGTTGGCGCAGCTGTTGTGGTCGGTCAGCGCAACGACATCGAGCCCTGCTACGGCGGCCATTCCGGCTATGTTTGCCGGAGTGTTGTCGTCGTCTGCGCAGGGCGACAGGCAGGAGTGTATGTGCATGTCATAACTGAGTCGCAACATGATGACCTCAAAATTCCCGGAGGTACGGCCTCAAAGACACCGCGTGCCCGTCGATACTATTCGGCCTCACGTACGGCGTTCCATACGGCGAGTGCCGTTTCGAATATCGGCTCGGCGCTACGGAGTACCGTTATGCCTTCCTTCTTTGCTTTTTCGGCGAATTCGTCGCTCACGGGCGTGTTCAGAGCGAGGATCACGCAGGATACCTCGGCGAGCGCCGCAACGGCGAGAGTATTTACATTCGACATCACGGTGACCCATGCGCAGCCTGCCGGCAGGTTCGCCATGGCGATGCTCAGGAGGTCGCAGCAGGCGGGCGAGGTGATCTCATCTTCGAAGTGCTCGCCCTTATTTATCACTTCCGGACCTAGTTTTGTGACGATGTCTTTCACTTTCATCGTAAGCTCCTTTCATGAGCTGGCTGTTTATCAGCATCAATTCTTCATACGAATCCCTGAGGTTATATATGCAGTCGTCGAGCTTTGCCCTGTCGCGCACTATGTCTTCGGCGAGCGCCTTGCACGTCGGGGCGCCGCACGATCCGCAGTCGAGGAGAGGCAGCTTCGAGAGGATGCGCTCCGCTCTCTGCATGTTTTTCATGCTGTCGACGAAGTTGTCGCCCAATTTGTAGACCGGGATATATTCGATATCCTTTTCGAGGTAAAAATCGGGCGCGTCCACGTAGTCGTTGCAGCGCGACAGCGCGACCGGCAGGTACTTGTTGAGCCTCTTGAGCTTCGCCGCGGCGAGGAAAGGGTTTTCCACGCAGAATATGCCGCCGACGCAGCCGCCCGGACATGCGTTCAGCTCGATGAATTTTATCGGCTGTTTGAACTTCTGGTCTTCGAGATTTTCGAGGACCTCGATGACGTTCGAAAGGCCGTCCGCTGCGATCGCGTCTTCGTCAAGGAGACCGGCGGCTTCTCCGCCCGTAACTCCCCAGCCGACGCCTATTTTACCCGATATCGAGATGTCCGGCGGGTTCTCCTTCTCGTTCTTCATCGCCGAGAGGAGGAGGGGATAAACGTCTTTTATCGCCAGCACCTGATCGACAGCCGACTTTGTCGCGGCCACGGGGGCGTGTGTTTCCGTGACCTTGGAAGGACAGGGTGATATAAAAAATATGCCTATCTTGGACGGGTCGAGCCCGGTCTCCGCGACGGCGCGCTTTTTCGCGATCTGAGCGGCCACCTCAACGGGAGCCTTGAGCGGCATGAGGTGATCGATGAGAGACGGGAACCTGACCCTTATGAGTCTGAGGATCGTAGGGCAGGCCGTGTTTATTATAGGCCACTGTTCGGGGTGGCTTTCGACGTATTCCCTCGTTTTCTCCGACACCAGTTCCGCGGCTCCGCTGACTTCGAATACCCTGTCGAAGCCGAGAGATATGAGTGCGTTCAGTATCGTGTTGATATCATCTATGTTGTTGAACTGCCCATACAAAGACGGGGCGGGAAGTGCGACGGTGAATTCGTAATCGTTGATCGCGTCGATATCATCGCGTTCGGCTTCGCGTGCCCTGTGCGTGCACCGCCTTATGCATTCGCCGCAGTCTATGCAGAAGTCGGGGATTATGACGGATTTGCCGTTGTGTACCCTGATAGCCTCCGTAGCGCAGCCTTTGAGGCAGTTGATGCATCCTACACAGTGTTCTTCATCCAGATATACAGAATGATAAAATTTGCCTTTATGTGCAGTACCCATACGTTCCTCCTTCCCCGGCATCATCGATCGTAAAAAGGGATATGCAGGTGAAACGATAATAAAAGAATGGGCGAAACTCAGAGCAGAATGACCATATCGACCGTAGTGCCTTCTCCCAATACCGAGGAGATGTCGAGCTTGTCCGTGTTCCTTTTCATATTCGGAAGGCCCATTCCGGCTCCGAACCCGAGGGACATTATGCTCGCGGGAGCGGTGCTGTAGCCGAGTTCCATGGCCTTCTCTATATCTGCGATGCCCGGTCCGTTGTCGTGCAGGATCAGCCGTATCCTGTCCGGGCAGATGTAGGCGTCTATTTTGCCGCCGTGGGCGTGTATGACCATATTTATCTCGCCCTCATACATTGCGATCGACACGCGGCGTATGACGGTGGGATCGAGGTTCAACTGTTTAAGTCTGTTCTTGAAATCGCTGCTTGCTTCCCCGGCCCGGGTAAAATCATCCGCGAGGACATTGTATTCGAAATGCAGGCAGGACTCCGGCATATCATTTTTGCTCATCGGGACAATTTCCTTTCAAACCGTTTGAAAAAAGCAGGCCGCATGTTGTGTACATCGAGTATTCCGACCGTATGACCGTTATGCCGAGAGAGTCGGCAAAGGATACGAGCGAAGCATCGGGATCGTTCCTTCCGATGAATATTATACAGACGATACCGAGGAGATCCGCCGTCCTTATGACCTGTGCATTGTACATCGCGGTTATCAGTATCGACTTGTTGTTCGCGTATGCCAGAACGTGGCTCATCATATCGGATGAGAATGCGCTCGTAAGCTCCGCGTCGGAATTATATACCTTGGTCAGGACGCGTCCGTTTATCAGTTTCTTGATTTGATCTACCGTCATGATGAGTTCCTCCCGATAAAACTTTGTGGAGTACAATTCAGTTGACCGCAATTATACTTACAGTCAGTATATTGCAGGACTGTCTTATAAAACGGATAAATTCACACAAAAAAGTGTGCTTTAGTTGTTTTACAAGATATAAAGCTACGGCAAACGCGGCTCTTTCGTCACAAAAATGTCACAATCATTGACCGCAAAGTTATTAAGATAACTTTTATTGTTATGGCTGTCTTCTGCTTGTATAATAGCACATGTGAAGAGAAATTTCAGCAAAAGGAGGTATCAAACTGATGAGAAATTCAAATGTTCCCTTCAACGGCACGCGTGAGCAGGAACAGGAATTGAGGAAGGCCATAGCGGCAAATAAGGATTCCAAAGGCTCGCTCATGCCGATAATGCAGGCTGCACAGGATATCTACGGATATCTGCCTTATGAAGTGCAAAAAATCATCTCGGATCAGACCGGGATATCTATGGAGAAGATTTACGGGGTGGCGACGTTCTATGCCCAGTTCTCCATGACACCTAAGGGTGAACACACGGTTTCTGTCTGTCTGGGTACGGCATGCTACGTAAAAGGAGCGGCCGCGGTACTTGAGAAAGTTAAAGAAGAGCTTGGTATTGAGGACGGAGAATGTACCTCCGACGGAAAATTCTCCCTGAACACGTGTCGTTGCGTGGGCGCCTGCGGTCTTGCACCGGTGTTCATGATAGGTAACGACGTTTACGGAAAGATGACACCGGACAAAGTCCACGATATATTGGAGAAATATCGTTAAAACGCATGGCAATACGCACAGCGTATCGATAAAGAAAAGGATCAACCGATGCTAACGGAAATATCGCTCAATGTGATCGACATAGTAAGAAATTCGGTTCGTGCCGGCGCAACTCTGGTGGAGATAGAGATACTGCGCGACACTGTCAGAAACGAACTTACGATGAGAATCTCCGACAACGGATGCGGGATGTCCGAGGACCAACTCAAGAAGGTCGAGGACCCTTTTTACACCTCCAGGAAGACGAGAAAAGTCGGGCTGGGGATCCCGTTCCTGAAGCAACAGGCAGAAGTCACAGGCGGACATTTTACGATCGAATCCGAGCAGGGAAAGGGCACGACGACGGAAGCTCTTTTTAAAACGGACAACATCGATTGTATGCCGCTCGGAGACATAAGCTCGAGCATCTTCCTTTTAGTCACGACTTCTGATGAGGGTATCGACTACGTATACAGATACGAGACGGACGGACACGGGTTCGTTTTGGACACGAGGGAGATAAGGAAGCAGATTGGAGACATACCTCTGAGTACCGGCGAAGTAGCCTCTTTTATAAAAGAATTTCTGGAGGAGAACAAAGCCGAGGTCGATTCGTACAGCGAAAATGGAGGAGAGAAATGAAATCGTTAGAGGAATTACAGGCCATCCGGGAAAGCATGAAGGGCAAGATAGGCGCGCGTTCCCAAGATGAGGACAACACCCAGATAGTGGTAGGTATGGCGACATGCGGTATCGCTGCCGGCGCGAGACCCGTTCTCAACAAATTTGCGGATCTCATGGACGAGAAGAAACCGGAACATGTCGTTTTGAAGCAGACGGGCTGTATCGGAATGTGCGAATACGAGCCTATCGTCGAGGTCTTCGAACCCGGCAAAGAGAAAGTCACGTATATACAGGTAAATCCGGCTAAGGCTGAAGAGATCTTCAACAAGCACATAGTCGGCGGAAACATCGTGTCGAATTACACTATCGGAAAACTGGATATTTAACGGAGGTCAGACATGTTTCATACTTATATCCTAGTCTGTGGCGGAACCGGGTGTCATTCCAACCACAGCGCAGAAGTAATATCGGAATTCAAGACTCAGCTCAGCAATGAGGGTCTTACGAAGGATGTACAGATAGTCCAGACCGGTTGCCAGGGCCTCTGTGCCAAAGGACCGATAGTCGTCGTACATCCGGGCGCCGTATATTATGAAGAAGTGACACCTGAAAAGGCGAAAGAAATCGTAAAAGAGCACATCGTAAAGGGCAGGATCGTAGATAAATACCTTCTCAGAGAAGAGGGACTCGACGAGGAAGCCCATTCGATCAACGAAACGAATTTTTACAGAAAACAGGTCAGGATCGCGCTCAGGAACTGCGGTGTTATCGATCCTGAAGACATTAGAGAGTACATCGGTACGGGCGGATACGAAGCTCTCGGAAAAGTTCTCACCGAGATGACTCCGGACGAGCTCATCCAGCTCATCACCGACAGCGGACTCAGAGGCCGCGGCGGAGCCGGCTTCCCTACGGGAAAGAAATGGCTCTTTGCATCCGGCAACAGGGGAAAGGTACAGAAGTACGTCTGTTGTAACGCCGATGAAGGCGACCCGGGCGCATTCATGGACAGGTCCGTTCTCGAAGGCGACCCTCATTCGGTACTCGAAGCTATGGCCATTGCAGGCTATGCGATCGGAGCCGATCAGGGATACATCTACGTACGTGCCGAGTATCCTATCGCGGTAAAAAGGCTTGAAATAGCGATAAAACAGGCGAAAGAGTACGGTCTCCTCGGCGAGAACATCTTCGATACGGGCTTCAATTTCGATATCGAACTGAGACTCGGTGCCGGAGCGTTCGTCTGCGGAGAAGAGACGGCCCTCATGTCCTCGATCGAAGGAAACAGGGGAGAGCCTCATCCGAAGCCTCCTTTCCCTGCGATAAAAGGTCTGTTCGAAAGCCCGACGATCCTCAACAACGTCGAGACGTTCGCGAACATCCCGGAGATCATCGTAAAAGGACCTGAATGGTTCAAATCGATGGGTACCGAAACTTCGAAGGGCACGAAGGTATTCGCTCTCGGAGGAAAAGTAAACAACACGGGACTCGTTGAAGTACCTATGGGAACGACTTTGAGAGAGGTCATCGAAGACATCGGCGGCGGTATCCCGAACGGAAAGAAGTTCAAAGCGGCTCAGACGGGCGGCCCTTCCGGCGGATGCATACCTGATAAATACTACGATATACCTATCGACTTCGAGAACCTCAAGAGCATAGGATGCATGATGGGATCCGGCGGAATGATCGTAATGGACGAGGACAACTGCATGGTCGACATCGCCAAGTTCTTCCTCGAGTTCACCGTTTCCGAATCCTGTGGTAAGTGCACACCTTGCCGTATAGGAACGAGGCGAATGCTCGAACTGCTGACGAAGATAACCGAAGGCAAGGCGACGATGGAGGACCTCGACAAGCTGGAAGATCTCGCCAAATACATACAGGCGAATTCGCTCTGCGGTCTCGGCCAGACGGCACCGAACCCGGTACTGTCGACGATAAGGTTCTTCAGGGATGAGTATGAAGCTCACATCAAAGAAAAACGATGTCCTGCTCATGTCTGCAAGGATTTGCTGACGTACTCCATAAATCCCGATGCTTGCAAAGGATGCACGCTTTGTGCGAGGAACTGCCCGGCGGACGCTATCACCGGAGAGGTCAAACAGCCGCATGTTATCAATGCGGACAAGTGCATAAAGTGCGGTATGTGTAAAGAGAAATGCAAATTCGGCGCTGTCGAATTGAAGTAGTGGAGGGAATAAAGATGGCAGATATCAGAGTAACTATTGACAACATAGAAGTTACCGTTCCTGAAGGAACTACGCTTCTTGACGCGGCGAAGAAAGCCGGAATAGACGTGCCTACCCTGTGCTTCCTGAGAGGGGTAAACGAGATAGGTGCGTGCAGGATGTGCCTTTGCGAAGTGGAAGGCGCGAGAGGTCTCGTTACTGCTTGTGTTTTCCCGCTGGCAGACGGCATGGTCGTCCATACGAATACACCGAGACTGATAGACGCGAGGAAGAAGACGCTCCAGCTGATACTTTCCAACCACGACACGGATTGCCTGTCGTGCATCAGGAACGAGACATGCGAGCTCCAGGCCCTGTGCAGGAAGTACGGCGTAACGAGCACCGATTACTATGCGGGACTCAAGACCGAGTCCGAAGTCGATCACAGCTCGAAGTCGATCGTAAGGGACAACAGCAAATGTATCCTTTGCCGCAGATGTATCTCGGCATGTAACAATCTTCAGAGCATCGGAGTCATCGGTGCAAACAAGAGGGGATTCGATACGTATGTAGGAAACACGTTCGACCTTCCTCTCGCCGAAACGAGCTGCGTAAACTGCGGACAATGTATCATCTCATGTCCTACGGGCGCTCTGCACGAGAACGATTCGACGGCGGCCGTAAAAGCGGCTATCAACGATCCTGACAAATTCGTAATCGTACAGGCTGCGCCTTCGACGAGAGTAGGTCTCGGAGAATGTTTCGGCCTTCCTATCGGAACTCAGGTAGAAAAGAAGATGTCCGCGGCGCTCCACAGGCTCGGATTCGACAGGGTATTCGACACGAACTTCTCTGCCGACCTCACGATCATGGAAGAGGCGAACGAGCTCGTCGAAAGGGTAAAAAACGGAGGCGTTCTGCCGATGATCACATCCTGCTCGCCGGGCTGGGTAAAATTCTGCGAACACTATTATCCAGATCTTTTACCGCACGTTTCATCGTGCAAGTCGCCGCAGCAGATGTTCGGAGCCATCGCAAAATCGTATTTTGCGGAGATATCGGGCATCCCTAAGGAAAAGATCGTATCGGTATCGATAATGCCTTGTACGGCCAAAAAATTCGAGCTCGGAAGGGATGACGAGGATGCCAACGGAGTTGCTGATGTCGACTACGCACTCACTTCGAGAGAGCTCGGCAGGATGATCAACGAAGCCGGTATCAACTTCATGGATCTCGAGGAAATGCCTTACGACAGCCCTCTCGGCGAATACTCCGGTGCGGGAGCTATCTTCGGAGCTACGGGCGGCGTAATGGAAGCGGCTCTCAGAACAGCCGTTGAGACGCTCACGGGAGAACAGCTCCAGAGCCTCGACTTCACCGACGTAAGAGGTGTTGCCGGCGTAAAAGAAGCAACATACGAACTTCCGGGCCTCACCGTAAAAGTCGCGGTAGCGAGCGGTCTTGCGAACGCCAGAAAGCTCCTCGACCTGATCAGGGCGGGCAAAGCCGACTATCAGTTCATCGAAGTAATGGCGTGCCCGGGCGGTTGCGTAAACGGAGGCGGACAGCCTATCGTTCCGTCGATGGTAAGGAACTTCATCGACGTACGCGCGGAAAGGGCGAAGACGCTGTACGAGATAGACAGGAACGCACCTGTAAGAAAGTCTCACGAGAATCCGGAGATAATAGAACTGTACAAATCGTATCTCGGCAAGCCGGGAAGCGAAAGAGCGCACCACCTGCTGCATACGCATTTTGTAGAGAGAAAAGTAAACAGATAGCCATACTCTCATCGTTTGGATATCTCCATAGTAAAAACAGCTCCCTCGGGAGCTGTTTTTACGTGCCTTGTAAAATTGTTTTTACGCCTTGCCATCGATAAAAATTTCACAGTGAAATCAGGCGTTCACGCAATCTTCGTTTGTTTTTTATCGAATTTTCACTTAGAAATACGACCAAAATCCCTGTATTTTAGGGGGTAATTAAAGATATTTTACCGAATCCCGCCCGAAGATCCTGCGTTCAAAATATATCAGCCATGAACTGATAGCGCAAAATCAAATTGCACATTCAGCGGCTACGCGTCGAGCAGGAAGGCGACATATCCTTTTTTCGCCTCGTAGAGGTCGGACTTGCTGATCGCTTCCCAAGGGGCGTGCATGCTCAGTACGGCTATGCCGCTGTCGACGACTTCCATTCCGTAGAGCGAAAGTATGTAGGCGATCGTTCCGCCGCCGCCCGCGTCGACTTTGCCGAGTTCGGATGACTGGAACATGACGCCGTGCTTGTTGAATACGCGCCTGAGATCGGCGAGGTATTCGGCGTTGGCGTCGTTCGAGCCGGATTTGCCCCTGCCGCCCGTGTATTTATTGAACACGATGCCGCGGCCGAAGATGGCGCTGTTCGGTTTGTCGAATCTGTCGGCGTAGAGCGGGTCGTAGCTCGCGCTTACGTCGGACGAAAGCATGCGGCAGTTTTTGAGAAGGCGTCTGAGTTTGATCTCGGAATATTCGCCGAGCCTGTCGAGGACCTCTCTTACGACGTTCTCGAAGAAGTGTGATTCCATTCCGGTCGCGCCGACGCTGCCGATCTCTTCCTTGTCGACGAAGAGGGCGCAGGCCGTCTTTTTAGGATGTTCTACCTCGAACATCGCGACTGCAGACGAGTAGGCGCAGCACCTGTCGTCGTGTCCGTACGAGAGGATCATGCTCCTGTCGAATCCCGCTTCCCTCGCTCTGCCCGCAGGTACCACTTCGAGCTCGGCCGACCAGAAGTCGTCTTCCGTCATGTCGTACTTGTCTTTGAGTATCTTGAGGATGTTTGCTTTTACGGCATCCTTCTCTTCGCCCGAAAGCGGCTGAGAGCCGACCGTGATGTCGAGGTTTTCGCCCTCGATGACTTTCGAGGCCTTTTTCTCGAGCTGATCTGAAGCGAGGTGGATGAGAAGGTCGCTTATGAAGAAGACAGGATCGTCGTCCGCTTCTCCGATGTTGACGTTTATCGATGTGCCGTCAGGCTTTACGACGACGCCGTGTATCGCGAGCGGCAGAGTGACCCACTGGTATTTCTTGATGCCGCCGTAGTAGTGCGTGTTGAGGTACGCGAACTCGTCCTGCTCGTACAGAGGATTCTGCTTGCAGTCGAGACGCGGGGAGTCGATGTGTGCACCGAGGATGTTCATTCCTTTTTCGACTATATCTTCTCCGATATTGAACATCACTATCGCCTTTCCCATGTTGACGGCATAAACCTTGCTGCCGATCTCGAGCTTTTCGTCGTTCGCGATAACCTCATCGAGGTCACGGTAGCCGTTTTTCTCGGCCATGGCCTTGAGGAGGGCGGTGCATTCGCGCTCCGTCTTTCCGTTGCTCAGAAATTCTATATAGTCCCGGCTGAGCTTCTCCAGGGCTTCCAAATCTTTTTTATCGTAATCGTTCCATGCATTTTTCTCTTTCATATCTATACCTCCGAATCACGGCCATCTTACCATAAAAGCCGTAAATTAACAAGGAAGAGGGGGGGCCTGAGGCGTCCGTAAAAATTTAAGGAAAATTGTTTTTTTGTGTTGCGTATCCCGTGATTACATGTTAGTGTGGCTAACATGATTTAACTATAGTTAGTTGCGCCTAACCAACGATGGGCGGGCGCAGCGAACTATATACGATATATGATCCGGCATTACCTTTCGTAGATGACGGGTCTTTCTTTGGAAGGAGGGGTATGAAGACGATTCATACGAACGGAATATGATTTTTTTATCGGTATTGATACTCGTGACACTTCTCGCTTATCTTGCGATAGAAAAGGGGAACCTGACTAAAAACAGCCTCCCTTACTATTTGGGAGCGCTCGCGATAGGCATAGTGAGCACGATATATTCTTTTAAGGAGCCGGCCCCGGGAACGGCGCTCTTTTTCCCTGTTTTTATCATGAAGCAGGGGCTCATCGGCATGGCGCTCTTCGTGATCATCATGTACGTGGGAGCACTTCCGAACGGAAAACTCGTGAAAACGTTCATGAAGGCGAGGGGAGAGCTGTCGATCCTGGCCGTTATATTCATGCTCAACCACGCGGTCTACTACTTCGTCAACATGATAAACGCGGCTCCGGGATGGATGAGCCTTGCGCCGAAAGCGATGTTCCTGAACATCATGACATCGGTGCTGAGCCTGTGGGCGTGGGCGATATGCATACCGCTTTTTATCACCTCGTTCAAATCGGTCAGAAGCACCATGGATGCGAAGAGGTGGAAAAACCTGCAGAGATACGCTTATCTCTTTTACACCCTCGTTTATGTACACATCCTGTGCGCGTTATTGGCGAGACCGGAGTGGTATAAATTTATTTTCACGCTCATAGTCTACACCGTGATCTTCTTCGTCTATGCGGCGCTGCGCCTTCATAAGGCGGCGGGTAAAAAAGGCATCTCGGAAGGCAGGGTAAAACTTCTGAATTCGGCGGCCGTCGTGTCGCTGATGATCATGGTGGCTGTCGTATCCACCGGGTCCGTTTTAGCCCACGGCGCTGAAAATGATGCGAAGAGAAAAGAAAAGGCACTCGCGGTCGCGGAGAAGGCGGCTGCAGGAAGAACGAACGGAAATGCTGCAACGAATAATTACAAGGACGGCACTTACGAGGGAACTGCCCGCGGATATAAGGGCGACATAACCGTAAGGGTAACGTTGAAGGACGATAAGATAACGGCAGTTGAGATAGTGAGCTGCGGCGACGATCCGGATTAAGCGAACAAGGCGTATGCGATCAAGGAGCGAATCATCGCAGCCAACGGCACGGACGTCGAGGCTGTGAGCGGAGCAACATTTACGTCGAACGGCATACTCGATGCCGTCGATCAGGCGGTAGGAAAGGCGGTTAGATAATGAGCTTGAAAAAAGGCTACATCGTCATGACGTCTTTGATATTGGTGACGTTCGTGGCGGTCGGGATATTTTCTTATACGAACGGAAACAGATACGGCCGTGCGGGGCGAAGCGGAGGGCTCTACAGCACTTCGTCAGCGAACCGCGGACCGTCAGTGAAAATAAAGTCAGCGAAGAGGGCGAGACCTTCCGTATCCGGCGGCGGAAGCGGAATGGCCGGAAAAGGCGGAGCGTATGTGTCGCAGCTGAAAGCCGACCTGTCGGAACTTGAAGACGGAGTGTATTACGGCAGCGCGAGCGGTTACGGCGGCAAGGTCACTGTGGCGGTGACTCTGAAGAACGGTAAGATCGTTTCTATCGATGTCGTGAGCCAAAACGAGACTCCTGAGTTCTGGAACAGAGCAAAAGCGGTCATCGGCAGGATACTGAACGCGCAGTCGGTGAATGTTGATTCCGTCACCGGTGCGACCGTTTCGAGTAAAGCCATAATGGCCGCGACTTCGGATGCTGTCAACAAGGCAGGCAGAAAGAAGAACAACAACGATACGGGCGGCGGAAGCGGCGGCGATACGGGCGGCGGAGAAACACCTAACCCGCCTTCACCTCCTAATCCACCTTCACCGCCGGGAGAGCTCGATATCTCGAAGCTCAAAGACGGTGTATATTACGGCAGCGCAAAGGGCGGGGAAGACGGCCTTGTAACGGTAGCCGTAACGCTCAGCGGCGGACGCATCTCGGATATCCACGCCGAAGGAGAAGGACAGATACCGGGATATTGGGAAAACGCCCTGAAGATCATAGAGAACATCATCAACGCGCAGTCGCCTGATGTGGACGCGATAAGCAACGCCACATTTTCAAGCAAGGCGATAAAAGAAGCGACGAAGCTCGCGCTTCAGAAGGCCAAAGAAGCGACCGAAGCCGATCGGCCTGTTCTGACGGGAATAGAGATCGTCGGTCAGCCCGTACGTGAATACGTAAAAGGTGACACGCTTAACATAAAAGGGCTGACCCTGAGAGCATCGTACAGCAAGGGAGATCCGAAGGCGCTTACATATCAGGACATCCTCGGAGACGGCGGATCATTCAAATTGGCGGGAGCATCCGTAAAAGACGGTCACCTCCTCGACAACACGGGAACGTTCGACCTCATCGTCGAATACGGAGGAAAGATCGCATCGACGGAGATCGTCGTAAAAGCACCTGCAGCGGTAACTCTGACAGGGATAACGATCGTAAAGCAGCCTGTACGTGAGTACTTCTTGGGCGACAAGCTCGATCTCTCGAAGATGACTTTGAACCTGACGTACAGCAACGGTAAAGAGAAAATGATCTCTTACAAAGAATTTGCAAACGGCGGAGGCAGCGTAGTACTCGGCGATATGAATGTCGCGGACGGTTATGTACTCGATGTTTTAGGGAGGAACATACCTCTGATCTTCGAGTACGACGGTCAGAAGACGCAGACGGAAATAACGGTCGAAGAAAAGACGCCTGCTCCTGTAGAACTTACCGGTATAGAGATCGCAGATAAACCTGTGCTCGAGTACACGCAGGGCCAGTTCCTCGATATAGGGAAAATGACTTTCAAGCTCAAGTACAGCAACGGCAGTGAGAAGACGATCACATACAGCGACTTCCTCGACGGAGACGGCACGGTCAGGCTGAACGATGATGTTGTCGTCGACGGCAGGTTCATGGACAAAGCCGGAAAATTCGATCTTAATTTCGAGTATAAAGGGTATAAGACGAAGGTCGGGATCACTGTAAGGCCGCCGCTTCCGGGCACGGGATATGTGCAGGACAAGGTCGGCGACTATACGAATCCGGTATTCGTCAGACCTCCTGAACTTGACTGCAAGCTGCACGACGGCGTGTATATCGGTCACGGCAAGGGCTACTATTACGACCCGAGACAGAATTCCTATACTCAGCAGATAAATATCAGACTCACCGTCGAGAACGGCAAGGTAACGAAGGTCGAAGAGCTCGAATTCGGTGACGACCTGGCGCAGTACAAGTCGAGGGCGATAAAGTATCGCGATAAAATATTCGATCTTGCAAAAAGAAACGTAAATCAGTTTATAAAAGATCACATCGATACCGAGCGTTACTTTGCATATGCCGCAAAATCCGCGCCTCACGGAGAGTCGATAAAACTCTTCCCGGGCGATACCGACGAAAACTTAAGGGGACCTGTAAGAAAGCGCCTCGAAGATATCGATGCCGTCGGCGGAGCGACGTTCAGCAAGTGCGGATATTCAAGAGCTGTTGCCGAAGCGCTGTACAAGGCGTCGATAGGCGGAAAGCAGATCAACGATATCTACCTGAACGACTTCGACTTCGACAAGCGTATGAGGAGAGGTCTTCCTGCGGGAGACGGATATCCCGATCCGATAAACTTCTACGCGTGGAGCCCTGAGCAAAAACGCGAATACATGACGAGCCACGGGTACGGTCAGACGTTCTGCTATGCGGGCGATAAATTCAACTATGAAAACTTCGTCCTCATCGTAGAGTACAGCGACGGTACCCCCAAGAAGATACCGTTCAGCGAACTTAAAGCGAACGGATTCGAGGGCAAGATCCTTTACGACGAGATAAAACGCGACGACAGAAGCTACGGCCCGGCGACGGATCCTCTCTCGAATGAAACGATAATGAGGTACACGTATTACGCAACGCGGTTCAGGATAGAAAAAACCGACGGCGACCCGTACCTCAAGAGCAACTACGTCGATCACGAGATGTTCGTGTACAAAAAACCGTGATCTTTATGCTGTAAAAGCTGAAGATATATTCCAAAACTACTAAAAGAAGGGAGAAATTTATGCTGAAAAGAATCGCAACAGGCGTGATGTGCGCGCTTATAGCGATCGTGACCCTTTTCCCTGCAACGCTTGCAAATGCAGAGGAAGACGGAACCGATATAACGCAGTTCACACCGGTAATTCAGGTGAACTCGGTCGAGCACAACGATGCCGTGCCGGGCACCGTGGTTGCCACGCTGTCGATGCCGGCCGAATACAAGGGCGGAGACGTTACGTACAAACTCGTCAACAGCAGTGACAACGACTACGATGAGATGTATAAGTGCCTGGAAATAAAAGGCAATAATATAGTCATAACGGATCTCAGCTCGGCGGGCTTCGATTTTGTCGACAGAGAAGGGGATACACCTAAGCTAAAACAGGGCAATTTCGGTGTCATGGTAAAAGCCGTTGACTCTGAAGGTCACGAGTCGAAAGCTTTGGCCTCAGGCGACATCGAGATAAAAGAGGACACCGGAGAAAACCTGGCTTACGATTTCAAGCTGAATACTTTGCAGTACTACGTAGGCCCGAAGGAAAAAGCGGCTGTGTCCGACGGCGAGTGGAAAGACGTAAGTGCGGAAGACCTTGTCAAGATCAACAACGAAGACGGTAAGGGAACGGAAGCCGTAGATGTCGACTTCAACACCGACATTTCCGCCAAAAAACTCGAAAACATGAATCTGTGGATAAGATATACCGCGGACAAAGAAGGTGTGAAATCTGACTTCGACAACAACATCATGAAGAAAGATCATGAGGTCAAAGACGGAGCTCTGGTGTTCAAACATCTCGAAATGTACAAGGGTTCCTGGACTGACAGCTGCAGCAGGGTATTCAATATCCATCTCCATCCGGGCAAGGGAAGCAACATAGCTCAGATGAAGCCTGTCATCAAGGTGAAAAACAGCGAAGGCCTCCAGCGCAAAGACGCCGTTCCGGGTGCCGTGCTTGCAACTCTTTCGATGCCTGGCGGTAGGCGGAGCCGAAGTAGGGACGCTGTCCATGCCTGAGGAATACAACGGACTTGCACCGAGATACAGGGTCGTCATCGATCCGGATCACGAAGTGTACGGACATCTCTTTATCGAAGACGGCAATAAGGTCCTCATCAAAAAGGATCTGACGGCGATCCTGACCGAAGATTACGCGGACGATGAGGAAGCACAGAAACTCGTCGCCAAGACGGAGGACGGTAAGGTGATGCTCAAGGCCGGAAGCGAGATCCCTGTGATAATAGAGGCCCGCTACGGAGCTCTCCTCTCGAAGAAGCTGCATGCGACAGTCACGATAAAAGTCGCGGAAGAGCCTTTTAAGATCACCGTGACCCCTATATCGGAAGTGCCTTCCGAAAAAATCGAAGGACTCAGCGCCGGTGATCAGGCCGTGATAAAAGATGCGCTCAAAAAAGACCACGGCGCATTCGATGTAACGACGAATAGGCCTTTTACCGGAAAGATCTCCGTTGAGCTGCCTGTAACGAAGGATCACGTAAAAGCCGTATATCACATAAGGGAAGATAAAACGGTAGAAAAATTCGACAAACCTGCGGTAAAGGATCACAAGGTCGTTCTCGAGGTTTCCGAGCTTTCACCTTTTATAGTCGTTTATGCTAAAACAGACGGAGACAAAGACGATACGACTCCGGGCGCCGTGACCGACAACAACGCGACGGGCAATAACGCGCCGAATAACGGAAAAGCACTGAACAATTCAGGAAGCACGGGCGTAAAATCTCCTGTTACGGGAGACCCTATCGATATGACGACGCTCACGCTCATGTTTGCGATAATGCTCTTCGCAGCGATGATCGGATCATTTATGCTCGTACTCAAAAGGCGGGAATAATCGACATACGGGAATGATCGATGACCGAACAGAATATTCAGCCGGTCCTGCGCACGCGGGATCGGCGTTCGGCTTTTTTGCACATCGCCGCGATTGGACGGATAGGCAGACTGTGCTATAATCGTTCTTGTTAAATGACGGTTTCGGAAGGGAAGAAACATGAAGGCAGCTGTTTTGACATTTTTGATATCCATGGTACCGGTCCTCGAACTGAGAGGCGCGATACCTTACGGCGTTATGGAAGGG
The DNA here is from genome assembly GCA_947254375.1 of uncultured Mobilibacterium sp. Taxonomy (GTDB): domain Bacteria; phylum Bacillota; class Clostridia; order Peptostreptococcales; family Anaerovoracaceae; genus CAMYCF01. The sequence goes on along the minus strand of CAMYCF010000001.1, from coordinate 285,845 downwards.
CTCAGCATACACGAAGCCACGATCATAGCCGCGATAGGCAACATGCTGCCGGTACCGATCATCGTGCTGTTCGTCAGAAAAGTTTTCGAATATATGCGCAAAAAAAGCGACAGGCTCGACCGCTTCGTCGTAAAAATGGAAAATAAGGCGATGAGCAAGAAGGACACGGTCGAGAAATACGAATTTTGGGGGCTCGTCCTCCTCGTAGCTATACCGCTTCCCGGCACCGGAGCGTGGACGGGATCTCTCGTCGCGGTGATGATGGATATGAGGCTCAAGAGGGCGTTTCCTGCGATCGCTCTCGGCGTTTTGATCGCGGCTATCCTCGTTTCGTGGATAACCTTCGGCGCGAAGACGGCGCTTTCATAAAAAGCATATCGCAGCGGGAAATGCGTGTTCCGGCGGGGGATGCATGTTCCGGCGAAAAATACATACGAAAAAAGCGACCTTTCGGGCGGTTTTTACCGAGCCTCGGAGGGTCGCTCTTTATTTGCTTTTATCGTTTACCTGTCTTTGTGTGACTTCTTCGATTTTTTATCGGACTTTTCGGAATGGTTTTTACCGAGGAAATCCGGGTCGAGGCGGTGCGAAAGTTCTTTATCCGTACCGATCGAGGAGTTGAATTCATATATCTGCTCAACGGCGTCTTTTACCGAGGCGTCCAGCTCCGACAGCAGCGTTTCCGTCGATTCGGCGAGGAACGGGATCGGAGCATTTGCCACGATCGAGTCCCGGTGGCCCGCCAGCTTTTCGGAATTTTCGACGACGTAGTCCACGACGCTCCGCACCGGGGTAAAAGCCGAGCGGAGGAGGTATGTCATGCCCCTCATCTCATAAAATGAGCCGTTCACGATCGCCGGGGTCGCCGTTTTATAAAAAGGCGCGATCACGCTTCCGAGCCTCCTGTTGACGGGCAGCACGAGCGCGGCACTAAGGTACCTCGGATCGCCGCCTTCACGCCTTATGATCTCGCTGTCGAGCTCCCTTTCGACGAGGGCGTGGGAAGATCCCGGGATCTTCGCGAACTTCACAACGTCAGGGTGACAGGCCGAGTCGAGGATATAGTGGCACATGCATCCGTATATGTAGCTCAGACTCTCCGGGTCCTTGTGTTTTTTGAGGACTTCGCGGGCGTGCTCGAAAAAATCCCCGCCGGGGCTGTGATGTATCTTTCGCGCCTCGGCTTTGGCGCTCGCCGTTTTTCCGATCATGTGGTAGTACAAAAAATCAGGTCCCTGGAGACCCGAAAAGAAAGCGTCGATGCAGTCGACGTTCGTATTTACGGTCGCTTTAAGGTCGTCCGGCATGGCGCGGAGGACCTTTTTACCGAAATAAAAGTGCGCATAATATGCAGGCATTTACAAGCCCCTTATTCAAACGGGCGGGGAGAGGGCGGCTGAAACTCATCGGCCCGGGCTCCTCGGTTCCCGTATCAGTTGAAATGTATCAGTTGAAATATCTGAATACGCCTTTGACTTTGCCGACGATAGCGACGTTGTCGAAGATCATCGGCTGCATGAAATCGTTCTCAGGCTGGAGGCGGACCCTGCCGTTTTCCCTGAAAAACCTTTTTACCGTCGCTTCCGACTCGTACTCTCCGTCGATCATCGCCACGACGATGTCGCCGTTGTAAGCATCTTTAGACTCCTGAACGATCAGATAGTCGCCGTCGTTGATGCCGGCGTTGATCATGCTGTCGCCGTGGACGGTGAGTATGAAGTTGTTTCCTCTGCCGACGAACTTAGCGGGGAAGGGAACGGTGTCCTCGATGTTTTCTTCAGAAAGGACCGGGACCCCGGCTGCGACCCTGCCTATCACCGGCAGCTCGACCGTCGTGATGTCATCGATCTTTGATGACGGCTTTATCGTATCTTTTTCTTCGTCGACGAGGACGAGTGCGCGCGGCTTGCTCGGGTCCTTCTTCAGAAGGCCCTTGGTCGCCAGGACGTTGATGTCCGAGTGCACGGTCGATGTCGACTTGATGTTAAGAGCTTCGCATATCTCCCTGACGGTAGGAGGGAACCCTTTTACCCTGATGACTTCCCTCATGTATTCAAGGATCGCGTTTTGTCTCGCTTCGCTTTTTTTCATTACATGTACCTCCCGAACGCGAATACTTACATCGTGAGAGCATTGATGTTCAACTCGTGCCCGTAATCGTTCCAGTCGTCGTAGATAAGACCGTTCTGTCTGATTATTATATCGCCGATGTGACCTTCCACCTTGCTGTAAGGCAGCGTCTTGTGGTAGGTGACGGTGCTGTCTTTATATTTGAATACGAATCCCGTCCGGAAAAGCTCCTTATCGAGCGGCCTTTCGAACTCCGCTATCGAAGATATCAACTCGAAGATATGATCGCCCTCTGTCTCGAAGACGTTATCGAGCGTCAGCTTCGAGTAATCGCTCCTGAGCTGTATCTCGTGTCCGTTGAACCTGTCGAGGAAGGCGATGAGTTCTTCCTTCGTCGCATCGCCGAAGACGACGCAGTTGATCCTGTGGCGTACCTTAAGAAGGTCGAATATCCTGTCCGGGCACTCGACGACATATTTCTTCGTGTGTCTCGAAACGTTGATGCACGAGATCCTGTCCCTGTACTTATTCAAAACGGCCGCAGTCTCTTCGACCGACGAATCATCCGCGATAGGGAGGGTCGTATTTATGTAGAGATTGTGGCTCTCGTGCACGTGCTCGATGAGCCTCTCCAAGGTATCCAGCTCCGCGAGCGGTTCTCCGCCCGTAAAAACTATGTCGTTATTAGGGAATATCCTGTGCATTATATCGAGGGACGCAAAACACCTTTCGAGGTCGAAAGCTGAAGAATCTCTGTATTCACGCTTGTTCACGCAGAACGGACAGCTGTTGTGGCAGTCGTACGGTGCAAACATCGTCACCGTAGGCCCTTTTCCTCCGTTCAGCGAATCGATATGATCGCTCATTGTAAATCACTCCGTATGCTTAAATGTCGCAAGACATGTGTGCGCTTTTCTCTTTCAATCAAAAAGTATAGCATAAAAACATGCGTTTTTTCAATAAAAAACCGCATAAAATCAAGCCTTTGAGCGTTTGTTAATTATTTATTGCCAGACCGGGCCCGTAAAAACCGCGTAAAACAACATCGCTATTAAATCACATAAAATCAGTGCCGCCCGTGATATCTTCAAATTTCAAGGTTTTTGTAGACATCAATCTCGAAACTCTGTATAATTACCTTATCTATATGTTAATTACAGGCTCGGAGAACTTGATGCAGGCGTCAGAAAAAGACGGAAATTTAACAACTGAAAAATTCCTCGCATGGCTGGAACTTTTTATCAAGGTCCTGGCCGTTTGGTTTATTTTGTCCGAGATCTTTGAATGTAAGTTCATATTTTTCGGCGTGGCTTCCGCTGCGATCATAGCGGCGCACTGCCTGAAATCATGCGATTTTAAGGGTATAAAAACGGATAAGAGGTACTACGTGTTCCATACGACCCCTTTCCGTTTTTTGTTTTATTTCTTCGGGCTCGTAAAAGAGATCATCAAGAGCTCGCTCATCGTCTCGGGAGTCATTCTCAACGGCGGCAAGGCCGTAAAATCGAAGATAATATGGTTCCGCGCCGGCTACGACGATCCGGCCGCGAGGGCGCTTTTGGCGAATTCGATAACGCTCACGCCGGGTACCGTTACGATCGACATTTTTGACGACGGTGTCTTTTCCGTGCACGCCCTGACTGACGCTGCTGCCGAAGGCCTTCTTTCGGGCGAGATGCAGAAGCGCGTCGCACATGTCTTCAACGAGGATGTCGACTACGAAATAATAAAAACTGAGAAGGTCTCGGGCCACGCAAAGGGGACGGCCACCGTTCCGCCGGCGAAAAAGAGATATCCGGTCCGCGGTAACATAAAACGCCTTGATGCAGTACATGCAGACGCACGGAGTTTAGGTGCGCAGAGTTCAGCTGTGCAGAGTTTAGCTGCACAGAGTTCGGACATGGGGAGGAGGGACGCAAAATGACACACTTCTTCACATTCATTTTGATCGGTCTCGTCTGTATCATGGTCGCCATGACCGTCTTCATGTTCACGGGAAAACTCGTATACGACAAGCTGAACGCCGTATTCGTAATGAACACGGTCATCATAATGCTGATAATGACCGTCGGCTTCATCGATTCGAGATATGAGATGTACATAGATATCGCGATAAGCTACTCGATACTCGGCTTTGTGAGCACGGTCATACTCGCAAAATACATAGGGGGGAGGCGCAAATGAGCATTCACGGTCTTCAGCCGCATGAGATCGTTGCCGTCATTCTGATCGGTCTCGGCTTCATATTCATGGCGATCGCCGCTTTCGGCGTCATCATGCTCCCCGACTTTTACACGAGGGTCCACGCATCCGGCGTAGGGGAAACGCTCGGTGCGCTTCTTATGATCCTCGGAATGATAACGTACGTCGGCCTTAAGATAGTTTCACTTAAGATACTGATAATATTTTTTATACTCATGTTCACGAATCCGCTCGGCACGAACCTCATAATGCTCGAAGCAGTGCACGCGAGGAATTATAAGGGTTATAACGATTATAAAAGGGCCGGAGAGGCGGTAAAAGCCGAGACGGGAGATGTATCCGGAGCCGCAGAGGCGGCAGGAGAGGCCACAAAAGCCGAAGCAGGCGAAGCGGCGGTAAAAGCCGAAGAGGACGGAGAGGAATAGAAATGGCATCGTTGACACTGGAAGCTGTACTTCTGATAACACTGATATCGATCACGCTCATGGTAATCTTCAGCCGCGACCTTCTCAAAGTCGTGATCACTTACTGTGCGTTCAGTTTTATCACAATGTTCCTTTACATAATAATGGGAGCGCCGGATGTCGCTTTTACCGAAGCTGTAATCGGCGTCATATCGACCATATATTTTATAATGACGCTCAAGAATATAGATAGGCGGTGTAAGTGATGCGTAAGGTCCTGGCGGTGATCGTAATAGTTACGGGTCTTTCATACCTGTTCCTTAATTTCGACGTACTCCCTACGATCGGTGATCCGAATGCTCCGGCTCACCACCACGTATCGGATTACTACATAGACCACGCCCTCAGGGACACGGAATCTCCGAACCTCGTAACGGCGGTCCTCGCCGATTACAGGGGTTTCGACACGCTTCTCGAGACGACGGTCATGTTCCTCGCGGGGATGTCGGCCGTGCTCCTGCTCAGCTATAAAACTCCTCTGAACAAGAGGAAGGTCGTGCCGAACAAGATACTGAGGGGCAAGCATATCCTCGGCGAGCCGGCATATCAGACGATAAATAAGGAAGTAATGGTCACTTTGATAGAAGTGCTCATACTGATATACGCAATGTACGTACTGTTCCACGGCGAGGTCAGCCTCGGCGGCGGTTTCCAGGCCGGAGCGCTCATTGCTCTGGCATACATCATAGATGTCATGGTGGCGCCGAATGCTAGGATGCTTTTCCGCTTCGATAAAAGGAACTCCGTATCGATCGCCGGGATCGGCGTCAGCATATACGCTTTTACCGGCGTGATCACCATGCTCAGCGGCGGCGTTTTTCTCGAATACGGCAAGCTGCCGCACGGGATGCTCAAATACGAGCTTCATCCGGCGGGCATACTTATGATCGAGACGGGCGTAACGCTCTGCGTAATGGCGACTATAGTTGCGATACTAAATGCGATAATGGAAAGGGCCAAATTCGACGATGACAGGGATTGAAGCAGTTTTGGCAGACAAGGGAATATATTTTCTGACGGCGCTCCTGCTTTCGCTCGGGATCTTCGGGATCATCGTGTGCGGGAACTACATGAAGAAGCTGATCTGCATGAATATAATGCAGGTCGCTGTCATATTCTTTTTCCTCTGCTTCGGTCAGAAAAGGGGCGGAACGATACCGGTCGAGATAAATCACATCGTCGGCTCTTCGGCATACATAAATCCGATCCCTCACGCGCTGATGCTCACTGCGATCGTAGTAAGCCTCGGTACGACGGGCGTCGGACTCGCGCTTTTGACGCGGCTCAAAGAAAAATACGGAACGATAGAAGAGAAAGAGATAATCAAGAGGAGTAAAAAGTTTTGACGCGGCATCTACCGATACTGATAGTTATACTGCCGCTTCTCGGAGCGGCTCTCGGCATGGGGCTTTCGCGCATCCACAGATATCTTTGCAGGGATATCGTGATAGCGACGACGGCGCTCTCTTTTTGCATGTCTCTTATGCAGCTTCGGAACGTCGCTCACGGCGAAGTCGTGCGCTACGTCTTCGGCGGGTACACGACGCCGTTCGGCATCGAATTTTACATCGACGGTATAAGCGCTCTCGTAGTCTGTCTCATATGCACAGTAGGCCTTCTTACCGTCCTTTTCTCGATAAAGATCGAAGACGTGAGGAGCGATTTCGAAGTATCGGCGATCTACGCCGTCATGTCGCTTCTCATCACCGGGATGCTCGGTATGACATCGACGGGGGACGTTTTCAACCTCTACGTATTCCTTGAAGTAACGTCGCTTTCCGGCTACTGTCTCATAGCCATGGGCGGAGACAGGGGAGTCATATCCGTCTTCAGATACATGCTCGTCGGCACTGTCGCTGCTACGTTCTATCTGCTCGCGGTCGGTATACTCTATTCGGTCACGGGCACGCTCAACATGCAGGACCTCGCCTCGATACTCGCAAAAGGTGAAAACGATCAGGCGATGTTCATCGCCATGTGCTTCATCATCACGGCGTTCGGTATAAAAATGGCGCTCTTCCCGTTCCACGGTTGGCAGCACACCGCATATACATACGCCGAGATCGGCGCATCTCCTCTGATAACGGGAGTCATGGGCAAGGTGCCGGCATATGCGCTGTTCAGATACATATTCTTCGTCTACGGCGGATTCAGGCACATGCACTTCTTCTTCACCTTCCTCGGCGTCCTCGCCGTCATCGGAATGATGTACGGTTCGATCCGTGCCATGGGGCAGAAGAACTTCAGGAAGATGCTCGCTTACTCGAGCGTCGCGCAGATCAGTTACGTGATAATGGGCTTCGCCGTCGGGAACGACACGGCGCTCGCGGGAGCCATACTGCATCTCGTGGGAGAAGCTTTCATGAAGAGCGGACTCTTCTTCGCAGCGGGTGCGATAACCTACAAATACGGAAAAGTGATGCTCGAGGACTTCGGGTACATCTATAAAAAAATGCCGCTCACGGACGGTCTCATCGTCATTGCGGCGCTCGCCATGATAGGCATACCGCCTACCGTCGGTTTTGCGAGCAAGTGGTATCTCGCCCTCGGAGCGGCGCATGAACACCACTATGTATATGTCGCCGTTCTGGTGATAAGCTCGCTTCTGAACGCCGTATATTTCTTCAAACTTTTGGAGCACATGTTCATGGGCAGGGATAAAAAAGCTCCCGCACTCGTGGAAGTCAGGAGAGGCGAGCTTCCGATCGCGATGACGATACCGATCGTCGTATCTTTCGCCGCGATCCTGCTCCTCGGTATTTTTAACGGACCGATCATCCGCATGCTCATGTATACGCTGAAGGGGGTAGCCGTATGACGGAAACATTACTGACATTACGGCCGCTTCTGGCGGCGCTCGTGTCTGCGCTGGCGGCACTCCTGATCTTTACCCTCGGCGAAAGGGTAAGACCGAACACGCGCGAGGCGATAACCTTCGTCGCGGCGGGAACAAAACTTCTTATAGTCGTTTCCATGGTGCCGGCCGTGCTCGCGGGAAAAGAGATAAAACTCACGCTTTTTGAGATCGTAAAAGGTCTTCCGATCGCCTTCTCGGTCGATGCGGCGGGCATGATCTTCGCGTGCGTTTCGTCCGTCCTTTGGGTCCTGACGTCGTGCTACTCCGTCGGATATATGAGGGGCCACGGCGAAAAGCACCAGACCGGATATTATGCCGCCTTCGCGATGTGCCTTTCGGCGACGATCGGCCTCTGCTTTGCTGCGAACCTGCTTACGTTCTTCGTTTTTTATGAGATATTGACCGTATCGACATATCCTCTCGTCGTCCACCACCGCGATGCGGAAGGAAAGACGGCGGGCAGAAAGTACCTCGCGTACACGCTCATCAGCGGGCAGATATTTTTTGCCGGGATGGTCATACTGTATTTCCTGACGGGAACGCTCGACTTTAAGCCTGGCGGCTTCGTAGATCCGGGACTTTTACCGATGCCTTGGGCCCTCATCCTGTTCTTCATGATGATCGGAGCGGGTATCGTAAAAGCGGGCGTCATGCCGCTCCACAGCTGGCTACCGTCCGCAATGGTCGCGCCGACGCCTGTAAGCGCACTACTACACGCGGTTGCCGTAGTAAAAGCGGGGGCGTTCTGCACCCTCCGAGTCGTGCTTTACGTGTTCGGGCCCGAATATGCGAAGGCCTGCATGGGCACGGAGATCCTCTCGTGGATGGCTGTATGCACGATAATAATATCTTCGCTCATAGCGCTGAGAAAGGACAACCTCAAGGCGAGGCTGGCCTACTCGACGATCGGCCAGCTCTCATACATAATACTGGGAATCTGCACGCTCGAGCCTATCGGAGTCGCGGGAGGTCTCTATCACATAGTCGCCCACGCCTTCATGAAGATAACTCTCTTTATGTGCGCGGGAGCCATATTCGTCACGACCCACAAGAAAAACATAAGCGAAATGGTCGGCATCGGACGGCGCATGCCTGTAACGATGACGGCTTATACCATAGCTTCGTTCGCACTGGCGGGCTTCCCGTTCTTTGCGGGATTCGTCAGCAAGGCGAGCATAATGAGCGCCGCGGTAGACAGCGGCAAGCTGATATACGTAATAACCCTCGTGCTGAGCGGTCTTCTCGCACTTGCGTACATGACTCCGCTCGTATTCATAGGATTCAAGAAGGACGTCGTAAATGCGGATTTCACGAAATACGGTGAAGCGAACAAGGCGATGCTCGTTCCTCTCGTAATAACCGCGATCATATCGATCCTGCTTGGTGTCGCTCCGAACCTCGGGCTTCACCTCTACGATCTGGCGCTGATCGCGGGCAACTCCGTCTTCGGCATAGGAGCATAAAATGAAGGAGTTCACAACGTATTTGTTCATATCGTTCATAACGGCGTTCATCCTCATCGTGCTGAGCAAGATCATCATGACCGGCCTCATGAGGAAGGACAGGTCTTACTATGAAAAGAGGGAGTCCGCCGAAGAGGAGGACATGCTTTCAAAGGTAAAAATAAAAGAGCGCACGGTCCTGAACACAAAGGCGGAGCACGATCTCGCGGTAAAAGAGGAGGAAGCCGATAAAAAAGCCGCCGCGACTGTAAAAACAGCTCAAGGTAAAGAGAAGGGTGGTGAGGACGATCATATCGATCCATAACCTGCATCCGGGATTCATAATGATGACCGCTGGTCTCCTGATAATGGCACTGCCGGAAAAATTCAGGAAACCGCTCTCTTTGGGTGCGTCCATAGCCGCGCTCGCCGCCTTCCTTCTGATGAGCCCCGACGCTGACCTCAAATATCACGTGACATCGAACTTCACCGTAGACCTCATGACAAAAGACAGGCTGACTATGGCGTTCCTGCTCGTATTCTGCATGATAGCGATCCTCTGCGCCATATATTCGCTCGATGCACAGGATAAGTTCGAGTCCGGCATGTCGTCGATCTACGCGGGATGCGTCATGAGCGTAGTGCTCGCGGGCGACAACATTTCATTCATCTTCTTCTGGGAGATGTCCGCTTTCGCATCGACGTACCTCATATACGCGAAGCATTCGAGGCGTTCGTCGAGGGCGGCCTTCAGATACATAATGATACACGCTTTCGGAGGCAACATGCTTCTCGCCGGCATACTGATGCACGTCGCGAAGCACGGCGCCGCCTTCGCAAACATAGCGAATCAAAACGACCTGTCGTTCTGGTTCATCCTCATCGGTGTATGCGTCAACGCGGCCATACCGCCGTTCAACGCCTGGCTTTCAGACGCCTATCCGGAAGCCACGATAACGGGTACGGTATACCTCGGATCATATACCACCAAAGCGGCGATATACGCGCTTATAAGGTTTTTTGCCGGCACGGAGATGCTGGTATGGGTGGGCGCTTTTATGGCGGTCTACGCGGCCTGCATGGCTATAATGGAGAACAACCTCAGAAGGCTCCTCTGCTACCACATAGTCAGCCAGCTCGGGATGATGGTCGTATCGCTCGGAGTCGGATCTCCGGCGGGTATCGACGGTGCATCTGCCCACGCGACGACGAACATAATATTCAAGGGCGTAATGCTCATGGGCGCGGGTGCCGTTGTTTTGGCCACGGATAAAACGAAGATAACGGACATGGGCGGTCTCGCAAAAAAGATGCCTATAACGGCCTGGTGCTTCCTCATCTCGTCGCTCGCGATAGCGGGCCTGCCGTTCCTGAGCGGATTTGCAAGTAAGGCGCTGATCATGCACGCGCTTGACGAGGGGAACTACAACGTGCCCGTTCTGCTCGTGACCGCGGCCGGTATCGGAACGCTTTTATCGATAACGCTGAAAATCAACTACTTCGTATTTTTCGGGAAGACGGATAAGGACGTAAAAGTGCGGCCGATCCCGATGTCGATGAACGTTGCCATGATCATCGGAACGCTCATATCGATAGTCATCGGACTGAAGCCGGATCTCCTTTACTCGTACATGACTTACCAGACGAAGGTCAATCCGTTCTCGCTCGATCACATCGGAGAGTACATCGCGATATTCATCGGCGGATCGCTACCGTTCTTCGTCTACCTCGAGAAGATGAAGCCGCACGACGAGATCACTGTGGATTTCGACTGGTTTTACAGAAAGCCGCTTCGGTGGTTCATCGCGGCCTTATCGAAGGCTTTTAACGCGATACTGACGTTCTTCGACGAACATTCGACGAAGACGGCTTCGTACCTGAGGGAGCACTTCGAGGATCCTTATCTCTGGACGAGAAAGTCTAAGAATGCAAAGATAAGATCGATGTCCTGGGAGAACGAGGACACCGTCGTCGGCGACGTCATAGAGCAGATAATCGTCACGCTCGTCATACTTTTTATCGTGGTGGCGATGTATACTTTCTAAAAACGGCTGATGCCGATTGTGGGTTTTTACCCGTAAAAGCGGCGGAACGCCGGATCCGAAATTTTTACCTTGACAGGGCGGGGACGCTACTGTATAATTTTTAACGCTGAAAGAAGAAGTTATCCGCTTCTCACCTTATCGACGAAAGTTTATAGGGTACCATAACATTTGATTTGTGATGCGGATACTTCTCGTATCCGTTTTTTTATATCATGGAGGTAGAGACATTATAAAGGATAAGCAGGTAAACGAAAATATTCGTGCGATGAAGGTCCGCGTCATAGATGAGAATGCGGAGTCCCACGGCATCATGGATATTGATGATGCACTGGCATTGGCGGAAGAGAGGAATCTCGACCTGGTGAACGTTTCCCCGAACGCCGATCCGCCCGTATGTAAGATCCTGGACTACGGAAAGTACAGGTATGATCTCCAGAAGAAGGACAAGCTGGCGAAGAAAAACCAGAAGGTCATGCAGATAAAGGAGATCAGACTCAGCCCGTCGATAGAGGATCACGACATACAGGTAAAAGCAAATACCGCCGGTAAATTCCTAAAAGACGGAGACAAGGTGAAGGTGAGCCTGAGGTTCAGAGGAAGGGAACGCGACCATAAAGCGAAGGGTTTTGAGGTCATGGAGCGTTTCGCCGACATGGTGAGCGAGGTCGGAGTGATCGAAAAGCCGGCCAAGTTCGAGGGAAGGAACCTCACGATGTTTCTCTCACCGAAGAAACAGTAACGGATAACAATAGATTGGAGGATATAAGTATGGCAAAAAACAAGATGAAGTCTCACAGAGGCGCGAGCAAGAGAATGAAGATCACCGGTTCCGGCAAGATCAAGAGGAACAAGGCATATAAGAGCCATATCCTGACGAAGAAGTCCCCTAAGAGGAAAAGAGGACTGCGTCAGGCAACTATCGTTACGAGCGCGGATCAGAAGCGCATGCTCAGATCATTAGCTAAATAGGGACGGAGGTAGAGAGATATGGCAAGAGTAAAAAAAGGACTGAATGCACACAAGAGGCATAAAAAGGTATTGAATCAGGCGAAGGGCTTCCGCGGAGCCAAGAGCAAGACTTTCAGGGCGGCTAATCCGGCCGTTATGAGGAGTCTGCGTTCCGCTTTCGTAGGAAGAAAGCAGAAGAAGAGGGACTACAGGAAACTCTGGATCGCAAGGATCAACGCGGGATCGAGAGCGAACGGCATCTCTTACAGCAAGTTCATGAACGGACTCAAGAAGTCGGGGATCGAGATCAACAGGAAGATGCTCTCGGAAATGGCTATACACGATCCTTCGGGATTTGCCGAGCTCTGCGAGATCGCAAAGAAAGCCGTGTAAGATAAATGGAATATTTTACCGGCCACTTTCTCGCGATCCTCGGTGCAGGCGCTCTGGTGGCGATCATCGCTGTCGCCTGGCAGGTGATGAGGGAGAAGAACGAGGAAGCTCGGAGAAAAAAGCTTCAGAAGCAGATCGAAGAGCGTAAAAAGGCTAAGGCTTCCGAGGATAAAGCTTCCGAGGATAAATAAAAATGAGAATAAAAAACGACCGCTGCTTGGCGACAGCGGTCATTTTTTTCTTCACTACGAAACTATTTAATTAAGAAAGACAATCAAAAGAAATTTTCTACTGCTGATCCTTTGACACTACCATAGTAGCACCCGATTATGTCGATTGTGTTAAGATTTATTATCGTTGGAATGAAATGTCAGAGCAGCACTCCGCATTCGGAGAGCGCCTCTTTGATCCGCGCCAGCGAACCGCTGTCGCGGTATTTTATTTTGTGGAGGTGGATGCCGTCCGTGATGCTGCTAAGGGTCGCCGCCGAGCTTTTCTCGAGACTCTCGCAGAATTTATCGGCATCGTAGCGGCTCGCTATGTCGAGGGTGCCGCGTATCTCGCCGTAGATCGGGTGTTCTACAGTAACGTCGAGCACGTGACCGCCGTTGTCGACTATGGCGTACAGCTCTTTGCGCGTGTCTTTGACGTTGTGTCTGCAGGCGATGACGGAGATGTTCTCGGCTTCGCTTTTTTCGCCCGCCGTGTATCCCGACGGCGTCGGCGTTATGAAGTGGCCGGAAGCCCTCAGGATAGCGATGTCGCCCACGATGACCTGCCGGCTTATACCGAAACGGGCGGCCAAAGATGAGGCCGTTACGGGATCCTGAGATGAAGACAGGATCTCAAGTATCTGTTTACGCCTTTCTTCCGGCGATTGGTGTCCTTCGTGTGCAGGCATGTTCCCTCTGCTTGTGTTTCATAAACTTATATGGAAATGATATTTGAAACGGACGCTAATGTCAATATGTGTCTTGACAGGTGTAAAGTTAGATGTTATCTTTTACGTATCGGCTTTGCATTTGTTTTTTTATGAAAGGGAATCATGGAAGGCTTTAAAAATTTTTTGAAAAGAAAAGATATAGTTTTCAGCGCGAAGAGATATTTTGAGGACGCTCTTTCCGCTATGGCTCTCGGCCTTTTCGCGTCGCTCCTCATCGGTCTCATCCTTAAGACGATAGGCGAGCAGACGATCTCGATCGGCGGTCAGCACGGAACGCTCGCGCCCGCGGCGGAGCTCCTTATAAAAACGGGGACGATCGCAATGGGCCTCATGGGCGCCTGCATAGGCGTTGCCGTGGCGAAAGGTCTGAACGCGCCTCCGCTCGTGCTGTTCTGCTCGGCGGTCACGGGAATGATGGGCGCTCAGTTCGGAGGTCCTGCGGGAGCCTTAGTCAGCACGGCTTTCGGCGCTGAGTTCGGAAAGGCGGTCTCGAAGGAAACGAAGGTCGACATAATCGTGACACCGGCTGTCACACTCCTCCTGGGGATGCTTTCGGCGAAGCTCATCGGTCCCGCTGTCGCGGCTCTGATGCGCGGACTCGGGAAGGTGATAATGGATGCGACGACTTTGCGGCCGTTCATGTTCGGCATAATCGTATCAGTTGTCGTAGGACTCGTTCTGACGGCGCCGATCTCGAGCGCGGCCCTCTGCATAATGCTCGATCTTTCGGGACTTGCTGCCGGTGCCGCGGTTGCGGGATGCTCGGCCCAGATGATAGGGTTTGCGGTCGCGAGCTTCAAAGAAAACGGGATCGGCGGGCTTTTTGCGCAGGGCCTCGGGACTTCGATGCTCCAGGTGCCGAACATAATCAAGAATCCGTGGATCCTCCTGCCGGCGACCTTGGCGTCCGCCGTAAACGGCTGCCTGTCGACGACCGTATTCAAGATGACGAATATCCCGATGGGTGCGGGCATGGGAACGTCCGGCCTCGTCGGACAGATAGGGACTTTTACGGCAATGGGATTTTCGCTCAAAGTTCTCGGGATGATACTCATCGTCCATATCGCCGTCCCGGCGGTCATCGCGATCGTGACCGACAGATATCTGCGCGGCAAAGGGAAGATAAAATTCGGAGATTACGCGCTCGATCTTTAGCGTGATCGGTAAGGCAGGAAACATTCGGCAGGGTGCTCGGGACTTATATCGCGGTCCGCGGCATCCTGCTTTCGTTCGCCTGTGCTGATTCTATGGGTGTTGTCGAGGTGCGTGACAAAGACACGAGCGACGGCAAGGCGTATGTGATCTACTGGTACATTGACAAGATCGCTAAAGAGAACAAGACGATAGAACGTGTTCAGGTCTGGGATGAGAACCAGACCACTTTTTATATCAAAACCGATGACGGGAAGCTGGAACTTGATTCGTCCGAATCTATCAATCCGAGACCGCACGTTATCTACCGCAAGGACAATGACGACAACGTGTACTACAACAATTTCGGATTTATACCGTTCTTCCGGCTGGATAACAACAAGAACCGGATATCGAGCCTGAAACCGATAAAACCGCTTATAGACGACTACGACATCATGTCGTGCGGACTGTCGAATAACCTTATCGATTTTGATTATCCGCTGCATGTAGTCAAAGGGTTCGAGGGCGACAATCTGGAAGAATTGACGAAGAACCTGCGGACGACAAAACGGATCGGTGTCGGTGTCGGCGGTGACGTGGATATCAAAACGGTCGACATCCCGTATCAGGCAAGACAGGCGAAACTGGCCGAGGATGAAAAGAATATCTACCGCTTCGGTATGGGGTTCAATTCCGCGCAGGTCGGAGACGGGAACATAACGAACATCGTTATCAAGTCGAGATATGCGCTGCTGGATATGAAGTGTAACAAGCTTGAAAAACGCTTGAAGAGATTCCTGAATAGCGTAGTCAAGATCGTCATTGAGGAAATCAACAACACGGAAGGGACAGCGTACAACATGTCTGATGTGTGGTACGACTTCACGCGTGAGATCATGACGAACGCAGCGGACAATGCACAGATAGAGAAGACGGACGCGGAGAAACAGAACGTACAGATCAACACGCTGCTGTCGCTCAAAGATGTTCTTGACGATGACACGATCATACAGAACATCTGTGACGTGCTCGATATCGACTACGAGGACATAAAGGACAGGCTGCCTGACGACCCTATCGAAGCTAATCTAAACGCACAAGGATTGTTATCATGAACGGCGTACAAAAGGAAATAGCGAAGGCACAACTGAAGGAAGAAGAGCGAGCACTGCGAGAACTGCAGAAGACTTACGAGAAAGCCCGCAAGGATATCGGTGAAAGGATAGTCGAGCTTAATTCTCGTAAGGACATGCAGAACATTGAATCTATCGTGCACCAGAAGAAGTATCAGGAAGCGATGCTTAAGCAGGTCAACGGTGTGCTGGACGAACTTAAGACCGGGCAGTATAAGACCATAAGCGAGTTCACAGAGGAATCATACAAGAACGGGTATATCGGATCTATGTACGAGCTGATGAAGCAGGATATACCGATAACCGTTCCGGTAGATCCGGCGAAGATGAAGCGGTCGATCGTGACGAACTCGAAGCTCCAGAAGGCGTATTATACTGCGAGGAAAACGCCGGAGAATATAACACGCCTGAAGAAACAGATCAGGGTCGAGATGACACGCAGCGTGGCGAACGGGCAAAGCTGGATAGAAGTGGCTGACCACATCGCGCGCGGGATGAACTCACCGTTTAACCGTGCGTTTCACGATGCGTCGAGGATCGTCCGGACAGAAGGGCACAGGATACACCAAGAAGGTTTTCTTGATGCCTGTGGTATTGCCAAAGACAAAGGCGCCGACATCGTCAAACAGTGGGACGCAACACTGGATTCACGGACGAGGTTATCGCATGCCCTTGCAGACGGACAGATCAGAGAGATAGACAAACCGTTCAACGTTGGTGGTGAAGAGCTGCAGGCACCGTCTGTCGGCGGATCTGCGTTCAACGTCTGCAACTGCCGTTGTCAGCTTCTGCAGCGCGCGAAGTGGGCACTGGATGAAGACGAGCTTGAGGCTTTGGAAGATCGTGCAGAATTCTTTGGACTTGATAAGACGGGATCATTTGATGAATTCAGGCAGGTGTACTTGAAATTACCGGCCAATGCTAATAATATATCTATGCCGATTGGACTTACACACAGCACTAAACAGAAAGTCCATGATTTGCAACAACTTGGGGTTAAATATTACCCGGTTATGAAACACACAACAACACCAAGTCAAAAAGAGATCATTAACGTTTTGTCTGGGTGGGATAAAACTAATGGATCGTGTGCTTCCGTTGGATTAGCGTATATTGGTCAGAAAAAAGGTTTAGATGTGCTTGATTTCCGGGGTGGAGAAAGTCAAAGATTCTTTTCTAAAAAATCGAATATCGTTGATATTTTAAATTTGAATGCTAATGTGTTAACCGCAAAGGCGAAAACTCAAATGACCGCGGGGCTTAGATTATTAAAGGATGTTGAAGTTGGGCATGAATATTATGCCTGTATTGGTAATCATGCATCGATAATCAGAAAGACTGAAAAGGGAGTGCTTCAGTATCTTGAGTTACAAGCCGGCGGTGGTAAACAGGGGTGGACAAATTTTAATAAAGATTTAAAATATACTTTAAGTAATCGTTTTGGTGCAAGACAAACTAGCTTTTATGTGAAAGATACTATAGCTTATATGATTGATATTGATGATTTTACTGCGGTAGACGATCTGAAAAAGTTACTTGGTTATATTAACACAGAAAAAGTTAATCAATTAAAAGGGACCGGCGGATATGTCAAATAAAGAGTTATTTAAAAAAAATTCAGGGGATTTAATTCAGTGGGTTGATGATCCAGATACATTTGGTATGTGGGAGTTTACGTTTGATGGTAAAGAATTTTTTAATATGTTTGCTGATTATCCTGATAAATTGACGCAGGAACAAAAGAAAATATTCGATGCCGAAAATCCATTTTGGGCGGATTTTTTCAAAGAACGAAACGCAGGCTAAACTTAAAAGAGCCTATTAACCGATTGTCGCACCCTTTGCGAGTGCGTGGATTGAAATAATATCGCTTGAAACATCGCAGCAATGCGGTGTTTTTTTATCGCCCTGAACATGGCGTTAAACGGTTCATTTTTTATTGTCAATCACGGGTGACCGTGTAAAACATCGGTGTTCCAAACGGACACATCAAGACAAAACTTGTAAAAATGTATGTGTGAAAGGATGAAACGAAATGACACTAAAAGAAATCTTAAAGCAGCACGGGATTGCGAAAGACGTGATCGAAACGATCATCAAGGACATGACGGATAACAAGATTTATACGTCATCCGAAGAGAACCTTGATATCAGGTACGGCAAACTGAAAGAGCAGCACGAAGCGCTGGAACAGAAAGACGTTGAATCACAGAAGCTTATCAAGAGCCTGCAGGAAGCGGTTCAGGCGAAGATGATATGTACCCTCCTTCCTGGGTTGTCCAGGAAGGAGGGTACATATCATATGACCACTGATTTTATGTTACTATCTCGATACTATCTTGTTACTAATGAATGTATTTTTTGCCGATTTTACAGCAACCCGTTTTTTGTAAATCGTTGAAAATACTGGACTTTTATGGGGTACCCTACAAGGCGCTTTTGTGGTAATATTAAAAATATTATAAAAGATTTGCAAAAAGGTTGTTTTCTTGTCTTTTCAAGGAGAAGAGGTACTTTATGCACAAAGGAAAAATCGGAAGATGCCTGGTCGTGATATCCGCACTGTCGGTGTCCGTCCTGCTTTTGGTAGCGTGCGAGCAGAAAGCGGAGATACCTAAGGACTACGATTACGGCGATCTCTCCGAATACATAGATCTCGGTGATTACAAGGACCTCGGTCTGACCGCGGAGGCGCCGCAGGTTTCGGCCGATGAGGTGAACGCTTACATACAAAACGAGCTCAAGGCGAAGAGCGCGAAGCACGAGGTGACAAAAGGGACCGTCGCCGAGGACAGCGTCGTAAAAGCCGACTACATCGGCCGGCTGAACGGTAAGAAATTCGACGGCGGCACGGGGAACGATGTCGAGATAGACATCGCGAACAACAATTTTATCGACGGCTTCGCGAAGGGCCTCGTGGGCCACAGCGTCGGCGATAAGTTCGACCTTTCGCTGAGGTTCCCGGACAACTACGGGGCAAAGGAACTCGCGGGCAAAGACGTAGTTTTTACCATGACGGTAAAATCGCTTGTGGTCAGCGAGACGCCGGCGTACGACGACACTTTTATCAAAACGCAGACGAAGTTCAAGAACAAGGCGGATTACGAAAAGCACATACGCGAGAGCATTTTAGCGAGAAAGAAAAAGGAACTTCTTCAAAGCGAGAAGAAGGATCTTTTCGCGAAGATCGTCGCCTCCAGCACGGTAAAAAAATACCCGAAGAAGGAGCTTGACGAAAAGTACGGATCGATGGTGGATTCGTACAAGAAGCTCGCAAAGCAGAACGATGCGGACTACGACGAATACATAAAGAGGACCCAGGGCGTTTCGGTGAAGGATTTCGAGGCGCACTTAAAGGACCTCGCGCGCACTTCCGTAAAGCAGGAGCTCGTTATTTGCTCGATCGCGAAGAAGGAGGATATAACCGTTTCGCAGGAGGAATACGACGCTTTCCTTAAACGTATCCTGAAGGAGTCGGGATATACGAAGGATACATACAAAGAGGCGACCGGCATGACGATCGAGGAGTACGCCAAGCAGAACGACCTGTACTACGCACTCATGTATGATAAAGTGATGGACAGGGTTATAAAGCTGAACACAGCGAAATAGGAGGATCTTATGAAGTGCCCGTTTTGCAAGAATAACGACACGAAGGTTGTCGATTCGAGACCTGTAGAGGACGGCCTCGCGATAAGGAGGAGACGCCAGTGCCCCGTTTGCAACAGACGTTTCACGACTTTCGAGAAAATGGAGGAAACGCTTCTGGTCGTTGTAAAAAGTGACGGCAGAAAAGAGAGTTTCGATAAGAACAAGCTGATAAAAGGCCTGCTCAAATCCTGCGAGAAGACGAAGATAACGTACGAAGACGTCCAGCATATAGCCGAGGACATCGAGCACGAGCTGAACAACCGCATGGAGAAAGAGGTGAGCAGCAAGGTCATCGGCTCAATGATAATGGAGCGCCTGCGCGTCATGGACGAGGTGGCTTACGTGAGATTTGCATCCGTCTACCATAAATTCACGGACGCAGAAACTTTCAGGAAGGAAATCGATAAGCTTTTCGGGGCGGAGGCCGCTAAGGGATCTTCCGGCAAAAGGACGAAGAAAAAGGCGTAGGGGAAAAGGCGTAAGCGCCTGACTGCCCCGGCCTGCGAAGGCTTACAGACTGATATAAGGATAATGGATAAAAAGGACGCAAAAGAAATATTCAGGATCGCGATAGACGGCCCGGGAGGAGCCGGAAAGAGCACGATCTCGAAGGCCGTGGCCCGAGAGCTCGGATTCGAGTACATAGACACGGGCGCGATGTACCGCGCGATAGCGCTGAAGACGATATCGAAGGGTATCGATAAGAGCGATGAGGCCGCGGTCAGCGATATGGTCGCAGGGACTGAGATAGAATTTCGCGGAGGACGGATCTACCTCGACGGTGAGGACGTCAGCTCCGAGATCCGTTCGGAGAGCGTTTCGATGGCGGCTTCCGACGTTTCAAAGCTGCCGGCGGTGAGGCGAAAACTCGTCGATCTCCAGCGCGAAATGGCCCGTAAAACGAGCGTCGTAATGGACGGCAGGGACATAGGAACGAACGTAATAAAAGACGCGGAGTTCAAGATATATCTTACGGCCGATCCAATGGTGAGGGCGAAGAGAAGATATCTGCAGCTGAAGCAGCAGGGACGTGAGGCCGATATCGACAGGATAGCCGAGGATATTCGCGCCCGCGACGAACAGGACATGAACAGGGAGATCGATCCCCTGAGGCAGGCTGAAGATGCGATAAAACTCGATACTTCGGACATGACGATCGAAGATATCGTGGGTTATATAATCGGCGAAGTCTCCGAAAGACGGAGACAATAGCCGGACAATAATTTTATTATCGGAAAGGGAAAATTATGACTACAGTTAGACCATTCAGAGGGCTCAGGCCTTCCAAAGAGTACGCGGACAAAGTCGTGTCGCTTCCGTACGACGTTATGAACAGAGAGGAAGCTGCGAAGATGGCAGAAGGGAACCCTTGCAGTTTCCTCCACATATCGAGATCGGAGATCGATCTTCCGGATCAGCCGGATCCTTACGATGCGAGCGTTTACGCTAAGGCGAAAGAAAACCTCGCCGATTTCGAAGATAAGGGTATCCTCGTAAGGGACGAAAAGCCTTCGTACTACATTTACAAAGAAGTTATGGACGGAAGGGAGCAGGCGGGAATTTTTGCATGCGCGAGCGTCGACGAGTATGAGGCCGGCATCGTAAAAAGACACGAGCTCACCCTCGTAGCAAAAGAAATAGACAGGATAAATCACTTTGACGCCTGCGACGCCAACACGGAGCCGGTATTCTTGACTTACAGGGACAACGACGAACTCGACGCCCTCATCGCCGATGAAATGGCGAACAGCGAGCCGCTTTACGACGTAACGGCTGCGGACGGAGTCGAGCACGTGCTCTGGAAGGTCGACGACGAGGCGAAGGTCGAGAAGATCAGGAAGCTTTTCGAAGAGACGGATGCCCTCTACATCGCCGACGGCCACCACAGAACGGCTTCGGCATGCAAGGTCTCGAAGAAGCGCAGGGAAGCGAACCCTGGATACACGGGTGACGAGGAGTCCAACTACGTAATGGCCGCGATCTTCCCGGCAAAATCGCTCAAGATCTTCGACTACAACAGGGTCGTAAAAGACCTCAACGGCCTCTCGAAGGAGGAGTTTATCGATGCGGTCAAAAAGGCCGGATTCGAAGTAACTGAGCTCGGCAAAGAACAGAAGTATCCTGAGGGTAAAAACGAATTCACCATGTTCCTCGACGGCATGTGGTACAAGCTGAAGGCTACTGACGGCATCATCCCTAAGGACGATCCTGTAGAAGCCCTCGACGTTTCGATCCTTCAGAAGAACCTCCTCACGCCTATCCTCGGCATCGGCGATCCGCGTAAGGACCCGAGGATCGACTTCGTAGGCGGAATAAGGGGACTCGGAGAGCTCGAGAACAGGGTAAATAAAGACATGAAAGTCGCGTTCGCCGTATATCCGGTCGACATCTTCGACCTTCTCGATATCGCAGACAAGGGACTCATCATGCCGCCTAAATCGACGTGGTTCGAGCCGAAACTCGCAAGCGGACTTCTGGTACATACGTTTTAGACTGAAATGACGATCGGAGGAATTATGAATGCGCAGGGAATGACCGCGTTGGCAAAAATACGTAAATACAGCTATCTGATTTTTATCTTCGACATGTTGCTCCTTGTGCATGGCTCGATAGCCGATGTTTTTAAAACGTCCGACAACAAGATAGTATACGGATTCGTCGCCCTGATATTTTTCCAGGTGACCATGGGTATACTGCTCATCATACGTTACGGAATGACGGTCCAAAACAATAAAAATAAAAAGGACCTGTTGATGTACGCGGCGCGCGTAAGGGTGTTCTTTACCGCACAGTACGCGTTCCTCGTCGTTCTCGTTATAAATCAGGGCTGGCTCCACAGCTACGCCCTCGATAAAATAACGATATTGATGAATGTCGTTATGCTCGTGTACGTGCTGAAAAATTGCACGATCCTGCAAAGAGCCCGTTATTGAAAAGTACATAAAAGCCGGATCGGATGACCGTTTTGTAAGGATCGGTGACCGATCCGGTAACTTTTTCTCTGCGATTTTGCTATAATATCATGTGTGCGTTCCGCGAAAGGAATGCTTATGCGCATCAAATCATTACCGAGATATCAGCGCCCGCGCGAGAAGCTTATGTATTACGGCGCAGATGCGCTTTCGGATACGGAACTTTTGTCGCTGATGATAAGGACGGGCAGTACGAGCAAGTCAGCAATAGAGCTCGCCGAGGAGGTATTGGCTTACGCCGATTCCGAGGCCGGAGGGCTTAGGTGCGTCACCGCGGAAGAGCTGACGAACATCGACGGCATCGGCGCCTCGAAGGCCTGCTCGATAGTAGCGGGCATGGAGCTCGTAAAAAGGTGCGGCTCGAATCCCGTCAACGAGAGGATAAGGATAAAATCTCCGGCCGACGTCGCGGATCATCTTATGGAATCCCTTCGATACGAGAAGAAGGAACATTTTATAACGCTTCTCCTCAACGCTAAGGGCGAAGTCGAAGCGAAGGTCCCGGTATCGGTCGGCGAACTTTCGACGGCGGTCGTACATCCGCGTGAAGTGTTCAAGCCCGCGATAAGGCGAAGCGCGGCGTCCATAATAGCCGTCCACAATCATCCGAGCGGCGATCCGACGGCGAGTGCGGAGGATATCAATACCACGATCAGACTCGTCGAAGCCTCGAAGATCATAGGTATAAATTTTCTTGATCACGTCATAATCGGCGACGGCCGATATGTAAGCATGAGAGAGGAGGGGCTTTTTACCCCTTAGAAGATCAGAAGGTGTAACTTGAGCAATACCCTTATTGTCACATCGGGAAAAGGAGGTACGGGTAAGTCCATGGTTGCGTGCAACCTCGGGCTTTCGCTTTCATACCTCGGCAAAAAAACAGTCATGATCGACATGAACCCGGAGATGCGCGCTCTCGATCTTTACCTCGGGGTAGAGAACAGGGCGATCTTTGACGTGGACGACATCATGAAGGGACGGTGCTCATTCGACACAGCGATCATATATCCCGAAAACATGCACGGCCTTGCCGTGATACCGTCACCTCCGGCGAGATCGGCGAAGGACTGGACGGAGGAGTCACTCGAAGAGGTGCTTAAGGTCGCCTGCGGAAGGTTCGATTTCGTCATATTGGACTGCCCGCCGGGAAGCTGCGGGATCACCGATGTCTGCGCTCAGTGCGCGGATGTGGCGCTTTTCGTAACGACGCCGGACCATGTCTCCGTAAGGAGCCTTGAGGCGCTCGAGGACCGTTTCATAAGAATGGGGATATCGAGAAGGAGACTCATAATAAATTCGATAGAACCCCATATGATCGAAAAAAAGACGGAACCCGACATCGAGTCGATCTGTTCGCGCTTCAGGTGCGAGCTCCTCGGGAACGTCATGTACGACACGAATATACGTGCTTCCATGGGGATCGGCATGCCGGTCGTCGCAAAAAGGGACTCGTACATCGCGGCGAACTTCGATAAAATGGCACGAGAACTGATAAAAGAGGCGGAGGAGATATAGCCCCGCATAAAAGCGGCAGCTCATCAAAGCGTAAAAGCTCGTAGCGTAAAAGCAAACATCAAGTAAACATTGCAATAAAAAAATCGGCTTTTGCAAATTTTGCAAGAGCCGATTTTCATTACTTTGTTGTCCCGTGTTTATCCGGTAGAACTATCTCTCCAGTTTCTCGAGCTTCGAGCTTGCGAAGAAGAGAATCAATCCGAATACGACTACGATCACTCCTACTCCGCCGTAACCCTTGTTGAACTCAAGAGTCTTGAGGTAAGCGTAAAGTGCCGGATAGAGACGCTGCGCAAGGAATACGGCGATCGGCCAGAAGCCGAGCAGCAGTCCGAGCACCTTTGCAGGAGCCAGTTTCGAAATGAACGAGTTGCCGAGAGGCGAGAAGAGCATCTCTCCTACGGACATCAGCAGGCAAACGAGAGCGAGCCACCAAACGGAGCACTGACCGTGTGCAGTTGCCTGCATGTTGGCGAGCACCATTACGAGGTAAGCTACACCTACGAGGATAGTCCCGAGAGCTGTCTTTCTGAACATGCTGAGCTGTTTTCTTTCGCTCTTAGCGAACTTAGCCCACAGGCTTGCAAACGCAAATCCGAGAACGATGCAAACGAGGGCGTTGACCGAATCGAACCAAGAAGTCGGGATAAGATGTCCGCCGATGTGCCAGTCTGCCTTGTTGAGGAAGTCGTCTCCGTCGCCCCAACCGAAGTAGTAGTAAGCAGGCATGTAAGCCATGTACCAAACGAGCCAGAATACTCCGGAAAGAAGGGTTACGAGAATGATAGCCCAGATCTTCTTCCAGTCATCCTTGGTAAGAGGCTCGGTGAGTTCTTTTTCCTTCTTCTCTGCGCTGACGAACTCTCTCTGGTCTTTCTTGAACGGAGTCTTTCCGGCATCGCCGAAGGAAGCTCTTCCGCCGATGATGAACCAGAGTGCATCAGCGAACATGAACATAGCACTGATAAGGAATACGGTATTGAAGCTTACCTTCAGACCGAAGAGTCCGATCGTAGGGAGAGCTGCAAGGAACGTAGTTCCGAGGAACGAACCGATGTTAACGAACGAGTACTGGATCGAGAAAGCCGAGTCCAATCTGTCTCTGTCGTTGAACAGGAGCCCGTTGATACCGGACATGTTTCCTTTGAAGAGACCGGTTCCCAAAGCTACCAATATTACCATTACCCAAACGAGTCCGAGTGAAGTGGCTTTCCAAGCTATGGTGTAACCGATACCCATCATGATCATTCCTGCTGCTACGCATACTCTAGGGCTGATCCAGTGGTCGGCGATATATCCTCCGAAGAGCGGAGTGATGTATGTTGCCGCTACGAACCAAGCCGATACGTTCGCACCGCTTACGTCGGACAGTCCGAGACCGCCGGCGGATACATTCGTTGCGATCCAAATGGCAAGGATGTATTTCATGGTATAGAACGCCAAACGCTCAAGGGTGAATCCGAAAGCGCAGACATAGAAACCAAAAGGATAACCTTTTTTAGCTGTTTCCATATAATTACCTCCTATAAATAATAAAATAACGACTGTGTCATTTTTTTGACTTGTAAATATTAACACATAAGAACACAAACGTCAACGAAAAACACACATAACTATCACATTTACGGACCGTGCATTGAAAAATGTTCAACACCCACTAATGCAATTGACTATTTTTGGTTCAACCGCTATAATTAGGGAGTATAATTGTGTAATTATCCCGATGCTTGGGGGTCACGTGCGTCGGGTGTTCCAATAGAATTGTACAAAAAAATATATGCGAGGAGGTGCATCATGACACCGATTACTATATCAGTAATGGTCGGTGCGGTGACGCTGCTCATCGGGTTGTTCGCGGGCTACGTTATAAGGAAGTCGCTCGCAGAGAAGACGATCGGGAGTGCCGAACAGAAGGCACAGAATTTGTTGCTCGATGCGCAGAACACCGCCGAAGGTATCAAAAAGGAGAAGATCCTCGAAGCGAAAGAAGAAGCGGTAAAAATCAAATCCGACGTGGAAGAGGAAATCAGAGAGAGAAGAAACGAGATCCAGAAAAGCGAAAAGAGGATAATCCAGAAAGAAGAAAACGTAGAGAAGAAACTTGAAGGGATCGAAAGGAGAGAGGAAGGACTCAGGAAGCGCGAGCGCTCGATGGAAGAGAAGCATAAAGAAATAGATTCCTACATCGAACGTCAAATGGAAGAGCTCGAGAAGATATCGGGATATTCCAAGGAAGAAGCGAAACACCTTCTGCTTTCCGAACTCGAGAAGGACCTGAGAAAAGAAGCGTCGTCCATGATAACGGAGATAGAGACCGAGGCGAAGGACGAGGCTGACAAAAGGGCGAGGGAGATCATAACTCTCGCTATACAGAGATGTGCATCGGATCAGGTCGCGGAAACGACGGTATCTGTCGTTTCGTTGCCGAACGATGACATGAAGGGCAGGATAATAGGAAGAGAGGGCCGTAACATCAGGGCTATCGAGACTCTGACCGGAGTCGATCTGATCATAGACGATACGCCTGAGGCCGTCATCCTTTCGGGCTTCGACCCCGTAAGAAGGGAGATCGCAAGGCTCGCCCTCGAGAAGCTGATCGTGGACGGAAGGATCCATCCGGCACGCATCGAAGAAATGGTCCAGAAGGCGACTAAAGAAGTAAACAACATCATAAAGGAAGAAGGAGAGCAGGCCTGCTTCGAAACGGGCGTGCACAATCTCCACCCTGAGATGATAAAACTTCTGGGAAGGCTTAAATACAGGACATCATACGGACAGAACGGCCTTAAGCATTCCGTAGAGGTGGCCCTGCTTTCGGGGCTCATGGCTTCGGAGCTCGGACTCGATGCAAGGCTTGCTACGCGAGCCGGACTGCTCCACGACATCGGTAAATCTATCGACCACGAAGTCGAGGGAACGCACGTCGAGATCGGCGTAAACATCTGTAAGAAGTACAAGGAATCCTGGAAGGTGATAAACGCCGTCGCCGCACACCACGGAGATGTCGAAGCGACGACACTTGAGGCGGTACTCGTAGCCGCGGCAGACGCGCTTTCGGCGGCGAGACCGGGTGCGAGAAGAGAGACGCTCGAGGCGTACATAAAGAGGCTCGAACAGCTCG
Source organism: uncultured Mobilibacterium sp. (assembly GCA_947254375.1). Taxonomy (GTDB): domain Bacteria; phylum Bacillota; class Clostridia; order Peptostreptococcales; family Anaerovoracaceae; genus CAMYCF01. Next base: position 258,955 of record CAMYCF010000001.1, on the reverse strand, counting down.
AAGAGATCGCGAATACGACGAAAGGCGTTGAGAAATCCTACGCTATACAGGCCGGACGCGAGGTCAGGATAGCGGTAAAACCTAATCAGGTCAAAGATGAAGAAGTGCCGATGCTTGCGAGAGAGATCGCACATAAGATAGAAAACGAGCTCGAGTATCCCGGCCATATAAAGGTAAGCGTCATCAGGGAAACGAGAGCAACGGAATTTGCAAAGTAGTATTTTAGAAGTGCTTGAGCTCCCCGCAAAGGGGAGCTTTTTTTCGGAAAGGTTTTTACGGAGAGGAATTTTTGCGGAGAGGGAAATGATATATCTCGACAACAGTTCAACCACAAGACAGTACGACGAAGTGACCGATCTCATGGCGGAAACGGCGAGGGAGGAATTCGGGAATCCGTCATCCCTTCACTCTTTGGGCTTCAACGCTTCAAAAGTGACGGATGAAGGGCGTAAAAGGGTCGCGAAATGTTTTTACGGTAGTGGCGACGTCATCTTCACATCGGGCGGAACGGAGAGCGACAACACGGCGCTTTTATCGACGTGCCGAAAGTTCGGGAAGCGCTGTAAAAGGGTCATAACGACGAACGTCGAGCATCCGGCCGTCCTCGAAACGTGCAAAGTCCTCGAGGATGAAGGCTTTGAGGTGATACGACTCGAGGCGGACGTCGACGGCTATGTTGAGCCGCAGCAGATAAAAGCCGCACTGAGTGAAGAAACGATACTCGTCTCGGTGATGAGCGTGAACAACGAGGTCGGCACGATAGAACCGGTAGTGCCCGCGTTCAGGACGGTAAAAGATTTCAACAGAAAAAACGGTACGCACGTGCTTTTCCACACGGACGCCGTGCAGGCCTTCGGGAAACTGAGTTTTGAGGACGCGGACTTCGACATGATATCGGTGAGCGCCCATAAGCTTCACGGGCCGAAGGGGATCGGTGCGATGTATCTTTCCAAAGATGCGAAGATCCCGCCTTATATCGTCGGCGGAGGCCAGGAGCGGGGGATGCGCTCGGGGACGGAGAATGTGCCCGGCATTGCAGGCTTCGGGCTCGCGGCGGAAAAGGCGTGCAGCAATATTTTTGAGAAGTGCAAGAAAATGGGTGAGGTGAACGATTATCTCAGGAAGGGCCTTATGGACTCGCTCGACTCGATCGTCGTAAACGGACCCGAAGAGCTCGGATACAGCCTTCTCGACTACGGTAAGCGCTGCCCGTCGGTCCTCAACATTTCGTTTCTCGGAACGAGGGGAGAGGTCCTGCTACACAAGCTCGAACAGGACGGCATATTCGTTTCGACGGGATCCGCGTGTTCGTCGAACAAGAGCGGCACGAGCCATGTCCTGAGGGCGATGCGCCTCAACAGGGACGAGATAGACGGAGCGATAAGGTTCAGCCTGTCCGAGTTCAACACGATCGAAGAAATGGATATCGTGATCGACAGGGTGAAGGAAGCCGTGACGACGTTCAGGCGGCTGGGGAGACATCAATAGGAGATTTTCGGAGATAGATTTTATGGAACAAAAATTGTATTTGGTAAGGTGCGGCGAGGTATCGCTCAAAGGTATGAACAAGCCGTATTTCGAGAGGATATTGCTCGAAAGGGTCAAAAATGCCCTGCGCGAATGCAGCGGCATGACCGCATATTGGAAGGACGGCCTGATGTTCGTACGCACCGACGCGTCCGAACCCGAGGACAAGGTCATAAGAAAGATATCGAAGGTGTTCGGTATCGCATCGATCAGCACGGCTGTGGAGACCGAGAAGGATATCGAAGCGATCGGAAGGGATGCCGCCGCTTACATGAAAAAATTAGCCGCCGAAGAAGGGATAAAAACTTTCAAGGTCAAGGCCAAGAGAGCGGATAAAACCTTCCCGATAGGGTCGCCCGAGATAGGCGCCGAGGTCGGCGGATACATCCTTAAAGAGTGCGGAGATCTTAAGGTCGATGTACACGACCCGGACGTGACGCTTTTCGTTCACGTCAGACGGGAGGGAGCATACATCTACCGCGATAAAATAAAAGGATTCGGCGGACTGCCCCTCGGCACGAACGGCAGGGGCCTCATACTCATGTCCGGCGGGATAGACAGCCCCGTGGCCGCTTTTATGATGGCGAAGCGCGGTATGAGCATAGAAGCCGTCCATTTCCATTCATATCCGTACACGAGCCCGAGGGCGCAGAAAAAAGTCGAGGATCTCTGCGGCGTTTTAGCGGGATACATGGGCAGGATCAAAATGCACGCGGTCAATCTTTTGCCGATACAGGAGGAGATCGTCAAAAACTGTCCGGAGGACGAGACGACGCTGCTCGTAAGGCGTTTCATGATGAGGATAGCGGAGCGTATCGCCGAGGAAAATCGTCAGATGATGCTGATAACAGGTGAGGACCTCGGGCAGGTCGCGAGCCAGACGGCGGAAGCGCTCGTCGTGACGGACGCTGTAGTGTCGATGCCGGTCATGAGACCGCTTATAGCGATGGACAAGGTCGACATAATCGATATGGCCAAGGAGATAGGGACGTACGATATTTCGATAGAGCCGTACGAGGACTGCTGCACGGTCTTCCTGCCGAAACATCCTGTGACGAAACCGAAACTTAAGAACATCGAGCGTTCGGAGTCGAAGCTCGATGTGAAGGCTCTTGTTGATGCGGCCGTGGCGTCCGCGGAAAGGGTCGAGATAGCGCCGTAAAAAGGGCAAAATAAAATAGATTATGATGTTTCAGCATGTTATAATATCCAATAATTGAAAGAGTGTGAGAGAGAAGGAGAAGAAAATGGCCAAGGAGAAAATAGACTTTTCGGACCCGCAGGTCAGAGACAGTTTCAGGCATACTTCGTCGCACGTCATGGCGCAGGCGATCAAAAGGATCTGGCCGGAAGCGAAGCTCGCGATAGGGCCCGCGATCGAAAACGGATTTTACTATGATATAGATTTGGACGAAAGGCTCAACAACGAAGATCTTCTTAAGATAATGAAGGAAATGAAGAAGATCGTTAAGGAGAACATTCCTCTCGAGAGGTTCGAACTTCCGAGGGAGGAAGCGATCAAGCTTATGGGGGAAAGGGACGAGCCGTACAAAGTCGAACTCATCAACGACCTTCCTGAGGACGCCGTAATATCGTTCTACAAGCAGGGCGATTTCGTCGACCTCTGCGCGGGACCTCATATGGAGTCCACGGGGCAGATAAAAGCGTTCAAGCTGACGAGCGTTGCCGGAGCGTATTGGAGAGGCGACGAGCACAATAAAATGCTGCAGAGGATATACGGTACTTCGTTCCCGAGCGAGGAAGAGCTCAAGAACTACCTCGATATGATAGAAGAGGCGAAGAGGCGCGATCACCGCAAGATCGGAAAGGAAATGAAGCTCTTCGAGATGCACGAAGAGGGACCGGGATTCCCGTTCTTCCTTCCTAACGGAATGATCGTGAGAAATTCGCTCACTTCGTGGTGGAGAGAGGTTCACCGCGAATGGGGATATGACGAGATCATGACCCCTATGATTCTGAACGAGCAGCTCTGGAGGACTTCCGGACACTGGGATCACTACAAAGACAATATGTACTTCACCAAGATCGACGACGAAGATTACGCGATCAAGCCGATGAACTGTCCGGGATCCATACTGGTGTTCAAGGGTGAGATGCGTTCTTACAGGGATCTGCCTCTGAGATATGCGGAGCTCGGAAGGGTGCACAGGCACGAGCTTTCGGGTGCCCTTCAGGGACTCATGAGGGTAAGGTCGTTCGTACAGGACGATGCCCACGTGTTCTGCACCATGGAGCAGGTAAAAGAAGAGGTCCAGGGCGTTGTAAAACTCACGGACTACATATACAAGCATTTCGGATTCGAATATCACGTCGATCTTTCGACTAGACCAGACGACTCAATGGGATCGGACGAAGACTGGGTTGCAGCCGAGGAGGGACTTAAAGAAGCCATCGAGGGCCTCGGAGTTCCTTACGACATCAATGAAGGCGACGGCGCTTTCTACGGACCGAAGCTCGATTTCCAGTTAGTAGACGCCCTCGGAAGGACGTGGCAGTGCGGCACCGTACAGCTCGACTTCCAGATGCCTCAGAAATTCGACATTTCGTACATCGGACCTGACGGCGAGAAGCACAGGCCGATCATGATACACAGGGCGATATTCGGATCGCTCGAGAGATTTATCGGAATACTGACCGAGCATACGGCAGGTAAATTCCCGCTCTGGCTCGCACCGGTCCAGGTAAAACTCCTGACCGTAACGGAGGCATTTGCCCCTTACGCCGAAGAAGTCGCAGCGAAGCTCAAAGAAGCAGGACTCAGGGTCAAGCTCGATCTCAGGAACGAGAAGATCGGATACAAGATCCGTGAGGCCAGGAACGCAAGGGATTCGTACCTCTGCGTCATCGGCGAGAGGGAGTCGGAGGCCGGAACGCTTTCCGTTCGTTCGAGCAAGGAAGGAGAGCTCGGTGAAATGGCGATAGACGATTTTATCGCGAAACTTAAGGAGGAAATCGACAGCAAAGCGCTTTAGGCGTGTCGTGTAGATTTTTATGAACAAAAAACAAAAGAATGCTAACGGTGTAAAAACAAAGTCGTCGAAGGGGCTGAAGATTTTTATCGTCATCGCTGCGATCGTCTGCATAATAGCTTTCGCGTACGACAACAGGGCCTCTTCCCCCGTGACGCCTAATCTGGCGGTCATAGACGTGGCGGGAGAGATCGGCGCGGGCGATACGCTTTTATCGAGCGCAACTTACGACCACGATTGGACCATGAAGACGATGGACAAGCTCTCGAAGAGCAAGTTCAACAAGGGCCTGCTTATAAGGATCGACTCCCCGGGAGGAAGCGTTTACACATCGGACGAGATATACGACGCCATAAAGGCGTATAAGAAGACGGGCAAACCGGTATATGTCTATATGGAGTCGATGGCGGCCTCGGGCGGATACTATATTTCCGCTCCTTGCGATAAGATATACGCGAACAGGAACTGCTGGACGGGATCGATCGGAGTGACGACGGGCACGATGTACAACGTGTCGGGGCTCCTCGATAAGCTCGGCATCACGACGACGACGATCGCTTCGGGCAGGAACAAAGGAATGGGAAGCCAGACTGAGGAGATGACAGCCGAGCAGAGGCAGATCTTCCAGGGGCTCATAGACGAAGCGTACGATCAGTTCGTCGATATCGTCGCGGAAGGACGTCACATGGACAGGACAAAAGTCCTCGAGATCGCCGACGGCAGGATATATTCCGCGAAGCAGGCGGAGGCGCTCGGCCTCATCGACGGCGTCATGACGGAAGATCAGGCGATCGACCTGATGAAGAAGAAAGAGCACCTCAAATACTGCGATGTCAAATATCTGCAGCCGGGAAGCGACGATAAGTTGTTCGCTCTCGCCGACAAGGCGATCAGGCTGAGGAGTTCGGCGCAGATGACGGATTACGCGCAACTTCTGGAGCTCATAAGGGGCGGAAACAAGTTCACGGTATCGTATACGGCGAACATTTCGAAGTAGTAAAATTCGAAGCAGTAAAAGAAGCAGTAAAAATCGGATAAAATAAACAGTGGGAGACTGATATGGCGGCAAAATACAAGCGCGTGCTGATAAAACTCAGCGGCGAGGCCCTCGGCGGCGGACATTTCGGTATCGATAACGATATGACGCTTTCGACGGCAAAGCAGATAAAAGAGATCAAGGATATGGGAGTCGAGGTGGCGATAGTCGTCGGAGGAGGGAACTTCTTCAGGGGACGCGAGAGCGAGAAGATCGACAGGGCGACCGCGGACTACATGGGCATGCTCGCGACCGCGATGAACGCCCTCGCGCTTCAGGACTTTCTCCTGTCGGTAGGCAGTCCCGCAAAGGTTATGACGGCCATAGAGATGAGGGATCTCGCCGAAGGATATTCGAGGAGAAAGGCGCTCGACCACCTCGAGAACGGCGAAGTCGTTATTTTCGGGGCAGGAACGGGTAGCCCGTTCTTTTCGACGGACACGACGGCAGCGCTGAGAGCGGCCGAGATCGGTGCGGAAGTCATCCTGCTCGCCAAAAACATAGACGCAGTGTATTCCGCCGATCCGAAGCTTTTCCCGGATGCCGAAAGATATGAGAAACTTTCGTACTTCGATGTCGTGAAACAGGAACTCGGAGTCATGGATCTGACGGCGGCTACGATGTGCAAGGACAACGGTATAAAATCGTACGTCTTCGCGCTCGCGACCGAAGGAAACCTGAAAAAAGTAATAGAAGGCGAAAATATTGGGACGATCATTGAATAAAAATTATTGACTGAAACGGAGGAAAGACATGACCGAGAAGAAAACGCTTGAAGAAAAGATCGAGATCACGAAAGAGTATCTCAGGGAAAATCTTAATACGGTAAGGGCCGGCAGGGCAAATCCGAGCATATTGGATAAAGTCATGGTCGACTACTACGGCGTGCCTACCAAGTTGAAGAGCCTGGCGAACATCTCCGTTCCCGATCCGCACACCCTTTTGATCACGCCGTTCGACATCAAATCCATAAAGGACATCGAGCGCGGCATCAACGAAGGGGATATCGGAGTGAACCCGTCGAACGACGGAAGGAACATTCGCCTCGTTATTCCGGTGCTGACGGAGGAAAGACGTAAAGAGCTCACCAAGCAGGTAAAGAAGTTCGGTGAGGAAGCCAAGGTGGCCGTAAGGAACCTCAGGAGAGAGGAAAACGAGGAGCTGAAGAAAGAACTCAAGAACAGCGAGATAAGCGAGGACGAAGAAAAGAAGGCGCTCGCCGAGATACAGAAGAAGATCGACAAGGCTATCGAAGAGATAGACAGGATAGTGGCAAATAAAGACAAAGAGCTTATGGAAGTATAGTTCGGCAATTCGCGATAACGTGGTTTCTACCACGTTATTGTGGTTATTGCGCGGATCGGCCGTGCCGCCCGTCTTTTCTGCGGCATGTGCATTTAGGGAAGGTGAAGAATGGGAGACAGGAGCAGATATCCTAAAAGCGTTGCGATAATAATGGACGGCAACGGCCGCTGGGCGAAGAGGGAGCACCTCCCGCGCGTCCTCGGTCACAATGCCGGCATGGAGGCTATGAAAAAAATCGTCATAGCGTCGTCTAACCTCGGCGTAAAATATCTGACGGTATACGCGTTTTCGACCGAAAACTGGAAGAGGAGCGCCGAAGAGGTCTCCGGCATCTTCAAGCTGATCGTCAAATACGTAAATTCCGAGCTTCAGGAGCTTATCGACAATAATGTACATATAAACATTATGGGACAATACGATATGCTCCCGAAGGAGTCGGTCGATAAGATCGACGAAATGGTCGATGCGACGAGAGATGACGACGGCCTGGTCTTCAATATCGCCCTGAATTACGGCGGACGCGACGAGATAATAAGGGCCGTGAATGAGATAATGGATGAGCGGATGCGTGACCGTGAGAGCGGAAAGCCTGCGGGCCCCGTTACCGAGGAGGAACTCGGTGCACACCTGTACAGCGGAAGCAGGCGCTTCGATACCGCGGATCCCGACCTCATAATCAGGACGAGCGGTGAAGAGAGGATATCGAACTTCCTGATCTGGCAGTCGGCCTACAGCGAACTGATGTTTACGGACACGCTCTGGCCCGATTTTACGCCGGAGGAATACGAGCAGATGCTCGATGCATACACCGAAAGAAAGAGACGTTTCGGAGGAAGAGAGGAAACGGCACAATGAAGACGAGAATAATATCAGGACTGGCGATGCTGCCGCTTTTGTTGATCGTGTATTTCGGCGGTTATCCGCTGACGATCGCCGCCGCATGCCTGGGATACATGGGCGTGACGGAGTTTTTCAACGGCTTCGACAACACGGGGATCCACCCGTCCAAAAAGATAGCGTACATAATGATAACGATCCTCTACGCATGGCAGATGCTCGTCGGTCCTGAGCCGATGTTCCTGTGCGCATGGGTCGTCGTGTCGGCAATGGCGTCGATGATATACGGCTGGGACCTGAAGGATCACGAACCGGCCGACTCCATGGCGACTTTTACCGGGATAATCTACCTGGGATTTTTTATCTACCACCTGGTGCTCATTGACGCGTCGATGTTCCCGATGCTGACGTGGCTCGTACTGCTCGCCGCTTTTATCTCGGACATAGGTGCATATTTTACCGGATACTTTTTGGGGAAACACAAACTCTGTCCGCACCTCAGCCCTAAGAAGACGATCGAAGGGGCGGTCGGCGGCGTCGTTTTCGCCACGATCCTCTGCGGACTGTTCGGATACATTTTCGTACCTGAGATATTCGGTCACTGCGTGATCATGGGAGCGATCGGATCGGCGATATCGCAGTGCGGCGACCTCACGGCATCCGCGTTCAAGCGCAAAATGGGGATAAAGGACTACGGGCACCTCATACCGGGCCACGGCGGAGTGCTCGACAGGTTCGACAGCGTTATATTCGTCGCGCCTTTCGTATTTTACTACGTGACTTTCATCATCCAAGGCGGAGTGTTCATGTAATGAAGAAGATCCTGATCCTCGGGAGCACGGGCTCGATAGGAAAGCAGACGCTCGATATCGTCAGGGAGAACCCGGAAAAATTTTCCGTGGCGGCTTTGACGTGCGGCATCAGGGTGAGCGACCTCGAGGAGCAGATAAAAGAGTTTTCGCCGGAAGCCGTCTGCGTCGGCGATGAAGAGGCGGCGCCGCGCATAAAAGAGGCGTTCCCGAAGGTAAAAGTATATACGGGAGCCGGCGGCCTCAAAGAGATCGCAAAAATCGACTGCGACATCGTCGTGAACGCCCTAATGGGCATAAGCGGGCTTGCCCCGACGTATGAGGCGATTGCGAAGGGACGAAGGATCGCCCTCGCGAACAAGGAGACGCTCGTTTCGGGCGGCCGCCTCATAACCGAAGCGGCAAAGGAGAACGGAGCCGAGATCATCCCGGTCGACAGCGAGCACAGCGCGATATTTCAGTGCCTCCACAGCCGCATGGGATCACCGATCGAAAGGATAATACTGACCGCATCGGGCGGACCTTTCCGCGGTTGCGAGATAAAAGACCTCGAGAACGTCACGGTGAAAGAAGCTCTGAACCACCCTAAATGGAAAATGGGGAGCAAGATCACGATAGACTCCGCGACGATGATGAACAAGGGTCTCGAAATGATCGAGGCGAAATGGCTTTTCGGCGTCGAGCCTGAAAAGATCGATATACATGTACACCCTGAGAGCATAATCCATTCGATGGTAGAATTTTCCGACACATCGGTGATAGCTCAGCTGGGACTTCCGGACATGAGGATACCGATAGGCCTCGCCCTCAATTATCCCGAGAGGCTTCCTTACAGCGGAGAGAAGCCGGACTTTTTCAAGGTCGCGTCTGAGCTCCACTTCGAAAAGCCGAGGCGTGATGTGTTCAGATGCATAGACATCGCCTACGAGGCGATTAGGGAAGGCGGAAGCTTCCCGGCCGCGATAAACGGTGCGAACGAAAAACTCGTGAGCCTTTTCCTTGAGGGCAGGATAAAATTCCTCGACATCCAGAGGACGCTCGAAAAGGTCGCGGAAAGACATATTAAAAGCGAAATAGATTCCGTCGACGAAATACTCGATGTCGACGCTGAAGCGAGAAGAGAGGCGGAGCGCCTGATCGGATCGCAGAGGATATAACAGATATAAAACGGATATCGCGATCGATATCCGCCGAAACCGGAGAAAAACATGCTGACAGCAATCCTGACGATAATACTTTTTTGCATTTTGATAATACCGCACGAATTCGGGCACATGATAGTCGCGAAACTTCTCGGTGTCCAGGTGAACGAATTTTCCGTAGGAATGGGTCCTGCGCTTTTCCAGAGGACCCGCGGAGAGACGACGTACTCTCTCAGGGCCGTGCCCCTCGGAGGCTACTGCGCAATGGAGGGCGAAAACGAGGAGAGCGACAACCCGCGGGCGTTCAACAATAAACCGGGAGGAACAAAGATAGCGGTACTCGTCGCGGGAGCTGCGATGAACGTGATCGTCGCGGTCATCCTTCTCACGATATCGGTCGCGATAGGCGGGATCGCCGTGAACTCTATCGCATCCGTCACGCCGGGATCTCCCGCTCAGGCGGCAGGCATCGAAAAGGGCGATAAGATCGTCGAGATAAACGGCACAAAGACGGGCAGCTGGGAAGATGTCGTGACCGAGATAAAAGCGTCGAAGCCGGGCGAGCCTATGAACGTCGTCGCAGAAAACGGGGGCGAAAAGCGATCTCTCGTCGTCACCCCGGAGAAAAAAGACGGCAACGTGATAATAGGCGTCACAGCTTCGGTATCGCATTCCGCCGTAAAATCGATAAAATACGGATTTATAGGCACATGGAACATCACTAAGATGATGCTCAAGACGATAAAAATGCTGATAACCGGCAAGCTTTCTGCGAAAGCCCTGTCGGGCCCGGTCGGCATCGTACAGGTCTTAGGACAGGCGGGAAGCAACGGAGTAGCGCCTTTCCTCTACCTCGTGGCACTTATAAGCATAAACATAGCGCTTCTCAACATGTTCCCGTTCCCGGCCCTCGACGGAGGCAGGGTGCTCTTCGTGATAATAAGGAAGCTGACGGGGAACATGATAAGCGATAAGACGGAAGGCATGATCCACCTCGTGGGCATGGCGCTTCTCGTCGCGCTTTTCGTCGTAGTTACTAAGAACGATATAATCAGGCTTTTCGGATAGTGAGAGGAACGGATACAGGGGAAAGGACATGACGAAACAGGTCAATTGCGGAGGAGTTTTGATAGGAGGCGGAGCGCCGGTGTCGATCCAGTCCATGACGAACGTGGACTCAGAGGACGAACGCGCGCTTCTCTCGCAGATAAACGAACTCGAAAAAGCCGGCTGCGAGATCGTCAGGGTGGCCGTTCCTACTTTTGCGGCCGCCGATGTTTTCAGGAGGGTCGCGGGGAAGGCCGGCGTTCCGCTCGTTGCAGACATACATTTCAACCACCGTCTCGCCCTCGCGGCGATAGAAGGCGGTGCGTCGAAGATAAGGATAAATCCGGGGAACATCGGCGGAGACGACAGGCTCCTCGAAGTCGTGCAGGCCGCAAAGAAGCGCGGGATACCGATGCGCGTCGGTGTCAATTCCGGTTCGCTCGAGAAGAAGCTGATCGAAAAATACGGCGGCGTGACGGCTGAAGGCCTCGCGGAGAGCGCCGTAAAAACGCTCAAGAAAATCGAGGAGATGGATTACGATGATCTCGTCCTTTCGATAAAATCTTCGGACGTCAGGATGACGTACGACGCCCACATGCTGGTACACAAGATGACGGATCATCCGCTCCACATCGGCATAACCGAGTCGGGCATACCGGAGAACGGCAAACTCAAATCGGCTGTCGGTATCGGAGCGCTTCTGCTCGCGGGTATCGGAGACACGATGAGGGTGTCGCTCACGGGAGATCCCGTCGAAGAAGTCATCTTCGGAAGGCGTATACTCGAAGCGACCGGTCTTCGCAAAAAGGCGATCGAGGTGGTATCGTGCCCGACGTGCGGCAGGACGGAGATCGACCTTATATCTCTCGCCGAAAGGGCGGAAAAAGAACTCGCGCCGCTCGCCGCAGAAATAGAGGAGCGCGGCCTTGAGCCGATAAAAGTCGCAGTAATGGGATGCGTAGTGAACGGCCCCGGGGAGTCGCGCGAGGCCGACTACGGCATCGCGGGCGGAAAAGGAGAGGGCCTCGTCTTCGTAAAAGGTGAGATCGTTGCCAAGGTGAGCGAAGAAGAACTCATCGGCCGCCTCATGGAAGAGATAAGAAAAGACAGACCGGGTATGTAAGAAGGAAGGGGAAACGGACGATCAAATGATCAAAATACCGAGCGGACTCATAAGCAAGTACGAAATAATAAATGCGCTCGACAAGGACGAAGAGTATATAAACGCCGAAGTCAAGGGTATAACATTCTCCCGCAGGACGGGAGAATTTATCGTGGAAATAAAGACGAATTTCGATATGCCGGAGGAGATATCGGAAAAAATAAGGGCGAATTTTATAAAAGAATGCAAAAAGAACGCACCGGAAGGCTGGAGCGGTGACGCCGAGATCGTCGCCGTATGCGAGAAGGAAAGGAGCAGCAGGGAAAAACTTTCCGAAACCGCGCTTTCGAGAAAGGCGATGAAAAAGAAGCTTTTCGGCGTCGGGATAAGCGGCGGGCCGGTCCCTTACTCCGAAATGGAGAACTACATTTCGAAGCGCAAAAAATGCGTCCTCGAAGGCGTGATCTTCAAGCTCGACAGCAGGACGATAAGATACGGGGTGACGCTTTTTACGATACTGATATCGGATAAAGGCAAGGCCGCCTGCGTAAAAGTTTACGCCGAGGGCAGGGACGAGAAGGTCCTGACCGAGAACCTCAGGATCGGTATGAAGATAGCGGCGATCGGAAGCGTCGAGGAAGACCGTTTCGAGAACGAGATCGTGCTGAGAGCGGACGGGATCTCTAAACTGCCGAAGACGTTCAAACGCGACACATATAAGAGGGGCAAGAGGGTCGAGCTACACGCTCACACGAAGATGAGCGAGAACGACGGACTCACGGACGTCGAAGACCTAGTCACGATGTCTGCCCACTGGGGACAGCCCGCTGTCGCGATAACGGATCACGGGGTGGTCCAGTCGTTCCCGGATGCTGCCGCCACGGCGGAGCGCCTCAAGAAGGAAGGCATCAATATCAAGATAATCTACGGTATGGAGGGCTACCTCTATCCGGACGAAGATGCGATCGGCGAAGACGGAAAGATCGACATAAAAAAGCACGGGACGCATCATATAATTTTACTGGCCAAAAACGAAACGGGGCTCAGGAACCTTTACAAGTTAGTGTCACTGTCGCACATCAATTATTTTTACTATAAGCCGAGGCTCCCTCGGTCGGTGATCGAGGCTCACAGGGAAGGCCTGCTGATCGGGAGCGCCTGCGAGGCGGGCGAGATGTACAGGGCGGTAAAAAGCGGTAAGTCCGACGAGGAGCTCATGAAGATCGCCGATTTTTACGACTACCTCGAGATACAGCCGCTCGGCAACAACCGTTTTATGATAGACAAGGGCGAGGTCGAGTCGAACGACGACCTCATAGCGAACAACCTGAAGATCCTCGAGATCGCGGACAGGCTCGGGAAGATGACGGTGGCGACGACGGACTCGCACTATCCGACGCAGGACGCGGGCATATTCCGCAGGGTCATCATGAGCGCGAAGAACCTCACGGAAACGAATTCAGACTGTCTGTATCTTCGGACGACGAACGAGATGATGGACGAGTTCTCCTACCTCGGAGACCGCGCTGAAGAGATCGTCGTTACGAATACAAATAAGATCGCAGACATGGTTTCGGAAATAAAACCGGTGCCGGAGGGAAAATTCCCGCCGCAAATCGACAACGCCGATAAAATACTGCGGGAAGAGGCGTACAAAACGGCGAAGGACCTTTACGGCGATACGATACCGGAAATGATAAAATCCCGTCTTGACGAAGAGCTGAACGCGATAATCGGGAACGGATATGCTGTCCTCTACGTCGCGGCGCGTCTGCTCGTGCAGAAGTCGCTTTCGGCCGGATACATAGTAGGTAGCAGGGGATCGGTCGGGTCTTCGCTCGCGGCGACTATGGCGGGGATAACCGAGGTAAATCCGCTTCCGCCTCACTACGTCTGCCCTAAGTGCAAGCACCTCGAGATGTGCGATGACGGCGAATACGACTGCGGCTGGGATATGCCCGAGAAGATATGCCCTGAATGCGGGGAGAAGATGAACAAGGACGGTTTCGACATATCGTTCGCCACCTTCCTCGGTTTCAAGGGTGACAAGGAGCCGGATATAGACCTGAATTTCGCGGGCGAATATCAGACGCGCGCGCACAAGTACGTCGGCGAGATCTTCGGAGAGGAGAATATTTTCAAGGCGGGGACAGTGTCGACGCTCGCGGAAAAAAAGGCGTACGGCTACGTTAAAAACTACATCGAAAAGTACAAGCAGGACCACAGGGACGCTAAGTTCAGCAAGTACGATGTCGAATATATGATACAAGGTTGCCTCGGCCTGAAAAGTACGACGGGCCAGCATCCGGGCGGGATAATAATCCTTCCCGACAAGCACGAGATAACGGAATTCTGCCCTGTGCAGAGGCCGGCGAACAAGAGCAACGTCGACATCATAACGACCCACTTCGATTACCATAAGATCGATAAGAACCTGCTGAAACTCGACCTCCTCGGCCACGATGTCCCTTCGATGCTGAAGCATCTGAAGGACTCGACGGGGATCGATCCGCTGACGGTCAACATAGGCGACAGCAAAGTTCTGAGCATTTTCACCTCGACGGACGCGCTCGACATAAAAGTGAACGGCTACAAATTCAAGCACGGCACGTACGGGATACCGGAATTCGGCACGGGCTTCGTAAGAAACATGCTCGACACCGTACAGCCGAAGACGGTGTCACAGCTCATAAAAATTTCCGGCTTTTCGCACGGAACGGGCGTCTGGAGGAAGAACGCGGAGGATCTCCTCAAAAACGGCACGGCGACCATAGACGAGGTCATATCTTGCAGGGACGACATAATGAACTATCTCATAAAAAAGGGGATAGACAAGAGCGGCGCCTTCAAGATCATGGAGAAGATCAGAAAGAACAAGCCTCTCAACGAGAAGGAGCTCGCGCTCATGAGGAGCCATTCGGTTCCGGAGTGGTATATCGAATCGTGCGATACGCTCGAGTACCTCTTCCCGCGCGCCCACGCGGCCGCTTACGTCATGATGGCGGGAAGAATGGCGTGGTATAAGGTCTACTATCCGAAGGAATTTTATGCGGCGCTTCTGACGGCGAAGCGTGACAGCTTCAACAGCGATGTCGTCAGGAACGGATACGCCGGCATCCAGAAGAGGATGACGGAGCTCGGCGGAAAGGATCTGTCCGGAGCCGAAAGCGACGAGTTCACGATAGACGAGATACTGTACGAGATGTACAGCCGCGGTTTTTCGCTCTCTTACCCTCAGCTCGGGGTGTCTTCGGCGACCGACTTCAAGGTCATCGACGGGGAGATAAATATGCCTTTCAGCGCGGTAAAAGGTGTCGGGAGTCTCGCGGCGGAGTCGCTCATAAAAGCGCAGGAAGAAGGCGGCTTCATTTCCCTCGACGACGTTCGGAGAAAGACGAAGCTCACATCCACGAACATCGATTCGCTCAACGAATTCGGCGTGTTCGGCGACATGAGGGCGTCGGCGCAGATCTCGATGTTCGACATATAGATGTTCGGTATACAGATGTTCGATATATAAAAGGCATTAGAATTTTTTATTCGCGCGGTAAAAGAAAGATCAGGGGCGCCGTTCAGCCCCTGTTTGATTTTTATCCCGGTCACAACGGCAGAGGGAGGGCCGCGGACCGCATAAGCTGAAATTTTTTATAAAAAAACATGTTGACACTGCCTCTATGTATGTTAATATTCTCATATAAGCATATGTACATATAAAAGAGGATAGGCTTATGAAAGAAAGACAGGCAGCAGAGGCGAAAACGGGCGGATTTTTGGAGACGACCGGTGAAAACACGCTTATGGATCTTGCGGATCTTTTCAAGGTGTTCGGGGATTCCACGCGGGTCAGGATACTGGCGTCGCTTTTCGACGGCGAGAAGAACGTGACGGAGATATCCGAGGCGCTCGGGATGAATCAGCCGGCGATATCTCAACAGCTCAAGGTGCTCAAGGCTGCAAAACTCGTCAGGGTCAGGCGGGAAGGAAAGTCGATGTTTTATGCGCTCGACGATGACCACGTAAAAACAATAATTTCGGTCGGCAAGGAACACATTGAAGAATAGGCGTCCGGCAGGGAACACATCGAAGAACAGGCGTCCTGCCGATCGACTGTGAGAAGGGTCTGATAAAAATCAGGAGGGTGAAATGAAGAAGAAATTCAAACTGAACGAACTCGGATGCGCAAACTGCGCGGCGAAAATGGAAGAGGCGATCTCGAAGATCAACGGAGTTGAATCCGCGAAGATCAATTTCATGGCCGAGAAACTGATAATCGAGCTCGACGAGAGCAGAGCCGACGAGATAATGGCGGAAGCCGCGAAGATCGTTTCATCGATAGAGCCTGACTGCAGCATAGTCATGTAGCGATGAGCATCAGGCAGAGAAGGGAACTCAGGAAAATACTGGTCGCCGCGGTTATTTTTGCGGCGCTCATGATCATCATGCATGTCGATGCCGCTCCGGATGTATTCCGAGGCAGGTTGATATCGACGTGCCTTTTCGCCGTGCCGTATCTTATATGCGGCCTTCCCGTGCTTAAGAAATGCGTAAAAGGCATCGGCCACGGGAAGCTGTTCGACGAGTCGTTCCTGATGACGGTCGCGACCGCCGGGAATTTCGTCGTCGGCCAAAGCGCGGAAGCGGCGGCCGTCATGCTTTTTTATCAGATCGGAGAATTTTTCCAGGAGTACGCTGTGAACCGTTCGCGCGGCTCGATAAAAGAGCTCCTCGAGATCGCTCCCGACTTCGCGAACAGAGAAAACGAAGACGGCTCGATAGATGTCATCGACCCCGATGAAGCGGAGATCGGCGATATCCTCGTCATAAAACCGGGCGAAAAGATCCCGACGGACGGGATAATAATAAGCGGATCGGGAATGGTCGATACGGCGGCGCTCACGGGCGAGTCGGTGCCGAGGATGTACTGCGAAGGCGACGAGATACTTTCGGGCTGCATCAACGGCGACACGCTTCTCAGGATAAGGTGCGAGAGGGAGTACGACGATTCAGCGGTCGCAAGGATAATCGAACTCGTCGAGACGGCGAGCGGAAACAAATCGAAAACAGAGGATTTCATAACGAGATTTGCCGGAAAATACACCCCTATAGTCGTTTTCGGAGCGGTGGCGCTCGCGATAATACCGCCTCTTTTCGACGGAGACTGGATAAAATGGATGCTAAGGGCGTGCATATTCCTCGTAATATCCTGCCCGTGCGCTCTCGTAATATCCGTACCGCTGTCGTTTTTCGGCGGCATAGGTGCCGCGTCGAAGAACGGCATACTCGTGAAGGGTTCCAACTACCTTGAACTTATGGCGGATATAGATTCCGTCGTTACGGACAAGACCGGGACACTGACGAAGGGCGAATTTAAGGTGTCGGCCGTGATACCGGCTGAAGGCTTTTCGAAGGAAGATGTCATCGAGGCAGCAGCCGCAGCCGAAGGCTCGTCGACACATCCTATCGCCGTTTCGATAAGGGAGGCGTGCGGTAAAAAGATCGCCGTCGCATCGGATGCCGTCAACGTGGCCGGAAGCGGAGTCATATGCAGGGTGAACGGAAAAGAGACGGCGGTCGGGAATGCCGCGCTTATGGAGCGCGTCGGCACGTCCTGCCCGAGGACCGAAGATCCCGCTGCGACGGCCGTGTATGTAGCTGTAAATAAAAAATTCATCGGAACGATACTCCTTTCCGATACCGTAAAACCGGAGGCGAAGACCGCCCTCGCTACGCTCAGAAGGGCGGGAGTAAAAAGGACCGTCATGCTCACCGGCGATGCCCGGGCCAAGAGCGAGGCGGTAGCGAAGGTCGTCGGTATAGACGAGGTCTACGCCGAGCTTCTCCCGGAGGACAAGGTCGCGGCGGTAGAGAAGATCATCAAAGAAAACGCAGGCCGTAAAGGCGCTCTCGTCTTCATCGGCGACGGCATCAACGACGCTCCCGTCCTCGCCCGCGCTGATGTGGGAGTTGCAATGGGATCGCTCGGTTCCGGAGCCGCGATAGAAGCGGCGGACATCGTCATCGTAGACGACGACCTCGGAAAGCTTCCTGTCGCCGTCGGAGTCGCAAAGAAGACGGTCGGCATCGCGAAGCAGAACATCGCTTTTGCTCTCGCGGTAAAAGTCCTGTGTCTCGCGCTCGGTGCCCTCGGCATCGTCGGCATCTGGACGGCCGTGTTCGCGGACGTCGGCGTCGCCATAATATGCATATTGAACTCGATGCGCATGCTCAGGTACGGTAAAAGGGGCGAAAAAGGCGGCGGAAGCGGGGCGATTTTAGCAAAAACAGCCTAAAATGCTTGCAATAACTGATTTTATATGCTATATTGTCATGGAAGTTGTAGTTGGAAAGAGTGGGGCGACCCACTCTTTCAGGCATATTGGGGGTTTTTTACCATGAGTAAAAGCGATGAGATAAAGAAAACGATAGAGACCCTGCTCGACGGATACATGGAAAACGCCGATCTCGAGTTGTACAAGATCGAGTACCGCAAAGAAGGACCGTCCTGGAAACTGAGGGTTTTTATAGATAAAAAGGCAAACGCCGAGCAGGAGTACGTCGGCATCGACGACTGCGAGAAGGTAAACGAATTCCTGAGCGAAAAGCTGGACGAGTCCGGCATCATAGATAAGCAGTACGACCTTGAGGTGTCGTCGCCGGGCCTCGACAGGGAGCTGATAAAAGATTCCGATTTTACGAGGTTCGCGGGGCGCGAGGTAGAGATCAAACTTTACGAGGCCATGGACGGCGTAAAGACGCTCGACGGCGAGCTCGAAGGTCTTAAGGACGGATTTGTCGAAGTCCTCGTCGGCGACGAGATCAAGAAGATCGAGCGCAGCAAAATATCGAAGATAAACTTAAAGGTCATATTTTAGAGAAAAAGCGACCGGAATAACTTATAGATTTTATTATTTGAAACCGGAAATTCTATGGAGGATCTAAACATGAATACCGATTTTGTCAATGCACTGAAGGAATTGGAGAGAGAAAGAAATATTTCGCAGGACGAGATAATTGCGGCGGTGGAGACGGCGATCGAGGTCGCATACAAGAAGACCCGCGGAGAGCACAGCCACGAGAACGTCAAGGTAAATATAGACAGGGAAACGGGCGAAGTCACGGCGGCCGTCGTAATGACGATAGTCGACGAGGTGACCGATCCGGTGAGCGAGATCGCCTTCGACGATGTCAAAGAGATGCTCGATGAAGACGATGAGGTCGAAGTGGGCGATGTCATCGGTTTCCCTATACCGAAGGAAGAATTCGATCCTCAGAGTTTCGGAAGGATAGCGGCGCAGACGGCAAAGCAGGTCATAATCCAGAAGATAAGGGAGGCGGAGCGTTCAAACTCCTACTCCGAATTTATCGACAAACAGGGAAGGATCGTGAACGCGAGGGTCGACCGCATAAGCAAAGACACGGTATTCCTTTCGGTCGGAAGCACCGAAGGTATACTTCACCCGAAGGAGCAGGTAAAAGGCGAGGTCTACCGTCCGGGAGACACTATCAAGGTGTATGTCATGGACGTAAAAAGGACGACGAAGGGGCCGCAGATCTTTTTATCGAGGTCTCACCCGGGACTCGTAAGGGAGCTTTTTGAGGAAGAGATCCCTGAGATAAAAGACGGAACGGTCGAGATCATGGGCGTCGCAAGGGAAGCGGGCTCGAGGACGAAAATGGCCGTCCGCTCGAACGACCCGAACGTCGATCCTGTCGGCGCATGCGTCGGAAACAGGGGCGTAAGGGTACAGAGCATCGTTGACGAGCTCTTCGGCGAGAAGATCGATATCATCGTTTGGGACGAAGATCCGGCAGTACTCATAAGGAACGTCCTCAGACCTTCGACGGTAGAAGGCGTTTACATCAACGCTGAAGAGAAAATGGCGATAGCCGTAGTGCCTGAGCAGCAGCTTTCGCTCGCGATCGGAAGAGAAGGACAGAACGTAAGACTTGCCGCAAAGGTGAGCGGGTGGAAGATAGATATCAAGAGCAAGGAACAGCTCGAAGAGAGCGGATTCGACTTCGGAGAATACGACGAAGAGCCTATGGCGGGATCCGCCGATGAGATCAACTCGGTAGAAGATATGTTCGACGACGCGTCGGAAGAAAAGGAATATGAAGAAAAATAATGAACCGATGAGACGCTGCATAGGATGCATGGAGTCGCATCCGCAGCGCGAAATGATAAGGCTCGTCTGCGACGGCGGAGTGCTCCGCACGGACGAAACGGGGCGGGCACCGGGCAGGGGAGTGTACTTCTGCAGGAATGAAGAGTGCGTGGAAAAAGGACGCAAAAATCGGGCCTTTAACCGCAGCTTTAAGAGAAATTTTTCGGACGATGTTCTTGAAGCTGCTTTTGCGGATCTGATAGGGATCATAAGAGGAGGTAACTAATGGGGAAAAAAGTAAATGAAATAATGGAACAATTGGGGATGAGCTTCGACGAGATAAAAAAGGTGGCCGACCAATTGAACATCACCGTAAAAACGGATAAGAGCAGGCTGAGCGACGAAGATGCGCACAGGCTGGAGTTTGTCGCGACCGCGCTTTCGGACAAGCCGAAAAAAGAAAAGGAACCGGAAACCAAAAAAGCTCACACGGGCTTTATCAAGCTCGTAAAAAAATCTTCCGGCGGTGAAGACAAAAAGGAAAAAACCGCATCCACTTCAAAGAGCGGCGAAGAAAAGGAAACTTCGTCCGCAAAAAAAGAGACCTCCGAAGAAAAAGACTCCTCAGCATCCGCAGATATTTCAAAGATCAAGATCGTAAAGAAATCGGTCAAAGAAGATAAGTCCGAAAAAGAAAAAGAATCCGAAAAAGCTGCAGAGCCGGAAGTGAAGGAAGCACCGAAAGCATCTGAAGCACAGGAAAAGCCGTCCGAAGAGACGGCCGAAAAGGCGGCGGAAGAAAAGAAGGCCGCACCGAAGAAGGTGAAGAAGGAAGAAGCTTCCGATAAGGCGACCGCAAAGGCCGAAAAGTCGGAAAAGGCCGAAGACGCCGAAGAGACGAAAAAGTCGGAAAAACCGAAGGAAAAGCCTGCAAAGAAATCGGGCGATACGACTCCGGACAGGATCTTCAAGTTCAAGAAAGTCTTCGACGCCAAAGAGGCGGAGAAGGAAGAGAAAACTCAGAAGCAGGAACATCGCGGAGACAGGCGCCACGACAGATCGTCCGACCGCGGTAAGACCGCGGGCAGGGGAAGAAAGGATCGCGACGGCGAAGATAAGAACCGCAGGACCGGCAGCGCACCTTCAGGAAAGGGACGCGAAGGAGCACCTGCGAGAGACGGCGCAGCAACATCCGGTGATTCTCAGTCTGCAGCAAAGGGCAAGAGCAAGAAGTTCTTCGACAACAAGGACAAAGAGAAAGAAAACAGAAGGTTCGAAAAGAGAAACGACGGACACGGCGGCAAGAGCGGTTCCAAGTATTTCGATGAGAGATCCCTCGAAAAACAGACGAGATCGAAGAAGAAATACAAGACCAAACCTACCGAACCTGAAGTTGAAATAGAAGAACTTCTGCCTGAAGGCACGATAGCCGTAAACGTACCGATCACGGTCGGCGGACTGAGCGAGCAGGCCGAGATCTCAATAACGAAAATAATCATGGCTCTCATGAACCTCGGAATAATGGCGACGATCAACCAGACGCTCGATAAGGATACCGTCGAGATGCTGGCCGACGATCTCGGGATAAAGGTAGCCGTCATCGAAGAGGAAGAGGAAGCCGAAGAGGTAGGTCTCGATATCCACGAGGACAGCGAGAAAGACCTCAAGCCGCGCGCACCGATCATAACCGTAATGGGTCACGTCGACCACGGTAAAACATCGCTCCTCGACTCGATCAGAAAGACGAACATCATCGCCAGCGAGTCGGGCGGTATAACTCAGCACATCGGTGCATCGGAAGTAGAGATAAACGGAAAGAAGATCGTGTTCCTCGATACACCGGGACACGAAGCCTTCACTACCATGAGGGCGAGAGGTGCCCAGGTAACGGACATCGCGGTCCTCGTAGTTGCGGCCGACGACAGTGTAAAACCGCAGACGATCGAGTCGATAAGCCACGCTAAGGCGGCGAACGTACCGATCATCGTAGCGATTAACAAAATGGATAAGCCAGGCGCAAATCCGGACAAGGTAAAGAAGGACCTCGCCGACAACGGTGTCCTGGTCGAAGACTGGGGCGGCAACGTCATCAGCGTGCCGGTATCCGCAAAGAAGGGCGAAGGAATAACCGAGCTCCTCGAAATGATACTTCTCCAGGCCGAGATGATGGAGCTCCGCGCGAATCCGGACCGTCTCGCTATGGGTACGGTAATAGAGGCAAGGCTCGACAAGGCCAAAGGCCCTATCGCCACGCTCCTCGTAACGAACGGTACACTGAGAGCCGGCCAGAGCGTCGTCGCAGGAACGTGCTCCGGCAAGGTAAGGAGGATGACGAACTACCGCGGAGATACGATCGCTAAAGCGCTTCCGGCAACTCCTGTAGAGATACTCGGACTTTCCGACGTACCTATGGCGGGAGATTCGTTCAACGTAGTAAAAGACGATAAGCTCGCAAGGGAGATCGCCGAGAACAGAAAGAGCAAACTCCGTGAGGACGTACTCGCCAAGAACGCAAGCACGACTCTCGACAAGCTCTTCTCCGAGATACAGGAAGGCGAGAGGAAGCAGCTCGACCTCATCGTCAAGGGCGATGTACAGGGTTCCGTAGGCGCTATCGTTTCGTCCCTCGAGAAGCTCGAAAACGATCAGGTAAAGATAAACATAATCCATTCTGGAGTAGGTACCGTCACGGAATCCGACGTCAAGTTAGCTGAAACTGCTAACGCCATAATCATCGGCTTCAATGTAAGACCTACGACGGCCGTTGTTAAACAGGCAGACGACGCCGACGTCGAGATAAGGCTCTACCGCGTCATTTACGATATCATCGAAGATGTCGAAAAGGCGATGAAGGGAATGCTCGACCCTGAGTTCAGGGAAGAAGTCCTCGGCAAGGCGGAGATAAGGGAGACCTTCAAAGTACCTAACGTCGGTATCATCGGAGGAGCATACGTCACCGAAGGCAAGGTCGAAAGGAACAAGGAGATACGTCTCGTAAGGGACGGCATCGTTATCCACGAGGGAACGATATCTTCGCTCCGCAGATTCAAAGACGACGTCAAAGAGGTCGCGCAGAACTACGAGTGCGGTATCGGCATCGAGAACTACAACGACATCAAGCCGGGAGACGTGATCGAGTGCTTCACCATGGTCGAGATAGAGAAAAAATAAAGGCGGTCTAAAATGGGAAAACACTACAGACAGGGGCGTCTCGGTGAGGAGATAAAAAAGATAATCAGCGAGATGCTCATTAACGGGGTAAAAGATCACCGTCTCAAGTCGAGAATAATCACCGTATCCGCCGTAGAAGTCACGTCGGATCTCAGCTATGCGACATGCTACGTTTCACCGCTCGTCCTCGACGGAGAAGACCGTGAAGAAGTGGTTGAAAGCGTGTTCGCAGGCCTAAATGCCGCGAAGGGCACGTTAAAAAAGCAGATCTCGACGAAGATAAAACTCAGGCACACGCCGGAACTCATTTTCAAAGACGACGCGTCTGCGGAATACGGCCGTCACATAGACGAGATAATAGAAAAAATACATTCCGAAGAGGGAGTAAATGAATAACGCGGTAAAAGATTTTTCCGATCTCATAAAAGCGGAGCGTACGGTCGTACTGTTCCCTCACGAAAATCCGGACGGCGATGCGATAGGTTCGTGCGCCGCTCTTTGTCTTGCTCTCCGCAGCATCGGCAGGGAGGCGTATGTCGCACTCGATGAAAAAATGCCGCACAACCTGGATTTTATGGAGGAGTCTTGCCGCCTCGATATCCCGAAGGCTGTTATCGACGGGGAATTTTTGGGGGTGCTCGTCGACTGCGGTCACCCGAGCCGCATCGGCAAAAGGGCGGCTCTTTTTGAAAAGGCGACACGAACGGCCTGCGTCGATCACCACCTGAACGACGGCAGGGAATTCGCCTTCGATTTTTACGTCATCGACCCTAAATCGGCGGCGACGGGAGAACTCGCGTTTCTCATAATAAAGGAGCTCGGTGGGGAAGTGACCCTTCCCGTAGCTAATGCTCTTTTTACTGCGATAACGACTGATACCGGGAATTTCCAGCATTCGAATACGACGAAAAGGACCCACGAGATAACGGCTCAGCTTTACGATGCGGAGGGATTCGATCCGAAAGCCGTGAGCGTCCTCATCTACGACAGGCAGTCGGCGGGCTCGGTAAAAATGAAGGCGAACGTTCTCGAAAACCTCGAGATATCGGAGGACGGAAAACTCGCGATAGGTCACGTTACGCAGGAGCTTCTCAAAGAGACCGGCTGCGATATGAGCGAGAGCGACGGTATAATAAACGCGATAATGAGCCTCGACGGCGTCGAGATCGGAGTTCTTTTGAAGGAGTCCGGTGAAAACAGGATAAAGGTAAGCTTAAGGGCGAAGACATACGTGAACGTCGCGGAAATAGCGCAGATCCTGGGCGGCGGCGGTCATGTGAGGGCGGCCGGAGCTACCGTAGAAGGGACAGCGGATGAAGTCCGCTCTTCGGTCAAAGATCTTTGCATGAAGGCCTTGAACGCCGACCCGGCGTAAAGGCTCCGAACGAAAGTTGTAACGGTAGGTGATATGACGGACAGCGGCGTTATAAACATAAACAAGGGCGAAGGGATGACCTCGCACGATGTCGTATATAAGGTGAGAAAGAGGCTCGGCATAAAAAAAGTCGGCCACACCGGCACGCTCGACCCGATGGCGACGGGCGTCCTCCCCGTATGTTTCGGATGCGCCACGAGGTTCATCGAGTATTACGATGCCGACCTCAAGACATATAAGGCAGAAATGGAACTCGGCTACGAGACCGACACCCTCGATGCTACGGGCGAGGTAACGGAAAGGGCTGATGAAGGGACCTTCGATGATCTTACGGAAGAAAAAATCGCAGCCGTTTTCCGAAATTACGAAGGAACAATAGAGCAGATCCCGCCGAAGTATTCGGCTCTTAAAGTGGACGGTAAAAGGCTCTACGAATACGCTCGCAAGGGTATGGACATAGATATCGCTAAAAGAAAAGCGTATATCGAACGCTGCGATGTCGACTCTGTAGATCTTGACGCGCGAAGGATCGCGTTCACGGTCGTCTGCGCGAAAGGTACGTATATCCGTAGCATATGCAGGGACATCGGGAGGGAGCTCGGCGTTTTTGCGACGATGACTTCGCTTGTCAGAACGAAGAGCGGTCCGTTCGGACTCGACAGCGCCGTCACCGTGGAAGAAATGAACGAAATGAGCGACGACGAGCTCTCGGAACATATACTGAAAATCGATGAGACCCTTGAAAATCTCGGGTCTGCGGAGGTCGGAGCGGATGATGCCCGGAGATTTTCAAACGGCAATCGGGTAGACGCAAAAAGTGTTAAAGTAAACTCGTTACCAGATCCGAAAAATCCGTCTGACGCCGTAAAAATCAAGTTCGAACGCCTGTTCAGGATGTACGGACCGTCCGGAACGTTCCTCGGCACGGCGGAAAAACGGGAGGAGGACGCTTTAGAGGCAGACGGCCGTGAGGTCTTCTGTCCCGCAAAAGTCGTCCCGCCGTCAAACAACACAGCGGCGCCCGCTCCTTCCGGGGATCAATGATCCGGAGAACCGATGATCCGGAGAACCGGCGACTCGGAAAACGAATGGTTCGGGGAACGAATAAAAAGATACGGAGAAATACATGGAGATACTTTCTTCATTGAACGATGTAAAAATACTGAACAGAACGGCCGTTGCCCTCGGGAATTTCGACGGAGTTCATATAGGGCACAGGGAGATCATAAAAGATGCCGCGGAGATCGCGAAGTCGAAAGGTCTCCTCGCGCTCTGCCTTACGTTCTCGAACCACCCGCTCGACCTTGTGAACGACGGAAGCGCCGGCAGGTTCGTGAGATACATCGATGACGAGAAGACGAAACTTAAGAAGATAGAGGAACTCGGGATAGATTTTATCGTCGACATACCCTTCGACGAGGAGCTGATGACGATGACGCCCGAGGCTTTTATCACCGATATACTTAAAGAAAAGCTCCACGCGGAGTACGTCGTGTGCGGCTTCAACTACAGGTTCGGACATAAGGCGGCGGGAGATCCGCAGCTTTTAAAGGAATTCGGAGCCGGCCTCGGAATAAATACCGTCGTCCACGACGAGGTCAAGCTGGACGGGGAGACGGTCAGCTCGACAGCCGTCAGAAAGATGATCGAAGACGGCGACATGGAGAAGGCGGCACGATTCCTCGGCAGACCTTATTCGGTGTCGGGAAAGGTCGTGGGCGGCAGAAAGATCGGAAGAAAGATCGGATTTCCGACGGTAAATCTGCCGGTGCCGATGCAACTCGTGACACCGCCGAACGGCGTGTATTTTACGATGGTGTACTGCAACGGGCGCGAATATCCCGGGGTCACAGACATTGGGGTGAAGCCGACCGTCAGGAAGGGCGGCACGAAGAAATTCGTCGAGACGCACATACTCGATTTCGACGGGAAACTGTACGGCAACGAGATACGGGTCGACTTTTTGAAGATGCGAAGGCCGGAGGTAAAATTCTCCGACATCGAGGCCCTAAAAAGGCAGATAAAAGAGGACAGGAACGCGGCCGCCGAATTTCATAAAAACGGCAAATAAAGCGTGACAAAACGATACAACTGTGTTAAACTATTCAAGATGTTTTTACCCGGGCTTCAGCCTGCCGAATCTCCGGCGGAGGCGATGCCTGAGGCGTATGTGATAAACAAGGAGGAAATATGCTTACTAAAGAGAAGAAAAGCGAGATCATCAAAGAGTATCAGCTGGCAGAGGGAGACACCGGTTCACCGGAAGTTCAGATCGCTATCCTGACATACAGGATCAACGACCTCAACGAGCACCTCAAAGAGCACAAGAAGGACTTCCATTCGAGGAGAGGTCTTCTGCAGATGGTAGGACAGAGAAGGAACCTTCTCAAGTATCTCAAGGGAGTGGATATCGAGAGATACAGAACACTCATCACTCGTTTGGGCTTGAGAAAGTAATAGGACTTTGCAGGTTTAGCGGGATATCATATCCCGCTTTATTTTTTAAATGCCGGAGGGCGGGCCGAAGCGGTGCGTTTTTACCGGCGAAGAACGAATTAACAGGAAGGAGTTGTTAATTAAGATGGGAAGATTTACGGATTACAGAGTTTTTAAGACAGCGGTGGGAGGAAGGCTCCTCCAGTTCGAGATCGGCAAGATGTGCGAGCAGGCGAACGGCCAGGCGACCGTAATATACGGAGATACGATCGTAAGCTGCACGGCGACCGCATCGAAAGAGCCGAGGGAGGATGTGGACTTTTTCCCTCTGAGCTGTGATTTTGAAGAGAAGATGTACAGCGTGGGAAAGATCCCGGGCGGCTACATAAGGAGAGAAGGAAAGCCGGGCGAAAAGGCGATACTGACGTCGAGGATGATCGACAGACCTTTGAGACCGCTTTTCCCGAAGGGATTCAGAAACGACGTCGTAGTCGTTGCTACGGCTTTGAGCGTTGACCACGACTGCTCTCCTGAGATAGCGGGAATGCTCGGTTCATCTCTCGCGCTCGCGATCTCCGATATACCGTGGGACGGACCTACGGCCGCGGTCTCCGTCGGAAGAGTCGACGGGAACCTCATCATCAATCCTACGTATGAGCAGAGGATGGTTTCGGATATAAACCTGACCGTTTCCGGAACGAAGGATGCGGTAATGATGGTCGAAGCGGGTGCAAACGAAGTATCCGAGGACGACATGATCGATGCGATAATGTTCGGACACAGCGAGATCAAGGCGATCTGCGAGTTCTTCGAGGAGATCATCAAAGAGGTCGGCAAGGAGAAAATGGAGTACAAGGTCTTCAAGGCCTCCGACGAGATCGACGCCGAAGTAAGGAAATTTGCTACGGACAAGATGATCGCAGCGATAAAGACCGAAGAAAAGCTCGCAAGGCTCGCCAACATGGAAGCCGTAGAGAAGGAGACGAAGGAACACTTCGCAGAGCTTTATCCTGAGGCGGGTAAAGACGTAGCGGAATCCCTCTACAACATAAAGAAAGAAAATGTAAGGCACATGATCCTGCACGACGGCATCAGGCCTGACAACAGGAAGACTACCGAGATAAGACCGCTCTGGTCGGAGACGGGACTTCTCCCTAGAGCGCACGGCTGCGGTCTCTTCAAGAGGGGACAGACCCAGGTACTGTCAGTATGTACTCTCGCTCCTTTGAGCGAAGCGCAGAACCTCGACAGCATCGACATCGACAGGACCGAGAAGAGATACATGCATCAGTACAACTTCCCGGGATACTGCACGGGAGAAGCGAAGACGAGCAGAGGTCCGGGAAGGCGTGAGATCGGTCACGGAGCGCTTGCGGAAAGGGCTCTGATACCTGTACTTCCGAGCGAAGAAGAGTTCCCTTATGCGATCCGCGTGGTATCCGAGGTACTTTCTTCAAACGGATCTTCGTCCATGGCATCGACGTGCGGCTCCTGCCTCGCACTCATGGATGCGGGCGTACCGATCAAGAAACCGGTATCCGGAATAGCCATGGGCCTCATCGAAGGCGAGAACGAGGACGGAAGCTTCAAGTACGCGATATTGAGCGACATACAGGGAATGGAAGACTTCCTCGGCGACATGGACTTCAAGGTAACGGGAACGCCTGACGGTATCACCGCGATCCAGATGGATATCAAGGTACACGGACTGTCGAGAGAGATCCTCAAGGAGGCGCTCGAGCAGGCGAAGATCGGAAGAGCGCACATACTCGAGAACATGCTCGAAGAGATACCTGCACCGAGAGCGGAACTTTCACCTTACGCTCCGAGAGTCATCTCGATGATGGTAGATCCTGACAAGGTACGGCTCGTCATCGGACCGGGAGGAAAGACGGTCAACAGGATCGTTGAGGAGACCGGCGTAAAGATCGACATTTCGGACGACGAGGTCGGCAGGATCAACATCTACAGCAGCGACATGGAAAGTGCGGAAGCCGCGAAGAAGGAGATCGAGCTGATCACAAAGGATGTCGAGGTAGGAGAGGTCTACGAAGGAGAGGTCAAGAGGATCATGAACTTCGGAGCTTTTATCGAGATATTGCCGGGCAAGGAAGGTCTGCTCCACATCTCAAAGATGGCGAAGCATAGGATCGACAAGGTCGAAGATGTTATGAACATCGGCGATAAGGTAATGGTAAAAGTCGTAGAGATCGACAACCAGAACAGGATAAATCTCGTTAGAAAAGATTTGGATAAATAAAAGGTCTTTGGTATAATATAGGGGAGTTCGTCGATATGGCGGACCTCCCTATTTTTTTACGATAGGAGGGCAGTGTTTTATGACTACAAAACGCATTTCCGGAAGGATCGCGTCTCTTGCACTCGTTCTGGCGGTAGTTTTTACCGCTTTTACATTCTCTGCTTTCAGCGGACCTGTTTTTGCCACCGATGCAAATTTTAATACGAAGGAATTCAACGTCAATGTCGATGTCAATAAAGACGGGTATTTCGTGTACAAGGAAGAGATAACGGTCGACTTCTTCAATGCGGCTCACGGTATTTTCAGGAACATACCGTGCAGCAAAAACTACAAGATCTCGGACGTTTCCGTACCGAGCCGTGAATTCAGCAAGGACGATCAGGAGAACAACCTCGTTATAAAAATCGGGTCGCCCGACTACACGGTCAGCGGCATTCAGAAATACACCCTTAGATATAAGATAAGGGGAGTCGCCGATACGAATAAAAAAATGGACATGCTGTATCTCGACCTTCTGCCGACGGGCTGGAACACCGATATACCGAAGTCACATATCACCGTGAATTTCCCGCAGGACATGGACCTCAAGGATCTGAAGATATACTGCGGTTCTTACGGAAGCACGGACGGAGACATTTCGCAGTACGGCACTTACAGCATCGACGATAACACGAAGACGCTCACGATTGACGCTGCGGATCTGCCGGAAGGCACCGGGATAACGATAAAAAACAAACTGCCTGAGGGCTATTGGCTGAACCCTATCGATTACCGCAGGTTCAAGCTGATCACGATGATCCTGCTGCTTGCGACCCTCGGTTCGATAATCGTACTCAAGTTAAAGAAGGGAAGATCGCCTGCGATCGTTGAGACCGTCGAGTTCTATCCTCCGGAAGGCCTGACCCCGATAGAAGTGGGATATGTCATCGACACTTCCGTCGATAAGAAAGACGTGATCTCCATGATCTTCTACCTGGCGGACAGGGGATATATAGATATAAAGGAGATCGGACCTAAGGAGTTCGAATTCACTTTGCTCAAGTTACCGAGAAGCGAAGATGAATCGCAGTCAACGATGAGCTTTTTCAATATCATCTTCGAGAAATCGCAAAGGGAGGCCTTTGAGGCTATGTCCGGTGCGGCTCAGAAGTCAGACTCAGGAAACGGCGAACAGTCGCAGGACGGCTCCGAAGCCGCCGAGCCTGTAACGGTTTCCATGAGCGAAGTCGGTGAGAGACTCGGATACGGTATGAGCGACATCAGGGAGTATGTTATGGATGACTTCGCCGGTGAAAGGTCGATATATACGGAAGAGTCCGTTACGGCATCGGGCGTGGGACTTCTATTCGCATTCCTGGGATCGGCTTTCGCTCTTATGACGGCGATCATACCTCCGGCGTATTCAACGGGGGAAAAGATCGGTTACGCCGTGATGAGCGTTGTGCTTGCAGGCGTCGTCGTGCTGATACTGAGGCGCATGAGGACGATAATCGAAAAACGCGCTTCGAGGAACAAGGCCGGCACCGCCGTGAAGCTTTTCCTGGATGTCGTTCTGTACGCATTCTTCGGTGGGATCATAATGTTCTTCATGAGCGATCTCGGAGAAAACAACAGGGCATCGACCTTATACGCATTCGTGCTGATCGCGCTGCCGTTCCTGATATGCAAAATGAAATCGAGGAGCGAATGGAGCGCAAAGCTCATAGGACAGCTCAGGGGATTCAGGAATTTCATAGCGGATGCGGAAGTGCCTAAGCTCGAAGAACTGATAGAGCAGGACCCTAAATTCTTTTATCACGCATTGCCTTACGCGTACGTTTTCGGCCTCACCAAGAAGTGGGCGTCGTCGTTTGAGAAGATCGACATAGGAAAGCCTGACTGGTACGAACCGTACGCCGTCGACGAGGACTACGTTTTCGATGCACTGATGATGAATTCCATGTTCTCGAACGTTTCGCACGACCTCGGAAGGAATATAACCGTTCCTTCGCTCAACACGGACGATTCGGGCGGAGGAGACTTCGGAGATTTCGGAGACGGCTTCAGCGGCGGAGGTTTCAGCGGAGGCGGCTTCGGCGGCGGAGGCGGCGGTTCGTGGTAGACGCGGACGTGCAATGCGGTAACGCGGAAACGCGGAAACGCGGGAATGCCGGCCGGGCACTGATAGGATAAAAATACATTTTATCGGTTTATAATTTTTTTCTTCATTCCGAAAGGAGGAAATGGATCATGAAGTTAGCT
The DNA here is from genome assembly GCA_947254375.1 of uncultured Mobilibacterium sp. GTDB lineage: Bacteria > Bacillota > Clostridia > Peptostreptococcales > Anaerovoracaceae > CAMYCF01. The sequence goes on along the minus strand of CAMYCF010000001.1, from coordinate 227,572 downwards.
ATCGTTTTGATCATTGTCGTCGTCATCCTGATATGGATATTCACGACGTACAACAGATTCGTCAAACTTAGGAACACGGTGCAGGAGGCGTTCGCTACGATGGACGTATTCCTCAAAAAGAGGTTCGACCTCATTCCTAATTTGGTAGAGTCGGTAAAAGGTTACAAGGCTCACGAGTCTGAGACGCTGCAGAAGGTAGTACAGGCAAGAAGCGCACTCGCGAATACCAGCGGTACCGAGGATCAGCTCGCTAAGGAAAACATCCTGTCCGGCACGCTCAGAAGCCTGTTCGCGGTATCGGAAGCATATCCCGATCTCAAGGCGAACACCGAATTTATGAGACTCATGGACGAGCTTCGCGGCATAGAGGACGAGATCGCGAATTCGAGAAAATACTACAATGCAGTAGTAAAGAAACTCAACATAGCCGTCGAGTCCTTCCCTTCGAACATCATAGCTGCGATGTTCAAGATCGAGAAGGCGACCATGTTCGAGGCCCCGGCCGAAAGCAGGGAGAATGTAAAAGTTTCTTTTGAATAATCGATATCGATGAATGAGTAAAAAGGCTCTCGGGGACCCGTATCATGACGGGAACGCGGGGGCCTTTTAAGATTGCCCGGCCGGGAGCTGAGCCGCGAGGGATTTTACACGGATTTTTCATTGGCGGCACTTCGAATGTGGAAATCGTAAAATCTCAATGGTATACTTTTTAAGTAAAATAAAATTCCCGGCATGCGTTCAGCGATACCGGGAATATACGGTAAATATGAAGATAGGCTATGCTATCTTTCGCCTGCGGCACCGCTGCCTTCCTCGGCAGCTTCGGCATCCGCCGGAACGACTTCGTTCGGCTCGGTCGTAAAGTTCACGGTCTTAGCTTCCTCGCGCTTGACTTCGGCGCCCTCGACCATAAAGTGGTTGATCGCGCTTATTATTCCGCAGATGAGGAGCGTCGCTCCGATGAACTTCATCAGTACGACCTGCGTATGGAACGGATGCGTTATCGCCAGAAATGACAGGACGCAGATGAGGAGTCCCGTCAGTATGGATCCGAGTCCGCTCTTAGGAAGGAACGTCCTGAACACGATACCCGTCGACAGCAGGATTATACCGTCGGCAAGTATAAGGATACCGAGCACGATAGGGATTATCGCCGCCAGCGTCATAGGCTTGATGAAGAAGAATATGCCGACTATCAGCGAGCAGAGCGAAAGCACGATGTTTCCGACAGCAAGCCCGCTGCGCTCTTTACGGAGCTGCACAAAGGCATAGACCCTCGTCAACGCGAAGAGGACAAAGATCGTAGCAATGATATAGCATATGGCTTTGATAGAGAACATCGGCTTTGCAAAGAGCAGGACACCGAGAACTATCATCAAACCCGTCGTTACAAGCGCGGACAGCCTGAATTCTTTGAACATTTCATCTACCTCTCAATTTATGCATTATATATTTGCGGGGGAAAACTTTTATAGCTTCGAAAAACTTCGAAAGGCTTTCCGAAGTCTTCGGAAAGATCTCAAAAGTATATCTCGCGCAAACATATTTTACCACACGAATATTTAACATACAAACGGAACGTTCGAAGGAGAGAAAATACATATGAGCGGATCGAGTGAAAATGTGATGTACGCCGTTATCGACATAGGTTCAAATACGGTAAAAATGGTCATTTACACCACGGAGAAAGGCCGGATAAAAAACGTCCTCAGCAGCAAGGTCTCGTGCGCCCTCGCGAGTTACAGCGAGAAACGCGTACTTTCGGACGAGGGTGCGGACGTCCTGATCGAGACGCTCAAAGGCTTCAAGAAATCGATAGATGCGCTCGCGATAGAAAAGTGCCTTCCTTTCGCGACGGCGAGTTTGAGATACCTGAAGAACAAAAACGAGATCCTGAAGCGCGTGAAGAAGGAGACCGGCCTCGATGTCAACGTCATAAGCGGAGAGGACGAGGCGATGTACGACTACTACGGAGTCCTCGCATCCACAAAAGGCAAAGACGGCATCCTGTCCGACATCGGAGGTGCGAGCACGGAGCTCGCCGTGTACACGAAGGGCGGGATCAGGAACGTAAACACGATGCCGATAGGTGCGCTCAGCGCTTACAGGGATTTTGTAAAAGGTGTATTCCCGACCGAAGAAGAGATGGCGGCGATCACGAAGGAAGTGTACAAAAATGTCGACGCCCTCCCGATAGGCATCCCTGAAGGGAAGGGCGCGATATGCGCGATCGGCGGTACGGCGAGGGCAACTCTGAAGGTCGCGAACAGGACACTGAACGCTAATGATATGAGCAGGAATTACGTGACCGCGGGAGAATATAAAAGACTTTTTGAGATATACAAAAACGACGAAACGGCATTCATCAAAAGGGCGCTTCAGATAGCGCCGGAGCGCGTCCACACCCTCATTCCGGGAATGTGCATACAGCTCGCCCTGCTCGAGAAGACGGGGAGAAAGCGCATAAACGTTACTTTCTCCGGCGTCAGAGAGGGATACCTGTATTCGCATCTGGCGGAGCTCGGGCTTGAGTAGAGCGCTTTTATTATCAGGGAATCGCGGTTTTTACGCGGATATCCTTAATTTTTATCGAATATAGTATATAATCGGAGTTTAAGCTATAATTAAGGCGTCGGTCATTATTTTTTACGAGGGGAACTTATGGAACTCGAAGAACTTTACAACGAAGGTTTTACGCAGAACAGGGAGATATCGTGGCTGAGGTTCAACGAAAGGGTGCTTATGGAGGCGGCCGATTCGTCGGTGCCGCTTTTTGAGCGCCTGAAATTCATTTCCATATTCTCAAGCAACCTCGACGAATTTTTCATGGTCAGGGTGGGGAGCCTGCTCGACATGATGGAGACCGATGACGACGAGATCGACAACAAGTCGGGGCTGAAACCGAGCGAGCAGCTCGAGGTCATACACGAGACGGTAAAACCGCTGTACGCCGTTCGCGACTGGCTCTACAGAAGGATAGAGAACAAGCTTCGCAACAGGGGCATATACTGCCTCCGCCACGACGAGCTCACGCACGACGATAAAAAGTTCGCGAACGAGTTTTTCAAGAGCCGCATCAGACCGAAGCTCGAGCCGCAGGTGCTGTCGGCGGGCGATCCTTTCCCGGAACTCAAGAACAACACCGATTACGCCGTGGGTCTCATCCGCGGTGAAAGGGAGAATCAGTGCGCGATCGTCCAGATCCCGGACGTGAGCGAGAAATTCGTGGTGCTGCCGAATAAAAGCGGTCAGGAGGGTCAGCTCAGGTACATCCTCACCGAGGAGATCGTCCTCATGAACATGCGCAAGATATTCCTGCCGTTCGAGGTCGAGGGAAAAGCGATCATGAAGATGACGAGGAACGCCGACATAAAACCGGACGAGGAGAGTTCGGACCTTCGTGCCGACTTCCGCGATAAAATGCAGGCGCTCGTAAACAAACGCACGGTAATGGCGCCGGACAGGCTCGAGACCGACAGGCGTCTGCCGATCGAGCTCAGGGAATTTTTACTGGACAAGCTGGAACTCTCGGCGAAACAGCATTTTATAACGAGGGCACCTCTTTCCATGGGATACGTTTTTGCGCTCGAAGATCACCTGAGCGACGAGATGAGGAAGAAGCTTTGCTATGAGCCTTTTGAGCCGTACGATCAGCTCGAGGGGATAAAAAGCAGGGTGATCGACATCGCGAAGAGGCGCGACATATTTTCGTCCTATCCGTACGACTCGATGGATCCGCTCCTTTCGCTCCTGAAAGAGGCGGGCGAGGACGACTCGGTAAAAGAGATCCATATGACGATATACAGGCTCGCCGATAAAACGAGCATAATCGACTATCTCGGCAGGGCGGCGAAGAAAGGCAAGAAGGTAAAAGTCGTGATCGAGCTTCGCGCGAGGTTCGACGAGCAGCACAACATCGATTGGTCGGACAGACTGGAAGAGGCGGGGTGTGAGATCTTTTACGGGAACCCGGACTTCAAGGTGCACTCGAAACTTTTACAGCTCGTTTTTGACGGCGAAGACGGAGACAGATACATAACGCAGATCGGTACGGGGAACTACAACGAGAAGACTGCAAAACTTTATACGGACATGTCCCTCATAACGTCCGATCAGAAGATCGGAAGGGAAGCTGCGAAGTTCTTCTCTGATATGACGAAGAACAAGCTGGACGGGGAATACGACCGCATACTTGCGGCTCCGTCCGAACTACGCGACAAAGTCGTTGACCTGATCGAAAGGGAAACGAAGAAGGGCCGCAAAGGCAGGATCTTTTTCAAGATAAATTCGATAACGGATGCGCTCGTGATCGAAAAGCTGGCGGAAGCTTCCTGCGCGGGAGTCAAGGTCAGGATGATCGTAAGGGGCATATGCTGCCTTTTGCCGGGGATACCTGGAGCGACCGAGAACATCGAGATAGTCAATGTCGTAGGAAGGTTCCTCGAGCACTCGAGGGTATATATCTTCGGTGACGGCGACGACGAGGAGATGTACATAGCATCGTCCGACATGATGACGAGGAACACGGTAAGGCGAGTCGAGTTGGCCTGCCCTATATACGATGAAAATATCAGGAGAAGGATAAAACACACGCTCTACCTGAACTACATGGACAACGTCAAGGGAAGGCGCCTGTCTTCCGACGGTCTTTATGAGAAAAAGAGGCAGCGTCCGGGGCAGCAGAGGATAGACAGCCAGAGGATCCTGATGCTCGAGAGCGAGGAGAAGCAGCAGAGGAGGGCGCAGCGCCTCAAAAGCGAGTCCGAAGATGCCGATATCAAAAGCCGCTCCGAAGATTGACACGAAAAACGAATTATAGTATCATACCCGTGTTGTACAAGTAAATATCCGGGCAATGAAGGAAAGAGTAACCGGCCGTAAGATCCTTACAGAGAGACGCACGCATGCTGAGAGTGCGTCGGTGAAAGCCGAGCGAAGATCACTCCGGAGTCCGACGCTAAAGAGAGGCGCCTTGTCAGAGGTAGCAACTAGGGTGGTACCGCGGTCAGAAAGATCGTCCCTTGCGGAGATTTTACGGAATTTCCATAAGGGATTTTTTTATTATAAAAAGGAGAATGAAAAGATGTTTGAGAATTTATCCGACAAACCGGTAGCTGAAACTCAAGGCGAACAGGTCAAAAGGTGGAACGAGATCGACCTTCTCGACGTGTGCGTCAAGGCGAGGGAAGGTTCGCCGAGCTTCGTCTTTTACGAAGGCCCTCCTACGGCCAACGGAAAGCCGGGCATACACCATGTAATGGCGAGGACCCTCAAGGACTCGATCAACCGCTACAAGACGATGCGCGGATACCAGGTAAAGAGGAAAGGCGGCTGGGATACGCACGGACTTCCTGTCGAGATCGAGGTCGAGAAAGAGCTCGGCATGACGGGCAAGCAGGACATAGAGGCGTACGGCATCGCGGCGTTCAACGAGAAATGCCGTGAGTCCGTATTCAAATACACGGGCATGTGGAAGGACATGTCGGAAAAAATGGCGTATCTCGCCGATATGGACGATCCGTACATAACGTATAAAAACGAATATATCGAGACCGGCTGGTGGATAATAAATAAATTCTTCGAAGGCGGCCTCGTCTACGAAGGTCACAAGGTCCTCCCTTACTGCGCGAGGTGCGGAACGGGTCTCGCTTCGCACGAGGTGGCTCAGGGATATAAGGAAGTGCCCGTACTGACTCTCACGTGCAAGTTCAAGAGGAAGGACAGGGAAAACGAATACTTCCTCGCATGGACGACGACGCCTTGGACGCTCGTCTCGAATGTCCTTTTGACCGTAGGCCCCGATATCGACTATGTTGCGGCAAAAATGCTCGAAGGAGACGACGAAGGAAACATCCTTTACGTCGCTGAAAATCTCGCGGACAGCGTTCTCGGCGAAGGAAAGTACGAGATCGTAGATGAGATGAAGGGCAAAGATCTCGAATACGCCGAATACGAGCAGCTCCTTCCTTTCGTTCAGCCGAAGGGGAAGGCGTTCTTCGTGACCGTAGCCGACTACGTTTCCACGGAAGACGGAACCGGCATCGTACACACGGCTCCCGCCTTCGGTGAAGACGACTACAATACCGGCGCGAGATACGGAGTCGACGTCATCAACCCTGTCGACGAACGCGGAAGGTTCATCGGAACACCGTGGGAAGGTCGCTTCGTTATGGAAGAGGGACTCGACATCGACATACTCAAAATGCTCGCAGCTGAGGGCAAAATCTTCAAAAAACAGAAATTCGAACACAACTACCCGCACTGCTGGCGTTGCGGCACGCCGCTACTTTACTACGCTAAGCCGAGCTGGTATATCGCGATGAGCAAGCTCAAAGACGAGCTCGTTGCGAACAACAACACTGTAAATTGGTATCCTTCGTTCGTCGGAGAACGCCGTTTCGGCAACTGGCTCGAAGAGGTCAAGGACTGGGCTATATCGAGGACGAGATATTGGGGAACGCCTATCCCTATCTGGAGATGCGAATGCGGTCACCTCGAGTGCATCGGAAGCAGGAAAGAGCTCAGCGAAAAGGCGATAGAAAAGGTCGACCCTGAGACGGTCGAACTCCACAGACCGTACGTCGACGACATCCACATCACGTGCCCTGAGTGCGGCAAGGTGATGCAGAGAGTGCCTGAGGTAATGGACTGCTGGTTCGACTCAGGAGCCATGCCTTACGCGCAGTGGCATTATCCGTTCGAGAATGCGAACAGGTTTGACGAAGAACTCTTCCCGGCCGATTTCATCTGCGAAGGCATCGACCAGACGAGGGGCTGGTTCTATTCTCTCATGGCGATATCCACATATATCAAGGGACGCGCGCCTTACAGGAACGTGCTCGTAAACGACCTCATCCTCGACAAAAACGGAAAGAAGATGTCGAAGTCGAGGGGCAACACCGTGTCTCCGTTCGAGATGCTCGACAAGTACGGTGCGGACGCTCTGAGGTGGTACCTCGTTTCGACTTCGCCTGCATGGAATCCGACGAAGTTCGACGAGGACGGCGTAAAAGAAGTCATCAGCAAGTTCTTCGGGACCCTCAAAAACATATACAACTTCTTCGTCCTCTATTCCAACCTCGACGATCTCGATCCGGAAAAATTGGACGTTCCGTACGATAAAAGGCCGGAGCTCGACAGGTGGATCCTGTCGAGGTACAACAAGGTCATAAAAGAAGCCACCGAGAGCCTCGACGCCTACGACCACATGAAGATGTCGAGGGCGGTCAACGATTTTGTCGTTGAGGACCTCTCGAACTGGTACATCAGGCGCGCGAGAAGGAGATTTTACGCCGACGGCATGGACGACGACAAGAAGAGCGTCTATGCGACGACGTACGAGATACTCGTGGGCGTCGCGGAACTGATCGCACCGATAGCACCTTTTATCTCGGACGAAATGTACATAAAGCTGACGGGCAAAACGACGGTGCACACCGCTTTTTACCCTGAATACGACGAATCGCTGATCGACGAAAAGGCGGAAGAGAGAATGGGTCTCGTAAAGACGCTCGTAAATCTCGGCCGCGGAACGAGAGAGAAGGAGAGGCTCAAGGTAAGGCAGCCGCTCGCGGAACTCATCGTCGACGGCAAATACGAGGATATAATAAGCGACCTCGTGCCGCTCCTCAAAGAGGAATTGAACGTAAAAGAAGTCGTATTCGAAAAGGACCTCGATAAGTTCATGAATTTCTCGGTAAAACCGGACTTCAAGGCGGCCGGCCCTGTCCTCGGTAAAAACATCAAGGAATTCGGGCAGAAGCTCGCGGCGGCGGATGCCAAAGAGCTCATATCGAAGGTGGAAGCGGGAGAGCTGAAACTCGAGCTCGGCGGCGAGACGGTCGACATTCCGAGAGAGTTCCTCGACGTCAGGATATCGGCTAAAGAAGGCTTCGTGGTAGGAATGGAGAACAACTACTTCACGATCCTCGACACGACTCTCACCCCTCAGCTGATCGAAGAGGGATATGTCCGCGAGATCATTTCCAAGGTCCAGCAGCTCAGGAAGCAGAGCGGCTTTGAGATGATGGACAGGATAGTGATATCCGTCGATGCAGACGACGAGATAGCGGCGGCGATCGAGGGCGATAAGGAGCACATCATGGCCGAGACCCTCGCGAACGACATAGTAAGCGATAAAGATCTCGAGAAATACGATATAAACGGTCACAGCACCGGAATAGGGGTAAAAAAAGTTTCCTAAAAAAGAAATAGGGGAAAAAAAGTTTCCTAAAAGATGAACAGGGAAAACATACTCGATAAAAACATAGGTGAACTCGAAGAGATAGTTTTATCGCTCGGCGGGAAGAAATTCCGCGCCGGGCAGATATTCGGGTGGCTGGCGAAGGGCGTGTCTTCGTTCGATGAAATGGGGAACGTGCCGGCGGCGCTTAGGGAGAAGCTCTCGGAACATTATGAGATCTCGCTTCCGGAAGTTGTGCGCCTTCAGAAGTCGAAGGTCGACGAAACGGCGAAGTTCCTTTTCCGTTTTTCGGACGGGACCATGGTCGAGTCCGTCGTTATGAACTATAAATACGGCAACACGATCTGCATTTCATCTCAGGCGGGCTGCAGAATGGGATGCAGCTTCTGTGCGTCGACAGTGAACGGCCTCGAGCGGAACCTGTCGGGCGGAGAGATGCTGGCCCAGGTCCTTAAAGCGCGAAAGGAGATCGGCTCCGACATACGCCACGTCGTGGTAATGGGAATGGGAGAACCGTTCGACAACTACGACAACGTCGCCGAATTCATACGGCTGATAAACGATCCGAAGGGGTACGATCTCGGGATGAGGAACATAACCGTTTCGACGTGCGGACTCGTCCCTGCGATAGACAGGTTCGGTGACGATTTTCCGCAGGTGAACCTCGCGGTCTCGCTCCACGCACCGAACGGTGAGATGCGAAAAAAGACAATGCCGGTCGCGGCAAAATACGACTACGATGATCTCATAAAAGCCTGCCGCAGATACACGGAAAAGACTCACCGCAGGATAACCTTCGAATATGCCCTCATAGACGGCGTGAACGATTCGCGTGAATGCGCGGAAGAGCTGGCATCGAAACTTCGGGCCATGCAGGCCCATGTCAACCTGATCCCCGTTAATGAAGTCGAGGGTAAAAAGTACAGAAAGTCTACGAAGAAAAACGTCGAAACTTTCAGAGAGACGCTCGAGAAGAAGGGGATAGCCGTCACAGTGCGGCGTACGCTCGGCTCGGACATCGATGCGGCCTGCGGGCAGCTGAGAAGAAGGAGTCAATGATGAAAATAACCTTGATCGCGATACTTATGATCATGGCGGGATACTTCCTTCTCTTATACGGCGCGGTCGGCTTCATACAGGACAAAAGGCTTTTCGGCTCCGCACCGAAAGAAAATCTCGAGGCTATGAAGGATGTTGAGCTGAGAGAACGGTTCCCGGGAGCCCCTCTGATCGGCTGGATCATAGTTATCACAGGGCTTTTGTTATTTGCCGGTGCGGTCGCTCTCGCAACACGGGACGGGATAAAAAACGATTTCGGCTTCTTCGGATTTTTTGTTCGCTTCCTCGTCATACTTTACGCTATGGAGACGTACGATATCCTGTTTTTCGACTGGGTGCTGCTGTGCCACTCGAATTTCTTCCCGCATTTCTTCCCGCAGCTCAAGGGCGTGGTCGGACCGCACATGTTCGGGTATAATAAAAAGCAACATGTGATGCATTTTGTTTTGTATATTCCGCTTGCGGCAGTGATTGCGTTCGTGTGTACGCTTTTATAAAAATTCTAAACTTTTATAAAAATGCTAAAGGAGTGTGGTAAAAATGTATTCGGAAAAGGCTTTTAGGATCGCCGAGAAGGCGCACGCCGGACAAAAGGATAAAGCCGGTAAAGATTATATAGTACATCCTGCGGCGGTCGCGGGCATGCTTGAGACGGACGAAGAGAAGGCGGTAGCATACCTCCACGATGTCGTTGAAGACACCGATGTCACACTCGAAGATCTTCGCAGCTTCGGGTTCAATGAACTGATAGTCGAAGCAGTGAAGGCCATAACCAAGACCGAAGGCGAAGACTACGACGACTACATCGAACGTCTTTCCGAAAATGAACTTGCAGTAAAAGTCAAGCTGGCCGATATGAAGCACAATTCCGATATAACGAGGTTCGACGAGCCGACGGAGAAGGATATAGAACGGTGCAGAAAATACGAAGAAAAGCGCAACAGGCTCATTGAAAAGTCAGAGAACAATGTATCTGTTTGAATAATCAGATCCGCGTTGACATTAGGTGCATGATCGTACGGGTAAGCCCCTCTGCGATCGTGCATCTTTTTTATCCACAAAGAGCCGTTAAAGGCTTGAAAATACTGGAAATCATGCCGTTGTCATATATCTGTTTTCATGGTATAATATTCTAATTTATTGCCGTGTGTCGGCATCTTTGACATGGAGGAGTATATGAACATTCTGGTTGACGGCATGGGCGGAGATAACGCACCGGCCGAGATCATAAAAGGCGTTTTAGCGGCGGCCCCTAAGGTCGACGGAAAGATAACCGTTATAGGAAGGGAAGATGCGATCCGCGAATGTCTGAGTCGTTCGGACGTCAGGTACGACAACATTTTCGTGGTCGACGCAAAAGAGATCATAGAAAACGACGAGGCACCGGCGATGGCCGTGCGCAGGAAGAAAGATTCGAGCGTAGTAAAAGGCATGACGATGCTCCGCGAAGGCGAAGCGGACGCTTTTATCTCGGCGGGCAGCACGGGCGCTCTTTTAGCGGCGGGACTCCTGAACCTCGGTCGCATAAAAGGGATAAAAAGGCCTGCAATCGCGGCTCTTTACCCGAAAGTCGGCAAAAAAGGAACGACGCTTTTACTCGACTGCGGAGCGAGCGTTGATGCGAAACCTCAGTATCTCGTTCAATACGCAATAATGGGGAGCATTTTCTGCGAGAAGGTCAAGGGAATAAAAGACCCTTCCGTAATGCTGCTCAATGTGGGAGCTGAGGATGCGAAAGGCGACGACCTCCGAAAAGAGGCTTTTGAAGCCCTAAAGAACACGCCGATCAATTTTGCGGGGAATATCGAGGCGAGGGATGTGCCGGCGGGCGACTGCGACGTCGTGGTCACTGACGGATTTTCCGGGAACGTCTTCCTCAAAGCGTCTGAAGGCGTGGCGTCCATGATCATGCACGTTATAAAAGACAAGCTGAAGGAAGGCTTCATCTCGAAGATCGGAGCGGCGATGATGCTCCCGAAATTCAGGGAGCTCAAGAAGTCGTTCGACTACTCCGACTCAGGTGCGGCGCCTATACTCGGACTCAAAGGAGCGGTCTTCAAGATGCACGGAAGCTCGAAGGCGGACGCCGTGTACAACGCGATATTGAAGTCGATCCCTTATATCGAGAACGATGTTACGGGGATCATCGAACAGGCGATCAAGGATTACGGATAGGACGAAGGCGAGGAAGAAAACGGCGCGGCTGCGTAAGCCGGGCGGAGGATAATGAAGGAGCTAATGGAAAAATACGACCTTCTTGAAAAGAAACTGAAATACGGGTTCAAAGACACGGGCCTTCTTGAGACAGCGCTCACGCACAGTTCTTTTACCGCAGAGCACGGTAAGAGCTACCGTTTCAACAACGAGCGCCTCGAATTCATAGGCGACGCGTACATAGACGCCGTGATCGGAAAGAAGCTCTACGACATCCTGCCGGACGAGCAGGAGGGCGTTTTATCGAAGGACAGGGCCGACATCGTCTGCGAAAGGGCGATGGCTCAGGTCGCAAAAAGCGTGGGCTTGGGTGATTTTCTGAGGCTCGGCAAGGGTGAAGCTGCGAGCGGCGGTCGCGAAAAGGATTCGATACTGGCTGACTCCATGGAGGCCGTCGTCGGAGCGATCGTCCTCGATTCGTCGTACGAAACGGCGGAGAAGGTCGTGCTCGACATTTTTTCGGAGAACATCCGCCTTGCGGTAAAAGGCAAGCTCTGCAACGACTATAAAAGCATGCTGCAGGAGAAGCTGCAGTACAAGTATAAAAGCCCGAAGATCGTCTATTCGATAGTCGGAGAATCGGGGCCGGACCACGATAAAAGTTTTACGGCCGAGGTTTCGGTCAATAAAAAGTTTTTGGCGCGCGGTATAGGTAAAAGCAAGAAAGAAGCGGAACAGGCCGCTGCGAAGCAGGTAGTTCTCAGGGGGGAATTCTAATTGTACTTTAAGAGATTGGAAATGCAGGGGTTCAAGTCTTTTGTGGACCCGGTTACCATAGATCTGACGGACGGCATAACGTGCATAGTCGGACCGAACGGGAGCGGAAAGAGCAATATAAGCGATGCGCTTAGGTGGGTGCTCGGCGAGCAGAGCCCGAAGCAGCTTCGCGGAATGAAGATGGACGAGGTCATCTTTTCCGGTACGGCGACGAGAAAGCCGAAGGGAATGGCCGAAGTCACGCTCGTAATAGACAATTCGAGCTCAATGCTTCCGATAGAGTATTCGGAAGTTGCCGTAACGAGGAGAATGTACCGCTCGGGAGAGAGCGAATACCTCATAAACGGCAACATATGCAGGCTCCGCGACATCAAAGAACTTTTTATGGATACGGGTATCGGAGTTGACGGATATTCAATTATAGGTCAAGGGAAGATCGCGGATATCGTAAGCGAAAAGCCTGAGAGCAGGAGAGAAATTTTTGAAGAGGCGGCGGGCGTCGTCCTCTATAAAAGCAGGAAGGCGGAAGCCGAGAGGAAGCTCAAATCCGCTACCGATAATCTCGATCGTGTACGCGACATAATATCTGAGATAGAGGGCCGCATCGGCGGTCTCAAAGACGAGTCGGAAAAGGCGACCGAATATCTCGAACTCCGCGAACGAAACAAACATCTGGGAGTGAACATCCTCCTTTATTCCATAGACAGCCTTACGAAATCGCTCAGCGATTCGGAGGGCGAGCTTGCAGATATCGAAAAGAAGCTGGAGGAGGCGGAGAAAGCCTCTCTCGAAGCCGAAGACAGGCTCGAGCGCTGCAGGCAGATCGATGCCGAGCTTTCAGCCGAAAAGGACGAAAAGATCGAAGAACTGAGGGAAAAGACCGAAGAGCTGAACACCGTTTCAAACAGCGACAAGCTGAACGCTCAGAGGCTTGAAACTATAGAGAAGGACCTCGAGAGGCTGAATAAGGCGGTCGAAGGCGATACCGCCAAACTGGCGGCAGAGAGGGAAGAGTTCTCCGGACTCGAAGGAAAGGAACGCGCGCTCAACGAAGAGGCGGATGCGGCAAAGAAGAGATATGACGAGGCCGTAGCGAAGCTGAACGCGAAAGTCGAAGAAAAGGAAAAATTCTCATCCGCCGTCGAAGACGGCAAGGAGAGGATGATCGAGATAAACAACATCCTCGTTTCAAAGAGGGCCGAGATCGACACTCTCGACAGGTACAGGAACACTCTTGAAGAACGCCGCAGGCTCCTCGTTGAGGAATCGGCGGGCCGCGACGAAACCCATGCTCAGAATAAAAACAAGCTCGCGGAGGCCGTAAAAGCCTTCGAAGATAAAGAGCGCAGCATCGCGGACCTGCGTGAAGGCGTGGCTGATCTGGAGAACAAAATAATATCCGTAAATTCGCGTCTCCGTGAGATCGCAGACGAGAGCGACAGGATATCGCTCGAGATAAACAGGGCCTCCGCCCGTAAAAGCACTATCGAGGAGATGGAAAACAACTACGAGGGATACAGCTCGGCCGTCCGCTCCCTGATGCGCGAGAAGATAAAAGGCGTCGAAGGGATCGTGTCCGACCTCATCGAGGTGCCTGAAGGATTCGAGCTCGCCGTAGAGACGGCCCTCGGTCCTGCGCTCCAGCACGTGGTCTGCGAAGACGACGATTCAGCAAAGCGCGGCGTAGAGTGGCTCAAGAGGACGGAGTCCGGAAGGGCGACATTCCTTCCTGTGGCGACTATAAAAGCGAGGCCGGTTTCCCTCGGAAACGAGATAAAAAATGCGAAGGGATACATCTCCCTCGCTTCGGAAAAGGTAAAGTGCGACGGGCGCTACGAAGCGATCGTCGAATATCTCCTCGGAAGGACGATCCTTGCAGACGACATGGACGATGCCGTAAGGATATCGAAGTCCGATACGCGCGGATGCCGCATCGTTACGCTTGACGGCGAGATCATCAATTCGAGCGGTGCCGTTACCGGCGGAAGATACAGGAACAAGACCGCGAACCTTCTCGAAAGGAAGAAGGAGATCGAGACTCTTTCCGATGCCGTAGATGAGATGAGGAAGAAGCTCGCGTCTCTCGAGAAGGACGCCGATAAGGCGAGAATGGAGATCGCGGAACTGAAATCCGAAAGGGCGGATTCATACGGAAAGATCGGATCGGCCGAAGTCGAGCTCGGCGTACTGAGAAGCGAAAAGGAACACCTCGAGTCACTCATAGCCGACGCCGACGGTGCGAGCGACAGGAGGGACACGGAGCTCGTAAACCTCGATTCCGATATCGAGCGGACGATATCCATGTCTGACGATTACAAGGAAACTGTCGGGAAGCTCGAAGCGGAAAGCAAAGAATTAGAGACCGAGATAGAAACGATGCTGAGCCGCGAAGGCGGCTACGACGGCGAGATCGAGGATATCGAGCAGGAGGTCATGCAAAACAGGCTCGCGGAAAACGAGCACAACACCGCAAGGCTCGGACTGAACGAGCTCATCGAGAGGGTGCGCGACACGATATCCGATCTCGAATACGGCATCGAGGAGAATGAGAGCGAAATAGAGGATCTCAGGCGCGAGAAAAAGCTCCTCGAGACTTCCGGAGAAGATTCGGACGCAAAGGCCGGCGAACTCCGCGAAGAGAAGAAAGCCCTTGAAGACAGGCTCAAAGAGCTCGATGAAGCGATCGAACAGAACAAGATGAACGATTCGGAAACGCTGGCGGCGCAGAAGGAATGCGCGAGGAAGACCGAATCCCTCAACAGCGAGAAGTACAACGTCGAGATAAAACGAACGAGGAACGAGACCCTTTTCAACACACAGAAGGAAAAGCTCTGGGAGGACTTCGAGGTATCTTTCGCGGAAGCCTGCGATATGAGGGCGGACGACTTCAAGATCACCCCGGCGAAGCGGGAATCGTCCGAAATAAAAGTCAGGATGGCTGAACTCGGCGACGTCAACATCTCGTCCATCGAGGAGTACAAACAGGTAAGCAAGCGATACGAATTCATGACGGGCCAGGAGCGCGATATCACGACCGCGATGGGAGAACTCGAGGGTATAATCTCGAACATGGACCGCAAGATAAAACAGCAGTTCAAAGAGAACTTCGACAAAGTGGTCATATACTTCGAGGAGAGCTTCAAGGCGCTTTTCGGGGGCGGCACGGCAGAGCTGAGGCTTGAAGACGAAAACGATCCGCTCGGATCGGGCATCGAGATCGTCGTACAGCCTCCGGGCAAGAAACTCACGAACATAAATCTGATGTCCGGAGGCGAGAAGACGCTCACGGCCATAGCCCTTATGTTCGCCGTCCTCAAGGCAAAACCGACGCCGTTCTGCATACTCGACGAGATCGAGGCGGCGCTCGACGATGCGAACATAGAGCGCTTCCTGGAATACCTGAACAACTTCAACGAGGTCCAGTTCGCCCTCATCACGCACCAGAAGGCGACCATGGAGCGGGCGGACGTTCTGTACGGCATAACGATGCCGGAACAGGGTATATCGAAGATCTTATCGCTTAAATACAGCGACGATCTTCTCACGGAGAAATAAGAATGGGATTATTCAAAGAGAAAAAGACATTTCAGAAACTTGCCGAGCGCATCGGTAATGTCATAGTCGGAAATCCGAACCTCGACGAGGAATTTTTAGAGGAGCTCGAGGAGTCGCTCATAGTCGCCGACATCGGCATGGAAACGACCGAAAAGATAATGGAAGAGCTCAGAAAGAGCGTTAACGAGAGGTATATCACAAGGCCCGAAGAGGTGAAGAAGGAGCTCGAAGCGATAATCGAGAAGTTAGTCGATAAGGGCGAGAGGAACGCGCTTTCAAAGAAAGATCCGCTCGTGATACTGATGATCGGTATAAACGGCGGAGGAAAGACCACCTCGATCGGGAAGATCGCCCACATATGTAAGAAAGACGGGCGAACGGTGATGCTTGCCGCGGCCGATACTTTCAGGGCAGCCGCAGCGGAGCAGCTTGCTGAGTGGGGAAAGAGGAGCGACGTCAGGGTAATAAGGCAGCCTGAGGGGACTGATCCCGCGGCGGTCATATACGACTCGATACAGGCCGCAAAAGCGTCGGGTACGGACGTTCTCATCTGCGACACGGCGGGCCGCCTGCAGAACAAGTCGAACCTCATGAGAGAGCTCGAGAAGATGGATAAGATAATTTCGAGGGAATATCCGGAAGCCGACAGGGAGACGCTTCTCGTCCTCGACGCCACGACGGGTAAGAACGCCGTGAGCCAGGCGAAGGAGTTTTCGGAGGTCTCTGATCTCACGGGAGTGATCCTGACGAAAATGGACGGCACTGCGAGAGGCGGCATCGCAATAACCGTGACGGACGAGTTCGATCTTCCGATCAAATTCGTAGGAGCAGGAGAGGGCATAGAAGACCTGAAGGCGTTCGATGCCAAGGAATTTGCGGAGGGTATTTTCGATGAGTAAACCGGTACTCGCGATAGTGGGAAGGCCGAATGTCGGCAAATCCACTTTTTTCAACAGACTTATAGGTGAACGAAAGGCGATCGTCGAGGACGTCCCGGGCGTGACCAGGGACAGGATTTACGCCGAGACCGACTGGAACGGCAGGGCTTTTGCCGTTATTGACACGGGCGGTATCGACGACGGATCGGACGATCCGATGCTCGGATACATCAAGGAACAGGCGCTGACAGCCATAGACATGGCGGACGTGATACTTTTTATGACGGACGGAAAAGAGGGGCTGACATCCGCTGACGCCGCCGTTGCCGAGATTTTACGGAGGACGGGTAAAAAAGTCATACTCGTCGTGAACAAGATAGACGCACCGCGTAAAATGTCGGAAACGCTCTACGATTTTTACGAGCTCGGCCTCGGAGAGCCGATACCGATCAGTGCAGCGAACATGCTGAACATGGGTGACCTTTTAGACGAGGTTGTCGAGGGATTCCCGCCGCCTGAGGAAGGTGAGTACGACGATGCCGTAAGGATCGCGATAATAGGAAAGCCGAACGTCGGGAAGTCATCGCTCGTGAACGCCCTGACCGAAGAAAAGCGAGTCATCGTTTCGTCGGTCGCGGGAACGACGAGGGATTCGATAGATACGCCGTTTGAATACGAAGGCGGGAAGTATATACTTATAGATACCGCCGGCATCAGGAGACGGAGCCGTGTCAGCGACAACATCGAGAAGTACAGCGTCGTCAGGGCGGTGACCGCGATCGAGCGGTGCGACGTCTGCATACTCATGCTCGATGCGACGGAAGGCGTGACCGAGCAGGATAAAAAGATCGCCGGTATCGCACACGAGGCGGGAAAAGGCCTGATGATAGTCGTCAACAAGTGGGATCTCGTGCAAAAAGAGACGAATACCATGCGCGACTTCGAGAAAAAGATAAAAGGCGAACTCCTTTTTGCCTCATACGCACCCGTGCTTTTCGTTTCGGTACTGCAGCACAAGAGGCTCAAGGACATAATGGAGAAGACGGCGAAGATCGCTGCGATAAGGGAGAGGCGCATACCGACGGGCAAGCTGAACAGCATACTCGAGGACGCCGTGATGATAAATCAGCCGCCGACCGACAAGGGAAAGGCGCTGAAGATATATTACGGGGCGCAGATCGGCACGAAGCCGCCGCTTTTCTCGATAAATATAAACTCGAGGAAGCTCATGCATTTTTCGTACGCGAGGTACCTGGAAAACAGGCTGAGAGAGGCGTACGATTTCGAAGGGACATCCGTAAAATTCGTTTTTAACGAGAAGAAGGAGATGTGAGATGTACACTTTTAAGATCATTTGTTTAACTGCGATCGCCTATCTGATAGGTAATATTTCGCCGGCGACCATGGTGGGCCGTATGTACGGCGTCGACATCAAGAAGGTCGGAAGCGGGAACGCGGGCACTACGAACGTGCTCCGGAACCTGGGCCTCAAGGCCGCGCTTTTCACTTTGGTGATCGATGTGGCGAAGGGCTTCATCGCCGTAAAGATCTGTTCGCATCACCTCGGATTCCTCGGCGCGGAGCTCGCGATGGTCGCTGTCGTTATCGGACACGACTATCCGATCCTTTACAAATTCAAAGGCGGGAAGGGAGTCGCGACTTCCTTCGGCGCGGCGTGGGCGGTCGACTGGCCGAGCGCGTTCGCAGCCCTGGTGATAGCCGCCATAGCTGCGGGATCGTCGCGCAAGGTTTCGGTAGGTTCGATCTTCGCGGCCGTATCGTATCCGATACTCGTGTTTTTCTACTATCCGCAGTTCCTGCCGGTGTCGCTCGTGATATCGGCACTCATAATCATTAGGCATCGCACGAATATAAAAAGGCTGATGAACGGCGAAGAAGGGGATATCTCTTTCGAGCCGGTAAAGGATAAGGTGCTCGACATCAAAGAAGGAATAGGTTCCGAAACGGGATCAGAGGATGCCGCAGGCGCGGGGCAGACTGCAGGCGCAGGCGCTTTTCCGGGACAGACTTCCGCCGCAGGCGCGGCTTCGGGATCGGTCATCGCGGGACCTGCCACGATATCAGGTGTGACGGCTGAACCGGTCGACTACTATAAAGACGAAAAGAAGCCGAAGATCAAGACGGCCGACAAAAAGAAGATCGCCGTTATCGGAAACGGCAGCTTCGGAACGGCCATGGCAAATCTCGCTGCCCACAACGGTCATTACGTCATGCTGTGGGGAAGGGACAAGGACGCCCTCGACAGGATGAAGGAGACGAACATCAACGAGAAGCACCTGCCGGGCTATATCCTTTCCGACAAGATAAAATATACGAATTACATAAAGACGGCTGCGAGCGGCAGGGACATCGTTATTTTTGCGGTACCGGCCCAGCAGTTCAGATCGGTCGCCAAGAAGGCATCGAAATATCTCGATAAAAACACGATAGTCGTCAATCTCGCCAAAGGTATCGAGATCGGCACGCACAAGCTGATGCACGAGATAGCCGCGGAAGAACTCCCGAAGAACAGGTATGTGGCTCTTTCCGGGCCGTCTCACGCGGAAGAGATCGCAAAGAACGACCCTGCAACGGTAGTTGTTGCATCCGAAGATGAAAATGCGGCGAAAGAGATACAGGACGTTCTGATGAACGGAAAATTCAGGGTGTACACGGGCAGAGACCTCAAGGGTGTAGAGCTCGGCGGCGCGCTCAAGAACGTAATAGCGATCGGTACGGGCATTTCCGACGGAATGGATTTCGGAGACAACGCCAAAGCAGCCCTCGTGACGCGAGGCCTTCACGAGATATCGGCTCTCGGAGTAAAACTGGGCGCGAAGAGGGAGACATTCGCGGGACTTTCCGGCATCGGCGACCTCATGGTGACGTGCGATTCCGACCTCTCGAGGAACAGGCGCTTCGGTAAACTCGTCGGAGGCGGCATGGATCCTAAGGAAGCCCTCGAAAAAGCGGGCGGCATCGTAGAGGGATATTACACGGTAAAAGCGACAAAGGAACTCGCCGAAAAGAACGACGTCGAGATGCCTATCAACTCTGCGATATACGGCATCGTCGAAGAGGGACTCACGGTCGACGAGATCGTGCCTATGCTTATGGAGCGCGACAAGAAGGAAGAAAAATAATAGATGAAGCGATACCATATAATCACATACGGTTGTCAGATGAACGAGCACGACTCGGAGAAACTCGCCGCGACCCTCGAAGCAATGGGCTACGCGGCGTGTGACGATCCTTACGATGCGGATGTCGTCGTCATGAACACCTGTAGCATCAGGGAGCACGCGGACAAGCGCTTTTTCGGCATGCTCGGCCAGTTCAAACGCAGAAAAAAGGCCGATCCCGATTTCATAATGTGCGTATGCGGATGCATGCCGCAGCAAAAGAGGATCGTGGACCGCATAAAAGAGCAGTTCTCCTGGGTAGACATCATTTTCGGAACTCATACTATCGATGAGTTCCGCTCTCTTTTGGAAAAAAGGCTCACGACGGGCAAGAAACAGGTCGCGATCCTTAAAGACACCGAGGATCTCCCTTCCGAAACGGCCTCCAAAAGGCTCCACTCCCACAAGGCCCTCATAAACATCACGTACGGCTGCAACAACTACTGCACGTACTGCATCGTGCCTTACACGAGGGGAAGGGAAAAGAGCAGGACGCTCCGTTCCGTAAAACAGGAAGCCATAGAGCTCGCGGGCGACGGCGTAAAAGAGATAATGCTCCTCGGCCAGAACGTCAACTCGTTCAGGGACCCCGAAGGAGCGACGTTCGCCGACCTCATAAGGGCGCTCGATAAGATCGAAGGACTCGAGAGACTGAGGTTCATGACCTCGCATCCGAAGGACATCTCGGACGACCTCATATCGTGCTATGCGGAATGTTCTAAGCTTTCGAATCATATCCACCTGCCGGTCCAGTCGGGGAGCGATGAGATTCTTAAGAGGATGAACAGGCACTACGACAGGGCTCGCTACATGGAGATAATACGGAAGCTGAGGGAGGCGTCGCCGGAAATTGCGATAACGACGGATATAATAGTCGGGTTTCCGGGAGAGACGGAAGAGGATTTCGACCGGACGGTCTCGCTCGCGCGGGAAGTCGGGTACGACGCGGCTTTTACGTTCATATACTCGCCGAGGGAGGGGACTCCCGCAACGAGGTTCGATGAACAGCTCACGTACGATGAGAAGCACGAAAGGCTCGAGCGCCTCAACGCCGTCATAAACGAATGTTCTCTTCGGAAAAACAAAGAGCTGGAAGGAAAGACGGTCGATGTGCTCGTCGACGGAACGAGCCGGAAGGATGAAAATTTTTATACCGGGAGGACCGACGGATTCAAGCTCGTCAATTTTTACAGCGAAAAAACCGAAGATGAGATCGTGGGGACGATCGCCCGGGTAAAAATAACGGAAAGCAAGACGTTCAGTCTCAACGGGAAAGAGGTATAGTGAATGTCACATTTTATCAATGATTTTATCGGAGTCGTGTACATACTGAACTTCATCATCGCGATGGGGATAATTTTCATCGATAAAAAGGAGCCGTCGGCGTCGATGGCGTGGATAATGATGCTCTATCTCCTGCCCGTCGTGGGACTCGTCCTTTATATAATTTTTTCGCAGCATATCGCGCAGAGCAAGCTCTACAGGATGCAGGACAAGGAAATGGAAAGGGTCGATTTTCTCCTGTCGTATCAAATGGATATGATGGGCGAGAGGGACTATTTCTATCCGAGCGAGGTGACGCGGAAGTGGTCGCACATGATCAGACTGAACCAGAGTTACGGCGGGGCGCTCCTGACGGCGAACAACAACGTCGAGCTGATAAGCGACGGAAAGCTGAAGTACCACAGGCTTATGGAGGATATAAGGCACGCCGAGCACAGGATCAACATCATGTACTTCATCATCAAGGACGATGCCGTCGGTAGGAAGCTGATCGATCTTCTGACGAAGAAGGCGGAGGAGGGGGTCGAGGTGAGGCTCCTTATGGATGCGCTCGGAAGTAAGCAGATCAACCGCTTCAAGCTCAAGAAGTTCAGAGAGGCGGGCGGAAAGTATGCGTTCTTCTTTAAGCCTTTCATGAGACTCATACAGCTGCGGCTCAATTACCGCAACCACAGAAAGATCGCGATAATCGACGATAGGATCGCGTATACGGGCGGATTCAACATGGCGAGGGAGTACCTCGGATACAAGAAGAAGTTCGGATATTGGCGCGACTGCCACATAAGGATAACGGGCGATGCGGTAATGTCGATGACGGCGAGGTTTTTCTTCGACTGGAGGTTCGCGTCCGGCGAAAAGGTCGACATACTCGCGGAGTCGATGAAGAGCATCACCGAGGAGGGCGAAAAAGCGGGCGACATGCCGGTGCAGGTCGTGTCTTCGGGGCCTGAGTCCAGCAAAGAGGAGATAAAACACTCCCTGATGAAGATGATCACCTATGCTAAAAAGACGATATATCTGCAGACGCCGTACCTCGTGCCGGACAGGGCGATGATGGATTCACTCGTCATGGCGGCGCAGTCGGGCGTAGATGTAAGGATAATGATACCGCGGCAGCCGGACCACCCGTTCGTCTACTGGACGACGCTCGCGAATGCCGGTGAGCTTATAAAAGCGGGTGCGAAGGTGTACATATACAAAAAAGGTTTCCTCCACGCGAAGACGCTCGTCGTTGACGGGGAGGTCGGGACCGTCGGTTCCGCAAACTTCGATATAAGGAGTTTCAGGCTCAACTTTGAGACGAACGCGTTCGTATATGACAGGAAGTTCGCGGCCGAAATGGAAGAGACTTTTATGAACGATATCAAATCTTCGGTCGAATATACGGCGAAGGACAGGGAGAACGTCGACATTT
This sequence comes from uncultured Mobilibacterium sp., assembly GCA_947254375.1. Lineage (GTDB taxonomy): Bacteria > Bacillota > Clostridia > Peptostreptococcales > Anaerovoracaceae > CAMYCF01. Next base: position 205,066 of record CAMYCF010000001.1, on the reverse strand, counting down.
TCCAGCACATGCTGGAGTCGGTGTCGAGACTTTTGACGGAGATCCTCTAATTTTTGATGGAGATCCTTTAGTTTTAACGGAGATATCAGTGAATGAAGAGATTTTTTGATCCCGCCACGATAATACTTATAATACTGCTCGTCGGCATGAACTTCGTAAATAGGGGAATGTCGCATCCGGCTGAATATTTCGGTCAGATGCTCCTCCTTTTGCCGGGGATAATAATAGCGCTCTCGTTCCACGAGTTCGCGCACGCCCGGATCTCATACAAGCTCGGAGATCCGACGCCGAAGCAGCAGGGGCGCGTCAGCCTCAACCCTGCGGCGCACATAGACCCTATGGGTTTTATAGCTCTCATGGTAGCCGGCTTCGGCTGGGGAAAACCGGTCGAGATCGATCCGCGCTACTACAGGCATCCGAGGCGCGACGAGCTGCTCGTGTCCGTAGCGGGGATAACGATGAACCTGATACTCGCTGTCGTACTGGCTTTTATTTTAAAAATGATCCCGGATCCGGCCTCGGCATCGGGCGTATGGCTCACGATCCTGAACGACGCCATGATGATAAACATCGTGCTGGCCGTTTTTAACCTCATGCCCGTTCCGCCACTGGACGGCTTCGAGATAGTGAGCCTGATATTCGGCTTCAAGAACACGGAAGCGTATTACAATATCTACAGCAAGGGGTTCCTGATCCTACTCGTGCTGTTGCTGACGGGTGTGATCGACAAGATCCTGATCCCGTGCGTCAACGTGATCTACAATATGCTTTACATGCGCATAATCATGTAGGACTTTTAGGGGTAAAAGCGGGCGGAAGCCCGTTTTTTAGCGCCTTTCACGGTAAAATCTTTTTATCCTCGAAAAAATTTTGGTAAAAAGTAAAAAAAGACTGGCACTCTCTATCAGAGAGTGCTAATATATATCCATAAAAGGGTAAATACGACAAAGATCGGAGGGTGATTAGATGAACATAGAAAAATACACGCAGAAAATGCAGGCTGCGCTCATGGATGCGCAGAACACTGCGATATCGAACGGAAATCAGATGATCGACGTAGAGCACCTCCATTATGCGATACTGAGCGACAGAGAGGGACTCATACCGAAACTGCTCGAGGCGATGAACGTGAACGTGAGTGCGCTTCGCGACGACCTCGCTATCAAGCTCGATAAGATCCCAAAGGTAAGCGGCGAAAACATGCAGCCGTATACTTCCGCGCGCCTCAATAAGGTGCTTATCGCCGCGGAGAAGCTCGCGTCAGACATGAAGGACGAATACGTCAGCGTCGAGCACGCATATATCGCGATAATAGACGAAAATAATGCGGCGACGAAGGATCTCCTTTCAGCATACGGGATCAATAAAGATGAATTTCTAAAGGCGCTTACTATGGTAAGAGGAAATCAGAGGGTCGTGAACGCGAACCCTGAAGACAGCTACGATGCTCTCAATAAATACGGTACCGACCTCGTCGAAGCGGCGAGAATGGGAAAACTCGATCCGGTAATAGGAAGAGACAGGGAGATCAGAAGGGCTGTCGAGATCCTTTCCAGAAGGACGAAGAACAACCCGGTACTCATAGGTGAGCCTGGAGTCGGAAAGACGGCCGTCGTAGAAGGCCTCGCACAGAGGATCTTCAAGGGCGACGTTCCCGAAAACCTGAAGGACAAGACCGTATTTTCGCTCGACATGGGATCGCTCATAGCGGGCGCTAAGTACAGGGGAGAATTCGAAGAACGTCTCAAGGCCGTCCTGAACGAGATCGATAAGTCGGAAGGAAGGATAATACTTTTTATCGACGAGATACATAACATCGTCGGAGCGGGAGCGGCCGAAGGCGCGATGGACGCGGGCAACCTCCTCAAACCGAAACTCGCGAGGGGAGAACTCCACTGCATCGGCGCTACGACTTTGGACGAATACAGGAAGTACATAGAAAAGGACGCCGCTCTCGAGAGAAGGTTCCAGAAGATAATGATCGACGAGCCGACGGTCGAGGACACGATATCCATTTTGAGGGGACTCAAAGAGAAGTTTGAGATCCACCACGGCGTTAGGATATCGGACAACGCGCTCATAGCGTGCGCCGTCCTTTCCAACCGCTACATCAGCGACAGGTTCCTGCCGGACAAGGCGATAGACCTCATGGACGAAGCAGCTTCGAGGATAAGGACGGAGATCGACAGCATGCCTGCCGAGCTCGACTCCATATCGAGAAAAATAATGCAGCTCGAAATAGAAAAGCAGGCGCTTTCCAAAGAGCACGACAAGGCGTCCGAGGCGAGGCTCCAAACGATAAGCGGGGAGCTCGCGGACCTCAAAGAGGAGAACGATGCTTTGACCGCCCGCTGGAAAAACGAGAAGGCCGGCATCAAGATGATAAAAGAGAAGAAGCGCGAGATCGATGAGATCAGGCACGAGATCGAGAACGCCGAAAGGGCTTACGACCTCGAGCGCCTCGCAAAACTCAAATACGGCGATCTTCCGGCCCTCGAGAAAGACCTCGAAGAACTGAAAGAAGCTGTCGAGAAGACGGGCGAGAACAGGCTCCTCCGCGAGGAAGTCGGCGAAGACGAGATAAGATCCGTCATATCGGAGTGGACGGGTATACCTGTAGAAAAGCTTGCTGAGACGGAGAGGGAAAAACTCCTCGGGCTCGAAGACATTCTCCACGAGCGCGTCATCGGTCAGGACGAAGCTGTTTCAGCTGTAACGGCCGCGATACTGAGGGCGAGATCGGGACTCAAGGACGAGAACAGACCGGTCGGTTCGTTCCTCTTCCTCGGACCTACGGGCGTAGGAAAGACGGAGCTTGCAAAGACGCTCTGCAGGACGCTTTTCGACACCGAAAAGAACCTCATAAGGATAGACATGTCCGAGTACATGGAGAAGCACTCCGTTTCAAGGCTCGTAGGAGCGCCTCCGGGATATATCGGATATGAAGAAGGCGGACAGCTAACTAAAGCAGTACGGAGAAAGCCGTACAGCGTCATACTTCTCGACGAGATCGAGAAAGCGCACCCGGATGTCTTCAATATTTTGCTCCAGCTTCTCGACGACGGAAGGCTTACTGACAATAAGGGAAGAACGGTAAACTTCAAGAATACGATCGTCATAATGACATCGAACCTGCCGTACGATCAGCTGAGATCCTTCTTCAGACCGGAGTTCCTGAACAGGATAGACGACATCATAAGGTTCAAGGCCCTCACGACCGACGAGATCGGAAAGATCGTAGTCCTCATGGTAGATGAAGTGGCGGAAAAACTCAAAGAGCGGGGTATAAAGATCGAGCTCACGGACGAGGCTAAAACTTTTATCGCAAAAGATGCTTACGATGAAGTCTACGGCGCCCGCCCGGTAAAAAGGTACATACAGCACAACATCGAGAACGAGATAGCGACCGAGATCATCGCCGGAAAGGTGACTGACGGAAACACGGTGACGATCGGCGTGAGCGACGGTAAATTGAACTTTGACGTAAAATAATATATAATACTTATTGGTTTCGAGGCGGCTTTCGACATGCGTAAGTCGCCCGACCGCTATACGGAACGTTTGCGATGCGGCCGGTATCGCTTGAGTATTTTGCGGTGCGGCCGGCATCGCTTGCATACACGGTTCAAAACACCGGAGGACGGAATGGCAGAAGTTACTAAGAAGGAATATTACAGGCGCGCGAGCAACGGAGAGGGACAGCTTTTTTCGCGGACTTTTTCCGTTGAGGATCCGGATGCTGCGGTCATCATCCTGCATGACATGTCGGATCACGGCGGGCGTTATTCGGAATTCACGGCAGATTTAAACGACAGGAATTACAACGTATATATAGACGACATCGTCGGCATGGGCCAGAGCAAACAGGGGCACCGGGGCGCTTTCGCGATGAAAGACGACGGCGCAAAATATGTGCTCGAAGATATCGTCACCCTGCGCCGCAACATCAAAAAGGAGCACGGGGACATCCCCGTCATAATGGTCGGCGTGGGAATGGGCGCGATCATGGCGGAACACTATGCCGTCGCATACGACCGCATAGACATGCTCATCCTTATCGCACCGCTCGCCGTGCCGTACGGCGTATCGGCCCTACTTCTTGCGGCGGGGAACACCGTGAGGATCAACGGGTACAACACCGTTTCCACTATGGTCCACAACCTCATGCTGCCCGTTGCGAAGATGCCGGGCTCCGATCCTTCGAACAACAACTACTGGGTAACGGCGGACGAAGAGGAGCTTAAGAAATATACGGAAGACGTCAACTGCGGCTTCCCGATGACGGCATCGGGCTATCTCGAGATCGTGAACATGATCAGAGGCCTTCAGGATAAATGGTATCTGTCTCACATGCCGGACATACCCGTTCTCGTCATAGGCGGAACGGAGGACGTCCTCGGAGATTTCGGTGACGCCGCGAGAAAATGCGCAGCCGATCTTACGGAAAACGGGAACAATGAGGTCTCGGTAAAAATCTATAAAAACGCCCTCCACGATCTTCTCCACAGTAAAATGAGGGCGGCGATCATAGACGATATAACGGAGTGGATCGGGGTAAAAATGAAGCGTGCCGGCTTCACGGTGGACGAGCTCCACGGATCGGAACCGGTCGAGCGGACGCACCGCGACGAGCGAGATCTCGGAGTCGTAAGGCCACCGAAGATGAAGACCGACAGGAAGGCCGTCAAGAAAGCCCGCAAGGAGGACAGGAAGGTCGATAAGGAGACGGCCGGCATCATATCTTTGACGAAGAAGGAGGCCAAGATTCAGGAGAAGAGCGAGAAGCAGGCGGAGAGAGAGGACAAGAGGAAGCGCGCGGAGATAGAGCGCATCCTGAAGAAGGAAGAAAAGCGCCGCATAAAGCAGCTTAAGGAAGCGGAAGAGGAAGCGCGCGGGATATTCCGTGAGGTGGCGGACGAGGTCCAGGAAGAGCTCGCGAGGAGCGGTGATACCCTGCACGTACCTCACGGCAGGGACGAAGAATGATCTGAAAGGATCGGTACAAAACAGATATGATCAAAAGGCACCCTAACGGGTGTCTTTCTTTTCTATGACATTTCCTTTGAAAGCGCCGGGACCGTATCGTTTTTGCAGCCACGAAGAGAAGAACCACGAAGCCCATACGGCGAAGATGTACACGCAAACTACGAACGCGGTCATCATGACCTGCCAAACGACTTCGTTTCCGATGACGCTGACAGGGGACGGGAGCTGCGGGGTGAGAAGGAACATGTAGTTCCAATCGAATTTGATATCGAGCACGAGAACGCCTGCGATCATGCAGAGATTGACGCCTTCGGCCTGCAGGAGCTCGCGCTTACCGAATTTATCGTCGTGCAGGATTATCCGGAGAAGGGCGGCATAGGCGAGGAATATGTGCGTACCGAAAAAAGCGATGCGCGTTATGTGCGGGAACGCAAAAGGTTTCGGCGTCGACCAGAACACCGAACTGATCCCGCCGTACAGCGCGGTAAAAGTCGCGAAATGCGTGATCGGAGGGATATCGATGAAGTAGCTGAAGAACAGAAGGACGGCCGCCATTCGGCAGGCGTAAAGCGGCCACTTGTCTCCGCCGGCGCCGGAGATCCCGTACCAGATGAAATAGGCGAGCTGCGATGCTGCCATGAGCATCAAAAAAACCCGCTCGAGCGCGCCGAGCGAGTATCTTAGATTCGCATTCTTCGATATCTGTATTATCGCGACGAAACCGGCGAAAAACAGAAGCACTATAACAACGTGCGACAGCGAAAAGCTGTTGTATACACCGTCGTAATCGCTTCTTGTCACGGTTCGGTAGAGTTCGGACATTTTATTCGGTGAGCACCTTCGCCATCCTGCGCAGTTTGGAGTGCCTCATGTGATATTCCATCGCTCTTTTACCGGCGGCGACGTTGCGCCTTTCGAGCGCCTTGAAGATCTGCTGGTGTTCTTTGAGGATCATCTGCAGGTAATCGTTCGTGTACGTCTTCGGCGGAGCCGAGTACTTCAAATGCTTCTGGTAAGACGAAAGGGTCTTCCTCAGCATTTTATTTTTCGTCCCGATGTAGATTATGTTGTGGAACACGGTGTTGAAATACATGACTTTTTCCGCGTCGTCCTTGAGCGTGTAGAACTCCATGAATTCGATCGTCTCGCGGAGAGCTTCGATCTCTTCGTTCGTCATCCTCTCGATCGCCCACATCACGGCCTGCACCTCGAAAATGCTCCTCATGTCGAACAGATCCGAGATATCGCGCTGGGTGAGACCGATGACATAAGCGCCGCGGTTCGGGATGTTCTCTATAAGACCGTCAAATTCCAGCTGACGCAGCGCTTCACGCACGGGCGTCCTGCTGACCTTGTACTTCTTGCAGATCGACTGTTCCGTAAGTTTCTGATCCGGCTTCAGCTCGCCGGAAAGGATAGCACGCTCGAGCATGACGAAAAGGTCGTCGGACAGAGGCTTCGTGCTGTTATCTTCTTTGATGTCTTTGACGCTCATATTTCCTCCTCGCGGAAAATGTGCAAAACCGCATCGTTTATCGGTGATTCGTGTTAAAATATAAAAAGATCCGAACAGGCATTTGCCTATTTGTATACAATAATACAACCCTGACATATTTTGTCAAGATTTGCATGGTAAAATGAACGAAGAAAAAGGAAAAAACAAAGGAAAAAACAAAAGGAAGACACTCTCGAAGAAGGATGCGGTAAAAGTTTTGGACCTCCTCGACGCCGAATACCCCGACGCGGGATGCGCGCTCGACTACAGGTCCGAGTTTTCTCTCCTCACAGCCGTCATGCTCTCGGCTCAGACGACGGATGTCAGCGTCAACAAAGTGACGCCGATACTTTTCGACAGATATCCCTGTCCCGCCGATCTCGCCGCAGCCGAGATAAAAGATATAGAAGAGATAATAAAGTCGATCGGCCTATATAAAACGAAGGCGGTGAACATCAGAAAGACGGCCGCTATGATAGAAGAAAACTACGGCGGAAAAGTCCCGGCTGATTTCGATGAGCTCATCAAGCTCCCGGGGGTGGGTAGAAAGACGGCGAACGTCGTCATGGCGGAAGCTTTCGGCGCGCAGAAGATCGCCGTCGATACGCACGTATTTCGCGTGTCGAACAGGATAGGGCTCGCCGCGGCACCCGATCCTCTCAAAACGGAGGAGGCGCTGATGAAGATCCTGCCGGAGGACAGGTGGACGAGGGCGCATCATCTTCTCATCTTCCACGGAAGGCGGTGCTGTATCGCCAGAAAACCGGAGTGCGAAAGGTGCGTTTTGGGGGACATTTGTCTGTACAATAAGACGGCCTGGAAAAATAAAAACAAGTAAAAGAGAAATTTTTACCGATGCGGGGAAATCTCAAAAGCCTGAAATCACGCGATTTTAAGGCTTTTTTATTATGTGCTGCGATTTTACGCGATTTTTACATATCCAAACATTTGATTTTTACAGCCCTACTTTAATATGACGGTGCCGAATAAATCAAATAACTGAATTGGAGGAAGACATGAAGAAAAACGGTAAACGTGTACTTGCTGTCTGCATGATGATACTTGCGGGATTCGCCATGGTAGGATGCGGAGCAACGGCGTCAAACGCCGGAAAAGGAGACATTACTGTCGTATCGAGGGAAGACGGAAGCGGAACGCGCGGAGCGTTCATCGAGCTGACCGGAGTTGAGGAGAAGGATGCGGCCGGAAACAAGACCGACAAGACGACTGCGGATGCTGTAATCGCAAACAAGACGGATGTCGCTATGACGAATGTTGAAAACGACGGAAACGCTATCGGATACATCTCGCTCGGTTCGCTCAACGACAAGGTAAAAGCGATCAAGGTAAACGGCGTTGAAGCAACTGCCGAAAACGTTAAAAAGGGTGACTATAAACTTGCAAGACCTTTCAACATCGCGACTAAGGGAGATCCTAACGAAGTTTCTCAGGACTTCATCAACTTCATACTCTCGAAGGACGGACAGAAGGTAGTTTCCGAGACTTGCATCACTATCGACGACAAGGCGCCGGAATTCAAGACGACGAAGCCTTCCGGAAAGATCACGGTAGCGGGATCATCTTCGGTAACGCCTACTATGGAGAAGCTGAAAGAAGCATATCTCAAGGTAAATCCTAACGCTGAGATCGAGATCCAGATGAGCGATTCGACTGCGGGAATGATGGCTGCGATGGACGGAACATGCGACATCGGTATGGCATCGAGAGACCTCAAAGACGAAGAGAAGAGCCAGCTCAAAGCTACGCCTATCGCTCTTGACGGTATCGCTATCATCGTAAACAAGGACAACCCGATAAAAGACATCTCGATCGATATGCTTAAGCAGATCTACACGGGAGCGGTAAAAACTTGGGAAGACGTTAAATAGTTTCGTAAAAAATCGAATAAACGGATACGGGAAACATTAAGACATGAACAAAAGACAAAAAAGAGAGAAATTGATGAAGACCGTATTTATGGTATCAGCGCTGACCGGCATCCTGTCGGTGGCGCTGATTTGCCTATTCCTCTTCATGCACGGGTTCCCGGCGATGGGGAAGATAGGGGTCTTCGATTTTCTCGGAGGCAGAGAGTGGGCGCCGAACAACGTGCCTGCAAAGTTCGGGATATTCCCGATGATAATGGGGTCCATATACGTAACGGCGGGAGCTGTCATCCTCGGCGTGCCGATCGGGATACTTACGGCCGTTTTTATGGCGAAGATCTGTCCGAAGAACATATACGTTTTTCTTAAGCCTGCGGTCGATCTCCTCGCGGGGATACCGTCGGTAGTATACGGCTTCTTCGGAATGGTCGTGCTCGTGCCGTTCGTCAGGAATACCTTCGGAGGAAACGGCAGCAGCATCCTTACGGCATCGATCCTGCTCGGACTGATGATACTGCCGACGATAATAGCCATAACGGAAACGTCGATAAGGGCGGTCCCGGACGAGCTGTACGACGGTGCGCTCGCCCTCGGCGCGAGCCACGAAAGATCCGTAATGAAGGTCATACTTCCTGCGGCGAAATCGGGAATACTGGCTGGCGTCGTACTTGGAGTCGGAAGGGCGATAGGAGAAACTATGGCCGTCATCATGGTAGCCGGAAACCAGGCGAGGATGGCCGGAGGAGTGCTCGAAGGGGTGAGGACGCTCACGGCGAACATCGTCCTCGAAATGGGATACGCCACCGGACTTCACAGGGAAGCGCTCATTGCAACGGGTGTAGTTCTGTTCATTTTCATACTGATCATAAACCTGTGCTTCTCCGCGCTTAGGAAGGAGAGTGCAAAATGAGCAATAAAGCTTATGACGCTGTGATAAAAACTTTTACCTGGGTCGCGGCGATACTGACATTCGGGGCGCTCATTTTCCTTCTTGCCCACATTTTTATAAACGGAGTGATGTTCCTTAAGCCGTCGCTTTTCGAATGGAAATATACTTCGGAGAACGTTTCGCTCATGCCGGCTCTCATAACGACGCTCATGACGGTCGCGCTGGCATTGCTCATATCGGTGCCTATCGGGATCTTCACCGCGATATATCTCGTCGAATACGCGGGGCGCGGAAACAAGCTCGTAAAACTCGTCAGGATAACGGCGGAGACGCTTTCGGGGATACCGTCCATAGTCTACGGTCTGTTCGGACTCCTGTTCTTCGTAACGTGGCTCGGGTGGGGATTCTCGCTCCTCGCCGGTACTTTTACCCTGGCTATAATGGTACTTCCTCTGATCATGAGGACGACCGAAGAAAGCCTGAAGGCCGTGCCCGACTCCTTCAGAGAGGGAGCATTCGGACTCGGAGCGGGACGGCTCAGGACCGTTTTCAGGATAGTTCTTCCGGCCGCTTTCCCGGGGATCCTCGCCGGTATAATACTCGCCGTAGGAAGGATCGTCGGAGAGACAGCGGCACTCATATATACATCCGGAACAGTCGCGCAGGTGCCGAGCAGCGTAATGGCATCGGGAAGAACTCTGTCGGTACACATGTACGCTCTTTCGTGCGAGGGACTGCATACCGATCAGGCGTATGCGACATCCGTTATCCTGCTGATCGTAGTAGTCGGGATAAATGCGCTCTCGGGCGCGATCGCTAAAAAAATTACCAAGGAGGTGAAGTGATGGAGAAATTAAGTTTGCATAACGTCGAGCTCCGGTACGGTGATTTTAAGGCGCTCCACTCGATTTCGATGGAGATCCCGGAAAAAGAGATAACGGCTTTTATCGGACCTTCGGGATGCGGGAAATCCACGCTTTTAAAGACGCTGAACAGGATGAACGACCTCGTCGAAGGTTGTCATATAGACGGGGAGATATATCTTGACGGTGAAAATATTTTCAAGATAGACGATGTCACGGAGCTCAGAAAAAGGGTGGGTATGGTTTTCCAAAAACCGAATCCGTTCCCGATGAGCATATACGACAATATCGCTTTCGGACCGAGGACACACGGGATAAAATCACACACGGAACTCGATGAGATCGTCGAAAAGGCGCTCATAGACGCGGCGATATTCGACGAGGTAAAAGACAGGCTCAAGAAGAACGCCCTGTCGCTTTCGGGAGGACAGCAGCAGAGGATCTGCATCGCGAGGGCCCTGGCCGTTCAGCCGGAGGTCATCCTTATGGACGAGCCGACTTCCGCACTCGACCCGATATCGACATCGAAGATCGAGGACTTGGTCCTTGAGCTCAAGAAAGACTATACTGTAGTCATAGTTACGCATAACATGCAGCAGGCGACGAGGATATCCGACAACACGGCGTTTTTCCTTCTCGGGGAACTCGTCGAGTACGGAAAGACGGAGCAGGTGTTCTCCGTACCTAAAGATAAGCGCTGCGAAGATTATATAACGGGGAGGTTCGGTTAAAATGAGGAACAGGTTCGACTATGAACTCGAGGCTTTACACGAGCAGCTCATCGAGATGGGCGCCGAGATAGAAGAGGCGATAGGGCTCGCGATAGAGGCCCTCATCGTAAAAGACGTCGAAAAGGCGACGATGGCGGTCGAGTACGACGCGGTCATCGACAGAAAGGAAAGAGAGATAGAGCGCCTTTGTCTCAGCCTTCTACTGAAGCAGCAACCGGTCGCAAAAGACCTGCGCCTGATATCGGCGGCTCTCAAGATGATCACCGACATGGAACGTATCGGCGATCAGGCAGCAGACATTGCTGAGATCGTTATCAGCACGGTCAAAAAACCGGAATTCCGCACCGTCGAAGACATCCTTCGCATGGCGACGGCCGCATCGAAGATGGTGACGGACAGCGTCGACGCCTTCGTCAACACCGACCTCGTCGCAGCACACAAAGTCATCGACGATGACGACGAAGTCGATAATTTGTTTAACAAAGTACGCTCGGATTTGGTAGAATTGATCATGGAAGATACGGAGAACTCCGCGGAGACGGCACTCGACCTAATGATGATCGCGAAATACCTAGAGAGGATCGGAGATCACGCCGTAAACATCGCGGGCTGGGTCGTATTCTCCATTACGGGAAACAGGGATGTTTATAAGGAGTATGAAAATTGATTACCAAGAACAGCGACAAAAAAATGATTTTTATCGTTGAAGACGACGAAGATATAAGGGATCTCACCGCATACGCGCTCGAGAGCGCCGGTTTTACCTGCAGGGGATATGAAGACGGAGCGGGCTTTTTTTCGGAGATAACGGCCGGCGATATACGTCCCGACCTCGTGCTTTTGGATATAATGCTTCCGGGCGAAGACGGTTTTGCGATCCTCAAAAAAATCAGAGCGAACAGAAAGCTGGAAGATGTGCCCGTTATAATGCTCACGGCAAAAGGGAACGAATCCGATAAGGTAAAAGGCCTCAACTTCGGCGCCGACGATTACGTGACGAAGCCTTTCGGCGTAACGGAGCTGATCGCGAGGATCAACGCCGTCCTCCGCCGCACCTCGTCCGAAGAGGCGGAGATCCTCAGCTGCAAAGATCTCGTCATGGACACGAAGAAGAGGACGGTCACCGTCTCCGGCGAAGGCAAAGCCCTCACATTCATGGAATTCGAGCTGCTTCGCTACCTTCTCCTCAACGCCGAGATCGTGCTCAGCAGGGACAAACTCATGGATGCCGTCTGGGGATACGACTACATCGCGGAGAGCAGGACCGTCGACATGCACATCAAGACATTGAGAAAGAAACTCGGACCTGCCGGTGAATACATAAAAACCGTCAGGAACGTGGGTTATAAGATCGGAGACTGAGGATGAATAAAAAAATCTTCAAATACATGAGTATCATCATACTGCTGACGGTGCTCGTCTTCTCGATACTTTGGGGAGGCGTGTTCGCGAAGCAGTACAGGGCGCAGACGGAGAACACGCTCAAGAACGTCAGGGTGTCGATCATCGACACGGACGGGACGGTGATCTTCGATAACTTCGCCGACATCGACAAAATGGAGAACCACGGCAAGAGGCCGGAGGTCGAACAGGCCTTAAAGACGGGTGCGGGAGACGACAAACGCCTTTCGGGCACGCTTAGAGAGGATTCGTACTACTACGCCGTCCGTCTTAACGACGGAAGGGTGCTCAGGCTCGCGATGACTTCAAAGAGCCTCGCGATGTTCCTCCACAACTTCCTGCCGCTTTTCCTCCTCTGCCTCGCTATATCGGTAATAATAGCCTTTATCGCCGCGAAGAAGCTGACGAACAGGATCGTCGCCCCGATCAACAGCATGGACGTGGAAGATCCGGATGTGAACGGGTATGATGAGCTCCTCCCGTTCGTGAGGAAGATGAAAAATCAGCAGACCGAGATCAAGAACAGGATCGCCGAGATACAGGAGCGCTCCGAAACGATCGAGACGATCGCGACAAACATGCGCGAAGGCCTTATAATAACGAACGTTGCGGGCGAGATCCTGACTTTTAACAGGAGCGCCGAGAACATCCTGGGCAGCGGCGACATGACCGGCCGTAAAATGATCGAAGTCTACAGGGACATAAATTTTATCGAAAAAGTGCATTCGTGTCTCGAGGGCAAAGAGGAGCGCTTTGCGATAAAAGCCGGCAACGACTATTACGAGGTCCTTCTCAACCCGGTAAAAAAGGACGGCGAGGTCCAGGGCGCACTGATCTTCCTGATCGGCATGACGGAGAACAGATATGCTCAGATGCAGAGGCAGGAATTCTCGGCAAATGTTTCTCACGAGCTTAAGACGCCGCTGACGGTGATAGCAGCGACATCCGAAATGATGGCGAACGGCACGGTAAAAGGCGAAGACCTCCGTTTTTTCGCAGACCGGATCAACGTCCAGAGCCGCAGGCTGATCGGCCTCATCGAGGACATAATAGAGCTGTCGGAATTCGACGAGAAAAAGGCGGATCGCAACTTCACGAGATTCAACCTCTATGACCTCGCCGACACCGTGGTTCGCACGCTGAGCGACAAGGCGAAAGAAAAGGGAGTATCCGTCGGCCTCAGAGGGAACACGGAAGTTGAAGTGACCGCAGGAGAGATGATGATAGACGAGCTGATCTACAACCTCATCGACAACGGTATAAAGTACAACTCGGAAGGCGGCAGCGTCAGAGTCGGGATCGGAGAAGACGGAGACGACGCGATCGTGACGGTAAGCGACGACGGCATCGGGATACCGCAGGAAAGCATACCGCATATCTTCGAAAGATTTTACCGCGTCGATAAATCGCGCTCGAAAAAAACGGGCGGCACCGGACTCGGGCTTTCGATAGTAAAACATATCGCCGAGCATCACGAAGGGAGCATAAGCGTAGAGAGCAAAGAGGGAGAGGGCACGACGTTCAGATGCCGCTTCCCTAAAAACGGCGGGAAACACGCCCGCGAAAACGCATAGCGGCCGCGCTGTCGCTCTTAGTTCGCATTGCCGTTCTTCGGCCGCGTTGCCGTTTTTATCCATGTGTGGTAGAATGACCGACGGAGCAGGCCGGCCCCTGACCGCATTGCGGGACGGGATCGGCGGCGACGTTATCGCGACGTTGATATGGCGAAAGGCAGGGGGGTCTTATGACAGATCATCATTGGTGTAGCAGACGCGTACACGCAACAGAAAAATCTATCATGAGAAGGTCTGCCGACGCAGATGCATGTTGAGACATAAGGAGACCTTCTCGTAAAAAAGGAGGTCTTTTATTATGGAAAAAATAATCAGGCTCATAAAAGAAGGCAGGATCTACGAGGCGAGGAGCTTCCTGAACGGCGAAAACGCCGTTGATATCGCGGAGTTTTTCCACGAACTCGAAGACATCGACATGATCGTTCTTTTCAGGATCCTGCCGAAGGACAAAGCCGCGGAAGTCTTTTCCTACATGCATCCGGTCGACCGCCAGTATCTGGTCGAGAAGCTGTCGGATGAGGAGTTCGCGCAGGTATTCGAGAAGCTCTGTGTTGACGACGCGGTTGATTTTATAGAGGAACTGCCGGCCAACGTCGTAAAGAGAGTGCTTCGGAATCTACCGGACGACAGGAGCAAAACGATCAACACGCTGCTCAATTATCCGGAGGATTCGGTCGGGAGCATAATGACGACCGAATACGTGGATATCAAAGAGGGGCTCACCGTCGGGGAAGCGATCGAGCACATCCGCGCCGTCGGAATGGACCGCGAGACGATAAATACGATATATGTGACCGACAACGACCGCGTACTCACGGGGATACTGGAGATCCGCCAGCTGATACTTTCTCCTCCGGACACACTGATATCAGACTTGACCGATATCAAATATATGTTCCTCGCGACGACGGAGGACAGGGAGGAAGCGGCGAACACCTTTACAAAATACGGATTTCTGGCTATGCCGGTAGTAGACGGCGAACACAGGCTCGTCGGGATAGTCACCGTAGATGATATACTGGGCGTAATAAACGAAGAGCACGAAGAGGACTTTGCAAAGATGAACGCGCTCGCTCCGGGCGAGAGACCTTACCTCGAGGAGGGGGTGTTCACCCTTGCGAAGAGGAGAATATTCTGGCTTCTCTTTCTGATGATATCCGCGACTTTTACCGGGATGATCATAAGAAAGTACGAGGTCGTCCTCAGCAGCGTCGTCGTGCTGGCATCTTTTATACCGATGCTTATGGACACGGGCGGAAACGCGGGCTCGCAGTCTTCTACGCTCATAATCCGCGGACTTGCGCTTCATGAACTGTCTCCGAGGGATTTCGGGAAGGTCATGTGGAAGGAGCTTCGGATAAGCCTGCTCGTCGGGACGACGCTCGCCGCGGTAAATTTCGCGAGACTTTATTTTATAGACAAAGTGGACACGAGCGTTTGCTTTACGGTTTGCGGAAGCCTTATTATAATAGTTGTAATGGCGAAGGTTGTGGGAGGTCTTCTCCCGATAATCGCCAAACAGATGAGGCTCGATCCGGCCATAATGGCGGGGCCGCTGATAACGACGATAGTCGATGCGGTGTCGCTGATCGTGTACTTCAATTTCGCCGTGCGGCTGGTCGACATGCATTAAAACTGTTGCATCAGAGCGGCCGGCGGATATAGATAAGAACGGGAGGAAAATGGAAACAAAGGGGTTTACTAACGAAAGCAGAAAGAAAGGGATAATTTCGATGATGACGGCTTCGTGCTCGTTCGCGCTCATGGCGACGATGGTGAAGCTGTCCGGCGGGGCGATACCGCTTTTTCAGCAGGTGTTTTTCCGCAACCTAATAATGATAAATTTCGTCATTTTTATGATGAAAAAAGAGGGCGTGAACATCGCGTTCGACAGGGCCACGGCGCCGGCTCTGTTCATGCGGTGCTTCTTCGGGTTCCTGGGCGTGATATGCGTTTTTTATGCGAGCAATCACCTGCAGCTCGCGGAAGCGCAGACGCTCCAGAAGCTGAATCCGTTTTTCGTTACTTTTTTCGCCGGATTCATACTTAAAGAGAAGATATCGTGGAAGAGGGTGCTCACGGTCATCGGCGGCTTTGCCGGCGCGGCGATCGTCATAAATCCTTCGGGAGGGATGAACGCCGGGATCTTCCCGTTCATCGTCGGCATATGCTCGGCTCTTTTCGGAGGGCTTGCCTACACCATGGTCGGTAAAATGGCGGGAGCCATTAACGGCCTCGTGATCATTTTCTATTTCTCGGCTTTTTCGACGATCTGCTCGATCCCGCTCATGATACCGCATTACGTGGCGCCTACGCAGAGGGAGTGGATATACCTCCTTCTGATAGGCGTATTTGCGGCGGGAGGACAGTACTTCATCACGCGCGCCTATACGTGCGCCGAAGCGTCGAGGATAACGCTTTTCGACTACACGGGCGTCGTGCTCTCGCCTCTGATAGGATTTTTCGTCTTCGGTGAAACGCTCAAGATCTCAACGCTGATCGGCATGGCGGTCATCATATTGTTCGGCTATATATCGTCGAGGCTCGAGGACTGAAAACGGAATTTTGTAAAATCCCGAATCATGGTATAATCAATGGAATAAAAGATGTATAACGTCGGGCGGCGCGGAGCTTATTTCGGAAGGAGCAACGAATGGCTTTAGACATGAAAGACCATATAGCGGCTGCAGCGACCAAGCTTATTTTCAAAGACAAGGTGGATAAGCTCACGGTCACGAACGTAGTCGAAGAATGCCACATAACGAGGCAGGCCTTTTATTATCATTTTGCGGATATACCGGATCTCATAAGGTGGATGCTCGAGCAGCAGGAAGACAATATGCTCGAGGAGTATCTTTCGCTCGGGAACCCGGAAGAGGTGATAAAATCCTTTTTCAGGCTCGGCCTCAACATCAGACCGTACGTCGTGAAGGGGATACAGACGAACTACGGGGAGGAGATAGAGCGGCTCATGATAGACTATATTTACAGGCTGTTTGAGAAGATAATCGGGGAGACGGGGGATTTCAAAGAATACAGCGAACTTGAGCGCGACCTCTTTCTGAATTACCACAGCCATGCTTTTATGGGCGTGCTTCAGTCCTGGCCGGAAGAGAAGGAGGACAATCTCGATGAGGTAGCTTCGGTCATATACGGGATATTGTGCGGCGAGATCTCGCTTTAGACGGGGACCTTTTACCGTCATCGTAAAAAATGTAAAATTTTTAACATAAGCGGATGAGTGTAAAGATACTTTACACTCATTTATTTATGTTAATTGAACGCTTTGCGGGCGGGGAGTAAAATTACGATAACCACAAAGAAGGAGGTTGGTTTCAATGGCGCATGAGATCCTTTCGATCAAGCTCCGCGAAATGGACGACACTATATCCAGAATGCGGACGCGCATCAATATAGGAGAGTCTTCGACCTGCGATGAGATAGAAAAAGAGATCGCAGAGCTTAAGGCTGAGTGCGCTACTATCGACTCCTCTCTGAGCGACAGGCTTCGGAACTCGAAGGACGGGATATCGAAGAAACTCGAAGGATCGTTTTCTGAGATCAAAGAAGCCGCTTTCAAGGCGAAGAACGAACTGAAAGAATGTTACCTGCTCGAAGACACCGATTCGTGTGTGAATAATGAGTTGCTCCTCGCAGAGTATGAGCTCGATTTCGCGATGATGGCGGCAAGCAACGCCCTCGTATCGGCTCTCGAAGTTACGGCAAAACAGCTCAGTCAGGAATAACTCCGGAAAGTAAAAGCCATGGCAGATATCCACGATTCTGACAGCAAAGAGAAAACGGCCCGCGGTAAGAAGATCGGTATCGTTACCGGAGCTTCCGCCGGACTCGGAAAGGATCTTCTCCTACTATTGGACCAAAACGAAGACCTCGACGAGATCTGGGCGATAGCCCGCAGGAAGGAGCGTCTCGAAGCTCTCAATGAGGAGACCGAGACGCCTGTAAGACCGATGTCTTTCGATCTTACCGAGAAGGATTCTTTCAGAAAGCTATCCGAAATTCTTGAGGAAGAGAAGCCGGACGTGAGATATCTGATCAACGCGGCGGGAATGGGAAAGATAGGGGACATCTACGAGGTGACCCTGGAGGACGGAGAGGCGATGATCGATCTGAACTGCAGGGCGGCGGTCGGGATGACCAAGATAACCGTTCCGTATATGAGCGAAGGATCACACATAGCCGAGATCTGCTCAACGGCGGCGTTCCAACCGTTCCGGTTCTTAAACATCTACGCCGCGAGCAAAGCTTTTCTTTACCGGTACAGCAGGGCATTGAGACTTGAACTTTTTCATAAGAAAATAATGGTTACTGCGGTTTGTCCGTATTGGATCAAAGATACGGAGTTTATCGAGACGGCCCGCAAAAGCGGCGGCGCCGGGAGGATCAAGGGATTTCCCCTTGCATCCGAATCATTGTTCACATCATGGCTCGTATTTTACGACATCAAGGCGGGAGTTCCCGTTTCGCTTCCGGGACCGATACCGATCCTGCACCGCATAGCGGCGAAACTCATGCCGTCGGAGCTGATGATGTGTTTATGGGAACTTATAAGAAAGATCTGAGATATTCAGGTCGGAAGGAGACAGAAAAGGGTGAGGCAATCATGGATATTTCAACTGCAATCAAAAAAGCCGCGATCGAACGCACTATAGACAAGATCTGTAAAGATCCGGAGAAGAACCTTCCTAAGGTAATGAAACTTGCGGACAAGCTTTCGCGCGGGACTTTTACCACGCAGAGAGAGACGATAAGGGAGGTCATCACCGATCCTAACCATCCTTACCACGACTACGTTTTACATGTTATTCACGACGTAGATCCGCATGTATTGAAGAAGATGTTCACGAACTTCTTCGTCAACGCTTCCATGATAGGGTGGAGAAAACAGGACGAAAACAGGGAGAAATACGGATGTAACATCCCTTGGGCGATACTGCTCGACCCGACTTCGGCCTGCAACCTTAAATGTACGGGTTGCTGGGCGGCCGAATACGGCTACAAGCTCAACCTTTCGTTCGAAGAGATAGACGATATAATCCGCCAGGGCAAAGAACTCGGCGTTTACATGTACATATACACGGGCGGAGAACCGCTCGTAAGGAAGAAGGACCTGATCAGGCTCTGCGAGAAGCACAACGACTGCATCTTCCTTTCGTTCACCAACGGAACTCTTATCGATGAGGAATTTGCGGACGACATGCTGAGAGTCGGCAACTTCGTTCCTGCGATATCGCTCGAAGGTATGGAAGACGCGACCGACGACAGGCGCGGACAGGGCGTTTACAAGAAGGCTACGAATGCCATGAAGATGCTCCAGAAGAAGAAACTCATCTTCGGTATCTCGTCCTGCTACACGAGCAGGAACTACGAGTCGATAACGTCGGAAGAGTACTACGATACGCTTATCTCGCTCGGAGCATACTTCATCTGGTACTTCCACTACATGCCTGTAGGAAACGACGCTTCTCCGGAACTGCTTCCTTCGCCTGAACAGAGAAGAGAAGTATACAGAAGGGTAAGGGAGTTCAGAAAGTACAAACCGCTCTTTGCGATGGACTTCCAGAACGACGCGGAATACGTAGGCGGATGCATCGCGGGAGGAAAGAGATACTTCCACATCAACGCCAACGGAGATATCGACCCTTGCGTTTTCGTACACTATTCGGATTCCAATATCAGGGAGAAGACGCTGCTTGAAGCGCTCAGATCTCCTATGATGATGGCTTACCACGACGGTCAGCCTTTCAACGACAACATGCTCAAACCTTGCCCGATGCTCGAGAATCCTGATAAGCTCGTCAGCATGGTAAGGAAGACGGGTGCGGTATCGACCGACCTTCAGTCGCCTGAATCGGCAGAGCATCTGTGCGGAAAGTGCCAGCAGTACGCGAAGGACTGGGCTCCTGTCGCCGAAGATATGTGGGAGAACCTTCCTAAGAGCCACAAGTACAAAGCCGTTCACGCCAACGATAAAAGCATAGAGCAAATGGCGGCGGAGGCTGCGGAAAAAAAGCTCAGCGAAAGCAAACCGAAAGAACCGATAATGGATAATGCAAAGATCGCGCAGCAATAATGCGCTTAAAAACCACACAGCAAGATGCGTCGGGCCGCCCTCGTAAAGGGCGGCTCGGTGCATTTATACGCCATTGTATTGAAAAAAGATCTTTTTATTGGTATCATGAACATGCTGGATGAATATTTTTTAGGAGAGCGCAATGTCTTTTGAAGTAGTACTCGTCGAACCCGAGATACCGCAGAACACGGGAAACATAGCGAGAACGTGTGCCGCGACGAATACCGTACTGAACCTCATAAGGCCTCTCGGATTCAACATCGACGACAAGACGGTGAGACGGGCGGGGCTCGATTACTGGAAGTACGTCGACCTCAGAGTCTACGACTCGCTTGAAGATTTTCTTTCGCTGAACGGAGACAGAAGAATGTATCTTGCAACGACGAAGGGCAGCATTTCATACGCCGACGCAGAGTATCGCGACGGCGATTTGTTGTTTTTTGGACGCGAGACGAATGGACTCCCGAGGGACTTTATAGAAGATCACAGGGAAAGTGCGGTACGCATCCCGATGAGCGAGAACACGGCGGCGCGTTCGCTAAATCTTTCAAATTCAGTAAATATCATATTGTTCGAGGCTCTGAGACAGACAGGTTTCCCGGAGCTCAGATGATTCGGCCGCTTTTACGGGCGTAGCCGAACACATATTTTATATTTTTTTAATTAACCGATTAGGAGGAAGAAATGGTAAGAGTTGGAATCAGTGGATTCGGAAGGATCTCCAGAGTTGTCATGAGGGCGGCCGTCGACATGCCGGACGTTGAGATCGCAGGTATCAATTACAGAAATTCCGATCTCGATTACATCGTTTACATGCTCAAATATGATTCGACGTTCGGTCGTTTCCCGGGCAGCATCGAGAAGTACGACAAGGGAATAATGATCGACGGAAAGAAGATCCCTGTATTCATGGAAAACGAAGCGAAGGACATCCCTTGGGGAGACTGCGGAGCCGAGTACATCATGGAAGGAACGGGAGCTTACAACACTACCGAGAAGGCTCAGGCTCACCTCGATGCCGGAGCGAAGAAAGTAATAATTTCGGCACCTGCGAAGGACAAAGAGACGCCGACTTTCGTATACGGAGTAAACCACAGGGAATATAAGCCGGAATACAACGTCGTATCGAATGCCTCCTGCACGACGAACTGCCTCGCACCTCTGTGCAAAGTCATCAACGACAACTGGGGCATCGAGCAGGGACTCATGTCGACCATACACGCCGCTACGGCAAAGCAGAAGGTAGTAGACGCAAGATCCATGAAGGACTGGAGAACGGGCAGATCCGTATTCGGAAACATCATTCCTTCGACGACGGGAGCAGCCAAAGCTGTAGGGCTCGTAATTCCTGACCTCGCAGGCAGGATGACGGGCATTTCCTACAGGGTGCCGACAGCCGATGTTTCAGTTATCGACCTCAATGTGGTCCTCAAAAAATCGGCGAGCTACGATGAGATCTGCAAGGCGGTAAAAGAAGCTTCCGAGAACGAACTCAAGGGCGTCATCGAATACGTCGACGACGAAGTCGTATCGCTCGACTTCGTGGGAGATCCTCACACTTCGATATTCGACGCCAGAGAGGGCATCGAGCTGAACGATAAGTTCTTCAAGCTCATCTCGTTCTACGACAACGAGTTCGGTTACAGCGCGAAGATCCTGGAGCTCATGAGACACATGTACTCCGTAGATCACAAATAAATAAAAACGATATCCACAGCCGAAGCGGACGCCGAGGCTGTGTTATATTGCGGGAGGATCGCATATGAGAAAAAGTATCAAAGACATAGACTGGGCCGGCAAGACCGCCGTCGTAAGATGTGACTTCAACGTGCCGCTCGACGGAACGACGATCACCGACGATAAAAGGATCAGGGCAGCCGTCCCGACGATCGAGTATCTCTCGGACAAGGGCGCGAAGGTCGTCCTGATGTCGCACCTCGGAAGGCCGAAGGGTGAGGCAAAAAAAGAGTTTTCCCTAAAACCGGTCGCTGACAGGCTTTCGGAGCTCCTGGGTAAAAAAGTAAAATTCATCGCATCCGACGTCGTGGTAGACGATTCGGTAAAAAAAGAGGTCGCGGCCCTCGCAGCCGGAGACGACGCTCTTCTTGAGAACGTAAGGTTCCGCAAGGAAGAGACCGACAACGACCCCGGGTTCGCGCGCGAGCTTTCTTCCCTCGGAGACGTCTTCGTACAGGACGCTTTCGGGACGGCTCACAGGGCGCACGCTTCGACAGCCGGCATAGCGGATTTCCTGCCGACGGTCATGGGCTTCCTCGTAGAGAAGGAAGTAAAAGCTTTTATCGAGCTTCTCGAAGATCCGGAGAGACCTTTTACCGCGATAATGGGCGGAGCGAAGATCGGAGACAAGATCCCGGTAATAACGAACCTGCTCACCAAGGTGGACTCGATCCTCATCGGCGGCGGAATGGCATATACGTTCCTGAAGGCCGAAGGTTACGAGATCGGATCTTCGATATGCGACGAAGAGAACCTCGAACTCGCAAAGGACATAATGAAAAAGGCGAAAGAGGCGGGCGTCGACTTCGTCCTTCCTGTTGACGTCGTTGCGGCGGACAGCTTCGACAACGACTCGCCTCACGATGTATATGCGATAGATGCGATCCCGGCGGAGCGCATGGGACTCGACATCGGACCTGAGACGAGGGAGCTTTTCGCGAAGAACATAAAGAATGCGAAGACCGTCGTGTGGAACGGACCTATGGGCGTGTTCGAAATGGATAATTTCGCCGCAGGAACGCGCGCGGTCGCTGAAGCGCTGGCGGAGAGCGACGCGGTCAGCATAATCGGAGGCGGAGACTCGGCGGCAGCCATAAAGAAATTCGGACTTGAAGATAAGGTGACACACATATCGACGGGAGGCGGAGCGAGCCTCGAGATGCTCGAAGGAAAGAAGCTGCCGGGCATCGAAGTTATCGCCGATAAGTAGTTTTAGCTTTTTTACTGACGGAGGAAGATATGAAGAAAATTCTCATTGCAGGGAATTGGAAGATGCACAAGACGACGGCGGAAGCCGTCGCCTTTGCCGATGATTTTATCGCACTGAAACCGAGCCGGCCGCAGGAGGCGGCGGTGATCGCACCTTTTACCCAGCTCGAAGCGCTGAAAAAAGCTTTTGAAGGGAGCGGGATAAAAGTCGGGGCGCAGAACGTCTGCCACGAAGAGCAGGGCGCTTTTACCGGAGAGATATCCGTTGCCATGCTCAAAGAGATCGGCGTCGACCTCTGCGTCGTAGGCCACTCGGAGCGGAGGATATACTTCGGCGAGACGGACGAAAGGATCAATAAAAAGCTCAAACTCCTCATGGCGAACGGCATCGGGCCGATACTCTGCGTGGGCGAGTCGCTCGAGACGAGGGAAGATGGGAAAGAAAAATCTTTCGTCGCGGGGCAGCTCAAAGCGGACCTCGCCGGGATCGATCCCGAGGATATGGAGAAGATCGTCGTGGCGTACGAGCCGATATGGGCGATAGGGACCGGAAAAACGGCGACGCCGGAGCAGGCGCAGGAAATGTGCGAAGAAATAAGAAAAATTATTTCGGAAATTTTCGATGAAAAAACCGCGGCCGAAGTGATCATTCAGTACGGCGGCAGTGTAAAACCACAAAACGTGGCCGAGATTTTGGCGATGAATGACATAAACGGGGCCTTGGTAGGGGGTGCGAGCCTCGATCCGGGCAGTTTTTACGACATAGTCGAAGCGCCGTACAGTGCTTGATTTTAGCGGTTTTTTTCGTTGACACTGCCGTATAGTTATGATAAACTACATGAGCTGTAAAGCTTCATTGTTTTACACAAAATCGTTAACCGCTTTATGGAGGGAAATTTAATGCAGACAGGTTTGATGATCATTTTGTTTATCGTCAGCATAATTTTGATAATCAGCATTTTGCTTCAGTCGAGCAGGAGCGACGGTCTTTCCGGTTCCATAGCCGGAGGTGCGGAGCAGTTGTTCGGAAAGAAAAGGAGCACGGGGTACGATGCGCTTTTGAGCAAGATCACTACGGTGAGCGCTGTGGCGTATATACTCATTTCTCTTGCAATCGTGGCCATTTTCAACAAATAGGTCACACTTATAAACTTGCTTGATCGGGAGAGGTGCTTTTACGGGTACCTCTCATGATTATTATATCAAGGCGCTATTTAATTAAGGAGGTTAGTTGTACTATGCAGAACTGGATAATTCCTCTGATAGCTCTTATCGGGCTCGTGGTAGCTTTTGCTCTTGCTTCATGGGTTTCCAAAGAGGATGAGGGAACGGATCGAATGAAGGAAATTTCCGGCTACATCAGAGAAGGAGCGATGGCTTTCCTGAAGAGGGAATACAGGACTATGGCGATCGTTATCGTCGTGCTCTTCCTGCTCATCGGATTTGCCATCAACTGGACATCGGGCATACTTTACGTTTGCGGTGCTCTCCTGTCCGTGCTCGCGGGCTTCTTCGGAATGAGAGTGGCTACGAAGGGTAACGTAAGGACGGCGAATGCCGCAATGACATCCGGCATGCCGAAGGCTCTCAAGATCGCTTTCCGAAGCGGAGCGGTAATGGGTCTCTGTGTTGCAAGTCTCGGGCTGTTCGGACTCGGTATAGTCTTTGTAACGCTCGACCTCGCGACGATCATGCAGTGCGTTACGAGTTTCGGACTCGGAGCTTCTTCGATGGCATTGTTCGGACGTGTAGGCGGCGGTATCTATACTAAGGCTGCTGACGTAGGTGCGGACCTTGTAGGAAAAGTCGAAGCCGGCATCCCTGAAGATGACCCGAGGAACCCTGCAGTTATCGCCGATAACGTAGGAGATAACGTAGGAGACGTTGCTGGAATGGGATCCGACCTTTTCGAATCGTATGTAGGATCGATAATTTCGGCAGTTACGCTTGCGGCTGTAGCGGTAAATGCATCCGGCGAGCTTTCGACTTTCACCGAAACGACTGCTGCTCTTTTCCCTCTGCTCATCGCAGCTGTAGGAATAATAGCATCGGTAATAGGTATCCTCGCTGTAAGGGGATCCGATAATGTAAGCCCTGCTAAATCCCTCAACATGGGAACGTACGTCGGCGGCATCATCGTTATCGTAGCATCTCTCTATCTCAGCAAGACGATGCTTCAGTCGTTCAATTACGCATATGCGATAATCGCGGGACTGATCGTAGGAATAGTCATCGGTCAGCTTACTGAAATATACACGTCCGACTCGTATAAGTCGGTCAAAAAGATAGCCGAACAGTCTCAGACGGGCTCGGCAACCACGATAATCTCGGGACTTGCGGTAGGAATGATGTCGACGGCTTGGCCGATCATCTTTATCGCAGGCGGAATAATTGTTGCTTACAACTTCGCAGGACTTTACGGAATAGCACTCGCAGCGGTAGGAATGCTTTCCAACACGGGAATGACGGTAGCAGTCGATGCTTACGGACCTGTTTCCGATAACGCCGGCGGTATCGCAGAGATGGCTGAACTTCCTGAGAACGTAAGAAACATAACAGACACACTCGATTCCGTAGGTAACACTACGGCTGCAATAGGAAAGGGATTCGCTATCGGATCCGCCGCTCTCACTGCACTCGCACTCTTCGCATCGTTCTCGAACGCTGCGGGACTCAAGACGATCAGCCTGCTCGATCCTATGGTGATCGTAGGACTGTTCATCGGCGCGATGCTCCCGTTCCTCTTCTCGGCAATGACGATGAGCTCGGTAGGTAAAGCGGCGAATCAGATGATAGACGAGGTAAGAAGACAGTTC
The DNA here is from genome assembly GCA_947254375.1 of uncultured Mobilibacterium sp. Classification (GTDB taxonomy): domain Bacteria; phylum Bacillota; class Clostridia; order Peptostreptococcales; family Anaerovoracaceae; genus CAMYCF01. Next base: position 179,385 of record CAMYCF010000001.1, on the reverse strand, counting down.
AGGGAAAACGACGGTATCCTCGAAGGAACGGCTAAGCCTGAATACGCGAAGTGCGTTGAGATCTCCACGGGCGCAGCTCTCAAAGAGATGATGGTACCGGGACTTCTCGCGATCGTTGCTCCTCTCGCCGTAGGTATCCTCCTCGGTATCGAATCGCTCGGCGGAATGCTCGCCGGTGCACTTTCGTCCGGAGTACTCCTCGCTATAATGATGGCGAACGCAGGCGGAGCCTGGGACAACGCTAAGAAGTATGTAGAGAGCGGAGTATACGGCGGAAAGGGAAGCGACACCCACAAAGCGGCGGTAGTCGGAGATACGGTAGGAGATCCGTTCAAGGATACGTCCGGACCTTCGATCAACATCCTCATCAAGCTGATGACGATCGTATCGCTCGTATTCGTACCGGTATTCGTTTCGATCGGCGGCGTGCTTTTCTAAAAATAAATCACATGATCATGCGGCGGTCTTCGGATCGCCGTTTTTTATTTGGGAAAATATGTACAAATTGTGAAAAAATTGATATTACATAGGCAAAGTAGGTGTTTTTATCTAATGTAGTTACACTTACATTCGTGCTTTACAAGTCTTAGGAAGTTATTTGCAATCATTTTTATCATTTACGGAAAGAGAGGAAACAGAGGTGAAAATCAAGAAGACATATAGGAAAGTCCTGGTGTTCATGCTGACGCTCTGCGTGACGGTGATGCTCATACCGACGATCGCAGTAAACGCGGAGGGCACCTATAAGCTGACATTCGGCTCAGATAAGGGCTACACACTAGAGGTTGACGGATCGTCGATAAATGTGAAAAAAGGCGGTAACAGTGTCGACCATATTTCAGTAGTAGGATTGGATAACGATACACAAATCGCCGAATACGCGCAAGACGGCGACAAAGTTGTGGCAAGTGTAGCGGTCGGTACGAAAGTGAAGATCCGCTTCGACAGTAATGCGTGTTCAATTTTTGAGGGCGGGCACCCTATAAAGGTCGAACAGCAATACAGTAACGAAGCGAATTTTAACGTACAGGATCCCGACGGCGGCGGAGGTAATCCTAACCTTCCTAATCCTCCTGCGGTAACAAACAACGTAACGGTAAACGGAACGGCTACCGGCGGTGTGTTTGATCGTATCAAGGTAAACAATGTGGATTTTGTCGAAGATCATACCCACGGTGGTCTTGCGAACGTCAATGTCACTAAAGCCGTCGAAAAAAAGGATATCGATACTTTGGAGATCACACCGGACTTCGGCAATGCTATTACCGAACTGAAGGTCAACGGTCAAAACATCACAATAACGGACTCTGATAAAAACGGAGTAACACTGAATCTTGCACACGCTGATACTTACACTATTGCAATGAAGTGCGGACCGGCTGCTATCGGCAGTATTGCATGGGCTTACGATGAGGCGCATAACAGCTACGGACCGGATGCGCTGGTGGAGCACGCGAAGGTGGAGATAGTATTCGTCAAGATCCCGAACAGCAATGAGCCTATTTCGGCGGATCAGTTAAGACACAATGTTCCGCCTGTTGTTCCGTTCCTTAATGACGATAATTACGGCGGTATGTTGTGGGTACCGTCCGGTTCACAGGTAACTTTGAAGATCGTTCCTGAGGTAGGATATCAGGTAGTGAAAACGGCGTTGAACGGCCAGACGGGATTATCACCGGATGCGGATACCGTTGCTCAGTACACGGTAAAAGTAGACAGACCTCTCCATTTGGGCGGACTCGTTCAAAAAACGGACGATAAGGTAAGCGCGGAAACGGCAAAGATAAAATCCGGCAGCTTGGCTCTCGAGGCCGGTGAAAACGCTATCACTATGGGAACGGCGAAACTGACGATCGTAGACCACGATCTGACGCCTGATCAGCTTTCGAAATTTAAAGAGGCAGCGGGTGCCTACACCATAAAAGATTCGTTCGATATCAAGTTGGCACAGACCGTATATCAAGGCAGTGCAGATCATACGTGGTACAGCAACATCGAGAATCTGAGCAAAGGCGCAAAGATCACGTTAAAGTTGACGGAGAACATGAACGGAAATGATATCGTGGTCGTACACGAGAAGAAGGACGGGACGATGGAAGTCATACCGGCCGAATACAACAGTGCGGACAACACGATCACGTTCACTGCAACAAGCTTTTCCGATTACGCGATAGCGGCTAAACCGACAAAAGTTACCCCTATCACCCTGACGTTCAAGGCGGGCAAAAACTGCAATGTATCGCTCAACACTTACAATGTAAAGGTGCAGACGCCGTCGACAGGTTCGGATTTCAAGGACGTCAACGTGCTGAATGCGGCAGACGACAAGATCATCGATCAGTCCGGCGGTAGCTTTGCATGGGTACCTGACGACAACGGGACAGTAAAAGCTGTTATAACCTCCGCTTCAAGCGTGAAACTGAAATATGACAGCAAGACGTGCACCCCGTATGTGGACGGAAAAGCTATCGATCAAAACACGGTTTTAAATGCCGACACTACGATCGTGCTGTGTGACAAAGATACTATGCCGGCAAACGACGGCAATGTTTGACGCCAAAGTAAGCGGAACCGGCCACTACAGCGAGGATGTGGATTGGAGCGTCACCGGCGGAGGTGTAGGAACATCTATAGATGCCAACGGAAAGCTCACGGTGGCTGATAATGAAGCAACAAAAACTCTTACGGTAAAAGCAACCGCTAAGGGCGACAAGACGAAATCTGCGGAAGCCACGGTAACGGTAAAAGAGAGATCGCCTGCACTTCCGACTGTCACAGGTGTGAAGGTAACGCCGGATAAGGCGACGGTGGCGAAGGGGAAGACGCAGGACTTCAGCGCAACTGTCAGCGGAACGGGCGACTTCGATAAGACGGTAACGTGGAGCGTTGAAGACGGAAACGATGGGACGTCCATCGACGCCAACGGTAAACTTACGGTAGCGGATAACGAGACCTCAGACGCTCTGACGGTAATAGCGACTGCAAACGGGAATAAAACCAAATTTGCGGAAGCCGAGGTAACGGTGGTGCCGGCTCCGACTATCACAAGCGTAACGGTAACGCCTGCCACAGCTACAGTCGAGCAGGGAAATACTCAGGACTTCGCAGCTACTGTCACCGGAACGGGTGACTTCGATAAGAGCGTAAAGTGGAGCGTCATCGGCGGACACGAAGGAACATCGATCGATAACGAAGGGGTACTCACGGTAGCAAAGAATGAGACCGCAAAGACTCTTACGGTAAGGGCAGTCGCAAACGGCGACGAAACAAAAGTTGCCGAAGCAACGGTAACCGTAAAAGAGGCAGGAAATGCGCCGAACAACGACAACAAGCCTAATAACAATAAGCCTGCAAAGGAGGACAAAGCCAATCCTTCGACAGGAGACCAAGCTCCTATAGGAATGTCTATAGTTCTCGGGCTCATCGCTATGGCAGGGCTTGCAGGAATGGGCATCAGCCGCAGAAGAAAAGACACTTTCTAAACTACGACCTATAACTTAGAGGACTATGACCGCCGAAAGGCGGTCATTTTGTTAAAAAACTGCGAATATTGAGAATTTCAAAGACAAATGGTATAATTACACGCAAATATCGCTGAAATTGGTGAGGAAAACATTATGCTTGAAAGACTTGAGAAAATCAGAACGAGAGGGCTCGAAGCTATAGAGAGATCATCGAACATAGACGAGCTACAGGAAATCAGAAGGACGCTGCTCGGAAAGAAGGGCGAACTGACGGAAGTGCTCAAAAGTCTCGGCAACATCGAGCCTGAGAAGAGGCGCGAGGTCGGAATGAGAGCCAACGAGATCAAGGAGTTTTTTGCCGCCAAGGTAGATGAGATGACGGATAAGATACTCGCCTCGGAGACGGTCTTCGAGGGCGAATTTGACGTGTCGCTTCCGGGAACACCTGTTGCGGGCGGAGCTCTCCACCCTATAACTCAAATGGAGTACGATCTCAACGATGCATTTCGTTCCCTGGGATTCGAAGTATTCTCCGAGGACGAAATAACGAGCGAGAAATTCGCGTTCGATAACCTCAACTTCCCGGCAGACCACCCTGCACGTCAGACGATGGACACGTATTGGATCGACGGGACCGAGGACAAGTCGGGCGTCGACAGGCTCTGCCTGAGACCGCACCTGACAGGGGCTTCCGTAAGATATCTTATGGAGCACGGTGCGCCTGCGCGCTTCATATATCCGGGAAAAGTTTTTAGGAACGAGAACACCGATGCCAGACACGAGAGGGCTTTTTCGCAGTACGAAGCGCTCGTCGTCGACAAAGGACTGTCGTTCTGCTCGGGCAAGATAATGATAGAGACGATTTTAGAGAAGGTCTTCGGAAGGAAGATCAACACGAGGATGAGGGAAGGATTCTTTCCTTTTACCGAACCGGGATACGAAATCGACATGGAATGCCTCGTCTGCGAAGGGCACGGCTGCCGCGTCTGTAACGATGTCGGCTGGATAGAAGTAATGCCGGGCGGCGTAATACACCCGAACGTACTTCGTGCGGCGGGCCTCGACCCTGACGTATGGTCGGGATTTTACGCGAATATCGGACTTGACCGCCTCGTAATGATGAGATACGGGATCGACGACGTAAGGCTGTTCCACAGCGCAGATCTCAGATTTCTCAACCAGTTCAAGTAGGAGGTACAGACATGCAGGTTTCGATAAATTGGATAAAAAGATACATTGACCTTCCGGACAGCCTTTCGATAGACAGGATCGCTTACGACCTTACGATGAGGACGGTAGAGGTCGAGTACGTCATAGATACGTCGAAAAAATTTGAAAACATCGTCGTTGGCAGGGTGCTCGAGGTAAAAGAGCATCCGAACGCCGACGCCCTTAAGATATGCATGGTCGACATCGGCGAAGGCGAGCCGGTACAGATCGTATGCGGAGGAACGAACCTCTATCCGGGCGAAAACGTCATAGTCTCGAAGCCGGGAGCCATGGTCGTATGGCACGGCGAGGGCGAGCCGGTAAAAATCAAAGAAACGAAGATGAGGGGCGAGAAGTCCTTCGGAATGATCTGCGCGTCCGCGGAAGTTTACCTCGGCGAGGTCTTCCCGTGCGACGACGAGAGGATAATCGTCGACCTCGGCGACATTCCGTGTCATCCGGGTCAGAACATATCGGAAGTGGTCGGTCTGAACGACTACGTCCTCGAGATCGACAACAAGTCGCTCACGAACAGGCCGGACCTTTGGGGCCACTACGGTATCGCAAGAGAGCTTTCGGCGATATACGATATACCGCTCAAAGAGCTGCCTGTACTGAAGCCTGAAGAAGGCCTCCCGGGATATAAGGTTGTGATCGAAGAGCCTGAGAAGTGCAACAGATACGCGGCGATCGTGATCGATAAAGTCGATACGCGCCAGGCTCCGCTTTGGATAAAAACGGCGATAATAAACGGCGGCATGCGGCCGATCAACGCTATCGTCGACATCACGAACTACGTTCTCCTCGCCGTAGGACAGCCGCTACACGGGTTCGATTTCAACCACGTTGAAGGCGGGATAATCGTCAGGAACGCGAGAAAAGGCGAGTGCCTTGAACTTCTCGACGAGGACGACATAGAGCTCACCGAAGACGATCTCGTCATCTGCGACGAGAAAGAGCCTATGGCGCTTGCCGGAATAAAAGGCGGCAAGAAGGACTCGATCCTGCCGGACACGAGCAAGATCGTCCTCGAGATCGCGAATTTCACGGCGCAGACGATAAGGAAGACGGGGAAGCGCTTCGACAAGAAGACGGACGCCTCGATAAGGTACGAAAAGGGCATAGACACGTACAGGGTCGATGACGGAATATCGATGGCGCTCTCGCTTTTTAAGGAGATATTTCCTGACTGCGAGATCAAGGCTTACGGAGACGAGTATCCGGTAAAAACGGAGCGTGCAGAGATCGAAGTGCCTAAGGCCTTCCTCGACGAACGCCTCGGAAAATCGCTCGAAGACAGCGAAATAAAGAAAACGCTCGGAAATCTCGGCTACGACGTCGAATTTACCGATAATATTTATAAAGTAAAAGCGCCAGTTTGGCGTTCGACGGGCGATGTCGGCATCAAAGACGACGTCCTCGGCGACCTTGCTAGGATGATCGGATATGAGAACTTCGAAACGAAGCCTCTCACGATGTCCTTCACCGAAGCCGTAAATCAGCGCAAAGTCTCGCTCGAGAGGAGCATCTCCGAATACCTCGCTTTCAGGTGCGGATTCACGCAGGTAGACACTTACCCTTGGGTAAACGACAAATACATAAAAGCGGCGGGCATCGACAACAGCGACGCCGTAAAACTCGCCAACCCTCCGAGCCCGGACTGCGCGACCCTCAAGACTTCCCTGATACCTAACCTCATCGAAGCCGTCGCCGGAAACCTGCGCTGGTTCGACGAGTTCAGAATCTTCGAGAAATCTCAGGTCTTCAGACAGGGCGAATACTCGCCGTCGACAGCCGAGGAAGTCCTGCCGGTGCAGAAGCTTCATTTCGCGGGAGCGTACGCCGCTCAGGACCCGAAGAAGATATTTTTCGCGGTAAAAGGCGTGGTCGCCGAAATGGCGAGATACTGCCACATGGCGGAGCTCACTTTCAGGCATGGCGAAAAGCCTTCATGGAGCGACGATGCGGCTTACCTCAACATAATGTGCGGTAAAAAACAGGTCGGCTCCATGGGTCTCCTCAAGGTCTCCGCTATGGGAGAAGCCGGCATAAAAAGGACGAATGTTGCGATGTTCGAGATCGACTTCACCGAGCTCGAGCCGCTCGAATCGCGTACGAACGTTTTCGAGCATCTGCCTCAGTTCCCGCTCGTCGAGGGCGACCTCTCGATAATCGTCGATGAAGGCGTAAAGTGGGCGGACATTGCGGAAAGCATCAAGTACATGGTCAAAGATCTTCGCTTCATCGAGGAGTACAGGGGAAAGCAGATACCGGAAGGAAAGAAATCGGTCATGCTCAGATTTTGGATCGGCTCCGACAACTCGACGATGAACGCAAAGCAGATCGAGAAGAAGACGAACGGCATAATCAAGCAGCTGCAGAACAAGGTAAAAGCCGAGGTCAGAAGCGAATAGCTTTTAGGACAGCATATAAATAAACGAAGGCGACGGACATGTTCCGCCGCCTTTTTTTATTGCAAAAATCCGCCGGCAGAGTAAATCGGCAACTATAAAATCCGTCGCCGGGAAAATCATATTCTCTCGATAGGGTATTGACACGCCTTTATAGTTAGAGTAGACTAACGCTATCGACGCGGGCGTCGGTAGAGGCGCCGGAGGTTTTTACGGATGACAAAGCGATTGAGCAAAGAAAACCGAAAATCGGAGATCCTCGAGGCCGCAAGGGAGGTTTTTCTCGAGAAGGGCTTTTCGAAGACGACAATGGAGGACGTGATCGCACGGACGACTCTTTCAAAGGGCGGAGTTTACCACTATTACAGCAACACGCACGAAATGATAATCGATCTCTGTATGGAAGGAAACAGATACAGAATGGATATCATGTCGGATCATCTCAAAGAGTTCGGGACCGACCCGCGCAGGGTGACCGACCCGGAGATGATCGCCGATCTGATCACGGACAAGGTCCTCGACGACAATCCGCTCATGGATCTGTACGTAATGCTGCTCGGCGAGCTCAAATACGACCCGGAGCTGAGGGAGCTTTTCGGGACGATAGTCGCAAAGTCAAAGAAAGAACTTACTGAGTTTTTTTCGAAAAACGTCGTTGCGGAAGGGATAGACGACAGCGGGTTCTTCTTGCTGACCGACATTATAAATGCTTTTATTTTGGGCGCGAACAACCTCGGCGCGGCGGAAAGGTTCCGCGAAAACAGAGAAGTTATCAGGGAGATGATGAAAGCTGCAATCGTTAACATCAAGTAATGTAGTTAATACGCGTAAAAGAAAACTGACAGCGCTTACGATATTCCTTCTGAACGTCGCGATGCCGATACTGAACAGCATGTTTCCGACGCAGGAAAACGTGTTTTTTATGCTGATCTTCGCGGGCGCCGTGATGATCATGGAAGGGCTTTACCGGAGACTTTTTAAAACGGCGGTATTTGTCGCGATATTCCTGACGCTTTTTATCCTTTCGGGGATGTACTCGAAAAGTCCGTCGGTAATAATGGCTTTTCGCATGACGCTCATGTTCGTGCCTTGCCTGGTGCTGGCATCGGTCCTCATAACCGAGTACAACTCGTCGGAGATACTGGCCGCACTGCAGAAGCTTAAGCTGCACAAGATCTTCGTGGTCGGGATCACGGTCACGCTGAGATACATACCGACTTTTGCCCGCGAATTTAAGGTGATCAGGAGCTCTATGGAAACGAGAGGAGTCGGGCTTTCGTTTCTGCATCCGATCAGGACGTTCGAATATCTGATCGTTCCGCAGCTGTTTCGCTGTCTCAGCCTGAGCGGCGAACTTACGGCGGCCGGCCTCACGAAGGGGATAAGCGCGCCGGGCAGGAGGACGAACTATTTCGAGCAGATAATGGGACCTATGGACTATGCGGCCTTCGTCATTTTTTTCGTAGGATTCGGGATAGTAGCTGGAGGCGTCGTATGATGCGGGATCTGATAAAAGGCGAAGACATATCATTCGTATACGAGGACGAAAAAGAACCTGCGATCGAAGGGGCTGATTTTACGGCGGAAGAAGGAAAGCTGATTTTTATCACCGGTAAAAGCGGCTCCGGAAAGTCGACACTCCTCAACATAATAAACGGGATCATCCCGGAGGTGACCGAGGGGGAGCTCTCGGGAAAGCTCGAGGTCGGCGGTAAAAAGGACCTGCCGATATACGAGAAGAGCCGCATACTCGGGAACGTTTTCCAGAACCCGCGGAGCCAGTTTTTTACGACTGATACGACGGCGGAAATGGTGTTCGCAATGGAGAACTACGGCGTCGGCAGGGAAGAGATAAGTCGCCGCCTCGATGAAACGGTCGAAGAATTCAACGTCGGCTATCTTATGGACAGGGATATCTTCGGGATGTCGTCGGGGGAAAGGCAGCTGCTCGCGCTCCTGTCGGTCCTGATAACGAAGCCGGATGCCGTGATCTTCGACGAGCCGTCGGCAAATCTCGATTACGGGAACGCGATGAGGCTCTCAAAAGAGATAGCGGAACTGAAGAAAAAGGGAAAGACCGTCGTCGTGGCAGATCACAGGTGCTTCTATCTTCGCGGCATCATTGACGAGGTGTGGCTCGTGGACGGGCGGAGCGTCAGAAAATTTTCGTCCGAGAGCGAGTTCCTCGGTTCGGGATATGCGTCGAGGATAACGGATATTTTCGACGGAGATTACGGGGAAAGAGAGATACAAAGGGGCGGCGAAAGAAGTGTTTCCGTGGAGGACGTCTCTTATAAGGGGATACTGGAACACTTAAGCGTCGGATTCAACAAAGGAGAGGTGACAGCCGTAGTCGGTGTGAACGGCGCCGGTAAAACGACGCTCGCGAAGCTCATATCGAAGGCGGTAAAACCGGATTCCGGAAAGATCAAGACAGACGACAGGGTCCTCTACATACTTCAGGAGGCCGACTTTCAGCTCTTCGGATATTCGTGCATGTCGGAGCTCGCGATCAACTGCAAGGACGAGGATCGGAACCTAAAAGCCCTCGAACGGCTCGGGCTTCTGCCGTATAAGGACAAGCACCCGCAGATGCTTTCGGGAGGACAGAAGCAGAGGCTCCAGCTCGCGCTCGCTCTTGTGAGCGACATGGGGACGGTGATTCTCGATGAACCGACGAGCGGCCTCGACAAAGAGTCGATGGAAATGGTCGCGGACGTCATCGAGACTCTGAAAAAAGAATGTACCGTGGTCGTGAGCACACACGATTACGAGTTCATAAGGAAGGTGGCGGACCGCGTCGTTTTTATCAGGGATAAAAAAATCGGCGAGGATTTCTGCCTCACCAAAGAAAATATAGGAAAACTCAACGGCATTTACAGGGAAATGGAGGAATTTTATGAACAACAGACTCAAGGTTAAAGATGTGATGCTTATAGCGCTCCTCACGGCGTTATTCGTACTGATATACATGCTGTCGGTGCTTCTTATAACACCGCTCGGCGCTCTGGGACATTCGATAAGCCCGGGGATCTGCTACCTGCTCGGCGGGACGGTGCTGTACTTCATGAGCAGAAAGATCGGCAAGATGTGGCAGTTCACGCTCATGACGCTTTTGATGATGGGCGCAATGGCGCTTTTCGGGGGCTCGTATCTGCCGTGGTTCATTACATCGGCTTTAGCTGCAATAATAGCGGATTTCATCGCATCCGGATCGAAGGACGTAAAGCTGCCTAAACTCGCGGTCGCTTCAGGGATCATGGCGGTAGGCCAGATCTGGGGAGCTGTCATACCTGCGATGTTTTTCGCTTCAAAGTATAAGGAGACGTGGGTAAAAAGGGGACAGACCGCCGCGCAAGTGGACGCTCAGATAAAATACACGAGCGGCGCCTGGGGCGTGACGTGCACGATAATAGTATTTGTCATGGCTTTTATCGGCATATACCTCGGTCATAAGATACTCAAAAAGCATTTCAAGGAGGCTTAGAATGGCTGTTTTCAGAAAGCTGTTTTCGTACGGGGGCGAGAAGAAGGGATTTATGGCAGCGGCCATGATCCTTTCGGGCGTAGCCACTATCCTGTCATTCCTTCCGTACTATTTCTTCTGGCAGATCCTGTCGGAGATGACGGGGAGCGCCGATGTCGGTACCGTTAAGCATATAGCGATCATGATGATGATCGCGACGCTTCTGTACGGATTGACATACTTTTTCGCGCTCATCTGCAGCCACGTCTTCGCATTCAGGATAGAGACGAATCTGAAGAAGGCGGGTCTGAGACATCTGCTCGATGCGGGATTCTCCTTCTTCGACGTGAACACGTCGGGTAGGACGAGAAAGATAATCGACGACAATTCCGCAAACACGCACACGATCGTCGCACATGTACTGCCTGACACGGTGAACGCGATACTTTTCCCGATATGTCTCATCGCTCTCGCGTTCTATGCGGGCTATGAGATCGGCATACTCGTCATCCTCGCGATCGTCGCCGCAATGATATGCTTCAAATTCATGTACGGCGGGAGCAGCGAGGCCATGATGCGCGAATATATGGAAGCCTTAGAGGACATCAATTCGCAGACGGTCGAATACGTCAGGGGGATCCAGGTCATAAAGATCTTCGACACGGTCATCGAATCGTTCGAAAAGCTGTATCAGGCGATCACGAAATATTCCGAGGTGGTAAATAAGCAGTGCAAAACGTGCAAGATACCGTTCATCATGTTCCAGTGCATAATGATGAACTTCGCCGCCTTCATGATACCGATCGCCGTAAAAAGGATAGACGGAGGAGCGGAGACGGGAGCCGTCATAACGCTTGTCGTCTTTGTAATGGCCTTCGCCGGATTGCTTTTTAACGCATTCGTAAAAATAATGTTCTTCCAGAAGAATTTTTCGCTCGCAAACGATACGCTGACGAAGCTCGAGGGCGTTTTCGAGAGCATGGATAAGGATAAACTGTCGACGGGCAGCCTTACCGAAATGGATAACAACGACATCGAGTTCAGGAACGTTACATTCGGATATGAAGAATGCTCGAACGTCCTCGAGAACTTCTCACTGAAGCTTCCGGGCAACAGGAGATACGCCCTTGTGGGCTCGTCCGGCGGCGGGAAGTCGACGATAGCCAAGCTGATATCCGGTTTTTACCCGGTAAGGGGAGGATCACTCCGTATCGGGGGGCACGATATAACGGAGTACACATCCGGGACGCTCGAGAGAAACATCGCTTTTATCTTCCAGGATTCAAAGCTTTTTAAAATGAGCATCTACGATAACGTTCAGATCGGAGATCCGAATAAAAGCAGGGAAGAGGTCATGAAAGCCCTCGAAGCCGCGCAGTGCAGCGACATCCTCGATAAGTTCGAGACACGCGAAGACACGATGATCGGCGCAAAGGGCGTCCACCTTTCAGGCGGAGAGGTCCAGAGGATAGCGATAGCGAGGGCGATACTTAAAGACTCGCCAATAGTCATACTCGACGAGGCGAGTGCCGCGAACGACCCGGACAACGAGTACGAGCTCCAGAGGGCCTTCACGGAACTCATGAAGGGGAAGACCGTAATAATGATAGCGCACAGGCTGTCCGGGATCCACGACGTGGACGAGATCCTTTTTATCGAGGACGGCAAAGCGATCGAAAGGGGAACTCACGCCGAGCTCATGGCTGAGGGCGGCCGTTACAAGCGGTTCCAGGATCTGTTCAAACAGGCGAGCGAGTGGAGGGTAGCGAGATGAAGAAAAAATTAAGCGCATTTTTCGGTTTTACCGAAGAGGGAATGAAGAACATATTCGTCGCCGCCCGCTTTTCGTTCCTCAAATTCCTTACATACGTTTTTACCCCGATGCTCGTCTTCGCATTTTTGATGGACTACACGAAGGACAAGATCAAACCGACGTACGTGTACATGGGAATACTGGCGGTGATATTCGTCGTATCGTTCCTTATAATGCTCAAGGAGTATGTGCTCCAATACGACGTCACTTTCAAGGAAAGCGCGAACCTCAGGATTGCCATCGCAAACAAGCTGAAAAGCCTGCCGCTGTCGTACTTTTCGAAGCACGACCTCACGGACCTTTCGCAGACCGTAATGATGGATGTGAGCAACGCCGAGATCGCGATCTCGCACTCGCTCCCGCCGGGGATAGGCTTCCTGTTGTTCTTCTTCGTGATGACGATACTCCTAATAATCACGCAGCCGCTTCTCGGACTTTCGGCGACGCTGCCGATCTGGGGCGCCATATGGGTGATGTTCCTGTCGCGTAAAAAGCTCAGAAAGAACGTCACGGTATATTACAATAAAATGCTTGACAATTCCGCCGCGTTCCAGGAAGCGTTCGAGATGCAGGAAGAGATAAAAAGCTATTCCCTCAGGGACGAGGTCGATAAAGAAGTTTCTAAAAAGCTTGAAGACACGGAAAAGCGCCACCTCAAAGCCGAGTTCGGCATGGGATTCCTCAGCACGCTGATCGGTTTCCTGCCGCTCCTAGCACCGGTACTCGTCGCCGTGGTCGGAGCCGTTCTCTTCAACTCCGGCAAAATCGACATACTCTATTACGCCGGTTACCTTATGGCGGCGACCACGCTTTCGTCTCAGTACGCCTCGATCAACGAATATATCGTAATGATCATCTTCTTCGAGGACAGCTTCGAGAGGATAAGAAATCTCAGAAGCGAGCCCGTTCAGGAGGGGAGGGACGAGAAGATCGACAGCTTCGACATATCCCTTAAAAACGTCGGCTTCGGATATTCGGACAACAAGGTGATAAAAGGAGCGACTTTTACGGCGAAACAGGGCGAGGTCACGGCTCTCGTCGGACCGTCCGGCTGCGGCAAAACGACGATACTCCGCTTGATATCGAGGCTTTACGACTACGACAGCGGAGAGATAACGATCGGCGGAAAAGAGATAAAAGGCATAAGCGTCAATTCGCTTTACGATAATATATCTATCGTATTTCAGAACGTCGACCTCTTCGATACGTCGATACTCGAGAACATCCGCCTCGGAAGGAAAGATGCGACCGACGAAGAAGTCATAGAGGCTGCAAAACTCGCGAACGTCGACGAGATAGCGGCGAGACTGCCTGAAGGCTATGACACGCAGATCGGCGAAAACGGCGCGAAGCTTTCCGGCGGCGAGAGGCAGAGGATATCGATCGCAAGAGCGATACTCAAAAACGCACCGATAATCCTGCTCGACGAGATAGCCGCATCGCTTGACGTCGAGAACGAATACAAGATACAGCAGAGCCTGAACAGACTAATCAAGGACAAGACGGTCATGATCATCTCGCACAGGCTTAGGTCGATACAGAATGTCGATAAGATTGTCCTCCTGAACGACGGCAATGTCGAAATGGCGGGGAAACACGAGGAGCTCATGGAGAGCTCGGCGCTTTACAGACGCCTTATCGAGAGATCGGGGCTGACGGAGGCGTATAAGTATTGATCGGTCATTGATCGGTAAAAATTTTTAATAACGGCTGACGTAAAAGGCGGACCTGAGGCGAGGGCTTCGGTCCGCTTTTTTACCGCTTTTATGCCCGTAAAAAGACGATCTTCGCATAAGGCCCTGCGGCGGATAAAAATCGTATTGACATAAGTTAGATAACTGTTATCATGGTTAGTGAGTACTAACTGTAGGTTATATTTTTTTTGCAAATTTTTAGGAGGTCAAATGGTTAAGGATAAGCTTATCAAAAAGCTTGCGGTGATCATGATGGGCGCGGCGATGGTCATATCGTCGATTTTACCGGCATCATCGATAGCTTTTGCCGACAGCGCCGAACATATCGACGTGGTCGGGAGCAGGGGCGGGTTTTCGAGTTGCAGTCTTAAGCTGAATGACGGCAAATATCTCGATAAGATCACCAAGATCACGGTAAACGAGAAGACCTGGGAGAAGATACCGGTAACGGGCTCGCTTTGGGGCACAGGTAAATATCGCCTCAGCGAGAGCGATAGCGAGATCCAGTTTTCTAAGTTCAACGAAGGTGACAAGGTCAAGATCTTTACGGATGAAGGAACGCTCAGTCTCACTGTCAATAACCCGGATACGTTGATGGGTGACATATACGATAAAGAAAGCAAAGTGTATACTCCGAACGGAGGCGGCGGTGATCCCGGAGCGGAACCGGGCACGGATCCGGCTGCGGGAGAGCACATCGACATAACGGGCAGCTCCCCGAACACTTTTTCGTGCTGCAGACTAAATGTGAACGACGCGAAGTATCTGAAAGACATAACGGGAATTTCCGTAAACGGCAGGGACTTCGCAAAGACCGATAACTTCGGTGAGCTTTCGCACGGGGGAAAATATTCGCTCGACGAAGGGAACGCGCAGATTATGCTTTCGCCACTGTCGGCCGGCGATAAGGTAGCTATAAAGACGGCAAAAGGAACGCTCAGCCTTACGATCAAGGATCCGACCGCGTTCATGGGCAACATCTACGATGAAAGCAGCAAGGTATTCACGCCTGCAGGTTCGGGCGGCGATACGCCTGTTACACCGCCGGGCGGAGAGACGTCTTTTACGATAACCGATAAAAACGGAGTCGTATATTTTACGATGACTTTTACCCCTGACGACACGGCCGGAAAGATCACGGGAATATCGAACGGCGACGTTCCGATGAAGGAAAAAGACAGTAAATTTATGACTTATACCGACGGATATTATATAGATACCGACAGTAAGATTCTCTATATGAACGAGCCGAAGGACGGCGACGTTCTGACTTTCCAAATGAAGGACGGAAGCAAACACCAATTTAAATATGTAAAATCGAACGAGAAAGGTAAAAGATTCGTCGAGATCAACAACGAACCTGTAACTCCTCAGAAATTCATCAAGGTAAAACTCGTAGGCAAATTCGAGGGAGCCGTCGTAAACCAGCAGAAGTATGACGGCGTATCCGGCGCGACGACGAGCGTAAGCACGAATAAAAACAGCGACGTGCAGGTCCTGGCGGCCGAGACGGATAAGGAAGATGCCGTTCCTGCCGACGATGCGTGGGTACCTCTCAATAAAACGGAAGGGCTCGACATCGATCACGAAAAGACGGAGATCGTCCTCGACGCGGAATCGGGCATGAAGGGCGTATATTCTACATACGACAGTTCGATCACACTTAACGGAACGCCTAAGAAAAAAGGCGAATACAAGGTAAAAGTAAAACTCGTCCTCAAGGACGGACGCACGGCCGTGAGCAACGAACTGCCTTTCAGGGTGTACGGACTCGACGAGAAGCTCATCGACTACCTCAAAATCGAGAACGCGACGCAGACGGCCGACGGCAAGTACATGTGGGACATGGAACCTTGGTACATCGCCGAATTCGGCGGACTGAACGAGACCGTAACGGTCCCTAAAGACATAAAGGCGTGGTACGGATCGCACACGAGCGGCATGTACGGCGAGCTCGGAAAACCGTCGTCGGAAGGCGTTGAACAGACGCTTATTCTGGAGGACGGAACCGACCTTACACTCGTAAACATGAAGGTCAAGAGCAGAGTAAAAGTCATCGTAAAGAAGGGCGCAAAGCTCTGCCTGCGGGACTCTTCGATGTTCGGAAAGATCGTCGTCGAAAACGGCGGAACCTTCCAAATGAACTACGATCCGCACGAGAACAAATATCTGACCGGAGCGCAGATCAACGGTCAGCTCGAACTCAAGGACGGAGCTGTACTCGATAACTCGCTCATATATTCAAATACGAACTTCCTGACCGACAACGGCACGGCCAACAAAAACGTCGAGCCTGTAGTGAAGGTAACGGGAAATGTAAAGGTAAACGGAAACGTTTTCGTAAGGGGAGACGAAGCTCCTACGGGCGACGATCCCGCGACGGGCAAGCCTTACACGGGTCAGCCTGCACTCGTAGTCGAGAACGGAAACCTCGACATAGCTGAAGGAGCTGTCCTCGGCGTATACGGCGGAGGCAGGGTATCAACCACGACGAGCGGTGCGCCTGCGGTATTCCTCAAGAACGGAAATATCACGGGAAACGGAAAGCTCATAGCTATCGGAGGAAGAGGCGAACACGGTGACGGCGGGGATGCCGTAGCAGGAGAAGGAAGCGTCAGCGTTAAAAACGCATATCTCCAAGGCGGAAACACCTACAGCGCCGATAAAAAACCGGGAGAGCCTTACGCCAAGGGCGTAAAGATCTCGAAGGAGACGATCGGCGTGGCAGAACCGGGTAAAAACCTCAAGATCCTCGGAGACAACGATCAACCTAATTACTGGATGAACATAGTAGAGCCTCCTGCGTGGGAGAACATCGATTTCGGAAACGAGCATATAGTATATGACGATGTGATCGCTGCGGGCGAAGGAGTTCAGAAACCGTCGAAGTATGTGACCGTAACGATTGATCCGGACAAGAACGGAAAGCTCGCCGAAGGCGATGCCGCTAAATACTACGTAAATCCTATGAAGGAAGTAGAGATCCGTGCAAAGGATGCCGTAGGAAACACGGGATACAAATTCAAAGCCTGGGATAAGTCTCTCAAAGGAACCTTCAAGGATGATACCACTATCAAGGCTACATACGATGAGATCGAAGGTGTAGTCGCCGCGGGTGAAGGCGTTGAGAAACCTGCAGGCTATGTGACCGTAACTATGGATCCGGGTAAAAACGGTAAACTCGCAAAAGGCGATGCCGCGAAATACTATGTAAATCCTAATAAGGAAGCAGAGATCCCGGCGAAGGATGCCGTAGGAAATAAGGGCTATAAGTTCAAAGCTTGGGATAAGTCGCTCAAAGGCACCTTCAAAGAAGATACGACGATAACGGCTACATATGACAAACTTCCTGAGCCTAAGGCTGCCGACAAAAAAGCGGGAGTAGCTACCGGTGACATGTCGGGCGAACTCATGCTCATGTCGGGAATGCTCCTTCTCGCGGCAGGGTTCGGACTGGCTGTTATGCTTCGCAAAAGAGCGGGGAAGAACTAGATCCTTAAGGTAAATACAACCGTCATAGAAACATGCGAAACATGAGAAATATGATCGGGCAAGAAAAACGGGCTGACTTTTGTCAGCCCGTTTTGTTGTGAGTTTTGCCGTCCGGCGGCTGTGCCGTTTGCCGCGCTTTTTACAGCTGCTATCTGCCGTTCTCGATAGAATTCTTCATGCGCTGGAATGCGCTTTTTACCGGCGGGATATTTATGATAACGAGGGTTATCACGGCTTCGGCGCCGAGGTACGTGAGGTTGTACCAGAGGGACCATGTGACGGCGTTGAAATTTTTAGGCGCGTATGCACCGAAGAATACGATGCCGCTTATTACTGCGCAGATGTATCTCGAGAAGACGCCGAGGATGTATCCCTTCGTCAGGCCGTTCTTTTTATCCTTCATGAGGCCGGACATGCCGAGCGCACCGAAGGCGAGAGGGTAGTCGACGAGAAGCTGTATCGGGTGTATTACGTACGGATTCAGGATCAGGTCGAGCATGCCCACGCATATGCCGGCGATGATGCCTCTGCGCGGTCCGAAGAAGTAGCCCACGAGGACTATCGGAAGGAGCGAGAGCAGGGTGACCGAACCGCCCTGAGGCATGTGAAAGAGTTTTATCTGGTTGAGGACGATCGCCATCGCGATCATCAGTGCAGAGATCGTCAGCGCCTTGGTGTCCGTCTTTTTACCGGACTTTTTGTCGCCGATCATGATGAGGAGCAGCGCTACCGCGATGACTGCGATCGAGAGGATCTGTCCCTGCGTGCTTTCGAAAAAGTGCTGTATGTTTCCTGACATAAAAAAACCTCCTTAGAATAAGGGGGGTGTACTTCCGTGTCCGTCGTGCTTGAAACGCGATCGACTTTTTTACCTTCCTACGTCGGCATTATCCGAATCAGGTATAAGGGTCATCCAATGGATTTCTCAGCGAAAGCTCCCCCGGTGTTATTTTTGTTTCTGTCTGTGTAATTATTATACACGTTAGTATGTTTTAATCAAGCTTGATGTTATGAGGCGGAAGGGTCGGATGAGCGCATGACGAGGACCGTTCCTTTTCGTATAGTTATCTCGGCGCTGTCTTCCGCGATCTCGTTGCTTATGCCGAGGGTCGACGCTCTCGGGAGGACGACATCGTCGAGTTCGTATTTCGCGCCTTTTATCGATACTCCCGCAGCTTTTTCGTCGAGGGAAAAGAGGGAGAAGTATTTATACCTGTCGGAGCGCTCGAGGACGATCGTGCCGTCTTTTACCGCCGTCATTGTGTTCCTGCCGTCGACGAAGGTGATGCCGCCCGGGAATTTTTCGAAGAAAGCGCATAGAGCGCCTATCGCGCCCATGGTGTGGTCGATGCGCCCGCCCATGCCGCCGAGCACGGTGATTTTACCGAAATGTCTGTCAGCGGCGAAAAGAAAGCAAGCCTCGCAGTCGGTGATGTCCTTCTCGGAAGGGTAGGCGATATACGGGCAGTCGAAACGAAAGTCGGTATCGGTGGAGTCGAAGTCGCCGATCACGGTATTCGGTGTTATCCCGTATTCCTTCGCCACGGTCTGGCCTCCGTCAGCACATACGACGAAGTCGGCATCTTCCGCGAGTCCCGCCGGCTGAAGCGCTTCGATACCTTCGATATAGGGCAATATGATCAGGCAGCGTCCGCCTTCTTTTACAAGGCTTTTATCCGTCATTTCCGTCCGCCTTTCACGCGTAGATTCATGCTAAAAGATTATATCACATAGGCGGCGATGTGTGCGCGCGGCTTGATAAAATCGGATCTCCTGTGTTAGAATTAAACTCTATGAAGGGGAGGGAATTATGCAGAAAAATTTGGTAAAACAGGATCCGAGACTCATAAGAGCGCTCGGTTCGGGCCACCTCAGGCAGAACTCGGGCAAATATCTGCTCGGGATCCTCACATATTATATCTTTGTCGAACTGATACCGTTGATGCTCGGAGTAGTTTTCCCGCGGTCGTATTTTGATGTGACCGGGATCAGCAAAATGCTGGCTTCTTCGGATGTCGACATGAAGCAGATGCCGTATCTGCCGTTCGTTATCGTGATCTACGGCGTCGTCTTCGCGGGGATATTTTCGTTCGGAAGATCGATATACCTGCTCACGGAGCTCAGAAACAACAAGGTCCAGATCGCGCGGATATTCGACGGCTTCCAATTCTTCTTTAAAGCGTTCCTGCTCAACCTCACGGTTGGGATCGTCATAACGCTTTGGACGCTTTGCTTCATAGTACCGGGAATAATCGCGGTATACACTTACAGACAGTCGTTCTTCATACTCGTAGACGATCCGAGCAAGGGCGTCCTCGAATGCATGCGCGAGAGCAAATCCATGATGGACGGCAACAAGGCAAACCTTTTCAGGCTCGATCTGACGTACCTGCTTTCGATACTGGCGGCTTTGCTCCTCACGGCGCTCGGCACGACGATCTTCAACGTGAATCAGGAGACTTACGCGGGAGTTATAGTTTATTTCCTGCTCAGGCTGCCGTTCTACGCCGCGATGGGCAACTTCTACATCGGTATGTCGGTCTTTTACGAGCTTCTGATATACGGCGATTTTTCGCGCTTCAAATTCAAGGGTGAGTCGATATTCAGGAATTATCAGATCACGGAATAGGGGTGAGATAAAATGGAGATAAAAAGCGTTTATCCGAGGGTAAAAACGATATATCTGGCGGGCGGCTGCTTCTGGGGCGTCGAGGGATATTTTCGCCGTATAAAAGGCGTCATCGACACCGAGGTAGGCTACGCGAACGGTAAAAAGGAAGATCCGTCATACGAGGACGTTTGCCGCGGCGATACGGGCCATGCGGAGACGGTGATGATAAAATACGATGCAAACATCGTGTCGCTCGAAGAACTGCTCCTTAGGTTCTACGAAATAATCGACCCTACGTCGTTCAACAGGCAGGGGAACGATATCGGTACCCAGTACAGGACGGGGATATATTTCGTCGACCCGGAAGGCGAGAAGGCGGCGCGTAAGATAAATGACGTGCTCGCGGCAAAACACGCGGCGAGCGGGAGCAGGGACGCATCGATACCTTTCAAGGTGGAGATACGACCGCTCGACTGCTTCTATCCGGCGGAAGAATACCACAGAAGATATCTCGAGAAAAATCCGCGCGGCTACTGCCACATACCGCTCGGCCTCGCAGATGAGCCGGTGCTGGGGGATTTTACCGCCACTGAAAAGGGCGACGAACTAAGAAAGAGGATTGGTGACGAGGCGTTCGATGTGACGCAGAAGGCTGCCACCGAAAGAGCCGGAAGCAGTCCGCTCAACTTTGAGAACGGAAAGGGCATATATGTCGATGTCGTCACGGGGCAGCCGCTTTTTACGTCGGATAAAAAATTCGATGCCGGCTGCGGATGGCCGTCTTTTACCGCACCTATAACGAGCGACTCGCTGGAATGTAAAGAGGACAACTCCTTCGGGATGAGAAGGGTCGAAGTCGGGAGCAGGGACGGAAAGTCGCACCTCGGGCACGTGTTCCCTGACGGACCTGCGGACGGCGGAGGTCTCAGGTACTGCATAAACGGAGCGGCGCTGAGATTCATCCCTTACGACAGTATGGATGACGAAGGTTACGGAGATTACAAGCCGTTCTTTGAATAGCGGAGATATTGGAGGCGTTAATGGAAGGTTACCGAAAAAAATCGAAAGGCGGATATGTTACGTTCATCATCGGAGCACTCCTTTTGGGCTCAGTGTTCCTTCTGCCTGACGATATATTCTCGTCATTTCTCGGATCGGTACGCTGGGGCGGCGTGGTGACTCTCGTCCTTTGCCCGATACTCGGTCTGTTCGGCTTCGGCATGTCGATAAAGGCAAAAAGGCCTTTCGCCGCGATACTCAACGTCGCACTGATGTTGTCGATATTTCTGGCGGTGCCGGCGGTATATATGATAAGCGGTGTGTAAAATGAGAAGAAAAGATAGGGAAATAAGCGATCCCGGTGAGATGCTCGCGATACTGAAGGACTGCGACTGCTGCAGGCTCGGTCTTACCGACGGAAATGAAGCGTATATATTGCCGCTGAATTTCGGCATTTCGGGAGAAGGCGACGATCTCACGCTGTACTTTCACTGCGCTAAGGAAGGGAAAAAGATCGATCTCATAAAAAAATCGCGATACGCGTCGTTTGAGGCCGATACGGATCACGTTCTTGTAAAAGGCGGGAACCCATGCTGTTTTTCTTTCCTGTATAAAAGCGTCATGGGACGCGGAGAGATATCTTTGGTCGAAGACGTCGATGAGAAGATCCTCGGAATGACAAAGATAATGGAGCATTATGCGGACGAAGAGTTCCCAGAGATCCAAGCTCCGATGATCGAACGGGTATGCATACTGAAGCTCGATGTCACGGAGTGGTCGTGCAAGGCCCACGCGTAAAACAAGGCCCATGCATAATGCAGGGCCCACTGGAGATATAAGAAAAGAATATAGGGATCCTATCGTGCGGTGACCGTAGGGTCACCGCTACTTTTTATCGTAAATCGAAGTTCTCAGCGAGGGCGTTATCTGTTTTGCTTAAGCTTCTCGAGCGCTTCTCTGAAATCAGCGGGCGGCGGGGCTTCGATCGAAAGCTTTTCGCCGTTCCCCGGGTGATCGAAAGTGATCCTGTAAGCGTGAAGGGCCTGACGGTCTATCAGCTCCGGTTCCTCTCCGCCGTACAGCTTATCTCCCGCGATAGGGTGTCCTATGTGGGAGAGGTGGACGCGTATCTGGTGAGTGCGGCCCGTCAGTATCGTGACTTCGACGAGTGTGTGATCACGGAATCTTTCGATGACTTTTATGTCGCTCACCGCGGACTTTCCGCCGTTTTCTTCGCTCAGAATGCCTCTTTTCACATCCTCGGGATCGGGACGCCCGACGGGGAGATCGATCCGCTGCTCATCGTCTTCCATGATGCCTTTTACGATCGCGAGGTACTTCTTTTCTACGGATTTTCTCCGAAGTTGAAGCGATATGTCGTTCTGGACGTTGGAGTTTTTCGCGACGACGATTATGCCGGATGTGTCCATGTCGACGCGGTTCGCGAAACGTATCTTGAAGTTTTTATCGTTGTCCAGCATGTATTTCATCAGCCCGTTCGCGAGTGTGTGGTACGGGTGGCCCTTCGTCGGGTGGACGATGAGGCCCGGCTGCTTGTTTACGATAATAATGTCGTCGTCTTCATAGATGATGTCGACGGGGATGTCCTCGGGAGGGAAGTCGCTTCCTTCTTCGGGAAGGCGTATCGAAATAATATCTCCCGGCTTCGGTGTGAGAAAGCCGGGGGAAGGTTCTCCGTTCAGGTCGATGAGGGCCTGGAATTTCATTTTTGTCTTGAAACGGCGCGAAAATTTGAAGTTCCTCTTGATGATCTGATTTATCGTGAGCTTTTCTTCCGCTTCCGCTTCCGTGACGGTGTGGGTGTATTTTGACATTTTATCGTTTGTTTTCGTTGTTTATCTGCGATACGTTTTTACCGGCGCGGCGACCCTTTTTTATCCGTTTTTATCCGCAAAAGCTATAAAAGCTTGCTCGTGAGCTTCGACCAGTAGTCGTAATCCGTCATCCTTATGAGCCTTATGGACTGCGCGCACTTGCTTATTTCTATCTTTTCGACTCCCGAAACGATCTCGGTCGATCGGTCGTACGATATCGTGATGTCTTTGTTCCTGCTCTGTGAGTTAGGCGTTATTTTGATCGCTTTATCGGCGGGGAGGATGATGCCCGCGCGGAAACATCTGTATGCGTTCGTGCTCATCGGCGCGATAGGGGTGAGCTGGACGACTTCGAGTTCCGGCGAAATGATCGCTCCGCCGAGCGAGTAGTTGTAAGCCGTAGAGCCGACAGGTGTCGAAACGAGTATCCCGTCGCCGCTGAAGTCCTGTATAAAAGTCTCGTCTATGCAAACGGAGAGGTGGCACACGTGCGCATACGGCCCGCGGATGCAGACCTCGTTCACTCCGAGGACTCGTTTGAACGCTTTCTTTGCGTGCATCTCCGCGACGACCGGGGTCGACTCCTGTATCACATATCGTTTCGAAATATACGCTTCGATAAAATCGTCGATCTGGTCCGGGCTTATCTCCTGGAAAAATCCGAGGTGGCCCGTGTTTATCCCGATGATATCGCAGGAGGGGAGGTCGAGGCTGTGCATGCAGCTCAGGAACGTGCCGTCGCCGCCGATGCACGCGACGAGGTCGATCTTACCGTCCTCGTATTCGCCCGCGATCTCGAAAAGATCTTTCGGCAGGGCATCGGACAGCCGCTTCGCCGCGTCGAGGCTCTGAGGGATCTCGTTTGTGTAAATATAAACTCTCTTTTTCATAAACATCCTTTCAGCCCTTTAAGTTTTGAGGCTTTCCGGTCAAATAAGTTTTTCGTGTCAGTCTAAATCAGCTTCTCGAGTTCGTCGACCAGCCCGTCGAATGTCGAGAAAGCCGAAGCCACCGGCTCGCGCGAGCCCATGTCGACGCCCGCTACTTTAAGGAGCTCGATAGGGTGATCCGAGTTACCGAGCGTGAGGAATTTCCTGTAGTCGTCCACCGCGGGCTTTCCGCCGGACAGGATCCTGTTCGCCAGGGCATTCGCCGCGGAATACCCCGTAGCGTACTGGTAGACGTAGAACGAGCTGTAGAAATGCGGTATGCGCGACCACTCATATTTGATGAGGTCGTTTTCAGAGAGGGCATCCCCGAAATACGCCTTGTTTAGATCCGCATAAATCTCGTTCAGCATCGGCGCGGTGAGTGAGCCGCCCGCGTTGATCTCGCCGTGGACCTTTTTCTCGAACTCCGCGAACATCGTCTGCCTGAAAAGGGTGGACTTGAACTCGTCGATATAGAAGTTCAGGAGGAACGCCCGCATCGCTCCGTCGCTTTTACCGAGCATGTGCTTGATCAAAAGCGTTTCGTTCACCGTGCTCGCCACTTCCGCGGTAAAAATCGAGTGGCTCCCGTATATGAACGGCTGCTCTCTGCGGGTAAAATACGAGTGCATCGAGTGCCCCGACTCGTGTATCAGGGTAAAAACGTCTTTGATGTCGCCCTGAAAATTCATCAGTATGTACGGGTAGCTGTCGTACGATCCGAAGCTGTAAGCGCCGGAAGTCTTGCCTTCGTTCTCGTAGATATCGACCCAGCGCTCGCGCCTGAGACCGTTCTCAAGGGCTGAAACATAGTCGTTACCGAGCGGCTCAAGGGCTGTCAAAATAGTATCGATAGCTTCGTCGAAAGTATATTTGACATCCGGCTTTTCTACGATAGGGACGTACAGATCGTACGGCTGCATGTCATCGAGGCCGAGCGTGCGCTTCCTTATCGCAGCATATTTATGCATGGCCGGCAGGTGATCGCGGACCTCCTCGATAAGGTTGTCGTAAACCGAAAGAGGGATCTTCTCCGGCGAAAGCGCGGAGTCGATCGACGAATCGTAGTGCCTTATTTTAGCCAGTATGTCGTCCTGCTTAACATTGAAATTGTAGGCCGTGGCTATCGTGTTATTGTGCTTTTCATATTCGCGGTAAATGCCCTCGAAAGCGGCTTTTCTGACCGACCTGTCCTTCGACTCCATAAGCGAGATGTAGCTGCCGTGGGTGAGAGGGACATCCTCGCCGTTTTCGTCTTTCACCGTGCCGAACTTCATGTCGACATCGTTCAGCACACCGAAGATCTCGGACGGGGCGTGGAGAGCCTCCGTGATCTTCGCGATGAGCTTTTCCTCAGCCGGCGATAAAACATGCTTCTTTTCATCGAGCATATTTTCGAGCATGAAGCGGTATTCGGCGAGATCAGGTTCTTCGATAAAAGCCCTCAGCTTCTCCTCTGGGCAGGCGAGCACTTCGGGCGTAAAAAAGGACGTCAGCGAATACACTTCCGCCGCTGCCGCCATCGCCGCGTTGTTCATCTCGACATATTTCGGATCTCCGTTATCCTCGTCGTGCTTCATGTGGGCGTATACGTAGATGTTCTCGAATCTGCGCATCGTCTCAGTGTAGAGTAAAAGTGCTTCTTTGAGGGTGCCTGGGTCGGCCGTGAGCCTGCCCGCATACGAGGTGAATCTTTCCGCGTCTTCCTTGGCTTTTACCATGTCTTTATAAAAACTTTCGGCGTCCGGATACATCGCCTCGATGTCCCATTTATGTTTTTTCGGGACCTCGCTCCGCTTAAATGTTTTTTTGCCGGCAAGATCCGCGATATCGTCCGATTTAAGGTACATGTATTGTTCCATTTTGGGTCCTCTCTGTGATATAATGATTCGGTATGTTTTGGCGACCTACATTCAGGTCGGAACTGCAAAATCATCGGTTAATTATAACATAGTTCGATTGAAAGAGGAACAAAGGAGCTTTATGACAAAAGGCGAGTTTTACGCGATCGTAGGGATAGATTCGCCGGAGGAATTCGAGTACTTCGAGAACATGACCGACATGCTCGAAGCGCCGGATCAGGTCGAGACGGAGCTGATAGAGGAGCTTGTTTCGGGGGTGGACACGGAATTTTTTGCCGAGATGGCGGACGCGTTTTTTAAAGACCTTTCTAAAAGGATCCCGTCGGACCTTTCAGCCATACACCTCAACACGAATATCTTCCGCGACCGCATAATTTCGCCTTTTTCGGGCGATATGACTTCTTCGGACATCGAGGACGCGGCGAACGCGATCTCGTCGTTCCGCAAATGGTACACGGAGAGCGAACTCGTGAAGGACAGGGCCGGCGACAGGAGGCTTTCGGTAATGGACGCCGTCTTCGACCTTTCGGCCGCGGGCTTTACGGGCGAGACGTACGACTACGATTTCGGCGATGCGCACGACATCGATCTCGACTATTACGAAGTCAGGATGAGCGACCTCGTGGGATCCCCGCGTGAGGCGGACGATGCGGATGAGAGCGACTCCTACGACGATATAGATAACTGACGAAAGAGGATAATATTTATGATAAACGTTACGGTTTTGGACTCCGGCGTGAGGCTCGTGACCGAGAAAATAGAAAGCGTAAGATCCGTGGCGATCGGGATATGGTGCGATACCGGTTCGGTCCACGAGAAAAAAGAGGAATACGGTATATCGCACTACATAGAGCACATGCTCTTCAAGGGCACTAAAAACCGCGACACTTTTAAGATCGCGGAGGACATAGACGGCATCGGCGGGCAGATGAACGCTTTTACGGGGAAAGAGAGTACCTGCTTTTACGTAAAATGCCTGGACGAACATTTTAAGGAAGCCGCCGACGTTTTGGTCGACATGATATCTGAGCCGCTTTTCGACAGCGATGAAATGGAGCGCGAGAAGTCGGTCGTCATCGAGGAGATCAACATGAATCTCGACGATCCGGACGACGTGGCGCTTGAAAACATGGAGTCCGTCCTTTACAGAGGAACGGACATGGAGCACCCGATAATCGGCTCGAAGGAGACCGTGAGCGCATTTACGCGCGACATGGTCTGCGACTACTATTTCGACCGCTACTCGAGGGACGCGCTCGTCGTGTCGGTGGCGGGATCGTTCGACGAGGACGAGGTCAGACGGTACTTCAGCGATGCTTTTAAGGGGCTTCGCGGGACGTGCGAGGGCGTCGAAGTGAAAGAGTCCGATTCGAAAGGCGAGATGATCACCATAGGTAAAGATATAGAGCAGGCGCACCTTGCAATGGGCGTCAGGACTTTCCCGATAACGGACGACAGGAAATATCCGCTCCAGGTGCTCAACATGCTCTTCGGCGGAACGATGTCGTCGCGCCTTTTCAAGAACGTTCGCGAGAAGAAGGGACTTGCGTACTCCGTCTGCTCGATGACGGGCGTCTATTCGAGCACGGGAGTTTTCGCTATATGCGCCGGTATCGCGAAGGACCGCTTCGACGAAGCGCTTGACGGGATCTACGAGGAGCTTTCAATCCTCGAACGCGAGCGTATCGGCGAAAAGGAGTTCGCGACGGCAAAAGAGCAGCTCAAGTCATCACTCATCTTCAGCCGCGAGAACATTCAGGCGACGATGATAGCGAACGGCAAGTCGCTTCTCAGGCTCGGTCGGGCCGTTACTCAGGACGAACTCATCGGCGAGATAGACCGCGTGTCGATCGACGATGTGGAGGCAATAAAAGGGATCGTTTCGGATAAAAACAGATATGCGGTCGTTAATGTCACTTCAAACGAGGCTGCGGCCGCGGCAAGATAGACAAAGCGGCAGGACAGATACATTTTACGGAGAAAAAATTTTTATGGATGTTGTAAAAGTAAAGATCATATCGAAGAGCGGAAGAAAACCTTTTTACGCCACCCCGGGAGCGTCGGGAGTGGACCTGACGGCTTTTCTCGATGAGCCTATGACGATCGAACCTATGGGGAGAGCTCTCGTTCCGACGGGATATTTTATCGAACTCCCTCCGGGATACGAGGCGCAGGCGAGGGCACGCTCGGGACTTGCGATAAAGAAAGGGATCGGTCTCGTCAACGGGATCGGCACGATAGATTCGGATTACAGGGGTGAGCTCAAGGTGCCTCTCATAAACTGGGGCAGCGAGCCGTTCGTCATAAACGACGGTGACAGGATAGCGCAGCTCGTGATCGCGAAATACGAGAAGGCGGAATTCGAGATCGTCGATGAGATCGCAGGCAGCGAACGCGGCGAAGGCGGATTCGGGCACACGGGCGTCGGAGAAAATAAATAATGCGATACAGGGAAGACATAGAACTTTTGGAATTTGAGGTGCTGGACGAAAGGGCGGCGAAGGCGGCGCAGTCGAGGGGCAGGGCTACCGAAGAAGAGCAATGCGCCTTCAGGACCGACTTTCAGCGCGACCGCGACAGGATAGTCCATTCGAAGTCGTTCAGGCGCCTTATGCATAAGACGCAGGTCTTCATCTCGCCGGAGGGCGATCACTACAGGACGAGGCTGACTCACACGATCGAAGTCGCTCAGGTGGCGAGGACGGTAGCGAGGATACTCGGATATAACGAGGACCTCACGGAAGCTATCGCGCTCGGCCACGATCTCGGCCACACGCCGTTCGGGCACAGCGGAGAGTACGCGCTCGATTCGGTGCATCCGGGAGGGTTCAAGCATAACGAGCAGAGCCTGAGGGTGGTCGAAAAGTTAGAGATCACGCCCGAAAGGATAGGGCTCAATCTGACGGCGGAAGTGAAGGACGGGATACTGAACCACAGGGGGAGTGGAGTGCCTTTCACCTTGGAGGGACAGATCGTAAAGATATGCGACAGGATCGCTTACATAAACCACGACATCGACGATGCCCTCAGAAGCGGCATTTTATCGGAGAAGGACCTCCCGCGCGATGAGATAGATCTCCTCGGTAAAACGCATTCGGTCAGGATCAACAACATGATCACGGACCTTGCGTCGAACAGCGAGGGGAAGGACAGGGTGGCTCTGAGCGACGACTATAACGATGCGCTGAACAGCCTCAGGAGGTTCATGTTCGAGAACGTGTATCTGAACGGCGAGGTCAAAAATGCGGACGCCGAGACGGGCGTCGAGGAGATAGTAAAAGGTCTTTATCATTATTTCAACGAACACCCGGAGGAGATCCCCGATTTTTACAAGGGCATCGAGGCGGAAGACGGCACGGCCGTCGCGGTAAAAGACTATGTTTCCGGGATGACCGACAGGTACGCGTATTCGAAGTACGACGAGCTTTTCGGACATTCGCGGTAAATTGCGGAAAGGAGGCAAAATGGCGGGATACGACAATTTCAGCGACTACATAAAAAGTCAGGTCGACATCGTCGATCTCATTTCACGCGAAGTCAGGCTGACGAAGCGCGGCGAGAGCTATTCCGGACTTTGCCCCTTCCACAGCGAGAAGACGCCGTCGTTCCACGTATGGGAGAAGACGCAGACGTTCAAATGTTTCGGATGCGGCGCGCAGGGCGACATTTTTACCTTCACGCAGCTGTTCTACAAGCTGGACGGTTTTATCGAAGCGCGTGACAAGATCTGTAAAGATTACGGTATCACCATAGAGAAGGGAAACCCGGCTGCGAAGCGCGCATACGACAAAAAGAAGAAATTTTACGGGATAAACAAGGCGGCGGGACTCTTTTATTTTAACCGGATCGACGAGAAGATAGCCTCCGGGAATAACGAGGTGAGCGATTACCTGGAAAAGCGCGGCCTCGACAGAAAGACGATCGGAAAGTTCGGGATCGGCTACGCGCCGGACGGCGGGCACGAGCTCAGGGACCACCTGACGTCTATCGGAGTTTCGATGAAAGACATGCTCGAGCTCGGACTGGTAAAACAGGGGCAGAACGGGATCTACGACACGTTCAGGAAGCGGCTGATGTTCCCGATAATCGATATGTCCGGGAATTTTATCGGATTCGGCGGGCGCATCATCGGCGACGGGATGCCGAAGTATCTGAACTCATCGGAAAGCGGCATTTTTAAGAAAAAAGAGACGCTCTACGGTCTCAACTTTACGCGCGGAGATGTGACGAAGGCCGATTCGATACTGATCGTCGAGGGGTACATGGACGCCGTATCGCTCTATAAGCACGGTATAAAAAACATCGCGGCGACGCTCGGGACGGCGATAACAAAAGAGCACGGCGAGCTGATCACGAAGCGGTGTACGGACAACATAACCCTTTCGTACGATTCGGACGAAGCGGGCGTGAATGCGGCTGTGAGGGCGATCGAGGTCCTGCGGCCGACGGGCGCATCTGTGTCGGTCCTTCAGATAAAAGACGCGAAGGATCCCGACGAGTACGTCTCCAAGTACGGGGCGGACGCGTTCAAAAAGCTTATGGGCGATGCCGTGCCGGCGAACAGGTTCATTTTAGACAGGTATAAAAAGGATCTTGACCTTTCGAAGGAAAAAGATAAAGAGACATATTGTAAAAGGGCTTCCGAACTTTTGGCGAAACTCGCCCCTACAGAGGGCGCGATATGGGCGAAGACCGTCGCGGACGAAGTTGGGATACCGCCTGAGTACATGCTGGGAGCCGTTGAGAAAGGCGAAAACAAAACGCAGATGAGGAGACCCGTAAGAAAGGTGAGCGATGCTGAGGACGATCCCGGCGCCCACCGTTCCGAAAGGCAGTTTATAGAAATGCATCTTGTGACGATCTTTTGCGCGAGCGAGAGGTGCGCCGAGGCAGCGAGGGAGAGGGGAATAACTTTCGTGACCGAGCCCGCAAAGACCCTGCTGTCGTTCTTGGAGGATGAGAGAAAAAGAGGAGCGAAGGTTTCGATAGAGCGACTGATCGAAATGTTACCGACCGATCTCAGAGAGACGGCTGCCGGCTTTGTCGACCTTATCCCGATGAATGTCGATATCGATAAGATATACGAAGACAGCATCGCAAAGTATTATCTCAACTCTTACAAGACTGAGAGGGCGCGGCTCAACCTCGATCTCAGGATCGCGGAGAGCAAAGGGGAAGAAGAAAAGATAAAAGAACTCTCCGAAAAAATCCGTCATTGTAAAAAGAAAATCGAAGAACTTAAGGAGTATTTGAATGGGACACGCTGAAGACAAGGTAAAAGATAAAAACTCATTGGCACCGGAGAACAGCATATCCGGCGATGAATCGGCGGGAATTCTGAATCATTTGGACAGGCTCAGCGACCTCGTGGAAGAAGCGCACGGGAATGACAATACCGTGACTCACGCCGAAGTCGAAAGCCTTTTTATGGAACTCGATTTTTCAAAGGAAGAGATCGATGAAGCCTACGGTTTTTTGGAAGACAACGACATAACCGTCCTCGATTTTGTCGATGCCGAAGATTCCGACCTTCTGCTTAACGAAGATGACGACGATCTCGAAGACGAAAATGTGGATGTCGATGCCGAAATGGGTATCGCGCTGCACGACGACGACGAAAGCGATGAGGAAAGGGAGCACGACGAGGAGGATGAGGACGTGTCGGACGAAAAGATCACCGGCACCGAACTCGATATCCTCGTTCCGAAGAACGTACCGACGGACGATCCCGTAAGGATGTATCTGAAGGAGATAGGAAGGGTGCCTCTTCTTACGGCGGAAGAGGAACGCGAGATCGCAAAGCGCATGGAAGAAGGCGATGAGGAGGCGAAGCGAATACTCTGCGAAAGCAACCTCAGACTCGTCGTCAGCATCGCGAAAAGGTATCTGAACCGCGGCCTCAGCTTCCTCGATCTGATACAGGAAGGGAACCTCGGTCTTATCAAGGCGGTCGAAAAATTCGACTACAAGAAGGGATATAAATTTTCCACATACGCGACTTGGTGGATAAGGCAGGCGATAACGAGGTCGATAGCCGACCAGGCGAGGACGATCAGGATCCCTGTCCACATGGTCGAGACGATCAACAAGCTCATCAGAGTATCGAGGCAGCTCCTTCAGGAGTACGGCAGAGAGCCGACCGACGAGGAGATCGCTGAGGAGATGAGGATATCTGTCGAGAAGGTCAGGGAGATCAAGAAGATATCCCAGAACCCGGTATCGCTCGAAACACCGATCGGCGAAGAAGAGGACAGCCACCTCGGCGATTTTATACCTGACGAAGATGCACCGGCTCCGGTCGACGCGGCTGCATCGGCGATGCTCAAAGAGCAGCTTATGGAAGTACTCGACACGCTTTTAGACAGAGAAAAAGAAGTCCTGATACTGCGCTTCGGCCTTAAAGACGGACGGCAGAGGACTCTCGAGGAAGTGGGCAAGCAGTTCAACGTCACAAGAGAGAGGATACGTCAGATCGAGGCGAAGGCTATCAGAAAACTCAAAGCGCCGAGCAAGAGCAACAAGCTTAAGGATTATTGGGAGTAAAAAAGCGCTTTGGCAGTATGACCGTTTGAGGTGAGGGGCGCCGGTGCACCCCTTTAGATTAGATCCGCTTTTGCCGGCTTCGGTAAAAATCGAGTCGTGCGGCGCATGCCGCCTTCGGTAAAAAATCGAGCCGCACGGCGCATGCCGACAGGAGTAAAAAGTGAGAGCGACGGAGAGGATATCCGCGATATCGGATGAAATAAAAAAGGGCGAACGCGTGGCGGACATCGGGACCGACCACGGCTATTTGCCTATCAAAATAATATCGGACGGCACATCCGACTTCGTCATCATGAGCGACATAAGCGAAGGTTCGCTTTCGAAAGCTATGGAGAACTGCCGCATCCGCGGGATCCCCGCCGATAAATGCGATTTCATGGTCGGTTCCGGTCTCGAGACGCTCGAAAAAGGCGAAGTCGATACGGTCGTGATCGCGGGTCTCGGCGGCGGCGCCATGATCGAAATACTGGGCTGCGATATCGATAAGACACGCTCTTACCGGAAATTTATCATGGAGCCGAGGAATAAAAGCGGCGAGCTCAGGTACTGGCTCTTTGTGAACGGCTTTGATGTGTCATCGGAGAAGCTCGTTTCGGAGGGGGATTTTGTC
Organism: uncultured Mobilibacterium sp.; assembly: GCA_947254375.1. Taxonomy (GTDB): domain Bacteria; phylum Bacillota; class Clostridia; order Peptostreptococcales; family Anaerovoracaceae; genus CAMYCF01. Next base: position 146,447 of record CAMYCF010000001.1, on the reverse strand, counting down.
AGGAAGGTAATAACGGCGGCGCCGATCGAAGGATACACGGAAAGACCGCTTCCTTACCCGAAAGGCGACATCAGGTGGACATATCCCGAGGAGCTGTCGTCGTGCGATCCAAAGCTGCTCAGTAGGCTGATCGGCTGGAAACTGGACGCGATCGACGAGTCGATCCGCAACATGAAGGCGTGCAAAAACGACAGGACGAAGAAGATAGAAGAGCTCGAAAGAAACGGAGAGTATCTGAAAGAACTGCTCCGGAAGGCGGGAGCAGGAAAAGAGATCGTGTAGAGATCGTATAGATATCAGAAGGAGTTTCGTGAAATGAGGAGAAGGGAAAGCTTTCTAAGTGTTTCATACATGTTCCTCGGAGTGATAATGGGGGCGGGATTTACGTCAGGCAGAGAGAGCTGGCAGTTTTTTGCCGTGTTCGGGAAACACGCGTACACCGGCGCTCTTTTAGCCACATGCGGATTCGTATTTGTCAGCTTCATGATGACATATGTCGCGAGGAGCAAGAAGACATCCGACATCGCGAAGATCGTGATACCGTTCGAGAACGAAAAGGCGGAGAAGGCGTTGTCTATCATCATCGGCATTCTTTATTACACGATGCTCATCGCTATGAGCGCGGCGGGCGGCTCGCTCCTTCACTATCAGTTCCATATAAACAAGGCGTTCGGCGGCGTAGCGATCGCTTTCCTTGCGGTGGCGACAGTCCTCGGCGATTTCGACCGCGTGCAGGAGACGTTCAAATACCTGGTGCCTACGCTTTTTATAATCAATATCGTTACGATGACGGCCGTGCTTTGCTCCCACATCGGGCAGAGCGGAGCCGTGACGGGATATAAGCCGGGGAGCATGACGGGCGACTGGAAGCTCGCCGCCATGGTCTTCGTCTGCTACAACTCGATCGGGATGCTTTCGATAGCGGGCGACACGGCCCTGTCGGTAAAAAGCGACAAAAACGCTTTCGGCGGTGCGGCTTTCGGAACGCTTTTACTCGGAGGCATAACGATCATGCTGATCGCTGTCCTTCAGAAGGACATGGCGTTCTCGAGCAGCCTCGACCTTCCGATGCTCGGCTACTCGATGCGTCTCTCGAAATTCCTGAACTTCATCTTCGCGATAGTTCTGTATGCCGCGATCTTTTCGACGGCGACGAGCACTTACTACGGTTTCAGCACGCGCATATCGGACGAGAATATAAAGAAGGGCGCGATACTGATACTCGGCGCCATAGCGGCGGCGCTCCTGGGCCTCACGGGCTTCAAGACGATCGTCGAATACCTGTACCCGATACACGGATACATCGGTATGGCGGTGATCACGCTGCTTTTCGTGAATTTTATCATCGAGGTAAAAAAGAACCGGAGAAGGGGGCGCGATAAAATTTAACGGAACTTTTACGGTAAAATTAAACAAGAAATAAATTAATAGATTGCAACGAAACGAAAAGATTGTTACAATTTAATCACATTAGCTATAGTTCCATAATCAAGGACCGTAACTGAACAAGGAGAAAAACCTGAATAAGAACTTTTCTATCAAAAAAGCGGCGGCCGTGACGATGCTCGGGTCGACGCTTTTTTCGACGAACTTTGCGCAGACCGGCTTAGCGATGCAGATCTTCGCGAACGAAAACGAACCGAACACCCAGCCTGTAAGGGACACCGTCGCTCCGGAATATCACCACGCGACGAACAGGGCGGAGGCCCTTGCGGCGTTTGCAAAAGCAAGCGAGAGGCTTGAGGCTGCAAAGGCTGCAATGGATAAGGCGGCGAAGACATCTGCCGAGACCGAGTCTGCAGAGGCGTCGGCAGCTGCCGAAAAAGCGGAGGCTGACAGAAAAGCTAAAATCGACGGACTTATAAAAGAATATCAGGCTGCACTTGATGAATATAACTTCAAGAGCAGTGAGGCTCAAATGGGGCTCAGAGAGTGGAATCGACGGGTCGAGGAGGCGCAGAGTGGCGTATACTACTGCGAGAATAGACTAAAAACCCTGAACGATGAGCTTGAAAAGATCAAAAAGGAAAATCCTTCCGTAGATTTTGACAAACTGTCCGAACTTGAAGCGCAGATCGCCAATGCGAAAAAAGACCTCGATGATGCAGTAAAAAAAGAAGAAGCGGAAAAGAAGGTAGCTTCATTGAATTCCGAGATCGAATCGACAGAGACTTCATACAATGAGGCCGTCTCAAAGGTCGCACCTTTGGAAAGCGCGCTCAATGATGCTAAAGCAAATACGTTACAGAAATCAGAAGCGCTCAATGCCGCAAAAGAAAAATATGCTTCGCTCACCGGAGAGAGCTCGGAGTATGCCGATGCACAGAAAGCGGCCGCTGAAGCAGAGACCGCATACAACAGTGCCGTTCAGGCGGAAAAAGATGCGCAGGATGCCCTTGATAAGGCGAACGGAAATGTTTCGGATCTTGAGAAGAAACTTTCGGATCTGAAGCAGGAGAAACCTGAATTTGACAAGCTGAAGAAAGATGAATCGGATGCCAAAGCTGTCGTTGCCGAAAAGCAGGCGGCTTATGATACACTCGTAAATGAATACGATTCTCTGACAGCACAAAAGAAAGATGCAGTAGCCAAAGCAGCGGAGCTTCAGAAGGAGTATAACGACCTGCGCAATCAGGTCTCCTCCCTGTACGATCAGATCGGAGCACTCACCATTACGCAGGATCCGGAATACAAAAAGGCGTTCGACGATGTATATAAAGCGGGGGATGCTTTGGATCGATCGATGTATGCCTTTTTCGCCGATATGTTCAGTGTCGATTCAATAGATAAAATCGTAGATTCGGTATATGCAAATGCGAAGGGCAAGACGGTAAAAGGATATAAAGCTGAGCCTATGGATGCCGTAGCATTTCTTGATGAGATAAAATTAAGGGAACAAATGTATAAGGCTCTGAAGTTCAATGCCGTATTTGACGGTTTTGATATTTTGGAAGACCAAAACAGGATACTGGCAAAGGATAAGCCTGAACACGGCGATTATAAAACTCATTTCAATGCTATCGTGGGCACCGCGATCGCTACTGCTGTCGCAAAAGGAGCCAGCGGAGCGCATTATGCTTTTGAAAACAAGATATTTTACGAGCCTTCCTTCGGTCCGGGAAAATACGGGAATGCATATACATATGCCGAAAACTTATCTTGGGGATACGATAATCCTAACGATGGCTGGTACCACAGAGAAAAAGAACTGTATGATTCGGGTGTAACTGAATTCCACAGAGTCGGACATTATCTGAACATATTAGGAGATCATAATTTGGCCGCCGTTGTTGCGATCCCGAATTATACCGGAGACTTTTACGTGCCTCACACGTCTGGCGAACGGTTCGCTGACTTAACAGAGGGAGCCATGCCGATCGATGAGGCGAGAAAAGCCATTCTCGACTTTATGAAAAATCACGGTGCTGCGGCTTCTGTCGATGTATATAACGAAGCGTTCTCCCGTAAAAAGGCTCTTACTCAGAAATATTCGAGCGATGGTGTAGTAAAGAAGCGTGCCGAGCTTAAGGCTGCCGCCGATAAGTTGAGTGAGCAGTCGAATTCGGTGTATAAGGAGCTACAGGATAAAAAAGCTGAGAGCAAGGAGCTGGATAAAAAAATCGCCGAAAAAGGATCGGAAAAGAACAGCGCCGAAAGCGCTATTTCGGAGGCAAAAGCATCTCAGGCTGTTGCAGATAAGGCTCTGGCGGATTTCATTTCTTCGAAAGGCGATATAGATGCGCTTATAGCGGAAACGACGTCTTCTCTTGAAAATGCAAAGAGCGATGTACAGGAAAAAGGATCCGCACTGGCTGCAGCCACGGAATCGAAGAATGCCGCAAAGAAGTCGCTCGACAAAGCGAACAGAAAACTCGATGACTTTTCAAACGAAGTAAAAGAAGCAAAAGCGGCACTCGACAGCGCGCAAAGCGACTGCGATGCGGCTGCTGAAGCCGAAAAAACGGCACAGGAAAACTATGACAAAGCTGTTAAAGACAGGGATGAAACCAAAGCTAAACTCGATTCCCTCAGATCAAATCTTGACGCCGCAAACGGAGAATTGACGACAGCGAAAAACGAGGCAGCAGCTGCGCAGAAAGCGCTGGATACTCTTCCTTCGGATGAAACCATCGAAAAATACAAAAAAACGAAGGCGGATATCGAGGAGACAGAAAGGGATCTTGCAAAAGCGAAAGCTGATCTTAAGAAAGAGGAAGATATAAGAGCGCAGATAGTGAATGATTATGAAAAGGCCAATGAAGGCATTGAGAAAACCCAACCGTTGCTTGATGCTGCAAAGGGGGGCAGTCGCAGGAGACCCGTCGACATACGGAGTCCTTGCCGACATCCTCAAGCCTTACGATGACGCCGTCGCGGCAGCAAACGACAGATTGGAAAAAGCAAAGGCTGCACTTGAAAAAGCTACAGCCGACGAAAAGGCGACGGCCGATGATCTGGCGAAAGCCACAAAGGAATATAACGAGGCTCTCGTAAACTACAACCTCGCCAAAGCGGATCTCGATAAATTCCCTCAAAAGAAAACGGGCTGGCAGTACCAAAACAATACCTGGTACTACTACGACAAAGACGGAAAAGAGTTCACGGGCTGGCTGTATTATGGAAACGAGTGGTATTACATCTCAGACAGCGTTATGCTCACCAATTCCGTCTTCAAAGCACCCGACGGTCACCGCTATTACGTCAACAAAGACGGCATCATGCAGACCGGGTGGCAATACACGGCCGGCTCATGGTACTACTTCGAAGCAAACGGCGCAGGTCATCAGGGTTGGTACCTGTATAACAGCTACTTGTACTTCATCGACAATGGCAAAAGGTTCATAGGTTGGGTCACCGACTCCGGAAGCAAATACTACCTCACGGAAGACGGCAGAATGGCGACCGGCTGGAAGTACATCGATAAAAACTGGTACTACATGAGCACCTCGGGTGCGATGCAGACCGGCTGGATACAGGACGGCAAGTACTGGTACTATCTGCACAGCGACGGTAAAATGCAGGCAGGCGGAGAGGTCAAAATCGACGGTAAAACTTACAAATTCTCATCGGACGGAGTTTGGATAGGATAAGCTTTACTTAAAACATACCGAAATCGGCGGGGAACTCTTTCCCCGCCTTTTTATGCGGAAACACGTGTGCCTAAAAAATATTTTTTACCGCAAAAGGCAAAATTTTAATTTTAAGCACACATTTTTAGTAAAAAGTGGTAAAATTTTCAAATGGGTAAACCAGGCGATCGCGTGCAAGTCACGAGGAAAGTCCGGGCTCCGTAGGGCAGGATGCCGGATAACGTCCGGCGTAGGTAACTATAGGGAAAGTGCAACAGAAACATTCCGCCGAAACGGGTAATGCCGTGGTAAGGTTGAAATGGTGAGGTAAGAGCTCACCGGCGTCGTGGAGACACGGCGGCCGTGTAAACCCCATCCGGAGCAAGACTAAGCAGGGCGCGAAAAGCAGTGGCCCGCTGTGCCCGTAGGTAAGTCGCTGGATGCGGTTGGTAACAGCCGCACAAGATGGATGATCGTCAAATACAGAACCCGGCTTACGGTTTGCCCGATTTTGTGTGTAAGCTTTCGAAACACTACATCTTTGCGTGTAAAATTTCGAAGCATCACATATATGACCGCGGGGACTTAAAACCGCGCGGTCTCAAAAAGGGTATTTATTTTAGGGGTATAAAATGAGACTGGGAATCGATGTAGGGTCAACGACCGTAAAACTTGTCGTGCTCGATGATGATAACGACATAGTTTATTCCAAATACGAGAGGCACATGTCGAGTGTCTTCGAAAAAGTTGGGGACCTCCTTCAGCAGCTTTTGGACGAGAAGGGGGATTTTTCCGTGCGTCCTGTCATAACGGGGTCAGGAGGCCTGAGCCTCGCCGACATACTCGGCATCAGATTCGAGCAGGAGGTCATCTCCTGCAGCAAGGCCGTGGAATCGCTGATACCGGAGACGGATGTCGCGATAGAGCTCGGCGGCGAGGACGCCAAAATAACGTATTACGGAGCGACCGTCGAGCAGAGGATGAACGGGACATGCGCCGGCGGCACCGGGGCTTTTATCGACCAAATGGCAGTCCTTCTGAACACGGACGCTCAGGGGCTGAACGAAGCCGCCAAAAATGCAAAGATCATTTATCCGATAGCGTCGCGCTGCGGCGTTTTTGCGAAGACTGACATACAGCCGCTCATCAACGACGGTGCGGAGACGGCGGACATCGCCGCGTCCATTTTTCAGGCGGTCGTCAACCAAACGATAGGCGGTCTCGCGTGCGGTCACCCGATCGAGGGACACGTCGCTTTTCTCGGCGGCCCTTTGACCTACCTTTCGGAGCTACGGAAGGCTTTTATAAAAACGCTCGAACTCTCCGATGACGAGGTCATTTTCCCGGAAAATTCGAAGTACTTCGTCGCTCTCGGCGCCGCATATCTCGCGGGCGGGGAGAGGCAGGTAAAAATATCTCATCTCATCAGCAGGATAAAAAGATCGAAGAACGCGAAGGTAAGTGCGACCAAATACCTCGATCCGCTTTTCAAGGACGAAAAGGAGTACGCGGAGTTCAAGGCGCGCCACGATAAGGCGAAGATCCAAAGGGGGGACATCGCTTCGGCGGAAGGACCTCTTTTCCTCGGGATAGATGCGGGATCCACGACCACGAAAGCGGCTCTTATCGATAAAGACAGGGATCTCCTTTACGAATATTACGGCGGCAACGAGGGAAATCCTCTGGAAGTCGTCAAAGAAATACTGAAAGAAGTCTATGCGCTCATGCCGGAGAAGGCGTACATCGCGCATTCCGTCGTGACGGGATACGGAGAAGCCCTCATAAAAGCGGCTTTCAAGGTCGATGACGGCGAGATCGAGACTATGGCGCACTACAAGGCGGCCGAAGAATTCCTGCCTGGGGTCACTTTTATCCTCGACATCGGCGGTCAGGACATGAAGTGCATGAAGGTGAAGGACGGCGCGATCAACAACATCATGCTGAACGAAGCGTGCTCGTCGGGATGCGGATCTTTTATTGAGACGTATGCGAAATCCGTCGACATGGAAGTCGCCGATTTTGCGAACATCGCCGTGCTCGCCGAAAAACCGGTGGACCTCGGGACGAGATGCACTGTTTTTATGAATTCGAGAGTAAAACAGGCGCAGAAGGAAGGCGTGACGGTCGGGGACATCTCCGCGGGACTGTCGTACTCCGTAATCAAAAATGCGCTGTATAAGGTAATAAAACTCAGGAACACCGACGAGACGGGCGATAAGATCGTCGTCCAGGGCGGCACTTTCCTGAACGATGCCGTACTGAGAAGCATCGAGAAGATCCTGGGGAAGGAAGTCGTAAGGCCGGACATATCGGGCCTCATGGGAGCGTTCGGATCCGCGATAATCGCGGAGTCGAAATGGGAGGCGCTTTCCGCCGAAGAACGGGCGAAGGGCTCGTCGCTTTTATCGAAAGAGGAGATCGAAGATTTTACCGTCGAGAACCTCAACGGAAGGTGCGACAAGTGCGGTAACAAGTGCATACTCACGATAACGAAGTTCCCTGACGGGAGCAGGTATGTGACGGGGAACAGGTGCGAACGCGGCGCAGGTATCGACATCGAGGATAACGACATACCGAACATGTACCAAGAGAAGCTGAAGCTTCTGTTCTCGGCGAAACCGCTCCTGGCGGCGGAGGCGAAGCGCGGCACGATAGGGATGCCGAGGGTCCTCAACATGTATGAGGACTACCCGTTCTGGCACGCTTTCTTTACGACGCTCGGGTTCAACATAGTTCTGAGCCCGATCAGCAGCAAGAAGCTGTACGAGGCGGGAATGGCGTCGATATCGTCGGACACGGCGTGTTATCCGGCGAAACTAGTCCACGGTCACATAAAGAAACTCGTGGACAAAGGGGTGAAGCGGATCTTTTATCCGTGCATCAATTACGAGACGATCGAGGACGTCACGGCGCCGAACCACTACAACTGCCCGATCGTAGCGACGTACCCGGAAGTAATAGATAAAAACATGGCGGAGATCTTTTACCGCAACGACGTGGAGTTTTACCACCCGTTCCTGCCGTACGACAACGACAGGAAGCTCGTGGATCAGCTCTACGACTTTTTCCGCGGCGAAAGGAAGGTCGACACGGACAGCGTGGCGAACATCGCTAAAACGTACGATTTTAAGGACGACAACAGGGAATACAGCCTCTTCTCGCTCAACATACCGAAGGACGAGATAAAAGCCGCCGTCGAAGCTGGCAGGCGAGCTTACGCCGAATTCAAGGACAAGGTGCGCGAAATGGGCGAAAAGACGCTCGACTACATGGAAGAGAACGGCGTGAAAGGCATCGTCCTCTCCGGAAGGCCGTACCACATCGACCCCGAGATCAATCACGGCATCGACAAGGTGATAACTTCGCTCGGCATGGCTGTCCTCACGGAAGATTCGATAAGCGGCAGGGTGGAGACGGCGAGGCCGGTCAGGATACTCGACCAGTGGGTCTACCATTCGAGGCTATATAAGGCTGCGATCTTCGCCGGTCAGCGGGACGACCTCGAACTCGTTCAGCTCAATTCGTTCGGCTGCGGTCTCGACGCCGTTACGACGGACGAGGTGGAGGAGCTCCTTTCGAACAACGGTAAAATATACACGGTCCTCAAGATAGACGAGGGCTCGAACCTCGGTGCGGCCAAGATAAGGATAAGGTCGCTCAAGGCGGCTCTCGAGGAGAGGGACAAGTCCGGCGCGAAGGCGGGCAGGACGAACGAGCCATACAGGCGGAGGACTTTTACGAAGGAGATGAGGAGAGAGGGGTATACGATACTCATGCCTCAGATGTCTCCGATACACTTCAAATATTTTGAAAAGATAATGAATCTTATGGGATACAAGGCGGAGCTTTTACCGGAAACGAGCAAGACTTCGGAAGAAGAGGGCCTCAGGTACATAAACAACGACGCCTGTTATCCGACGATCGTCACGCTCGGACAGATCATCGCCGCGCTCAAATCCGGCAAATACGACCTCGATAAGGTCGCAATATTCATGTCGCAGACGGGCGGCGGATGCCGTGCGAGCAACTACGTGCCGCTCCTCCGTAAAGCGCTGAAGGACATGGGGATGTCACAGGTGCCTGTAATTTCGTTCAATGTCGCCGGGACTGAGTCCGCTCCGGGCTTCAAGATCTCGGTAAAAATGGGCGAGCGCCTCGCATACGCGGCGATATACGGCGATCTGATGATGAAATGCCTCTACAGGACGCGGCCTTACGAGAAGGTTCCCGGGAGCGCTCAGGCGCTTATGGACAGCTGGTTCGACCGCATAATCGTGAACTGCCAGAACCTCGTCGACTTCGAGTTCAGAAACAACGTCATCGATATCGTAAAAGAATTCGACGCGCTGCCTCTCAATGAGGACGTAAAAAAACCGAGAGTCGGCATCGTCGGCGAGATCCTCGTAAAATATCACCCGAACGCTAACGATAACCTCGTCGACCTCATCGAGAAAGAGGGCGGGGAGGCGGTCGTACCGTCGTTCGTCGACTTCTTCGAATACGGGATGCTGAACAAGTTCTTCAACTACAGGTACCTTTCCGGGAAGAAGACGGAGATGATGGTCAACAGGTTCGTTATCAACAAGATCGAGCGCCTCCGCGACATCGTCAGAAGGGCGTGCAGGAGGAGCGAGCGATTCACGCCGGATCCGCACATAGAGGAAACGGCCGAGAACGCGTCAAAGATCATCTCGATAGGTAATCAGTGCGGCGAAGGCTGGCTCCTCACCGGTGAAATGGTCGAGCTCATAAATTCGGGCGTCAAAAATATCCTCTGCCTGCAGCCGTTCGCGTGCCTGCCGAACCACGTTACGGGCAAGGGCATGATAAAAGCCCTCAGGAATTACGACAAAGAGGCCAACATCGTCGCGATCGACTACGACCCGGGCGCGAGCAACGTAAACCAGCTCAACAGGATAAAAATGATGATGTCTACGGCTTTTAAGAACCTCGAGAAGGCGCAGGCTGAGGATAAAAGCCCTGATGCGGCCGGAGCGTAGGGAGAGTTTGCAGCGGGCCTTTTACAGGGCTTTAACGGCTTCTTGTAACGAGTAAAAATATACGATATAATCTATAGGTAATAATTGCATTTTAAGGAGGAAAAACAGTGGGCAGACACGGAACCATAGCCGGAAGAAAGTCGGCGCAGGATGCAAAGCGCGCGGCGATGTTTACTAAATATACAAGGCAGATAATAGTTGCCGCGAAGGCGGGAGGCGATCCCGGATTCAATCCGGCACTCAGAACGGCGATCGATAAGGCTAAAGCGATCGGTATGCCTAACGACAATATAAACAGGGCGGTAAAAAAAGGAAGCGGAGAGCTCGACGGCGAGTCGTACGAAGAGCTGATGTTCGAAGGATACGGCCCTGCGGGAGTCGCCATAATCGTAGAAGCTCTGACGGACAATAAAAACAGGACAACTTCGTTCATAAGGTCCATATTCGATAAAAACGGAGGAAACCTCGGTACGCCGGGATGCGTTTCCTATATGTTCTCGAGAAAAGGAGTCATCCTCGTAGAGAAGACGGACGCGATCGACGAGGAAGCTCTCATGATGGAAGCCCTCGATGCCGGCGCGGAAGATATGACGACGGAAGAGGACGCTTTTGAGATACTCACCGAGCCGGGCGCTCTGCACGATGTATCGGGAGCCCTCAAAAATGCGGGATACGAGCTTGCAGATGCGGAAGTCGAAAACATCCCGTCCATAGAGGCGAGCATTACAGACCCTAACGACATGAAAAAGCTCAGGAAGCTGATCGACGCGCTGGAAGACAACGATGACGTCCAGAACGTCGCGTTCAACTGCGAGCTTGACGACGAAGAATAGGAAGTATTTTTTACGCTGATCCGGAAGGGAGGGTCCTTATGAGTTTTCGCAGAGTTGAGATCACCGATATCGAAGGTTTCAGAGTAGGCAACGCCGAAGATATCGAAGGTGCGACCGGTTGTACGGTTGTCGTTTGTGAAGACGGTGCGACTGCCGGAGTGGATGTCAGAGGAGGCGGACCCGCTACGCGCGAGACCGATCTTCTTGCGGCCGATAAGACCGTTCAGAAGATACACGCCGTAGTTTTGAGCGGCGGCAGTGCCTTCGGACTCGAAGCGGCTTCCGGTACTATGGAATATCTCGAAGAAAAGGGTATCGGATTTCCGATGGGAGAACTCAGGATACCTATCGTTTCACAGGCGGCCCTCTTCGACCTCGGGGTAGGAAGTCCGAAAGCGAGACCCGACAAACTCATGGGTAAGATCGCGACGGCGAACGCATTCAAAGGCGTCTTCCCAAACGGCAATCACGGTGCCGGTACAGGCGCGACGGTAGGAAAAGCCTGCGGCATGGACCGCGCGATGAAAGCCGGACTCGGCACATACGCCTGCACGGATGACATCCTCTATGTCGGAGCCGTTACGGCCGTCAACGCTCTCGGAGATATAAGGAACGACAGGAACGAAATAATCGCAGGACTCCTCGACGGCAAGGGAACAGCGATATACGGAACGACGAATTACCTCAAGAACAGGGTGACTTTGGGAGATGCTTCCGCATCGTCTGATACCTTGGACGCTTTGAAAGCAGGATACGCTGATTCGCTGAACGACGTTATGCCGGCTATGAGCGCCCCGGACATCATCGCGGACGACATACTCGACCTCTACCTCGAGCAGGCCGAAGAGCGCGACTCCGAAGGAGCCTCTGCAAGAAGGATAGAAATGGAAGCGGGCGCCGAACCGATGCCTGCAAAAGAGGAAGAACAGCCTTCCGAGATCACGGCGGATCGCGAGAAAGTCGATCGCGAAACGGTAGAGTGCGAGCTTGCGGAGCGCGAAATATCTGAACGCGAGGAGTATTTTTACGACGATGCTGCCGAACACTTCAGCAATATTTTTGACGAAGGACCTGAAGTATCCGCTCAGGACGAGGAAGAAGTCGCGGCGACGGCAGAAGAAGCCGCGCCTGAGAGCGACATCGATAAAACGCTCGAAATGGAGCCTGCGGACGATTTTTACGCCGCAGAGGAGCCTGTCACTGTTCAGCCTGACGACAGGGCGACGCGCAGGTACGAGCTCAGCGAGGATGACCTCGGATACAAGGTGCCGTTCAATACGACGATATCCTGCCTGATGACGAATGCAAAACTCACCAAGACCGAGTGCAACAGGCTGGCAACGGTGCTGCACGACGGATACGCCAGGGCGGTAAAACCGGTCCACGGAAGCCTCGACGGCGATACTATATTCGTAATGAGCACGGGCAAAGTGGAAGTCGATTTCGACGCTTTTGCGGCCCTCGCTACGGATATCGTCCAGTACAGCATCATAGACGGTGCGCTGTCAGCGTCAGACGCATACGGATTCAGGTCCGCGGAGAGCATCCACAAGACCGTATAACAGAGGTGAGATATAAGCGAAGGGAACTGAAATGAAAAAGCTCGTTGTAATAGACGGAAACAGCCTGTTGTTCAGAGCGTATTTCGCGATGCGCCCGATGACGACGAAGGAAGGCGTTTTTACGCAAGGCGTCTTCGCTTTTATAAACATGCTCGATAGGATAGTAAAAGAAAGCGACCCTGATTATTTAGCGGTCGCTTTTGACATGAAAAAGAAAACTTTCAGGCATGAAATTTACAAAGAATATAAAGCCGGGAGGCAGAAAACTCCGCCGGAACTTCTGTCGCAGATACCGCTCCTGAAGAAGGTCCTGCACGCGATGAATATCGCCGTCCTCGAAAAGGAGACATATGAGGCGGACGACATCATAGGGACGCTTTCGGTAAAAGCGACGGACGCCGGCATCGAGACCCTCATAATCAGCGGCGACAAGGATGAGCTCCAGCTCGTCGGAAAGAACGTCCGTACGCTCATAAACAGAAAAGGCATGAGCGAATTTGACCTCTACGACGAGGCCAAAATGGATGAGGTCTACGGCCTCACGCCCGCTCAGTTCATCGACCTCAAAGCCCTCATGGGCGACAGCTCGGACAACATCCCGGGAGTTCCGGGAGTGGGCGAAAAGAAGGGAATAGCCCTCCTCAAAGAATACGGCACCCTCGAAGGCGTGATCGAGCACGCTGACGAAATAAAGGGCAAGCGCGGCGAAAATGTCAGGGACAACATCGACGAAGTGCGCGTCTGGAAGAAGCTCACGACGATATTCACGGACGTGCCTCTCGACGTTTCGCTCGACGACCTCAAATTCGAAGAGCCGGACTGCGACGAACTCCTCAAAGTCTACACGGAGCTCGAATTCAACAGTTTTATCCGCGCCCTTCAGAAGGACGGTAAAACAGGCGGTCCCGCGGTAAAAGCGACGTCGAATGCCGATGCGACGGATCTTTCCGCTGAGGCAGATGCCGTAAAAACGGTCGCATGGGCCGATTTTATAAAAGCCTGCGAAAAGGGAGAAGAGCTTTTTATCGAAGCCGCCTTACCGGAGGACCACAGCAGGGTACCGGAGATAAAGCATATTGCGCTTTTATCGGCGGAAAAGAAAATATTTACATACCGGGAGCTTACGGCTTTCGAATATGAGGACGCCCTCGGCGACCTTATAAAGACAGGTTGTTCTTTCGCCGGACATTCCTTAAAACCACTCGTGTATACGATAAAATATTACGGTCATGATGACCCGGAAATATCGTTCGACACAGAGATCGCCGAATATCTGATCGATGCGAACGCGGGCCGCTACGACCTGATGAAGATGTTCTTCAGATATTCGAAGACGGCACCGGAACTGCCTGAAGAAGGTGGTGAAAAGGCCGCGCTGTGCAGGCTGATCGCCGCATCGAAAGTCATGGGGTATCAGAAGCCGATATTGGAAGACGAAGGGCTCGCGAAGCTTTTTTACGAATGCGAACTGCCTCTCATAATGCCGCTCGCCGAAATGGAAAAGAACGGAATGGCGGTCAGAAAAGACGTTTTGGAGGAGCAGGGCAGAGAGCTCGAAAAGAACGTTAAAGACCTCGAAAGCCGCATCTACGGGATCGCGGGCAAAGAGTTCAACGTCAACTCGCCGAAGCAGCTCGGAACGGTCCTGTTCGATGACCTCGCCATACCGTATCCTAAGAAAAAGACGGGAACGGGCAGATACTCGACTTCCGCCGAAGTCCTCGAGATCCTCAGCCCGGACCACGAGATCGTAAAACTCGTCCTCGAATTCAGGAAATACAGCAAGCTCAAGAGCACATACATCGACGGCATGATACCGCTCATAGCGGGCGACGGGCGGATACATCCGCATTTTCAGCAGACGGTCACCGCGACGGGAAGGCTGTCGTGCACGGCGCCGAACCTTCAGAACATCCCGACGAGGGACGAATACTCAAAGAAGATAAGGAAGGCCTTCGTAGCGGAGGACGATAACGTCCTTGTCGGTTCCGATTATTCTCAGATAGAGCTAAGGATACTCGCCGCAATGAGCGGAGACGAGACGCTTATAGCCGACTTTGCGAACGGCGCGGACATACACAGGGCGACGGCATCGAGGGTATTCGGGATACCGTTCGACGAAGTTACGCCTCTCGACCGTTCAAAGGCGAAAGCCGTCAACTTCGGCATCATTTACGGCATAAGCGATTACGGACTCAGCGTCGACCTCGGGATACCGAAATGGGAGGCCGCGGAGTACATAGACGAGTACTTCGACAAGCACAAAGCCGTAAAAAACTTCCTCGATGAGCAGATCGCTCTCGGCAAAAAGGAGCGCCGCGTCAGGACGCTTTTCGGACGTATAAGGGAGATACAGGAATTTTCCTCGAGAAAATACGTAGAGCTACAGCTCGCCCGAAGGCTGGCGATGAACACCCCGATCCAGGGTACCGCTGCCGATATAATGAAAATAGCGATGAACAAAGTCTACGCCGAGCTCACAAAGCGTAAAATGAAGTCGCGCCTGCTCCTCCAGGTCCACGATGAGCTCATAATCGAGGCGGTAAAAGACGAAGTCGAAGATGTAAAAAAACTGCTTAAGACGAACATGGAAAGCGCCGTAAAAACGGCTGTCGACCTGACCTGCGAAGTCAGCTCGGCGGACAACTGGTACGACCTCAAATAAAGAACCGGCGCGGGAGGTACGATGCTCACCATAGCGATAACGGGAGGAATAGGATCGGGTAAAAGCGAGGTCTCACACTATCTCGAGAGCCTCGGTTTTCGCGTCCTCTATGCCGACCTCATCGCAAAGGAGATGACGTCTCCCGGAGGCTCATCCGTCCCGTATATAAGACGCGAGTTCGGTGAAGAATACATCGCGGAAAACGGCGGAATGGACAGGGCTAAAATGAAGGCTCTCGTATATTCCAACCCTGCAAAAATGAAGCTGCTCGAGAAGGGCACAACCGACCTCGTAAACGATGAGATTATGAAGCGCGCGGAGAAAGCTGCAGAGGACGGTGAGGCCGTCATATTCTGCGAGATACCGCTCCTTTTTGAGAAAGGCCTTCAGGCGTCTTACGATCTCACATGGCTCGTCTGCGCGAAAGAAAACACGCGCCTCGGAAGGGTAAAAGAACGGGACGGAACCGATGAGAAGACGGCCCGCGCGATCATATCGACTCAGATGAGCGACGAAGAAAAGAGAAAGCTCGCAGGCGAAACGATCGAAAACGACGGCTCCCGTGAAAATCTCAAAAAATCGGTCGACGGACTTCTGCGGAAATATGGAATTTTACCACAAAAATTAGTATAATATACCATATGCTTTTATGGAGGGAACATATACATGGAAAAACTCGGATTGAATGAAATAAGAAGGATGTTCAGGGACTTTTTTGTCGAAAAAGGTCACTATCCGGAGAAGAGTGCATCGCTCATCCCGAAAAACGACAAGAGTCTTTTGATAATAAATTCAGGAATGGCTCCGCTGAAGCCGTATTTTTCGGGCTACGAAACGCCGCCTGCAAAGAGGATGACGACGTGCCAGAAATGCGTCAGGACGGGCGATATCGAAAACGTAGGAAAGACCGCAAGACACGGTACTTTCTTCGAGATGCTCGGGAATTTCAGCTTCGGAGATTACTTCAAGAAGGAGTCTTTGACATGGGGCTGGGAGTTCATAACGAAATACCTCAAGATGCATGAAGATAAGCTCTGGGCGACGATATACGAGGACGACGAGGAAGCTCACGACATCTGGATCTCGCTCGGCATGCCGGAAGAGAAGATCGTACGACTCGGCAAGGACGACAACTTCTGGGAGATCGGTCTCGGACCGTGCGGACCGTGCTCCGAGATATATTACGACAGAGGAGAAGAATACGGTTGCGACGATCCGGAATGTAAACCGGGCTGTGACTGCGACCGCTACATAGAGTTCTGGAACCACGTTTTTACCCAGTTCTCCAAAGAAGAGGATGGCTCGTATTCCGACCTCGAGCATCCTAACATCGATACGGGCATGGGCCTCGAGAGGATCGCGTGCATAATGCAGGGCGTCGACTCCATTTTTGACGTCGATACGGTAAAACACATTCTCGACGCCGTAGCCGATATGTCGGGCAAAGAATATAAGGGCGGCACCGATAAAAACGACGTGAGCATGAGGATAATAACGGACCACATACGCTCGACCGTATTCATGGTATCCGACGGCATCCTTCCGAGCAACGAGGGAAGGGGATACATCCTGAGAAGGCTCATAAGAAGGGCTGCGAGACACGGCAAGCTGCTCGGCATTGAGGACGAAGTATTCCTCTCGAAACTTGCCGACAAAGTCGTCGAAGTATCCGGAGAAGCATATCCTGAACTCGTCGAGAAACAGGCTTACATAAAGAAGATCATAGCGATCGAAGAAGAAAAGTTCGCAAAAGCGATCGACCAGGGGCTCGATATCCTTAAAGACTACGTCGATGAAGCAAAGGCGCAGAGCCTCGATACACTGAGCGGTGAAAAGGCGTTCAAGCTCTACGATACGTACGGATTCCCGGTAGAAGTAACCGAGGAGATACTCGCCGAAGAAGGCCTCTCCGTCGACATGGAAGGTTTTGCCGACCACATGAAGAAGCAGAAGGAGATGGCGAGAAAGGGCAGAAAATCAACTGAGGAAGAAGCCTGGAAGGACGCCGCGGAGTATGCGGACCTTCCTCCGACGGAATTCCTCGGATATTCGGTTTATTCGCTCGCATCGTCCGTTCAGTACGTCGGCGATTACGACAAAGACCACCAGATGATAATAACCGAATGTACCCCGTTCTACGCGACTTCGGGCGGTCAGAACCACGACATCGGTAAGATATCGTTCAACGGAGAGAGCATGGACGTCGTCGATGTCGTAAAAGAGAACGGCATCTTCCTCCACGTCATCGCTGCGTCAGATTCAGAAAAAACGGCGGCGCTAAAAGAAGGTGACGAGGTCGAGCTCGAGATCGATTCGATCGTAAGGAACAGGTCGGCGAGGAACCACAGTGCGGCCCACCTCCTCGACAAATCGCTCCGCGTCGTCCTCGGAGATCACGTCATGCAGGCGGGATCATACCTCGATGATAAATATCTCAGATTCGACTTCACTCATTACGAAGCGATGACGAAAGAGCAGATCGCCGAAGTAGAAAGGCTCGTAAACGAGGCTGTAGATAAGTTCCTTCCTATAACGGTAAAAGAAATGCCGATCGAAGAAGGAAAGGCCCTCGGCGCGATCGCAGCCTTCGACGAGAAGTACGGGGACATGGTACGCGTAGTCGACATGGGTGGATTCAGCATCGAATTCTGCGGCGGCACGCACCTCGACAACACCGGCAAGGTCGGATATTTCAAGATAATGAGCGAGAGCGGCATCGCATCCGGAGTAAGGAGGATAGAAGCCGTTACGGGAACGAACATCGCCCCTTATCTCCATGAAAAAGAGCATCTCGTCGCCGAAGCCGCGGAAGTCCTCAAAACGGGTCCGAAGGACATCGTTTCAAAGGCTTCTCAGGTGGTGAACGAGAACAAAGAGCTCGAAAAAGAGATAAAAGCTCTCAAAGTTCAGGAAATATCCGGGCAGGTAGATGATATAATGAAAGGAGCGGAAGACCTTTCCGGAGTCAGCTTCATATCGAAGCGATTCGACGGCGCGGACATCGATCAGCTGAGATCGCTTTGCGACTCGATCAAGGGAAAGACGAAGGAGACCGTCATGGTATTCGCGTCCGTGAACGACGACAAAGTGATCTTTATCGCGGCCGTAACGGACGATCTCATCGGCAGTGGATATCACGCCGGCAACATCGTAAAGGAAGCCGCTAAAGTCGCGGGAGGCGGCGGAGGCGGAAAGCCGGGAATGGCTCAGGCCGGAGGACGTTTCCCTGAAAAGATCGAGGAAGCTTTCGCTGTCGCAGGCAAAATGGTCAAAGAGAATTAGGGTACAGGCAAAAGACGTTACTTTTTACGGAAGCATTTTTGCAGGCACTTTATAATTTTACAGGAGGATGAAATGGATAATAGGGACACGATTTTGGTGGATTTCAGCAAAAACGAGAAGAAGAGCAACAAGGAAGTTCTGACCGAAATATACAAGGCACTCGAAGACCGTGGCTACAACGCGATCGATCAGATGGTCGGGTACCTCACTTCGGGAGATCCTTCGTATATAACGAGCCACAACAACGCGAGGAGCCTCATCCTCAAGGTCGACAGGGACGAACTCCTCGAGGAGATACTGAAGAGCTATCTCGACATCAAATAGAGAGAAGGGGTGCCGTTTATACGGCGGTGTTTTTATGCGTAAAATCGGTTTGGACGTCGGCGATAAAACGATCGGGGTCGCGGTGAGCGATCCCCTCGGCATAACGGCGCAGGGCGTTACGACTATTGAGAGAGTGGGGATACGCAAGGATTGCGGGAAGGTCATGGATCTGATAAAAGAGTACGACTGCGATACGGTCGTGATCGGCCTTCCGCTAAGCCTTGACGGTTCCGACAGCGTACAGACTGAGAAGGTCAGAGACTTCCGGACGATGCTCGAAAACAAGATGAGGAGTTCCGGGATGTCGAAGATCGAGGTCGTATGGGAGGACGAGAGATTCACGACGAAGATCGCCGAAAGGGTGCTTATCGACGCCGACGTCCGCAGGAGCGACAGGAAGCAGGTCATAGATAAGCAGGCGGCGGTCCTCATTCTTCAGGGTCATTTGGACGGAAAGGCGAAATAACGTGATGATCAACAACGAAAAATTCATATCGTCTAATGAATATTGGGGCAGGGGCATCGTTATAGCCGGTATCGGCACAAAAACGGCTCTTGCCTATTTCATTATGGGACGGAGCGAAAACAGCAGGAACAGGATCTTTTATGAGAAGGGAAATTCGATAGCGATAGCGCCTTTCGACGAGGCGAAGCTCGAGGATCCTTCGCTCATAATTTATTACCCGATAAAGACCGCAGGGAAGCACATCATCGTTACGAACGGCGATCAGACCGACACGATCGAGGCTTTTCTTAAAGAGGGAAAGACGTTCGAGGAAGCTCTCAGGACGCGCGAATTCGAGCCGGACGGGCCGCATTTTACGCCGAGGATATCGGGCATCGTCGATACCGAGAGCGGAGATTTCAAGCTTTCGGTGCTTAAGAGCGCTACGGGAGAAGGTACCGAGTGCGACAGGTTCTTTTACGAGTATCCTTGCCCTTCTGGAACGGGGCGTTTTATCCACACATACATGGGGAACGGCAAAAAGCTCCCGTCTTTTGAAGGCGAACCTCACCTCATGGACTTCGGTAAATTCGCCGCGGACGTTTCGGCCGAGGAGTTCGGACAGCTTTTCTGGACGGCTCTGAACGACGACAACAAGGTATCTCTCTGCGCCGTCACCTTCGACAGGGCGACCGGTGCTAAGGATGTTTCCATTTTCAATAAAAGGATGGGTGACTGATGGAAAGAACGGAACAGTATTCTTCGCCGCTCTCGGCGAGATACGCGAGCAAAGAAATGAAGTACGTCTTCTCCGAGCAGAAGAAATTCACGACGTGGCATGAGCTCTGGATAGCACTTGCCAAGGCGGAGAAAGAGCTCGGGCTCGACATAACGGATGAGCAGCTCGCGGAAATGGAGGCGGCAAAAGATATCATCGATTTCGACGTCGCGCGCGCACGCGAGAAAGAGGTGAGGCACGATGTAATGAGCCATGTGTACGCCTACGGTAAAAGGTGTCCGAAGGCGGAACCGATAATCCATCTCGGAGCGACTTCGTGCTATGTCGGAGATAATACTGACGTCATACTCATGCGCGACGCGCTCATGATAATAAGAGGGAAGATCGTTCAGGTCCTCAAGAATCTCAGGACTTTTGCACTGGAATATAAGGACCTTCCGTGCCTCGGATATACTCACCTTCAGCCGGCTCAGCTGACAACGGTGGGGAAGAGGGCATCACTTTGGATGTACGACCTCACGCTCGATCTCGAAGAAGCGGAGATGAGGCTCGAGACACTGAAAATGCTGGGATCCAAGGGAACGACCGGCACGCAGGCCAGCTTCATGGAACTGTTCGAAAACGATCAGGAAAAGGTAAAGAAACTCGATTCGCTCATAGCCGAATATTTCGGATTCAAAGCGTGCGTTCCCGTGTCGGGCCAGACGTATTCGAGAAAAGTAGACTATAATATTTTATCGACTTTATGCGGCGTCGCTCAGAGCGCTTCGAAATTTTCAAACGACATGAGGATACTCCAATCGTTCGGGGAGTTAGAAGAGCCGTTCGAGAAGAACCAGATAGGGTCCTCGGCGATGCCATATAAAAGGAACCCGATGCGCTCCGAAAGGATAACCTCGCTCGCGAGATACGTGATCGCGGACACGATCAATCCGGCCGTGACAGCTGCAACGCAGTGGTTCGAGAGGACGCTCGACGATTCCGCAAACAAGAGGATATCAGTACCTGAGGCGTTCCTCGCGCTCGACGGGATACTCGATCTTTATATAAACATAACGTCCGACCTCGTCGTATATCCGAAAGTCATCTACGCGAGGGTCATGGAAAAACTGCCTTTTATCGCGACCGAAAACATCATGATGGAGGCGGTCAAAAAAGGCGGAAACAGGCAGGAACTCCACGAACGGATAAGGGTGCATTCGCACGCCGCCACGCTGAGGGTGAAGAAGGAAGGCCTCCCGAACGACCTTATCGACAGGCTTGCGGGAGATGAGGAATTCAGGCTTTCCAAAGAGGAGATCATTTCGCACATGGATCCTTCGCTCTACGTCGGCAGGAGTCCGTCTCAGGTGGAGGAATTCATAAAAGATGTTGTCGATCCTCTGCTCGAAAGATTCGATCAGGGCGAGATAAAAGCGGAAATAAATCTTTAGTTTACACGGGAAAGAAGAATACAATGGATCATTTGGAACTCAAATACGGCTGCAATCCCAATCAGAAACCGGCATCGGTATCAATGGAGAACGGCGGTGACCTGCCTTTTGAAATAATGAACGGAAGGCCGGGATACATAAATCTCCTCGACGCCCTCAATTCCTGGCAGCTCGTCAGGGAGATAAAAGAGGCGACGGGCGAGACGGCGGCGGCTTCGTTCAAGCACGTCAGCCCGACCTCCGCAGCCATCGCTAAAAAGATGTCGCCCGAGCTCAAGAAAGCCTGCTTCGTCGACGACGTCGAAGGCCTCGACGATTCAAAGACAGCGACGGCCTATGCGAGGGCACGCGGAACGGACAGGATGTCGTCGTTCGGCGATTTTATCGCTCTCTCCGATACATGCGACGAAACGTGTGCGAAGCTCGTAAAACGCGAAGTTTCGGACGGCATAATCGCCCCGGGGTACACAGACGGAGCCCTTGAAATACTGAAACAGAAGAAAAAGGGCGGATACCTCGTGATAAAAATCGACCCGCTTTATGTGCCTGCCGCCGAAGAGAAGAAGCAGGTGTTCGGCGTCACTTTTTCACAAAGAAGGAACGATCAGCAGATCGAAAAGTCATGCCTGGACAACGTCGTCACGGCAAATAAGGACATACCGGAAGATGCGAAAAACGATCTTCTGATAGCTCTCATCGCCCTCAAATACACGCAGTCGAACTCGGTCGCTTTCGCTTATGACGGCCAGACGATCGGCATCGGAGCGGGTCAGCAGTCGAGGGTCCACTGCACGAGGCTCGCGGGCATGAAAGCCGACAACTGGATACTGCGTCAGACGGAAAAAGTCCTTTCGCTTCCTTTTAAGGCAGATACGAAAAGACCGGACCGCGACAATTTTATTGACAGATACATAGCTCTCGAGGATACGCCGGAAGCGAGAGGGGAAGGGGACATCGACAGGCTTTTCGATAGAAGGCCTGAGCCTTTTACCTTGGAAGAAAAGAAGGCGCTGCTCGCCGAAGCATCCGGTATATCTCTCGCGTCCGACGCATTTTTCCCATTCAGCGACAACATCGACAGGGCGGGGCAGAGCGGAGTGAAATACATCGCTCAGCCCGGCGGTTCGACGAGGGACGACGTCGTCATCGATGCATGCGACAGGTACGGAATGGCTATGGCGTTCACGGGATTCAGGCTGTTCCACCACTAAGATGAAGTTATGAATGAGGTAGGTGGATATATGATCAAATTAACGAATGTCACTAAGTATTTCAGCGACGGATAAGATATCAGATATATCTTTAAAAATTGTGATTTTGAGTTTGAAAAAGGAACTACGACCGCAATTATCGGACGCTCCGGATTAGGAAAAACTACTCTGGTCAAGCTGATATTAGGTGTCACAAAGCTGAATGAAGGCGATATCTTGGTCTGCGGTCATTCCGTTTCAGATAAAAAAGATCTAAATGAAATAAGGCGCAGAAATATCGGCTGCGTATTTCAAAACTTTAATTTGATCCCCGGTTTTACAGTAAAAGAAAACATTCTTCTGCCAAGATATTTCTTTGAGAACGGCAATAATAACATTGAAAAAGTTTGCAAAACGTTAGGCCTCACTCAGGATCTTTTGAATAAAAGTATCGATAAGATCAGCGGAGGCGAAAAGCAAAGAGTCGCTTTAGCAAGAGCCCTTATCAATAATCCGCAAATACTTATAGCGGATGAGCCGACCGGAAATTTGGATTCCGCTAATGAAGAGATCATAATAGAGTTATTGAAACAGATCAATGAAGAATGACGATAGGGGAAATATAATTATCGATGCACTCGAAGACGGATTTTATATCCTGAGAAAAACATACGAAGATTGATCTTACTCTTAAATAATATATGAAGGCGCTCTTTTGAGCGTCTTTTCTTTTGCGGTAAAAAAGTCATATCGGCACAGCGGGGGGGCGTTTTCGATTTATAGAACTATTCCTAAAATCATAATTTTGGGAATAGATAACGGGCCTGAAACGGAGATAAGCGCATCCCTGTGTTTTCAACGGCTTTCCGATATATCTCACATATAATTATTTTTATATTTGGCGCTTGTATTTCGATTACTGTTTATATCCTTTTTAATTTCCTGTTATCTTCTTCCTTTTTATTTATCGGTCGTTTTTATTTTACGTCTCTCGATTTATATCTCGTTTTATCATCTTCACGTGCCGATACGCATCCTTATAGGGTAAAATCGGCCGAAAAGGCGTTCCTTCGATTTCGGCGTATTTTGCCGATTTTTCGGAGGTATAACAGGTCCACCCGGTATAAAAAATCGCTTAAAACGCAAATTTCGGCCTCGAATTCCGGCACTTTTATCGCTGAAAGCCGCTTTTTCAAAGGGGCGGAGCGTCGGCTGTAAAAAGAAGAGAATATGCCGTTAAAGACACATTCTCTTCCGATGAAACTGCGGATGATCGCGAGAATCGAAGATCATTCATCGTAGACAGGAACGAACAACGTGTCTCCGGCCTGTATATCTTCCGGCGATATGCCGTTCGTGTCGCAAATATCCGATACAGCGGATCTAGTGTCGCGTGATTTTCCGCATTCGCACTCTGCGATATCCCATACGGTGTCGCCGCATTTTACGACGACCTGTTTATAAGTCTGCATGCCGGTAGCCTGAGGCTTGTCCGGATCGAACGTCGTATATAAACAGAAAGTAAGTATCAGAACTACTGTCGTTATAAATATGAAAAATCTGATCGGTGATTTGACTCTGTATTTTCTTCTTCCTGCTGAATGTCCCATGATACACCTCCGATTAAAAAAGAACATCTGTTCGTATTTGCATTATACATCCATCGGAATGTGGAGTCAATACAAAATCGAACAAATGTTTGATTTTTTTTGTATAAAAATTTTATCGGAGTTTTTTACCTGAGACAGCTCTCACGGAACGCCGCATAAATGCTGTTTTAAGGCAGCAAAATCACTCTTTTACCAGATCCGCTAAAGTCGCTGAACGCATTGAAATCAAAGCATTTGGATCCATTATTATCGATATCCCCCTCTGCCCTCCCGAGAAGTATATCTCGTCGAAAAGCACTGCCGTCTCATCGATAAAAAGCGGGTGATCTTTCTTCATTCCTATAGGTGAACAGCCTCCTCTCATATAGCCGGTGAGCGGAAAGATCTCCTTCACGTGGATCATCTCGAGATGTTTGACGCCCGTAGCGGCCGCTGCCTTTTTGAGGTCCAATTCGCCGGAAACGGGCACCATAAAGACATATAATAGATTATTGTTGTTGCGCGTGACGAGGGTCTTGAACATCTCATCTTCCGTTATCCCGAGGTATGAAACAGCGTGATTTCCCGAAAGATCGCTCTCGTCCCACTCGTATTCCGCGATTTTATAAGGAAGGCCGGCAGCGTCGAGTATCCTCATCGCGTTCGTTTTATTCAAATGCTCTTTATTCTTTGGCATCGTGAGCTTCCTCGTATGAATCGATGAATTTCATTATCGCATCTTTCTTTTTAAAGCAGATGTAGAGTATGCCGCAGGCGAAAACCGATACGGCGGCGACACCGAGATAGTTTTTCTGAGCCCAGAAAGCGCCGACGAGAAGGCTTTCGATGATCCCCGGCGACCTCCCTATCGTGGAAACGATGAGGAATCTGCTGAGTTTCATGTCGGATATGCCGGCGACGTAGCTTATGACGTCCTTCGGTATCCCCGGTATCAGATATATTAGGAAAATGACCGTCATGGCGCGGCCGCTGTTCAGCTTTTTCATGTACTCCCTGACCTTTTTCTCCCCGAAAAGAAGATAAAGGGCGTCGTGGCCGAGGAATCCCGCGAGCTTATAGGTCACGACCGTACCGATGATCGCGCCTATGATCGATATAAAATATCCTCCCCAAAGCCCGTAGATGTAGCTCGACGCGAACTGTATCGGCTGCCCGGGCAGAAAACAGACAACTATCTGCAGCATCTGCATCCCGACGAGGACGAATCCCGCGCCGACCTTATGCGCTTCGAGCCTCGACGGGAGGTGCGACAGGTATTCCCTGTTGAAAAGCGTGTTTTTCGTCAGGATAAAAAGTATTATCGGGACTCCTATCATAATAAAAAGAAGCAGTAAAAGCTTTGAAAAAGCTATCAGCTTCTTCTTAAAGGAGGAATTCCTCATATTATAGTGAACGTCTTCCATGAACAGCTGTTTGTTTCTCAGAAGAGTTTCGCGCATTTCGTGAAAAGACCTGTGATCCTTGCCCATATTTTTTACCCTTATAAAATCTTTTATAAAACCTTTATGCCTTTATAAAACCTTTTTTAATCAATGTGTCTAAGCTTTTTATGACTCCGAACTTTGAGTGTTCGAATGTCAGACCGCCTTGAAAATACGCGGCGTACGGCTCTCGCAGAGGTGCGTCGGCGCTGAGTTCTATCGACGATCCCTGGACGAAGGCTCCCGCGGCCATGACGACTTGATCGTCGTATCCCGGCATGTCCCAAGGCATAGGCGTGACGTAGGAATCTATCGGAGAAGCCGACTGCACGGCTCCGCAGAATGCGACCGTCATGTCGGGGTCGTCAAATCTTATCGCCTGGACGATGTCGCTCCTCTTTGCGAAGGCTGTCGGCATAACCTCGTATCCGAGGCTGTCGTAGACGACTCCGCAGATCATCGCGCCTTTTACCGCGGCATTTACGACCTTCGGCGCCAGGAAAAGCCCCTGAAGGACGTGGCGGTTCTGGCCGTATGTGAGGCCGCATTCCGCGCCGATGCCGGGGCATGTCAGCCTGTTTGCTATGCGGGTTATTAGGTCTTCCCTTCCGACTATGTAACCGCCGGAGAGGGCGAGCCCGCCGCCCGGATTTTTTATGAGCGATCCCGCCATTATGTCGACGCCGAAATCGGTAGGCTCGAAGCTGTTTACAAATTCTCCGTAGCAGTTGTCGACCATTATTATAATGTCAGGATCTATATCGTGCACCGCCTCTGTAACGGCTTTTATGCTTTCGAGCGATATCGCGGGGCGAAAATCATAGCCCGTCGATCTCTGCATTGCGACGACCCTCGTATTATCGCCTATCGCTTTTTTGATCGCATCGATATCGACGTCTCCGTCGTCGTTCAGAGGGACTTCGTTATACAGTATCCCGTAGTCCATTACGGTGCCTTCGAACGAAGTGCTGCGTTTTCCTATGACAGTCTCGAGCGTGTCGTAAGGCGCGCCCGTGCAGTATATGAGCTCTTCGCCCGGTTTCAGGATACCGAAAAGCGTCGCCGCGAGGGCGTGCGTTCCGTTCACTATATTCGGTCTTACGAGGGCAGCCTCGGTCCCGAAAAGCGATGCGTATACCCTTTCGACCGCTTCTCTTCCGGCGTCGTCGTAGCCGTAACCGGTGTTCCAGCCGAAATGCGTATCGTTTATATGATTGTCCTGGAATGCCTTGAGTACTCTCAGCTGGTTGATAGCACATATCTCGTCCAGGGCGTCAAATTCGTTTTTAAGCCTGTTTTCCGCCTCGGCAACAAGTTCTATCGCTTTTTCGCTTATGCCGAGCTTCTCGGTCAAATATCTTTTATATGAGGCATCCGGCAAATATTTTTTATGTGAGGCATCGGTAGATGTCATCCGATCAGTCATCCTTTCTCTCTATCTCCCATTCCATCCCTTTTACGAGATCCCTTTTGACGTTCATCTTATGCGACGCGTAGAGCTGCGTCGTGGTTACCTGTTCGTGATCGAGGAGGGCCTGAACATCGTATATCGAGTTTCCGCGGCCGATAAGGCTCGTCGCTGCCGTCGCCCTTAATTTATGAGGGCTGTATCCGTTCTTTCTCGTCGTGTTGAGGGCTATTGATGTGTATTTTTTTACGAGGTCGCGTATCGAACGCGAAGTCATTCTTTTACCCTGGAGCGAAAGGAAAAGCGCATCCTCGTATTCCTCGGAATAAGGGGTCACGTTCACCCTCTCGTTGTCGAGATAATCTTTGAGGGTCATGATGACGGAACGGTTGAGCGGCATTATCGACTCCTTGCCGCGCTTTCTGTATATCTTGAATTCGCCCCTGGAAAAGTTAAAGGACGAAACGTTGAGCTGCTGAAGCTCCGAGAGCCTGAGACCGTAGGTCAGGAAAAGTATGAGTATCGCCTTGTCGCGAAGCTTCGTCTTTTCCCAGTATGTCTTCTCGTGCGCGGTGAGGTCCGAACCGACTGTAACTGCGTCGAGCATGACCATGACCTCGTCGTCCTGGAGGGCTTTTATCTCGCGTTCGCCCGGTTTCGGGACCTTGATCGGGTCGAAGCCGTCGGCGATGTTTTTATCGATCATGCCGTCCCTGTAAAGGTGCTTGAAAAGCACGGAGAGCGACGATTTTTTCCGCGCGAGGGTTTTGTTGCCGTTCTCGTATATGACGATCTCTTTACCCGTGTCGACCGAATATTTGCGGCAGTAATCGATGAACATGTTGACGTCAGAGGCTTTTATCGAATTTATCTCGGACAGTTTTATCTCCGCCGGAGTCTCGGCTTCGGTGAGGCCCGTCTCTTTTATGAGATACTCGAAGAAAAATTTTACGTCCCGCAGATACGCGAGCCGCGACATCGGAAGGACGTTTCCCTTGAGAAAGACGAAGTATGAGCGCAGGAACTTCGGGAGCGCCGCCTCGATAGCCTCGCATTCGAGATATATTTCGTTCTCTTTTTCGACTATGTTGTCCGGCTTGTCGCTCTTGTTGTGTATCCGATATTCTTTTTTATCGTACACCGTTCTGGCCATGGATCACTCCTCCAGCAGGATGTCTATTATATCCCCCACGCTGTCGCCTTTTCTTATCTCTATCCAGTTGATATTGTCGTATCTCTTAAGCCATGTGATCTGGCGCTTCGCGTAATGGCGCGTGTTCACCATTACCTGTCTGATACATTCTTTGATGTCGGTCTCGCCCTTCAGATAGGAGATGACCTCCTTATACCCTATTCCCTTCATGGAGTGCGAATTCTCGTCGTAGCCCATGTCCATGAGCGACTTTACTTCCTGGACGAGTCCCTCTTTGAAAAGCTTGAGTACCCTGGCGTTTATCCTGTTGTAAAGCCAGTCTCTCTCCATTATCAGCCCGAAAAATTTGAAGTCATATTTCGGGTTAGGCGGGCAGCAGTCGAGTGACTTGATCTGATCTCCTGCTTCCCAGACTTCGATCGCGCGGATTATCTTGCGAAGGTTGTTCGGGTGGAGCCTCGCGGCCGCTTCCGGATCGACTCCCGTAAGGTACTCAAACATGTAGCGGGTACCGTTTTTCTCCGCCATCTCCTCGAGTTCGCGGCGCCTTTCGTCGTTCTTCGGAGCCGATGCAAAGGACATGTCGTATAAAATGGAATTGAGGTAAAGGCCTGTACCGCCGACGACGATCGGCACCTTCCCTCTCGATAAAACATCATCGATCACGGCGAGCGCAAGCTTCCTGTACTTTGCGACCGTCATGTCGAACGACGGCTCGACGATGCTGTAAAGGTGATGAGGCACCTTCTCCATTTGCTCTTTTGTCGGTTTCGCGCTACCGATATCCATGTATTTGTACAGCTGCACGGAGTCGCAGTTGATTATCTCACCGCCGATGCGGAGGGCAAGGTAATATGCCACGATGCTTTTACCGACCGACGTAGGGCCGCCTATAACGTAAACTGTCTTTTTCTGTGTTTCTTTATTTTTCATTTTTAAAATTCCTTATAAAACTCCGGAGTTTATTTTCTGTGAAAAGCCCTCTCGACCTCGTATCTCGAGACTTTTATAAAAGTCGGCCTTCCGTGCGGGCAGGAAAACGGATTTACGCATTCCCCGAGCTGGGCTAAAAGCGCCCTGATCTCGGGCACGGACAGGTAGTCGTGTGCTTTTATCGCCGCCTTGCACGACCTCATTATGAGCTTGTCTATGACGACCTCGTTGCCGTATCCTTTCGACTCGACTTCTTCATAGTCTTCGATATAGGTGCGGGCGAAATTCTCGGCTTCATCGACGCTCATATACTCCGGTATACCGCGGATAACGAAGGTGTTCACCCCGAAGTCGTCGATCTCGTATCCCAGTCTTCGCAGCGCATGCAGGAAATTCCGGTCGGAATTGTATATGTCGCTCGCGACTTCTATGGTTATCGGGGCGAGTATCGGCTGGTAGAGGCGCTCGTTCGCCTCGTACTTGCCGACGAGCTTCTCGTAGATTATCCGCTCGTGTGCGGCGTGCTGGTCGAGCACGTAGAGCATATCGCGTACTTCGGTTATGATGTACGTCCCGAAGATATATCCCTGGACGCGAAGGTCGGAAAACTCGAAAGGCCTTACTTTAGGAGGCTCGATCACTATCGAAGGATGAGCGTCATCGTCGGCTCCGCCTTCTTCGAACGCGCCTTCGGTACCGTTTTCAGACCGGGTCGAAGCTGTGTCTTCATACGATCCAGAAGCATCGGCCTCTCCGTATGATTCGGCGCCGGCCGCAGAATCGTCTGCGAAGTAGCCCGGTGCTACGCCCTCGCCCACTTCCGATTTTTCCGTCTCGGTGATTATACCATTATTTTCGGAATAGTTAAAGTTTGCAAATATATCGTCTTCGTGTTTTTCTCGGGAAATTTCATCAGCCGGGCGCTCAACGGACGCCAGATAGGAGCGTATGTCCGTCTGCTCCGAGCGCTCCTGCTCACGTATTTCTTCCGGGATGTCGGCCTTCCTGATCGCGGAAGGAACGGCTTCCTCGCTTTTTATGACGCTTTTTACGGCGGCTTCCAAAGCTTCTTCGATCTTACCGGCGTTGAGGAATTTTATCTCTTTTTTGTTCGGGTGGATGTTGACGTCGATGTCCTCCGGCTCCGTCTCGACGAACACGATCGCTATCGGATAGCCCTCGAATATCCTGCCGGAGTAGCCTTTTACGATGCCTCGCTCTATCTCCGCGCTCTGGACGCTCCTCCCGTTGACGAAGAAGATCTCGCCCCTGCGGCTCTTTTTTGTCGTCCCGGGATCCGATATGAACCCGTGCACGCCGTCCCCTTTTATCTCGATGAGCTCGCTGTACTCCTTCGAAGGGTATATTTCCTTTATCGCATTGAGGGTGTCGCCGTCGCCTGATGTCGATATCACCGTAAGGCCGTTGTTGATGAATTTAAAAGCGATCCCGGAATAGCAGATCGCAAGCCTCTGGATGAGGTCGATTATCGGCGATGCTTCGGCCGCATCCGTCTTCATGAATTTTCTTCTGGCAGGCGTGTTGTAAAAAACATCCTCTACGACGATCGTCGTCCCCCTGTTCATCCCGACGTCTTCGCGCGCGATGCGGTTTCCGCCGTGCAGGATCATCTTCGTACCGACGATCTCGTTCTCCGGCTTCGTATATATCGTGAGCCTCGATACCGCCGCGATGCTAGCCAGGGCTTCTCCCCTGAAACCGAGCGTAGATATCCTGTCGAGATCTTCTATCTGCGAGATCTTGCCTGTCGCGTGCCTCATAAAAGCTGTCGAAACTTCGTCCGACGGTATGCCGCAGCCGTTGTCCGTCACGCGGATGTACGATTTGCCGCCGTTCCTTATCTCGACGACTATGTTCGTGGCGCCGGCGTCGATCGAGTTCTCGACGAGCTCTTTTACTATCGAGAGAGGTCTTTCGATGACTTCTCCCGCCGCTATCTTATCCGCTAGTGATTTATCCAGTACTTTTATCATATCGATTACCTGCCCAATGATTTTTTAATGATCTTTATCTGTATTCTTTGTCCTTTATTTCGGACTGCAATTCCTGAAGGGTGTTCAGCGCCTGTATCGGCGTCATGTCGTTAATGTCGAGCGCCTTGAGTTCGTCGAGGAGATCCATGATCTCTTCGGTCGACTCGCCGTATGGGGCGTATTCCTGCGAAGGCGTTTCGATCTGTGAAGTGAGCGATTCGAAGATAGAGAGCTGCTTCTCGGCAGGATCGGTCAGCGACTGCGACTCGAGCTCGCTCAGCTTTATCTGCGCGTTTTTCCTGATCTCCGAAGGGACTCCCGCTATCCTCGCAACGAATATTCCGTAGCTCTTGCTTGCCGGACCGTCGACGATCTTGTGAAGGAAAACTATGTCCTTCCCCGTCTCGCTCACGGCGACCGACAGGTTCCGTATGTTGTCGTATTTTTCCCCGAGGACGGTGAGCTCGTGGTAGTGCGTCGCGAACATCGTCCTTATCTTCCTGTGCTCGGCGCAGAGGTAGTCGACCGTGGCCCACGCTATCGAAAGGCCGTCGAACGTGCTCGTCCCCCGCCCTATCTCGTCGAGTATTATCAGGCTCTTCTCGGTCGCATTCCGTAAAATGCCCGCAAGCTCGCTCATCTCTATAAAAAACGTCGACTGACCGTACGAGAGGTTGTCCGACGCCCCTATCCTCGTAAAGATCCTGTCGGTGACGCCGATCTCCGCCTTTTCGCACGGCACGAACGAGCCGATCTGAGCCATCAGGACTATTATGGCCGTCTGTCTCATGTACGTCGATTTACCCGACATGTTCGGCCCCGTTATGATGAGCATGCTGCGCGTGCCCTGTTCCATGTTCGTGTCGTTCGGTACGAACATCCCTTCGGTCAGTATCTGTTCGACTGCCGGATGCCTTCCGCCGACGATATTCATCTTTCCGGAGTCGTTGACCGCCGGCTTAACATACCCGTTCGAGTAAGCGACGGAAGCGAAAGAAACGAGGACGTCGAGCAACGCTATCGCTCCGGAAGTCTCCTGGAGCTGTTCTATGTACGGCTCGATCGACGATCTCAGCTGTTTGAAGAGGTCGTATTCCATCGCGTTTAT
The DNA here is from genome assembly GCA_947254375.1 of uncultured Mobilibacterium sp. Classification (GTDB taxonomy): domain Bacteria; phylum Bacillota; class Clostridia; order Peptostreptococcales; family Anaerovoracaceae; genus CAMYCF01. The sequence goes on along the minus strand of CAMYCF010000001.1, from coordinate 114,278 downwards.
CTTCGCTTCGGCGCTCAGGACGAGGCTTTCCTTCTCTTTGAGTTCCGGCGTTATGTATCTCTCGTTGTTCACGAGAGTCTGTTTTCTTATGTATTCTTCAGGCACCCTCCCTATATTCGACTTGCTGACATCGATATAGTAGCCGAAGACCTTGTTGTATCCGACTTTGAGGGTTTTTATGCCCGTCCTTTCCTTCTCGTGGGCTTCGAGCCCTACTATCCATTTTTTCGCATCGGCTATCGACGCCTTGAGGTCATCGAGTTCGGCGAAATATCCCGGCTTTATGAGGCCCCCTTCGGTGAGGATAAAAGGCGGCTCCTCTACGATCGCCTCGTCTATCATTTTATGGAGTTCATAAAAATCGTGTATGTCCGAATCTATCCTGCGCAGGAGATCCGAATCGAGCGAAGAAAGGTAGCTCTTGAGCTCCGGCAGCGCCGCGAGTGTGTTTTTGAGGGCGATGAGGTCCTTGCCGTTGGCGCGCATCGAAGCGACCCTCGCCGTCAGGCGCGCGAAGTCGTAAATGCGGTCGAGCGAAGACGTGAGACTGTTTCGCAGAGTCGGATCTTTGAGTATCGCCTCGACTGCATCGAGTCTATCGTTTATTTTTATCGGATCCTTGAGAGGCTCCTTGAGTATTCTTTTCAGCAGCCTTCCGCCCATTGCGGTCTTCGTTTTATCGAGGACGCCCAAAAGCGACCCCTTGACTTTTTTATCGTAAACGGTCTCAAGGAGCTCGAGGTTCCGCATCGTCGAGCGGTCGATCATCATCGTGTCGCTCGGGTTCTTAAAAGTCAGTTTTTTGAACTGCGACGGCGCCTGCTTCTGCGTGTCGGAAAGGTACAGTAAAAGGCTGCCCGCCGCTATCGTTATCTCTTCCCTTCCGTCTATGCCGAGCGGTATGAGCGAAGCGACTTCGAACTGACGTTTTATCGCATCTTCCGAGCTTCCCGGCTTAAAATATGAGGCGTCGAGTCCGCTCAGATAAACGCCTTCGAAGCGGCTTTGACCGCGCGATAAAAATTCGGGCTCGAGGTCCTCCGGATATATTAATTCCTTCGGCGAAATGTTCTCGAGCTCCGATATCATCGAATCGGTCGCGCCTTCGCCGCTGAAATCGCAAACAAAAAACTCCCCCGTCGTCACATCCGCATAAGCGATGGCGGAGGCCTTCGAAGATACGAAAACCGACGATATGTAAAGATTGTCGCTCTCGTTTCCGACACCCGTTATATCGCATGTACCGGGCGTGTGGACGCGTATGACTTCCCTTTCAACGATCCCGCTTGATTCCGCGGGATCCGTCATCTGCTCGCAGACGGCCACTTTGTAGCCCTTGTCCACGAGTCTCGAAATGTACGAATCGGCGGAGTGATACGGGACGCCGCACATCGGGGCTCTCTCTTCAAGCCCGCAGTTCCTTCCGGTCAGCGTCAGCTCGAGCTCGCGGGACGCCGTCAGCGCGTCGTCGAAAAAGAGTTCATAAAAATCGCCCAGACGAAACATAAGCAGACAATCTTTGTATTCGTCTTTTATCCTGTTGTATTGCTGCATCATCGGAGATAATGCCATATGTTATTTTCCTTTTCTTTTATTGTATGCCTCGATACCGAGCCTGATCAGATTCGTCGCCCTTCTCATATCTTCAGGCTTGAGGACATATGCGATCCTGATCTCGTTTTTACCGCAGCCCGGCGTAGCGTAGAATCCCGCCGCAGGCGCGAACATCGCCGTCTCGCCGTTGTCACGAAATTCGGTGAGCATGAACATCAGGAGCTCTTCGGAATCGTCGACCGGAAGGTCGATGCACATGTAGAACGAACCGGCCGGCTTCTTGCAGACGACTCCCGGGATCTTCATGATCTCTTCGAATGCCGCATCCCTTCTGGCCTCGTATTCCGCCCTCTTCTCAAGGTAATAAGTGTGAGGCAGCTTGAAGAGTTCGGCCGCTCCTACCTGGTCGAGCGTAGGGATACAAAGTCTTCCCTGCGCGAGTTTCAGTATTCCGCTCATGAATTCTTTGTTCTTGCATGCTATGAACCCTACCCTCGCTCCGCACGCCGAGAAGCGCTTTGAAACGGAATCGATGATGATCAGCCTGTCGGCTATCCTGTCTATCGAAGCGAAAGTCTTCGGCTTTGCGTTGTCGTAAACGTATTCCCTGTACACCTCGTCGGCTATGAGCCAAAGGTCGTGCTCGATCGCGAAGTCTGCGAGATACTCCATTTCCTCATCCGTAAGGACGAGGCCCGTAGGGTTGTTCGGGCTTATGCAGCAGATCGCTTTTACGTCGCCTGCGACCGCAGGTTCGAGGAGTTCCGGCTTGGCGTACCTGTATCCGTCTTCCGAACTCGTGACGACCGGTTTTATGGCTCCGCCCGCTTCCTTGAGGAAAGTTGAATAGTTCGTGTAATACGGCTCCGGTATTATAACTTTCTCGTTCGGATTCAGTATCGTGGTGAACGTCATCCTGAGGGCTTCCGATCCTCCCATCGTCGTTATTATCTCGTCCTCGGTAAAGTCGACGTTATAATCGCGCTTGAAATATGCTATTACCGAATCGATGAGGCCCTGATCTCCCTGGGACTGCTCGTAAGCGATGACCTTCTTGTCAAAATTCCTTACGGCTTCCATGAAGCATTCGGGAGTTTCTATATCAGGCTGACCTATGTTCAGCTTATACACCTTTACTCCTTCGGCCTCGGCTTTTGCGGCGATCGGGTTAAAACGCCTGATCGGTGAAAACTGCATACCTTCGACGTGTTTGGAAATCCTCATTTCAGACTGCTCCTTTTCTGTAAAATTCGTAAATAAATACCGCTGATATTATATCACAGAGTTATGTTTTTTTGCCGATACAATAATAAAAAGGTCACCCGTCAAAGGTCATTTTTTTGAAGCTCACCGAAGGCGAGCGCGATCGTCTCCTCGATGCGCCCCGGATCTACTGCCGGGCCCTCTCCGCATGCGTCCGCTGCTCCAGACTCTGTTTCCGTTCCGCCTTCGGACCCTGTTTCTGTTCCGACTTTCGAAAGCAGCAGGTATTCGATGTTGCCTTTCGTGCCTTTTATCGGCGAAAAAGAAATATCAAGCGGCGTAAAACCGTTTTCTTCCGCGTATCCGATCACTTTTTTTATTACTTCGGCGTGGACCTCCGGATCTCTTACGATACCGCCCTTTTCGACCTGTTCGCGCTCCGCCTCGAACTGGGGCTTTATGAGGCTGACGATCTTCGCGCCTTCGCGGCAGATCCTTCGGGCGACCGGGAACATGTGTTTCAGCGATATGAACGATACGTCCATCGAGAGGAAGTCGATGCTTTCTTCTATGAGCGACGTATCCATTTTTCGAATGTTTGTCTTTTCCAGATTCACGACGCGCGGGTCGTTCCTGAGCTTATAGGCGAGCTGGCCGTATCCGACATCTATCGAATAGACGCGCGAAGCCCCGTTCAGGAGCATGCAGTCTGTGAATCCGCCCGTTGACGCGCCCATATCGACGCAGACGAGGCCGCCGAGATCGAGTCCGAAGACGTCGATCGCCTTTTCAAGCTTGAGACCGCCGCGGCTCACATATCTGCACGGCTGCTCTTTAAGGGCGAACTTTGCATCGCAGTTGTACTTCATCCCCGGCTTATCTTCGACTTTTCCGTCAACCAAAACAAGCCCGGCCATTATGAGTCGGCGGGCTTTATCTTTGGAAACGGCCAATCCCTTTTCAACGATGATTGCATCTAGAGGCTTTTTCAATGAGTCTTTCCACTCCGTCGGCGACGGATATTGCGTCGATACCGCACTCCAATCTGAGTTCTCCGATCGATCCCTGCCCTACGAATCTGTCGGGAAGTGCAAATGCAAGTATTTCGTAGCCGCAGTTCCTGTGAGATGCAGCGAACGTTTCGCCGAAGCCGCCCTTGAAGGCGTTGTCCTCAAGTGTGGCTACGACTTTTGTGTCGAGGTCGTGCCACTCTGCGGTCTCCGGTTTGATCCTGCATATGTTTGACACGCCGACATCGTAGCCTTTGGCGCGAAGTATTTCCGCGGCCTTGAGGGCCTCGTCGAGCATGGCTCCCACGGCAAGGATCGTCGCGTCTTTGCCCGAAGAAAGCACGATGTTATTTCCTTCGAACGGCTTGAGCCTCAAATGGCCTCCTTCGGCGCTCCCTCTCGGGTACCTTATCGCGACAGGTCCCTCGGCTTTTACGGCATAATCGAGCATCTCTTCAAGCTGATGTCCGTCCGCCGGGCAAAGCACCGTCATGTTCGGTATCATGGAGAGATACGAGAGATCGAATTGTCCGTGGTGAGTCTCGCCGTCGGCGCCTACGAGCCCCGCCCTGTCGATCGCAAAGATGACGTGAAGGTCCTGAAGCGCAACGTCTTCGATGATCTCGTCGAATGCCCTCTGCAGGAATGACGAATATATCGCGACGATCGGTATCATGCCGGCTTTAGCAATGCCTGCGGCGAAAACTACCGCGTGAGCTTCTGCTATCCCGACGTCGAAATACCGCTCGCGGTGATTCACATAAAAACTGCCGAGCCCCGTGGCCGTCCCCATAGCGGCCGATATGGCGACTATCCTGTCGTCCTTATCAGCGATATCGGATATCTTGTCTCCGAATATTTTGGAGAACGATGCAGAGCTGCTTGACGATAACATTTTACCGTCTGAAATTTCGAACGGACCGACGCCATGGAATTTTTTAGGGTATTTTTCCGCCCAGGAATAGCCCTTCCCTTTTCTCGTTATGACGTGCACGATAGTCGGCGCATCTATTGAATTTGCCGCCTCGAAGGCTTCCGTCATCGCCTGTACATCGTGTCCGTCTATGGGGCCTATGTATTTTATCCCGAGCTCCTCGAAGAGGATACCCTCTCCGTTCATCAGAGAGAATTTTATTTTATCCCTCGTTCTGACCATATTTCCGCTCAGTGTCCTGCCTATGACAGGGATGTTCGAAACGGTCATTTTTATGGAATCTTTCGCCTTCATGTACTCGTCGGACGTCCTGAGCTTGTAGAGGTGTCTCGACATCGCGCCGACGTTCCTCGCTATCGACATACCGTTGTCGTTGAGGACCATTCTCACCCTCGAACCGCTCGAGCCGATATTGTTCAGAGCTTCGTAGGCGAGACCGCCCGTCATGGAACCGTCGCCTATGACGGCGATAACCTCATAGTCCTCTCCCTTGATATCCCTGGCTTCCGCCATGCCTTCCGCAGCTCCGAGAGATGTGCTGCTGTGGCCGGTATCGTAGGCATCGTGTTCGCTTTCCCTCGATTTAGGGAAGCCGCTGAGGCCGCCGTATTTGCGCAGTCTGTCGAATTTCGCGCCGCGCCCTGTGATTATCTTGTGTATGTATGATTGATGTCCCACATCAAAAATTATCCTGTCCTTCGGGCTGTCGTAGACCCTGTGGAGCGCCACCGTGAGCTCGACCGCACCGAGGTTCGAAGCGAGGTGTCCGCCCGTCTTCGATACTTTTGATAAAAGGAACTCCCGAAGCTCTTCGCATAAAATGTTCAGATCTTCGTCTGACGATTTTTTTATTATCTCTAAAATATCGTCGTGTTCAAAGTCGTAGATCATGTTAAGCTTCCCTTTTCTCCAATTTCTTCGCAAGCTCGATAAAAAACTCTGCGCCGTCGTATTTCGCTATGGCCCCTATCGCCCGCTCCGTCAGCATGTGAAGATCTTCTTCCGCCTTTTTTATGCCGTTAAGACACGCGTAATTGCACTTCCCTTTTTCTTCATCGCCGCCTACGGATTTTCCCATTAGATCCCTGTCCCCTCTTATATCGAGTATATCGTCGGAGATCTGGAACGCCGTACCGAGGTCCATAGCATACGCTTCAAAGTCGGAAAGGACTTCAGGATCGGCTCCGCCGAGCTTAAGTCCGGCGATTATCGGGGCGCAGATAAGCTTGCCCGTCTTGTGTTCGTCCATGAACTCCACCATTTCCAGGGAGCATTGGCAGTGCTCGTTTTCTACGTCGCAGACCTGTCCGGCGATCATTCCGTTGATGCCGGCATCCTTTGCTATCGCAAGAGTCGCCCTTATGTGGTTCCTCAGTTTTGCCTGGTCGTCGAAATAGTAGATGAGGTTTTTTATCATAGATTCGTACGCCGTATTGAGGAGGGCGTCGCCCGCAAGTATCGCCATCGCCTCGCCGTAGACCTTGTGGTTCGTCGGATTTCCGCGTCTCAGATCGTCGTCGTCCATGGCCGGAAGGTCGTCGTGAATCAGAGAATACGTGTGTATGTACTCGAGCGCGCACGCGTAAGGCATCGCTTCCGCCATGTCGCCTCCTGCGAATTCACACGCCGCGAGGAGCAATATCGGTCTCAGCCTCTTTCCGCCGCTGAGAAGGCTGTATCGCATCGATTCGTATATGGTGTGGACCTTCGGGTCTACCGACGGTATGAAGTTCACAAGATATTTGTCCACGAGTTCGCGGTATTCCTGCTCGGTATGCATTGTTATTCCTCCCCGTCTTTTCCGTAGATCTCGATCTTGCCGCGCGCTTCGTCGAGGATGCTGCGGCAGAACTCCGCTTCCTTCATCCCCTCTTCGAAAAGTTTTATCGAAGATTCGAGCGACGTCGTGCCCTTGCTTATGTCGGCCGCCGCCTTTTCGAGCGCAGCCATCGACTCTTCAAAAGTCTTTTCACGGTTTTCAGCCATTTTATCCCCCTCTCGTCAGTTGCGAGAATATCTTTTCCTGTCTTTCGAGAACGTCATTTCATATTTTTCGAGAACGTCATTTCCTGTTTTTGGAGACGGCGCGGGCGATGAAATTCCCGTCGGTCATCTCGATCTTATAATCGTCTCCGGGCTCTATCCCGTCGACGGACGAGATGACTTTACCGTCCGCATCCGTTACCGCGGCATATCCCTTCTCGAAAATACGCCTCGGATCGTTCTCTTTGAGCGTTATGACCATTTTATCGACAGCGGCTTCGTATCCCGATATCCTGCTCAACGCCGCCGCCGAAAGCGCGTCTCTGTTGAGTTTTATCATCTTTTCGTTGGCGTCGAACTTTCCTTTTAGGTTATCGTATAAAATGCGTCTGCCTTTATCTATCCTTTCACGCATTTCCCCGATATCCGGTACGGCGAATTCAGCCGCGGCCGTCGGCGTCGCCGTGCTCTTATCTGCGACGAAATCCGATATCGAAACGTCGATGTCGTGGCCTACAGCCGATATGACCGGTATTTCCGATCCGTACACGGCCCTCGCAACGCCTTCGTCGTTGAAACAGGAAAGATCTTCAGCGGATCCTCCTCCGCGTCCGACTATCAGGACATCTATGTGGGCCTTCGACCTGCTGTATTCATTCGCTGCCCTTATTCCTTCACATATGCTCATCGTGGCATCGATCCCCTGTACAGCAGCCGGAAAAATGATTATATCGACGAGATCGTTCTTCTTCCTTATCGTCGTCTTGATATCTTCCACGGCGGCACCCGTAGGCGAAGTAACGACGCCTATCCTCTTCGGCATAAAAGGAAAGGGTCTCTTGTGTCCCGGGTCGAACAGCCCTTCTTCCGCAAGCTTTTTCTTCAGCCTCTCGAACCTCGCGGCGAGTTCTCCTTCGCCGGCCGGGGCAGCATCGATCACATTGAGAGCGTATGTCCCGCCCTTCGCGTACACCTGTATCGAACCCGTGACGATCACTTTCCTGCCGTTCACGAGCAGGTCCGGGTCTATCCTCTTCCTGTTTCCGGCCCAAAGGGTACATCTTATGACGCTCTCTTCATCGGCAAGCGAAAAATAGAGGTGGCCGTTCGGTCCCGGTCTTCCGAGCCCCGTGACCTCTCCGATAACGGGTATGTTATTGAGCGCCGGGTCGCCGTCCAGCCTTCGTTTTACGTATTGATTTATATGTTTTACCGAAAAAGGCGTTTTTTCAGTCGAATATCTGTTTCCGTCCATCCTTAAAAACCCCGTTCGTATGTCCTTCTTCCTAAAAGTGCGGTCCCGACCGCGTTGTCTCCCGAGAGTTCGGGGGAAGCGAACCTTATGTCGGGCGATCCCGGACCGCTTTTTTCGGCCATGTCACGCCTTATCCTTCTGCTCGCGCCTACTCCTCCCGCCATATATACGACATCAAGATCGTATTTCCTGCTTATCCAAACGGCTGAATCGTAAAGGAGATCGGATATCCTGCTGAATATGCCGGAAGCGTCCGGCCCTTCGCCGCGCTCCATGTTCCTCATGATCTCGCTCTCTATGCCGGAAAGGTTGAAATATCCGTCGTTGAATTTTATCTTCGAAGGCAGTTTTTCTGCGGCTCCCGCCGACGATGCGATCTCATCGAGATATCTGCCGGCCGGAAAAGGAAATCCCGCTTTTACCCCGACCCTGTCGAGGAGCTGCCCGATACTTATATCCCGCGAGCCTCCAACGATCTCGGCTGATATTCCCTCATCACTCCGCTCGCAGATCAGATACTCCGTCGTTCCGCCCGAAAGGTGGAAAAAAGCGAACCTGTCGGGCACTTCCGTGCCGCACGAAAAAACGGCCGATTCTATGTGTCCCTCCTGGTGCGAAAATTCAAAACAAGGCACGCCGAGCGCAGCGGATATCGACTTCGCTGTCGACTGTCCCGCAAGAAATACGGGCATGTACGATCCTTCAGTCCTTCTCGGAGCGTAGGATACTGAGACCGACAGCACATCCTCACCTTCGATCGCTTCGAACATCTCGCGGACGAGATCAGGCAGCCTCTTTACGTGCATGAAAAATGCCGTCGACTGGCGAAGGCCGCGGGCCCCTGCTTCAACTTCCAGGAACTCTGACCTTTCGAATATGAGTATCCCGTCACCCGAGACCGCTGCGACCGAAGTCTTATAATTCGATGTATCTATGCCTATGTGGCACTTATTTTTGCTCATCGCATCCTTCGGCACCTTCGTTTTTATCGGATCCGTCCTTCTCGTCCGGGCCCGCGGCGCCTTTTTTATCTATCTTGCCGAGCACGGCGTTGACGAACGCGCCCGAATTTTTACCGCCGTATTTTTTGGCGAGCTCGACCGCTTCATTTATCGCCACTGCCGTAGGCACATCGTCTATGTACATCATCTCACAGACCGCGACACGAAGTATCGCGAGCTCGGTCTTCGGGAGCCTCTCCGGCTTCCAACCCTCTATGTTTTCGAATATGACGGCGTCGATTTCCGGGCCGTGCTCTTCGAGTTTCGAAAGGAGTTCCTTCCCCTGCTTTCCGTTGACGGCCTCGACGTTTTCGTCTACCAAAAAAATGCTGTCACTGTCCAATCCGGAAGTCGCTTCCATCTGGAATACGGTCTGCATCACCTGTTCCCTTACAGTTCTTCTGTCCATACTACTCCCCGATGATCACGCTTTCTTCCTGTCGATACCTTCGACACCGATGTTTACGGCCGTTACGGTAAGGCCCGTGTATTTTTCGACCGACTCCTTGACCTTGTTCTGTATGTCATACGAAAGCTGCGGGATGTTTATGCCGTAGAAGACGATGAGATGTATCGTTATCTCTATAGAATCTTCGTCCCTTACTACTTTGATCCCTTGGGCGCCCATGTCCCTTCCGAGTATATTTTTGGAAAAGCTTTCGGTTATGCCGCCCACGAGCCTGCTGACCTCCTCGAATTTGAGGACCTCTTCGGACACGTATTCGATTATTACCTGATCCTCGATCATAATGTTTCCGCTAGGCATAAGATTTATTCTCCTTTCTCCGTCTGCACGCTGCCGTCTTCCGCCTCCTCAGGCGGCTCCTTCTTCTCTATCCTGACCTTAACGATCCTTCTGTCTTTTACTTCCAATATGTTGAAGACGTAGTCACCGAATTCGATCGGTTCGTATGTCGAGAATTCCTTCGGGATCTCTCCCATTATCTCGATCAGGAACCCGCCGATCGTCTCGCTGTTGTCCGACTCGAACTCTATCCCCGTCTCCTCACCGAGATCGTCGAGATATACGTTACCGTCGACTACATATGTGTCATCGTCCGTCTTTTCTATTACCCTGTCGACCTCATCGTACTCGTCGTCGATGTCGCCGACAATCTGCTCGATTATGTCTTCGACGGACACGATCCCGCTGAAACCGCCGTATTCATCGATAAGAATGGCGATGTGGTGCTTCTCCTTTTGCATCTCTACGAAGAGCGAATCGATGTTCTTTGTCTCCGGCACGAAATACGGAGCGCGCAGTATATCTCTTATATTTACCGCGTCAAAGCCGTCGTAACTCGCCTTCAGCAGATAATCTTTTATGTGCAGTATACCGATGATATGATCCGGGTCTCCCTCGTAAACGGGTATCCTCGTGTACCTGAGCTCCATGAGCTGGTCGAAGTACTCGTCCTTGTCGTCGTCCGCGTCTATCATAAAAACGTCGGTCCTCGGCTTCATTATCTCATACGCCAGAAGGTCGTCGAACGCGAAGATGCTGTCTATCATCTTCCTGCCTTCTTCGTTGATCTCGCCGCTCTCCTGTCCGCGGTCTATCATAGACATGACCTGTTTTTCGGAAAAATATGCGTTGTCGACGTCCGTCTCTTTCCGTAAAAGCACGAGAAATATGTTGGCGATAAAAACGCACACCTTCACGAGCGGGAACATCAGGACGCAAACGAAGCGTTGGAACCTCGCATAGTGGACAGCGTACTCTTCGCTCGCCTGCGCCGCCAGCTTCTTCGGCAACACGTCGGCTATCCCTATGTACAGGATAAAAAATATCAGATTTGCTATGATATTCTCTTTGAGCGTACATTGCGCCGTCATGAGGTTGAACATCCACAGCGAGATCAGGATCGCCACATATCCGATCAAAACGTCCGGATAATGGTATTTCGAGGGCTTTTCGATCAGCTCCATGACGAGGGTCAGCTTCCTGTCGTCGGGATCCTCCTCGTGCATTTCTTTAATGGCGTTCCTGTCGACATAGTCGAGCGCCCTTTTGGACGCCGCGGCAAAAGCGTTGAACAGAACGCACACCAGTATTACTGTCACGGGTATCAGTTGACTTCCGGGGTCGGATGACATCGATATCACTTTCCTTTCTTATTTTGTAAAAATATCTTTTTACGGCAGCCTCAGCGGCTCCGTTTTTATCCGAACAACGTGTTTTCGTTTTTACGCCTTATCATAAAATGCTCTTTTGTCTTGCACGCGAGGCGAAGCAGCACCTTCTGCTGAGGGTGCGGTGCCGACTCTATCGGCTGACCTTCACCGTCGTACATCTCCTCGATCACTTCTTCGCAGAACTTCGTTCCGGGACCGAATATCTCGACCGTATCTCCGACGGAAAATTTGTTTCTCTGTTCGACCGCCGTAAGCCCCGTCGCTTCGTCCGTGCCTTCGACGAGGCCCACAAAAGTGTATTCCCTCGTATATGCCGAAGTTATGTAGTTCTGATCCTTGTCGGTCGGCTTGGCGTAATAAAAGCCGTGCGTGAACTCCCTGTGGCTCGCCTTGCACATCTCTTCGAACCAGTACGGATCGAAAACATACGCGGCCGGGTCCTTCTCATACTCGTCAAGAAGCGCCCTGTAAGCACTCACGACCGTCGCAACGTAGTACGCGCTCTTCATCCTTCCTTCGATCTTAAGCGATCTTACGCCTGAAGATATGAGGTCCGGCAGTGCATCGAGCATGCACAGATCGCGTGAATTCAGTATATATGTGCCGTATTCGTCTTCTTCTATCGGATAATACTCTCCGGGCCTTTTTTCTTCCTCGAGGGCATATTTCCACCTGCAGGGATGTGTGCACTCGCCCTTGTTAGCGTCTCTCCCCGCCATAAAATTGCTGAGGAGGCACCTTCCCGAATACGATATGCACATCGCTCCGTGTACGAAGGCCTCTATCTCGACATCGTCCGCGAGTTCTTCTCGCATCTTCGCTATCTCCGCGAGGCTCATCTCCCTTGCCGCAACGATCCTCGATATCCCCTGTGACGCCCAAAAATTCGCCGCCATATAGTTGGTCGTATTCGCCTGCGTGCTCAGGTGGAGCTCCGGCTCTTCGATGACGTCTTTGAGAAGAGCGATCACCGACGGGTCCGAAACTATGAACGCGTCGATCGGCAGGTGAGCGATGTTCTCTATATACGATCTGAGCTGCGGTATATCGTCGTTATGAGGATATACGTTGAGGGTCATATATCCACGCGCTCCTCGTTCGTGCGCGAAATCGAGCCCTTCTTCGATATCATCGAGAGAAAGGTTCCCCGCGCCCGCCCTCAGGCTGAACATCTCGCCGCCGAAGTATACGGCATCCGCGCCGTATCGGATCGCCGTCTTCAGTTTTTCCAAGTCCCCCGCCGGAGCGAGGAGTTCCGTCTTATCTTTAAGCATAACTTCTGTTTTACTTCTTCCGGATGATCTTACTTCTTCTGTATTATCGCGACTCCGTCGCCGCACGGTATAACGGACATATCGAGGTCTTCCCTTTTCGATACATCGCCGAGAAAAGCCCTCATCTTCCTGATGCTCGTTTTGTGACGGCCGCCCGCATCGTACGAAGAGTCGGCGACCGACGCCTTCATGAGGACATTGTCGCACACTACCAGCCCGCCGGGGCTCATCATCTTCTCGGAGAGGCGAAAAAACTCATTGTAATGGCTTTTCGAAGCATCGATAAAAACGAAGTCAAACGAATGTCCGCCCTCGCGGACCATTTCCGCAAGGACATCTTCCGCATCTCCCGTTTTTATCGAGATCCTTTCAGAAAGCCCGGCCGCCTCCGTGTTTTTCGCGGCACGTTCGGCTTTTACCGGATCCTTTTCTATCGTGGTCACCTTCGCATCGCACGACGCCGTCGCAAAGAATATCGAGGAATATCCGCGGGCCGTTCCTATTTCGAGGATGTTTTCGGGGGAGACCGCCAGGACGAGGGAGCGCAAAAGCATCTCCGTATCCCGCATGATTATCGGCACTCCGTTATTTTCTTCCTCTGCCCTCAGCTTCTCTAAAAACGCGCTTTGAGGTTCGTAAAAGGAATTCACGAATCCGCTGACAGTTTCGTTTGTTATATTCATTCTTCCTATTAGTCGCAATGCGCCTCCCATCACAGGGAAATGATCCCGGAACGAGGCGCATCTGTTTATAAAAATCTTTTATTTCTTTTTCTTCAGGCTCGCGTCATATGCCTTGTTGTAAGCGGCTTTGTCCTTTTCGAACTGCTCTTCCGTCGAGCTGAATTTATTCGTTCCGTCCATTTTATCGCTTACCACGAAATACAGATAATCGCTTTTAGCCGGATAGAGCGCAGCCTCTATCGATTTTTTGCCCGGGCAACAGATCGGCCCCGGAGGCAGTCCGTTGTGCAGATACGTATTGTACGGCGACTCCGTTTGAGTATCCGCGATCGTCAGCGCCTCTTTGGCGTTTTTACCGAGAACGAAGTTGACCGTGGAACAGAACTGAAGCGGCATATCTATCTTCAGCCTGTTATAGATTACGCTCGCGACCTTCGGCCTGTCTTTATCTACCTGCGCTTCCTTTTCTATGAGCGAAGCCACTATTATGACGTCTCTGTCGGACATCCCGAGCTCCTTGGCCCTCTTTCTGTCTTTGTCGGTATATACCTTATCGAACTGGTTCAGCATCGTCGTGACGATCTGCTCCTCGGATGCGCCGATATCTATCTGGTACGTGTCCGGGAAAAGGAATCCTTCGAGGCGTTCCGCGCCCGACGGCGCCCCTTCGAGGAAGGAAAAATTGCTGAAATCGCCGTTTGCAAGTACATCCTCGAATTTTGCCCTGTCAACTATTCCCTGATCGACGAGCACGTCCGTTATCTGCGTAACGGTCGATCCTTCGATTATCGTAAAATTATTCGAGGACACTTTTCCGCTCGTCAGCTCTTTCGCTATGGCGTTCGACGTCATGCTCGGTGAAAGAGAGTAAGTCCCGGCCTGATATTTGCCGTCATATCTCCAGATCTTCGACAGGATCTTATAGTTTTTCCCGCTCTTTATTATGCCTTCCTTCTGTAGCTTCGAAGCTATGTCGGAAGTCGTCGAGCCCTGCTCTATCCTGACGTACTTATAGGTCGTATCGTTTCTGTCGAGCGGCTTGTTGAGACCCCAAAGGGCCCCGCTCGCCGCCGCGACCAGGATGAACAGCACGACCAAAACGATCAATATCTTTTTTAGATTTTTGTTCATATTTTTACCTTATCCCGAATTTTTTATATCGGTCGCCTATTTGGATCTACCGAGATATTCTCCTGATCTCGTATCGATCTGGATCTTTTCCCCTTCTTCTATAAAAATAGGCACCTGTATAACTGTTCCCGTTTCAACCGTAGCAGGCTTTGTAACATTTGTTGTTGTATTTCCCTTTACGCCCGGCTCCGTCTCGATTACCTTGAGGTCTACGAAGTTCGGAGCTTCGACGATAAAAGGCTGACCGTTGTAAAATTTGATCGTCGCGTTGTCGTTTTCCCTTATGTATTTGAGAGCTTCCTCTACGAGGTCCTTCGTCATAGGGATCTGGTCGAAAGTCTCCTGATCCATGAAGTAATACAGCTCTCCGTCACTGTAGAGGTATTGCATCTCCTTCGTATCGATGTGGGCCTTAGGGAATTTGTCGTTCGGGTTGAACGCTTCTTCCTTCGTGGCGCCGGTCAGGATGTTCCTGTGCTTCGTCCTTACGAATGCGGCACCCTTGCCCGGTTTAACGTGTTGGAAATCCAGCACTACGTGCGGCTCCCCGTTCATCTCAAAAGTCATTCCTTTTCTGAAATCTCCTGCAGTGATCATAATTCTTCTTCTCTCTTTCTTTGATTTTTTTAATTAGCATCCCGCACGGGGACGCGTTACTGTCTCTATCGTCCGATACCGACTACATCTGTATATCTATTATATCTGAAAGTATATCATAAACATCTTTCATCATGACAGAAAATCGGGCTTCCGCCTGCAAATATTCACCGGCCTTCGGTTTCGTCGCTATCATTGCCATAAGGCTCTGCACCTGCTCCATCATCTCCGAGCCGACCTCTTCGCCGCTCATGCTCTTGAGCTGCATCTCCATTTGTTTGCCCTGAAGATCTTTGAGCATGTCTTTCAGGACCTCATCCTCTTCGATCTCTTTCCTGAGCCTGTCGAACTCGATGAATTCGTTGCTCTCCTTGATCGCATGGGCTAAATTGTGAGCTTCCTCGTAAACGTTCATCCTTCCTCCTTATCGATCCTTCTGTAAAAAATCTTATTTATACGCCGTAAAAATCGGCATCAGACGTACAGTATCACCGAAAGTATAACCGGGTTCCTTCTCGTCTTTTTGTAGATAAAAGACCTCATATCGTCGCGCAGGGCGTTCTTGATGCCGTTGTGATCTTTTATCCCTTCCCTTTCGATCCTGTCGAGCGTGTCGTATATCACCGAAGTCGCCTCATCGATGAGAGGCGCATTTTCTTTTACATATATGAACCCGCGCGTCATGAGTTCCGGCCTTGCGACCGGCTTCTTCGTGGACGAATCGAGGGCGACCGAAATGACGACGAGGCCCGCTTCCGAAAGCTGCTTCCTGTCCCGAAGGACTACGCTGCCGACATCTCCGATGCCGTATCCGTCGACGAGGACACCTTCTGCAGGAGCGTATTTCGGCTCGAACTTCGCCTGCCTGTTGTCAACCAGGAGCGAATCGCCGTTCCCAATGACGAAGACGTTGCCCTTGTTCATCCCGAGTCCTTCGGCGAGAAGACCGTGCTCTATGAGGTGGCGGTATTCGCCGTGCGCCGGTATGAAGAACCTCGGACGAAGGAGCGTATGTATGAGCTTCAGCTCCTCCTGCCTCGCGTGGCCGGAAACGTGTATATCCACCACGTCGGAGAGGAAAACGTCGACCTTCTTCTCATACAGCTTGTTGACTATATTCGTTATCGTCTTTTCGTTTCCCGGGATCGGCGACGACGAAAATACGACGACATCGTTTTTCTTGAGCTTGACCGCCTTGTGACTGTCGTTCGCCATGCGCGTAAGGGCCGACATCGGCTCGCCCTGGCTTCCCGTCGTAACTATCGTAAGGTTGCTGTCGGGTATATTGCCTATCTGCCTTATGTCGACGAAAGCGCTCATCGGTATGTCGATGTATCCGAGCTCTATCGCGAGTTTTACGACGTTCTCCATCGATCTTCCCGAAACGGCGATCTTTCTGCCGTGCTCGATCGACGCCTCCATAAAATGTTTTATCCTGTAAATATTGGATGCAAATGTGGCGATTATTATGCGCTTGTCGGTCTTGTCGAATATCTCGTTCATCGAGTCAATGACGACCTTCTCTGACGGCGTATATCCCGGCTTTAGGACGTTCGTGCTGTCGCACATGAGGACGTCCACGCCCTCGTCTCCGAGCGCCGCGAAGCGGCTCAGGTCTATCCTCTTTCCGTCGAGCGGAGAATAGTCGACCTTGAAGTCTCCCGTATGGACGAGGTGTCCGCCGGGGCACTTCACGGAAAAAGCGAAGGCATCCGCGATGCTGTGGTTCGTCGTTATCGCTTCCACCCTAAAAGCGCCGAGCTTGAAAACGTCTCCCGACTTTATTATGTGCTTTTCCGCCGTCAGTCCGTGCTCGCTCAGCTTGTTGTCGATGAGCCCCATAGAGAGCGGCGACGCATATATCGGCACGCTCACCTCTTTGAGGAGGAACGGTATGCCGCCTATATGGTCCTCGTGTCCGTGGGTTATTATGAGGCCCCTCAGCTTAGAAGCGTTCTCTTTGATGTACGTAAAATCAGGTATGACGACATCGATACCGAACATTTCATGTTCCGGGAAAGCGAAGCCGCAGTCGATCAGGATCATGTCGTTTTCGTATTCGACGACGGTAATGTTCTTTCCGATCTCCATGCAACCGCCAAGAGGCGTTATCCTCATCGGCGGGTTCCTGTGCTGCTTCCTTTTAGCCGGCTTCTGTTGATCTTTTCCGTGTTTGCCGTCGCCGAACGATCCAGCCTTGTTCTTGAGTTTCTGTTTGTTTTTATCCCTGTTTTCACCGAGCGGCTTGCCCTGATGCGCGCCCGAATGACCTTTTATCTTCTTTTCGTTTATTTTCTCGTTTTTCATAATGTCGAACGGCTATTTTACGACAAAATTTATGAGCTTGCCCGGCACGAAAATGACCTTTACGGGGTCCTTACCGCCGAGCGCCTCCCTCACTTTTTCCGATTCCATAGCCATTTCTTGAATCATCTCCTTTTCAGAACCGTTCGGCACCTGAAGCTTGTCTTTGAGCTTCCCGTTTACCTGAACGATCACAGTGATCTCATCGGGGACGAGGGCCTTCGGGTCGTATTTCGGCCAAGGCGTTTCGTAAAGTCTCGTTTCATTCCCGAGCTCGCTCCACATCTCTTCGGTGATGTGCGGAACGAAAGGATTGAGTACGATGACGAGGTTTTCGATCACGTCCCCGAGAAGGGTGACGTTTATGCCGTCCTCTTTCTGTTTATATTTGTAAAGTTCGTTTACGAGTTCCATGACGGAACTTATAGCCGTGTTGAAACTGAAGGTCCCGCCGATGTCCTCGGTCACCTTCTTTATCGTCGCGTTGAGAGCGTATAAAAGCTTTTTGTCGTCGTCCGACTTCGTTTCCGCCGACGCTTTTCTCTCAGGCGAATCGCCGTAGTTTGAAACGTACCAATATACGAGTTTGTAGACTCTGTTCAGGAACCTGTAGCTGCCGTCCACTCCGGCATCCGACCACTCGAGTTCCTTCTCCGGAGGTGCGGCGAACAAAATGAACAGCCTCGCCGTGTCGGCTCCGTATTTTTCCTGTATCTCTTCAGGCGAAACGACGTTGCCGAGAGACTTGCTCATCTTGGCTCCGTCTTTGAGTACCATGCCCTGAGTCAGAAGGTTTTCGAACGGCTCTTCGGCCGATACGAGTCCCTCGTCAGCGAGCACCATCTGGAAAAATCTCGCGTACATCAGGTGGAGTATAGCGTGCTCGACGCCGCCTATGTACTGATCTACCTTCATCCAGTAATCGGCCTTCTTTCTGTCGAAAGGAAGCTCCGTGTTGTGCGGGTCGCAGAAACGCAGGAAATACCACGAAGAATCGAGGAACGTGTCCATCGTATCGGTCTCGCGCAGGGCGTCTCCCCCGCAGACCGGGCACTTCGTGTATTTGAACGTAGGAGAAGTCGCGAGCGGTGATTCTCCGTTGCCGGTGAATTCGACGTCTGTAGGGAGTTTTACCGGCAGGTTATCGACTTTTTCAGGTACCCATCCGCACTTGTCGCAGTGGACCATAGGTATCGGCGTTCCCCAATATCTCTGCCTCGAGATCAGCCAGTCCCTGAGACGGTAATTGATCGTCTTCTTTCCGATTCCCCTCTGTTCGAGCTCTTCTACGATGACGGACTTCATCTCGTCGGAGTCCATTCCGTTATATTTACCGGAATTTATTATCGTTCCCGAAGCCTCGGTGGCGGCTTTCTGTTCGCCGTTCTCGGCAGCTTCATCGCCGTTCGAAACGACAGGTATGATCTCTATACCGAATTTTTTAGCGAATTCGAAGTCCCTGCTGTCGTGTGCAGGAACGGCCATTATGGCTCCGGTACCGTAATCCATCATTACGTAATCCGATATGTAGATAGGCACTTTTTTGCCGCTTACGGGATTTATCGCGTATTTTCCGATGAATTCGCCCGTCTTTTCTTTTACCGTCGAAGACCTTTCGATCTCGCTCTTTTTGAGGGTCTCCTCGAGATATGCCTTCGCAGGCGCCTCATATTCGGTCCCCCTCGTGAGTTCCTCGACATAAGGGTGTTCAGGAGCGAGGACCATGTAGGTGACGCCGTAAAGGGTGTCCGGCCTCGTAGTAAATACGGTGAGTTTACCGTCAAATCCTTCGATATCGAATGTCACTTCCGCACCGACGGATCTGCGGATCCAGTTGCGTTGCATCGTTTTTACCTTGTCCGGCCAGCCGTCGAGCGTGTCGAGGTCGTCGAGGAGCCTGTCGGCGTAATCGGTGATCTTGAGGTACCACTGCGACAGCCTTTTCTTCGCAACTTCCGTTTTACAGCGCTCGCATTTACCGTCTACCACCTGCTCGTTCGCGAGGACGGTCTTGCAACTCGGACACCAATTTACGGGGTTGTCCTTTTTATAGGCGAGACCCCTGTTGTAAAATTTTATGAATATCCACTGCATCCATTTATAGTAGTCCTCTTTGCATGTGGCGACTTCCCTGTCCCAATCGTATCCGATGCCGAGGGTCTTCTGCTGCTCACGCATCGCTTCGATGTTCCTGTCGGTCCAGATCGCAGGGTGTATCTGACGCTTGATCGCGGCGTTTTCCGCCGGCAGACCGAAAGAGTCCCAGCCCATCGGATGCATGACGTTGTACCCGCTCATCTTCTTGAAACGGGCGACGACGTCTCCTATCGAATAATTCCTGACGTGGCCCATGTGGAGCTTGCCCGAAGGATAAGGGAACATCTCGAGCACGTAATATTTTTCCTTCGAAAAATCCTCGGACGTCTTAAAAGCTCCTTCGTCCTCCCAGACCTTCTGCCACTTCTTTTCTATCTCTTTAAAATTATATTTTTCCTTCATCGCGTGCACTCCTAATCGTCGATCATCTCAATGTTGCAGTCGCCCCAGATCTTGTCGAGCGAGTATTTTTCTCTGGTCTCCGAATTGAAGATATTCACGACGATATCTCCGAGGTCCACCAAGATCCAGCCGCCGCCGGCTTTTCCTTCCGAATTTTTAAGGGTAAGATCGAGCTCCGCGGCCTTGTCTTTGACGAAATCGACGAGAGCGCCGAGCTGTCTGTCGGACCCCGCCGTCGCGTTTACAAAGTAGTCGGCAAAAGACGATTTTTCGGATATGTCTATCACGATTATGTCCCTTCCCTTTTTCTCCGCTATCGTCTCCGCTAAAATGTGTGCTTTCTCTTTTATTTCCATCTGTTCGGTTCTCCTTTGATCTTATCCTCTATAAAATATTTGGCTTTTATGGTGTCGTCCGCGAGCAGTATGCCGCGTCTTTTAACGTTCTCTATGCAAAATTCTATGATCTCAAGGCACGCCTTGTCGAGGTCGAAGCTCGCCAGCATACGAAGTCTTCGGAGGCCCTCATAGCTCCTGTTCTGCTCTATGGCGTCGGAGACGTAGACTATCTCCTCCAGAAGGCTCATGTTCGCTCTTCCCGTCGTGTGATACCTTACGGCGTTCAGCACGTCCTCATCGTCGATGCCGTACTCCTCTTTCAATATCTCGGCCCCGACCTTTGAATGGGCGAGCGCGGGCGAATCTATGAATTCTTCGGGCAGGCCGTATTTCCGCACGAGTTCGTTGAGCTCCTGTGTGTCGTAGCCCTTCGCTATGTCGTGCACGAATCCGGCAAAATACGCCTTATCCCTGTCCGCTCCGTATATGCCGGCCAATTTTTCCGCCATCCGAGCGACGCCGACGCTGTGCCTGTATCGCTTCGGACTGAGCAGCTCTGTCAGCCGTCCTCTTATTTCGGCGATCTTATCTGTATAATCCATTTTCGAGTATGTAACCTTTCACAGCCGGAGGCACGAGTGCACTTATGTCCTTCCCCTCAGATACAGCTTTCCTTATCTCGGTCGAAGAAGCCCTGAACGATTCGATCTCCAGTATCGTTATATCGGCACCGTAGATCTTTTCATACCTTTTTACGCTCTCCATGGCCCGAACGTCGGGACTTCCCGGCCTCGCTCCTGCTATGAGAGGGAATTTTTTCAGGATCTCTTCTCCCCTGTACCAAGTTTCAACGTCTATAAGCGAATCGTATCCCATAAGGAACGATATCCCTTCTCCGTATTCCGCGCTCATGTGGCTCAAAGTGTCATACGTATACGACACCTCATCCCTGTCTATCTCATACCTCGAAACCGCGAATCCCTTCTTCCCTTCTATCGCAAGCTTTATCATCGCATATCTGTGTGAAGGCGAAGGAGCGGTCCTGTCGAGTTTAAAAGGAGATATTCGGGCCGGCATAAAAACGAGCCGTTCGGCAGATGTCTCCGCCAGCGCTTTTTCGGCGAGCCGAAGGTGCCCGTAGTGTATCGGGTCGAACGTACCGCCGAATATTATCGTTTTTACAGAGCCTTTGCCTGACATGTCCGGTCATCCTCTTTTTCTCAGCTTTTTCTCAGCGCATCCGCCGCATCGATCACTGCTGCACGCCGCCTTCGGTATTTCGAAGAGCGATCCCGAGCTCTGCAAGCTGTTCCCCGTCGGCATATCCCGGAGCTTCGCAGACCGGGCACTCCGCATTCTGGTTCTTAGGGAATGCAATGACTTCCCTTATGCTGTCCTCTCCGAGGAGGAGCATGACGAGCCTGTCGAGTCCGTAGGCGAGTCCCGCATGAGGCGGCGCTCCGTATTTGAATGCCTCTATAAGGAAGCCGAACTTCTCTTCGCATTCTTCAGGCGTGAGGCCGAGCGTTTCGAACATCCTCGACTGCAGCTTCCTGTCGTGTATCCTTATGCTTCCTCCGCCGAGCTCGACTCCGTTCAGTACGATGTCGTACGCGTCGGCATTGAGAGCCATGATGTCTTCTATCTCTTCGTCAGGCTCGAGCTTAGGATGAGTGAACGGATGGTGCATCGCTTTGATGTTACCTTCCTCGTCCTTTTCGAACATCGGGAAGTCGACGACCCAGAGGAAGTTGAAGGCGTCTTTATCGATGATGTCCATGATCGATGCCACCCTTTTCCTGAGGAAGCCGAGTGAGTCGAATACGACTTTATCCGCCGCCGCCACTATGAATATTATATCACCGTCGGCTGCTCCGCACGCGTTCATCACGTCCCTTAATTGTTCCTCAGAGAAAAACTTGCTCACCGATGAAGATACTTCTCCGCCCGCGGATTTTATCCACACGAGGCCCTTTGCGCCGTAATCTTTTACCTCCGCTGTGAGCTTATCGATTTTTTTCCTCGAGAAAACTTCAGCTCCGCCCGGCGCTGATACGGCCCTGACTGATCCGCCGGATTCTACGGCCGATCTGAAGACTTCGAATGAGCTCTCTTTGAAAAGTTCGCTCAGATCCTTTAATTCCAAACCGAAACGCGTGTCCGGCTTGTCCGATCCGAACCTCTCCATCGCCTCTTTGTATGTAAGGCGCGGGAAAGGCGTTTCGATGTCCCTTCCGAGGACCTCTTTCATGACCTTTTTAAGGAAGCCTTCCTGCACGGATATGACCTCGTCGACGTCGGCAAAAGACATCTCGAGGTCGATCTGCGTGAATTCAGGCTGCCTGTCCGCCCTCAGGTCTTCGTCCCTGAAGCACTTTGCGATCTGGAAATACCTGTCCGTGCCGCCGACCATCAGAAGTTGCTTGAACATCTGAGGTGACTGAGGGAGCGCGTAAAAAGCGCCGTTTTTGATCCTGCTCGGCACGAGATAGTCCCTCGCTCCTTCCGGCGTCGGCTTTATCAGAACGGGCGTCTCCACCTCGATAAAACCGTTCTCGTCGAAATAGTCCCTCGCGCACTTCGTCACCTTGTGCCTCATCGCGAGATTCCTTTGCATCTTCGGCTTCCTGAGATCAAGATATCTGTATTTCAGACGCAGTGCGTCGTCGACATTGTCGTCGTCCTTGATGTATATAGGCGGCGTCTCCGACTTCGAATAGATGACGAGATCGTCCGCGAAGACTTCGACGTCTCCCGTCGGAATCTTATCGTTCTTGGAGCTCCTTTCGGCGACCGTCCCTTTTATCCCGATGACGAACTCGCTCCTGAGAGAAGCCGCTTTGTCGAGCACCTCCCTGTCGCACTCATCGTTAAAAGTGATCTGCGTGATCCCGCTTTTATCGCGGATGTCGACGAATATAAGCTCGCCGAAATCGCGCTTCTTGGCCACCCAGCCGTTAAGTACCACCTTTTTACCTATGTCGGAAGCCCTGAGGTCTCCGCACATATGCGTTCTCTTGTAAATTTCAGACATGACTCATCCTTCTCGATATATTTTATAAAAATTTTTAAAAACTGCTTCACGCGGCCCGCCCTTATGCGGTCCGTCTTTTCTAAAAGCCGTTATTTTACCCGCTCCGCCAGGATCTTTGAGATCTCATCCGCGGACACCTTCTGCTGCTCGCCGCTCTCCATATTCTTGAGCGTCAGCATGCCGGTCGCGATTTCGTCGTCTCCGATCACGACCGAAAATCCCGCGCCGACCTTGTTCGAATATTTCATCTGGCCCTTGAGGTTCCTTCCCATCGTGTCCATAACGGCGAAGATCCCGTCGCGCCTGAGGGACTGAACGAGCTTAAGGGCGTACTTCTTTGCATTGTCGCCGATGTATGCCGCAAAGATGTCCGGAGTCCTTCTGCCGCCGAAATCGCTGCCGTTCTGCTCCATGAGCATTATCAGCCTTTCCTTGCCGAGACCGAATCCGACTCCCGGCATGTCGGGACCGCCGATCTCCTCGATGAGGTGGTCGTAGCGACCGCCGCCGCAGACCGTTCCCTGAGCGCCTATCGCGGAGCTCACGAACTCGAAAGCCGTCTGGGTGTAATAATCAAGTCCCCTTACGATCTTCGGATCTATCTCATACTTTATCCCCATGGCGTCGAGGTTCTCCTGAAGCTCCTCAAAGTCCTTCCTGCATTCGTCGCAGAGGTGATCTAGCATAACAGGCGCGTCCTGCACGAGCTTCTGATCCTCCGGCGACTTACAGTCAAGTATGCGCATCGGGTTGTTTTCGAACCTCGTCTTGCACGTGTCGCAGAGCATGTCGTATTTAGGCCTCAGGAATTCTTTTAACGCCTCCCTGTAGAGCGGCCTGCACTTGCGGCAGCCGACGCTGTTTATCCCGAGGGACACGTCTTTTATACCCATCCTCTTGAGATAGTCGTCCGCGACCGCTATGACCTCGGCATCGGCGAGCATATCGTGCGTCCCGAAATTCTCTATCCCGAACTGGTGGAACTCCCTGAGGCGCCCCGCCTGCGGTTTTTCGTAGCGGAAGCACGAGATATCGTACCTGTACTTGCTCGGCTGCATGTCCGCGAAGGCTTTGTTCTCTATAAAAGCCCTTACGGTCGGAGATGTTCCCTCCGGCTTCAGCGTGATGCTTCTCTTCCCCAGATCCTCAAAGGTGTACATCTCCTTCTGGACGATGTCCGTCGTTTCGCCTACGCCCCTGTTAAAAAGGTCGGTGCTTTCAAAAGTCGGCGTCCGCACTTCCTCGAAGCCGTATCCGGCCGCGAGATCCGCGAACTCCTTCTCGATGTACTGCCATTTGTACGCATCCTGCGGGAATACGTCTTTAGTTCCTTTTGGAGCTTTTATCGCCATTTTATCCTCCGAAAAAGCCGTTTTTCCTGGCGATCATCTCATCTATCCTTTCACAGTAAACTTTCGGATCGCTTACATTCGGGATGCGCTCGATATGATCGTCCTCTTTGAAATATTTTTTGCCGACACCTCCCGCGCCGAGCGCGATCAGCGTCTGATCCTCATCCATTATCCTTATATTATAGATCGAATGCCTGCCGCGTTTGCAGTATCCCACGTTCTCGAGGCCTCCGATCTGGTGTTTCTGCCTGTATATGTAGTAGGGGTAAAAACCTTCAGTGCCGAGTATTTCCCGTGCCCTCGCAAGCATTTCCACCGCCGTTTCTTCGTTTCTTTTATAAAAATACGGGTCCTCTTCTTTGAGCCTTGAGCCGCGTTTTACCGACAGCGTGTGGACCGTGACGTTGCCAGCGCCGAGCGAGATGACATCCCTAAGCGTCTTTTCGAATGTCTCTACGGTCTCACCTTCGAGGCCCGCGATGACGTCGGAATTTACCGTTTCAAATCCGACCCTACCTGCGATCTCAAAAGCGTTCAGAAGGTCCTTTGATGTATGCGCCCTTCCTATCCTCTTGAGTGTGATGTCGTCGGTCGACTGAGGATTTATGCTTATCCTCCTGCGGCCGGCGTCCTTTATCACCTTTAGTATATCTTCGTCTATCGTGTCAGGCCTTCCCGCCTCGACCGTTATCTCGGCGGTCTGCGGATCGATCGAAAAAGCCTTTTCGAGCGTATACAGAAGATTTTCCATTTGTGCCGGCGTAAGCGTTGTAGGGGTGCCTCCGCCGATGTACAGGCTTTCGACTTTCATTCCCGTCGCAGAAGCCCTCTCACCCGTATAGATGATCTCGCGCTTCAGACATTCGAGATATCCGTCAATATCCGCTCCTTCAGCCACGGTCGACGAAAACGAGCAGTACCTGCAGCGCGTCGGGCAGAAAGGTATCCCCGCGTACAGCGAGATGCTGTTTTGAGGCGGCGGGCAGACCTCGGATCTCCTGTATTCCGAGATGTCGCACAGAAGTCCCGCCTTCTCCGGCGTCACGAAATATCTTTTACCGAGATCGTCCGTTACTGCTTGTCTGCTTTCGGGGTCGCCGTCAGTTGCTCCGAGCTCCGAATACGACTTTTGCGCGAGCTTCAGGGGCTTTACTCCCGTGAGCGTTCCCCACCTGAGGTCGGTCCCCGTCAGCTCCCTGAGCTTTTCGTAGAGTTCCCTTTTTATCGCGTCCCTGTCCGTGCTTCCGCATTCGTTGATCACGAAAGAATCATCTTCGGGAAGGGTTTCCGGGTCGCATGACGGTAAATTTTTATCGGTAACTCCGCCGAGCGGTATCACCTTAAAATCCCCGTCGCCCAGGAACGCCCTGCAAAGAGCATCGTAGTGATAGATGTTCGTTATTCCTTTTATGTAAAACTTATACATACGGATTCGATCTCTTCTCGTCACCGATCTTCGTCGCAGGCCCGTGGCCCGGATAGACTTCCGTTTCGTCCGGAAGCGCGTAGAGCTTGTTCTTCACCGATTTTTTCAGCGCATCCCAGTCGCCGCCGTAAAGGTCGGTCCTGCCGACGCTCCTGTAAAAAAGCGTGTCTCCGCTGAAGAGCTTCCCGTCGATGAGAAGGCACATTCCGCCCGAGCTGTGCCCCGGCGTATGTATTATTTTTACGGTCTCCGCTCCGAAGTCGAGCTTATCCTTATCTTCGACGCAGATGTCAGGCTTTAGTTCTATCTTTTTGCCGACCGTCTCCTGCGAATAGTTGATCGAGGCGTTTTCGAGCATCTCCGCGTCGTCTTTGTGGACGACGAGCTTAGCGTCCGGCCACCTCTTCATGTATTCGTCCGCATCGCGCATATGATCGCTGTGAGCGTGCGTCAGGAAGATATACCTGAGTCCGTTCGTCGAATCGATGACGTTCTGTATCTCTTTGCTGAATTCACCCGGGTCTATGACCGCGGCTACATTTCGCTCCGTTTCCCTTATTACGTAAGTGTTCTCTTCGAACACGCCGTTGTCGTATCTGTTGATTTTTATCGGCATTTTCTCTTTGTCCCCGTATACCGCTAAGATTTGGCCCTGAATACTTTTTCGACGCCTTCTACGTTCCTGAGGGCTATCAAGAGGCGCTGCATCTGATGCATGTCCGTGATACAGACAGTGATCTTTACGCGGAAATGTCCGTCCTGTACGGAATTCATGTTTACGCCCGAAAGTTTGACGTCCATCGAATCGCATAGCCTCGAGATGTCGCTGAACATTCCCTTCCTGTCCCTGCCGGAAACGGATATCGTCGTATAATACGTCTGGCCCTCTTTCGGTCTCTCCCATTCGACCTCTATGAGTCTCGCCTTTTCTTCCTCAGGCAGGTGAACGATGTTCGTGCAGTCGCACCTGTGGACCGTTATACCGTGGCCTTTAGTTATGAAGCCCACGATGCGGTCTCCCGGCACCGGCCTGCAGCAATTCGCAACCCTGATCAGGAGGTTGTCCGAGCCTTTTACGATTATTCCCGGGCTGTCGGACGCAGAAGACGTATCTACGTGCTTTCTTTCGCGAATCGCCTCTTCCTTCTTTATCTCGGCCTTTTCGTTGTCTTCAAGATAGTATTCTATGAGCCTCGAGCCGATCTTCGAGAGCGTTCCGCCGCCTCTCGCGATCTGCGTGTAAAGCTCGTTTACATTCGTGAGGTTGAAGTCCTTGACCGCACGCAGCATGTACGCGTTCTTAGCGACGAGCGCGGGATCGTAGCCCTTCTTTTTGATGTAATTCGAGATGTTGGCCTTACCTCTGTCGGAGGCCTCCTCCCGGTTCATCTTTCTGAGCCAGTTCCTGATCTTGTTCCTCGCGTGAGAGCTCTTTGCGATCTTTACCCAGTCGATGCTCGGGCCGCTCGAGTTCGCCGATGTGACGATCTCGACGATGTCGCCCGTCTTCAGCTCGTGGTCTATCGTGACCATCTTGCCGTTTACCTTGGCGCCGACGCATTTTATGCCGACGTCGGTGTGTATTTTAAAAGCGAAGTCGAGAGGGGTCGATTCGGCCGGTAGCTCGATGACGTCTCCCTGCGGGGTAAAAACGAACACCTGACTGTCGAAGATGTCCATTTTTACGGTCTCCAAAAACTGCATGCTGTCTTCGGATTCCTTGTGGAGTTCGAGCGCCTGCCTGAGCCACGCCAGTTTCTGCTCCGACTCGTCGCTTCCGCCCTTCGTCTTTCCCTCTTTGTATTTCCAGTGTGCCGCGATACCCATTTCCGCGATCTCGTGCATCTCGTGCGTACGGATCTGTATCTCGAACGGGTCACCGTTGTCGCCTATTACCGTCGTATGAAGCGACTGGTACATGTTCGGCTTCGGCATCGCGATATAGTCTTTGAATCGTCCCGGTATCGGGATCCACCTCGTGTGGACGATACCGAGGACCGCGTAGCAGTCCCTGACCGTATTTACGATGACCCTTACGCCCGTCAGGTCGAATATCTCGTCGAGCTGGCGGTGCTGGACCTTCATCTTTTTATAAATGCTGTAAAGGTGTTTGGACCTTCCCGTGATCTCGTATTCGATCCCCATTTCGTCGAGGCTCTTGCTTATCTCTTTTATGAGATCCTCTATGACGTCCTGGCGCTTTTCCTTTTTTGCCGCGACCTGCTTAGAGAGTTCGCGGTACTCCTCCGGATGGAGGTATCTGAGGGCCAGGTCCTCGAGCTCGAATTTTATGTTATAAATACCGAGTCTTCCCGCGAGCGGAGCGTATATCTCAAGGGTCTCGATCGCCTTTTCCCCCTGCTTCTTAGTGGACATGTATTCGAGCGTCCGCATGTTGTGGAGACGGTCGGAAAGCTTTATTATCAGGACCCTTATGTCCTTCGACATCGCGAGGAACATCTTGCGGAAGTTCTCGGCCTGCATCTCCTCTTTGGAGTTGTACTTGATGTTTCCGAGTTTTGTGACACCGTCGACGAGAAGTGCGATGTCGGCACTGAATTCCTCGGTTATCTTTTCGTTCGTATACTCCGTATCTTCGACGGCGTCGTGGAGAAGGCCGGCGATTATCGTCTCGTTATCCATTCCGAAGCCGGCGAGTATCTCCGCCACTGCGATCGGGTGGATTATGTACGGCTCGCCGCTCTTTCTGAACTGACCTTCGTGGAGTTTTACGGCAACATCAAAAGCCTTCCCGATGAGCGGGTCGTTGTACGCAGGGTTTATCGCTCCCAAATTATTCAAAAATTCTTCTCTTGTCGGTACTCCGTCTTTGTTCATAATTGCCTTTTACGATTGCCTTATAATTACCTTTTTGCCGCCTTATTAAGTATGACGCGTGGCGCAGTGTTTCCACTGCGTCACGCCGTCACAAAAATCAAACACTTTCTATTTAACTATTCCTTCAGCAGCTTTGTTTTTCTTTGCGCGCTGCTTATCCTGTTTGTTCTTGTTTTCCGTATACTTCGAAACGCTTTCCTTCCTCGTGAACTCATAGTAGAGCGGGCTGCAGAGGAATATCGACGAATATGTTCCCGCCGTGACACCGATGATCAGAGGGATAAGGAATTCCCTGAGGTTCGACGATACCATGAAGAACAGCGGTACCATTACGATCAATGTCGTCAGCGAAGTTATGATGGATCTCGAGAGCGTCTGGTTGATACTGCTGTCCACGAGCTGCTCGAGCTCCTTCCTCTTGTAGAACTTGTGGTTCTCCCTTATCCTGTCGAACACTACGATCGTATCGTTTATCGAATATCCGACTACCGTGAGGATACCGGCGATGAACGGGTTGTTGATCGTGAATCCGAAGATCGCATAAAGCGAAAGCGTTATCAATATGTCATGCAAAAGACCGCTGACGGCCGCCACACCGTATTTCCACGTCTTGAACCTGAATATTATGTACAGGAGCATGAAGAATCCGGCGATGAGTATCGATTTTACCGCGTTGTGCCTGAGTTCCTTACCTACCGTCGGTCCGAACTGTTCGGACGCAAGCACGTCTTTGTCCGTTATGCCGTACTTATGACCGAGGGTCGCGACTACCTTGTCACGGTCGGCCGCCCTGAGGGCTTTTATCGTCCTGATTACGATCTGGTCGTTGTTCTTTCCGGCATAGACGATCGTAGGTTTGAGGTCGTAATCTTTTATCGTCTTCTTGACGTCATCGATTTTTACCTTCTCATGCATATCGAGCTGGATCGTCGTTCCGCCCGTAAAATCGATACCGTAGTTGAATCCTTTTACCGCCGCGAAGCACATACCGATTATTATGATGACCGCACTGATCGCGTAAAAGGCCTTCCTGTTCTTGATAAAACGGAACTGCTTCTTCCACTTGAATCTCGCCTGACCGTCCTTACCGATACCGAAGATCGAAGGCTTGCAGAAGCGGCTGTTTCCAAGAAGCTGTACGAAGATCTGAGTGATGAATACCGCCGTAAAAATACTGCAAACTGTACCGATCATCAGCGTGAGCGCGAAGCCCTTGACCGCCGTCGTACCTATGAGGTAGAGAACGAATGCCGCAATTAGCGTCGTCGTCTGCGAGTCTATTACCGTCGGCAGGGCCGATTTGAATCCCATGTCTATGGCGACGCGTTCCGACTTGCCCTTCTCTATTTCTTCCCTGATCCTCGTAAAAATTATTACGTTCGAGTCTACCGCCATACCTATGGAGAGGATGATACCGGCGATTCCCGGCAGCGTGAGTACCGCTCCGAGACCGGCCATTATCCAAAGCACGACTTCGACGTACAGTGTAAGTGCGATACTCGCGATGACTCCGAGGAGCCTGTAGACGAGGATCATTACGAGGAATACGAGTAAAAGTCCGAGGAATCCGGCCTTGACGCTCGTCTTCAGAGCGTTTTCACCGATCGTCGCCGTCTCAACGGACGAGTTGACTTCCGTCAGCGATGCAGGGAGCGCACCTCCCCTTATGAGTGCGGATGTCTGAGAAGCTTCTTCTTTCGTAAAGCCGCCCGGTCTGAATATCTCGCAACTCCTGCTCACTATCTTCTGATTTACCGTAGGTGCCGATACGACTTTGTCGTCGAGCATTATTACGACGGCCGTAGGATCGACCGTTCTTCCGCTTTCGTCGGTCATCGTCGGCGTTATCTGCCCGGATGCCGCTTTTTCCGTTGCGGCTGCAAAATCATCGGATCCCTTGTTCGTGAAATCCATTGTGATCTTGTACTGACCGTGGTCCGTGTCCTGAGCGAATCCCGCATCTTTTACCTCGTTACCGTTCATAACAAAGGTCCCGTCGGCAAGGAGGAATTTGAGCTGAGCCGTACGGCCGATCTGTTTGATCGCCGAATCGGCGTCTTCTACGCCCGGCATCTCTACCCTTATCCTGTTCTTTCCTTCGATGGAAACGGTGGCTTCGGAAATACCCATGGCGTTTACCCTGTTCTCGAGAACGGATTTCGTCTGCTCCATGAGCTTCGTCTGGTCCTGTCCCTTCTTGTCGCTCTTGGCTTCGAGCAGGACGTAAACTCCGCCGTTGATGTCCAGTCCGTATTTCATCTTGTCCTTAAGAGGCTTTACGGATCCTATACCTTTGAAGAAAACTACTCCTCCGAAAACTATGAGCACGAGTATGATGATTGCCCAAATTTTTCTGGTTGTGTTTTTCATTACAGCAATACCTTTCGTCATATTTACACGTGTGTCAAAAGAACAACACTTATGCAGTTTATATACGGTTTATTTTACAATATAAAAGCCTTGCTTTCAAGCAATTTCAACAGGAAGAACGCAAAAACAGCCGGCACGCGAACTTATCGCAGTGCAGGCTGTATCGTGACCAGTCGACAGTTTTTATTTATCCTCTGTCTCATCTACCTCTTCTTTCTTAGGGGTAAGTTTCTTAGGTTTGATCTTCTTATCTCTGTTTACCGGAGAAGCGGTTTCCTCGGCCTTTTCCTTCTTGGAAGGAGTCTCCTTCGGAGCGGAAGACTGTTTGCCCTGTTTACCCGTTGCAACGCTTCCGATAGCCGTCTTCAGGAATTCGACTTTCACCTTTTCCGATCCGACCTGGACTACGACAGTGTCTTCGTTGACCTTGACAACTTTGCCGATTATCCCGCCGATCGTAACGACATCGTCTCCCGGTTTGAGCGCCGACCTCATGGCCGCAACTTCCTTGTCTCTCTTCCTTTGCGGTCTGATCATAACGAAGTAGATGATCAGCAGAAAGAAGATCATTATTATCAGATTGAATCCGCCTGCACCTTTCATAGCAACCTCCAGATCTTACAAGTTTTAACTTATTGGTGCCGGTGGTGGGGGTCGAACCCACACGGTGTTACCACCACAGGATTTTGAATCCTGCACGTCTGCCAATTCCATCACACCGGCGAAAAATATGAACTTCCCGTGTGTCCCACACCTATAAAAAAATGGTGTGGCTGACTGGACTCGAACCAGCACGGTCTCCCACATGCCCCTCAAGCATGCGCGTCTGCCATTCCGCCACAGCCACACGACCACTTGATTATACATAAAGGTCAAGCGAAAATCAACAATTTTTTACATTTAATCGACGATTTCTATATTATCGAGTGTATTTTTGAGGTCAGCCCTTATTTCATCGAGAAATTCCATGCGAAGTTCCTGCTGTTCGGCCTTCTCTTCGGTCGTAAGTTCGCCTTCCTTTGCCTTTTTCGCCAGAGCGTTTATCCTGTCTATCTTAAACTTTTCCATAGTCCCTCCTTCCGCGGTCCGTACCGCTGCCGTTCGTTCCGCATGTTCTCCGCCCACTCTAGACCGTTATGCTTCCCTTTATCCTTTCGTAGGTGGAGTCACCTATCCCCTTTACGTTCTTGATGTCTTCGGGCGATGAAAACCTTTTGCCTTTCCTGTATTCCACGATCCTGCCCGCGATAGCATCGCCGACGCCGGAAAGCGTCTTGAGCTCGTCGACAGAAGCCGTATTTATATTCACCTTCCCCGATGAGGCCTCCGTCCCGGAACTCGTTGCATCCCCCGTCTCACCCTTCTTCGGGATGATGATCTTGTCGCCGTCCTTTACGAACGATGCACGGTTTATCGAGTCGATGTCGGCATCTTCCTGTAGGCCGCCCGCCTTTTCGATCAGCTCAAAGATCCTCGTGTCCGAGCTTACGACGTAGACCCCGGGTTTCACGACGGCTCCGCTTATATCGACAAAGCACTTCTTCTCCGCCTTCTTTCCGGCGGCTTTCGCGCTTTTCTCAGACTTATGTCCGGACTTGCCTTCTTCGATGCTGACCCCGGATGCCGATGAAGCGTGCAGCCTCGACACCGTCGCCGCTATCAGGAGTATCACGATAAAAGCGACTTTCACGGCGTTCTTCCTGTCCGCAAAAAACTTCTTCAAAGACCCGCTCACAGCGCTGAGGTCGATCCCATCCCCGGGCAGGCGGGGCACATCTTCCCTGTAATGTTTCATTTCGCCCTTTCATCAGGCGGAAAGCACCTTTCTCTGAAACATGGTAAAAGTTCGCCTCGCCGCATTCAACCTCGGATCGCGATAAAGGTATTTATATGCCTAAAATCAGTCTTCTTCCGAATACTCGAGCTCGTAATCGTCTATCCTCAGTATGTCGCCCTCTTTCAGGCCGAGTTCTTTGAGCATATCGATGCCGCCCCTATCGGAGATATATTTATACAGGTATCTCACCGAGCCGCGATCGTTGAAATTCGTCGAGCGGAATATCTTAGAAAGCTGCTTTCCCTCGAGCACGAATACGCCCTCCTGCAGTTTGTATCCGCTTATCTCGCGATAATCGTCGTCCCTTCGTTCGTCGGCCTCGAAATCGAAGTAATCCCTCTCCTTTTCGACCGGCGGAACATAGTGTTCGATCTCGTACAGGGCCGCATCGAGGAGTTCGCTCACGCCTTTATTCGTCGCCGCGGATATCTCGAAGACCTCCCTGCCTTCCTTCTTCATGAATTCTTTGAACTTCGACAGGATCTCCCCGTCCGTCGCAATGTCCGTCTTGTTTGCCGCGACGAGCTGAGGTTTTTTGAGGAGAGAAGGATCGTACTTCCCGAGCTCCTCGTTTATCTTTTTATAGTCGTCGCTCGGGTCCCTTCCTTCAGCGCCGGAAACATCTACGACGTGGATGAGGATCTTCGTCCTCTCGATGTGCCTCAAAAATTCCGTGCCGAGTCCGAGTCCCTTGTGCGCGCCTTCTATGAGACCCGCGATGTCCGCCATTACAAAGCTCGTGTCGTGAAGATATACGACTCCGAGATTCGGATCTATCGTGGTAAAAGGATAGTCGCCGATCTTCGGCCTCGCTCCCGTCGCCACCGATAAAAGCGTCGATTTCCCCACGTTCGGGAACCCGACGAGTCCCACGTCCGCCAGCAATTTAAGCTCAAGAGAAATGATCCTCGCCGTCCCGGGCTCGCCCGCTTCCGCAAAATTCGGGGCCCTCCTGATCGAGCTCTTGAAGTGGACATTTCCCTTTCCGCCTTTTCCGCCTTTTGCCGCGACGATCTCATCGCCCGGAAAGTCGAGGTCGCGCATCAAAAGGCCCGACTCCTTCTCTATGACCATGGTCCCGACCGGCACTTTTATGATCAGATCCTTGCCCTTTTTACCGTATCTCTTGCGCTTCATCCCGTTTTCGCCGGACTCTGCCTTATATTTTCTTTTATACCTAAAATCGGCCAGCGTCCTGAGGTTCGGGTCCGCGACAAAAATGACGTTACCGCCGTTCCCGCCGTCACCGCCGTCCGGACCGCCTTCCGGCACATACGGCTCGCGTCTGAAAGAGACGGCGCCGTCTCCGCCTTTGCCCGCCTCGATCGATATTTCCGCTTTATCTACGAACATATATACTCCCGAATATACTTCCGAATAAAAATTTCCGTTAAAAATAAAAGCCCCTTATAAAAGGGGCCGCTTCGCGTTTTCTACAGTGGATATACGCTGACTTGCTTTCTCGTCTTGTCGTATCTCTCGAACTTTACGTTGCCGTCGATCTTAGCAAAGAGCGTATCGTCTCCGCCGATCCCTACGTTGTTGCCGGGATGGAACTTCGTTCCTCTCTGTCTTACCAGGATCGTGCCGGCGCTAACGTACTGGCCCGCGCCTATCTTAAGTCCCAAACGCTTGGACTCGGAATCTCTGCCGTTCTTGGAACTTCCTACTCCTTTTTTACTTGCCATTCTTACACACCTCCTTTAGTACAGATGCATCAATGTCATATGTTAATATCGTCTTTATCTTTTTTATAAACCGTATCTCGGGCTTATTTTGCCGCTTCGATCGCTGCAAAGATGTCCGCCTTCGTAGCCTTTGCATCTACGTCCAGTCCCATGGATCCTGCGATCTCGAGAAGTTCAGCCTTCTTCATCGAAAGCGATGCTTTTACTTCCGCTGCCGCTTTGCTCTCGGACTTGCTTTCCTCTGCCTTGGCTTCCGCCTTCTTAGGCGCTTCCTTGGTAGCTGCCTTCTCAGCCGTTCCCTTGCCGATGTTCAAGATCTTGACTTCGGTATAAGGCTGTCTGTGTCCGTTCTTTACCTTGCTGTGCTTCTTGGACCTGTACTTGAAGATGTAGAGCTTGTCGTTCTTTCCCTGTGAAAGCACCTCAGCCTCTACAGCCATTCCTGCTACGAAAGGATTTCCGACCTTGAGACTTCCGTCACTTACGGCCACTACTTCGGAGAAGACTACTTTGTCTCCGACTTCGGCGTTGAGCTTCTCTACTCTGAGCACATCGTCTTTCTGAACTCTGTACTGTTTTCCGCCCGTTTTGATTATTGCGTACATTTAATGAATACCTCCTCTATCCAGACTCGCCGGTCCGGGTGCTATGCTTAAAAAACCCGTCTCGTGCGGCTAACCACTTAAATATACTACAGCGCAATAGCTCTGTCAAACACTTTTTACTTCACATCACCCATTTTACCCGTCAATTCACCGACATTCCTGATAGCGTCGATCTCAGCGTTGCAGATAAGCTTTTCCATCAGAAAAGTCTCGCCGTTCTTTTCAAACCTCTTAAAAGCGGATCTGTAGTCCGACGACGGCTTTATCGTTATCGGCAGGAGCCCGGAATTTATCAGGCTCTGATTCAGTATCATCCTTCCGGTCCTTCCGTTTCCGTCGAGGAACGGATGGATACGCTCAAATTCGATGTGCTTCAAAGCGATGTGTTTTATCTTTTCACCGATACTCATTTCGGCAGGCGGCTCCGCGCTGCCGATAAAATCTTTCATCTCGGCTTCTATCTTCTCCCAATGTGTGGGGGTGTATACGGTCTTTATCGGAGAAGCGATAACAACGTTCTCTTTCCTGTAGCCGTATTCCAAGCCGGTTATTTCACAGGCAACATCTTTGATCCATTCTTCGCAGATTCTAAGGTTCCAGTAGTCCAGATATTTCCTGATAGCCCGATAAAGGCTCAACGCTTCACGATGCTCTGAAAACCTGTGCCCCGGTATGACCTCGTCAAATTGGATAATGCTTACGGTCTGTTCCAAGGTCAAAGTATTTCCTTCTATTGCGTTTGAACCCCAACAAAATGAATATTCAAACCTCCGGTAAAAAACTTCGGCAATACTTTTGTTTGAAAGCTTGCCGACAGCATCTCCTATGTTTTCCGCTATGAAATTCTCCTTTTCTTTGAGAACATCTTTATCTATCATAGGATCACCTCTTTTACTCTATGACCACTCCGTCCTCGTCGACCTCGATATCGGCATCCTTCCTGTCGCCGATCACGCTGTCGAGAACTTCAGTCCTTATCTTCTCAAGCATCTCAGGGTGCTCTTCAAGGAAGGCTTTTACGTTCTCCCTTCCTTGTCCTATCCTCTCACCGTTGTAGCTGTACCACGAGCCGGACTTGTCAACGATGCCGCGTTCGGCCGCGACATCTAAAACATCTCCGGAAAGGGATATTCCCGTTCCGTACATTATGTCGAATTCGGCCTTCTGGAAAGGAGGAGCGACCTTGTTCTTTACGATCTTCGCTCTCGTCCTGCTGCCGAGCATCTCCTCGCCCTTCTTGATCGTTTCGACCTTGCGGACATCTATCCGCATCGAAGCGTAGAACTTCAAAGCGCGTCCGCCCGTCGTCGTCTCCGGATTTCCGTACACGACACCGATCTTCTCCCTGAGCTGGTTGATGAAGATGACGCACGTATTCGATTTATTTACCGCACCCGCGATCTTCCTCAGCGCCTGAGACATGAGCCTCGCCTGAAGACCTACATGTGAATCTCCCATTTCGCCCTGGATCTCCGCCTTAGGTACGAGCGCCGCAACGGAGTCTATTACGATCACGTCGATCGCCGCACTCCTCGCGAGCATCTCGCATATCTCGAGAGCCTGTTCTCCCGTGTCCGGCTGCGATACGAGAAGCTCATCAACATCGACACCGAGCGTCCTCGCATACGAAGGATCGAGTGCGTGCTCAGCGTCTATAAATGCCGCCTTGCCGCCGTTCTTCTGCGCTTCCGCTATGATGTGCAGCGTCAGCGTCGTCTTTCCGGAAGATTCCGGTCCGAAGATCTCTACGATCCTGCCCTTAGGAACGCCGCCGACTCCGGTAGCGATGTCCAAGCTTATCGAACCCGTCGAGATCGCCTCCGTATTGCTTATAGCGCCCTCGTCTCCGAGCCTCATTATCGAACCCTGCCCGTATGCCCTCTGTATCTGTTCAAGCGCCTGCTCGAGCGCCTTATCTTTGTCTGTCATTACTTTCTTATCGGTAGTTGCCATATTTACCTCCGGAATTTATCGAACGCATGTTCGCATTTATGATAATACGCCCGTCTTTTCATGTCAAGTATAAACGCGCGCCTTTTACGCTTCAAGCGATAAGTTACCTTCTTTCGGCCGTAAAATGCTATATATCGCCGTCCAAAATATCGTTGAGGATGCGGAACATGTTCAGCACGAAATACTGCCTGTTCCATCCTCGGTCGTCGCGCTTTGTCCGGATCAGGAAGGAACCCTTTGCAGACGGCGTACTGTAGCCGATATAGGCTTTCCCCGGCTCATCGCCTTCGCCTGCGCCTCCCGACGGCCCCGCAAAACCCGTCACGGACACGGCCATATCGGCCCCGGCTTTAAGCCTCGCACCTTCCGCCATTTCGATCGCGACCTCGCTGCTCACCACTCCGTAGCTTTCGATCGTCTCGGCTTTTACCGAAATGTCATCGATCTTCGCTTCCGGGCTGTATGTAACGAAACCGCGTTCATAGATATCGGATGCGCCTGCTATGTCGGTAACGGCGGCTGCAAATTTTCCGCCCGTGCACGACTCCGCCGAAGCGAGCTTTAGTCTCGCCTTTTTCAGCTTTTCAACGACGACTTCAGAGAGTTCCGTGTCATCATAGCTGTAAATATACTCTCCGACGAGCGAGTTTACCTTTTTAAGCATATCGTCTACTGTGGCTTTTGCCTCGTCGAGGTCGTCCCGCTGCGAGGCGATACGCATCGTACATTCGCCCTGCTTTGCATAAGTCGCTATCGTCGGGTCCACCTGCCCGTCAATGAGCGGCAGCAGCCTCGTTTCGAGGTCCGACTCGCCTATCCCTATGGTCCTCACGACGACGTAATACATCTTTTTTTCGATGAATTTTTCCAGAAAAGCGCGCGTCCTGTTCTCGAACATCCACTCCATCTCGTACGGCGGTCCCGGAAAAGCTATCGCGCACTTGCCGTCCTTCTCTATCGCAAAGCCCGGAGCTGTCCCGCGTTTGTTGTAAAAAACTGTAGAGCCCGCCGGCAGGTATCCCTGCT
This sequence comes from uncultured Mobilibacterium sp., assembly GCA_947254375.1. Lineage (GTDB taxonomy): Bacteria > Bacillota > Clostridia > Peptostreptococcales > Anaerovoracaceae > CAMYCF01. The sequence goes on along the minus strand of CAMYCF010000001.1, from coordinate 76,247 downwards.
TCAGGTTGTTTTCGGGCATCTTTCTTCCGCGCCCGATAAAAAATTCCCGCATCTCGCGCATGGCCCGCTCATCCGGTAAAAGCGCCGCGCCGAAGACCTCCGCGATCGTCTCCTTCGTGAGGTCGTCCTGCGTCGGCCCGAGGCCTCCCGTTGTTACGACGAGATCCGTCTCCGCGAGAGCCAGTTTCAAGGTTTTCGCGAGGCGACCCGGGTTGTCACCGACCACGAAGTGATACATCACGTCGAAGCCCATAAGATTCAGTTGTTTCGAAAGGAATGCCGCGTTCGTGTTGACGGTCTGCCCGAAAAGCAGCTCCGTCCCGACGCCCAATATCGACGCTCTCATTTTGCCCCTTTTACATTGAAAATACGCTTTTATTCTTGATTATATATTCCGCTCCCGAGTAAACTGTCATGACGACCGAAGCCCAGAAGACTATCATTCCGAACATCATCAGCTTATCGAAGCCGCCGAGCGCGAGTATGATGACCGGTACCGCGATCATCTGGAGCACGGTTTTTATCTTACCGCTCATCCCCGCCGCAACGACGATCCCTTCAGCGGCCGCAACGGCTCTCATGCCCGCTACAGCGAACTCTCTGGCCAATATTATTATCAGCGACCAGGCCGGTATGGTGCCCGACTCGATCATCAGGCAGAGCGCTGAGTAGACGAGTATTTTATCGGCGAGAGGATCCATGATCTTGCCGAAATTCGTAACGAGGTTCCTCGCTCGCGCGATTTTACCGTCCAAAAGATCCGTAAAAGACGCCGCTATAAAGATCACGAACGCCGCCACGTAATGCTCCGTCATAAAAGCCCATATGAAAAACGGGACAGCTATGACCCTTCCCACAGTCAGTTTATTAGGCAGATTCATCTAAAACCTCCTTGCCGACGAGATCGTACTCGTACGCTTCTTCAATCATTACCTTCACGAAGTCGCCCGGCTCGTGCGGTGCAAGCGCCGTAAAAGAAACTTCGTCATCTATTTCAGGCGAATCGTATTCCGTCCTTCCGACGTACAGCCCTTCGCCCGTACATTCGTCGACGATCACCTCGAAGACACCCCCGACCTTCGCCGCGTTCACCTCTTCGCTTATCGCGACCTGCTTTTCCATAACGGCGTTCCTGCGGGCTTCTTTTATCTCCTCAGGCACCTTGCCGCCGAGCTCATAGGCCGGCGTTCCCTCCTCTTCGGAAAAAGCAAAAGCACCCAGTCTTTCGAACTTCGCTTCCTCTATAAAATCGAGCAGCTCTTCGAAATCCTCCTCCGTCTCGCCGGGAAACCCGACTAAAAGCGTCGTCCTTATGTGTATGTCTTTTATCCGCGACCTCAGCTTTTTTACCGTGGCCCGTATCGACTCGGACGTCGAATTCCTGTGCATCGCCGAAAGGACACCGTCAGATATATGCTGTATCGGTATGTCGATGTAGTTGCATATTTTCTCTTCCGAAGCTATCGTGTCGATGAACTCGTCCGTTATGCCGTCGTCGTACACGTACATCAGCCTTATCCATTTTATCCCGTCTATGCGGCAGAGCTCCCGCAGCAACTCAGGCAGCTTCGCCTCGCCGTAAATATCTTTACCGTAATATGATGTGTCCTGTGCGATGATCGTGACTTCTTTTATCCCCGCGGCTGCCATGTCCTCGGCTTCGCGCACGGCATCCTCGATCCGTTTGCTGCGGTACGGTCCCCTTATCATCGGTATCGCGCAGAAGGTGCACGCGTTGTTGCAACCTTCCGCGATCTTTAGGACCGAAGAATATTCGTTCTGCGGGAAAACCCTCTCGCGGTACGGAAGGACCTTCTCCTCACGGCCTTTTACCATGTCGGAAGACGCTTTTACAGCGGACCGGTCCGAAGACGCCGGACATTCGCCGGGACAGACATTTTTATCAGGGGCCGCGCTTTCTTCTCCGAGTAAAATCGAAGGGAGGTCGTCGTAATCATTGACGCCGGTAAAAATATCCACTTCCGGTATCTCTTTCGACAGTTCCGCGTGGTAGCGCTGGGAAAGGCAGCCCGTGACGACGAGCTTTTTGTCTTCGCCTTTGAACGCCGCCATGTTGAAAATGTGCTCTATCGACTCGCGCTTCGCATCGTCGATAAAACCGCACGTGTTGACTATCAGGATGTCGGCTTCCTCCGGGTCCAAGGTGTTTTCACATCCGCGGCCGAGGAGCTCCGCTGCGAGCACCTGCGAGTCGTATTCGTTTTTGGCGCACCCGAGCGTGTCGATATAGAATTTTTTACTTTTCTTCGCCATCGCTCGATTCTTCCTCTTTTTCCGGCTCGATACCGTAATACTCTTCTTCCGTTATCAGGACCTGCCGCGGCCTGCTGCCGTCGGAAGCCCCGATGATCCCGCGCTCTTCTATCTCGTCGATTATCCTCGCCGCGCGGTTATATCCTATTCTGAAACGCCTCTGGAGCATCGAAACCGATGCCTGCTTTTGCTTGAGGATCACGCCGATCGCATCTTCCGTCAGCTCGTCTTCATAGCTTCCGGAGCCGCCGTCGGAAGGCGTGTCGATCTTCTCGATCACTTCGCTGTCGTATTCGGTCTCGCCCTGTTTTTTGACGAAATCTATAACCTTGGCCGTTTCGGAATCGGATATGTAAGCGCCCTGTATCCTTATAGGCTTATTCGTATTCATAGGCGAGAAAAGCATGTCGCCCTTGCCGAGCAGTTTTTCCGCGCCCGCCATGTCGAGTATCGTCCTCGAGTCGAACTGGGAGGAAACGCCGAACGCGATACGTGACGGGATGTTTGCTTTTATGAGGCCTGTAACGACGTCTACCGACGGCCTCTGCGTGGCGACGATTAGGTGTACGCCCGCGGCACGGCCCATTTGAGCCAGCCTGCATATCGACTCCTCTACCTGCGACGGCGATGCCATCATGAGGTCCGCAAGCTCATCGATTATAATGACGATCTCGCACCTCTTTTTCTCGTCTTCAGCATTCGCCGCTTCGTACTCGTTGTAAGACTGGATATCTTTTACCCCTGCTTCCGCAAATTCCTTATACCTGTTGTTCATTTCGCTCACGGCCCAGTTGAGCGCCGAAGCGGCTTTCTTCGGATCCGTGACGACGGGTATGAGCATGTGCGGTACGCCATTGTAGTTCCTGAGCTCTACGACCTTAGGGTCTATCATTATGAATCTTACTTCCTTTGGGGTCGACTTATACAGCATGCTCGTGATTATCGTATTTATGCACACGCTCTTTCCGGAGCCCGTTGCACCCGCTATGAGAAGGTGCGGCATCTCCTTCAGATTCGCGACGATGTTGTTCCCCGCTATGTCCTTGCCGAGCGCAAAGGATATCTTTGACGCGGCGTTCCTGAACTCAGCGGAAGATATGAGCTCCCTTATAAATACCGGAGACGGCTTCGCGTTTTCGATCTCGATACCGACGGCCGCTTTTCCCGGTATCGGCGCCTCTATCCTTATGCTCTTGGCGCGGAGGTTCAGCGCTATATCGTCCGAAAGGCTGACTATTTTATTGACCTTTACTCCGACGGCCGGCTGCACCTCGTACCTCGTTACGGATGCACCCTGCGTGACTTTTATGACTTTGGCCTCGACGCCGAAACTCCTGAGCGTGTTCTCGAGGTTTTTAGCGCCCGCCTGAAGCTGTATCTCGCTCATATGCGACTGAGATGCAGGCGGTCTCTTAAGAAGCTCGACAGGCGGAAGGATGTACCTTTCTCCCGTATCTTTGGAGGCTTCCATTTCCCTTTTTATCTCTTCGTTTTCCTTCGAAAGGTCGAACGGGTTCTCGGCGGATGCACCCTTCTTCTTTGACGCCGCCGAACCTACGACGGCTCCCGCTACCGCACCTGCAGCCGCTGCCGCCGCGACTGAGCCTGCCTTTTTGCCGATCGGCGTCACGGGGTCTGCCGCCACCGAAGGCTCCGCTCCCGAGGACCACATGATATCGTAGTCGTTTTTATTCTTTTTGCCGCCCTGTCCGAACGGAGAATGCGCACCCGAAAGGTCGACGTTACTGCCTTTAAGACCGATGCCGAACGAGTCATCAAAGTCTCCCGGCGACGAGCTGCGCATATTTTCTATGTCCACGACGGGCGAAGATCCGTCGATCTCGATAGCGTTGTCGTCCTTGAAATACCTGCCGATGCTGTCCGCTTTTTTCGGCTCCTCCTGCTTCTTTCCGAAGAATGAGAAAAACGACTTCTTCGATCTCGGAATATTTATCTCATCTTTGCCGATCGCGTCGCTACGCGAAGGCATATATCCGCCCGAGACACCGTCGGCTGACCCGGCGTTCGAAACGCTTTCTTCGAAATTCGGCACCGAACGGTTCGCGTTCGTGTTCGTGACCGTACGGTCGAACGACTCAAGCGCCTGCTCGCGCCTTTCCTCCGCCGCCTTCTGCGCCTCTGCGAGCTCGAGTTCTCTCATGAGTTTCTTGTTCTCCCTCTTCTCCCTCAGAGCCGCCATCTGCGCCGATATCGGCGTATTCACAACGAGAAGTATCGATACAATGATCACGGCTATCGCAAAGATGATGAGCCCCGGACCGCCGAAAAATTTCATCAAAATATTGCCGAGTTCCATTCCGAACACCCCGGCACCGCGGTCGTGCACGCCGCCCCTGTAGAACGCAAAAATGTCCCCGAAACCGAACTTCAGATGCTTAGGATCGATGTATCTGAACGAATTCAGCACGCACAGCATCCAAAATATCAGCGCCGAGAAAAAGAAAGTCCTTCCGTTGATGTGCTGCAGTTTCTGTAAAAAGAGGCATATCGCGGTCACGATAAAATAGTACGGCAGGATGTAGGCCATGCCACCGAAAAGTCCGCGCAGGATGTCGTGCAGGGCATCGCCGAACGCGCCGGTCGTATTGAGTTGCGTCGTAAAAATCAGAAAAACGCCTACAGCCAGTATCACGACGCCCCATATCTCGTCAGCCAGCTTTTGGCTCTTCTTCTGTTTCTCCTGCATTTCGGCTATCTTTTCGCTCTTTGCGTCGCCGCCCTTCGGCTTATCCGCTTTGGCGGCCGAATTTTTATTCTTGCTCCCGGGAGGACGTCCCGGTCCCCTCTTTTTTTCTGCCATTTTTACACCTTGATCCGCTGCTTTTACACCTTGATCCGCTGTTTTTACATATTGATCCGCTGCTTTTACGCCTTAAAAATGCTTCCGGCGAGGACGATCAGTCCTACTATCCAAACATAAACGGTAAAATATTTGAGGCTGTATTTTCTTACGACCTTTATCATCGTTTTTATCGCAAAGATACCGGAAAGCGCCGCGAGAACGCCGCCAACGATCACCGGTCCCACGCTTCCCTCAAGCGACGACATCGCACCGCCCGAAGTCTCGAAGATCAGCGAACCGAGGATAGCCGGTATCGATATGAGAAATGCGAATTCGACCGCAAAATCCCTGTCGAGGTTCGCGAAAAGTCCGCCCACGAGGGTGGAGCCAGAACGCGAGATGCCCGGCCAGATCGCGACGCCCTGGAGAACGCCGATCAATATAGCGTCAGAATATTTCATCCCGTTGATCTCCTTCTGTCCGCTCTTCTTAGTCTCAGCCGCCCAGAGCAGAGCACCCGTGATGATAAGGCCTATGCCTATCGGGACGAGCGAGTTGTAAAAAGACTCGAAAACGTCCTTGAGAAGCATCCCGATCACGGCCGTCGGTATCGACGCTACTATGATCATGATGCCGAGTTTCCTGACAGGCCTCTCGTTGATCTTGAGTCCCCTTCCGGTAAAAATATCCCTTATCAGAAGGACGAGCTCGACCAGGAGCTCCTTAATATCTTTCCAGTACATATAAAATACGGAAAAAAGCGTACCTATATGGAGCATTATCGTGAACATAACGACGGAGTCCCCTTCGATCCCGAAAAGGTTCTGAAGGATCGCGAGGTGACCCGAGCTGCTGACCGGTAAAAATTCCGTCAGGCCCTGTACCAATCCCAATATTATCGCATCTAAATAACTCAAAATATCTCTCCTTAAAAACTTATTCAAACATTGTTATTATACCTTTTTTCCAGTTGCCGCACAAGATGCCGATGCCCCGAAAGCCTTAAACTTAAAGGATTTTGACATAAATAAAAGATTTTGAAACAAATAGAGGTTTTTGGCATTAAAAAAACGGCCCGTTCATCTCCGGACCGTCTCGATCTATTGTTCGGCGTTAACTACGTCCTTACCGTCGTAGTATCCGCAAGTCGGACAAACTCTGTGAGGAAGCTTCGGCTCATGACACTGAGGACATGTCGAAAGCCCCGGAGCCGTCTTCTTCATATTAGCCGACTTTCTGCTTCTCGTCTTAGCTTTTGACGTTTTTCCCTTAGGTACTGCCATCGTCTACACCTCCTTGTAGAATATTTTGTGTTTGTTAATCACAGGTAGTTATTATATAGAAATACGCTACAGTTGTCAACGTTCTACATCAAAGAAAAACGCCGGGCGATCCGGCGATTTTGGCGGAGAGGGAGGGATTTGAACCCTCGCGCCGGTGCTACCGACCTACTGGTGTTCGAAGCCAGACCCTTCAGCCGCTTGGGTACCTCTCCGTATCGGTCACGATCCTAAAATACCGCGAAAGATATTTTAACATATAGAAATTCACATTGCAAGCAAAGTCTCTGTTTTATCGCAAGATAAAAGCCCGCACGGGCTCTCAAACGCCTTGTACTTAAAACTCCCTATAACCTATAAGTTTCTAATCGTTCGTCTTCTTCCTGAGGACCACAAGCGTTGCTGCTGCAGCCAAGGCCAGCGTAAGCATATACGGTACGGAAGCACCCGTGTCTCCAGTCTCAAGCGTCTTTGGCTTATTGTTATCATGATGATTCGCACCCTTTTGGGTATTGGTTATAATGTAGCCCTTTTGCGCATCTCCCGAGATCACCGTATCGTATCCTTCGATCTTATCTTCGGTGACGGTGTATATGATTTCTTTTTCAGCGACCTGGTAGTCTTTAAACTTCGGGAGGTCCTTGAATGTATAGGTCCAATTATTCTCAGCGTTCAGCGTAGCGGATCCTACCTTATCGCCGTCGGCCAGAAGGTTTACAACAGCGGAAGTACCCGGTTTTTCTACCCAGTGCTTGGTCACCGTAACGGTCGTGGTCTTGACGACCGGTTTTTCGGCGATCTTTACGGAAAGCAGGTTCTGTATGGTGTCCTTATCGTGGATAAAAAGATCGAGCTCGAAGTTGTCGGGATATTTCTGCAGATTTTCGGCAGGTCCGACAAGCTCGTTGTACGCTTTATCCATATCGCCCGTCCAGGTAAATGTCCAACCGGGACTGCCAAGGTTATTGACAATGACGCTCTTGCTCGCATCGAGGCTCTTGTCGTCGGTAAATTTCCAAACGGCAACCTGAGTTACGGCACGAAGCTACATGTCGCTCAAATTATATTTCGCCTTGATGCCGTTTTTGTCGTACGGATAACCGTTATATACGACGCGAAGCACATTATCTTTTACTTCCGGCTTATTTACAGCGGAATTCTTTTGCATATCTTCCGCGGAAGCATTTGTGATCTTATGGAACATGTATCCGTTTGCTTTCCAAAGATCGATGCTTCCCTGACTGTCGAAATTAGTCGGCGGTACCGGCGGGAAATTCAATTTGGCATTAAAACAATATGCGATTTTTATCTCTTTGTTGTCATCTCTGACGGAAAGAGGCCAAGAATAGGATCCCGTCTTTGTTTTGTCAGTAAATCCGTAATAGAGAGTGTCGGCGGCGCTTACGTTGGCAACGCCCGTCTGTACGAGGATTAATGTCAGCATAAGTACCGGCAAGATTAATCCAAACTTCTTTAAGCCTTTCATTTTTCCTCCTTGTTAAAATGAATTACAGTCGCGAACTAAAATGCATCTTCATTTTAGCACTGTGTGCGTCCCGCTGCCCTCATTTTTTGTAATTGCTGTTTTATCTTAACTATATTCTGTAGAGTTCCAGGAGCTCCTCCCTATCGAGCTTCATCTCGAACCGCGGAGTATCCGGCGCATATCCGAGATACCACTCCCACGTTTCCGTCAGATCCGGCACAGGCACGTCGAAAAGCCCCGCTATATCTATCAGTATTTTGAGACCGTACGGAAAATCCGCGGTAAAATACCTCGACTCCCAGTCGATGTACCAGTCGTCCCCGTCCCTCTTCATCGGGCTTCCGAGCCCCTTGAAATATTCGGTCTCCCTTATCGTTTTCGTAACTTCCGGCGGGGTCTCGCCCTCATATATCTCGGCCAGAGATTCCACATATCTGAGATCGAGCGGTATGGCCCTCACCATTTTATGAAGTTCCGTATCGCATTTCAGTAAAAGCTCCGACGACGCGTCGTCCCACTCCTCATAAAAGAGTGGGTTTTTCGGATAAGCCGTGTCCTTTTCCGTGTCCCTGAACATCGCGCAGAGCCTCGCCGTATGGAGTATCGGATTGGACGGCGTCAGCGTCACATTGAGGTAATTCGGCACGGCCGTCGTAGGTATGTCAAAAAGAGCTTCCATGATCGGCGCGTAATCTTCGGCTTTTACCGAAGGTATCGACCCGATAAAAAGCCTCTCCTTTTTACCGAGAGCATATACCGATCTGCCGTGGTCCTTGATCCTGGCGATGCTGTGGACCCTTTGAAAGCCGAGTAAAATACACCCTTTTTCGATCAGCGGTGCGAACGCGAACTCCGCGCCTCCCGTGCCCGGTATTATACAGACAGCCTGGCCCTTTTTCACCACGCCCGCCAGTTTCTCGGCCAGATCGGGGAAAGTAAAAGCCGGCAGCGTCACGAATATTATCGAAGCGCCCGATACGGCTTCGCTTAGAGAGTCGGTCGTCGAAGCGATGTCTCCGACAGAGATGAACTCATCCTGACGGTCATATATTTCGATACTTCTTTTCCACGCGGCCGCCATCTTTGTGAACACGGAGACCTCGTGTCCCTTTGCGGCAAATTCCGCCGCCATGAGTGTGCCCAGGTTTCCTCCGCCTACTATCGCAAGCTTCATAATGCTGTTCGCACCGTCCGTGTCGATGATGTTCATCATCCGGTGCTCTCCTTTCTCACGCCGGTTTTACGGTCTCTGCAGACCGCGACCGGATCCGTATTCTTTGCCATGATTGTATACAATCGTGAGTAGATTATACCATTTGTATATTGTATTTTGCAAACATTTTGTTGAGAATTTTTTCGGGATAAAAGTAATAAAAAAGCACGGGATGTCCGTTGATCACGATCCCGTGCAGATCGAGTAAAAATCACATGCTTATACCTCCGGCATCTCCTCGGAGATCGTGACACCTGCGCCCGACTCGTTCAGCTCTTTTATGCGCCTTGCCACCTCTTTTCTGTCCGCGGCTTTTACCAGGCGCCTGCCGTCTTCACCGGCGAGGGTCAGACCGAACAGAGCCATGACGAATACCGTGATCGGCATCATGATGTTGAAGATCGCGTAAGGGAAATACTCCGCCGTTTTTACACCGAGGGTCGTCAGGATGAAGACTCCGCAGGTGTTCCACGGGACGAGGGCCGACGTGACCGTACCCGAGCTTTCGAGCGCGTTCGAAAGGGTCTTCGGGTGGAGACCGACCTTTTTATAGGTGTCGGCGTACATCCTGCCCGGAACGACGAGTGAAATGTACTGCTCAGGCATGGTGGCGTTGCTTGCAAAGCACGTGAGGAGCGTCAGGAGAACGAGGCTCGCTCCGCCTTTTACGAGCTTGATGAGCTTATTTACGATGACTTCGAGCTGATGCGTCGCTTCCATTATGCCGCCGAACATCATGGCAAGGAGCGTGAGAGAGATCGAGTACATCATCGCCTGGAGTCCGCCCGCAGTCAGGAGGCTGTCGAGGGCTTTTACGCCTGTCTTTGCTACATATCCGTTCATTCCGCACGAAAGGAAGTCGCCGAAAGTCGCACCCCTCTGGAAAATTAGTCCCATGATCGTGCCGAGTATTATTCCGATCGTGATGCCCGGTATGGCCGGGACTTTACACGCGACCGCGATTATTACAACTATAGGCGGGATGAGGAGCCACGGGCTGATGTTGAAAACGCCGGAGAGGCCTTTGCTCATGACCGCTACGCTCGAGATATCGGCATTTCCGCCGGCCGAATACCTCATGCCGAGAACGCCGAAGAAAACGATACAGATCGCGTAGACTACCGCCGTCGGGAGCACCATGAATTTGACGTGCGTGAAAACGTCCGTGCCCGCCATAGCGGGTGCCAGATTCGTGGTGTCGGAAAGCGGTGACATTTTATCGCCGAAATACGAGCCGGAAATGACGGCACCCGCGGCGACAGCGACCGGTATCCCGAGTCCCTGCGCTATACCTATGAGCGCAAGCCCCATGGTTCCCATAGTTCCCCATGAGGAGCCCGTCGCGATCGATGTTATCGAGCAGATGAGCAGCGCCGCTATCAGGAAGATCCTCGGTGAAAGGACTTTGAGTCCGTAGTATATCATCGAAGGAACGACGCCGCCGACGATCCACACGCCGATAAGTATGCCGATGATCGCGAGGATCATTATCGCCTGTAAGGCGCGGTATATGCCGTCCTTCATGGCTTCTTCGATCGATTCCCATGAATAACCGAGATGAAGCGCCATTACGGCGGCCGCTATGACGCCGATGAACATCGGGACGTGAGGCTCGACTTTAAAGACCTTAATGGCTACGGCCATTACTACTATCAATATCGTGAAGGTAAGCAACGCTTCCCACAGTTTAGGTATCCTCGGAGTTCGTTCTTTTTTCTTCATTTCGATCCCCTTCAGCTTTTTTCTTTCAGAGTCAATTTAAGTGATTCGTCAAATCGGTTTTCTTTGTCAGTATATCTTCTTTTTTCTGTTCGAAAGCGTTCCTTTGGAATTCGATGTTTTCAACGGAATCGACGGCCGGCAGCTGTTCGCCCGGAAGAGCCGCGGCGATGAATTTATCGATCATCCACGGATTCAGCGCAAACATCGGGCCGAGGGCGTTCGTAAAGATGCTGTTGTTTTTTATGAAGCCTTCTTCCCTCGTTTTACCGTTGTTGCCGTAGCCGTATATGATCCTGCCGAACGGTTTTTCGCCGGAATTCGTGAAGTCCGTCATCTGTATCTGTGCGCCGATCACTTCGTTTTTCGTTCCGCCGAATTCCGTTTCAAAGTAAATGTCGTCGCCGTAGACCGACTCCTTTTCAACGGAGATAGCCGACAGGATGCCGATACCGCTTATCTCGCTCCCGTCTGTCCTCGAAATGTGATCGCAGAACATGGCTACCGTCGTGCCCGTGACGAGCATCGGCTTCCCGCTTTCGATCCGCCTGACCAACCTGTCCTTATAAGGTCGCATAGCATCTATTATCACCGGGAACGAGGAGATCTCTCCCGGCGGGAAAAACAGCACATCGTACGCCTCGGGATCAAAATCTTCGTTATCGAGGTCGATCCTGTCCCACGTCGTTTTTATGCCGCACTCTTTACAATATTTATCTATAGCCGATATGTTCCCTCTCTCACCGTGAAGGTAGAGAGTGTCCGGGAACATCCACGCAAATCTAAGGTCTTTCACCGTTTTTACCGCCTTTAATATACTTTTTTATCGCTTCAAATGAATGCAGCCACGTTACCATGTATATGTTCCCCGACTGTGCCGCCTCGATCGCATCGCACAGCTTCTCGATGTCATCGCTGTCGATCACCTCTATCCTGTCTTCAGGCACGCCGGCATAAACGAGTCTCGCCGCGGCATCATATCCGCTTCCCCTGGAAAAGGAAATGTACTTCCTTACATTCGCCGTTTCTAAAAGCTCAAAGTCGCAGTCATACATATAAAATGCATTGTAGTAGTGCGGGATAAAATCGACCAGCTGAAACAGCCCTATAAAGATATCTTTCGGCCTCGGGTCCCTCGCTACCGTATTTATGAACTGCTGCAGGGTCTCAGGGTTTTCCTGTTTTATCCTGAAATACTTCACTTCCCTGTTCCCGTACGTGAACAGCTCGTACCTTCCCGCGATATTTATAAAAGTTAGTACGGACGGCGCCATTTCTTCGAGCGAGAGCCCTCCGAGCACGCTGCCGACCGCGATCGCGCCCGCGTAGTTGTAGCACATGTAAGGAGCATCATAAGGCATCTCGAATCTCTGCCCTTTTACCGTAAAAGTCTTATTCTCAAAATCCACGTCCGACAGGAGGAAGTCCGGCTCATCCGCTCCCCTGTGATCGCAGTTCACGCACGCGAACTTACCGATCCCGTCCGTATTGTAATAGTCGAATTTTATTTTATGACGGCAAACGGGACACGCCATAGTCGGAAACGTCGCATCCTTCGTAAAAGACTCCGCGTTCTTCGCGACTCCGAACGAAACGAACTCGTTCGTGTATCTCGAAAAAGATCTGCTCCTCGGCTCGTCGTTGTTCACGAACACGCGCATCCCCGGCTCCATAGCCGCCGCGATCTTCCGAACGATGAAGTCCGGATCCCCGTTCCTCTGGACCTGGTCCTTCTGCAGATTCGTTATCAGCACATTGCGAGGATGAAGCTGTTCTACCACCTTCGGTAAAAACCTCTCGTCCGTCTCAAAAACGAAAAAGTCCGCCTCGACGTTGCCGCCGAGATCCGAGCTCTTCATAACCGCCGTAATCACGCCCGGTAAAAGGTTCGCACCGGCGATGTTCGAAACGACCTTCTTCCCCGAAGATCGAAGGAGGTGGACGATCAGGTTCGTCGTCGTCGACTTTCCGTTCGTACCCGTCACCAGTATTATCTTCTCCGGATCGAGCCCCTTGAATTTCGAAAGCATATCAGGGTCGATCTTCAGCATCTTCTCGCCCGGCAGGCTCGTGCCCCTCTCCCTGTCAATAATGCTTATTATGAAGGAAATCAGCTTTCCTACTATGAGTGCAAAAGTAAATCTCAAATTCGGTCCTTTCCGTACTGCCACAGCTTGCCTTTATCTCATGACGGGTGACATTACCATATCGTTGTATTTCCCCATATCCCTGTGCATCACCGCATTGTGGATATCCGTAGCCAGAATGTCAAGTTCCAGCAGTTTTCTGAAATTTTCGCTCTCGTTTCCGTTCCCGGCTTCCCTATTGATGTTCGTGATGATCGGCTTTGACGGGTCTCCCTTTTTCTTTGCTTCCCTTATAAGCGACCTTCCCCTTTCGGTGAATCCGAGCACCCTTATATATTCGGGAACAGCTCCGTAAAAATCGCGCCTGTCGATACCGAGCGCGATCTGCATCAGCATCCTCGATATCCTCGTCGCCGTATATCTCTTTGATTTAAGTCTGTCTTTAAGATCGGAAAGCGAGTCGGCATACCGTATCTCGCGTTTTAAGATATTTGAAAGTCCTTCGCCCGCGGCCGGAGCCTCCTCCATGGATGAAGCTTCACCCCTCAGGACGGCATATCTGACGAGATCGAAAAGTTCATCATCAGCGGTCTCAAAACGGCCCGCATCGTCCGCCGTCAGCACGACGGACTTCGGTATGTACCCCGAAACGTCCTCGCCCTGTATGAGGCCTTTCCTTATTCCCGTGGCACTTTGGAATCTCTCTCCCGGGATCACCTCGTCGTTGTAACCCGCGCCCGCGCGTTTTATCGCGACCGGCTCAAGCGTCCTGAGATTTTTTATGTATTCGAGTGCCAGGATGTCGTTCGGATTCGAGAGGATCTCCGTCTCTTTTACCGTCTCCTCATCATCTCCGAAGATCTCACTGTAAGCGTGCGAAAACGCCCTGGGGTAGCTTTCCCCGAGCGCCGTATACTTCGATGTCTCCTCTTCCAGCTCCGCCCTGCGGGTCTTCGTCCTCTCTGCGATGCGGCGAAGCACGTCTACGTCTCCGGATTCGCTCCCGAACGATATGTGGGTCACGACCCCGAAAGACTCGAGCATGTCGACCGTTGCAAAAGAATAAGCGGATGCGGCGCTTAAGCAGAAATATGTCGGTATTTCAAGCACTACATCCACTCCGTTATCAAGAGCCCAAGCGGTCCTTGTCCATTTATCCTTTATTGCGGGTTCGCCCCTCTGCACGAAATTACCGCTCATGACGGCAACCACGGCATCGGCCGACACAAAATCACGCGCTCGCTCTATTTGATATAAATGACCGGCGTGAAAAGGATTGTATTCGGCTGCGATCCCTACGACATTCATGCGCTCTGCCCGTCAGCTACGCCCTGTCGTCGTTTTCCGGAACGAAGCTCTCGTTTTCTATCTTCGAAACCATTTCCTTGCGGTTTTCGTTGATCGTCTGGTTGACCCCGTTGAGTTCTTCCATGAGGCGCTCGTTCATCGGCTCGATGTACTCTTTGACCAGATCGCCGATCGACACCTGCGTCCTGTACATAAGGTCATCCAAATAGTGGAAAGTCAGGTTCTTGAGGTGCTGGCTGTTTCCTTCGGCCTGCTGTATTATCGCATCCGCCCTCTTCTCGGCCTCTCTCTTGATCGCATCGTTGTCGAGGAGATACTCCGCCTGTTTCTTGGCGTTGTAAATGATCTTATTGTAATCTTCATTCGCCTCGGAAAGAATCCTTTCCTTCTCGTTGCAGATCCACTGCGCCTGCTCTATATCCTTCGGCAGACTCAGCCTCATATCCTTGATGATCTCTTCGATAACCTCGCTGTTCACCAGCGTACGGCCGCCGATGAGCGGTCTGCTCTCCGTTATCTGCTCTTCCAGTTCATCGATCAACGCTAAAATCCTGCTCGATCCGTCACTCATTAACCCGTCCTCCGTTTCCTTTTATAAAAATTGATATTTCCGTAAAATTTTTTATTTGCCGTAGAATTTTTCCTTCATCTTGATTTTCACGTGATCCGGCACGAGACCGCTCACATCTCCGCCCAGCGAAGCAACTTCTTTTATCATCGATGAGCTGATAAAAGAATACTGCGGGTCCGTCATGAGGAAAACCGTTTCCGTATTATATTTATACAGCCGCGCATTCATCTGCGCCATTTGGATCTCATACTCGAAGTCGGTCGTCGCGCGAAGCCCCCTTATCACGGCATCGAACTTTTCCCTGTTCACGTAGTCCGCTAAAAGACCTTCGAACGTCTCCACCTTCACATTGCTGAAATTCGAGGTGACATTCTCGATTATCTCGCGCCTTTCTTCCGGCGTAAAAAGAGAGAGCTTGCCCGAATTGGCTATTATCCCAACCGTCAAGCTGTCGTACATCTCAGCGGCACGCTCTATTATGTTGAGGTGACCGTTTGTGATCGGGTCAAAAGATCCGGCATAAAGTGCGCTCTTCGTCATTACAGCTCCTCATTTCTTCCGTTAATTCTAACAAAACAGGCCTTTGTTTGCAAGATTTTAATGACGCATAAAAACGTCAACGCCTATGTTTCCGTACTTTTTTTCCTTTATTTTTTCGAGGCTGCTCGGTGTATCTGTAATTTTATTATTGTAAACATGCTCCACTACGACGAAAGCGCCTTCCGAAAGCACTCCCGAAGCGTCCAATTTTTCCAGGATCTCGCCGTAAAGGTCCATAGAATAAGGCGGATCGAGGAAAACGAGGTCCACCGTCCCCTCTATCCCGGCGATCGCATTCCTAAAATCCCTGTTCAGCAGGACGGACGCGCTTTCCGCCCTGCAACCGACTACATTCGACTTCAGCGTGCCGAAATGTCTCCTGTCGATCTCGTTGAAATAGCAAAGAGAGGCGCCCCTCGAAAGAGCCTCGAGACCCATGGCGCCCGAACCGGCGAAAAGGTCGAGAACTACGGCACCTTCGACTTTCGTGCCTATCATGCTGAATATCGCTTCCCTTACGCGCTCCGGCGTCGGCCTCGCATTTTCCGGCACCTCTATCTTCCTGTATTTATATTTTCCCGCTACTATCCTCATTCCGTTCTCCTGCGGCTACACTAGATCACATCGCTGTTATCAGAATCCGCCATCATATCTATCTTTGAGCCCACGAACGCCATGTCCGTCTTTCCGCTTTTATCGCGCAGGATCTCATCGGCGTCGGCCGCCGCTTTTTCCGCGATATCGGAATACTTCATGAAATCGTTTATGCGGCTGAACGCCGTCCCGTGCTGCATCGTTCCCATTATATCCCCGGGGCCGCGTATTTTATAGTCTTCCTCGCTTATATCGAAGCCGTCGCTGAAATCGCGCATCGCTTTCATCCTGGCCGCGGCGCTTTCCGACCGGCTGCGGTTTATAAGGTAGCAGTAAGCCTGATCGTCGCTCCGCCCGACCCTTCCGCGAAGCTGGTGGAGCTGGGCGAGGCCGAACCTGTCGCTGTTTTCTATGACTATGACGGACGCCTCCGGGACATCTATCCCGACCTCGATTACCACCGTCGATACGAGGATCTCCGTCTTTCCCGATGCGAAAGATGTCATCACCTTTTCCTTCTCCGCCTTATCCATCTGAGCGTGAAGGAGGGCTACCGAATGACCCTTGAATTTCTTTTTCATCTCGGTAAAAAGCCCTTCCGCAGAGGCGAGTTCGCTCTCCTCATCTTCTCCGATGCTCGGCGCAACGATGTAGGCCCTGTGTCCGGCGCTGAGTTCCTCTCTCACCTTCTCGTAGGCCAATCCGCGGCCGCTGTCGTCGAGGACCCTCGTTATTATCTTCTTCCTTCCGTTCGGCTTCTGCCTTATCATGCTGAAGTCCATATCGCCGAATACAGTCGCGGCAAGGGATCTCGGGATCGGCGTCGCCGTCATAACGAGCACGTTGACGGGATCGCCCGATTTTCGCGACAGGTCCCTTCGCTGATTGACGCCGAACCTGTGCTGTTCGTCCGTTATCGCAAGACCGAGATCGCTGAAAACGACCCCCTCGGATATAAGGGCGTGCGTCCCTATCGCTATGTCGGCCTCTCCCGACGCGATCATATCCTTCGCCTTCATCTTCTGCGCCGGCGTCATATCACCGATCAGCAGAACGACGTTCATCCCGTGGGGCGCGAACATCTCCCGAAGGTTCGCGTAGTGCTGGGTCGCGAGGAGCGAGGTCGGAGCCATGAAAGCGGCCTGTTTCCCGCCTTTTACCGCCATAAAGATCGCAGCGGACGCCACAGCCGTTTTACCGCAGCCGACGTCACCTTCGACGAGGCGGTTCATCGGTTTTTTGTCCTTAAGATCGGCGGCTATGTCGTCTATCGCTTTTTTCTGATCCGGCGTGAGCTCGTACGGCAGGCTTTTTTCGAAGAGTTCGTATCCTTCCGTTTTTATCGACGAATCGCCGATATCTCCCTCGCGATAAGCCTTGTTTTTCCTTATCGCCAGCTGATATGTCAGGAGTTCGTCGTATATCGATCTGTACCTGGCGGCTCTGTAAGCCGCTTCTCCCGAAGGGAAGTGTATGTTCCCGTAGGCGAATTTAAGGTCGCAGAGTTTATTCCTTTCTATTATGTCTCCGGCCAGCCACTCGAGGCCGTCGCCCGAGATGTTGTCAAGGGCGTATCTCACCCATTTCCTCATTCGGTTCACGGTCACGCCCTTCGTGACGCGGTATATCGGAAGGATGCCGCGCATGTCGCCGGGCGACCCTTTGACGTTGACGTCGGGATTGACGAAAGTCCTGCTCCCTCCGACCCTTTTCATCTTTCCGAAGACGGAGTACGTCGTACCCTCTTTGTAAGCGTCGAACATGTACTGCATATTAAAAAAAAGAACCCTGAAGGTCCCGCCGGCGTCGCTGAACGTGCATTCGATCATGACCTTTCCGCCGGACGATCTTCGGATCCTTTTATTGGTGAGTACACCCTCGGCGAGTATGTTCATATTCTCCGGCATGCGGCTCGAAAGCACCGACCGGCGCCTGTCCTCATACCTCCTCGGGAAATACTCCAAAAGGTCTCCCACGGTAAAAATGCCCATGGAATTGAGTTTTGCTTCCGTTTTTGCCGCGACACCTTCGATACGCGTCACACTGTCGAAAAAGCAAAGCTCAGTCATTTCGCTTCGTGACCTCCAGATTGGTCTTCGCGACCGTCTCCGACTTGACGCCCTTGATGCTCGCCTTGAGCTCGCACGGCTTGTCGAGGCAGAGAAGCTCAAAATCGTCCTCTATCATCTTAAAAAGCTCGTACGAAACGTCGTGTATGCTTTCGCCGAATTTTATTATAAAATACACCCTTACAAAGACGTCCGTGTTGTATTCGCTGATCTCGACGGCATCCGTCATGTTGCCGTAGCCGCGAAGGAAATTTTTCTTTAGCGCTTTTCCCTTGCTGTTGCACGGCATTATAACGCCGTCGAAGCTCATCATGTCCTCTGCGATGAGCTTGGCTATGACGTCGTTGTTTACGGCGACAATGCCGTATTCGCTTTTAGTAATGAGTGCCATATGCCATCCTCCCGAATCTGTTTTTATAATACCATACGACGGGCCCGTCAAATACCAAAAAAAGAAAAAAGCCTTAAACGCCGTCCGCGTTTAAGACTGTATTTGCGGTCCAATTAGACGGCACGGGTCACTTTGCCGGATTTAAGGCATTTCGTGCAAACATCAGCTTTTCTTACCGCTCCGTTGTCGTTGATCTTTACACTCTGAATGTTAGCGTTCCACTTTCTTCTCGAATGTATGTTGGAGTGAGAAACAGCGTTTCCTGAAGTCTGTCCTTTTCCGCAAATTTCACATTTCTTTGACATTTACCGCACCTCCTTTGCAGGCTAGTGTCCGTCAGATACGGGCGCAAAAATGGACCGCCCGTTTGGCGTATGAGCGATTATATCACAGCGGTATCCGTAAATGCAAGAATTTTAACGGCTTTTCTTGTAAATATCACATCCCCTCCCTTGAGTACTCGTAAAAGTGCGTATATAATAACGGTTGCGTTAGGTAAAACGCGCGTTTTTGTTTTGTAAAATTATAATTTTATCGACGGGTAAAAAGGTAAAATATGAAGAATACATCTCACCACAGCAAAAAGACCACGCTGATCGCGATCATCATCGTCATAGCCGCCGTAGCTTCGGTGGCCGCATATAAGATACACAGGATACAGATACTGGACTCGAAGTCCTTCAAGTCCTGCAGCACCGCCCTTTCGGCCGCTGCCAAAGAGGTGGGCACCGACGACGCGTGGATGAACAAGATAAAAGAGACGGCTACTTCCGTCGGCCTCATCCCGGTATCGGACGAATACGGGAACATCATACTGACGACGGAAGCCGTGCAGGGCAAAGAAAGCATGCCGATGCTCGTTTTGTGCACGGAATACGATGTCGCCACAGCGGCAAAAGATGCCGACTCTATCGCGTCGGCTCTGATGACGGCGAAGAGCGCGACATCAAACGGCCCTCTCACCGTCATTATCGCCAGAAGCACATCGAACTCGCACGACGGCCTTACGAAGGTCAGCTCGTCGTATTTCCCTGCCGGCTCAAACGTCATATTCCTGAGCAGCGGAAGCTCGACGTCGACTTCGCAGTCGTCCTTCTGCCGTTCCATGGCGACGATATCACTGCCGCTTTCGAAGACGTCCCGTAGCTGCGACACCATGATAGACCTTTCGATCGGCGGTATCGAAACGGGAGTTCCCGATTCGGAGATATCGAACCAGGCGAACCCGATCTCACCTCTCGTGACTCTCCTCACTAAGATGAGGAAAAAGTCCCTCACTTTCGAGGTCGAAGGTGTAACGCTCGGGAGCAGCGGCTCGCTTTACCCGACATCTTTGAATGCGAAGATCTTGGTCGACTCCTCCTCTATCGATTCGGTAAAAGAAATGCTGTCAAAGCAGCGCGAAGATTACATCGACAAAAATAAAAAGAATTCGCCGGACATTTCGTTCGAATTCAAAGTCGTGGACGACGAGTCATCGATGCCGACGACCGTCTACTCGAAAGATTCGACGGAAGCGCTTATAAATTTCCTTTACACGATAAAAGAAGGAACATATAAGTTCGGCGACGAAGATACTCCGAAGAACAAGTCGAAGAAAGATATATATGCGATCAATGTAATAGAAGGTATGACCGAAAACTCCTCATCCTTCGACATCACCGTCGAAACGCAGGCGCTTAACGACGACAAGCTCGACGCGGTCATGGCGGAAAACGCTTCGGCTGCCGCCCTCGCCGGCGGAACGGCGACGCCGTACGGAAGAGTGCCGGCCTTTTCGAACAAAAAGTCGAAGCTCGTACAGGAAATAAGGAACATATACTCAAAGTCCAATTCTCTGAATTTTAAGGACCTTAAAATAATAGAAGAAAACGACGACTATTTTACCCCTTGCTCTTTCATCGCGATGAAGAACAAGCCACTGGACATCATGCACATATCGGTCTCCGAAGCCGACAGCGCGAGAGTCACGAACACGATCCTGAATTTCCTGAGATCCGGAAATTCCTCACTGTTCTTCAGCTAAGGTACGATCGATATGAACGATAAAAGCGGCTCAGTTTTGATAATCAACGACATGACCGGATACGGCCGGGTCTCGACCATGGCCATGCTTCCGGTGCTCACGGCTTACGGGCTGCACCCCTATACCCTTCCGACGGCGCTCGTATCGAACGCCACCGAATACGGGAACGCGGAATTTCTCGACACCACGGAATATATGCGCGCCGCCTGCGCGGCATGGAAGAAGAACGGATTCTCTTTCGGCGCCGTAGCGACCGGCCTCTTCTTGTCTAAGGAACAGACTGAGATCGTATCGGAGCTCATCGATGAACAGTCGCCGAAGATCGTATTTTCCGATCCGATAATGGCAGACAACGGCGAGATATACGACGGAATGTGCGAAGACATCGTCGAATGTAACAGGGCCATGGCAAAGCGCGCCGACGTACTGATCCCGAACTTCACCGAAGCGACGATGCTGACCGGCATGTATGAAGGCAGGACCGCCCTCTCCGAGGATGAATTCGAAAGGCTCGCGGACGCCCTGATCTCACTCGGAAGCAAAGCCGTAGTGATAAGCAGCTGCCGCCTCAGCGGCACCGGCGAGGTCTTTAACCTCGTAAGAGACTGCGGAGAAACGCGTTCGCACTTTCTTCAATATAAAGAACAGCCGCGTCCGTTCGTCGGCACGGGCGACATCTTCTCCGCCGTCATAATAGCAGAGACGCTTAAAGGGGCGTCTCTCCGAAGCGCGGCAGAAGCGGCCGCAGGCTTCATCGAAAAAGTATTATCCGGCCACGGGGCAGATGACGATCCCCGCGACCTCAGAATAGAAGAATTTCTTCAATATCTTCCGACTCCCCGCCCCTCTTCCGAAGCGCGCTAAAATCGCATTTCGAAAGCACTGCGAGCGGTCGGCTTGTTTTTTTGCTGTCCGAAAAAACACGATTATGTTATAATAGATTACTTCTATGTTGGATACGGAGGTATTTTAATGCGTAAAGATAACGACGACAGAAATTTGAAAGGCAAAGAGATCGACGATTTCCTGGCCCAGTTCGACGAGCCGGAGAGATCCGCCGCGCCTGATAAAAGTGCCGTTCAGCACAAAGCTGCCGCGCCTGATAAGAGTGCCGCACAGCAGAAAGCTGCCGAGCCCGCTAAAGGCGCAGCACAGCCGAAAGCTGCAACGCCTGATAAAAGCGCCGCAAAACACACGGCCGCTGCACCCGGCAAAGGCAGGCACGCCGCCGACGCGGAGAAAGATCAGTCGCCTAAGAAATGCTCTCACGATCCTGCCCCTTCCAAAGGGAAGGATAAGAAAGAGAAGAAAGACAGAAAGATCGGTCGCAAAAAGTCGGGGAAACCGAAGAGATCGTTTAAGGAAGTACTCGATGACCTCATCTTCATCGACAACCCGGACTACGATCCTAATCAAGGGAGCTACATCATGAAAGACGGCAAAAAAGTCAAGAACTCTCCGCGCAAATACAGCCACAAGAAGATGCTGAGGAACGTTCTCGTGTTCTTTGCCGCGATCCTGCTCGTCTTCTTCGTCTACGCTTTTGCGGTCATCAGCACAGCCCCGAAGATCGAACCTAAGAAGCTGTACGATTCCGTTGCGGAAAGTTCAACGGTATACGACTCCGACGGGGACCAGGTGGAAACCGTCTACTACGAGCAGAACAGGACGCTCGTCAAATATAAAGATATGCCGCCGAACCTTATCGACGCATTCGTTTCCATAGAAGATAAAACATTCTGGCATCACCACGGTTTCAACTGGACAAGACTCGGAGGCGCCGTATTGCAGTCCTTTACCGGTTCAGGAAGGATCAGCGGAACGAGTACGATCACGCAGCAGTTGGCGCGTAACGTTTACCTACCGAAAATAAAGAGCCAGAGGAGCATCAAGCGCAAAATACTCGAGATGTATTACGCGGGCAAGATCGAATCGCAGCTCTCCAAAGAGCAGATCATCGAAGCGTATCTCAACACCATATATCTGGGCTTCGGCAACTACGGTGTCGACGCCGCATCACACGCCTATTTCTCCAAGGATCCTAAGGATCTGACATTGGTGGAATGCGCCTCGCTGGCAGCCCTCCCGCAAGCTCCGGACAGCTACGCGCTGGTGAAAATGGTAGATAAGGATACGGTCACCGAGAAAACTGCCAACATAATAACGAGGGATCCGGACACGTACATATCCAACGACGCCTCGAAGAACCGCCGTGACCTCTGTCTTAAGCTGATGCTCGACCAGGGATACATCAAAAAGTCGCAGTTCAAGCAGGCGTACAAAAAGCCGCTTTCGGACTTCATAAATCCGACCATTTCATCCGGAGCAAATGTAAATTCATATTTCTCCGAATACATGATAGATCAGGTCGCAAGCGATCTGATGAAGAAATACAAGATATCGTACAACGAAGCCGAGAGGATGATCTACACTGGAGGACTTAAGATATACTCCACCCTCGACTCCACCGCGCAGGCCGCGATAGTCAAAGAGTTCAACAATCCGTCGAACTTCCCTTACCTCGTAGGTATAAGGAAAGACGGATCCGGCAACATCATCGACTCGTACGGTTCGATAATGCTGTATGCGTACAGCAACATGTTCGACTCAAGCGGTAACTTCACCCTCGGAACGGACGAGTGCAGCGTCAACAAAGACGGCTCCGTTACGATCTACCGGGATAAAAGGCTGAGCATATATACGACAAAATCAAACGGTCAAACCGACTACAGCCTGGAATTCAAGCAGTCGTATTTCATGGACGGCAGCACGTTATATACATATCCGGGAGGATACATAAACATCCCTGCCAAGTACAAGAAGCTCGACAAGGACAACAACCTCGTGATCTCAAAGGAATACTTCGATAAGTCAAAGGATTCCGTAAAAGTCAGTGACGGCACCGTTACGATCACACCTCTCGCCTACTCCCTGCCTGAAAAGGTCATCCAGCCGCAGGCGGCTATGGCGATCGTAGAAGTCGGCACGGGTCAGGTAAAAGCGATGGTCGGCGGAAGAGGTACCGTCGGTAAAAGGCTTTACAACCGCGCTCTCAGCCCGAGACAGCCGGGATCATCGATAAAACCTCTGGGCGTATACTCTGCCGCCATACAAAAGAGTTTCGATCTCCAGAAAGACGGCAAGACCTTCCCTTACGTCGATTACGGTCACGATACACAGGGGACGAAGGGATACGGCACGTATTTGACCGCCGCATCAAAGATCGACGACGAGCCGATGCACTTCAACGGTAAGAGCTGGCCGAAGAACGCCGGCGGCGGATACAGCGGTGTCGTTACGATGAGAAAAGCTCTTCAGATGTCGATCAACGTAGTTGCCGTAAAGATCCAGATGCAGGTCGGCAATCAGTACTGTGCGGACCTCATCAAAAAGTTCGGCATCACCACGCTGGAGACCAAGAATAAAGATACCAACGACCTCAACACGGCAGCACTCGCCCTCGGCGGAATGACCCACGGTGTCAAACCGCTCGAAATGGCGCAGGCATACGCGACCTTCCCTAACGGAGGTGTAAGGCAGACCTCGATCGCTTACACGAAGGTCGAAGACAGAGACGGAAAGGTCATCCTGCAGTCGAAATCGAAGAAGTACAAAGTACTCGACGAAGGCGTCGCATTCATAATGACGGACATGCTGAAGTCGGTAGTAAACAACGGTCTCGGACATCCTGCATCGCTCTCGAAAGTGGCTGCCGGCGGTAAGACCGGTACGACTTCCGACAGTTACGATATCTGGTTCGACGGTTTCTCCCCTACCTACGCGGCAGCTCTGTGGATCGGAACAGACGTCAACATCCAGCTTTCACAGATGTCGAGTGCAGCAGCAGCACTTTGGGGAAAGATCATGAGGCAGATCCCGAACGCTTTGAAAGGACAGTATAAATCAATGCCGGCGAACGTCGTCTATACAAACGGAGAGTACTTCACAAAAGGTACGAACGTCGGTATCGGCGAATACAAGAGTAAAAAGCAAGAAGAGGAAGAAGCCAAGAAGAAGGCCGAAGAGGAAGCTCAGCAAGCCGCGGACAACGCCAACAATGATGACGGAACGGCGACCGAACCGGGTGATACGACCGAACCGGGTGATACGACCGAACCGGGTGAATAACGATCGGCAATAAACAACATATTGGGGTGGGCGCGCAAAGCGCCCGCCTTTTTTATTTTAGATCTTGTACGATTTTTAAGACACTGTCCCCCTCCCCGAAAGCCATGCAACTCAAGACTTTTAGACTTATTGTCGATATTGTGAAAACACCTTTCATATTGACAACACAAAAGTTTTATCCTATAATTAACAAGAACTTATATAGACTTTGATTAATCTATGTATGGAGGTAAAAAAATGGAACAAGATAATCAAAAAGGCCAATTTCAATCTAACTTTGGATTTATGATGGCTGCTCTTGGTTCTGCGGTAGGTCTCGGCAACCTGTGGTCGTTCCCTTATAAGCTGGGAGTCGGCGGCGGTGCTGCTTTCCTGTTGCTCTACATGATCGTTGCGATCTTCTGCGGATATCCTCTCATGGTTTCCGAAATCGCACTCGGACGTAAGACACAGAAAGCTGCTATCGAAGCATATCGCGAAGCTAACAGCAAATTCATGTTCAACGGTGTACTTCAGACGATCGTACCGTTCCTGTTGATCTGCTTCTACTGCACATTCGGCGGATACATCACGAAGTATCTGTTCGCAAGCGTAGGCGACCTGTTCAGCAGCAGCGCTGCTATCAGAATGGCTAACCCTGGGGACTATTTCCACGGATTCTATACTAACCTGCCACAGGCTGTAGGATTCGTTATCCTCTTCCTTGCGATCACACTCGCTGTAGTGCTCGGCGGAGTTTCCGGCGGTATCGAAAAGTTCTGCAAATACGGAATGCCTGCACTGTTCATCATGTTGGTAGCCGTAGTTATCAGATCCTGCACGCTCCCGGGAGCTTCCGGCGGACTGTCATTCATGTTCAAGCCTGATTTCTCGGCTTGGACGAGCGCTAAATCGTTCTTTGACATCCTCAGCCTTGCAGGCGGACAGCTCTTCTTCTCGCTCTCACTCGCATCCGGTTGTATCATCGCTTATGGTTCATACCTCTCGAGGAAAGAGAACATCGAGAAAGACGCTCTGTTCCTTGTAATCGGAGATACCGTTGCAGCATTGCTCGCAGGTCTCGCTATCATGCCTGCCGTATTCTCATTCGGACTTGAGCCGGGTGCGGGCCCTGGACTTCTCTTCGTTTCCCTCACAACTGTATTCCAGTCGATGGGATTCGCAGGAAAGATCTTCCAGCTCCTCTTCTGGGCTCTCGTATTCATCGCAGCTCTTTCTTCCTCCATCGGAATGATGGAAGGCGGAATCTCCGCGATACTCGATGCCAGGATCAAAGCAGGAAAGAAAGCAAACAGAACTGCAGTTTCCGTACTCATGGCAATTTGGGCACTTGCCGGTAACATGCTCGTAACTTGCGACATGCTCGGCGAAAGCGGAATGCACTACATCCTCGGCCAGAGCACTTGGCTCGATGTATTTGACAGCTTAGCAGAAGGTATCCTGATGCCGCTGTCCGGACTCATTATGGCTATCATGCTCGGATGGGTTATCCCTCACTATGTAGATGACGAAATCGCAGAAGGAAGCAACTTCAAATCGAAAGGTATCTACGACTTCTCCATCAAGTGGATCGGACCTATCTTCATGGCTATGATCGTTTACGGTCAGGTAACTTCGTTCTGGTTCAAGTAATCAAGGTAATAAAGATAGATCAAAGTCAATCAAAAAGCTCGGGGATCATCCCGAGCTTTTTTAGTGGTTTAGTGCTGTGGTTTAGTGCTATCGATTTTCGTCTTAGGCTATCGCCTTCCGGCTACCTTGACCGACGGCGTCGGCTGTCCGCCTCAGCTGCCTGCCGTTTTATATGTCCTACACAGTCTTAGTGCTTCGCATCGTATCTTTCGTGTCCTGAGGTGTGAAGCCTCTTTCCGGGGTTGTATCTCTTCCCTTCGACCGTTTCTTCAGCCGGAGCGCTTTGCGGTATAGGTGCGCTTTGCGGTGCAGGAACACTTTGCGGTACCGAAGGAGCCTGCGGAGCCGGCTGAGGTGCCGGAGCGACCGAAGGAACGGCGGATGCCGTTTGGAGGCCGGCGCTTTTTACGGGCGCATTTTCGTCCGTGCGTCCCGATCCGCCGGAATAAGTGTCATCATATCCGTCATCGCCTTTTCCCCTGAAATTGAGGTATATGAGGCCCGCGATGGCTACGGTGAACGGCGCCGTAAGGAGTATCGCCAAACTTCCCGTAAACGCCTGCAAGAGCTCGACTATAACGACTTCCCTGTTCAGGAGTTCGAGGAGCGACGACGAGTAAGTGAAGAGCAGCAATATGCCGCAGAGTCCGCTTCCGATGTACGCCAGAACCAGCGTGTTGGCCATCGTTCCCATGATGTCCCTTCCGATCTGCATGCCGCTCCTGAACAATTTTTTGAAGGTTATGTCAGGAACGTGCCTTACGAGCTCATACAGCGACGAAGATATGTCCATCGCCACGTCCATGATCGCTCCGAGCGCACCGATAACGATAGCCGCAAATATTATGCCGAGCAGGTCGATATGATGCTTCGGCGAAAAAAGTATGAGGAACATCGAGTGTTCGTCCATCACGCCTGTCAGGTGCAGGAAGATGTTCATGATATAGCTGATGAGGGCGGCTATGCCAGTGCCGAGCGAACAACCGAGTATCGTGACCAGACTTTTTTTCGTCGCGCCCTCCAGTATCATCAGCGACATTATTATCGTAAAGCCGCACGTCGCGAGAACACCTAAATATATGTTTTTACCGTTGAGTACCCACGGCAGGAATACCGAGAATACGAACATGGTGGTAAAAGCGAGCGAAACCAAGGTGTTGATACCTTTTACCCGGCCGATGACGACGAGCAGTATCGCAAATACGAGCGCGAGGTACATGATCTTGTCGAGCCTGTAATAGTCGACGAAATACCAGCCGGATCCAAGTCCGGAGCCCGCACCGGCTGCTGCGCCTGAATCTGGGGAGGTCGTACCTGAAGCTGTTGATGCTGCGCCCGAATCGACTTTTACCGAATCACCCGACGTGCTGCTGTCTACGCTGCCTGAAGCACTGCTGTCTGCGGTGGTGCCTGTTGTGCCGGATGCGGCAGAGTCGCCCGTTACACCTCCGGATGAATTGGAGTAACCTTTGAGGTCGGCCTGCGAGACGAGCACCGAATCACCCTTTTCAACGGCTTTTACCTTCGAGCTGCCCACATACATGCCGCTTATGGTCTGAATGGCGTTCACCTTTTTGCCGGCATCGGAACCGCCCTCGATCTTACATTTGAAATGGATGTTTTTATCGACGTACTTCATGTTTACGCCTAGGCTCCGCGACTCCTTTTCCTCGTCCGCCACCGAGACGACCGTCGCCCTGTAGCTCGCGTTGCCCTTGTCGTTAAAAATCTTCAGGCCCTTCGAAGTCGTCTTGTGCCCGAACATGATGATCAGACACGACAGCGCGACCACGATTATCCACAGTAAGACCTGGCGCAACCTGTGCGCATTTCCGTTATTTTCGCTCTTTCCCACTTTCGCTTCTCCTTGCATTCCTTGCTTTATGAACGAATTTTTCCACCTTTGATTTTACACTAATTTCGCGCCCGTTTATGTTGATTAGTAGAATTTTAGTTAAATATGCCGTACTTGCCGCTGTCTCCGTGCTATAATCAAGCATATTCCGAACCGAAAGCAACCGAAAGGAACCGAAGGTTCACGAAAGGACACGATTTGGCACTTTTATCGAAGGACAGGATAAAAATCATCGTAACGATCGTATGCGCCGTGATCGCATTTCTTTTCGTGTACAACGATTTCAGCCTTTATAAAAGCCCGATCGCGAGGGTCGACACAGTCGAAGTTCGCGGCGAAAAGCAGATAATGACGGGTAAAATCATGAACGGCCCGGACAAGGGGAAGTCGGTAAAAATCGCCTCGCCGTGCGATAAGACGCTGATATACAACAACAAATACAGGACGGGCAACTACCTTTTTATAGGGAACAGCGCCGATAAAAGCGGCGCATTCACCGTGGCGGGAATGAAGCGCGACTATTTTATCGTCGGGGCGCTTCTGGTGCTTTTTATCGTGCTCATCGCCGTCGGCGGGAAGCAGGGATTTTTTACGATAATAGGACTTTTTATAAACACCGTGATCTTTTCGTTCGCTATGGTGCAGTACTCTCGCGGGCGGAACATACTTCTCATGACCGTGATCGCAACGGTGCTCGTCTCGGCGGTCGTTCTCCTTTTTATAAACGGATTCAACAGGAAGGCCGCTCTCACGGTGGCCGCGACCGTAATAACGGTGCTCGTCATCTCGGGGATGACGGCTTTGATAATGCAGTTCGCGCCGCGGATACAGTATGAATTCATGGATTTTATGCCGGAGCCGTACACCGTCAAAGATTCGAACCTTGCCCTCCTATCGGAAGTCATGGTTGGCTGCCTCGGTGCGGTAATGGATATCGCCGTCCTCATGACGACTGCCGCATCCGAGATCATCGAAAGGAAGCCTGACGTAACGGAAAAAGAGATATTCCTCTCGTGCCGCGCCGTCGCCGACGACATCACGGGGACGATGATAAACATCATAATGCTCACGAATATCGCCGCTTTTATACCGGTCTTCGCGCTTTCGCTCGAAAATGGCTTCGAGATACGGACGATAATAAAAAACAACATGTATTTTGAGACGGTGCGCTTCCTTACGGGCGGCACCGGCATAATACTGTCGATACCTATCTCGATCTTCGTGGCGGCCAAATTCATAAAGAAACCGGCAAAGCGAGGTGAAGCATCATGATAGTAGCACTCACCTTCGCCTTCCTGGCGATAACACTGACGGTCGGCACCGAGAAAATGGCACAGTCCCTCGTGACGATACTGCTGAATATCATAGTATTTTTCGGCATCCTGGCATCCATAAACTACGGTGTCCCGAAGATGCCCGCGATCGTCGCCGGCTGCATCATCATCTTGGCGGTCTCGACTTTTTACCAGAACGGCCTGAACGAAAAGACGATATGCGCTTTTTACTCCGTGCTCATAGTGACGGCGCTCACCTTCGCCTTCGCGTATGTTTTTATCTCGCACGGCAATCTCCAGGGATTCCCTATCGCGCAGAACTTCAAGCTCAATCCTTCCAACGGATACACGGATGACATCGACGCGAACATGCTTACGATCTTCGTGGCGACCACACTCATCGTAATGGTCGGGAGCACGGTCGACACTTCCCTCTCCGTCTCGTCGGCGCTGAGCGAGGTCTATAAACACGATCCGTCGATGACTGAGCGCGATCTCGTTTCGTCCGCAATGTCGATCGGTAAAAACATCGTCAGCTCGACGGTGAACACGCTTTTCTTCATATTCATATCGGAGTTCCTGACCGTGTTCGTCTACCTGATAAAATATACGAGCTTCGAGTACGCGGTCAATTCAAAGGAAATGGCTCAGCAGGTCGTGTTCATAACGATCGCGGCGACCGCATCCGTCATCGCGATACCGATAACCGCCGTGATCTGCGGAAAGAAGTATATAAGAAAATAGCGGCCCGTCCGGCCGGTCTGAAATGCACCTCCAAAGTGTCTAACTTTGTGGGTGCATTTCATCAGTCGTAAACGGGTCGCTTTTTTAGTTTTTTGGTTTTAAGAGAGCTTCGGCGTTTCGATCTCGCCTTTCCACATATATATGCCGCCTATGTCGACGACATCCTCATATCCCATTTTGGAGAGAAGCGCCGCCGCGGACCTGCTCCTCCTGCCGCTGTGGCAGTAGACGAAGATCTTTTTATCCTTGGCAGGAAGTCCGGCCGTGCTCCCCATCATCAGTTCCTGGAGCGGCAGATTTACGGCGCCCGGTATCGCACCCGTCGCGTACTCCTCGGACTCCCGAACATCGACCAAAGCCACGTTCTCTCCCGAAGCCAGTACCCGCTCCGTCTCCGCCATCGTTATGCGCTCTACGTTGCTTTTTTTACCGAAAAACATCTTACTTTATACTCCTTACCTTTTGTAAAAAATTCCGGCGCCTTTTATAAAAAACCGCATCTGCCGTAAAAACTACAGCACCTGATTCGCCACCCAAAGGATGACAGGCATCGTCGCGACGGACAGTATCGTGCTGACGCAGACGAGTTTTATCGCCGTCTCGTAGTCTTTGTCGTAGAGGTTCGCAAAAATCGCATCGTGCGAGCCGACCGGTGCGGACGAGAGGATCATTATGATGATCTTTACCGTCTTCGAGCCCGGTATCAGAAAGAGTATCGGCAGGGTGATCAGCGGTAAAAATATCAGTCTCCTGAACGTATCCCTGTAAATGGCGCGGTCGCTGAAGATCTTTCCCATATTCATTTCCGTCATGTAGCCGCCCAGGATTATCATCGCGAGCGGGCCGTTGAACCTTCCTATTCCGGTGAGCACGGTCGTGACTCCCGTCGGCACGGTGATCGAATTGAAATAGATTATCAGTCCTATGCCGAGTGAAAACAGGAGCGGGTTTTTCAATACCGTCTTAAAGCTCATATATTCGCGTTTACCGGTGATAACGCGCACTCCGTATGTCCACTGAAGGAACGTCAGGATCGAGGCGTAGCAAGTCGAATAAAAGACGCCCGTCTGTCCGAACAGCGAGTAGACGAGCGGAAAGCCCATCGTGCCGGCGGCCGAGAATGCGACGCCCACGTTTTTTACTCCTCTCGCTATGCCGTACTTGCGGGCGCAGTAAGCCATCGAAACGGCAAGAGCTATCACGGCAAAAAACAGCGACTGCAGGAAAAGTGCCCTGTCGTCGCCCGCTTTTTTTACCGCAAAAGAATTTATAACGACGGCCGGGAAGACCACGTATAAAAACGCGTACGTCAAATACCTGCTTCGGCGCTCGTTGATCAGGCCTATCCTGAAGCAGGCGTAGCCGCACATCATATATGCGATGAGCAATATCAGTTTTTTCAAAAGTAAAATCGAAAGATACATTTTCACTCTTTGCCGGCCACGGTAAAAATCGGGCCTTCGGAAATACTATTAAACATAATAATACAACCGGCGTGCCCGGCGCAATATATTAAGCAAAACGGCGGGACAGAGTCCCCGCCCCGCCGCATCGCTGCCCTGCCGCCTCCTGACGGCGCCGTGTATCAATATGTATTCACTTTCGAGCGCAGTCTATATTTCCTTTAGACTGTCCTCTATATTCCCGTTCGGGTCGTTTTCTTTTCTCCGGACGATCGCGACCGCGAGGAGCAAAGCGCTGAAAAGCGCAATGGAGAACAGGGCCGGATCTTCACTGTCTCCCGTCTCGATGACATCTTCCTTATTTGTTACGACGAATCCGTCTTCGGCATTTCCTTTTATCGTCGCCTTATAGCCCGGTATCTCCTTTTCTTTTACCGTGTATACTACGGTTTTGCCGGTGACGGGATCGTATTTCGGAAGGTCCGTAAATTCGTGCTTCCAGCCGTTTGCATCGTTCAGGGTCACCCCGTCTATTCTCCTGCCGCCTGCGAGAAGCTCTATTTCGGCCTTACTGCCCTTCTTTCCTTCCCAGACCTTCGAGACGGCAACCTTAGTCTTTTCCGTGTTCGTGTTCTTTACGACGAAGCCGACGTTCATGTCGCCGCTGATCGCCGTTTCATAATTCGGGACGGCTTCCTCGGTGACCGTGTATTTGATCTCGCGGCCTTCCCTATCGCATTTCTCAAGGTCTTTGAACTCGTGATGCCAGCCGTTCTCTTCGCTGAGCTCGACGGAAGATATCCTTTCGCCGTTCGCAAGAAGCGAGATCTTTACCTTATCGGCCTTCGGCCCGACCCATGTTTTGCTTACATTTATATTCCGCTTGCCGACGATCAGATTCGTGAAGACGAAACCATCGTGTTCGTTTCCCGTCACGGTCGTTTCATATCCCGGGAGAGGCTGTTCCGCAGCCGTGTATTTGATCTCTTTTCCGGTCTCGTGGTTGTATTTCGGAAGGTCGAGGAAGGAGTGCTCCCAGTTATTGTCCTTGGTGAGCGCGATCTCATCGACCTTGATGCCGTCATAGAGCTCTATGACGGCCCTGTCCGCCGGTGCGCCCTTCCACTGCTTCTTTACATCGACCTTCGCCCTCGCATCGTTCACGTTCCTGATCAAAAATCCGTCCTTCATGTTGCCGCTGATGCCTGTAATGTAATTCGCAACGGTATCCTCTGTCACCGTGATCAGTTTTCCTTAAAAGTCTCGCTTATGTGCAATTCCCGATTGTGAAGTTCGTGCTTCTCGTCCAATAAAAGGTTTCGAAGAAAGACTTCGAGAAACTCCGTCGTCGCCGCGATGCCGTTTTTGAGGTCGCTGTAATTTGCCCTGACCAGCGCATTCCTGAAATACCACGCGTTCTCCGCGAATATGTCGTTGGTGACGTCGAAGCCGAGTGTCCGCAGATATTTTATAAAAAAGACAGCAGTCGTCCTCGTATTGCCTTCACTGAACACGTGGATCTGCCACAGCCCCGAGACAAACGCAGCAAGATGCCCGATGATCTGATCCATCGAAAGGTTCCTGTATGAAAATTTTTTCTCCTCGGAAAAATCATATTCGAGCGTCGCTTTAAGCTCCGTGGCATTCCCGTATAGGACCGTACCGCCGTTCAGGACCCACTCTTTCTTTGTGATGTTGTAATCGCGGATGCAGCCGGCATCGGGGTAGATCCCGGTAAAAAGTTTTCTGTGGATCGAAAGATATTCATTCGGCGTAAAACTGAAGGCCCGCTCCGAAAGCAGTGCCGCTATTCGGGCTGAGACCATATCGGCCTCCTCAGTGCGGTCGTCTTCGTGCAAAGACGGATTCTCTTCGTAGTACGTCTGAAGAAGATCATTTACTTCCTCGAAAGATATTTCGCCCTCTACGTTCCTTACGGCGGTCCGCATCAAATATTCCGACGGTTTCAGTCCGTCGACCGCCTGCAGACCGATTGCGGTTTGCCACGCGTAGCTTTTCTCTCTTTTACCCGGTTCAACTTCTTTTATGTATTCTTTGAATGGATCTTGCTTCATCAGATGTCACCCTTCTTTACATAGTATGTACCCCGACTTTTACCATGTCGCTCTATATATCCTTCCTCCACTAATTGCTTCAGCATATTTTCAATAGTCGCTCTGCCGACACTTGGCACCAATTCCATAATATCACTTTTAGTGAATTTCCCTATTTTACTGTCGACCGCCGTTCTGACCGACTCAATGGTAGGCCTTTTTTCATCGACGTAATCAACTCTTTCTTCAAAATCCACATAAGCAGCTAAGATGATTCTGAGTATATATTTGATAAAAGGTGTAGCATCTTCTTTATTTTCGTGCCATCCTATGCCGCTTTGCTCCAACGCCGAATAATAAAAGTCCTTGCTTTTTTCAATTTTACTTTCCAAGCTTATATATTTACCTATCACATACCCTTGTCGATACAGTAAAAGAGTAGTTAGCAAGCGGCTCATTCGACCGTTTCCGTCATTGAAAGGATGGATGCAGAGAAAATCGTGAATGAAAGTCGGTATAAGCAGCAATGCGTCAACGTCCGCAGTATCAAGAGCTTTATTGAGTTCGGTGCATATCGCATCGACCGCTCCCGGGGTTTCATACGGCGACAGGGGCCTGAACATCTCGATCGCGGTCCCGTCATCAAATTTCCGTATGATCGAATTCTGTGCGTTTTTATATCTTCCGCCGATCCCCTTTTCGCTGTACTTAAAAAGATCTCTATGAAGCTGTAAAATATAGTTGTTGTTTATCGGTATATACTCATAGCTCTCATGAATGGCGTTAAGCACGTCTCGATAACCGAGTATCTCTTTTTCGTCCCTGTTTTTAGGAGTTGTCTTCTGCTGCAACAGCTTTTTAATTCTATCTTCGGTGGTTATTATCCCCTCTATCCTGTTTGAATCTTCCACACTTTGGATCTTTGCGATCTCTACCAGCTTATCCAATACAGCCGGTTTGCGCTTAAGATACAATTCCTGTTTACCTTTATGCTCATGGATATTCCCCAGCAGATTAAGTATCTCGCTGTCCCATTTATACTCACTCAGTGATCTGTAATCGAAGATCCTCATTCGCCTATCTCCTTTCACTTTCGCCTAATAATAGCATATTTTTAGGCGATTTTCTATACCTTAGGCGATTCACCCGCATTACAGCACACTCATAGTATGAAGTATCTGCCTATAGAAATCGTTCCTGCTCTCGCCGCGCTCGATCGAGTCTATGAATCTGCCGTCCTTCATGAACAGTATCCTTCCGCACAGGCTGGCAAGGCCGGGATCGTGCGTTACCATAACTATCGTCTTGTTGTACTCGCGGTTTATCTTCACAAGCTCTTCCATGACGATGCGCCCCGATTTTGAATCGAAGTTACCCGTCGGCTCATCGGCAAGTATGATGTCAGGTTCGGTCACGAGGGCTCTGCATATCGCAACGCGCTGTTTTCGCCGCCCGAAAGCTGATAGGTGTTTTTGTCGAGGAGATCTTCTTTACCTAAAATCTCCGCGTACTACCTGCAGGATGAAAACATCCCCTCCTGCCCTTTTTCTCCGAGGATCAGCGGTAAAAGTATATTATCTTCGACCGTCAGTGTATCTATAAGGCGAAAATCCTGGAATACGAAGCCTATCTTCTCGCGCCTCATATCCGCAAGATCGTGTTCTTTATATTCCCTGATGCTCTTCCCCATTATTTTTACCGTTCCCGATGTCGGGCGGTCAATAAGTCCGATCTGCCTCATTAGCGTAGTTTTACCGCACCACGAACGACCCATTATCCCGAGGAAATCACCTTCTTCGACGTCAAAAGTCACACCCTTCAGGACTTCGGTCTCTACCGTGTCCTTCTTAAATGTCTTGTATAGATCGAGTACCTCCAGAACCTTCATGCGATCTTCTCCTTATCGATTTTCTTTATCGTAAAATATGTCAACAGTCTTTGTATCGCCAGAGCAACTGCGCCGT
Source organism: uncultured Mobilibacterium sp. (assembly GCA_947254375.1). Lineage (GTDB taxonomy): Bacteria > Bacillota > Clostridia > Peptostreptococcales > Anaerovoracaceae > CAMYCF01. Next base: position 40,832 of record CAMYCF010000001.1, on the reverse strand, counting down.
ATATTATCAGCCCTGCTGCACATGCCGCTACAGTTGAAGAATCATAGCGCCAGAAAGAAAGCGACGAGTTTTTGATCTGGATCAGCATAAGTGCGATGCAGCCGATATATGCCGTCACAAGAGCCGCGTCGGCGACAAAATTGTATTCTCCCATTTGCGCTCTGATTATCCTTTCCCTTCTTATACCGATCTGCGACATCATGGTGTACCGCTTCGCAATCTCTTTTTTCGACGACAGCATCTCTATAAAGAGCACGAGCATTGCGGATGCGAAGAAAGAAAAGACTATGTTCAGGTTGCTCGCGACCGAGAATACCAGATGCTTTGAATTGACGGCTTTATTGTGTGCGGTCGAGTAGTAACTTTCTTCTCCGAAAGTATGATATGTTTCTTTTACTCCGTTCTTCTTAGCCGCTTTCATAAGTTCATTGCATGCTTTTTCTCTCGTTTTTGCCGGGAATTTGAAGAGTGCGAGCGTGGATGATTCATTTTTATCCTGCGATATCTTCGCCCATTTTTCGTTAAATAACTCGTCGGAAAAGATCACCGTGTTCTCGCTCTCAACAAGGTCGTTCAAAGCGTAACGCCCAAGCACGTGCTGAACATGCACTTCTTTCAACTCGTAGTCGCAGTCGTCATTCTTCATACTGAGCTTTTCCGCGACGGCATCCTCTGCAGTATCCGAGTCCTTTCCGATATACATTCTCTTATAATAGTCAAAAATGGAATTCTCGGTAAAATTTACTTCGGTCCCGTTCGGCGCTTCCACTCCGACGGCGACTTCCCTGCCTTTCAGCCCGAACTTCTTACCGGTCATCGCGAAATATTCCGACTCAGGCAGTCCTATATTCTCTTCTTCGTTTTTAATAGTTACACGTACCATTTTATGGAATTCGACTTCACCGCCGTATTTTTCAGCGATCGCACGGCACTGCGGTACATTGTCCTCACGCGCCATCCACACCATATCGTAAGGGTATGAATAGCCCCTGCCGCCTACATCCATGATATTGCTCTCCAAAGTCCAATATCCGGGCATCATTCCCACGACAATAGTGTTCACAACGAAGAACAACAGATTCTTTCCTGCATTTTGTAATGACACTTTGCGAAATATGCGAGCAAACATTTTGTTTCTCCTAAAAAAACGACTTACAATGCGGCATATGAGTTCATATCAATATGACTTTTTACGGATTCAATTTACTCTTTTTCCCCCCCCCAATTCAATACGGCAAATCGAATTTTTGATAAAAATTTACCGAGACGTATAGCTCCACGCTGATTGACAATAGGTCGGTATACCGATATAATAAAAGCGAACAACATTGGAGGTATCGAAATGGATTTACAGACACTGCTTGATAAGAGACAAATTACAAAATACCGCCTCGCTAAGGTCAGCGGCGTGCCAAAAACCACAATTATTGATATATGTGCAGGTCGAAGCGAAATCGGGCGTTGTTCTGCAAAAACAGTTCAACAACTTGCAAAAGCCTTGAACTGCACGATGGAAGATATTATGGAGTTATCATCTCCTTATGACAGCAACACCGGGTTTCCGAAAGATAGATCTTATCTTGAACGAGGACTGCCGGCTTACCTTGCGGAATCCATTGAAGCCATGAAAAAAGCATGGAGAAAGCTGGACAACGGTGAGTCTTATCTCAGATGGGACTGTGATTACTGCAACCTTCAGACGGATATAAATAACGCAGAGGTCACTCAGGCCATCGATTCGGAACAGGCTTGGTATCTGCGAAAAAAATATTTGAGAATGGAAAGAGAGTAAAACTTTACACTAAAAAACCTCCCCGCCCTTCACGCGGAGAGGTTTCTCTATTTATTCCGGCCGCTTCCGACCTATCAAATGCGCCGTTTCAGTGCCCTGTTATTTTGCCGACAGCGCCGCCATCGTAATATAGTTATACGGCTGGTTGAAATGCGGCAGGAAGAATATGTCGAGCAGTTTCAGCTCATCGATCGTTACCTTCTTCTGTATCGCCAGCGAGAACATGTGGATGCCCATCGACATATCGTAGAACGATGACATCTGAGCTCCGACGATCGCTCTCGTCGCCTTGTCATACACGATCCTGAGCTTGACCTTCTCGTTGTCGGTCTCCATGAACGGAGCTTTCTGCAGATCTTCGAAGTCGACGCAGTCAACATCCATGCCCCTCGCCTTCGCTCTCTTCAGGCTGAGGCCGGTGGAAACCATTTTGAGGTCGTATATGCAGATACCGTTCGAGCCCTGTACTCCCGGTGATTCGACATCGATCCCGAGTATGTTGTTCGCTGCGACAAGTCCGGATCTGACCGCGTTGCTTGCGAGTGCGATATAGTTCCTCTCGCCGATGGCGTTATCGAAGATCGTAGCGCAGTCGCCGATCGCGTAAACGTCTTTGACCGAAGTCCTTTGGTGTCTGTCCACGATAAAAGCGCCGTTCTTGAAGAGTTCCAGCTTGTCCTTGCCAAGCTCGTTGTTCGGTCTGAAGCCGATGCATAAAATCACCATATCGGCCTTGTATTCGCCCTTGTCCGTCTCGACGGCCTCGACTTTGCCGTTTCCTTTTATCTCTTTTACCGTCTCTCCGAGCAAGAGTTCAACGCCGTGCTCCTTGAGATTTTCTTCCATCCTTACGCTGAATTCTTCGTCATAGTAATTAGCCAGGACGTGATCCATGACGTCGATCATCTTGACGTTTTTACCGTGTCTCTTGAACGCCTCGGCGAGCTCGACGCCGATATAGCCGGCTCCGACTACGACAATGTCTTTTATCTCAGGCTTCTTGATCTTCTCGATGACTTCCTGCGCGTGCTGGTAGATTTTTACCATCTGCACGTTCTCGAGATCTTTGCCCGGGATCGGCGGAACGAACGGCACGGAACCCGTCGCCAGGATCAGCTTGTCGTAGCTTTCCTCGACCTCTTTTCCGTCCTTCAGAGTCGCCAGGACCTTCTTGCCGTCAAAATCGATCTTCTTTACTTCCGCTTCCATGTGGACCGTCGCGCCCTTGGATTCAAACGTCTCCTTGTCGCAATAGAACAGGCCCTCAGGTCCCGAGATCTGGTTACCTATCCACAGAGCCATTCCGCAGCCCAGAAAGCTGATGTTGTTGTTGCGGTCAAAAACGACTACCTCGTCGCCTTTTTTTGCGTCCAGGATCGTATTGATCGCCGCCGTTCCCGCGTGATTTGCACCTATTACCACTACCTTGCTCATAAAAACCCTCCTTGTTCGTCGTCCGGCTTCTTTTTTTCGGCGCCCTCAGACTTGGTATTTCAGTCTATATTAGATTTTGCGAAATCTAATTTGTCATTATTATAACAAGTCGGATTCTGCTTGGCAAGGGGTATTTCGTTAAATGTGACTAATTTTTATCTATATCACAAATTTTATTATCGATCATCTCTATACACGCGCGGTTTCGCGCGCCTTTATCCTCACGATTTTTACCATAAGCCACACGAGGCCGACGCCCAGAATGATGTGACCTGCACCCGCCGCGCCCGATAATGCCGCGTCCGGGAACAGAACAGTCCCGCCGGAAGTAACGGTGTAGATCCCCCTCACCGTCATAGTGACCGCCGTCAGGGCGAGGCCCGTGAAATACACGGAAAGCGGAGTTTTTATCGCCGGCATGCTCTCAGCCTCGTTTTGCATCATCAGATAAATGAGGATGAGCAGGACAAAACCGAGGGCGAGCAGATGCGCGTGACAGACTTTCAGCGCCGTATAGCCGGTCCACGAAAATATTTTAGTGAATTCCCTGTAAAAAACGCCGCTCATCAGCCCGAGCAAAAGGAACACGACGGAGTCTTTGAGCAGATTTTCCGGGCGGAAATCTTTTATAAAAAAACTGAATCCCGTGACGACGAGAAGCACGTAAGCGATCGTCTTCGGTATCATGAGCGCCCCGAGAGCCGGCACAAAACGCACCCCGACCACGACCGGTATGTAGAAGATGAAGCTCGCCGCGATGAGAACGCCCGTATGCCGAAGTCCGTCCGTCTCCCTGTATCTCAGGCACCAGACGATCAGAAGGAGCCCCATGACGGCGAACGGAACGTTCCTTATGATCCCGAAAGCGTAACTCCCAGTTGTACCCCAGCCGTTCTGCGGCAAGAGGACTAAAGCCACCCTAAGCGCCGCGAGAGAATAGATCAGGCGCGCTTTTACCCTGCTGCCGTCGCCGCTGAGCGCCCTGTAGTAATGATAAAACAGGACGTAGAATACCGTCATCGTTATGCTCGTCACGAATTCGCCCCACGACAGGAGCGAAACGTATCTATCGAACCCGTCCCGGGTGAGGTTGCTGACGATCCGCGGCACGAGGTGAAAAGCGTCGCCGAATCCGAGGATCATCGCCATTATTCCGAACCTTTTAGCATCTCTGCCCTCCTCAAGCAGCAGCCGCATCCCGAGCGCGATCACCACGCCGAGATACGCCGCGTCGAACAAAGGCTCCATCAAACTCATCATTTCTCTATCCCCCTTTTTATCCAGCCCACATGCAGCCTGTAATGCTCAGCGAACTCCTCCCGGCTCCACGATTCGATAAAAGCCCTTTGGATCAGTGAATGGATCACCGCCCCGATAAAAGCCGCGGTCTCCCTTTCCGCCACGGCCGCCGTCTCCCGCCCGCAACCGTTCGCCGCAATATATTCCCGCCACTCCTTCTCGAGTCCCGCATCAAACCCCAGATACCGGTTCCGGTAAAGCATGTAGCAGTCGTCCTTAAAAATCTCGTCCGCCGCCCTTTCCCCGAACTCGTCAAGCGCCTTGGAAATCTCCATGTCGTTCGCCCTCACCAGCTCCGCAAAACTCTCGTGAACGTCGATCAGCTCCTGCCCGAGCACGTAAAAATACGACTCATCCAGCGACTCAAAGTACTGATAAAAACTCCCCCTCGGGATCCCCAGCTTCCCGACGATCTCCCTCACCGTGACGTCCTTAAAAGGCTTCTCTTTGTAGACGTCGAGCAGCGCCTCGTAGACCTTCTTTCTCTTGTCGTCGCTCAGGTTAAAAAAAGTCCTTTTCGGCATGGCGGCCCCTCCCGTGTAAAAATGTCTGTAATGCAATTGTATATGGATAAAATGTATATAAGCAAAAATGACACAGTGTCATTCTATGTGACAGTGTGTCATTTGTCAAGTGTTTCGTTTGTGCTCCGGGCGGTAAGAGCCGTTTCTGCCTCCCTATTTCATTACCTTTTCCAGTAAAGATTTATAGCTGTCGACAACATCATAAACTACATCGTCGCCGGATATAGCCTTAAAATGCTCCCTTGCACAGTGGATCTTCGATTCCTCGATCAGGCGCAGCTGCATCGAGTTCATGGAACCTTTTGTCTCCGCAACGAAATAAATGTGTTTTACCCTGCCCTCATAAAAAGCTATCGCCCAGTCAGGATTGTAACGGCCGACAGGAGTGGAGATATAAAATCCGCCAGGCAGTTTTACATAAACGGCTACATTCGAATTTACATCAAGGTCTTTGGCAAAGTCACGCTCGTTCGACGAATCGTAAACTATGTGGTCGTACAGATGTTTCTCCGCCTTCATCGCGTTGACGCCGAGCCTACCCTTGATGGTTGGATCGGTAAAAATATCCATCCCGTAACGTTCATCCAGAACATCATATGTTATGTGCTCGATTATCGCCGTAGCCTTCTCATCGTTAATGAGTGCGGCTGCTTTTATGATAAACTCCTCCGGGTTCTCCTTAAACTGATCAAAGACGAACGGCTTAATTCCCTGAAGGATCGAAATGATCGCTTTACGTGTAAGACCTGTCTCGTCTACCAGTTTCCCGACAAGGTCATATTTAACGCTTGAATTTGCCGTAATCGAGGCGCCGTAGTTTTCAAATTTGCTCTTGATAAACGAGGCGCCGGATGCCAGCTCATCCTTTGATTTGATATTATCCATCTCACCCGGCTCTACACGGAAATAGATTTTTGATACACGTAACTTAGAGTCTATGGAATCAATGGACTTTCGTATCAATTCATCGGTATCAAAGTCCACGACATAGACCGATTTAGAATTGATCTTCGACCAGAGAGCTTTGAATTCCGGCATTGCCATTTTATTTTCATCCACCTGCAATTCGACATTGTTGCTGCGGGCATTTTCAGGCTGCATGATATGCGGATCGTAAACGGAGTCTATGATTTTTATAACCGATTCAGACGAGTCCGCTACTTCCTCTGCAAGTTTTATCTCTCCGTTTGCTTTATCAGCATAATATTTATCCGTAAGTACGCCTTTTCGATCTATATATCCGTTGACTATCAAGTCAAATTGGATAGCTGAAGCCGTGTCCTGATCTATAACATGCTCATTGCCCTTATCATCCGCGATGACCTTTCCTACAAAGAGTTCAACAGTGACAGCACGCGGTCTGTCCGCAACTGCATCAGCCATTTCGGTCTGGAGTCCTTTGGCGAATGAATCGTAGCTTTCACTTGCGATTACGGTAAGAACATTAACATTGTGGACATCGGCTCCGAGGACATTGGTATCCATGCGCTCTCCGTTCTGATCGACACAGAGACGGAGCCCACGTCCCACTTCCTGGCGCTTGCGAACATCGCTGCCGCTCTGTTTCAAGGTGCAGATCTGGAATACGTTCGGATTGTCCCAGCCTTCACGCAATGCTGAATGCGAGAAGATAAATCTCACAGGCGACTTCTTCGGATCGCGATCCAGCAATAACTCCTTGTCCTTCATGATCAGATCATAAGCGTCCACATCATCACTTATATCTTCTTTTTTCTTTTTGTTGCCTTTACTGTCGACCATCTTTCCTTTGTCGATGGAAAAGTATCCTGCATGAGTGGATCCGGCAGAAATAGCATCGAGATCCGGAAATATCCGAGAGCAATGCCGATGTGCCTCCTGCAGTGAATAAACTGTCGATATCGCTTTCTCTCTTAGTATATATGATCGAATCGATCGCATCGGAGAGAAGCTGTGAAACTTCCTCCATATTTCTTCCGTCATCCGTTTCTTCATTGAACTTTCTGCACAGCGATACTACCGGTTCCGATTTGCCGCGGCACAATAGTCTGACAGTATCCAGAAGTTTTTTCGGATCAAGGTAGTCGCAAACTATTTCACCGTTCTCACTTATGTAAACCATGTAGAACGGATGGATACGATTGCGATTGTCGATATTCACGCTGTCATTAATATTACTAAGTACGAATATAACCCCGGCGGGATTTTCTTCAGTGACCTGAACAACGGCATGAAGTCCTTTCGGCTTATCGGCGAGGTCTTCATGTAGCTTGATATACTCCAGAAGGTCGAGTCTGAACTCATTCAGACCGAGATCCATTATCGATATTCCTGTTGACATATCTTCTATATCAACGACCTCTTCCTGCAAACGCTTCAGTTGCTGTTTGCGGTATTCAAGATCACCCTTTTCCTCGGGATCGATCAGGTTGTCGTCCCCGGTGGAAGTCATTACCGATATCTTCATTCTCGACTCGACACGGGATTTCAGATTTATATAATCATCCAGTGTCATGTCCGGCCAAAAGTTTACAAGCTGTATATACTTATTCTTACTGCCTATACGATCGATACGCCCGAAGCGCTGGATGATCCTCACAGGATTCCAATGTATATCGTAATTCACAAGATAATCGCAGTCCTGAAGATTCTGTCCTTCGGAAATGCAGTCTGTCGCGATAAGGATATCTATTTCATTTGTGCTACCCGGCATCAGTAGATCACGATTTTTGGATACAGGCGAGAAACATGTCAGTATATTGTTGAAAGTAGCTTTCATTCCTTTGATCGTTGTGCGACCGTCTATGGTGCCGGTGATCAATGCCGTATCCAGTCCGTATTTTTCTTTCATGTGAGTGGATACGTGCCCATATATGTATTCCGCCGTATCGGAGAACGCAGAGAAGATAAGTACCTTCCTGTTATTCTCATTTATAGTATCACGCATTTTATCATCCAGTACATGGAGCAATTCACGCAACTTCATGTCGTGTTCCGGCTTTATATCTGCGATCATATCAGTCAGCGGTTCAAGCGTCTCTGCATCCCTTTCGAGATCATCCCTCCACGACTTATAATCCATGTCGTTAAGATCGATTTTTACCTTCCTTCCGACAAAGCAATCATTATTTTCATCATCGATATCCAGTTCGCTTTCAGAGATCTCGTACATATTCAGTTCTGATTTACCGTGCTGCTCAAAATCATCGATCGCCCTGATGGTATCTTTTATCAGCTCTAATATCCTGTTCAACGTCAAATTGAAAGAGTATACGGAGCTTTCGAGACGTTTTAGGAGATTTATACTCATCAGACGCTGTATACCCTGCTCACGTCCTCTCTGCGTCAGGTTACCGCCTTTGTTGTTCTCAAGATCCGTGTATTTCGATATCATACTCGGGAAGATATAATTTGACGGCGTATATACGACAAGGTACAGTTTCATCAGCTGATCGTATATCTCGTTATAGGTTATCGCACCGGGCAGATCGGTCAGTATTGGCTGTTTTGAAACAGGTTTAAGACGTTCCGGGAATTTGCCTATCTCTTCCGTGTTGTAATACTTCTCCAAGTGCTTCCTGGAGCGTGCGATCGTCACGCTGTCGAGGACTTCAAAAAAGTCGAAATCAAGCGTTCTAAGCAGTGCTTCCGTAGTTCTCTTTTCCGGATCAAGTTTGCTCCATGCATTAAATGCTGTCTGTGCCTGACGGAAAATATCATCGATCGATTTACTCGTATTAAGTTTCTCGTTAATGTATTGAGAGTTTCCTTCATATGCAATCGCCAGTTGATTCTTAAGATCGACAAAACGATTGTTTACCGGCGTGGCAGACAGCATCAGCACCTTGGTTTTTACGCCGGCACGAATTACTTTGTCCATCAGCTTTTTATATCTGTTTTCCTTCGTATTTGCATGGACACCGGCACCGTTTCTAAAATTATGGGATTCGTCGATCACTATAAGATCGTAGTTACCCCAGTTCAATCTGTCGAGGTCGAGTCCGTTTGAAATGCCGCCCGGGCGGGACAGATCCGTATGGAACAGAACATCATAATTAAGCCGATCGGATGCGATCGGATTGTTTACATAGTTGTCCTTGTAGGTGTTCCAGTTCTCAGCCAATTTTTTAGGACAGAGCACCAGAACAGTCTTGTTCCTCTCCTCGTAGTATTTTATAACGGCCAACGCCGTGAAAGTCTTACCGAGACCGACACTGTCAGCAAGTATGCATCCGTTATGCTTTTCGAGCTTGTTTATAATTGCGAGAACGGCGTCTTTCTGGAAATCATAAAGCATATTCCAGACTTCACTCTGTTTAAAGCCTGTAGCTTCATTCGGAAAAACGTCCTCAGATATATCATCGAGGAACTCGCTGAATACATTGTACAGTGCCATGAAGTAAATGAATCCGGAGAGTTCTCGTTATATGCCGTGCTTATATTTGAAATAATGACATCGGTCACATCCTGCATCTTTTCTCTGTCGTTCCAAATGGATTCAAAGAGGTCCATGTATTGGGCAGAATTCGGAGCTTCCAAGCGATTGACCATATTATAGGCGTTGTTACCGCGTTCGCATCATATATCCACAGTGGTAAAACCGCTTATAGGCATGTATGTGAAATCATCTTCGGAAGAAGCGACATTCATAAAACCGCCCATATTATCGCCGGTGACATTCGATTTGAATTTCGCCTTTCGTTTGATCCAGTCGGCACATTCCTTGGCTATCGCCTTCTGCGTCATCTCGTTGCGTAGCCTTATCTCAAACTCCGTGCCGTAGAGGCTTCTCTCACGGTTAAGACGAGGAATATAGAACTCGCGTTTCTGCTTCTCTGCCTTTTCCTTGATGAATGTAGGAGATGTGAATATGAATCGGAACTCATCCACCTGCTCGAGCTGAGTTTTTAGTTCTTTATACGCGTACATCGAAAAGCACGCGGCCGCGACGGAGAACTTACTTCCACGCGTGACCGTTTCCTTTAGATCGTCTCTCAATATATCGTTAACATTGTCGATGACTTTCATTTATTGTCCTCCGCCGTTGCTGTGTTCCACGCTTCTTCCAAGTTCTTGAAATCCAAGTCATTCGAGTCGCAAAACTCTTTAATCTTCTTCATTTTTATGTCGACGCTATAGCGTTATCATATCATATTTTTATTTAATAGCACATTCGTGTGGTGCAAATTTGTCACATGCCCTCACTTTTTATTTTTTACATAAGAAAAGACGATAGATGTTTTTACTTTCTATCGCCTTTGATCTTAGATGTTCATTTTTTACCGGGCAAACCGTAGTTCGGTTATTTTATGTTGCCCATCTTTTTTACCTCGGAAAATAACACCGCCGCGAATATCACTTCGATGCAACACGCGACTGCCGCAACGATCGTGCCGCTGTTCAAAGTGCAGCCGAGTATCAGCGAAATGATCGGGAGCGCGACGGCGACCGCTCTGTATCCGTTCGACTTATAGAGCCAGGAATACGGGAAAAGATGTGCGCCGAAGACCATTGCGTATACCATGATCATTTTTTCCGGGACCGCGTTGAATACCCACATTACTATCAAGAGGTAGATCATTTGATTTAAGGTGAATAAAAATCCCAGTTGGCCCAGCGGGTTCCCCTTGGCGAAGATATCGACTTTTATCGCTTTCCCGATGACCCACGCCAGCGGCAGCAGCGGGCACGAGCAGCAAAAGACGATCAGATTTTTGGTGTAAATATCGATATCCAATAAAGAAACGATCGTGATCAGGAGCCAGATGATCACGGACGCGATGATAAAAGGCAAGCCCTTCTTTTGCTCGATCGCGATGGAATCTCTTAAGTCGTCCATTTTTTACTCTCCTTCGCTTTTTCTACGGCAGCAGCAACTGCCTGATTTTTATCGTTCATGGTGTCCATAAAAAGTCAGATCTTTATTTAACCGGATGAAACACATCAGCGATCTCCGTGATCGTGATAAAAGCCTTCTCGTCTATTTCGCGGACGATATTTTTCATCCTCGTTATCTGGAATCTGTTGACCACGAAATATATCATCGTTTTATTCTCCTGAGAAAAACCGCCTTCCGCAGGGAGAAGCGTCATACCGCTCTCGAATGTTTCAGAAAGCGCATCGCTGATCTCGCGCGGCTTAGTGGTCACTATCATAGCGGATTTTGCACGGGAAATGCCCTCCGCGATAAAATCGACGGTTTTCAGTGCCGCCATATATGTGATGATCGAGTACAGCGGCAGGATCCAGCTGTCCAGAATGATGCCGCAGACGATGTACAAGAGAACGTTATATATCATGCAGAACGTGCCGACCGTTATGCCGATCTTTTTTGCGAAAATGACCGCCAGGACTTCGATCCCGTCCATCGCCCCGCCGAACCTGATCGCAAGCCCGCTGCCGGTTCCCGAAATGATACCGCCGAATATCGCGCACAGGAGGAGGTCCGTTCCCGCAAGCGGAGACGCGAAGCTGACATCTATCGGAAGGACTTCCGTTATGAGCCAAGCCCACAGCGAGTAGATCGCTACTACATAGGTGGCGTAGATCGTGAATTCAACGCCTTTGCGTTTCAGCCCGTAAAGGAAGATCGGGATGTTCAGTATCAGCAGAGCGAGTGATAGAGAGAACCAATGAGGCGTTATCTGCGAGATCAGCATCGATGTTCCCGAGATCCCGCTGTCGTAGAGTTTTACGGGAGCCAGGAAGACCGTGACGCCGAAAGCGTTTATGATGCCCGCTACCGTCAGCGCCAATATGTTTATCGGTTTAAGTTTGCATGTTTCTTGGTTGGGATTTTTCATATTACTCCTTAGTATAAAGTCTCCTACTCTTTTTATTTCGAGTTTATTGTCCTCCGCTTTTCAGCCGGCAGATTGCCTCCGCGTGCTTCGTCATCGGGAAATTGTCGTACGCCCTTATCGCCGTCGGCGCGTACCCGTAGCCTGCGAACCTCTCGAGGTTCATCGCCATCGTCTTCGGATTACATGAAATATACAGGATCTCGTCCGTTCCGTACTCCGCCAGCATGTCGACCACCTTATCGTGCATCCCGGCGCGCGGCGGGTCGACGACGATCATGTCCGGCTTCTCCTCTATTTCGTGTAGCTTTTTTCTGACGTCGCCCGCGATAAAAGTGCAGTTCCTGATGCCGTTAAGCTCTGCGTTCCTCTTCGCCGCCTCGATCGAATCCTCGACGATCTCGATGCCGTACACCTTCTTCGCCGCTGATGCCATGAGCTGCGTGATCGTGCCCGTTCCGCAGTAGAGATCATAGACCGTCTTCTCGTCCATGTCCGGCGCGATCGCAAGGGCGTCGGAATAAAGGCGCTCCACGGCTTTTATGTTCGTCTGGAAGAATGAAAAAGCTTTTACCGTGAAGCGAAGGCCGAGGATCTCCTCATTGTAGTAGTCGCGGCCGTAAAGTATCTTTACCCCCTCGTCGATGACAGCGTCTGCGAACGAGTCGTTGAAAGTCCTGAGCACACCGACGAGCTCGTTGTCGAGGGAAATTCCTTTTATCGTTTCGAGAAAAGCCTCTTCGTCGAAGCCCGCTTCTGAGCTCGTGACAATATTTACCAATATCTCGTTAGTGTTAACTCCATGGCGCACAACGAGGTTTCGGAGTAGCCCTTCGTGGCTCTTTTTATTGTAAAATGAATATCCCCTACCCCTTGCAAATTCACGGGCAGCGGTGAGTATGCGGTTAAAATCTTCGGGCACGAGCATGCAGTCGTCCGATGTGACGATCGACATGAAATGCTTCTTTTTATGCATTCCGAGCATGAGCTCGCCGCCCTTTTCGAGGTCGCCGAAGGTGTATTCCATTTTATTCCGGTACGCCTCGGCACTGAGCGCGGGGACTATCCCCTCGTATGCGGAAAGATCGATCTTGTGCTTCCTGAGGAGCCGCCTGATCTCGTGATCCTTCTCCGCGAGCTGATCGCGGTAAGGCACGCCCTGGTATTTACAGCCGCCGCAGATGTCCGAGATCGCACAGATGTCCGCCTCGATCGAAGGCATGTCAAAATCGCCGCATATCATCGGCTCCGCGGGCAGGACGACCGGCTTGGCCGCCTCTTCGTCCCTGTAAAGACATTGCATCTTATCTTCCTTCATAGCTATTGTAAAAATCCCTCTTGTATTCGCTGAAGCGGTCCTGCTCTATTGCTTCCCTTATCTCGCGCATAAAATTGACGAGGAAGTGTATGTTGTGCTCCGATAAAAGCATCGCGCTCATGATCTCGTCCGACTTATACAGGTGGCGTATGTACGCTTTGGTGTAGTTCCTGCAGGCGTAGCAACCGCAGTCTTCGTCCAGCGGGCTAAAATCCCTCTCGTAACACGAGTTCTTTATATTTATGTTCCCGTGTGCCGTCATCGCGACGCCGTGCCTTGCGAGCCTCGTCGGTATGACGCAGTCGAACATGTCGACGCCGCGCTCCACGCCTTCTATGAGGTAGTCAGGCGTTCCGACGCCCATGAGATACCTCGGCTTGTCCTCCGGCAGGTAGTCCGCGCAGTCTCCGAGCACGTCCAGCATTATATCCTTCGGCTCTCCGACCGAAAGTCCGCCGATCGCATATCCCGGCAGATCGAGCTCCGCGATGTCCTCTGCACTCTGCTTCCTGAGGTCCTTGTACATGCCTCCCTGCATTATCCCGAAGAGCGCCTGTTCGTCCGGCCTTTTGTGGCTGTTCTTGCATCTCCTCAGCCACCTGCTCGTCATGGCGACCGACTTTTCTACATATCTCCTCTCCGCAGGATATGATACGCATTCGTCGAACGCCATGATTATGTCCGCACCGAGGTCGTTTTGGAGCGCCATCGAATCCTCCGGTCTCATCATGTGATACGAGCCGTCGATGTACGACCTGAACCCGGCGCCTTCCTCGGTTATCTTCCTGAGGTCACCGAGCGAGAAGACCTGAAAGCCTCCGCTGTCCGTCAGGATCGGCCCGTGCCAATTCATGAATTTGTGGAGCCCCCCGGCTTCTCTCACGATGTCCGAGCCGGGTCTTAAGTACAAGTGATACGTATTTGCGAGTATTATCTCCGCGCCGATCTTCTCGACGTCCTCAGGCTTCATGGCTTTTACCGTCGCCTGTGTGCCGACCGGCATAAAAACGGGCGTCTCGATCGTGCCGTGGAGCGTCGTGATGCGTCCGCGCCTCGCGGATGTCCTGTCGTCTTTTTTTAGTATTTCAAATGAAAGGGGTCCGTTCATAAAATCATCCTTTTTATCTTCATGCGTTACGGATCCGCCGAAGCGGCTTTTTCAGTGCGCCGCTACTCCAGCAGCATCGCGTCTCCGTAGCTGAAAAATCTGTACCTCTCTTTTACCGCCTCTTCGTACGCGGCGAGTATCTTCTCCCTGTCGTAAAAAGCGGAGACGAGCATTATCAGCGTCGATTTCGGCAGGTGGAAGTTCGTTATTATCGCATCGACGGTCTTGAACTCGTACCCCGGATATATGAAGATCCCGGTGCTCCTGCTCCCCGCCTCGACTTTGCCGTCCTCTCCCGCCGCGCTTTCGAGCGTCCTTACGGAAGTCGTTCCGACGGCTACGATCATGCGGCCTTCTTCCACGGCCCTGTTTATCGTCCCGGCGTCCTTCTCCGATATCGAGAACTCCTCGAAGTGCATCTTGTGCTCCTCGATGTTCTCGCATTTTACCGGGCGAAAAGTCCCGATCCCGACGTGCAGCGTCACGTATGCGATGTCGACTCCCATGTCCGCGATCTCAGCGAGCAGCTCCTTCGTAAAATGGAGCCCCGCCGTCGGCGCCGCGACCGACCCTTCGATGTGGCTGTAGACGGTCTGATACGTCTCCTTGTCCTTGTCGTCGGCCGGCCTTTTGATGTACTTCGGAAGCGGCATGCTCCCTATCTCTTCGAGCCTCTCCATAAAAATGCCGTCGTATTCGAAGGTTATTATCCTCGTTCCGTTGTCAGGATCTTTGATACCGCCGACGTGCGCTTCGAACTTTGTGTCCGTATCAAAAGTCACGACCGAGCCTTCCTTTAGCCTTTTACCCGGGCGGACCATACATTCCCAGTCGTCGCCTTCGATCCTTTTTATCAGGAGGATCTCGATGTTTGCGCCCGTGTCCTTTTTATGCCCGAGCAGCCTCGCGGGGATGACCCTCGAATCGTTCAGGACGAGGCAGTCGCCCGGCTTGAGGTGTTTTTTTATGTCGTAAAAATGCTCGTGTTTTATCGCCCCCGTCTTCCTGTCGATCGCCATCAAACGACAGGCATCTCTTTTATCAAGAGGTGCCTGTGCGATCAGTTCTTCCGGGAGTTCGTAATCAAATTCGTCTATCTTCAATGTCTTACCTACTTATCTTCGTTGTAAAGTTCCATGAGGCCGAGGTGCTCATACGCGCGCTTTGTGACCATGCGCCCCTTCTGGGTACGGCACATGAGCTCCGCCTGTATCATGTACGGCTCGTTCACGTCTTCGAGGGTGACCCTCTCCTCGCCAAGCGCCGATGCGATCGTTTCGATGCCGACCGGTCCGCCGTTGAAGCTCCTGATTATCGTCCTCAGGATATCCCTGTCGAGCTTCTCGAGACCGAGCTCGTCTATCCCGAGTGCATCGAGCGCCCTGTTCGTGACGCCGATATCGATCGTGCCGTCGCCCATTACCTCTGAAAAATCGCGCACCCTCTTGAGGAGCCTGTTTCCTATACGCGGCGTCCCCCTCGATCTTCCCGCGATCTCCGCGAGCGACTCGTCGTCGATGTCGATGTCGAGGACGTGGGCCGACCTGTAAAGTATGTCCATAAGCTCTTCTACGGTATAAAAGTCGAATTTCGATATTATCCCGAACCTGTCGCGGAGCGGCGCCGAGAGGCTTCCCGCCCTCGTCGTCGCGCCTATGAGTGTGAACTTCGCGAGGTCTATCCTGAGAGATCTCGCCGCCGGGCCCTTGCCGATGATTATATCGAGCGAATAGTCCTCCATCGCGGAGTAAAGTATCTCCTCGACGGCTCTGTTCAGCCTGTGTATCTCATCGATAAAAAGTACGTCGTTCTCGTTCAGGCTCGCTAAAATCGCCGCAAGATCCCCGCTCTTTGCTATCGCAGGTCCCGACGTTATCTTGAAGTCCACACCGAGCTCGTTTGCGATTACTCCCGCGAGGGTCGTCTTTCCGAGTCCCGGAGGACCGTAAAGCAAAACGTGGTCGAGCGATTCGCCGCGCTTCTTTGCGGCCTCGATATATACGGAGAGGTTTTTCTTAGCCTCCGTCTGCCCGCAGTACTCGCTCAGATACTGAGGTCTGAGGGTGAGCTCGCCGGCGAGTTCGTTCGGTAAAAGTTCTTTGCTCGTGTTTTTTTCGATCATTTCAATAAGTCCTTCTTGTTATGCGAGGTTGCCTGTCTCCGGCCTTGCGTACCGTTATGCGAGGTCCTTCAGCGCCCTCTTTATATATCCTTCGACCGTCATGTCTTCTTCAATATTTCTTAGTGCGGTCTCCGCTTCCTTCTTCGTGTATCCGAGCGTCGTAAGTGCGACGGCTGCCTCAGCCTTCGGTCCGAATATCTCGTCGTTCTTCTTCGGTGCGGTATCCGCTTCTTCATCGCCGAGAGGAAGTGCGCTCACCTTCTCGCTCAGCTCGAGGATGACGCGTTCCGCCGTCTTTTTGCCGATGCCCTTCGCGTTCGAAATCGCCGCGACGTCCTTGTGGACGATGTACGATTTTATCCTGTTCGCCGTCCCGAGAGACATTATCGCAAGGCCCGCCTTCGGTCCGACTCCGTTCACGGAGATGAGCTGCTCGAAAAGCCGGAGATCCTCGTGGCTCTCAAAGCCGAAAAGCGCGATGTCGTCCTCTTTGACCTGAGTGTACGTGAACACCTCGATCTCGTCGCCCTCGCTCCTCATGAGTAGTCCCGATGTGTCGCTTACGAAGATCCTGAAGCCCACTCCGGACGCCGTTTCAAGGACGATGCTCCCTGATTCGTAAAATAAATATGTTCCTCTTAAAAATCTTATCATCTCTCTGCTCTTTCACTAAAAGTCATCAACCAACGCAGACCGTTCCCGTTCGCCGGGCCCTATCGTTTCAGTCTGCTCGTCCCCGCGTGGGCGTGGCATATCGCCGCCGCGACCGCATCCGCCGTATCGTCGGGCTTCGGGACCTCGGACAGGTTCAGTATCATTTTTACCATCGCCTGGACCTGAGCTTTCTCCGCTCTTCCGTAGCCGACGAGCGACTGTTTTATCTGGAGCGGCGTATATTCCGATATCTTCAGGCCGTTTTCGACACACGCCAAAACGGCGATACCCCTCGCCTCTCCGACCAGTATCGCAGTCTTCGCATTGTTATTAAAGAATAGTTCCTCGATCGCCGCTTCCTCGGGACCGTACTCCTTGATGACCGCCTCAAGACCGTCGTAAAGGTACTTCAGTCTGTCAGGCATCTCCATCTTCGAATCGGTCTCTATCGAACCGTAGGCGACGGTCGTGAACCTGTTCCCGGAATAGTCCAATACGCCGTAGCCCATTATCGCATATCCCGGGTCTATGCCAAGTATCCGCATGTTTTTCTCCCGTTCGTATTTTACCAAATCGAACACATGTTGTCTATTGCGGGGCGTACTTCGGCCGGACTTCGGTGTACTTCTGCTCTTTCACCGGAGCGGTGACGGCTACCCTTCTCACTTTCGTACACATATCGTTCGGCGGCGTATCTTTTTGCAACATTATACTTACCGTTTTACCGAAGCATTGCCCGGACTGCCGGTATTGAAAGCTTTTACCGAAGCGCTAAAAACCGTCACCTGGCCCGGCGCATACCTTTTAAAGCCTTGAAAATACGGGCTTTTCACAGAACCCACAAATTCGCGGTAAAAACATCATGCACTCCCCTTCGAAAATCCACACGCGATCGCTCCGCCCGTGTTTCCTTTTCATATATATGTGCTATAATGAATACAAAAAGAAATTGCTTTTTGATTCGGAGATATTTTATGCGCAACTTAAGACAGAATAAAATCCTCGAGCTCATCTCGAAGTCGGACGTCGAGACACAGGATCAACTTCAAAGCATGTTAAGGGAAGAGGGATTTGACGTCACGCAGGCCACGATCTCGAGGGATATAAAGGAACTGCAGCTCATCAAGGCCATGGCATCCGGCGGCCGCTACAAGTACGTCGCGGGCAATTATGATCACAGGCCGATCTCGGTGAGGTTCATCAAGATCTTCAGGGAGACGATCGTTTCCTGGAAGTCGGCTAACAACCTCATCATCGTAAAGACGCTGTCCGGATGCGGGAGCGCCGCTGCAGAGGCGATCGACTGCCTCGACCTTGAACACGTAGTAGGATCCGTCGCGGGCGACAACACGATGCTCATCGTCGTGGACGACGAAAAGAACGTGCCTGCGATACTGTCGGAATTCGATAAGCTCGCAACGACGAGCCCTTCATAAGTATGCTGACTCAGATAATAATCGACGATTTTGCCACGATCGAGCGCCTTTCGTTCGACGTCGGGCCTCACCTCAATATACTGACCGGTGAAACGGGAGCCGGTAAATCCGTTCTCGTTCAAGCGATCGACACAGCCCTCGGCGGGAGGGCCGATATTTCTATGGTGAGGACGGGGTCGCAGAAATCGGTGATACAGATCGCCGGCGAAAAGGACGGTGAGGATGTCGTTATAAAAAGGGAGATCTTCGCGTCCGGTAAAAGCACCGCAAAGATCAACGGTGAGCTCGTTTCGCTCGCGCAGTTGAAGGATTTCTGCCGGGCTTTTATAGACATACACGGACAGTATGATAACCAGCGCATCATGGATCCGGACAACCACATCGCGATATGCGACGATTTTCGCCGCGACACGATCGGGCCGGTCCTCGAAAAGATGCGCTCTTTTTACGAGGCGTACAGTGATGCGCTTCGCGACCTCAACGCGCTGCTTTTACGGGAAAAGGAAGCGCAGAGCAAGCAGGATTTTTACCGCTTTGAGGCGGAATACATAGACAACGCCGGGCTTCGGGCCGGTGAGGAAGAAGAACTCAGAGCCGACCTTCAGATGATGAAGAATGCGGAGAAGATCTTTTCCGCGGTCGCCGGCTCATACGATACGCTCTATGAAAACGAGCCGTCGGTTGTCTCGGCCCTCGATTCGTGCATCGCGCCTCTTGACAGCGTTTCGTCGTACAGCGACGAGCTTCGGGAGATCTCGGGCGGACTCAAGGATGCGTATTATGCGATCGAGGATATCGCGGAGAGGCTTCGGAAGATAAAAGAGAGGCTCGACTTCTCCCCTTCCGACATCGATGAGGCTTCGGAGAGGCTGAGCGAGATCGAGGCGATAAAAAGGAAGTACGGAAGGTCCGTCGAGGAGATACTCGAATACCGCGAGAGTCTCGCGGAGTCACTTTCGCTCATCGATAATTTCGATTATGAGAAGGAAAAGCTTTCGGCCGTCCTTGATGAGAAAAAGCAGGACATGGATGCGGCCGCGGATCACCTGACGGCGCTTCGCCTGACGGTGACTTCGCACCTCGAGTCTTCAGTGATGAAGGAGCTCTCCGACCTCGATTTTACGAATTCCGAGTTTTCGATCAGATTGGATGAGCTTCCTGAGACGGGACCTACGGGAAAAGATTCGATCGAATTTCTGATCTCGACGAACCCGGGCGAACCGCTGAAGCCGCTCGCGAAGATAGCATCGGGCGGTGAGATCGCGCGTATAATGCTCGCGTTCAAGCACATAATCGGTGATTCCGACATGGTCGAGACCATGATCTTCGACGAGATCGACACGGGGATATCGGGGAAGACCGCCCTCGTCGTTGGAAAGAAGCTTCGTGAGATATCCGAAAACAGGCAGGTCATCTGCATCACTCACCTGCCGCAGATCGCCGCATGCGGTGACGACAACTACGCGATAACAAAATCTATCGCGGACGGAAAGTCACACACTGAGATAGAACATTTAGACACGGAGGCGAAGGTGTCGAACATCGCCGGGCTCATAAGCGGTGACCCGAGGAATCCGAGCTCGCTCGACGCGGCAAGAGATCTTATAAAAAATGCCGGCATCAGGTGATGCCGGCATCGCTTTTATTTACAGGCCCGCGGCTCAAAAGCTCGCGACTTAATGGTCCGCGACTCAGAGGCTCGCGACGAAAAGCTCGAGCGCCGTGTCGGCCTTCATGTCTCCCCTTTTTACATCCCTCTCGATGTTGTACAGCCTTATAAGTGCCCGCGCAATGTCGTCCTTCGAGAACTTCCTCGATGAATAATAAGCCTTCTCTACCCTGTACGCGTTTTTACCGATAAGCGGCGCGATCTTCTTGAGCGAAACGCCGTCCTCAGAAAGCTCCTTCGCATTGTATATTATTTCGAACTGCTGCCTGAAAAAACCGGCCGCCATCATCGGATCGGATCTTTTCAAAATATTCAGAAGCAGCGTCATCGCCGTTTCTTTGTCTCCTCTGAGCAGCGCATCCATGCAGTCGAAAAGCGACTTATTCTCGTCGCCGAGAAGTATGTCTTCGATCACCGGATTCTCGATGACCTCCCCCTCCGACGCGTCCGCGATCTTCAGAAGGTCGTTCTCGAACATTTCGAGGTCGTACTCGCTGTCTTTATCGAGGTAGCCGCTGAGATCTATCATCATCCCGACCTGCGGCTCGCTCACGAGTTTGCCCGCTCCGTGTATCCTGTTTCGGATAAAAGCTTCCAGCGTTTTCCTATTCAGTCTCGGAAAAAAATACGAATCCGAGGCTTTTGCGAAATTCTCCCCGAAAGCCTTGAGCGACGGACAGAGCCTGCTGTCGAGCGTAAAAATCACCATCGACCCATTTTCGCCGTCCCGCGCCTCTTCCGCGAGATCGATAAGCCTCTGAGCATCTTCCTTTGACAGCGCATCCGGCCCGCTCTTGTAAAGCGGCTTAAAATCCACTACCGTCGCGATCCTCTTCGATGCGAACATCGAATACGTCGCGTAGCTCTCCTCGATCTTATCTACATTTATCTCATCCGCACGGTATTCCTCTACGGCGAACTTCCTGTCTTCCTTCGAAACGAACCTGTCTATTATGCTGTTGCACGCCCATTTTATGAGGAGGTTCTCCTCTCCGAACAGGAAAACAACGTTCCCAAAAGAACCGCTTTTGAGGTCCCTCAGAAAATCGTCGTAGCCGCCGTTCGCCTTGTTCCCGCTCGTTTTATTGCCGCCTGTCCTGCTGCCTGCTTTGTTTCCGCTTCCGTATCTGTCCGCCATTATCCACCGCGCTTCAGAACGGTATCGACTTTGAGACCGTTCTTTTTGATATCTATGCCTACCGCTCCGTCGAGGTCGTTCCTGTATATGACCGCCCCTCGCTTTTCGAGCCTCCTCAGCGTCTGCTCCGAAGGGTGACCGTACATGTTGTTTTTACCGACCTGTATCACCGCTATCTTCGGCGACACGGCGTCGAGGAACTCCTCACTCGAGCTGTACCGGCTCCCATGGTGGCACACTTTCAGTATGTCGCACGAAAGAACGTCGGTACCCGAGTAGTATTCTACCATAGATTTCTCGTCGGCCTCAACAAGATCGCCCGTTATGAGGATCTTTGTCCTGTCGTATCTGATGAGTACGACCATGTTCCTTTCGTTGTTGCTCCGCGTGTTGTATATCGGCTTGTTTTTCGCCGCTCCGGGGAGTGGCCACAGGACCTCTGCCGTGACTTTTTTACCGAGCCTCACCCTGTCTCCCGCCGCCAGATAATGCGGATCTTTGAATGCATCCTGATCGCCACGGTACATGTCCGAAAGACAGACGGCGCCGACCGGGAAAATATCGCAGAGCTCGCGCGCGCCGAGGTAGTGGTCCGTGTCGAGGTGCGAGATAAAAGAGACGTCTATGTCTTTTACCCCGCCCTTCGCAAAATACGGTAAAAGCACCTTCTCCCCGACGGAATAGTAAATGCTTCCTCCGCCGTCGAAAAGCGCGTCGCTCTCCTTCGTCCTGCAGTGGATCCCGTCTCCCTGCCCGACGTCTATAAAAACGATCTCGTCGTCCCTGAACGGGTCGGCAAAAATGCACCCTATCACGAGCGAAAACGCCGCAGCCATCGCGCACGCGGCAACGATGTTCCTCTTGTCCCTCCGTATAAAAAGCACCCGCCCGTATTCCGAGCACACGAAAAAAGTAAACGCATAGTACGCGAAGATCGCCCACGCCCCTCCCGACACCGCCGTGTTCGAAAACGCTCCCCCGAAATACAGAAGCGAGTTCACCTTCATGTCGGCGAGGCACAGCGCCTCTATCAGTTTTACGAGGGCCGCCGGATAAAAACCGAATATCATCCCTATGATCATCAGCACCATCGAAAGCGGCACGATAAGAGAGGCGATGAATATCACCGGCACGTTTATAAAAATGCTCAGGAAATTTATCCTGTTGAAGGTAAAAGCTATGTACGGCACGATCGCCGCCTGTATCCCCGCGATAAAAGCAAGGTACCTCCCAAGGAAGAACTTCAGGAACGGCGCAAACACCGCGATCCCGATCATCGCCAGAAACGACAGCCGAAAGCCGACGTCGAACAACATGTACGGCGAAAGCGTCACGACGAATATCTCCGCAAAAGAAAGCGCCGACAGAAGGTCGTACGGCCGCCTCAGGTGGAACGCCGCAAGTTGCAGCGCTATAAGGATCACCGACCTCATCGTGGCGGGGCTCCATAGCGTCATCTCCCCATATAGAAATGTCGCCGCTATCGCAGCCAGTGACATCCCGACCGTCTTTCGCCGTTTCATCGGTATCCGAAAAAGCGCCAGTATAAAGCCGACGTGAAGTCCGCTCACCGCAAGCACGGCCGCAGTCGAGTTCCCGACGAATTCCTCGTAGACATCTGCGTTGAGCGAGCTCTTGTCACCGAAAACGATGCCTTTTACAAAGCCGTAGGCCTTGCCGTTATCCGAAAATGCCTCTTCAAATCTGTATCTCTCACGCATCAGCCCCCTTTTATAGCCGCGGTAAGGATGCCGGCCTCCGTCATCCGTCACCTTAAGACCGTAAGCCGAAAAGCAGTAATATATCTTTCTCGCCTTGAGATAGAGCCTGTAATCGAACGCCCCGGGATTCCTTCGCGGCTCCGGAAGATAAAGCTTTCCGTATGCCCTTATCCTTTTCCCCGTAAGTTCGCACGCCTCCTTCTCCGAGCATCTCTTTGCTCCCCTGCCTTTTCGCGTCTTAAGTATCACCTCTCCCGGCAATTTCTTCTCCTCTCCGTAAACTGGATATGCCTTCGCCTTCAGATAGACCGTCAGCCCGCCGTCCTTTACCTCGGCATGAGAAACGACACCTTCGATCCTTTCGACATTCGAAACGGCTGCATCATCGAGCGGCTGAGATATAAAGTAGTAAGTATTGAAAATAAGAAATCCCGCCGCCATCGAAAACAGCATGAAAGATATCGCCCCGCGTTTCCGTCTTCGTCTCTCCTCTTCGCCGTCGATATCTCCGCAGCACGCATCCCCTTCAGCATCGAGCCTTTCCGCATAAGGAAGGAATACCTTCACCGCAAAAATGCACAGTCCCGCAAAAATCGCCGCCTTCTGAAATTCTCCGTCTTCGAAAACGATAAAACCGATAAGTATCCCCGCGGAATACGATAACGCATAAAGAAAGATCTTTCGTCTGAACATTTGTTATGATCCGCGGATCTCACACATGCGGATCTTACCGCCGCAGGTCGCCCCCTTCAAGACACACTTCAAAAATAGGTACTTTTATGAAGGGTAAAGGGACTCCATTTGTGGTAGAATATTGATATACAGATTGAGCAAAATGAATTGAACGCAACATGAAAAAGAAAAAGCGCAGAAATACGAATCACACGCTTCCGGCGGATCGCGAGCCGGTCGCCTTTCTCCTGGCCGATCAGAAGTCGGTAAAAAGGAAGGACGATCTTTTGTCGTACGATAAGCCGTATTTTTGCGATGTCGATCTCTGCGAAAATGCCGTCTCTGCTAAAAAGGCGGTAAAAGCGGATAGCCCGGAGGCGGTAAAAGCGGCTTCAAAAAAGGCGGTAAAAGTTCCGGCAAAAGAGCCGCATAAAACCGAGATCCCAGCTGTACACGCGGACTCTCATGCCACTGCGAAAGTCATTTCGACCGCCGCGGAGGACCTTTCTGACACCGCGGAAAGAGGCGATTTTACCGTGACGTTCAGGCACCCTCCTAAGCCGAGGCGTGTCAGCCTCAAGCGCAAAGCGGAGAGGCACGCCGAGAAACACGAAGAGAGGCACGCCGAAAGTTACGTGGGAAAACATTCCGAGCCTTATACAGGAAAGCACGCCGAGAAGCACTCAGGGACAGGGCGTGAGAAGCGCGATCTGACGCCCGCCTCCTCTCACGGCGGGAAAACTATGGCGGCGGATTTTATAGCGCTGAAGCGCAAGAACGCTTTTGGCGATCAGAGCGGCAACGGCCCGAATACGGGAAGCGGCCGCGGCGCGGGATACGGAAGGAACATCGGATTTTTACGGCCTCCGAGGCCCGACTCCGAGAAGGCATCTATCGCCAAAGCTTTTACGGCGGTCGCACAGGGATCCATGGCGGAAAAGAGCGGGATCCCGCAGCGCAACGATTTTTAACTTTTATCTCTGTTTTAAAGGAGAGCGCCCGAATTGTACGATCTTTTTACTAAGCCTAACCCGTCATACGTTCCCGGCGCAGGCGATTTTATAGAAAAAGGCGGAAAAAAAGTCAGGAATGTTCCCAGGGTATTCAGCTGGAAAAAAACTCTCCGAAATATTCTTATAGTTATTCTCATACTCATCGCGGCTATCGTCGTTTACGCGGCAGTCGTGATCTCCGACGCACCAAAGATCGACCCTTCAAAGATAAACGACCGGATCTCGGCCGCTTCTTATGTTTACGACGACGCGGGGAAACTGATCGGATCGCCGAACGCGGGCGAGCACAGGGACCTCGTCACCTATTCGGAACTTCCCAAAAACCTTACGAACGCGGTGATCGTACTTGAGGATCGCAATTTTATGAGGCACCACGGGATCAGCTGGTGGCGGATCGGCGGAGCTGTCGTCGATTCGGTCGTCCGCCGTCAGGCGATAAGCGGCACGAGCACGATAACGCAGCAGCTCGCGAGGAACGTTTACCTTCCGGATACGAAGAGTCAGCGGACTTTGAAGCGCAAGATAACAGAGATGTATTACGCTCATGAGATCGAGAACAAGCTTAGCAAGAAGGAGATCATCACGGCGTACCTGAACAGCGTCTACTTCGGTTTCGGGAACTACGGCGTCGGCTCCGCATCGAAGACATATTTCTCAAAATCGGTCAGCGAGCTCGACCTTACGGAATGCGCGGCACTCGCCGCCCTCCCTCAGGCTCCCGACACGTACGCCCTCCTCTCACCTGCAGGCAACGGTGAAAACGGCGGATCCGGCGAAAATGTGATAACCGTAAACAATAAAAACTACGTGCTGAACGACCTTTCGAAAGATCGCAGGGACATGTGCCTCGATCTGATGAAAAAGAAGGGATATATAACAGACGAAGAATATAAAGAGGCTCACGGCAGGTCACTCGGCGATTTAATAAATCCGGACCTCGGCTTTGAGAGCGACAATTTCTCTTCGGATTTCAGGGATTACGTCGCCGATCAGGTCATCCGCGACCTCGTAAAAAAGCGCAAAATGTCATATTCGGACGCGCGCGACCTCGTCTACAACGGCGGTCTCGAGATACACTCGACCCTCGACAGCAACGCGCAGGCGATCATCGAACGAGAATTTTCGAATCCGAACAACTTCCCGGGGCTCGTCGATTTTAGGACCGACGCCGAAGGAAACTACATCGGTGAGGACGGCACCGTCCTTCTTTACGCCTACCCGAACATGATAGACCCCGACGGCCGTTTTACCTTCCGAAAGGGCGAATTTTCATATAACGACAAGGGCGACCTCGAGATCCTGCGCGGTCACAGGCTCGTCTATTACGAAAGAGGATCGTCGAAAGCAAAAGAGTATTCCCTCGAATTCAAGCCTTCCTACGTCATCGAAGGCGGCGAGCTCTACATATACCCGGGCGGCACGATCAGCGTACCGCATAAATACGAGCACATAAACAAGGCCGGCGACCTCGTCATATCGCACGAATTTCTGAAGCATTCGGGCGGCGCCTTCATAAAAGATAAGGACTCCCCTGCTTTTACCGCTCAGGCGTGCACGATGCAGACCAAGGTCATACAGCCTCAGGGCGCGATGGTCATAACGGACATCAGAACGGGCGATATAAAAGCGATGGCCGGAGGAAGAGGTCTTCCGAGCGAGCAGGGCCAGTTCAACCGCGCGATAAATCCGCGTCAGCCGGGTTCCGCGATAAAACCTCTCACGGTGTACACGGCCGCCCTTCAGAAGAGCGCCGATTATCAAAAGGCGAATAAAAAATTCAAGTACAAAGACCCTAAAAACGACACCCAAGGCACGCAGTACTACGGCGACTACCTCACGCCTTCGTCGATCATCGTCGATGAGCCGATCACGGTGAACGGCGCCGTCTGGCCTCAGAACTCGTACGACGGCTATCTCGGCCCGATGACGATGAAAGAGGCTCTCGCCCTCTCCGTCAACGTCGCCGCGGTAAAGCTCTACGAACAGACGGGTCCGAAGCGCTGCTACGACCAGCTCAGAAAATTCGGCGTCACGACCGCACAGAAGGACGGCGAAAACAACGACATGAATCCGGGCGCCCTCGCTCTCGGCGGTCTTTCCCGCGGTATAGCTCCGCTCCAGATGGCCGCCGCCTACGCGGCTTTCTCAGGCGAAGGATCGAGGGCAGACACTCATCCCTACACTGAGGTAAAAGACAGGAACGGAAAGGTGCTCCTCCGCTCCGAGGTCAAAAAACACAAGGTCATGGACCTCTCCGTCGCTCACGAGATGTGCGACATGCTCGAAGCTGTCGTGACGGAAGGAACGGGCCGAAAGGCGCGCATCCCGAACAGGTATGTGGCCGGCAAGACGGGCACCACCTCGAACAACTACGACATATGGTTCGCCGGTTTTACCCCTCCGTATTCAGCCTCGCTCTGGATCGGAACGGACGTCAACGTACCGCTCACCTCTTCATCGGAAGCGGCCGCGAAGCTCTGGGGAAAAATAATGGGCCAGATATCGAAGGACGAAACGGGAAGTTACTCGAGACCTCCGCAGGAGTTGCCTGAGCAGTTCTACAACTATCCGGGCCTCGGCTAAAAATCGCAAAATCAAAACGGGAGCAGGCACATCGCCTGCTCCCGATCTGTTTCCGGTCGTCTTTGTTTCCGATCGTTTTTATTTCGCGTTTCCACGCGCTTTCAAACTTACTTTTTTATCAGCTCTATCGCCTTTTTTCTGTCCGGCGCTTTGAACACCCCGGAGCCCGCCACGATTATGTCGGCGCCCGCTTTTTTGACGATATCGGCGTTTTCCGGCGTTACACCGCCGTCTACTTCTATTTCGTATTTATATCCCTTCAGAGAGCGAATTTCGGCGAGCTCGGCTATCTTCTCCTCGCTTCCCTCTATGTACTTCTGCCCCCCGAATCCGGGATTTACGGACATCACCAGGACGAGGT
This sequence comes from uncultured Mobilibacterium sp., assembly GCA_947254375.1. Classification (GTDB taxonomy): domain Bacteria; phylum Bacillota; class Clostridia; order Peptostreptococcales; family Anaerovoracaceae; genus CAMYCF01. Next base: position 13,209 of record CAMYCF010000001.1, on the reverse strand, counting down.
CGACAAACGGGAGGATCCGCTCCAGAGCGGATACCGACGTCGCGGGATTTATTGAGACACCCGCTTTTACCCCGAACGACTTTATCAGCTGCACCGTCCTGTGGAGATGCCTGCACGCCTCCTGATGCACCGTGATGAATTCGGTCTTTTCCGTCACGAAAGTTTCGATGTATCTGTCAGGATCGACGATCATCAGATGGACATCGTAAGGCACCGTTGTTATGCCGTTCAGGCTCTTCATGACGGACGCCCCGTAGCTTATGTTCGGGACGAACATCCCGTCCATAACATCGATATGGAGGTAATCCGCACCGTATACGCATACTTCCTTCGCCTCTTCGCCGAGCTTCGAAAAATCGGCCGACAGGAGAGACGGCGCTACCTTCGCCATTTCGTCACCTCTTCCAAAATCATTTTATAAGAGCCATACCTCGAATCGGATATCCTGCCGTCCGCGACGGCCTCTTTTACCGCGCAGAACGGCTCGTTTATATGTCTGCAGTCCGAATATTTACAGCCTGCCGCGATTTCGTTTATTTCCGGGAAAGCGACAGCCGCATCGTACAATCCCGGAGGCGGCGCGTCTATCGACGTGAACCCCGGCGTGTCGTACACGAACGTGCCGCTCGTGCCGTTCTTACTTTCAGTGCCGTCATCGAGGCGGAAGATCTCGACGTGTCTCGTCGTGTGCTTCCCTCTCCCCGTCCTGTCGCTCAGGCCGCCGACCTTCATGCGGTCCGTTTTTATCAGCCTGTTTACGAGGGTCGATTTGCCGATCCCCGAAGGCCCTGCTATTGCAACGCTTTTACCCGAGATCATCCTGCGGACGTCATCGATGCCCGCGCCCGTAAGGCCGTTCACCGTGACCGTCTCGTAGACCTGACCGTATATTTTTACATACTCCGCCAGCTTTTCCTCCGTGACGAGGTCCGGCTTCGTTATGCACACCGCCACGTCCATGCCGCGCATCGCCGCGTGAGCGCAGATCTTATCGACCGTGAGCAGGTTCGGCTCCGGGTCCGCCGCCGCAAAAGCCGCGATGAGCATGTCTATGTTCGACACGGGCGGTCTTTCGAGAAAATTCTTTCTCTCCTTCAGCGCCGTTATAGAACATTCCCCGTTATCGGTAAAATCGAATTCGACGACGTCGCCCACGAGGAGGGTCGATTTCCCCCTCTTCAGTATCCCGCGGGCCTTCCCGGTAAAAACTTCTTCGCCTGAAAGTACGTCGTAAAAACCTCCGACTCCCCTTACGATCCTGCCGGTCTTACCCATACATCAGTTTCCCTGCGAGTTTCCGCCGCCGCCCGAGTCAGACGGACCTTTGCTTACTGCAATGCTTATCGTCGTTCCCTTCTCGAGTTCGGTGTTCGCCTTGTATGACTGCCATGAAACGTAGCCCTTGCCGTAGACGTTGCTCGTTTCATATGTGATGTCTCCTACCTTGAAGCCGGCATCGACTATCGCCGTCTTCGCATCTTCTTCCGTCTTTCCGGTCAGTGAAGGAACTACGCCCTTCTCTTTTCCTTTGCCGTCGCTGACGGTTATGTTGATCGTAGTTCCCTTAGCCGCTTCGGCGCCGGCAGCCGGATCCTGAGTCAGGACCGTTCCCGCAGCTTCCGTGGAGTTCTGCTCTTTTACGTAGCCAAGCTTATATCCCCTCTGCTTCAGGAATTTCGAAACGTCGCCCTGCTTCATTCCTACGAGGTTAGGCACCGTTCCTTCCTTCGATCCCTTGCTGAGGTTTACGGTTATGGTCGAACCCTTCTTTGCTTTGTCGCCGGCATTAGGATCCTGTTCGGATACCTCGCCTTCCTGGACCTTTGTCGTGTAAACGTCTTTGCCCTTCTTTATCTTGAAGCCGGCAGCTGTCGCCGTCTTCTTCGCTTCGGCGTACGTCATTCCTTTGAGATCCGGTACGTCCGCGGTGGACGAGAACAATCCGGACGCCTTGAGTCCGAATACGATGAGCGGGATAAGGCACACGGCCGCGACTACGGCGATGATGATCCTCCTCTTCTTCTGGTCGGCGGTAAGCGGTTTCTTTTTACCCTTTCTTTTGCCCTTTTTGTCTTCATCGAAAAGGTCGTCGTCATTTACTTCCGCCAGATTCTTTTCGGCGTTTTTTATCGTATTGGTCGACGTCATACGGTCGATGAACTCGATGTTGTCGAGCTCTTCGAGAAGTTCGCCGGCACTGTTGAACCTGTTCGTCTGGAACTTGTTCGTGCATTTGAGTATCGCTCTTTCGAGGGCAGGAGGTATACCGCTGACATATTCGCTCGGCGGAACGATCTCCTCGTTTATGTGTTTGAGAGCTACCGTTACAGGATTATCCCCTTCGAAAGGAACCCTGCCCGTCAGCATCTCGTACGCGACTATACCGAGGGAGTAGATATCGGACCTCTCGTCTACGTAATTTCCTCTCGCCTGTTCAGGGGAGAAGTAGTGGACCGATCCGATGACCTTGCTTCCCGAAGTAAGGGTGGCATCGTTGACCGCTTTTGCGATACCGAAGTCGGCGAGTTTTGCGACTCCGTCCTCGGTCACGAGTATGTTGTGCGGTTTGATGTCCCTGTGTATTATCTTGTTTTTGTGCGCGACTTTGAGCGCCGATGCCATCTGCCTCGTGATGTCGATGACCGTCTTGTAATCCATCGGTGCCTGTTCGGCGATTATGTCGCTCAGCGGTCTCCCGTTTACGAGCTCCATAACGATATAGTTGATGTTACCTTCGCGACCTACATCGTAAATACCTACTATGTTTGGATGCGAGAGCTTTGCCGCAGCCTGAGATTCCCTCTTGAAATTCTCAACGAATACCTGATCCTTCGTAAACTCCGGTCTGAGTATTTTTACTGCAATAAATCTATTGAGCAATCTGTCCTTGCCTTTATAGACGACAGCCATTCCTCCGTCGCCGATCTTTTCCAGAAGTTCGTATCTTCCGGCCAATAATCTACTGCTCATCTTTCTCCTCCGCCATATTGATGTAAATTACGGTGATGTTATCGCTGCCACCGTTTCTGTTGGCCATGTCCACCAAGTTGTCTACACATTTATCGGCATCTTCGCCTTTGAGTATCTCTTTGAGGATATCCTCCTCGCTGACCTCTCCGTAAAGGCCGTCGCTGCAGAGCAGGATCCTGTCGTCTTTCTCAAGGAAAATATTGAAGAAATCCGGCGTGTCGTCCGCACCCGCTCCGATCGCGCGCGTCAGCTGGTTCCTTTTATCGTGGACCTCCGCCTCGGCTTTCGTTATCGCCCCCATCTGGACGAGCTCGTTCACGTAGGTGTGATCCTCCGTGATCTGATGTATCTCGTCTCCGTGGATAAAATACACCCTGCTGTCGCCTATGTTCGAGACGTATAAAATGTTTTTACGGATGTAAGCGAACACGAGCGTCGTCGCCATTTCGGAATAGGCCTTTTCCTTCTCAGAAAGGTACATGATATACTCGCTGACGTATTCGACCACCTCTTTGAAATAATCGAAAACGGCTTCGGACCCTTCGATATCGTCCAAAGGGTTCTTTACGACGTAGTCTTCAAGCGCATCGAGAGCTTCCTTGCTGGCGACGTCTCCGGCCTTCATCCCTCCGGCCCCGTCAGCCAACATGAAGAAATTGCTCTCCGGCAGAACGCGTACGGCGTCCTCGTTTTTGCTTCTTCTTAATCCCCGGTCTGTCTTATATGCAAATTTCATTAAAAAACGTACTCCTTGTCCCGTCTTCGAACGCTTTCGTCCGAAGTACCGTTAAGTATTCTTATGCATGATGCAATAGAAAAAACCTACTTGTTTATTATATGGTAAAATCGTTCCCGTTTCAACAACTTCAACAGAATGAACGCGTTCGCTGAAAGTTTCCGTTATGCGCTCATTTTCATTTTTATTTATGGTGCAGGTGGAATACATGAGCTTTCCGCCCGGCTTTGTCGCATAAAAAGCGTTCGTCAGTATCCCGAGCTGCTTTTCCCGCAGTTCTTCGAGATCTTCCGGATCGACCCTGTACCTGAGTTCCGGCTTAGCCGCAATGACTCCGAGGCCGGAACACGGAACGTCGGCGAGCACTGCATCGAACGAGTCGTCGAATGCTTCGTTCCTCACCGTCGCGTCGTTTTCGCACACCGACACGCTCGATATGCCGAGCCTTTTTGCCCCGGCTTCTATAAGTTTCAGCCTGTGCGGGAAAACATCGCACGACACTATCTCGCCCCTGTCTCCCATGATCTCAGCCATGGCGAACGTCTTTCCGCCCGGGGCTGCGCACATGTCGAGGACGCGGTCACCCGGTCTCGGTGCGAGCTTTTCCGTCGCGAGAAGTGACGATTCGCTCTGCACGGAGAAGAGTCCGTCTCGGAACAGCTTTCCCGAAAGGAGTTCGCCGCCGCTTTTTATGACTATGCCTCTTTCCGTTTGCTCTGACCTTTCGGCTTTTATCCCGACGACCGAGAGTTCCTCAAGGAGATCGTCCCTCGATATCTTAAGGGAGTTTGCGCAGATCGTGAGCTCCGGTATGTCGTTCAGACCGTCCAATATCCTTTCGGTCTCATCGCCGTACTGCGAGCGCAGGAGTTTTATGAGCGGAAGCGGAAAAGATCTCGTGACCGACAGCCATTCGTCGCGGTTTTTAAAATCGCTTTCCGCTGGCAGTTCAAGGTTTTTCGACGGGATCTCGCCGTTTTCCGCCGGGATCTCGCCGCTTTTACGATCCCTTATAAAATTCCGCAGGACCGCGTTCACGAAGCCTTCGCTCCCCCGCGCCGTCCTCTTTGCGATCTCCACCGTCTCCCCGACGACCGCGTGATCGGGCATGCCGCCCTGACGCAAAAGAAGAAAGAGCCCCATTCTGAGCAGCACCAAAGTTTTCTTTTTGATGCCGCGAAGCCCCTTCCTCGCCTCTTTGTCTATGTAGAAGTCGAGCAGCATCTTCCGGCGAAGGACGCCTTTTACCGTGTCCCTTACGAACGCCGGCGAACATTCCGGATGTCCTTTTATCGCATCGTTGATCGCGAGGTTGGAAAATGCCCCCTCCGTCTCCACCATTCGCAACGCCTCGTACGCGGCCGAAAGATTTTCGTTCATCTAATTCTGCCTCTAATTTCTGCCTCTCAGGAGCAGTACCCTTATGAGCGACGATACCGCAACCGCGAGTGCCGCTACATACGTCATCGCAGCTGCCTTGAGGACCTTCTTGCTTCCGCTGAGATCCCTCGAGTCCACGATGTCCGCGAGCTGCATCTGTTTTATCGCCCTTCTGCTGGCGTTAGTCTCTACCGGCAGCGTTATGAGATGGAACAGTACCACCGCAACAAAGCACCATGTGCCGATGTTGAATAGGAGAGTCCCGTACGCGTTCGTGTACGAAAGCATGAGCCCGATTATTATGAGCGGCCATGCTATGTTCGATGTCAGAGTTACGATAGGAACTATCGCGTTTCTGATCTTTACGGGCAGATAGCCGTTCGCGTGCTGTATCGCGTGGCCCACCTCGTGACATGCGATGCACATCGATGCGACCGAATCGTCGGAATATACTTCCGGCGAAAGGTTGACCGTGTTGTCCCTCGGATCGTAGTAGTTGTCGAGCGCCGAGCCGTTCAGCATCTTTACAGCGACGTTATTGAGTCCGTTAGATGAAAGGACCGTCTGCGCCGCCTGCGCTCCCGTTATGCCCTTGCTGTTCCTTACGTGTGAATAGTGATCGAATGCCTTGCGAGTCTTGGCCTGCGCGATAACAGTCAATATCATCGCCGGTATCAGGACTACTATCGATGTGTAATATCCTAACATTCTTTCGTGTCCTCCTTATATTATCTCTTTTCTACCCTTCATTCTGAAAAGCGCTCTCCCTTCGTGAGCCTCCGCCCGTTCAGGAAAGACGCCGCGTCCATGCGTTTTTTGCCCTGCAGCTGAAGTTCTTTTATAAAAAGTTTTCCTTCGCTGCAGTTTACCGTAAAACCTTCTTTGTTTATATCGGCGACCGTGCCCGGCTCTCCGTTCGGCTCTTCGTTCAAGACCTCCGCATCGAAGAATTTTACCATCGTATCGCCGAGGAACGAGTACACCGTCGGCCACTCCTTAAAAGCCCTTATCTTCCTCTCTATCGAGACCGCGGGCTCGGAGAAATCCGTGTATCCGCCCGACTTTTTTATTATGTGCGAGTACGTCGCCTCTTCGTCGTCCTGCTTCGTATATACGGCCGTGCCGTCTTTTATCGCTTCGAGAGTCTCTGTCAAAAGATCCGCTCCCGCTTCCGAAAGCTCCTCCGCGAGCTCCGTTATATCCTTCCCGTCTACCGCGACCTCTTTCTCTGAAATGATGTCGCCCGTGTCGAGCCCCTCGTCCATCCTCATTATCGTGACGCCCGTCACCTCATCGCCTTCCAGTATCGAAGTCTGCATCGGCGATGCGCCTCTCAACTTCGGAAGGAGAGAGCCGTGGACGTTTATGCACCCGTATTTCGGTATTTCGAGGACCGACGGCGGAAGGATCTGTCCGAACGCCGCAACGACTGTTACGTCGGGTGCGAGCAAAACGAGCTCTTTTATGAATTCTTCGTCATTTCTGATCTTCTCCGGCTGGGCAACAGTGATCCCCGCTTCGAGCGCCGCTTCTTTTACCGGCGAAAACGTGACCTTCCCTCTGTTTCCCCTTTTATCGGGCTGCGTAACGACGAGCCTGACATCGTGCCCGGCCTCGATCAGACTTTTGAGCGGAGCTACCGCAAAATCGGATGTGCCCATAAAAACCGTTTTCATCTGACCGCCACGCGTTCCTCTCCGGCCTCTTCGCCGTCTTCAGCGCTGAAGAGTTCTTCCAGTTCTTCAGGCGTGTACATATGCGTTGCCTTGTCCGTGTAGAGTATACCGTTGAGATGATCGTACTCGTGGCACATCACCGTCGCGGCGAGCCCCGAAAATTCATACTCGTTCGTGTTGCCGTCGAGATCGGTCGCTTTTATCTTCACCGTCTCCGGCCTTTTTACGTCGCCCATGCACCCCGGCACGCTAAGGCACCCCTCGAGGGAATCCTGCTCCCCGATCGTTTCAAGCATTTCGGGATTTATCATGTAGAAGATCTCGTCCGAATCCGTGTACGGCTTCGCCACGAATATCCTCTTGAGCACACTTATCTGCGGTGCCGCGAGCCCGACGCCGTCCGCCTCGAGCATCGTGTCGACCATGTCTTCGCAAAGCAGTTTTATCCTCGGGGTGATCTCTTTGACCGGTTTCGCCTTTTTTCTCAAAATGTCATCGCCGTCCTTGGCGATCAACCTCGTTGCCATCTTTTCTCCTCACCTGTTTCTGTCCGTAAAAGTCCCGCATGCATCACACCATGCCGTACGGATTTATATCTATATCTGCATAAACATCTATCTTGTTGTCCGCTAAAAAAGCCTTCAGCGCCAGGAACGCTTTTATGTATCCCTGCCGGCTCCCTTTAGGTGCTTTTATAAAAAACGACACCCTGTTCGCGGCGACTCCGGGGCCGTACGAATCCGCCTTCGGCATCATGATCACGGCGTTCTCGGGGCGCCCCTTCATCGAAACAAGCTTCTCTCTGAAATCCTCCGCCACGGTCATCGTCACCGAACGGCCCGGCGTCATGCCTGAACGGTCCGCCTTCCCACCCGGATGAGCCGCCTTCGCACCGCCCGATTTTCTGTCGGTAAATGATATAACGATTATATCAGAGTACGGTGGATATAGCATGGTTTTTCTATGTTGCAACTCTGTTGAATAGAAAAACTCGTAATCCGAGGCTGCCGCCGCTTTTATCACGGGATCGTCCGGGTAAAAAGTCTGCAGTATGACCCTGCTGTCCGCCGCCGTCCTTCCGGCCCGTCCCGCCACCTGCATTATCAGCTGGAACGTTCTCTCGGGCGACCTGTAATCGGGTATGTTCATCGTCGTATCGGCCGTTATTATCCCGACGAGTCCTACGTTTCGAAAGTCGAGTCCCTTCGCTAAAATCTGGGTGCCGATGAGTATGTCGGTCCTCCCCGCCATAAAATCGCCCAGCGTCTTATCGATCTCCTTCTGCGATTTTGCCGTGTCGAGGTCGAACCTGTCCACCTTCGCGTTCGGGAAGAGCTCTCCAATCTTCTCCTCCACCTTTTCGGTCCCTGCCCCGCTGTACGATATATGCTCTCCTCCGCACTGCGGGCACACCTTCGGCAGCGGATACTTCCTTCCGCAGTAGTGGCACTCGGCCGCGTTGCTCGACTTGTGATGCGTGAGCGCGATCCCGCAGTCGTCGCACATCATCCTGTAGCCGCAGTCGAGGCAGGTGATCTCCGTCGAGAATCCGCGCCTGTTCAGGAAGAGTATGATCTGCTCTTTCTTTTCAAGGGCTTCGCATATCCCTTCGTAAAGCTTCGCGCTGAGTACGCCGCTGTTGCCGCGCCTGAATTCCTCCCTCATATCGACCGTTTCGATCTTCGGCGTCCTGCTTTCACCTATCCTTTCGTTGAGCTCGAGGAGTCTGTACTTACCTTCCTTCGCCCTGTGATATGAGACGATGCTCGGCGTCGCGCTCCCGAGAACGATCGTGCCGTCATACGCCTTCGCCCTCTTATACGCCACATCGAAGGTGTCGTACTTCGGCGTCCTGTCTGATTTGTAAGTCGCCTCGTGCTCTTCGTCCATAACGATGAGCCCTATATCGGAAAGGGGCGCAAAAATTGCCGAGCGGACGCCTATAACTATTTTTACGCCGCCCTCTTTGATCCCCTTCCATTCGCTGTATTTTTCGACGGACGTGAGCTTGCTGTGGAGGACCGCCACGTTCTCCGCTCCGAACTTCGCCTTGAACCGCTTTTCCGTCTGGCGCGAAAGCGCTATCTCCGGCGAAAGTATTATCGCCGTTTTCCCCGTCTCGACCGCCTTTTCCGCGGCCTTCATATACACTTCCGTCTTCCCGCTGTTCGTGACGCCTTTCAGGAGAAAAACGTCGCCGCTTCCTTTTTCTATCGAGTCCGATATCTCTTTGAGCGCCGCCTTCTGCTCTCCGTTCAGCTCTATCTCGGGTGCCTCTTTCAGTTTGAGCGGCGACGGCTCCTTCGTCCTCTTCGTCCTCGGAACGGCAAAAAGTTTCAGGGCTTCTATATATTTTACACCGTACCTGTCCCTTATCCACGCCGCCGTTTCCACCGCCTCTTCGGACAGCGAGCCTTCTTTGATGACGGCCGAAACGTCTTTTATTTTATCGCGGCTGAAAGACGGCTCGACGCCCGTCGCGATGACGTAGGCGTCTATCGGCTTTTTCCTTTTTGCAAAATCGACCGAAACGAGGTCGCCTCTCCGAACGTCGTCAGGAGCCCTGTATGTAAAAAGGGAGTCCGTATATTCACTTTTATTATCCACTATCACATCGATATATTGCATGAACACGAACTCCTTTCACTTTTTATTAAATTATACGGCATATCCCGCAGATGCCGCCTTGAGGATCACAATAAAAATATATCGTTCTCCATGCATTTTTCTATCATGTGCTCCGGCCAGACAGCGACCTGGACCTCACCGATGTGCGCCTTTTTGAGGAAGTACATGCATATGCGGCTCTGGCCTATTCCGCCGCCGATCGAGAGCGGAAGCCTGTTTTCGACGACGTCCCTGTGGAACGGCTGATCGAGTCTCTCGAGCTTGCCGTCTGTCTCGAGCTGGCGCTTCATCGACTCGGAGTCTACCCTTATTCCCATCGAGGAGAGCTCGAACGCTCTTCCGAGAACGTCGTTCCAGAGTATTATATCTCCGTTCAGCTCCCAGTCGTCGTAGTCGGGCGCCCTTCCGTCGTGCTTCTCTCCGGACTTCAGCCTGCCGCCGATCTTCTTGATGAATACTGCCCCGTACTTTTCCGCGATGATGTTCTCGCGCTCTTTAGGCGTCTTCGTCGGATACATGTCCTCGAGTTCCTGCGAGGTGATAAAAGTTATCTCGTTCGGAATGTCGTTGTTGATGTCCCTGTAAAGCCTGTTGACGTAATCTCCGAGGTTCTTCATCGCGTTGTAAATGGTGATGACCGTCTCTTCGAGGTATTCACCCGTCCTTTGTTCAGGCGTTATGACCTTCTCCCAGTCCCACTGGTCTACGTATATCGAGTGGAGATTGTCGAGCTCCTCATCGCGCCTTATGGCGTTCATGTCCGTGTATATCCCGTGGCCCGGCTCTATGCCGTACTTACCGAGGGCCATCCTCTTCCACTTCGCAAGTGACTGAACGATCTCGACCTTCCTTTCGTCCATGTCCTTGATCGTGAACTCGACGCATCTTTCGACGCCGTTCAGCGTATCGTTGAGTCCCGATTCCGGGAACACGAAAAGCGGCGCCGTTACCCTGCGAAGCTGCAGGCCGTACGCCAGCTCCTGCTGGAAATAGTCCTTGATCTTTTTGATCGCCCTCTGGGTCTCCTGCTGATCGAGGATCGTGTGATAACCTTCCGGAATGAATAAACTGCTCATACTTTCTTCTCCAAATTTTTTGTTTATATATATTACTGCGCTACCTCATCGAAAAGCGGCAACCGCAGTAATTCTGCCTGTACAGACCGTACTCCTTCGACAGTTCTGTGCTTCTTCTGAAGCCGTCATTCTTCTTAAAGTCCTCGTCGAGGTAGTTCGTGCCCGTGATCTCCGCGATCTTCCGGCCCGCTCCCGCGATCACCTCGTGATTTTTATGCGGGCTCACCGTCATCGTCGTCGAAAAGAGATCGGCTCCTATCCTTTTCGCCATCGCCGCCGTACCGTAAAGCCTACTCGTAAAACACATCGTGCACCGGCTCCCGCCTTCCGGCTCGTTCTCCATGTCCCGCGCCGCTCGGAGGAAAAGTTCCGGTTCGTACGCGCCCTCTATGTAACCGACGCGCGATGCCGGCTCGTGCTCGGCGTTGAAAGCCTTTATGAACTTCAGCAGGCCCTCTCTCCTCGCCAAATACTCTTCAACATCCGTTATATTTGGATTATAATAAAACAACGTAACGGAGTAATCGTTTATCAGCCTTTCCACGCACGAAGTGGCACACGGTCCGCAGCATGCGTGCAGCAAAACGGTCGGCCTCACCCGCTCCTCGGGTCCGCGCCTCCAAGCCGGGTCATAAAGCCCGTCGCTCATGTACATTTTCGTTTCAGCCCTGAAAAGATACACGGTGTTCCTCCGTAAAAATAATCCCAGATATTATATCACAAACAATGCTTTTTTTATAGGTAAAAAGATTGCAAGACCTTGAAAACTACTACAATTCAATAAGTGACTACCTGAAAAAAAAGTTCGGCGGCAAGGTTATAAAACTTTCGATCGACGGAGGTTTTACGTGCCCGAACCGCGACGGCACTGCCGGATACGGCGGCTGCGCTTTCTGCTCGTCCGAAGGTTCCGGCGAATTCTCGTCGGACATCGACGGTCAGATAGAACTTTTATCGCGAAAATGGCCGAACGCGGCCGGGTATATCGCGTATTTCCAGAACCACACGAACACATACGCACCCGTCCCGGAGCTCCGTGAGAAATTTTACGGCGCCCTCGAAAACCCTAAGATCTGCGGTCTTGCCGTGTCGACGCGCCCCGACTGCATTTCGGACGAAGTCGCGGACCTCTTAGGCGAGATAAACGAAAAGCACTTCCTCTGGGTCGAGCTCGGTCTCCAGACGATACACCCGCGCACGCGCGAGGCGATGAACCTCTGCTCAGGCCTCAGCGACTTTGAAGAGGCGCTTCGCCGGCTGAACGAGAGGAATATAAAAACCGTCGTCCACGTCATACTCGGCCTTCCCGGTGAGTCGCGCAATGACATGATCGAGACGGTCTCCTATCTTTCTGATAAAAAAATATTCGGCATAAAACTTCACCTTCTGAACGTCGTAAAAGGTTCGCCTCTCTACGAACAGATGCCCGATTACATCCCATTCGGCTCCATGGACGATTACATATCGCTCGTGGCCGACATCATCGGCATCATCCCGCCGGAGGTCACCATACACAGGCTTACGGGCGACGCCAAACGGAGCATCCTCGTATCGCCGTGGTGGTCTTACAAAAAACGGACGATACTGAACGGGATACACGCCGAGCTTAAGCGGCGAAACATAAAACAAGGCGGATCGATCTGATCCGCCTTTATCTTTTATTCTGTGTCTTCTATTCGGTGCTGCCCGCGCTTACAGTTTTTTGCCCGTCAAAAGCTCGTACGCTTCCTCGTATTTCTCGATCGTCCTGTCGATGACGTCCTGCGGCAGCTCATATCCGCTGTCCGGATTCGCCTTAAGCCAATCCCTTACATACTGCTTATCGTACGACGGCTGCGATTTTCCTTCCTCGTATCCTTCGAGAGGCCAGAACCTCGAGCTGTCCGGAGTGAGAATCTCGTCTCCGAGGACGATCTCTCCGTTTTCGTCGAGTCCGAACTCGAACTTCGTGTCGGCGATGATGATGCCGTGTTCGAGCGCGTACTCCGCGCACTTTTTATAGACGGCGAGGGTCTTGTCCATTACGTCTTCCGCGTATTTTTTACCCTTACCCGGATAAGCCTTTTCGAATATCTCGGCCATTTTCTCGTAAGAAATATTCTCGTCATGCTCACCGAGTTCCGCCTTCGTGCTCGGTGTAAAAAGCGGTTCCGGCAGTTTCTGCGATTCTTTGAGCCCTTCAGGGAGCTCTATCCCGCAGACTTTTCCCGTTTCCTTGTAGCTCTTCCAGCCGGAGCCCGTGATGTATCCGCGGACGATGCACTCCGCCGGCATCATTTCCAGCTTGCGGCACATCATGCTTCTTCCCCCAAAGCGCTCATTTCTGAAGAATTCAGGCATGTCTTTCGTATCGACGGAAATCATGTGATTCGGGACGATGTCGCTCGTGAGGTCGAACCAGAATTTCGACATCTGCGTAAGGACGACGCCCTTGCCTTTGATATCGTTCTTCAATATGTGATCGAACGCGGAGATCCTGTCGGTCGCTACCATTATCAGCGTATCTCCGTTGTCGTATATCTCCCTTACCTTGCCTTCCTTAAAAGGCTTGAATTCTTTCATTAGTGGCTCCTTTCCGATGAAAAAACATTTAACACAGTGATTTTACTCCTATCGGCATCCAAATAAAAGTGCGGACAAACAAAAATCCCCGCACTGCGGAGATCTTCGTGGTGCCCAGACTCGGAGTCGAACCAAGGACACAGGGATTTTCAGTCCCTTGCTCTACCAACTGAGCTATCTG